>CAVPHD010000006.1:0-198910 GCA_963704165.1 uncultured delta proteobacterium | reverse complement strand
GGCAGGGTCTTAATTGGCTACCCGATCGCTTAACGTGTTGACGAATCGCCTTAACTGTCCTTAACATGTTGTTTTTAGATGCAATAAAGGTGAAAACTCGCAGAAAAATATTCTGTCGATAGATTCTCCTTTTTTCCACCTAAAAATCAAGCGATTAAGAATACTTCAACACGTTAAGCGATCGGCTCGTCTTAATTGGCTCTGCCTTTTCTTGTGTCACCCCAATATCTAGTGTTTCCGAAATTGGGACGAAAATTGTAACATCCTGCAGTGCCTGTTGAAAAACCCTTCTTAGAAATCACCTGTTTCCTTGAAAGTGATTTTTTGAAAATTTTAGTGTCAGTGAATCAAATCGTTACTCAATTTTTCCCTGCTACTATCACCCCCTCTCGTATGCTTTATACTGTTGCGTATCCAAAGTTTACTATCTTTTCTATGTTATGTACCATGCAATACAATAACCACTGGATATTTACCTTGATCTTCCCTCTCAGGGTAAAGCGGTCCAACCGCTTGTTCGTTCGTATGTTGCCAAACACCGGCTCCACTATTGCAATTCGGTGAGGGTACAACTTCCTCCCATGCTCCGTATCAATCTTTGCTATCATTTCCTTCGAGTAGTTTCTTTCTTCTCTCTCCCACCAGCACTAATAAGTACTTGCGATCTCCTCCCTTACGCTTGATACACAGTCTCTTTGCAATACAGCCTCCGCAATATCCTGGATCACCTCTGTATTGACGATAGATCTTGCCGCCGCGTTGTCGTATCCTTTTTGCCGTACAGCGAAGTTCTTCGCCCTGGGGACAAATATACCGATCTCTTTCTTCATCATAGCGAAAATCCTCCACGTGGTACTTTCTCGCCTTCTTTGATTTATAGCGCTCTTTTTGGTCCTCAAACCGTGGATCTCTATTGCGAAAGTCCTTATCCGGTATATACGCATCCAGTTCTTCCTCGATACACTTTTTGATATTTACCTCACTGTGATAATTGCTGTCTGCTGTAACCGTTGTCCCTTCAAAGTAGTGCTCATCATGACCAAGGGCTTGCATGTTCTTCTTCGCTTCATCGATAACCGGAGGTATATGCTGATGATCCTGTCCGCTGCCACTTGCCTCTCCCTGTACTATCACCTGGTGCTTTTCATCTACCAATGCCTGTGCATTGTAGCCTTGTATCGTTCCGTGTGAGGTCATCATCTTTGCAGAATCGTTATCTGTTACATTACTCTGTATCTCTCGTCCCTGCTTTCCCATTTTCGCTTCATTTTCTTTTAGCCATTTCCCTATCCTCTCTGCCTCTTTTCGCAATCGATCGGCTTGTCTCTTGCGTTTTTCATCCTCCGCCTGACTAGCTTCTTCCTTCTTGTCTCCTTCTATCTGAGCTGTAAGCAGCTGCCTCACTTTTTCTTCTAATTTCTCTTGCTTACGTTTTAAATTCCCTATCGTTCCACTCCACTTCTTCGATGCATTCGATGGCAGCTTTAACCCATCCAACGCAAACTCTGTTCCCCCAAGCAAATTCATCTCATCACAGACCAGTAACACGTCCCTGAATAAGGGCACTATTTCTTCTTGCAGAGAGGATACAAACGGGGCAATCGTACTGTGGTCAGGTTCCTGACCGCACGAGAGCGCCATGAAAACCACATTCTCCTTGCATGCCCGCTCTATCTTTCGTGAGGTGAATATCCCCCGTGCATAAGCTAAAAGCACTATCTTTAATAAAACCTTTGGATCGTAGGCGCTGCGTCCTGTTTCATCATTCTTATACCGCTCATCAAACCGTGACATATCCATCTTATCTTCTACCAACGTATGGATGGCAAATTCGATGGTATTGGCCATAAGCTGATCTCTAAAGATACAGGCAGCATAACGGTTTGAGAATAATTGTAGGATTTGTACTTTGCCATAGCCTTTCCTCTCCTTGCTTGTGAGATCTATGTATGCTATGGCAACAGTATACCATAGGTGGGCTTTACAACGATGGGAAAACTTGAGGTAGGTGTACTTTTATGTGGAGAAAGGGAGGTTTTTCGACAGCCTCGCAAAAATGTTATAGTCGGCTTTTCACCAGACGATTGTATAATTTATTTGAGACTGTCGAAAAAGTCCCCCTGTTTGCAGATTTTCCCTCGTCGTAAAGCCACCCTATGATATACTAGAGCCATAGCAGCAGAAAACACAACAAACAAGGAGAGGCTATGGCGAAGTATAAGTCCTGCAACTATTCCCAAACCATGATGGTGCCTATTGCATTAGATGACCAGCTCGTGGAAGGTACCATAGAATTTGCCATCAACATGCTGGTAGAAGAACGCATGAATATGACTCGATTTGATGAGAAGTTCAAGAATGATGAAACAGGATGCAAGGCCTATAATCCCAGGATGTTACTCAAAATCATACTGCTGGCCTATGCACGGGGGATAGTGCATTCGAGAAAGATAGAACGGGAGTGCAAGAAAAATGTAACCTTCATGGCACTTTCCTGTGGTCAGCAGCCAGACCACAGCACGATAGCAGCGTTTGTATCAAGCATGAAAGAAGAGATAAAACCACTTTTTGGGGATGTATTGCTCGCATGTGAAGAGATGAAGCTGCTTGGAGGAACGGAGTTCTCCCTTGATGGTTGTAAACTACCCTCAAATGCATCAAGGCGGTGGAGTGGGACCTTTGCAACCTTAAAGGCGAAGAAGGAGAAGCTGGAGCGGCGGGTAGAGACCATGCTTTCTGAACAGGTTGAGGCAGATAAGAAGGGAGGAACGGAGACACAGGAAGAAAAACGAAAAGCTAAGTATAGAGAGAAGCTCAGGAAGCAGGCAGCGAAGATAGAGCAGTTTTTGGAGAAGAACGAACCGAAACCAGGCAAGCAGCGCAAGGAAGTACAAAGTAACGTAACGGATAATGAATCAGCAATGATGACGACCTCCCATGGAACGATCCAGGGGTATAATGGACAGGCCCTGGTAGATGCAAAGCACCAGGTAATCGTAGGAGGAGAAGCCTTTGGGTCGGGACAGGATCAGTATCACCTGGAACCGGTACTAACAGAAGCACAGGAGAACATAAAAGCGATCGGCAAGGATGAGGAGTATTTTAAGGATACGATTTTGACAGCAGACATGGGCTATCACAGCGGTGAGAGCATTAAGAGATGTGAAGAAGAGGTAATAGACGCCTACATACCGGATAAGAACTACCGCAAAAGACATCCACGTCTTGGAGTTAAGAAATCATCCATAGAAAGCCGGCGAAGAAAATTCCTGCCGGAAGACTTTAGATATGATGGAGAAACAGATGAATATGAATGCCCTGCAGGAAAGAAGTTAAAACGGCATACACGAAGTTATAACACACGATGGGGAACGATGTATTTGGCATACCGTGCAGATCCACGAGATTGTGAGGTATGTACACACCGGGAGGGATGCATTAGCAAGAAGGGTAAAAAAGGCAAACGGAAGTACTTAGCTATACCGATTAAATCAAACCGGCGAAATTACTCACAAGAGATGGCAGCGAAAATGGACACCGAGCGAGCACGGGAGATCTATCCACATCGCATAAAGATAGTGGAGCCGGTATTTGCCAATATACGAACACAAAAGCGGTTGGACCGCTTTACCCTGAGAGGGAAAGTCAAGGTAAACATCCAGTGGTTACTCTACTGTATGGTACACAACATAGAAAAGATAGCAAACTTTGGGACTGCGTTAGCAGAAGGATAGAGACCAAACAGGAAGATAAGTAGGTATTCCCACCAAAAAAGTTGAACCTCACATACATTTCATAAAATCTGATACAACAGACTAAGAAACGCTCTTTACAAAAGGGTTTTTCGACAGTCTCTTTAGAATGCTGTGTAAATCAAATGAGAAAATTCCGGTCATTCGCGCGCGTAGGCGCCGGCCATGTGCAGCGCGATCGATTCGTGGCGGGGCGTCACCAGCTCCATTCCGAGCTCGACGCACCACGCGAAGAGCTGCGTGTAGGTGCCGTCGACGATGCCGAAGAACTTCTCGACCCCCTCTGCCGCGAGCATCCGCGCGAGTACCTCGCCGCCGGTCGTTTCCGTCATGTCCCCTCCAGTGTGGGCCGCGATTGTACGACCGGGCGCGAATTCCGGCCGGGTCCGGGGCGGGGGCCTAGTCCGCGTCGAGCTCGAGCGGGCGGAAGAGCGGCGCGCCGTACTTCTGCCGGCCGAACTCGGCGATCTTGCGCGAGGTGGCCGGGCGCAGGAACCATTCGAGGACGGCGTTCGCGGCCTCGGCGTGGATCCGGCCGGGAAACTTCTCGGGATTCACGGGAAGCAGCGCGTAGACGTTGCGGAGATCGTCGGTCGCGCCCGTCAGTCGTTCGAGCCCGGTGCGCTTCTCGAAGGCGAGGAACGTGCCGACGTCGGAGAGCGTGTAGGCGTTCTTCTCGCCGGCGACGAGCAGCGTCTGGCCCATGCCGGCGCCCGTGCGGACGACGCCGGGCCAGCCCGGCACCGGGTCGAGCCCCGCCGCGCGCAGAAGCTCCTGCTCGCGTTTGTGCGTGCCCGATTCGTCGCTGCGGCTGACGTACGCCGCGCGGGCCGCGGCGATGCGCTGGAACGCATCGGCGCCGCTCTTCGAATCGCGCACGGCGGCGGGGTCCGAGGCGGGACCGGCGATCAGGAAGTGGTTCTCCATGAATGTGTGACGCGCGCTGAAGACGCCCTGCTTCAGAAGCTCGTCCTCCGCCGCCGGTGCGTGCGAGAGCACGAGGTCGGCGTTTCCGTCCGCGCCCATGCGCAGCGCGGCGCCGGAGCCGACGGCGATCACGCGCACCTTCACGCCCGTTTCCCGGGTCAGGTCGGGTAGGAGAACGTCGAGCAGGCCGGAATCCTGCACGCTCGTGGTGGTGGCGAGGAGCAGCTCGCGCTCCGCGGCGAGCGAGATGGAGCCGATGAGCAGCGCGACGAGAACCGTGAGCAGGGCGATTCTGGATTTCATCATGGCCCCAGCTCAGGCGATCGCGAGCGCGTGCAGGGCCAGCGCGGCGTGGAGTGCGATCCCCGAAACCATGCCCTCCTCGTTCAGCACCATCCGGTTCGAGTGACAGGGCGCGGGAGCGACGCCGTCGGGCCGCGCTCCGAGGAAGACCATCGCGCCGGGAATGCGCTCGAGCACGAACGAGAAGTCCTCGGCGCCCATCACCGGCTGCGGCATCGGAATGAACGCGTCCTCGCCGAGCAGATCGCTCGCGACCTCGCGCGCGAACTCGGCCGCGGCCGCGTCGTTCACCGTCACCGGATAGCCCTCTTGAATCTCGACTTTCGCCTTGACCTCGTGCGCGGCCGCGATTCCCTCGACGACGCGGCGCAGTCCGGCGTGCGCGTTCGCGCGCGGCGCGCGCCGAGGTCGCGCGGATCGTGCCGAGCATCTCGACCGACTCCGGAATCACGTTGCCGGTCGTGCCCGCGGCGATCCGGGTCACCGTGATCACGACCGGGTCGAAGGCGTCGATGCGGCGAGTCACCAGCGTCTGGATCGCGGTCACGATCTCGCACGCGACGGGAACCGGATCGATCGTGTCGTGCGGCATCGAGGCGTGGCCGCCGCGTCCCACGAGCCGGATCGCGAGGCCGTCGGCGGACGCGAGCAGCGCGCCCGGCCTCGACGCGAGGCGGCCGACCGGAATGCGCGGATCGATGTGGATCGCGAAGGCGCGCGAGATCGACGTCGGGTCGAAGAGACCCTCGTCGAGCATCACGCGCGCGCCGGCGAAGCCTTCTTCTCCGGGCTGGAACATGAACAGCACGTCGCCGGCGAGCACGTCGCGGTGACGGTCGAGCAGCCGCACCGCGCCCGCGAGCATGGCGGTGTGCGCGTCGTGACCGCAGGCGTGCATTCGCCCGGCATTTCGCGACGCGAACTCGAGGCCGGTGTCCTCGGGCATCGGCAGCGCATCCATGTCGGCGCGCAGCAGCAGCGTCGGACCGGGTCGCGTGCCGCGCAGCGTCGCGACGAGGCCGCTCGTCTTGCGACTGCGCGTCGAGCTCGAGGTCGATGCCCGCGAGCGACTCGAGGACCGCGGCCGTCGTCTCCGGCAGATCGAGCCCGAGCTCCGGATTCGCGTGGATGCGGCGGCGCAGCGAGACGGCGCGCGGCAGCTCGTCGCGAGCCTCGGCCAGGATCTTCTCGTTCGCGAGCGTCATGGAATTCCCCTCTCGTCGCGCGCCCGACGTTCAGTCGTCGTGCCGCTCGATGACCAGCACCTCGAACCGGCCGCTGTCCCCGATCCAGCCCGACGCGAGCCAGGACACGGCGCTGACGACGCACGAGCCGAAGAACGCCGACCAGAAGCCCGAGATCGTGAACGCCTCGAGCAGGGACGCGACGAGCCCGAGCATCGCCGCGTTCACGACCAGGAGGAAGAGCCCGAGCGTGAGCAGCGTGATCGGCAGCGTCAGGATCACGAGCAAGCGGGCGCACGACCGCGTTGGCGATGCCCAGAAGAAGCGCGGCGAGCGCGAGCGTTCCGACGCCCGTGATCGTCATCCCAGGCACGATCGTCTGCGCGACCCACAGACCGAGCATGCCGATCGCCAACCGGATCAGGAACCCGTTCATGCGTGCATCCTACCGGATCGGCGCTCGGGGTAGTATCGGCCGCGGAGGTCAGGATGATTTCGCGTTCCGTCTTCGTCGGCGTCGCCGTGCTCGCTCTCTCGTCTGCGGGATTCGTGGGTTGCCTGCAAGAAGCTCGAGACACCTCGGCGCAGCAGCCCGTGGCTCTGCCGCTGCTCGAAGGGCTCGATCGGCCGGTGGATTTCGCGTCCGAGGTGAAGCCGGTTCTCGACAACCGCTGCGTCGTCTGTCACGCGTGCAACGATGCTCCGTGTCAGCTCGTGCTCTCGTCGCACGAAGGCGCGATGCGCGGCGCGACGAAGCAGCCCGTGTACGACTCCGCGCGATTGCGAGCGAAGGATCCGACGCGGCTCTTCGTCGATGCGCACGGCCCCGACGCGTGGCGGGCGAAGGATTTCTTCTCCGTCACCGACGGGTCCGCGCTGCTCCTGCGCATGCTCGCGCTCGGGAAGGCGAATCCGTTCGCGGCGGGGACGAAGCTGCCCGAGTCGGTCGGGCTCGACATCGATCGCAAGCTGACCTGCGCAGAGGGCGGACGAATTCGAGTCCTACGCGCGCGCGCAGCCACTCGGGGGCATGCCGTACGGCGTGGCGCCGCTCGCGCGACGACGAGCTCGCAACCCTGGTCGCCTGGATCGCGCAGGGCGCGAAGCCCTCCTCCGCGCCCGCACCCGCGACGAAGTTGGACGCGCAGGTGAAGGAGTGGGAGGCATTCCTGAACGGGCCGTCGCTAAAGCAGCGAATCACGAGCCGCTACCTCTTCGAGCACTGGTTCGTGGCCGATCTGTATTTCGACGACCATCCGACCGGTCCGTTCTTCCGGATCGTGCGCTCGCGCACCGCGCCGGGGCAGCCGATCGACGAGATCGCGACGCGTCCGCCCCTACGACGACCCGGGTCCGCAGCTCTGGTACCGGCTGCGCGCCGATCGAATCGAGCATCGTCCACAAGACGCACATCGTGTACGCGCTCGGTCCGAAGCGGCTGCGCGCGCCTGAAGGAGCTCTTCCTCGCGCCCGTCTGGACGGCGACGCGGGTTCCCGGCTACGGCGCCGAAGAGGCATCGAATCCGTTCGTCGCCTTCGACCAGATCCCCGCCGCGCAGCCGCTACCAGTACATGCTCGACGATGCACAGTACTTCGTGATGACCTTCATCCGTGGTCCCGTGTGTCGCGGCCAGGTCGCGGTCGACGTGATCGAGGACCAGTTCTTCGTCAGCTTCCTCGATCCGGACCGCGATCTTTCGGTGGTCGATCCGGACTTCCTGACGCGGACGCAAGTCCCTGCTCGCGCTGCCGCCGAACACGAAGGCACGCTCCTGCCGGGAGAGCTCTTCCTCGCCTACGCGCATCGATCAGCACGAGTACCTGAACGCCCGCCAGGCCGCCTACGACGAACTCGATCCCAAACACATCGGTCCCGCGCTCGACTGGATCTGGGACGGCGACGGTTCGAACACCAACGCCCAGCTCACCGTCTTCCGGAACTTCGACAACGCGACCGTCGTGCGCGGCTTCGTCGGCGAGATCCCGAAGACCGCATGGGTCATCGACTTCCCGCTCTTCGAGCGGCTCTACTACGACCTGGTCGCGGGCTTCGACGTCTACGGGAACGTCACGCACCAGGTCTCGACGCGGCTCTACATGGATCACCTGCGCATGCAGGGGGAGAACCTGTTCCTCGGCTTCCTGCCGCAGGAGCAGCGCAAGACGATCCGCGCATCCTGGTACGTCGGCGCGACGCACCAGCTCGACTACTACTTCGCCAATCGGATGCGCGGCCTCGATCACGGCACGCAGATCGAGTTCGAGTCGGGCGACGTGAAGATGCAGCTGATCGAGAAGATCCTCGCGCGCACGCCGGCCGTGTCGGGTCCGCCGGATACGCTGAACCGCTGCACGAAGCCGCCGTGCCTGCGCGCCGATGCGACGCCCGAGGAGCGAGCGGTCGAAGCGCGAGCTTCAGCGACTCGCGTCGATCGAGGGCCCGTGGGTCGCCACGCTCCCGCAGGTCTCGTTCCTGCGCGTGCGCGTCGATCCGACGGGCTCACGCGATCTCGTCTACAGCCTGATCCACAACGACGCGCACGAGAACGTCGCGTTCATGTTCGGCGAGGAGTCGCACCGTCTGCCGGCGGACGACACCGTGACGGTCGTGCGGGGTCAGTTCGGCAGCTATCCGAACTTCTTCTTCAGCGTCGACCTCGGCGAACGTGGGCGAGTTCGTCGATGCGCTGCGCGCGGTCGGCTCCGACACGGATCTCGGGCGCTTCGTCGATCGCTACGGGATCCGCCGCACGGATTCGCGGTTCTGGGCGACGTCCGACTGGCTCCGTGAGGATCTGCGCCGGCGACAGCCGACGGAAGCGGGCATCTATGATCTCGCGCGCTACGGGAATCTCTAGGAGGACGCTGCATGGGCAAGCTCGACGGCAAGGTCGTGATCGTCACCGGCGCGAGCCGCGGCATCGGCGCGGAGATCGCGCAGCTCTTCGCGGCCGAGGGCGCGCGCGTCGTGTGCGCGGCGCGCACGCTCGAGAGGGCGAGCACCGCCTCGAGGGCTCGCTCGAACGCGACGGTGGCCGAGATCGCCGAGGCCGGCGGCGAGGCGATCGCGGTCGCGGGCGACATCTCGTCCTCGCCGAGTGCGAGCGGATCGTCCGCACGACGCGCGAACGGCTCGGGCCGATCGACGTGCTCGTGAACAACGCGGCGCTCACCTACTTCATTCCGGTCACGGACTTTCCGGTCGAGAAGTGGCTGCGCTCGTTCGCGGTGAACTTGCACGGCCCGTTCTTCCTGAGCCGGCTCGTGCTCGAGGACATGATCGCGCGCGGGTCCGGCGCGATCGTGAACATCTCGTCCGGCGCCGCGATCGGCCCGGGGCGCGGGCCGTACCAGGGCACGCCGCTCCGCGGCGGCACGCTCTACGGCGCGGAGAAGGCGGCGCTCGAGCGCTTCACGCAGGGCCTCGCGGCGGAGGTGTACGGCAACGGAGTCAGCGTGACCTGCGTCTGCCCATCGCAGGTCGTGCCGACGCCGGGCATCATGTACCACAAGCTGCTCGATCGCCCCGACGCGCCGAACGGCGAGCCCGTCGAGTGGATGGCGCGGGCGGCGCTCCTGCTGGCGACCGAGCCGCTCGAGAAGGTGACCGGCCGCGTCACCTACAGCCAGCAGATCCTCCAGGAGTTCGGCTGGATCGAAAAGGGCCGCGGGCTGGGAGTCGATGTGCGAGGATCCGGCTACTCACAGATCTGATCGGGGTGCGTCGATGAATCGCTGGCTCGCTCTCGCCGCGCTCGCGGTTCCGCTCCTCGGTTGTGACCGGTGGCTCGAGGCGCAGCTGGAGAGGAATCTCACCCGGGTCGATGCATCGGTGCTCACCTCGCCGGACCTGCAGATCGTGATCTGCGGCAGCGGCTCTCCGCTCCCCGATGCGAGCCGCGCGGCCGCGTGCACGGCGGTGATCGCGGGGGGCGAGTTCGTGATCGTCGACTCCGGACCGGGCTCGTGGGAGGTGCTCGACCTCGCGAACCTGCCGCTCGGTCACGTGTCCGCGGTGCTGCTCACGCACTTCCACTCCGACCACATCGGTGGGCTGGGCGAGGCGATCACGCAGAGCTGGATCGCGGGCCGGCCGAAGCCGCTTCCCGTGTACGGACCGGAGGGAGTCGTCGAGGTCGTCGAGGGCTTCCGCCGCGCGTACGCGGCCGACGTCGAGTACCGCATCGCCCATCACGGCGATGGCTACATGTCGCGTGCGGCCTCCGGCGCGGAGGCGCACGTCGTTCCGCTCGGCGAGGCGCCCGACGCGAGCGCGGTCGTCTTCGAGCGGAACGGATTGAAGGTGACGATGTTCCGCGTCACGCACGAGCCGGTGCGGCCCGCGGTCGGGTACCGCTTCGACTTCGCCGGGCGCTCGCTCGTCGTGTCCGGCGACACCGCGAAGAGCGCGAGCCTGATCGCGCACGCGAAGTCCGCGGACGTGCTGATCCACGAGGCCTTGCAGGCGGACCTGGTCCGGCGCGGGTCGGCCGCCGCCGCGCGGCTCGGGCTCGAGCGGATGGCGAAGCTCGCGGGCGACATCCCCGACTACCACGCGACTCCCGTCGAGGCGGCGGAGGTCGCACGCGATGCGGGCGTCGCCAAGCTCGTCCTCACGCACCTCGTGCCTTCGCCGAACAATTTCGTCGCCCGGCGCCTGTTTCTTGCAGGTGTCTCCGACGTGTTCGCAGGCCAGGTCGTGCTCGCGGAGGACGGCATGCGCATCTCCCTGCCGCCGCGCTGAGCGCGCCGCACCGCCGGGATGCCGGCGCGGGGAACTGATAACCTTCGGCCATGCGTCGGATTGCGATCCCCCTGGTGTTGACTCTGTCCGCGGCCGGGCTCGCCGCTTGCGGACGGGACGATGGACAGAGTGGGTACAAGGCGCCGGCGCCGGTGGTCGAGGTGATCACGCTGGAGTCCGAGACGCTCCGCGACACGATCATGCTCGTCGGACAGCTCGACTCCGAGTCCTCGGTCGCGGTGCAGCCCGAGATCGACGGTGTCATCGAGTCGATCGACTTCACCGAAGGCGAGCCCGTGAAGAAGGGCGACGTGCTCTTCGTCCTGCGCGACGCCGAGCAGGCCGCACACGTGCGAGAGGCGAGGGCGCGATCGAAGCTGGCTGCGGAGGTCTTCGAGCGGATCAGCGCGCTCACGAAGAAGGGCGTCTCCGCACAGGCCGAGTACGACCGCGCGAGCGCCGAGCTCGAGGTCGCACGCGCGGAGGTGCAGCTTCGCGAGGTCGAGCTCGAGAAGACGCGGGTGCGCGCGCCGTTCGACGGCGTGGTCGGAGCGCGGCTGGTCTCGCCGGGCGAGCGGGTTCGGCGCATGACGAAGCTCGTGCGCATCGACGCGATCGACCGGCTCCAGCTCGTCTTCGCGATCCCCGAGATCGGCGTGCCCTTCGTGCGGCTCGGGATGCCGGTGAAGATCTCCGTGAAGCCCTTCCCCGAGATCCGGTTCGACGGCGAGGTCTTCTTCGTTTCGCCCACGCTCGACGCGACCACGCGAAGGCTGACGTTGAAGGCCTGGGTGCCCAACCCCGAGCACAAGCTCCAGCCGGGCTTGTTCGCGAACCTCGAGGTGGAGCTCTCCGAGCGCGCGAACGCCGTGGTCGTTCCGGACTCGGCGATCCTCGTCGATCAGACGGGGCCATTCGTGTGGCGGCTCGACGGCGGCGGCAAGGCGCTTCGGACGCCGGTCGAGACGGGGCTGCGCAAGGCGTCCCGTGTCGAGATCACGGCTGGACTCGAGTCCGGTGACCGGATCGTGTCGGCGGGCACGCAGAAGGTGACCGAGGGGGCGGAGGTCGCGATCGCCAGCAAGACCCCGCCGACGCCGACGGTGGACCGCCCCCTATGAGGCTGCCCGAGGTCTGCATCGAGCGGCCCGTGCTGACGACGGTGATGTCGCTCGCGATCGTGATCGTGGGCGCGATCGCGTTGCTGCGCCTGCCCAACCGGGAGCTTCCCGACGTCGATCCGCCGGTGGTCGCGGTCAGCACGGTTTTCCTCGGCGCCGCGCCCGAAGTCGTCGAAACCTCGGTCACGCAGGTGCTCGAGGACCAGCTGATCGGAATCGAGGGCATCCGCCACGTCACCTCGCTCTCGCGCGAGCAGTTCTCGGCGATCAGCGTCGAGTTCGAGCTGTACCGCGACGTGGATTCCGCGGCGGCGGACGTCCGCGACCGGGTCGCGCGCGCGCGGAGCCAGCTTCCCCAGGACGTCGACGAGCCGGTGATCGCCAAGCGCAGCGCCGATGCGCGGCCGATCCAGTGGATCTCGCTCTCGGGCGGAGGGCTGACGCAGATCGAGCTCTCGACGCTCGCCGAAACCCGAATCAAGGACCGTCTGGCGAGGCTTCCCGGCGTCGCGGACGTGATGCTCGCGGGCGAGCGCCGCTTCGCGATGCGGATCTGGATCGACAACTCGCGCCTCACCGGGCAGGCGCTGACGATCGCAGACGTCGAGAAGGCGCTCGCGCGCGAGAACGTCGACATCCCCTCCGGGCGGATCGAAGGCAGCGAGCGCGAGTTCACGGTGCGCACCCCGGGCGAGATGAAGACGCCGGAGGAGTACGAAGCGCTGATTCTCGCGGAGACCCCGACCGGTCCCGTGCGTCTTCGCGACGTGGGCCGTGCGGAGATCGGCGCGGAGGACGAGCGGAAGCTCGTGCGGTTCAACGGCGTCCCTGCGGTCGCGCTCGGCGTCGTCAAGCAGTCGAAGTCGAACACGCTCGACGTCGCCGACGCCGTGCGGACAGAGCTCGCAGAAATCGCCGAGCAGCTGCCGGAGGGCGTCTCGACCGAGGTCGCGTTCGACTCGTCGATCTTCGTCAAGCGCTCGATCGAGGACGTCGGGCTGCGAATCCTCGAGGCGGTCGCGCTCGTCGTGATCGTGATCTACCTGTTCCTCCGCAGCGCGCGCGCGACGCTCCTCCCCGCGATCGCGATCCCGGTCTCGGTCGTCGGCACGTTCGCGGTGCTCTACGCGCTCGATTTCTCGATCAACACGCTGACGCTCATGGGCATGACGCTCGCGATCGGTCTGGTCGTCGACGACGCCATCGTGGTGCTCGAGAACATCACGCGCTGGATCGAACAGGGGACGCCGCGCATGGAGGCGGCGCGCCGTGGCATGAACGAGATCCTGTTCGCCGTGATCGCGGCGACGGTCGCGACGGTCGCGGTCTTCCTTCCCCTGGCGTTCCTGACCGACACCACCGGCCGCCTCTTCCGCGAGTTCGGCGTGACGGTCGCGGCCGCCGTCGCGATCTCGGGTTTCGTCGCGATCACGCTCACGCCCTCGCTCGGCGCCCGGGTGCTGCGCTCGCACGCCGCCGAGCACGGTTTCAAGGCGGTCCTCGCGCGCGGCTTCGACCGGATCGCCGGCGCGTATGCCGCGACTCTCCGGCCCGTGCTCGCGCACCCCGGTCTGGTCGTCCTCGCGGGGGCGCTCTGGGTCGGGCTCGGCTTCGTCTTGCTGATGGTGATCCCGCGCGAATTCGTGCCGCCCGCCGATCGCGCCGTCGTGCTCTCGTTCATCCGTGCTCCCGAGGGGAGCACGCTCGACTACACCGCTCGCTACCAGGAACAGATCGAGAAGATCGTCCTCTCGACGCCCGAGGTCGCGCGCAGCTTCTCGATCGTCTCGCTCGGGATGGGCGGTCCGGGGCTCGTGAACGAAGGCGTCCTGTTCACCTCGCTCAAGCTCTGGGAGGATCGCGACCGGACGCAGCAGCAGGTCGTCGAGGAGTGGCGGCAGAGCTACGCGCAGATCGCGGGCGTACAGGCGTTCCCCGTGAGCCCGGATGCGCTCGGGCAGAGCATCCGATCCGCGGCGGTGTCCCTCGTCGTTCAGGGTCCCGACATCTTCGAGGTCGCGCGCTACACGGACCAGATCGTGCACCGGGGCGAGGCGATCCCCGGCCTCGTCAACCTGCAGTCGGACCTCTTGATCAACAAGCCGCAGCTCGAGGTCGCGATCGACCGGAATCGCGCGAGCGATCTCGGCGTATCCGCCCGCGACATCGCATCGACGCTGCAGACGTTGCTCGGCGGACGGGAGCTCTCGAACTTCAAGCTCCACGGAGAGACCTACAAGGTGATGGTCCAGCTCGACCAGCGGGATCGTGCCGATCCGCGCTCGGTCCTGCGCGCCTACGTGCGGAGCTCCTCGGGCGTGCTGATGCCGCTCGCCTCGTTCGTCGACGTGCGCGAGTCGGTCTCGCCGCGCGGGCTTCCGCACTTCGACCGTGTGCGCTCGGCCACCATCACCGGCAGCCTCGCCGATGGCGCGGCGCTCGGCACCGTGCTCGAGAAGCTCGAGGCGGTCGCGAAGGAGGTCCTCCCGACCGGCAAGGGCTACAAGGCGGTCTTCTCGGGCGAGTCGGAGCAGTTCTACGCGTCGGGGAATGCGCTCCTCTTCGCCTACCTGCTCGCGGTCGTCGCCGTGTATCTCGTGCTCGCGGCGCAGTTCGAGAGCTTCCTGCACCCGATCACGATCCTGGTCGCGGTCGCGCTCTCGTTCACCGGCGCGCTCGTCACGCTGATGGCGGTGGGAGCGACGCTCAACCTGTTCAGCCAGATCGGACTCGTCATGCTCGTCGGTCTGGTGACGAAGAACTCGATCCTGATCGTCGAGTTCGCAAATCAGCTTCGTGAGCAGGGAATGCCCGCGCGCGAAGCCGTCTTCGAGTCGTCGCGCATCCGCTTCCGTCCGATCCTGATGACGGCGCTCGCGACCATGGCGGGAATCCTGCCGATCGCGATCGGCAGTGGCGCGGGTGGCGAATCGCGCGCGCCGCTGGGGATCGCCGTCGTGGGCGGCGTCGGATTCTCGACCGTCCTCACCTTCGTCGTCGTGCCCGCCGTCTACCTGACGTTCGCGAACCTCGCCGAGCGGCTCGGTCGCCGAGCCTCGGTCGCTCGCACCGTGGAGGAGGCTCACCCATGACCGGGATGTACTTCGAGGAAGTCCGGCACGGCGGATGCTGTGCCTACTTCATCGGCTGCGAGCGGGCGCGGGTGGCGGCCATCGTCGATCCGGAGCTGCACGAGATCGACCGCTACCTGGCGATCGCCACGTTGCGCGGGTTCCGGATCGCGTATCTGATCGACACGCACACCCACGCCGACCACTTCTCGGCCGTGCGCGAGCTCGCGTCGCGTCTCGACGCCGCGGCCGTCATGCACGTGCGCGCGCCGGCGCCGTACATCGACGTGCGCATCGCCGACGGCGAGACGCTGATCGTCGGCGAGCTGCGGCTGCGCGTGCTCTACACGCCGGGGCACACCGCGGACTCGATCTGCATCGTCCTGCCGGATCGCGTCCTCACGGGCGACACGCTTCTGCTCGGCGCGACCGGGCGCTCGGACCTGCCGACCGGCGATGCCGATGCGCTCTTCGACAGCCTGTTCAATCGGCTGCTCCGGCTGAGCGGCGACCTGCTCGTCTTTCCCGGGCACAACTACAAGAACACTCCCAACGCCACGCTCGCGCACGAGCGCGAGACGAATCCGCGTCTGCAGAAGACCGAGCGAGGCGCGTTCGTCGAGCAGATGGCGAACCTGAATCTGTCGATGCCCAATCATCTGACCGAGGCGCTGCGGACGAACATCAGCGGCGGGAAGACCGTGGACCAGCTGATTCGGGACGCGGCGTCGCGCATCGCCTTCATGGGAATGGACGAGCTTCGGGATCGCATCGCGAGCGGGAAGCCCGGGCTCGCCGTCGTCGATGTGCGCGAGGCCGACGCCTTCGCGGCGGGGCACATTCCGGGCGCGATCCACGTGCCACGCGGCCAGCTCGAACTGCGCGCCGACGAGGTCTTTCCCGATCCGCGCGCGCGCATGATCGTGTACTGCGAGTTCGGGAAGATCTCGACGCTCGCCGCAGCGACGCTGCGCGAGATGGGGTTCCTCGGCGCCGCGGCGCTCGACGGCGGGATCCGCGCGTGGCGGGAGGCGGGCCATCCGATCGAGGCCGCCGAGCCGGCCGCCCGATCGTAGAGAGTCGAGCTAGGGCGCGTCGATCACCCGCGCCCGGTGGATCGGCTCGAGTCGCAGCTCGCCCCGCGCGCGACGGCGCGCGATCTCGGCGAGGGTCTGCTCGGGCGTTCGTCCCAGGGTCTCGACGACGTGGTGCTCGAGTTCGCCGAGGTCGGCGAGCTGACGGTGCATCTGGCGCACGATTTCGTCGTCCACGTCCTTCGCGCGAGCGGTCGAGCGGCGAAGTGTCTCGTCGAGGGGAGCGCGGAGCACGACGTAGTCCAGCGGCGCGCTCGAGTCCGCGAGGGCGCGCGACCAGACGGGGACCATCCAGGGTCCGATCACGCCATCGACGAAGACCTCGTAGTCGCCCTCTGCGAAGGCTCCCGCCGCGCGCGCGACGGCCGCCGCGATGGTCTCGTTCTGCGCGCGAGACTCGGGCCGGACCGGTGAGATCAGGTGAGGGACGAAGTCGTAGAAGCGATCGCTGTCGAGGTGGATGCCGCGCGGGCTCGCCTCCGCGAGCCGACGGGCGATCGTCGTCTTGCCCGTGCCCGGGCAGCCGGAGAGAATCAGGATCGAGCGCAATCGAACGCTTCCTCGCGCGGGCTCACGTGCCCGGAGTCTAGCCGGCGCGGCTATGCCGCAGGTGCGAACGCGCTAGTCTGCGGGCTGAAAAGGAGACGCTTTGCGGAAGTTCCTCTCGCGCGCGTTCCTGGCTGCGTCCGGCTGGAAGCCGGAAGGCGAGCGGCCCAGGGATCGACGCTTCGTGCTGATCGCCGCGCCGCACACCTCGAACTGGGATCTCGCCTTCCTGTTGGCGCTCGCCGAGTTCTTCGACGTCCGCATCTCGTGGATGGGCAAGGACACGCTGTTCCGGCCCCCGCTCGGCTGGCTGATGCGAAGCGTCGGCGGCATTCCCGTCGTGCGTTCCAAGCGCGGCAATCTGGTCGCGCAGGCCGCGGAGCGGTTCAAGTCCGCAGAGGATCTCGCTCTCGTCGTACCCGCGGAGGGCACGCGCGGCGCGGTCGAGCACTGGAAGTCGGGCTTCTACCACATCGCGCGCAGCGCCGACGTTCCGATCGTGTTCGGGTATCTCGACTACGCGCGCCGTCGCGGCGGCTTCGGTCCAGCGATGCGTCCGAGCGACGACGTCGTGAAGGACATGGACCAGATCCGCGCGTTCTACGCGGACAAGGTCGCACGGTACCCGGAGAAATTCGCCGAGCCGAGGCTCCGGGAAGAGCCCTAGCGCGGGCGCCGCGTCCGACCGAAGCTGCGCTTGCCGCCGCCGCTGCCTCCGCCCCGACTTCCAGCTCCGCGCGAGGGGCGGCTGCCCCCGGAACGGCCGCGTCCCGGCGACGACGACCGCTCCGGCGGAGGCGTCACGCTCGGGATCCCCTGCGGGCCGTAGTCGAAGTCGGGCACGATCACGCGCGGCAGTCGCTTGCCGATCGCGCGCTCGATGCGCGCGAGGTCCGCCTCCTCTTCGTGCGAGACGAAGGTGAACGCATCTCCGGTCGCCTCGGCTCGGGCGGTCCGGCCGACGCGGTGGATGTAGTCCTCGGGAACCTTCGGCACGTCGAAGTTCACGACGTGGCCGAGCGCCTCGACGTCGATTCCGCGTGCCGCGATGTCGGTCGCGACGAGCACGCGGTGCTTGCCGCTCTTGAATCCGGCGAGCGCGGCGGTTCGTTGCGACTGCGAGCGGTTGCCGTGGATGCGCTCGGCCTTGATCTTGCGCTGGACCAGGAAGTGAGCGAGCCGATCGGCGCGGTGCTTCGTGCGGGTGAAGACGAGCGCGTCCTCGATTTCGTTGCTCTCGAGCAGCGAGAGCAGGAGGGAGGCCTTGTGATCCTGCGCGACGGGATAGACCGCCTGCGTGATCCCGATCGCCGGGGCGGCCTTTCGAGCCAGGTTGACCGTGGCCGGGTCGCGCAGCAGTTCGCGTGTCAGCGCGGCGATCGGAGGCGGCATGGTCGCGCTGAAGAACAGCGTCTGCCGCCGGGCGGGAATGTGTTTCAGGATCCGCTTGATGTCCGGCAGGAAGCCCATGTCGAGCATCCGGTCCGCCTCGTCGAGGACGAGGAACTCGAGGCCGCGCAAGCTCGCGTAGGGCGATCGGAAGTGGTCGAGCAGGCGCCCGGGCGTAGCGACGATCACCGACACCCCGCTGCGGAAGGCGTGCTCCTGCGGGCGCATTCCGACGCCGCCGTAGACCGCTGCGCCGGTGATCGGCGTGTGCACGGCGAGGTCGTTGAGATCCTCGAGAATCTGCCCCGCGAGCTCGCGCGTCGGCGTCAGCACGAGCGCGTAGGTGGTGCCGCGCTTGTGGTTCAGCAGCTGCTGGATGATCGGAAGCAGGAACGCGGCCGTCTTGCCGCTGCCCGTGGTCGCACACGCGAGCACGTCACGGCCTTCGAGGGCCGGTGGGATGGCTTCTTCTTGAATCGGGGTCGGGCGGGAGAAGCCGAGCTCCTTGATGCCCTGGAGAAGGCTCGGGTGCAGCCCGAGCGAGGTAAATGCCACGTAGACTCCTGGAGAAGGGGCGCACTCGGGATCCGAGGCGCGGGTAGAACCCGAGCCTAGCCCACTCGGAGTGCAGTTACGATCCGGGCGACCTCCCGCGCTCGAGGCTCCGCGACATGCGGATGAACGGGACGCTCACCCCATCGGCCAGAACCGTGTCCAGGCGCTCGCGGGTTTCGAAGCCGAAAGCGCGATAGAGCGGCTCTCCCGGAAGCGTCGCGGCGAGTTCGAGCGAGCGGAAGCCTTCGAGCCGTGCCGCTTCGAGGCACGCCTGCAGGATCCGCGAGCCTACACCGCGGCGTGCCCATCCCGGCCGGACGAAGAACGCGCGGATGCGCGCGGGCTCGGTCCCGGGATCGAGAAGGGGATCGGGTCCGGACTTCATCTGATCGCCACCGAAGAGCGTGCTGCGTCGGCTCCAGCCGCCGCAGCCGACCGGCTCACCATCGGCGGTGGCGACGAAGTAGGTCCGGTCGGTGATCAGCTGCGTATCGACGCCGAAGACGTGGCGGATCGCGCTCTCGGTCTGCTCGGGCGTGTAGTAGCCCCGGCTGAGTGCGCGAACCGAGGCGGGGATCAGCTCGTGCAGCGCCGGTAGATCCGCGCTCGTCGCGATGCGCAGAACGATCGAGCTCACTTCGTCTCTCCGGGATCGAGCATAATCGATCGCTCGCGACGGAGGGATGCATGGCAAAGACCCGACGGATCGGATCGCTCTCGATCGGATATCCGCGACTGCTGCCGCCGACCGACACCGCGCTGCACACGCAATCCACGGGACTCGTCTCGGGAGAGGTCTGGGTTCCCGTCGGCGATGGCGAGCTTCCGGCCTATCGCGCGATGCCGGAGGGTCCGGGACGCCGGCCGATCCTGCTCGTCGTGCAGGAGGTCTTCGGCGTCGACGAGTACCTGAAGGACGTCTGCCGGCGCGCGGCGCACGCGGGCTACGTCGCGATCGCGCCCGAGCTCTATGCGCGGGAAGGGAAGCCCGGGGAATGCGAGACCCGCGAGGCGCTCTTCGCGATCGTCGGTGAGGTTGCGGACGCGCAGGTCCTTTCCGATCTCGACGCGTGCGCCGAGTTCGCGGTCGACGAATGCGGAGGTGATCCGAAACGGATCGGTGTCACCGGGTTCTGCTGGGGGGGCCGGATCGTCTGGCTCTACGCCGCACACAATCCGCGGCTCCGAGCCGGCGTCGCGTGGTACGGGCGCCTGACGGGCGACACCGACCCGCGTCACCCGCGCCATCCGCTCGACGTCGCGTCCGAGCTTCGCGCACCGGTGCTCGGGCTCTACGGATCCGAAGATCAGGGCATTCCGCTCGAGACCGTCGAGCGGATGAAGTCCGCGCTCGCGACCGCGCGCTCGACGTCGGAGTTCGTCGTCTATCCGGGCGCGCCCCATGCCTTCCACGCGGATTACCGGTCGAGCTACCAGCCCGAGCCGGCGAAGGATGGTTGGTCGCGAATGATCGACTGGCTCCGAACTCACGCCAGCTAGACCAGGATCGCGACGTAGACGAGCTTGCAGAGCAGGTGGAGTCCCGGGTCGGGGTCGAACGAGAGTCGGCCTTCGCACTTCGAGAGGTCGATCCCGGCGTGCGCGACCAGGAGGAGGAACAGGATCTCCCTGCCCGGCGGGCCTTCTCGAAGGTGTCGGTGGCGCCCGAGCCCCGCAGAGATCCCGCAGGTGTGAAGGAATTCAAAGCGGCTAGCGATGCACCACCACGGGGATCTTCGCCTGCGACAGCACCTTCTGTGTTTCGCTGCCGAGCAACAGGCTCTTCAGTCCGCGCCGCCCGTGCGAGGCCATGAAGATGAGATCGCACTTGCGCCGCTTCGCCTCGACCAGAATCGTGTCGGCGGGGAAGTCACTCTTCACCGAGACGCAGGTGCACGGAACTCCGGCCGCGGCCGCCGCCTTCTGAATCACGGCGAGGTGCGCGGCCGCCGCCTTGGCGATCAGCTTCTCGTTGTTGCGGGTCGTCGAATATCCGGCCGGCAGGCGATTGCGGAACAGAATCGGCGTCGGCGCGGGGGCCGCGAACAGACCCGTGACTCGGGCGCCCAGGGCGCGCGCGAGTGCGATCGCATCTCGGACGGCGGCTCGCGAGAGCGGCGAGCCGTCGGTCGGCACCAGGATGTGTTCGTACATCGACTCGACCTCCGGCTAGTGCGCGTACGGTAGCACCCAGATCAGCATGCCCAGCACGTAACAGACGAACGAGCAGACCAGGGTGAACGGGACGCTCCACGCGAGGAACTCCCGCAGCGAGATCTTCCGTCCTTCTTCCTTCTCGGCGAGGGTCAGCGCGACGTACAGCGCTGGCGCGCCCGCGATGCTGAGGTTGCTGCCCAGGGTTCCCGACCAGAGCAGCATCCAGTAGAGCGGCCAGGGCTCGATGCCGGCGTGCCCGAGGTCGCGGATGGTGTAGAGGAACGTGAGGATGTACGCGTCGTGCTCGACCAGGCCGACGATCGGGATCGTCACCCAGTAGAGAGCCGACGCGCCGAGCAGGTAGCTGTCCGCGAAGAGCGGCTTGATGCCCTCGGCCAGTAGCTCGAGGACGTGGCTCTTCTCGAGCCCGCCGACGAGCGCGAAGAGCGCGATGTAGAAGAAGATCGCGCGCCAGTCGAGCTCCTGAACCATCTCCTCGATGCTCGGCGCCTTCACGCGTTCGCCGAGCAGGGTGAGCGCGAGCACGAGCGTCACCGCGCCGGTGAGGGCGATGAAGCCGAGCTTCACGCCGAGGATCTCCCGCATCGACATCGCCACCACCGTGCCGACGAACCACGTCACCACGACCGCGGCGAAGAGCGGATTCGGGATCCGGGCATCGATGCCGAGCGACGAGAGGTCCCGCACGCGCTCGCGGCCGCGGAAACCGTAGGCGTACATGACCGCGAGCGTGATCACGAACGTGACGACGAGGATCGGGAACGACGACGGCCGGCCGAACTGCCAGATGAAGTCGAAGAACTCCGCGCCCGCCACGCTGTGAAGCATCTGCGGTGGCAGGTCGCCGATGATCAGCGCGGTTCCCATGAAGTTCGCGCCGAAGCCGATCATCAGGATCACCGGCGCGGCGGCCAGCTTCATCGCGCGCGCGAGCGGCAGCGCGACCGGCGTCATCATCAGGATCGTCACCACGTTGTCGACGAACATCGAGATGATGCCGCCGAGGAAGGTCAGGATCATCACCAACAGGCCCGGCCGGCCGCCCGAGAGCCGGAGTGCCTGCACCGAGAGCCAGCTCGGCACGCCCGTCTTCCCGAAGTAGCCCGCGATCATCCAGATGCTGACCAGGATCGACATCACGTTCCAATCGACGTAGCCGAACGCCTCCTGCTCGCTCATCACGCCGAGCCAGATCATCGCGGTGACGCCGAGCAGGGCCGTGAGCGTGGTGTCGACGACGTTGCTGACGACGGCCGCGATCGCGACGGCGAAGACTCCGAGCGCCAGCCACTGCGAAGCGTCCATCGTGTTCACCCCCGTTCGACGACGCGGGATTGTACACGGGTCTTCTCGGGTCCCAAGCGAGTGGACCGACGGTGCTCGGCCGTCGGGTCTCTAGTCCCAGTCCCCGACAGGGATCAGCTCGAGGCGGACTTCGCGGCAACGCGGGCACTCCGATCTCGGCGGATCATCGGGCGGCTCTGGATCGAGGAGCGACCCGTAGGGGACCGCGACGGGGTCGAGGTCGCCGCGGCAGCGCGGACAGCGACCGGTCGACTTCGAGGCGCGCATCGAGAGGATCTCCCGGCACCCGCGGCAGCGAGCGAGCACGCGAGCGCTGTCGGGTCCCGACATCCCCCGGCCCTCGAGCAGGGTGCCGGACGTGTACCCACACGGGCACCGGGCTTCGTACATGCCGCCCATGAACCGGGACCCTACCCGTGCAGAGCCTCGATCAGCTCTCGCGGGCTCGTCTTCTCGCCGAAGCCGAAGGTGAGCGTGACCCGATCGACGACGTCGCCGTAGCGCGCCTTGAGCCGGGGCACGATCTCGTCGGGCGTGCCGACGATCGCGAACGCCTCGAGCATCTCGTCTCCGACGAGCTCCCCCATCTTGTCCCACTGCCCCCGCTTGCTGAGCGAGTTGAGTTCGGTCTGGAGTCCTCCCCAGCCGTGCATCTCGAGCACGGGGCGGTAGGCGGGCGTCGAGCCGTAGAACGCGATCTGCTTGCAGACGGCTCTGCGCTGCTCCATCCACGATTTCTCGTCGGCGCCGGTGACGACGAACGCGGGAAACGCGACCTGGAAGCCGGCGCGCGTTCGGCCCGACGTCGCCAGTCCCCGTTCGAGCGCGGGAATCGTCACCTCGCGCATGTACCGTTCGGTGGTGAAGGCGTGCGCGATCATTCCGTCGGCGGTTTCCCCCGCGACCTCGGTCATTCGCGGTCCGACGGCCGCGAGGAAGACGCGCGGGACGCCGGACTTCGTGTCGACCGGGGTGAACATCGGCGTCATCAGCGTGTGCGTGTAGAACTCGCCGCGGAACTCGAGCTTCTTGCCCTCGTACCAGCACGCCCAGATCGAGCGCATCGCCAGGATCAGCTCGCGCATGCGCGCGGCGGGATGGGACCAGGGCATGCTGAAGCGCTTGGTGATGTGCGGCTGGATCTGCGACCCGAGCCCGAGGATGAAGCGGCCCTTCGAGTACGAATTCAGATCGTGTGCGAGGTTCGCGAGGTTCATCGGGCTGCGCGCGAACGCGACCGCGATCGCGGTGATCAGCTCGATCCGCGTGCTGTGCTCCGCGGCGAGCAGGAGCGGAAAGAACGGGTCGTGCGAGGTCTCCGCGGTGATCGCGCCGTCGTAGCCCGCGGCTTCCAGCTCGCGGATGCGCGTCGGCACCTGTTCGAGATCACTGAACAATCCCGCATCGACCTTCATTCCCCGTCTCCTCTGACTCGTGTGCCGATTCTACCAGTCCGCGAAGCGCGACACGGGCGGAGCGCCGCTCACGGGCGCGCGAAGACCGCGAGGGTCTCGACGTGCTCCGTGTACGGGAAGAGCGCGTAGGCCTCGAGCGTCCGGAGCTCCAGCACGCCCGCGTCGAGCCAGCGCGAGGCTTCGCGCAGGAACGCGTCGAGGCCGCAGCTCACGTACACGAGCTGTGCGGGCGGCCGCGCGAGAACCGCCTCGACGAGCTCGGCTCCGAGGCCGCTCCGCGGCGGATCGACGATCAACGTGTCGGTCGAAGCGAGCCGATCGGCGTGGCGCGCCGCGTCGCCCGGCAGAATTTCCGCGCGTGCCCGCTCGGATGTCGGCCGCGCCCCGATTCCGAGCTCGAGACCGCGCAGGCCGTGGGCCGAGATCTCGTTCATGCCGACGCTCTGCGCGTCTTCGAGCAGGCCGAGCCCGATCGCACCGGTGCCCGCGAAGAGCTCGAGAACGCGCGCGCCGGCGGGTACCCGCTCGCGCGCGCGCTGAGCGAGTCGCTCGAAGAGATCGGAATGGCTCTGACCGAACGCGCCCGGCGGATGGAAGACGTCCACGCCCGCGATCGTTTCGCGGAGCGCTTCCTCGCCCGAGACGTGCTCCCAGAACGGCCCGAAGATCGCATTCGTGCGCCCGGGATTTCCGTTCCACCAGAGCCCCTGCAGTCGATCGCCGAGCTCTCGGGCGAGCGCGGAGAAGGTCCGGCGCAGCGGCTCCGGGCTCGTCTCGTTCCCGACCAGGACGACCTGCGCGCGCGACGTCGCGCGCTCGATCGCGATCTGCACGTAGCGAAGCGAGCCCCGGTGCGAGCGCTCCGCATAGGGCGCGACACCGGTCTCACGAATCGCGCGGCGCAGCGCGGCGGCGACGTCGTTCACGCGCGGATCGTGGATCCTACACCGTGGAATGTCGGCGACCCGGTGGGTCCCGGCCTCGAAGAGCCCGAGCTTCGGCGAGCTCGCGCGTCCGCGCACGGCGAGTCGGGCGCGGCTTCGGAATCCGAGCGTCGCACCGCCGACCGCCCTCGGCTCCGGCAGCCCTGCGCGCGAAGCGAGCGCTGCGAGCCGCGTCGCCGCGTGGAGCGCGATCCCGGATTCGCCGTAATGCGGGCACCCGGGGCAGGGCGGCCGGTGAGGACACGGCGGGATCTCTTCGCTCACGCCGCGAAGGCTATACTCCCCGGCCCCGATGCGCCCCACGAAGCCACCCACCGCCGACGCCTTCCTGCCCACGACCGTCGCGGAGATGCGCGCACGCGGATGGGATCAGCCCGACGTGGTGCTCGTCTCCGGTGACGCGTACATCGATCATCCATCCTTCGCGGCCGCGATCCTCGGCCGCTGGCTCGAGGCGAACGGCTACCGCGTCGCGATCCTCGCGCAGCCCGACTGGAAATCCGTCGATGCATTTCGCGCGCTCGGCCGGCCGCGTCTCTTCTACGGCGTGAGCGCGGGCAACATGGATTCGCTCATCAATCACTACACGGCGAACCGGAAGCGCCGCAACGCGGACGCCTACTCGCCGGGGGGGCGCACGGGTCTGCGCCCCGACCGCGCGCTCGCCGTCTACGCGCAGCGCTGCCGCGAGGCGTACCCCGGCGTGCCGGTGATCGCGGGTGGAGTCGAGGGGTCACTGCGCCGGATCGCGCATTACGACTACTGGTCGGACAAGGTCTGGCCGAGCAGCCTGGTCAGCTCGAAGGCGCACCTGCTCGTGTACGGGATGGGCGAGACCGCGATCCTCGAGATCGCGCGGCGACTCGACGCGGGGCTCGGGACCGAGGGGCTTCGAGACCTGCGCGGCGTGGCCTACCTGCTGGGGAAGTCGGAGCCCGTGCCGCCGCATCGCTTCGACGACGCGAACTGTCCGAACGAGGACGTGACGCTCCCGAGCTTCGAGACCGTCGCCGTCGACAAGTCCGCGTTCGCGGTGATGACCCACGACATGCACCGCGAGACGAACCCGCTGAATGCGCGTCGGCTGCTGCAGATGCACGGCGATCGCATGCTGGTCGTGAATCCGCCGACCCTCGCGCTCTCCGAGGCGCAGATGGATGCGCTCTACGATCTGCCGTACACGCGAAGGCCTCACCCACGCTACAGCGAGGAGATCCCCGCCTGGCAGACGATCCGGGATTCCGTGCAGATCATGCGCGGCTGCTTCGGCGGCTGCTCGTTCTGCTCGATCACGATGCACCAGGGCCGCGCGATCCAGAGCCGGAGCCCCGAGTCGATCCTCGACGAGGTGCGCACCCTCGCCTCGACGCCCGGCTTCTCGGGACACGTCAGCGACCTCGGCGGCCCGACGGCGAACATGTACCGGATGCGCTGCACGAAGCCCGAGGCGGAAGCCGTCTGCCGGCGCCTGTCCTGCATACACCCGACGGTGTGCAAGCTGCTCGGAACCAGTCACGAGCCGACCAAGGCCCTGATGCGGGAAGCGCGCGCGGTTCCCGGCGTCGTCAAGGTTCACATCGCGTCGGGCATCCGCATGGATCTCGCGCGCGAGGATCCCGAATACCTCGAGGAGCTCGCCGCGCACCACGTCGGCGGACACCTGAAGGTCGCCCCGGAGCACGTCTCGGATCGCGTGCTCGCGCTGATGAAGAAGCCGGCCCGGAGATCCTTCGACGAGTTCGCGGACCGCTTCGAGGCCGCGTCCCGGCGCGCGGGCAAGGAGCAGTTCCTGGTGCCGTACTTCATCGCGAGTCATCCGGGCTCGACGGTGGAGGACATGATCGAGCTCGCCATCTTCCTGAAGGCGCGTGGCTACCGTCCGCGCCAGGTGCAGGACTTCATCCCCGCGCCGATGGACCTCGCGACCTGCATGTACTGGACGGGGCTCAACCCGTTCTCGATGAAGCCCGTCGAGACCGCGCGCAAGCTCCACGATCGGAAGGTGCAGCGCGCGTTGCTGCAGTTCTTCGCGCCCGAGAACTACTTCACCGTGCACCGGGCGCTCGAAACGGCCGGTCGCGCGGACCTGATCGGCGACGGACCGGAGTGTCTGATCCCGTCACGCGCGCCGCGCGAGGCGATCGAAGCGCGCCGGCAGGAGGCGATCGACGCGGCCGAGCGGGTCTCGCGGCCCGGCTACCGCCGAGCCGCTCGATCGGGCGGGAAGCGCGTCAGGCCGAAGTCTCCCGCAGGCGACTGATCCGCTCGTCGAGCGGCGGATGGGTCATGAACAGGCGCGAGATCCCCTTCTTTCCGCCGGAGATTCCGAACGCGCCGAGCTGATCGGGAAGCGGCTCTCCGCCGGCGCCGGCCTTCAGGCGCTCGAGCGCGGAGATCATGTTCGGCCGGCCCGCGAGCCCGGCCCCGCCAGCGTCGGCGCGGAACTCGCGCTGCCGTGAGAACCAGAACACGATCACGCTCGCGAGCATCCCGAACAGGATCTGCAGCGCGATCACCGTCAGGAAGTACCCGGGACCGTGACCGCGCTCCGAGCGGAATACGGCCTTGTCGATGATGCTTCCCACCACCCGCGACAGGAAGATCACGAACGTGTTCAGCACGCCCTGGATCAGCGTGAGCGTGACCATGTCGCCGTTCGCGACGTGCGAGATCTCGTGCGCGAGAACCGCGTCCACCTGCTCGCGGTTCATCGAGCGCAGGAGCCCCGTCGAGACCGCGACGAGCGCCGAGTCGCGCCGCGCTCCGGTCGCGAAGGCGTTGGGCTGCGGCGACTCGAAGACTCCGACTTCGGGCATGCCGATCCCGGCCGACTGCGCGTGACGCGAGACGGCGTTCACGAGCCATTGCTCCGCGTCGCCGCGCGGCTCCGTGATCAGCTTCACGCCCATCATTCGCTTCGCGCTCCACTTCGAGATGGCGAGCGAGATCAACGAGCCGCCCATGCCGAAGACCGCCGCGAACGCGAGCAGCGCGCCGTACTGACCGGGCGCGGCACGATCGACGCCGAGCACTCGCGCGACGATCGCGAGTACGGCGAGGACCGCGAGGTTGGTGATCACGAACAGGGCGACGCGCTTCATCTGAATCCTCCGCACGGCGATCGAGAGACCGACGCCTGTACGCGAGACGATCGACTCCGGTCCGGGCCTGTCAAGCTTGGGCCGGTGCGACCCCGCTACGGTAGATTCTCGGCACCGATGCGCTCCACCCTCGCGATCCTGCTGTTCTCGCTCCTCGCCCCCACGGCCGCGGCCATCCCGGCCGTGCCCGATTCCGCCGTCGGGACCGGTGCTTCGGACGGCGATGAGGCTCGCGTCGAAGTCCGGCTCTACGCGGAGAGCGACACGGTCGCGCCGGGGGAAGCGCTTCGCCTCGGTGTCCACTTCACCCTCGACCGCGGTTGGCACGTCTACTGGCGAAACTCCGGTCAGTCGGGGCTGCCGACGAAGCTGACCTGGACGATCGACGGCGCCGACGTCGGCCCGATCGGGTGGCCGTTTCCCGAGGTCTTCAGCGAAGCCGACGGCTTCATCACGACCTACGGCTACGCGCACGAGGTCATGCTGATCTCCGAGGCTGCCTTCGCGCCAGACGCGAGCGGAGAGGTCGAAGTCGCGGTCGATGCCGAGTTCCTGGTCTGCGAGGTGCAGTGCATCCCGGGTGAAGTGAAGCTCCGCCGCACGATTCGCGTCGATTCCGTGCCGACGCTCCCCGATCCCGCGACGCACGCGTTCTTCGAGGAGTGGGCTTCGCGTGTCCCCCGCGACCCGGCAAAGCTCGGGATCGAACTCGAGGCCGTCTACTCGCTCTCCGCGATCCGTCCCGGCGACGAGTTTCGCGCAGCGCTCGCGGTGCGAGGCTGCTCCGAGCCGGGCGCCGATCCGAGCGACTGCCCGAAGCTGATGCCGGGAACGCGCGACGCGAAGAACGCCTTCGTTCCCGACCGCATCGACGGGATCGAGCTCGCGACCACGGGCGGCCGCAGACCGGAATTTCTCGCAGGTGGCTTTCTGCTCACGCTCTCGGGCCGCGCCGCCTCGGATGCGTCGCCTTCCGCGAGCGATCGGCTTCGCGGCGTGCTGGCGCTCGAGCGCGACGATCGCCCGGCCTACCTCGAGGTCGATCTGCCGTTGCCGCGCGAAGCCGAGGGTGCGAGCGTGATCGCGCTCGAGAGCCCCTGGCTCGAGCCGGCCGAGCTCGCGAATCCTGCGCTCGCGGTTCCGCTCTGGCGCGCGCTGCTTCTCGCGCTCGCCGGCGGCCTGATCCTGAACCTGATGCCGTGCGTCCTGCCCGTGCTCGCGATCAAGGTCTTCGGCATCGCCGAGCTCGCGCACAAGCACCGCGGCGCGGTGATCCAATACGGTGTCGCCTACCTCGCGGGCGTGCTCGTCACGATGCTCGCGCTCGCGCTCGTCGTCGCGAGCCTTCGCGCGGCTGGCACCTCCGTCGGCTGGGGCTTCCAGTTCCAGGAGCCGCTCTTCGTCGCGGCGGTGTCCGCGGTGCTCGTCGTCTTCGCGCTGAATCTCTTCGGCGTCTTCGAGATCGGATTCGACACGACGAGGCTCGCGAGCGCCGGCGCGAGCGCGGTCGGCGCGCGCCGCAGCTTCTTCGAAGGCCTGCTCGCGGTCGTGGTGGCGACGCCGTGCTCGGCGCCGTTTCTCGGCACGGCCGTGGGCTTCGCGTTCGCGAGCCCGTGGCCGGTGATCGTCTCGATCTTCCTCGCGATCGGGGTCGGGCTCGCGCTGCCGTTCGTACTCGTCACGCTCGTGCCGGCCTGGGCGCGCTTCATCCCGCGGAGCGGCTCGTGGATGCTTCACCTGCGCGCGGGCCTCGGCTTCGCGCTGCTCGGCACGGTCGTCTGGCTGCTCTGGATCATGGGCCGTTCGGCGGGAGTCGGCGCGCAGTCGGCGCTGCTCGTCTACCTGCTCGTCGTCGCTGCCGGGGTCTGGCTCTTCGGATCGCTGCAGCGGGCGGAGATTCCGGGCGCTGCCCGCGTCGCCTCCGTCGCGCTCGCGCTCCTGGCCGTCCTCGGCCTCGCGGCGCTTCCGATCGCCGAAGCGCGACCCGTCTCGGAATCGACGTCCGGTCCGGAATCCGTGGACGGTCGCGCGTTCACGAGGGACGGGATTCGCGACGCGCTCTCGGCCGGCCGGCCGGTCTTCGTGTACTTCACCGCCGACTGGTGCCTGACCTGCAAGGTGAACGAGCACGTCGTCTTCGGGGACGAGCGCGTCCGCGAAACGCTCGAGCGGCTCGGCTTCGAGACCTTCGTCGGCGACTGGACCCGGCGCGACGAGGCCATCCGCAGCGAGCTCGCGCGCTTCGGAAAGGCGGGCGTTCCGCTCTACCTGGTCTATTCGCCCGCCGCTCCGGAGCGGCCGATCGTGCTTCCCGAGATTCTCACCGTCGATCTCTTTCTCGACGCGCTGGCTCGAGCCGCGCCGACCCCGGAGGAAACGTCATGATCCATTTTGGTGTCGCCGTTCTCGCACTCGTCCTCGCCGCTTCTCCTGCGCCGGTCGAGGTGGGCAAGCCCGCCCCCGACTTCACGATTCTCGACGAGACGGGGGCCGCGCACGAGCTCGCGAAATACCGAGGTCAGGCCGTGGTGCTCGAGTGGACCAACCCGGACTGCCCCTACGTGGGACGCCACTACTCGGCCGACACGATGGAGAAGCTCGCGGCGACGCTCGGCGCGTCGAACGTCGTCTGGCTTGCGGTGAACTCGACGCATTCGAACACCCCCGAGGACTCGAGGGCGTGGAAGGCCGAGCAGGGGTTCGGCTACGCGACGCTTCAGGATCCCGAGGGGACGCTCGGGCACGCCTACGGCGCGCGCACCACTCCGCACCTGTTCGTGATCGACGCCGCAGGCGTGCTCCGCTACAGCGGCGCGATCGACGACGATCCGTACGGCAAGGTCGCGGCGCCAGCGAACTACGTCGAGGGCGCGGTGCGCGCGCTTCTCGCGGGTGGCGATCCCGATCCGACGACGACCAAACCCTACGGGTGCTCCGTCAAGTACAAGTAGTCAATCGCGCGCGATCACGTGCACGTCGCTCGCCTGCGCCGACAGGAGGACGGTGTCTCCGGGCGCGAGCGTCTTCGCGAGGCCGCGCCCGGCGACGAGGTGCGTGCGCAGTTCGTGGCCGGCCCACTCGATCGAGACCGTACACAGAAGTCCGTCGGAGACCACGCGCAGCACTTTGCCCTTGCCGATCGGCTCGGTCTCGCCGCGGCCGACGTCGAGCTTCAGCCGCTCGGGTCGCAGTCCGGCGAAGACCCGCGTTCCCGCGGGAAGGGCAGGGGCCGCCGAGAGCCGGTGCTCGGCGTCGACGACGACGCTGCAACCGTCGCTCGAGACGACTCCGGGCACGAGATTCGTCATGCCGACGAGCCGCGCGACCGCCTCGGTCGCCGGCCGCGCGAGCACCTCCGACGTCGAGTCGATCTGCCGGAGGGCGCCGCCGTGCAGGATGGCGAGGCGATCCGAGATCATCACGGCGCGGCGCAGGTCGTGGGTGACGAGGGCGACGCCGACGCCCGTCTCGGTCACCGCGCGGCGCAGGTCGAACGAGAGCGCTTCCTGGGCGGTGGCGTCGAGATCATCGAACGGCTCGTCGAGGAGGAGCGCGCGCGGCTCGAGCGCGAAGGCACGGGCGAGCGCCAGTCGCCGGAGCTCACCACCGGAGAGCGCGGCCGCGCGTCGGGTGGCGAGCGACGCGATGCCGAAGCGGGCCAGCGCCCGCTCGATCCGCACCTCGCGCTCGGCGCGAGCAAGGCCCGAACCGTAGAGCGCCGCGCGCAGGTTGTGTCGGACCGTTCCCGCGAACGCCGCCGGGCGCTGAAAGACCATCGTCACGCACTCGGGCCCGGACTCGAGCACGCCCGAGGCCGGTCGCTCGAGGCCCGCGAGCGCCCGCAGCAGCGTGCTCTTGCCCGAGCCATTGGGACCGAGCACGCAGAGCACCTCGCCCGCGCGAAGCTCGAGCGCCGGAACCCGAAGCTCGAAGCGGGACGTGCGCGACGACCGCAGGACGATCAGGTCGCGCGCCCGCACGATGGCCCGGCCGCTCATCGCCGCTCTCCCTGCTGGATCCAGGTCAGCAACCCCGCAAGCGTGAGCATCAGCCCGAGAAGCACGCCCGCGAGCGCGAGTGCCGTCTCGAAGCGACCCATCTGCGTGTACATCAGGATCGCGGTGGTGAGAACGCGTGTCTCGCCGTCGAGGTTTCCGCCGACCATCATCACCGCGCCGACTTCGGAGAGGATCCCGCCGAGCGCGACGATCACGGCGGCGACGAGCCCCATCCGGATCTCGCGCAAGAGCAGCCAGGCGCGATAGCGCCTCGGCACGCCGAGCGCTCGGACCTGGAGCGCCCAGTCCTCGTCGAGCGCGCCGACGGAGGCGAGCGTGATTCCGACCACGAGCGGCAGCGCGATCAAGAGCTGCGCGAGGATCATCGCTGGCCGCGAATACATCAGCCCGAACGCCCCGAGTGGACCGCTTCGCCAGAGCAGGAGCGCGACGATCAGACCCACCACGACGGGCGGCGCGCCCATCCCGGAGTTGACCAGCGCGACGATCGCCGAGCGTCCGGGAAAGCGCCTCGCGCCGAGCCAGACACCGATCGGCACGCCGATCGCGAGCGCGAGCGCGAGCGCGGCGAGACAGACGCCGAGCGTGCGAATCGTGATCTCGGCGATCAGACGCGCGTCGAGTGTCTCCGGCACGCCGCGATTCTAGCGGGCATGAGGTGTTCCGAGGAAGCGGGCGAAGTTCCCGATCCCGATGCGACGGGCACCGCGAAGGGCCCGACGCCGCACGCCGCAGGAGGCGCAGGTCACTTCTTCGACCGCCGCGAGAGATCGCTCAGTACGGCACGAGCGGAACGGCGCTCGGAAATGGATCTCCGCCGTCTGCGGAGGCCGCGATTCCCCAACGGATTGCGCCGGTCGCCGCCGGCGAATCCTGCGGCACCAGTCGAACGTCGTACCACCGATCCACTTCACTGTTGAAATCGCCGGTGAGCGAGCACGCCGTATTCGATCCAGCGATCTCGCATGACGCAACCTCGAAAACATCCGTCCCCGTCGTTTCGTGGTAACGCAGCCCCGGAGTCCAATGCCCGCCAGCTCCCGGCGCATTCTGAAAGGCGACATGCAGAGCGCGAAAACGCACGCCCGGATGATGTTGAAAAGTCGTGGCGTTGTAAGGCGCGACATTGACCAGTTGATACCCGGGACCCATGTATCGCAGCTCTGTCACCGAGGTGTCAGTCGAGCCGAAGATCGGCCAGAGTGAGGGATCGGTGGGCCTGAACACGAACGAGACTCTCAGATAGCCGCCCCCTGGTGCTCCGCCACCCACCGAATCCCGCAGCGTCACTCCGTCACCGATGTCTACAGGGAGAGTTCCCGTCACGGCATTTGCGTCCGTCGCGTTCGTGGCGTTCAAGGTGCACCGCAACGGATTGCCGGGAAGAACGGATCCGTTGAACAGCAAGTCGAGATCTCTGACGTCGGCACCTGAGAAGCCAACCGAGCTCTGACAGACCGCCCGGGTGAACGTTCCTGGCATCGGGAAGAGCACCCTGGCCCCGAGCTCGGTGCTGGTGAAGAGAACATAACTCGATTCCGAGGCCAACGACGCATACTTCGTCGCGGAGTCCCGTTGTTCGTAAGTGGTCATGAGCACCCGCTCTCCCGCGGTCTCAGGGATCAATTTCATGCTCCACTTGAAGAGTCCTGGAGGAGCGGTGGATGCATTGCTCGACACCACACGCAGAGCGATCAGGTCACCTTCTTGAAACGAAACCGAGGCCGAGCTCGGGAAGGGCGTGCAGTTTCGATCGGCTTCCGTCGTTCCGGTGATCGATGCCGAAAGAGAAGTTTCGGAGCCGTTCTTCATCACCGTGAATGATGCCGAGGCCCCGGGTTCCCCGAAGTCGTTGGTCCAGTCGCCCTGATACGCGCAGAAGAGATCAGTCAGAGAGAAAGCCGTAGGAGCCAGGACGGCGCGCTCCTCGAATGCATTGGCGTAACTGAGATCCGAATTGAAGGCCGGCGCGTAGTAGCGGGTGCCTTCCAGCATCGATTCCGTTGGGGTGCCGTACAGGATCTGCGGGGTGTTGGCACTCTGGGCCAGGGCGAAGTCATGTTGGGCCAGCCACGCGCAGAGAATTGCGCCTGGTAGAGATATGGGAGTTCGACGAGGACCCATCACTCGGGTGACCTGTCTCCTTCAGTGGCCGTCTCTCGCTGAGAACTCCCTGGGGTTCTGATCCGCCCTCGAAACCCGGCCCGTCATCCGGGCGAGCTCTCGAGTCTCGGAGACCTCTCACCATAGCATGCACTGCTTCGCTGGCTTGCCGACGCGAGCCTCAGGCCGACGCGCCCTCGATTCGCATGTTGTAGAAGGATCGGTAGACGAAGTAGGCCGAGACCGCGAAGAACCCCACCGCGAGCACGAGCGTGAGCGTCGGGTTCGTGTGACCGAGCTCGACCGCGAGCTCGACGGCGAGCAGCCCGAAGAGCGTGGTGAACTTGATCACCGGGTTCAGCGCCACCGACGAGGTGTCCTTGAACGGATCGCCGACGGTGTCGCCCACGACGCTGGCGTCGTGCAGCGGCGTGCCCTTCGCCTTCAGCTCGGTCTCGACGATCTTCTTGGCGTTGTCCCAGGCGCCGCCGGCGTTGGCCATGAAGATCGCCTGGTACAGACCGAAGATCGCGATCGAGATCAGGTAGCCGATGAAGAAGAACGGCTCGACGCACGCGAAGGCCAGCGTGGCGAAGAAGATCGCCAGGAAGATGTTGAACATGCCGCGTCTGCGCGTAGATCGTGCAGATCTCGACGACCTTCTTGCTGTCCTCGACCGACGCCTTCTCGACCCCCTCGAGCTTGATGTTCTGCTTGATGAACTCGACCGCGCGGTAGGCGCCCGTGGACACCGCCTGCATCGAGGCGCCCGTGAACCAGTAGATCATCGCGCCGCCGGTGATGAGCCCGAGCAGGAACGGCGCGTGGATCAGCGAGAGCTTCTCGAGCTCGGCTCGTCAGTGCCGTCGGTGAGCAGGAACGATGATCGAGAAGATCATCGTCGTCGCAGCCGACGACCGCGGTGCCGATGAGCACGGGCTTGGCCGTGGCCTTGAACGTGTTGCCGGCGCCGTCGTTCTCCTCGAGGAACTCCTTGGCGCGCTCGAAGTTCGGCTCGAAGCCGAAGTCGCGCTTCGACCTCGGCCTTCACGTTCGGGATCGTCTCGATCAGCGAGAGCTCGTAGACCGACTGCGCGTTGTCGGTGACCGGGCCGTAGCAGTCGACCGCGATCGTCACCGGGCCCATGCCGAGGAACCCGAACGCGACCAGGCCGAACGCGAAGACCGGCGAGGCATCGACCAGCGACCCGCGATCGGAAGAGCGCCTGCAGGCCCATCGTCGAGACGCCGTACGCGACGCCCATCAGCGCGACGATGACCATGCCCATCCAGTACGCGCTGAAGTTGCCGGCGACGAGGCCGGAGAGGATGTTCAGCGACGCGCCGCCCTCGCGGGAGGCCGTCACGACCTCGCGCACGTGGCGCGGAGTTCGCCGACGTGAAGACCTTCACGACCTCGGGGATGATCGCGCCCGCGAGCGTGCCGCAGGTGATGATCGTCGAGAGCTTCCACCACAGCGTCCCGTCGCCGAGGTCCGCGATCAGCAGGTAGCGAGACGACGTAGGTGAGCACGACCGACACGATCGAGGTGAGCCAGACCAGGGACGTGAGCGGCTGCTCGAAGTTCATCTTGTCGGACGTCGCGTACCGCGCGCGTGCGATCGCGTCGTTGATCAGGTAGGAGGCCAGGCTCGCGATCACCATCATGATGCGCATCACGAAGATCCAGACCAGGAGCTGGACCTGCACCGTCGCGCTCGTGCGACGGCGAGCAGGATGAAGGTGATCAGCGCGACGCCGGTCACGCCGTAGGTCTCGAAGCCGTCGGCCGTGGGGCCGACCGAGTCGCCGGCGTTGTCGCCCGTGCAGTCGGCGATCACGCCGGGGTTGCGCGCGTCGTCTTCCTTGATCTTGAAGACGATCTTCATCAGGTCCGAGCCGATGTCGGCGATCTTGGTGAAGATGCCGCCGGCGATGCGCAGCGCCGCCGCGCCGAGCGACTCGCCGATCGCGAAGCCGATGAAGCAGGGGCCCGCGAAGCTCGCCGGGAACGAAGAGCAGGATGCGAGCATGATCAGCAGCTCGACCGAGATCAGCAGCATGCCGATGCTCATGCCGGCCTGGAGCGGGATCGCGTAGGTGGGGAAGGGCTTGCCGCGCAAGCTCGCGAAGGCCGTGCGCGAGTTCGCGAACGTGTTCACGCGGATGCCGAACCAGGCGACGCCGTAGCTGCCGGCGATGCCGACCAGGCTGAAGACCAGGATGATCGCGACGCGAAATGCCGTCGATCTCCTCGTCTTGGATCAGGAACCCGAAGTAGAGGACCATGACCGCGCCGATGAAGAGCCAGAGGATCGCGATGAACTTGCCCTGCGTGACGAGATACGTCTTGCAGGTCGCGTAGATGAGCTCGGAGATCTCGAGCATCGATCGATGCACGGCCATGTTCTTGAGCTGCATGTACTGGAAGAGCCCGAAGCCCATTCCGAGCGCGCACACGAGCAAGCCCCAGGTGAGAATGCTCGCACCGCTCGTCGATCCGCCGAAGAACGCGGGCTCGGTGAAGCTCGGCAGTTTCAGCGAGGCCTCGCTCGCGAGCGCCGAGTCGGCGAAGCCGAGCAGCGCGGTGACCATCACTCCAACGCAGATCCAAACGAAGCGCGGGACGAACTTGTGCATCGGACGGGCTCCCTCTTCCCGGTTGCGGGCGGCCGTCTAGTAGCACAGATGCGCGCCCCCGGTCGAATCAGTAGCCTGCGGCCACGATGCCCCAAACGAAGCCGAGCGATCGCCCGAATCGTCCCGAGTTCTCTTCCGGTCCGTGCGTGAAGCGCCCCGGCTGGAGTCTCGACGCGCTGAAGGGCGCGATGCTCGGGCGCTCGCACCGCGCGAAGCTGCCGAAGGAGCGGCTCAAGGCCGTGATCGACCGCAGTCACCGCCTGCTCGGCATGCCCGCGGACTACCGGCTGGCGATCGTCCCGGCGTCCGACACGGGCGCGGTCGAGATGGCGATGTGGTCACTTCTCGGCCCGCGCCCCGTCGAGGTTCTGGCGTGGGAGAGCTTCGGCCAGGAGTGGGTGACGGACGCCACGAAGCAGCTCGGACTCGACGCGCGCGTGCACTCGGCGCCGTACGGCGAGCTTCCGGACCTGTCGCAGGTCGACTTCGAGCGCGACGTGGTCTTCACCTGGAACGGCACGACCTCCGGTGTGCGCGTGCCCGACGATGGCTGGATCCCGGCGACGCACCCGGGGCTCGTGCTCTGCGACGCGACCTCGGCCGTGTTCGCGATGAAGCTCCCCTGGGAAAAGCTCGACGTCGTGACCTGGAGCTGGCAGAAGGTGCTCGGCGGCGAAGCCGCGCACGGCATGCTTGCGCTCTCGCCGCGCGCGGTCGCGCGCCTCGAGAGCTACACCCCGCCACGGCCGCTCCCGAAGATCTTCCGGCTGACGAAGAACGGGAAGCTCGACGAAGAGCTCTTCGCCGGCGCGACCATCAACACACCCTCCATGCTCTGCGTCGAGGACGCGCTCGACGGCCTCGCCTGGGCCGAGCAGGTCGGCGGGCTCGACGCGCTGGTCGTTCGCAGCGAGGGCAACCTCGCCGTGGTGGCGGCCTGGGTCTCGCGCACCCGCTGGATCGACTTCCTCGCGCGCGATCGCACGACCCGCTCCTGCACCTCCGTCTGCCTGAAGATCGTCGATCCCTGGTTCGAGGCGCAGTCCGAGGCCGCGCGCGCGGACGTGGTGAAGAAGCTCGTCGCGCTGCTCGAGAAGGAGGGCGTGGCGCTCGACATCGCGAGCTACCGCGATGCGCCGCCGGGGCTGCGGATCTGGTGCGGTGCGACGATCGAGCGCGACGACGTCGAGGACCTGCTGCCCTGGCTCGACTGGGCATGGGCCGAGGTGCGCGGGGCCGACGTCCGGACGCCGTCGTAGCGAAGCCACGGTAGGAACGGCGATGCAGACGCTCCGACAGTGGCGAGCGACGGCATGGCTCGCGGGCCCGGGCGCGCAGGCGGACAGTCCCCTGTTCCTGTTCGACTACCTGCTTCGTGCGCTCCGCGTGGCGGTGCTGATCGCGCTGTGGAAGATCGTCTTCGGCGCGCGTCCGGAAGCGTCGCCGATCGCGCTCGACGCCGTGCTCGGCTACGTGCTCCTCGCCGAGGTCTTCGCGGAGCAGCTGAACCTGCGAACCACGATCAGCGAGGCGCTCTGGCAGGGCTCGATCGTGAAGCACTTCCTGCGTCCGATGCCGCTCGTGTCCCAGTTCGCCGCCGAGATGCTCGGGGGCTGGCTTCTGAACTTCGCGCTCTTCTCGATCCCGCTGCTCTTCGCCGCTTCGTACTTCGACATCGACGTCCGGCCCGCGAGCGCGCTCGCGCTCGTCCTCTTCGCTTCGAGCCTCGGGCTCGCGATCTGCGTCGGGCTCGCGATCGACTTCATCGCCACCGCCGTGACCATGGCGTCGAACCAGCCCGTCTGGCTCGTGCAGTGGGTTCGCAACGCGGTGGTGGTCGTGTTCTCGGGCGCGGTCTTCCCGCTGGTCCTCCTTCCCTGGAACCTCGGCGCGGTTTTCGAATGGCTGCCGTTCGCCTCGGTGGCCTGGGCGCCGCTCGCGATCTACACCGGAATCGGTAGTGCGCCGAAGCTGATCGCGTTGCAGATCGGCTGGGCGCTCGCGCTCGGGCTGTTCGCCTCGCGGTTGTGGAACTCGAATCGCGAGAAGCTGGTCGGCTATGGGGGATGATCGGACTTCCGCACGCGCGCGCCGGATGCTGCGGCTCTGGGCGCTGTACGCGCGGATGGATCTGCTCTGGGTCGCGCGCGGTCTCGGCACCAGCACGGCCTGGTACGTCGGCGATCTGCTGGTCGGACTGAGCTACGTGACGTGGAGCTTCCTGCTCGCCGAGCGCTTCGACGGGATCGGCGTCTGGAGCAAGGAGCAGGTCGTATTCATGCTCGGCATGGCGCTGCTCGTGCGGGGAAGTCTCGAGCTCGGCTTCGGTCTGAACGTCGCCTTTCCCAGCCGCAGGATCGGGCGCGGTCAGCTCGACCACATGCTCTTGATGCCGCAGCCGCTCTGGATGACGATCGCGAGCGACGGCTTCTGTCCGGCTTCGGGATCGGGACAGCTGATCGCGGGCACGGCGGTGATGGTCTGGGCCGTGCGCGCGCTCGCGCTCCCCGTCGACGCGGTCTGGCTCGCGCTCTTCGCGTTGCACGTCGTGTCCGCGGCCGGAATCATGCTCGCGTTCGCCTACCTGTGGGCGAGCCTCGCGTTCGTCGCGCCGCGCGGCGCCGAAGAGGTGAACTCCTCCACGATGCAGCTTCTCGAGCAGCTGAAGCCCTTCCCGCTCGACGGCGTCGGCTTCGCGCTCACGGCGGGCCTTCTGACCGTGGTCCCGGCGGGATTCCTCGCGTGGCTCCCGAGCCGCGTCCTGCTCGGGCTCGAGCCGTCGCGCGCGGCGTGGCTGCTCACGCCGCTCGCCGCGCTCGTTCTCGGCGCGCTCGCGATCACGGTATTTCGCGCGGGACTCGGACGCTACGCACGCACGGGCTCGTCCCGTTATCTGGCTCATGGATTCCGTCGTTAGTCTCGAAGGCGTCTGGAAGGTCTACCGGCAGCGACAACGCTCGGCCCGGGTCGCGGACGTCCTGCGCAATCTGGTGCGACCGACGGTGGTCGAGGTCGAGGCCCTGCGCGGGATCGACCTGTCGGTGCGCCGCGGCGAGATCGTCGCGTACGCGGGGCCGAACGGCGCGGGAAAGAGCACGACGATCAAACTGCTCGCGAGCCTGCTCGCTCCGGACTCGGGGCGAGTGCGCGTTCTCGGCATGGATCCGGTCCGCGAGCGCGTCCGCTACGTCGGACGGATCGGCGTCGTCTTCGGCCAGCGCACGGAGCTCTGGTGGGATCACCCGGTGGCCGCGAGCTTCGATTGGAAGCGGGTCGTCTGGAACATCTCGCGCGAGCGCTACGAACGCATGCTCGGTCTCGTGCGCGAGCTTCTCGGACTCGACGAGTTCATGAACACGCTCGCGCGCGAGCTCTCGCTCGGACAGCGTATGCGCGCGGACCTCGCGATGGCGCTCCTCCACGAGCCCGAGGTGCTCTTCCTCGACGAGCCGACGCTCGGGCTCGACGTGCTCGCTCGCCGGAACATCCTGCGCTTCGTGCGCGAGCTGAACCGCGAGCGCGAGCTCACGGTCTTCGTCACGAGTCACGACATGGACGAGCTCGAACAGCTCGCCGGACGGATCGTCATGCTGCATCGGGGAAACATCGCCTTCGACGGGGATTTCGCGAGCCTGCGCCGGCAGGCGAGCGACCGCCGCGTGCTCCTGATCGAGACGCCGAGCGGAGCGCTGCCCGTGCTCGAGGGCGCCGAGCGAACGGGTGGAGAGAACGGCCGGCACGAGTATCTCTACGACGCGAGCCGCGTGCGTCTGTCGTTCCTGCTCGAACAGGCCGCCGCACAGACGCAGATCCTCGACGTCGAGACCCACCGCGCGCCGATCGACGGTCTGGTCGCCGATCTGTACGAACGCTGGCAGCGCGAGAAGCGCTAGCAGCAGCGTCCGCGCTTCTCTCCGTGCTCGCAGAGCGCGCGCCGCGGATCGGCACCGAGCTGCGTCGCGCCGATGAAGCCGCGCATGAACGCGCGAAGCGCCGCGAACGCTCGCCGCACGCGGCTCATGTTCCACCTCGCAGCGTCTTCCACCAGACCCGCGCGGCGTCGATCACGACGATGGCGACGAGCGCCATGAACAGGGCGGTGATCGTCGCGTTCAGGTGGGAGTTGAAGATCAGCGTCTGGGTCTCGAGGACCTTCTCGGGCGCGACCCGACCTTGCGCGAGCTGGCTCGCGAGGTGATCGGCCTGCGCGAGAAAGCCGAGCCGGCGGTCGGGGTCGACGATCTTCTGCCAGCCTGCCGTCATCGTCACCGAGAGCAGCCAGGTCAGCGGCAGCGCGGTCGCGAACGCGAAGCGCGGCCGCGCCGATTTCACCAGGATCGTCGTCGCCAGCGCGAGCGCCGTCGCCGCGAGAAGCTGGTTCGCGATGCCGAAGAGCGGCCAGAGCGAGTTGATCCCGCCGAGCGGATCGATCACGCCCTGGTACAGGAAATAGCCCCAGCCCGCGACGATCAGGCCCGACGCGAGCAGGTTGGCCGGAAGCGACGAGGTGCGCCCGAGCGGCGCCCAGAGATTGCCGAGCATGTCCTGGATCATGAAGCGGCCGACGCGCGTTCCGGCGTCGAGAGTCGTCAGGATGAAGAGCGCCTCGAACATGATCGCGAAGTGGTACCAGAGGGCCTTCATCGCGTCGCCGCCGAGCGCGCGAGAGAAGATCTCCGCCATGCCGACCGCGAGGCTCGGCGCGCCGCCCGTCCGCGAGAGCAGCGTGGTCTCGCCGACGCTTCGCGTGAGCGCCTCGAACGCGACCGGGTCGAGCGCGAAGCCCCAGCCGCGGATCACCTCGGCCGCGTGCACGACGTCGGTGCCGATCAGGGACGGCGGCGAGTTGATCGCGAAGTACACGCCCGGCTGCATCACCGCCGGCCGAGAGCAGCGCCATGATCGCGACGAAGCTCTCCATCAGCATCGCGCCGTAACCGATGAAGCGCGCGTCGCTCTCGCGGTCGAGCAGCTTCGGCGTGGTGCCGCTCGAGATCAGCGCGTGGAAGCCGGAGATCGCGCCGCAGGCGATCGTGATGAAGCAGAACGGGAAGACCTTGCCCGCGAAGACGGGGCCGGTGCCGTCGATGAACCGCGTCAGCGCCGGCAGGTGCACGTCCGGGCGCACCCAGAGCAGACCGACGGCGAGCAAGCACGACCGTTCCGATCTTCACGAAGGCCGACAGGTAGTCGCGGGGGCGAGCAGCAGCCAGACCGGGAGCACGCTCGCGACGAAGCCGTAGACGATGATCGCGAGCGCGAGCGCCGGCTTGTCGAGGTCGAAGTAGACGCGCAGCGCTTCGTGCTCGTCGACCCAGCGTCCGCCGACCACCGCGCCGCAGCACGAGCACGACGCCGATCAGGCTCGCCTCGAGCACGCGCCCCGGGCCGGATCCGGACCATGTACACGCCCATGAAGAGCGCGATCGGGATCGTGGCCGCGACCGTGGAGGTGCCCCACGGGCTGCCGAACATCGCGTTCACGACCACGAGGCCGAGCACGCCGATCAGGATGATCATGATCGCGAGCACGCCGACGAGCGCCGCGACGCCGCCGACCGGGCCGATCTCTTCGCGCACCATCTGGCCGAGGCTCTTGCCGTTCCGCCGCAGCGAGCCGACCAGGATCGTGAAGTCCTGCACCGCGCCGCCGAGCACGACGCCGATCAGGATGTAGAGCGTGCCGGGCAGGTAGCCGAACTGCGCCGCGAGGATCGGTCCGACCAGCGGTCCGGGTCCGGCGATCGCCGCGAAGTGGTGGCCGAAGACCACCCAGCGGTTCGTCGGAACGAAGTCCTTGCCGTCGGTCGAGCCGGTGCGCCGGCGTGATGCGGGCGTCGTCGAGCGCGAGCGCCCGCGCGGCGAGGAAGGCCGAGTAGAAGCGGTAGCCGATCGCGTACACGCACAGCGCCGCGACCAGGAACCAGGTGCTCGAGATCGTCTCGCCCCGTGAGAGCGCGACCACCCCGAGCGACCCGGCCCCCGCGAGCGCCACCGCGACCCAACCCGTGCGAGCGACGAAAGACATCGCGGCATTGTACTGTCCGCGGCAAAGGGGGACGGATGCCGCGCAGACTTCTCGGCTTGGGTCACGGCGCTCGCGCTCGCCTCGGGCCTGCTCGCGTGCGCCAAGGTCGGCTCTTTCATGCGCCCGTACACCTACGGGCCGAGCTTCGACTACATCACCCAGGACCAGTTGAAGTCGGTCATGTGGCAGCTCGCGCGCGACGTGAACCGCATCGATGCGCTGGTTCACGATCCGGCGGGGGTCGGGCCCGAGCAGCGCGACGAGATCGCGCGCCTGCTCGTGATCATGGAGGACGCGACCCGGCGGCTCGGTCGCGAGGGCGTTCGCACCAACCACCCCCTGGTCGACGAGCACCGCGACATGTTCCGTACCGACCTCGAGACCGCGCGTCGTGGCGTGCTCGCCGAACCGCCGAACTACACCCTGGTCGAGGAGGTCTCCGGCGCCTGCCTGCACTGCCACCGGCACGGCACCCGATGATTCCCGCCATGCCATGATCGACCGACAGCGGAGGGCGCGATGAAGGAAGTCGAGGGCAAGGTCGCAGTGATCACCGGAGCCGCGAGCGGCATCGGCCGGGGCATGGCCGAGAGCTTCGCCGCCGCGGGCATGAAGCTCGTGCTTGCCGACGTCGATTCCGAAAGGCTCGAGCGGGTCGCGCGCGAGCTCGAGAAGTCCGGCGCCGAGGTGCTGCCGGTGAAGACCGACGTGTCGCGCCAGGACGAAGTCGATGCGCTGGCCCGGCGCGCGCTCGATGCGTTCGGCGCCGTGCACGTGGTCTGCAACAACGCAGGCGTCGCGCACGGGGGCGTGCCGACCTGGGAGAGCACGCTCCACGACTGGGAGTGGATCGTCGGCGTGAACCTGATGGGCGTCGTCCACGGCGTTCGCACGTTCACGCCGATCCTGCTCGAGCAGGGCGAGGGACAGATCGTCAACACCGCCTCGATGGCCGGACTGATCTCGGCTGGGGGCAACGCGCTCTACGGCGTGACGAAGCACGCGGTCGTCGCGCTCTCCGAGGCGCTCTTCAACGAGCTCACCGCGCAGGGAGCTTCGGGCGTCGGTGTTTCGGTTCTGTGTCCGGGCTGGATCAACACCGAGATCCTCGAATCGTCCCGGCGCAATCAGCCCGAGGCCGTGAAGCACCACCTGCCGCAGAACCGCACCAGCCCCGAGGCGGAGATCCGCCGCAAGCTCGTCGAGTCGCTGCTCGCGGGCGGTCTCGATCCACGGGCCGTCGGCGATCTCGTGCTCGACGCGATTCGCGAGAGGCGCTTCTGGATCCTCACGCACCCGCAGTGGAAGTCGATGATCCGCCACCGCATGGAGAACATCGTCGAGGAGCGCGATCCGACCCCGGTCGGACCTCCGACGGGACGCGAATAGGCGCCGCTCAGTGCTCGTGTTTCGGTAGCGGCTTCGGCGGTGGGAGCGCGGCGAACTCGGGATGCGACGCCGAGCCCCGCGTCAGCGCGAGCGCGTAGAGCAGCGGCGGGAAGGGCAGGGCCTTCCGGCCACCGATCAGCAACATGGGTGTGCCGTGGATGTCGTGCGCGACCGCCCAGGCGATGTCCTCCTGTAGCTTGCGCTCGGTCTCGGGGGCGCGCAGGCAGGACTCGAGCTCGGCGCGCGGAAGCACGCGCGAGGCCAGCTCGAGCACGATCGGCTCGGTCAGCGCGCGCTGGCGTCGGAACAGCTCGCCCGTCAGCTCGAAGGCCCCCGGCCGGCCCTCGGCGCAGATCTGCGCGCGCGCACTCGTGCAGCGCACCGGGTCGCTCTTTCCTCCCTGCATGCTCGAGTTGCACGCGGGATCGAGCGGGTACTGGTGAGCCACGAGCGAGAACGTGTCGGGACCCAGGCGCTGCTGCATCTGCTCGAGTGTCTGGTGAAGCTGCGCGCAGTGACTGCAGAGCGTGTCGGACCACTCGGTCAGCTCCAGGCGCGCGGTGGGCGGGCCGATCCGCGCGCGTGCGGCGGGCGGCGTGAGCACCGGTCCCGCGGCGTAGTCGGCGAGCACGTCCGAGAGCAGCTGGCGCGCCTCGGGAGAAGCTTCGCGGATGAAGCGCGAAAGCTCCTCGGCATCGCTCGTATCCGCCGGGAGTCGTTCGAGCGTCTCGACCGCGCGCGCGCCCGCAGCTGTCGAGCTCTGCGGGGTCTGGAGGCCGGGAACGAGCAGGACCGCGAACGCGAATCGACGAGCGCGCTCGCAGCGAGACCGACACCGCGCAGCAGGTCGCTCCGCAGCGGATTGCGCACCCCGAAGAAGCAGACCGCGGCGTAGCCGAGCACGAGCAGGTAGGTGAGGCCGCAAGTCGAGCAGAGGTGTCCGAAGCGCAGCGACACCCCGATCAGGGCCGCAACGCCGAACGCGCCGGCGACGCCCGTGCAGAGCGTCGCCGCGATCCACGCATCGGCCGCACGCCGGCTCGACAGCCGCGAGCGCGCGACGAGCGGCAGCGCGAGTGCGATCAGCCCCCACGCGACACCCCAACCGGCGACGGGCAGTCCCGTCCACGCATGCACGGCCGAAGCGAACGGGGAGTCCCAGACCTCCGCGCAGTGACCGTCGCCGACGGGCGAGCAGAGGATCTCGCCACCCTGCCGCCCGACCATGAGTTGCCACCACTGGAACGCGGCCCACGCCGCCGCTGCGGCTCCGAGCAGCGCAGCGAGTGCGAGCGCTCCGGGACGGGCCTCTGTCTTCTCGAGCTTGGGTCGAATCCTGGCCACGTGGCTACGCTAGCGAACTCGTTCCGGGTTTGACGCCCGACCGGGCCGGTGGGAGCCTTCGCGGATGGCCGCACCCACGAAGCTCGGCGAGAAGCAGCTCGAGAACGCGCTGCGGGCGCTGCCCGCGCTGGAAAGTCCGGGACGGAAAGCTGCACCGCGATCTCCGCTTCGCCGACTTCAGCTCCGCCTTCGCGTTCATGACGCGGGTCGCGCTCGAAGCCGAGAAGCGCGATCACCACCCGGAGTGGTCGAACGTCTGGAGTCGCGTCAGCATCGACCTGGTCACGCACGAATCGAACGGCATCACCGAGCGCGACGTCGCGCTCGCGCAGGTGATCAGCGAGCTGGCGCGGAGCTCAGGCGCGAGCTGAGATCTCGAGCTCGATCACGGTCGCGAGCGGGTCGAGCAGCTCCTCGGGCACCTCGATCGTGAGCTCGCCGATCGGATCCGGCGTTGAACATCTGGTCGATGATCGTCGCAGCGTCCGCGGTGCGCGAGCGCGCGTCCGCTCGCGCAGCTCGCGCACCGCGCGCACGCGCCGGATCGGCACGCCGCGCACCGTGACCGACTCGTACGGCCGCATCAGCAGGTGCAGGTAAGACGCGTTCGCCGCGTTTCGCGTCGACGGGCCGTAGAACTGCCACGGCTCGAGCCCGGGCTGCCGTGCCGACGATCGCTCTCGCCGTTGCGCGACATCCACGCCGCGATCGCCTCGAGCCGCTCGACGTGCTCCGGCCGGAGCGCGCCGTCGCCCATCGGGCTCGACGTTCAGCAGCAGGTTGCCGCCCGGCCCGGCGACCTCGCAGAGCGTGTGCACGAGCGCGCGCGCCGACTTCCAGTGCGCGTCGTCGCGGGTTGTAGCCCCAGCTCTCGTTCATCGTCATGCAGGTCTCCCACGTGCCGCGCCGGCGGCTCGCGGCGGGACGAACTGCTCGGGCGTCTCGAAGTCGCCGCGCCCGGGCAGCCGGTCGTTGATCAGGATCTCGGGCTGCAGCTCGCGGATCAGCGCGCTCGAGCTCCGTGGCCTGCCACTGCTCGGGCGTGCGCTCCCAGCCGCCGTCGAACCAGATGAGGTCGATCTGCCCGTAGTCCGTCAGCAGCTCGCGCACCTGCGCGAACATGGAACGCGAGGAAGCGCTCCCACTGCTCGGGCGTCGGCTGCGGCACGCTCCCGAAGCGGTACGGGCGTGTCCTCGTCCGTGAACGGCGGGTAGTCCGGGTGGTGCCAGTCGCATGAGCGAGTAGTAGAGCCCGACGCGCAGCCCCTCGTCGCGCATCGCGTCGACGAACTCGCGCACGATGTCGCGGCCGTAGGCGAGTGCTCGATCGAGAAGTCGCGACGGCTTCGTGTCGGCCACATCGCGTAGCCGTCGTGGTGCTTGGCGGTGAAGACCGCGTACTGCATGCCGGCGCGCTTCGGCGCGCGCGCAGCCAGTCGCGCGCGGCGTGGGGCTTCGGCGCGAAGCGTCGTCGCGCTCGCGTGGTACTCGGCGACGCCGAGCGACGCTTGTCCGTGGTGCGGTGCGCCCGCGCCCCCGACCAGCGGCCAGCTGATCTCGATTCCGCGCTGCGCGATGTGACCCCAGTGCACGAACATCCCGAAGCGCGCGAGGTCGAACCAGTCCATCAGCTTCGCCGCGGAAGGTGTGCGAACAGGTCCGTGTCGTGCGCGAAGCCCAAGATCCCCCGAGCCGCGTTCACTCCGGAGGTCACCACTCCGTAGACGCCGCCTCCCGGCTGGGCCCAGTGCCCGGCGAGCCAGAGTCCGGCGAGAGGCGTCTCGTTCGCGGGTCGGCCCGGTCCGACCTGGTCGGGCGCGAGCGCCCAGCCGTAGATCGCCCCGTCGCTGTTTCGTGTATAGCGCTCCATGGTGCGCGGTGTTCCGGCCTCGGCGAAGCGGACGGACTCGCCGAGGCCGGGGAATCGCTTCGACGCGGCGTCGATCATCGCAGCGACGCGCGCGGGCTTCTCCGCGCGCCAGTTCTTCGCGGCGTCGTACGGAACGAGCGTCGTCAGCGTCATCAGGTGCGTGCCCGCGGGTGCCAGCGTCGGATCGGCGAGCGTCGGCACGGTCGCGCTCCACCACCCGGGCCGCCCGGCGAGCGTCGCCTCGAAGGCGGCTTCGTGGTCGAAGCTCTCGTAGGCAAACGTCTCGTGCGTGGCGCGCAAGCTCGCGAGGTCGAGATCGGTCGCGAGATAGGTCACGAACGCGGAGATCGATGGCGACAGACGGGCGAGCGGGCGACGGAAGCGGGCCGAGAAGTGCTCGGCACCGACGAGCTCCTCGACGGTCTGGCGCAGGTCCGCGTTCGACACCACGACGGGCGCTTCGATCCTCTGGCCGTTCTCGAGCAGCACGCCGGCGACACGTCCGCCCTCGACGACGATCCGGCGCACGGTGCTGCGCAGCAGAACCTCGCCGCCGTCGCGCTCGACCGCGCGCGCGAACGCGCGTGCGAGCTTCTGGAAGCTGCCCCGGCAGTAGTACGCGCCCTCCGCCACGTACGAGAGCAGCATCGTCGCGAAGTACAGGAACGAGACGCGTCCCGGAGGCAGACCGAGATACGGCCAGAACGTCGCGAACACGGCCTTCGCGCGCGCGTCGTCGAGATGCTCGTCCATGACCCGCGCGAGCGTCGCCCGCCGGTAGCGGACCAGCGTCGGAAAGCGCCCGGGCCGCTGCATGACTTCGAAGGGCGACGCGAGCTCTGCCGCGCGCCGCGCCTCGATCTGGATCGCGAGGCACTCCTGAAGCAGGTCGTGCAGTCCCTTGCGCTCGCTGGGGAACGCGTCCGCGTGCGCGCGTTCGAACTCGTCGAGGCCGAGCCGGGGCCGCAGCTCGAGTCCGGGGAACACGGCGGTGTAGAGCGGGTCGATGCGCTCGAACGAGAGCTCGTCGCGCGCGCCGACCGCTTCGAGCACCCGGTGCAGGAGTCCGCCGCCCGCGAACGCCGTCGGCTCGCAGCCGCCGACGAGATGCACGGCCGAGTCGAACTCGCAGCCCTCGCGCCGGAACGAGTGCGCGTAGCCGCCCGGGCGGTCGTGGCGCTCGACCACGAGCACCGACCGGCCGGAGCGAGCGAGCAGCGCCGCGCAGCTCAGACCTCCGAGACCGCTGCCGACGACGATCACGTCGTATCGGTCGCGCTCGCGCCTCGCGGCGGAATCTCATCGCGTCCGCATCACCGGATCGCGAACTCGGCGGGGTCGTTCCCCGCCAGACCGTACTTCAGCATGAAGCCGACGATCGCCATGCTGTAGCGGCTGTCGCTCGCCTCGCCCGTGAAGACGCGAGGGATGTGCTTTCGGAAGTGGAAATCGACCATGCGTCCGAGGCGCGTGTCCTGCACGAACTGCCCGACACGGAAGAGCGTGAAGAGCCGGCCGCTGTAGTACGCATCGACGATGCGCGTCCAGTCGTCGAGGATGCGGATCGCGCGCGCTTCGTAGGTCGCGAAGCCCGACGGCTTCCCACCGAGGATCGCGCGTGACAGCGTCTTCGCGCCGTCGAGCCCGATCAGAAGGCCGCTCGAGAGGACCGGATCGACGAAGCCGAATGCGTCGCCGACGATCGCCCAGCCGTCGCCCGCGGCTCGCGTCGCGCGCAGCTGGTAGTTGGAGTAGCGGACCACGGGAGTGAGGCGTTCCGCCTTCTCTCCCCATGGCCGCGCCGACGCCTCGCGGCGCAGCAGGTTGTCGAACTGCTCCTCCGCGCTCTTGCCGAAGGTCTCGAGAAACGCGCCTGGCACGACGAGTCCCACCGAGACGCGTCCGGGCAGCGGGATGCGCCAGCTCCAGCCCTGCGCGAGGCGATCGGTGTGGACGTTGGACGGCATGACGAGATCGACCCCGGTGCAGTGCGCGTGCAGAGCCGCGTCCTTGCGCGGGCCCTCGACCGTCGGAAGATCGAGCAGGCGCGCGACGGTTCGCGCGCGTCCCGTCGCGTCGACGATCAGGTCGGGTGCGCCGCCGAGCGCCTCGGTCGCCCGGGCCTGCGCCTCGGGATCGAGCCGGATGATCTCGGTGCCATCCGCTCGCTCGACGCGCGCCGAATGCTCGACGAGCTTCGCTCCCGCGCGCAGCGCGGCGTCGAGCAGGGTCGCGTCGAAGCGGTCACGAGGAACGTTGTAGGAGTAGGGCGTGCGCGCCTTGCGGGAGTCGGCGAAGCGGAAGCTGATCGTCTGCTCGGGGTGGAAGACGAACGTCGCGCCCGCCTTGTACAGGCTGTACTTCGCGACCTCGTCCTCGATCCCGAGATCGCGCAGGAACGGCACCACCGCGGGAACCAGCGACTCGCCGATGATGATCGGTGGGCGCTTGCCGCGCGCGAAGAGGGCGACGTCGACCCCTCCGCGGGCGAGCCAGGTTGCGAGGGCCGAGCCCGCCGGACCGCTTCCGATGATCGCGACCCTGCGAATTGGCGAAGGCCCCATGCTCGCCGCAATCTAGACGAGCGCCCAAGCTGTTTCAACGCGCCTTGACAAGGCGCGCAGCCCGGTGCGAAACACCGTGACGTCATGACTGGAGCCGTGAAGCGCTGACGACCCGCATCTACGAGATCCTCCGCTCCGATCTGCTCTCGGTCGGAGACGATTTCACGCCCCAATCGGATCTGGTCGAGGCGGGGCTCGACTCGCTGGCGGTGACGCAGCTCCTGCTCGCCATCGAGGAGAGCACGGGCGTCTGGGTGGACGAGAGCCTGCTCACGCCGAGACGACGCTCGCGAGACGCGGAGACCCTCGCGGCCTGCGTGCATGGTCAGCTCGCTGGCGCGCTAGCCCGCGTTTCGCTCACCGGCGCGGACTGCTTCCTGCGCGCCTTCGACGCCGAGATGCGCCGCACGGCGGGCTCGAGTCACCTGTCGCAGCTCGTGCTGCGACTCGGGCCGGGCTTCGACCCGGATCGCCTGCGCGCGCTCCTCGCCGAGGTCGCTCGCGGCGCAGCCGATCCTGCGCGCGCCGATCCGCCGGCCCTTCGGCCTGTGGCCGCCGGTGTACCGACTCGATCTCGCGGCGCGCGCGAACCTGCCGCCGATCGAGGTGCACGAGCACGAGTCCTCGGCGGGCGAAGTGGAGCGCGAGATCCCGAAGCCGTTCAAGCGCGCCTGAACGATCGCCTCGCGGACGGCGCGGCGAGCTCCTGCGCTGCGACGTCGTGCGCTACGACGGCGGCGCGGCCGGCACGCGACGTCGCCTTCACCTGGCTGCACATGCTCCTCGACGGCTCGGGCAGCGAGCGCTTCGTCGCGCTGGCTCGACGAGGTCGGCGCGCGGCGTGCGACCGGCGAGCGAGCTGCCCGAGCGACGGCGCAGGCCGCGCACGACGCCGCCGCCCGCGAGCCGCGCGAAGCGCGGGGCGATCGGCGCTGCGTGGCAGCGCGGATGGCGGTCGTTCGCGCGCTCGGCCACCGCACTCGCTCGCCGGTCCGCTCGCGCGCGTGCGGCAGGAGCTCGCGCTACGACGTCGCTGACGTTCGCCGCCCGACGAGACCGCGCGGATCGTCGCGCGCGCGAAGCAGCAGCGCGGGCTTCCTGACGCCGATGCTCTTCTACCTCGCGGCGGCGATCCGCGCGCACCACGCGGTGTTCGCGCGCGCGCGGCGTCGAGCCCGGGCAGCTACGTCGTTCCGCTGCCCGTGAACCTGCGCGCCAAGGGCGCGGCAGGGCGCCATCTTCCGCACCCACGTCTCGCTGCTCTGGTTCCAGGTCCTGCCGGAGCAGGTCGACGACCTTCGACGGGCTGATCGCGGAGCTGAAGGCGCAGCGGCTCGCGGCGATCAAGGAAGGACTGGTCGAGGCCGGGGCGCGTCGCGATGGACTTCGCGCGCTTCGCGCCGCGCCGCCTCTACGCGCGGATGGCGCGGCGCGCGCTTCGGCGGCGAGCTCTGCTCGTTCTTCTTCGCCTACACCGACGAGTTCCTGCCCGGCATCGACGCGCTTCCTCGGCGCGCCGATCCGGAACGCCTTCCACGCGCCGTCGGTGCCGGCCTCGCCCGGCAGCGGGCTGATCTTCTCGCTGCGCGAGGGGCGCCTGAACTCGACCCACGTCCACCAGGCGGGCGTGTTCGCCGACGACGAGCTGCGCGATGCTTCGCGCGGGCGCTGCGCGCCGATCTCCTCGGCGGCTGAGCGTGCCGCGGGCGCTTCGACGCTGCGACGTGGCCGTGGTCGGCGGCGGCAGCGCCGGGCGTCGCGGCCGCGCTCGCGGCGGCGCGCGCGGGCGCGCGCACGGTCCTCGTCGAGCGCGAGGCGTCGCTCGGCGGAAACGCCTCGCAGGCGCTGGTGCACACGATCTGCGGCCTCTACCTGCCGGCGGACGCGGCGAGCGCCGTCGCCGGCGCATCCCGGCTTCCCGCGCGAGTTCGCGCGTGCGCGCTCGGCGGGCGAGCCCGAGCGGCGCGGGCCGGGTCTGGTTCCTGCCGACGGTGCCCGCGGCGCTCGTCGACACTCTACAGCGATCGGTGTCGCGCCGAGTCCGCGGCTCGAGCTGCGCCTCGGGACCGAGCTCGTCGCGGCGGAGCTCGCGCGCGACGCGGCGCGTGGCGAGCGAGCTCTGCGCTGCGCGGCTCCGGGGCGGCCGAGCGAGCTCCGCGCGCGCGTCGTCGTCGACGCCAGCGGCGACGCGGCGTCGCGGCTCGCTCGGCGGCGCGGCGTGGGCGATCGAGCCCGCGTCGCGACTGCAGATGCCCGTCGTTCATCTTCCGGCTCGACGGCGTCGACGGCCGACGCCCTCGCGGGCTTCGCGCGCCTGCGGCTCACGCGTCGCCGTCGCGGGCGCCGCGCGCACGGGCGCGCTGCCCGCCGGCGCGAGTCGGTCGTGGTGCGCGCGCTGCGGCGCGCCGGGACAGGTCTTCGTGACGCTGAACGTCGGCCGGCCCGGCGGGCGTCGGCTGGCGGCCTCTCGATCGCGACTGCGTCGAGGCGATCGAGTCGAGCGCGCGCGCGAGCGCCGAGGCGATCGCCGAAGTTCCTGCGCGAGACGCGGCCGGGGTTCGCGTCGAGCCGGCTCGCGGAGCTCCGCGCAGGCTCGGCATTCGCGAGACGCGCCGTGCGCTCGGCACGCGTCGTGCTCGGCGCGGACGACGTGCTCGCCGGCGCCGGCGCGACGACGAGGTGGCGGTCTCGACCTGGCCGATCGAGCTCTGGCACGACCACCGCCGCGCGCAGCTTCGAGTACCCGATCGGGCCGTGCTCGGTACCGCTCGGCGCGCTCGTCTCGCGCACGCATCCCGCGGCTCGGTCTGGCGGGGCGCTGCGTCTCGGCGACCCACGAGGCGCTCGGTGCGCTGCGCGTGATCGGGACCGCGCTCGCGACCGGCGAGGCGATCGGTGTCGCGGCGGCCCTCGCCGCGGACGCGGGCGTGGCGCTTGCAGCGCGATTGCGCCCGCGCGGGTCCGCGAGCAGACTCGCGCGAACGTGAACGAGACCGTCCTCGATCGAATTCGCGCGCATGCCGAGCGCACGCCGGATGGCCCTGCGCTCGTCGTCGCGGGCGACGACAGGCGCGAAGCCGAGACGCATCTCCTATCGCGAGCTCGTGACGCGCGTGGACTCGCTCGCGTCGGCGCTTCGCGCGGCCGGGATCGGACGCGCGCTTCGCGTCGGGCTGGTCGCGCGCCAGGGCGCGGGCTTCGTCGAGCTCGCTCTCGCCATCCTGGCCTGCCGCGCGTGCCTCGTGCCGATCGCCGACGACCACACCGGCGCGGTGCTCGAGGCGTTCGCGGAGCGCGCGCAGCTGCATTTCATCGTGATCGAGCGAGACGCGGCACCGGGATTCGACATCGTCGCCCGTCCGCAGGCGCGACCCGTCGATGGCAACTGCCGATCGCGACTTCGGAGCGCTCGATCCCGCCTATCTGCGCTTCACCTCGGGCACGACGAGCCGCCGCAAGGGCGTGATCCTCGGTCACGCCGCGATCCTCGCGCGGCTCGAAGCCGCGAACCGCGGCCTCGGCATCGGCCCCGCGGATCGGATCCTCTGGCTGCTGCCGATGGCGCATCACTTCGTGGTGTCGATCCTGCTCTACCTGCGCTTCGGCGCCTCGATCCTGCTGCCGGCCGGATCGCTTGCGAAGTCGATCCTCGAGCTCGCCTCGGGCGAACGCGCGACGCTGCTCTACGCCTCGCCGTACCACATGAACCTGCTCGCGAAGGACGCGTCGGGCGTGCAGCTCTCCGACGTCCGCCTCGCGATCTCGACCGCCGAGGGGCTGCGGCCCGAGATCGCGCGCGCGTTCGCGACGCGCTTCGGCCGACCCGTCGCGCAGGCGCTCGGCATCATCGAGGTCGGACTGCCGGTCTTGAACGCGGCGAGTGCCGCGTCGAAGCCCGGCGCGCTCGGACGGCCGCTTCCCGACTACCAGGTCTGGCTGCGCGGCGAGGACGGAGCGCCGGTGGCGCCACCGACCTCACCCGAGAAGACCGGCGAGATCTGCATTCGCGGACCCGGCAGCTTCGACGCCTATCTCGATCCGTGGACGCCCGCGCGCGAGGTGCTCGTGCCCGACGGCTTCCGCACCGGCGACCAGGGCTATTTCGATTCCGACGGCGATCTGTTTCTCGTCGGGCGGCGCGCGAACCGCATCAACATGGCGGGCATGAAGTTCTTCAGCGAGGAGGTCGAGGCGATTCTCGACGCGCACCCGCTCGTGCGCCGGAGCCGCGTCACCCCGCGCGAGCACGCGCACCTCGGCGAGATCCCCGTCGCGGAGCTCGAGCCGGCCGATCCCGCCCGTTCGCCGACTCCCGCCGAGTTGAAGGCGCACTGCCGCGAACACCTGCCCGCGTACAAGATCCCGCGCGAGTTCCGCGTCGTCGAGTCGCTTCCCGAGACGGTGACCGGCAAGCTCGCGCGCCGCGAAGGCGACGGCTAGCGCGTCTTCGGAATCGGGTCGCGTCCGACGGGGACGAGCGTGGACTGGTAGCCGCAGCGCGCGCTCGTGATGTGCACCGTTCCGTCCGCGTCGCGGCGAACGAGGCGACCTTCGAACCCGGAGTCGTCGGGCGCGAGGAAGTGCGCGCGATGGAAATCTCGGAGCACGTTCTCGGGAGGTACGGGCAGGGCGCGGCCGAGCTTGGACGCGCTCTCCACCTCGACCCCGATCTGCGAGAGCGAGAAGGCCGTCGCGCCGAAGGGCGTGAGCCCGACCAGGACGAGCCGGTCGCCGGTCTTCTCGACGACCAGGCCGTAGGCTTCGTCCACGCGCTCGCCGCGCACCCGGATGCGTTCGTGGATTCGCCAGTCCCCGGCGATCTCCTGCGTGGGCACGAGGCTGCCGGGGCACTCGGCGATCCGCGGCAGCGGCAGCGGCAGGTGCCGGCAACCCAGCAGCGCAAAGAGCGTGAGCGCGACGGCGCTACGCATCGCGAACCGCGTCCACATCCGCACGGAGCGCGAGCAGCGACAGCGGTGCGAGCAGGAGGGAGAGAGCGATTCCGAATCCCGTCGTCAGGCCGATCGCGCGCAGCGCCGGGTGGCTCGAGAGCGCGAGCGCGCCGAATCCGAGCAGCGTCGTCAGGCAACAGACCAGACACGAGACGAGCGTCGCGCCGAGCTCGTCGCGCCGCGTTCCGCCATCGACGACGAAGATCCCGTAGTCCACGCCCATGCCCATCACGATGAGCAGACTCACGGCGTGGAGCAGGTTCGTCTGCGTGCCCGTCAGCGCGAACACGGACAAGACCAGGACGGCCGTCAGCAGGGCCGGTAGGAAGGCGGCGAAGGCCCGCCGCCAGTCGCGGTAGCGCGCGAAGAGGATCAGCAGCACGCAGGCGCTTCCGAACACGATCTGCAGCAGCGTGCGGGTCCGGAACTCGGCCGCGATCTGGTTCAGGAACGTGCCCTGCTCGAAGAAGTGCACGTCCGGAAGACCGGCGAGCGCCGAGCGGATCCGCTCCGGATCGCGCACGTCGCGCAGGTAGGTGATCACCGCCGTCCGCCCCTCGAGATCGAGCACGAGCGTCGAGACGAGCGGGCCGAGCGGCGAATCGCGCAGCTCCGAAAGGGTGAGCGGCCCCGGCGCCGCGTCGAGCTCCCGTGCGAAGGCTGCGAAGGTGCCCGACCGGAATCCAGCGCGGTGGAACTCGGTCTCGATTCGCGACGCGAGGTCGGGGCTCGATCGGAGCGCTTCAATGTTCCGCCGCTGCAGCTCCGGCGACCAGAGCAGATCGTGAAGCGAGCGCATTCCGCCGAGGTCGCCGCGCTCGACGAGCGCCTCGAGCCGCGCGTGGACGACCTCGTTGCGCTCGAGCGCGACGTCGGCCGCGTCGGCGAGCGTGATCACGAAACGCCCGCCGTCGAAGCTCGAGACGCGCGCGCGCACGCGCGCTTCCTCCGCGCGCAGTTCGGGATCGGGCTGCCCGAGGTTCGAGAGGTCGTCGTTCCACGAGAGCCCGGGCAGCGCGTACGCGCCGAGCGCGATCACGGCGAACGGCACGAGCGCGAGCGCCCGGCGATGACTTCGAAGCCGCGAGATCCACACCAGGAAGCTCTCCGCGAGCCGAGCCGATACCGGCGGCACCGACCGTCGGTTCGGGACGAGATCCGGCAGCAGGAAGAGCGATGCGGCGAGAGCGCCCGCGACGCCGAGTCCCGCGAAGACTCCGAGCTCCCGGAACCCGCGAAACGACGTGATCGCGAGGCCGGCGAAGCTCGCGATCGTGGTCAGCGCCGCGAGCGAGAGCGATCCCGAGAGCCGTCGTGCCAGCGCCCGGGCGGATTCGGCGTGCGTCGAGAGACCGCGCAGGATCAGGAAGTGGATCGGGTAGTCGATCGTGACACCGATCAGCGACGCTCCGAAGCCGATCGTGGTGCCGTCGAGGCGGCCGAAGATCGCGAGCCCCGCGGCCATCGCGATGGAGAGTCCGACCACGACCGGGGCGAGCGCGAGACCCAGCGCGAGGAGCGAACGGAAGAACAGCCACGAGAGCAGCGCCACTCCGGCGAGCGAGAGCAGCGAGATCATCGACGCGTCCGCGCGCAGCTTCGTCTCGGCGTCGAGTGCGAAGCGGTTCGCGCCGCTCTGCTCGAGGAGCAGGTCCGGACCGAGGCGCGCGCGCGCCTCCTCGAAATCGCGGCGGATGGCCGCGAGCAGCGGCCCCTGCGCGACCGTGTCGAAGGCCGATCGCTTGGTGGCGAGCAGGATCACCGCGAATGCGCCGTCGCGCGTGGTGAAGACGCCGTCGCGGGTCGCGAGCGGCGGCTCGCCCGACTGCATGCGCTCCAGAAGCCGGCGGAATGCGCCCAGCGGGTCCGCGGGCGCGATGCGCTCGAGCAGCGGCGAGATCGGCAGCGCGAGACTTCGCCGCAGCGACTCGGCTTCCGCGCGCAGCCCCGGGTTCGAGAGCCGCGCCGATAGGTCGTGCTCGGGATCGTCCGAGACGAAGTAGAAACGGCGCGGGAAGTAGAGCCGATAGAGCTGTTCCTGCAGCTCCGAATCGACACCCGTGCGCAGCCACGCGACCTCGGGGTGGGTTCGAAGCGACGCCGCCATCTGCTTCGCCGCCGCGACCGCGTTCGCGGGAACGTTCGCGCCGATCGTCAGCACCATCGTGCGCGCGAGATCGCTCTGCACCAGTTCACGCGAGATCTGCGCCAGCTCCGCGCCGCGTCCGTCGGGCATGAAGTTGGTGATGTCGGTCGCGAAGGTGATCCGGCTCGCGCTGTAGACGAGGAGCGCGACGCCGAGCACGGCCCAAGCCGCGAGCCGCGCTCGCCGGCTCAAGGCTGCGTCCGCGGCCCGAAGATCGCGAGTTCTTCCTCGGCGCCGAAGGTGTGCAGGACGTCGCTCTTCTCGAAGAGCGTATGCGTGCTGTCGCCGTCGGTCTCGACGAGCTCCATGTCGACGATCGCCGCTCCGTCGCCCGCGATCCGGATCGAGCGGACGAAGTCGCGAAGCGGTGCCGACTTCGGCGACAGGACCAGCGTCCAACGCGCGCCGTCCGCCTCGAAGACGAGCCGGTAGAGCGATTCGAGCGCGAGTCGGTCGCCGCGCCAGAGCACGATCAGGTTGTGTGCGAACTGCCGTGCGACCGGATTGGCCGAGAGATCGACCTCGCTCGTGCCGGTCTCGTCCTCGAAACGCATCCGGTCGCCGACGAGCAGGAGCCGCGTCGCGGCGGGCGTGCGGGTCACGCGCGCGAGTCGGTCGGGCGGAGCGAAGTAGAGCGTGCCGCGCGTCTCGATCGGGGCGTCGAGCAGCGCGAGCCGCTTCAGCTCGCGGAACTCGGCCACGACGCCGGGCGTCGTCGCCATGTGCCGGAGCATCTCGTCGAGCGTGAGCGCGCCCGCAGGTGTCGGTGTCTCGGCGCCGAGTGCGAGAGCGGCGAGGAGCGAGAGAAGCAGCGCCCTCATGCGCGCAGGTCTAAACAAAGCACGCGTCCCGCGCTAGCCTGCGATCCGGGCGGTCGGCGGGTTCTCGTGGAGCGGCGCTCGTTTACACCGCGCGAAACCCGGTGGTAGACTCGTCGACGGACTGCGGAAACGAACACTTGGGGGGCACGTAGACCGGATGCCCACGCGGACCTCGACGGCGTGGCGAGCGCTGCGAACCGGCATCGCGTTCGCGGCGCTCGGGTCGTTCAGCTACTGGCTCGGCGCGGTCTGGCTGCCGTTCCGTACGCTCTGGGACCGATCCACTCCGGAGCGTTGGCGGCGCGCGCAGCGGGCCATTCACCGCGCCTACCGCATCCACGCCCGCCTCATGGTCGGGCTCGGGCTGACGGAGGTGCGCTGGATCGGTCTCGAGCGACTGACCCGACCGGGACGCAAGATCATCGTCGCGAATCATCCGTCGCTGATCGACACGCTGCTGATCGTCTCCAACCTGCCTCAAGCCGACTGCGTGGTCGGGCGAGACTACGCCGAGAATTTCTGGCTGCGCGGGGCCGTTCGCGAGGCCGAGTACATCCGAAACGACGCGGGTGCCGGCGTCGTGAGCTCGGCGGTCCGCTGCCTCGAAGCGGATCGGACGCTGCTGATCTTTCCCGAGGGCACGCGCTCGCCCGAGGGTGGGCTCGGGCACTTCTACCGTGGCGCGGCCCACATCGCGCTCGAGAGCGGCCTCGACATGATCCCGGTCCGGATCGACGTCGATCCGCCCTCGCTGATGAAGGGGCAGAAGTGGTATGACGTTCCCCCACGGCCTCCCCGCTGGACCTTCCGGGTCGGGGATCCGATCGTCGCGAAGGAGTACCTCGACGGTACGGAGTCGTCCGTGATGGCCGCGCGGAAGCTGACGGCGGCGCTGCGCGCGCGGCTCGCGAAAGGGGGTTTCGATGAATCCAGGTGAGGGACTCGAGGCGGATCTGAAGAAGCTGATCGTCGAGGCGCTCGTGCTCGAGGACATCGCTCCGGAAGAGATCGAGACCGACGCGCCGCTCTTCGTCGAGGGGCTCGGACTCGACTCGATCGATGCGCTCGAGCTCGCGATGGCGCTCGAAGAGCGGTACGGGGTCAAGATCGAGGACGATCCCGAGGAGAACCGCCGGATCTTCGCCTCGGTGAAGAGCCTGGCGGATTTCGTCAGCTCGCAGCGCGCCGCCTGAGCGCGCAAGGAGAGGCAGCGATGTCGCTTTCGAACCCGGAGATCTTCTCTCGCGTGGTCGGAATCCTCGTGCGCGAATTCGACGTCGAGGCCGATTCGGTCTCGATGCAGACCGATCTCGAGGCGGATCTCGACCTCGACAGCCTCGACGCCGTCGCCGCTGCGCCGGCTGGGTCGAGGAAGAGCTCGGGCTCGCGCTGACCGACGACGAGATCGAGCGGATGCGGTCGATGGACCAGATCGTGGCGGTGATCTCCGCGCGGATGAACGCGGTCGAGAAGACCGGCTGAGGTTTCGAGCTTTGCCGCCGGAAGCCGACGCGCCGCACTTCGTGCCGCTCACGGAGCTCTTGCGCGTGGGCCGCGCGCCGGACGCGATCGTCGCGTTCTCGCGCGATGGCACGCGCGATTTCGCCGATTTCTCCGGCCGCGTCCGCGCGGTCGCCGACGCGCTTCGCGAACTCCGCGGCTCGCGCTTTCTCGTCTACACCGAGGACAGCTACGCGTTCGCGGTGGCGTTCTTCGCGCTGGCCCAAAGCGGCGCGACGGCGCTGCTCGCGCCCAATCGCCAGCCCGGGACGCTCGCTTCGCTCGCCGCGGGTGTGGACGGCGCGCTGGTCGATGCGAGCGTCGCGACGGCCGAGCTCTCGCGCCTGCCGCGCATCGCGCCTCTCGACGTCGTGCCGCGTCCCGGCGCGGGCTTCGGCTCGCTCGATCCCGAGCTCGCGATCGCCGAGCTCTCGACCTCGGGGAGCACCGGGCCCGGCAAGGCCGTGCCGAAGGCGCTTCGCCACCTCGATCGCGAGGTCGCGGCACTCGAAGACCTGTTCGGTCCGAGATTCGGCGACGGTGCGCGGATCTTCGCAACCGTCTCCCATCAACACCTGTACGGACTCCTGATCCGCCTGCTCTGGCCGCTCGCCGCGGGCCGTCCGTTCTGCAGCGAGACGTACCTGCACTCGGAGGAGCTCTTTCCGCGCATGCGCGAGACCGCGGGATTCGCGCTCGCGACCACGCCCGTGCATCTGCGGCGGATGCGCGCGGATGCCGAGTTGCCGGGGCTGCGGCGCGCAGCGCGCGTGATCTTCTCTTCGGGCGGGCCGCTCGACGAGCCGGTCGCGCGAGGGATCGCCGACGTGCTCGGTCACGCGCCGATCGAGATCTTCGGCTCGACGGAGACCGGTGGAGTCGCCTGGCGTACCCGGGGCAACGCGAGTCGCGACGATGAGTTCCGTGCGTTCCCGGATGTGGAGCTCGAGCTCGCCTCCGATCCCGGGCACGAGGGGCAACTGGTGGTACGCTCCCCGTACGCGAGTCTCGGATTGGCGTCGGCGGAGAGGGACGACGTGGTGCAAACGCGGATGGGAGATCGCGCGGAGCTGCTCGGCGACGGGCGCTTCCGGCTGCTCGGCCGCGCCGATCGGATCGCGAAGATCGGCGAGAAGCGGCTCGCGCTTCCCGAGATGGAGAGTGCCCTGCTCGGTCATCCGTTCGTGGCCGACGCCGCGCTCGCGGTCTTCGAGCTGCTCGGAGACGCGCGCGTGGGCGCGGTCGTCGCGCTCACCGATGCGGGCGCCGCCGCCCTTTCGGCACGGGGCCGACGCGCGCTCGGGGCCGCGCTGTCGGAGCACCTGGCTTCCCACTGGGACCGGGTGCTGCTGCCGCGCGTCTGGCGCTACGTCCCCGATCTGCCGCGCGACCGGCAGGGGAAGGTTCCACACGCTTCGCTTCTCGAGCTGCTCGAGCAGCTCGAGCCTGGAAACGAACGCGCGCCGGTGCTCGCGCCGATCGTGCTCTCGGAGCAGCGCACGGCCGATTCGCTCTCGCGCGAGCTTCGGGTGCCCGCGGACCTCGCTTTCCTCGAGGGCCACTTCCCGGGCCAGCCGATCGTCGCCGGCGTGGTCCAGCTGCACTGGGTGATGCTCGCGGCCGCGGAGCTGATCGGCGAGATGCCGCGCGTGCGCGCGCTCCTTGGCCTGCGCTTTCGCGACGTGCTCGCACCCGGACAGCGCTTCCGGCTCTCGCTCGAACTCTCGGCTTCGCGCGACCGGCTGCGCTTCGAGCTCGGCAGCGAGGGGCGCGTCTTTTGCACCGGCCGCGCGCAGCTCGCGACCGACGACGAGTCCGCTTCGTGAAGGCCTGCCTGCTGATTCCGTGCTTCGACCACGGCGCACCGCTGCGCGGCGTGCTCGAGTCGCTCGCACCGTACGCACTTCGGTGTTTTGTGATCGACGACGGCAGCGGGCTTGCGACCCAGGAGGCGCTCGCCCGGATCGAGCGCGATCTCCCGTTCGTTCGCGTACACAGGCTGCCGCGGAACTCGGGCAAGGGCGTCGCGCTCGAGGCGGGCTACCGGCTCGCGGCGGCCGAGGGCTTCTCGCACGCGCTTCAGATGGACGCCGACGGGCAGCACGATCCGCTCGCCGTGCCCGCGTTCCTCGAGGCGATGCAGAAGGATCCCGAGGCGATCGTGCTCGGGCTTCCGGTCTTCGACGCGAGCGCGCCGCGCGCGCGGATCTGGGCGCGTCAGCTCTCTCGCGCCGCGGTCTGGCTCGCCACGCTCTCGCTCGCCATCCACGATCCGCTCTGCGGAATGCGCGGGGTGCCGCTCGCGCTCGCTCTGCGTGTGCTCGACGCCGCTCCGCTCGGCCCGCGAATGGAGTTCGATCCCGAGTTCGCGGTGCGCTGCGTCTGGGCGGGGGCGCCGGTCGCGAACGTGCCGGTGCGCGTCTTGTACCCGCGCGGCGGGCTCTCGCATTTCGACATCGTTCGCGACTATCCCGCGATGGCCGCGACCTACGCGCGACTCTGGCTGGGCATGCTCGCGCGGGCCCCCGGACTGCTGCGCGGGCGAGGCCCGCGTTGACCGAGCCCTCCGCCTGGGCGCGGCGAATCGAGCGCGGCACCGTCCAGGCGCTGCGCTTCGCTCGTTTCCTGTACCGCACGCTCGGCCGTCGCTGCGTGCGCGCGATCCTCTGGCCGATCGCTTTGTACTTCTTCCTCACGTCTCCGCTCGAGCGACGCGTCTCGCGGGAGTGGTTGGAGGCGGTCTGGAATTCGCCCGGAGGGCGCGAGACGCTGGGGAAGCGCCCGGGCGCGCGGGCGGTCCTGCATCACATGCACGCGTTCGCGCAGAACATCTGCGACCGGATCGTGCTCTGGGCGGGCGAGGTCGACGCGTTCGCGATCGACCACCGCGGTGGCGAAGCGTTGCTCGCGCTCGCGCGGGAGGGGCGCGGCGGCATTCTCGTCGGAGCGCACCTCGGCAGCTTCGACATGCTGCGGTTGATCTCGCGGCAGTACGACTTGCGCGTGAACGTGCTGATGTACACCGATCGTTCGGAGCAGGTGACCGCGTTCTTCGCGTCACTCGGGGGCGAGAGCGGCGTTCGCGTACTCCGCCTCGATCCCGGTTCCGTGCAGACCGCGTTCGAGATCCGCGCCTGTCTCGCGCGCGGGGAGTTCGTCGGCATCCTCGCCGATCGCGTGCATCCCGGCGGACGCGAACGCCCGATCGAGACGGTCTTCGCCGGTCGCCCCGCGGCGTTTCCGCTCTCGGTCTTCCTGCTCGGCGTCGTGCTCGGCGCGCCGATGTTCCTCTCGCTCTGTACCGCGACGGGCAACGCGCGCTATTTCGCGGTGACCGAGCCGATCTTCGCGGGCGGGCCGGTGCCGCGCGCAGAGCGAGAGAAAGTCGCGGGCGAGGTCGTCGAGAAGTGGGTGCGGCGCCTCGAGGCGCACGCTCTCGCGACGCCCTACCAGTGGTTCAATTTCTATGACTTCTTCGCGGACGGGCTGTCTGCGCTCCGGAGCTCGCGGCGGTGAGCGTTTCCGGGTTTCCGGAGCTGGCCGAGCTGCTGCCACACGCGGAGCCGATGCTCCTGCTCTCGCGCGTGCTCTCGCACGAACCGGAGCTCACCGTCTGCGAACTCGAAACCGACGCGAGCGAGCTCTTCCGTGATTCGCGGGGAAGGCTGCCGGGCTGGCTCGCCCTCGAGTGGATGGCGCAGTGCATCGCCGCGCACGGTGGACTGATCGCGCGCGCCTCGGGACGGAATCCGTCGCCGGGAATGCTCGTCGGCGCGAAGCGCATCGAGTTCGAGCGCTTCGACTTCGACCCGGGCGAGACGCTCGAAGTGGAAGCGCGCTTCACGGGCAGCGCGGGCGCACTCGCGACGTTCGCGTGTGCGCTGCGCCGGGGGCGGGACTCCGTCGCGAGCGGGTCGCTCTCGGTCTACGTCTCCGGTGCGCTCGCGACGCAGATCGGTGCGCGCGGATGAGCGCCCGGCGCGTTCTCGTCACCGGCGCGAGCCGCGGCATCGGCCGCGCGATCGCGCTCGGGCTCGGTCGGGCCGGCTTCGACCTCGCGCTCGGCTACCGGGAGAGCGATGCCGATGCCGAGTCGCTCGCTTTCGAGGTGCGCGCGCTCGGGCGCAAAGCCGTGCCGCTGCGCTTCGACGTGGCCGACCGCGCGGAATCGGCGCGCGCGCTCGAGTCGGACGTCCGCGCGCACGGCGCGTGCTGGGGCGTGGTGCTGGCGGCCGGAATCCACTCCGATGCGGCCTTCCCCGCGATGTCCGGGGAAGCGTGGGATCGGGTTCTGCGCACGAATCTCGACGGCTTCTACAACGTGCTCCGGCCGCTCGTGATGCCGCTCGTGCGGATGCACGAGGGTGGCCGGATCGTCGCGATCTCGTCGATCGCCGGTCTCGCCGGGAATCGCGGCCAGGTCAACTACGCGGCCTCGAAGGCGGGCTTGATCGGGGCGACCAAATCGCTCGCGCAAGAGCTCGCCAAGCGCGAGATCACGGTGAACTGCGTCGCGCCGGGCTTGGTCGATACGGAGATGCTCGCGGGCGCGCCGGTGGCCGAGCTCTCGAAGCTCGTGCCGATGCAGCGGCTCGGCCGGCCGGATGAGGTCGCGTCGCTCGTCGTGTATCTGTTCAGCGACGGTGCGGGCTACATCACGGGCCAGGTCATCTCGGTGAACGGGGGCATGCTATGAGCGCGGATCTCGACGTCGCGATCCTCGGCGGAGGGCTGGCTGGAAACCTGCTGGCGCGCCAGCTCTCGCGCACGGCACCCGGGCTTCGTATCGGCCTCTTCGAGAGCTCGACCGAGTCGAGCTGGAAGGTCGGCGAATCGGTCGTCGAGATCGGCAGCCACTACCTGGTGAAGCGCCTCGGGCTCTCGCGCTACCTCTACGACCGTCACTTCCCGAAGAACGGCCTGCGGTACTTCTTCGACGACGAGGCGCGCTCGCTTCCACTCTGGGAGATGAGCGAGATCGGCCCGATCAATCTGCCGTTCCATCCCGCGTTTCAGATCGATCGCTCGCTTTTCGAGGCGGATCTGCTCGCGATGAACCGCAGCGCGGGCGTCGACGTTCACGTTGGCGTGCGCGCGCGGCCGCTCGAGATCGGCAGCGGCGGCGCCCCGCACGTCTTCGAGATCTCCGGGAAGTCGGGCACGCGGCGTCATGCCGCGCGCTGGCTCGTCGACGCCGCCGGGCGCTCCGATCTGCTCGCACGCAAGCTCGGTCTGCGCGAGCGCGAGAATGTCCACCGCGTCGGCTCGGTCTGGGGCCGCTTCGAGGGTGTGGCCGACGTCGATGATCTCGGCCCCGAGGCGTGGCGCGCGCGCGTCCGGTACTCCTCGCGCTTTCTCTCGACGATCCACTTCTTCTATCCCGGCTACTGGATCTGGTTCATTCCGCTCCACGACGGAATCACGAGCGTCGGCGTCACGGGTCGAACGGGCCGCGACGAGAGCGCCTTGCGCAGCCCCGAGGGTTTTCGCGCGTTCCTCGACTCGCACGCGGCGATCGCGCAACTGCTGCGCGGCGCGAAGGGGCTCGACGTCGGCAGCTACGCGCAGATCGCCTACGGGACGCGGCGGTTCTTCTCGCCGGACCGCTGGGGGCTCACCGGCGAGTCCGCGAGCGCCGCGGATCCGCTCTACAGCCCCGGCACGGACTTCATCGCGCACGAGAACGACTTCCTCGCGGATCTGATCGGACGCGATTTCGCCGGCGCTCCCGCGACCGAGATCGAGGAGCGCTGCGAGCTCTACGACGGATTCATGAAATTCCGCCACGAGGCGACGCTCGCGCTGTATCGCGATCTCTACGAGACCTTCGGCAGCTACGAGCTCGGCCGGCTGAAGTGGGACTTCGACATCGGCTGCTACTACAACCTCTGGGTCTCTCCGTATCTTCGCGACGAGCACCTCGACCCGCGCTGGCTGCGCCGTCAGCTGCGCATGGCGCCTCTGATCCTGCGCGCGCTCGGGAATTTCAACGCGCTCTTTCGCGAGGTGTCCAACGCGCTGCACGCCCGCGGCGAGTTCTGGCGCATGAACCGGGGCGAGTTCACGCCCGGGCTCGAGAGCCTCGACTTCCTCGAGCGCGTCGGTCTCGCGCGATCGCGACGCGAGGTGCTCGAGAAGACCGAGGAGATCTTCAACGCCGTCCGAGCGCGGGCGCTGCACCTGCTCGGTCCCGAGCCCGGTCGCGATCCCGACCGGATGCTGTCGCTCTCGGCGCTCCTGTCCGCCGACTCCCTTGTCTGAGCTGCTTCGCCCGAGCGCGCGTCAACTGGCGGCGGGCGTCGCGGTGGTGGTCTTGGCCTTCGTCTGGCCGCTCGGCTCGAGCTGGCTGGTCGATCGCTTCGGCGTGCGCGCGCTCTCGAGCGCGCTCCTCTTCGTCTCGATCGGCTCGCTGGTCGCGCTCGGCCGCGCGGTCCCGCGCGATCTCGCTCTGGGCCGCTCCGATTCGCTGGCGTTGATCACCCTGGTCGGGGCGTCGGCGCTGAGCGGCGAGCGCGTCTTCCTGCTTCTCGTTCCGGCGTTCGTGCAGCTCGCTCTCGCGCGCATCTTCTGGCGCAGCGTGCGTTCGGGCGATTCGATCTTCGAGCGCGTCGCCTTCGCGATCCAGCCCTACGCGCCCGACTTCATCCGGCCGTATTGCCGCACATCGACACGGCTCTGGGCCGGCCTCTTCCTCGCGAACGCGCTCGCGATCGTCGCGCTCTCGCTCGCCGCGACGCTCGAATACTGGCAGGCGTTCACCGGATGGATCGTCTGGCTCGCGATGGCGCTGGTCGCCGGAACCGACTTCGTCGTCCGAAAGCTCTACTTCCGCCTCTACGGCGACGGTCCGCTCGACCGTTGGCTCGCGCGCTGGCTTCCTGCGGAGAACACCGAGATGGGCCGGCGTTCGAACGCTTATCGTCGCGCGCGGCGGATCTCGCTCGGGATCCCGCCCTAGATCCGCCGGAACGTGTAGCGCGTTCCGCGCGAGCCCTGGACGAGCTCGGGCTCGCCTGCGAGCCACCAGCGCAGGAACTCGAGCGCGTGCGGCCAGGGCGGGCGGGGAAGAGGTTCGGTCGCTTCGGTGAGCGAGAGCTCGATTCCCGGTCCGTTCCCGGCGCTGGCGAGCCGACACGCAAATGCGTAGGGCAGGGCGGGCTCGTCGACGAGCGGCGCGAAGGTGTCGGCGAGCGGAACGTCGCCGATCACCACCAGCACCGGCGCGCTCGGATCGCGCTCGAGCAGCGTCAGCGCCTCGACGAACGCGCAAACCCAGGTGTCCTCCTGCGCCGAGAGGGAGCTCGAGGCCGCGGTGTTCCCGGAAGCGATCGAGAAGAGCGCCGCCTGCGCGTTGTGCACGGTGTGGCTGAAGATCGCGGGCGAGAGCTTCTCGCGGCGCACGACGTTCTCGAGCAGGCCGATCGACTCGTTGATCGAGCCGTGGCGCGACGCGAAAACGCTGCGCAATCGCGGCAGCTCCTCGGTCTCGAGGCAGCCCCACGCGGCCGCGAGCATCGTGCGCGTGAGCGGCGTGCAGCGGCGCCGCAGCATGGCGGGCAGAAAGCTCGCGTCGGGCACGCCTTCCGCAGCGAGCGCGGTCGGCGCCTGCGCCCACGCGCTCCAGCCTTCGCGCGTCTCGATGCCCGGCGCCCAGGCCGCCCAGCGCGTGAGCGAGACGTTCACGTCGCGGTGTCCGTGCCGAGGACCAGCGAGCAGTTGCTGCCGCCGAAGCCGAACGAGTTCGTCATCACGCGCGCGCGGGCGCCGACGCGTGCGGTCGCCGACTTCGTGACCAGGGCGATCGGCGGGAGCGCGGGATCGCGCTCGCCATCGAAGACGTGCGGTGGAAGCGGCAGCTCGCCGTCGCGGATCCCGCGAAGCGCGAGCCAGCAGATCGCCGCTTCGATCGCGCCCGCGGCTCCGAGCGCGTGCCCGACGAGCGCCTTCGTCGAGCTGCACGGCAGATCCGTGCCGAACACGCGCGCGACCGCGGCGCACTCCATCGGATCGTTCTGCGGCGTGCCGGTGCCGTGCAGGTTCAGATAGGCGATCTCGCCCGGCGAGAGGCCGGCATCCCGAAGCGCACCGCGCATGGCGGCCTCGGCGCCCCTTCCCTCGGGATCGGGCGCCGAGATGTGGTGCGCCTCGCTCGATTCGCCGACGCCGTAGAGCTGCACGCCCCCGGGACCGCGCGTGACCAGGAACATCGCCGCGCCCTCGCCGAGCGTGAGCCCGTCGCGATTTCGGCTACACGGATTGGTGATGCGCTCGGAGAGTGCGCCGAGCGAAGCGAAGCCGTTCGCGGTGAGTCCGCAGAGCGAGTCCGACGCCCCCGAGATCACGGCGTCGCAGAGGCCGAGCGCGACCAGACTTCGCGCCGAGGCGAGCGCGCGCGCTCCGGACGAGCACGCCGTCGAGAGCGTGTAGGCCGGGCCGCGCGCGCCCACGGCTTCGGCGACGAAGCCCGCGAGTCCGCCGAATTCGAGCTGCGCGTAGTCGAACTCGCGCGCGAGGCGGCCGGTGCGCTCGCGCACGGCGATCGCCTGCTCGGCGTCGTGGACACCCGACGTGCTCGTGCCGACGACGACGCCGACGCGCGCGCGCCCGTGAGCCGAGAGGGACGCGTCGATCTCGGCGCCGATCTGCTCGAGGGCCGCGAGCGCGAGGCGGTTGTTCCGGCAGTCGAAGCGCGCGAGCCGCGCCGGGATCTCCGGCAGCGGATCGCGAACCGCGCCGAAGAACAGGCGCCGATCCGGCACGAGGTCGTCGCGAAGCACGAGTCCGGAGGTGTCGCCGGCGAAGAGCCGCTTCGCGATCTCGGCGTTGGTCTTGCCGAGCGCGTTCACCTGGCCGAGCGCGGCGAGCGAACAGGGCGTGCGCGTCACGGTCGGAGTCTAGCGTCCCGAAAGGGCGGGTCGGCGATCCCACCACGGCTGCGCCCGTTCGAGCTGTCCCGCGAGGCGGTACAGCGTCGCTTCGTCGCCGAACTTCGCGGCGAACTGGACTCCGAGCGGAAGCCCGGTCGAGCTCCATGCGAGTGGCACGCTCATCGCCGGCTGCCCCCCGGCGTTGAAGAGCTGCGTGAATCCGGTCGCGGCCTGGAGCCGCGAAATGTACTCGGCCGAAGGCGCGTTCGAGAGCGCGAGCTCGCCGATCTTCACCGGCGGCGCCGCCATGGTCGGAGAGAGCAGGACGTCGTAGCGCCCGAGAAAGCTCTCGACCGTTCGCCCGGCGGCGTGGATCGTGCGGATCGCGCGCGCGTAGTCGGCCGCCGTCGCTGCTCGCGCGCCCTGCACCATGAAGTAGGTGATGGTCTCGACGAGCTCCGTGCTGACCTCGCGACCGAGCAGGATCGCGGCGTCCTCGACGGTCGCCTGTACGTTCGAGGCGATCACGATCTGCGTCGCGCGGCCGAGTTCTTGCGCATCGACCGAGAGCCGGACCGGCTCGACGTGATGCCCGAGTGACTCGCAGAGCTTCCCGGCCGCGAGCGCCGCGTCGCGGCACTCGGGGTCGGTCGGTGCGCCGTTGAAGGTGTCGGTCTGCAGTCCGATGCGGAGCCGCCCGGGCGCGCGCGTGACTTCCTCGAGGTAGGGCCGTTCGGGCTCGGGCGCGTGATAGGGCGCGCCGAGATCGGGTCCGCAGGTCGCGTCGAGAAGCGCGGCGCTGTCGCGCACGGAGCGCGTGACCGCGTGCGCGGTGCTCATGCCACCCCAGCCCTCGCCCTGGTGCGGGCCCGAAGGAACACGCGCGCGTGTCGGCTTCATTCCGAAGAGCCCGCAGCACGAGGCCGGGATCCGGATCGAGCCGCCGCCGTCGCTTGCGTGCGCGGCGGGGAGGATCCCCGACGCGACCGACGCCGACGCGCCGCCCGACGATCCGCCGGACGTGTGCTCGAGGTTCCAGGGATTGCGCGTCGCGCCCCAGAGGACCGACTCGGTGGTCGCGGTGAGGCCGAACTCGGGTGATGCCGTGCGTCCGAAGAGGACCAGCCCCGCGCGCCGGTAGCGCAACGAGAGCTCGCTGTCGGAATCGGACACGAAGCTCGAGAACAGCCGCGATCCGAACGAGAGCGGCATGCCCGCGACCTGCGCGTGCAGATCCTTCAGCAGATAGGGGACGCCGCGAAACGGGCCGTCGGGAAGACCGGCGCGGATGGCCGCGCGCGCGTGGTCGGCCCAGACCATGTTCACGGCGCCGAGCGCCGGGTTGCGCGCCTCGATCCGCTCGAGCGCTTCGCCGAGCAGCTCCTCTGCACTCGTCTCGCCCTTGCGCACCAGCTCCGCCAGCCCCAACGCGTCGTACGACTCGTAGTCCTTCATGCGGGCCATCATACACGCGGGAGCATTCCCGGAGCTTTGGTAGATTGGCGCGTACTCCGATCGGGGCAGGGATGGAACGGCAGAAACCCGATACCACGACCAACGAGATCGACCTCTACCTGCGCACGGTCTACTCGCTCCTGCGCAGCTCCGGCGAGGTCCGCGTGCGCGCGTTCGAGGAGGCGCATTCGTTCTCGAACTCGAGCCTCCACCTCGGCGCGCGCGAGGCCGCGGTCGATGTCGGAGCCTTCGGCTACGCCGCGGTGCGTCTGCCCGAGTGCATGCCGAAGGTGTCGCGCGTCGTGCTCGGGCAGAGCGACGAGACCTACGCCGCGTTCGGTTTTGCCGCGGGAAGCTGGGCGCGCGTGCGTACGCGCGGTCGAAGGCGGCTTCTGCGTTGGGACGGCATGGACGTGCTCGCGGCCTACGTCGCGAGCACGTCGGACATCGACGACCTCGTGCCGATCCTCACCGCGTACCAGATCGAGTGGAACAAGATGCACGAGCGGATCGCTTCGGGCGAAGTCGCGCGCGACGGGCGCGCTCCCGAACCGAAGTCCCGGGATCTGGCGAGTGCGCTCGGCCTCTCGGACGTCGACTTCCTGCGTCTGCGCGAGGCGCTCGGCGCCGAGCCGGATTCGGTATTCGAAGCGATCGCCACGCGCAGGCTCGACCTCCGCGTGCGACTGCTCGCGGGCTCCTTCTCCGCCTACCAGCGGGCTGCGGACGACTGGTGGCAGGACATCGAACGCGTGTACCTGCGCGCCGCGCCGGCCCAGCCTCCGCCGGTCTACTTCGTCTCGTCGAACACGCACTCGCTCGCGAACCTGCTCGGGGGCTACGCGCTCGCGCATCGCGAGGAGCTGATCGCGGCCGCGCGTCGCGACCCGCGCGCCGAGTCGCTTCCCGAGCTCGAGCTGAAGCTCGAAGACGGCTCACCGGCCGCGCCGAACCTGTTCTACTTCGCGCTGCGCAGCTACCTGCACTCCCACCCCGACGCGCTCGAGCGCGTTCAGGGCTGGGACGCCGAGTCGGGGATCGAGAGCGCGGGCGACGCCGCGCGGATCGACGTGCAGGGCCAGGTGATCGACCTCGCGAGGCTGCGTCCCGAGCGATTCGATCCGCGGCTGCGCATGCCCGGACTCGAAACCCTGCGCGCGAGCGACGCGAGAATCGTCAACATCGACTATCCGCTCGGGCGGGCCGCGTATCACCTGCTCTCACGGCTCGGTCAGGGCGCGGGACCGCTTCTCGGTCTGTACGTGATGGGCAAGGCGGCGACGCTGAACGGGCAGGTCGGCGACGTCATGATCTCGCGCGTCGTGCACGACGAGCATTCCGACAACACCTACCTGCTGCGAAACGCATTCGGCTTCGAGGACGTGGCGCCGTGGCTTCGTCACGGCAGCGTGCTCGACAACCAGAAGGCCGTCACCGTGCGCGGCGCGTTCCTGCAGAACCCGAACTACATGGGCGTGTTCTACCGCGAGGGATACACCGTGCTCGAGATGGAGGCGGGACCGTATCTGTCCGCGGTCTACGAGCTCGTCGATCCACGCCGTCACCCGACCGACGAGGTCGTGAGCCTCTCCGAGCGGACGAGCGCCGCCGTCGGGATCCTGCACTACGCGTCGGACACTCCGTACAGCCGCCGCCAGTCACTCCTGTCGAAGAGCCTCGGCAGCTTCGGCACCGACTCGACCTACGCCTGCGCGATCGCGATCACGCGGCAGATCCTCTCGCGCGAGATCGAACGGCTCAAGACACCGTCCTGAGCTCGCGCCAGGCCGGGAGCGGCGCGAGCAACGCGCGGAGGATTCGCGAGGTCGGCTCGAACTCGCGTTCGCCGTGCCTCGACGCGGCGCGCAACCGCGCCTCGGTCGGGAACATCTCGAGCAACGGCGGCGGACGCCGGAACGCGACGTGCAGATCCCAGAACGGCTTGTCGCGGTGGGCGGTGCCCGAGAGCGCGCGAAGCGCGGGCGCGAAGACGGCGTTCGTGCCGGTGCCCGAGGCGAGCGCGTCGAGCGCGACGATCGCCGTGTGCCGCGTGCCGATGCGCCCGGCTTCGATCGCCTCCCAGGCGTAGCGCGCGGGAACCAGGCTCGCGAGCGAGCCGTCGACGAGCGCGGAGAGACGGTGCTCGTCGAAGATCCGCTTCAGGATCCGCGCAGCGTGCGCGTCGTCTTCGGGTGGGTCGTACTGCAGGAGCGCGGGGATTGCGGCCGAGAAGCCCGCGGCATCGAGCGCGGGCAGTTCCGCCGTCTCCGCGTCCGCGCCGAGAAACATCGGCACGAGAGCGCGCCGGCTCATCGCGAGCGCGACGAGCGCCGAGACCGCGCGCGCAAGGACCGATCCGGGAAGATCGCGGAGCTCCTCCGCACCGGAGAGCTCCGCGTCGACCATGCGCGCAAAGTCCCCGGTCCCGCCGAGCAGCGCGCCCGGGCCCAGGCCCGTCGCGAGCGCGTCGGTCGGGATCGCGAGCTCGCGAAGTCGCAGCGCCTGACCCTCCGCATTCGTGAAGAGCGAGCCGAGGGGACCGCGCAGATCGAGCCGGAGCGCCGCCGGCATCCCGAAACGGGCGACGAGCCGCGAGGGCCGGAAGACCGCGCTCGCGCGCAGGAGGTGAATGTCCTCGAGCAGCTCGTCGAGGTCGAAGTCTGCGCGCCGCCCGCGGATGACACCGAGCAGTGACCCGACGCTGCAGCCGACCTGGTAGGCGGGACGAAGCCCGAGCTCTTCGAGGCGGACGAGCGCGCCGAGGAAGACGTAGCCGGAGCCGGCGGCTCCGCCGAGCACGAGCACGAGCCGCTTGTCGGCGATCTCGGCGTCGATCGTCGCCTCGTCGGCGATCCCGAAGCGGACGACGAGCGCGCGCGCCTCGTCGACGAGCCGAATCACCTTCGGCAGCAGCGCGTGCAGATCGTTCGCTTCGATCCGCTCGGGTTCGGTCGGAAGCACCGGCGCCAGCAGCTGCAGAAGCCGAAGCCGGAACGATCCGATCCGGTCGATCAGCGCATCGGGCTCGGCGCCGAGCGTCGAGATCTGCGCCAGCCGGATCGCGTAGCGCAGACCGTCGAGCTCACGCGGGAGCATGAACATCGGGTCGTCGACGGCGCGCCGTGCGAGCGCGATCTCGCCGCGCCTGAACGGGCGCTGCTCATCGAGAAACGTCGCGGCATCGGCCACGCGCCGAGCCTAACACCAGCGAACCCGGACGCGATACTCCACGCGCGTGCTGCCGCGTGCGGGCACCGGCACGTGGAAGCTGAACGTGCGCGCGTCGTCCTTGGTCGCCTTGTGACTCGACGAGACGATCTCCCAGTCACCGCTCGCCGGCTCGACCACGTCGACTTCGATCTTCTCGTCCTTGTGGTTGCGCAGGTCGATCTGCCAGGCGCTCTCCGCGCGGCACGAACCGATCATCTTGTAGTCCATCTGCTTGCGCTCGCCGATCACGTCGAAGGCGTCGCCGACACGAATGCGAACGCGCTCGTCGCGCGGCGTGTGGTCGATCTCGTCCTCGCCCAGGAACTGGCGGCCGCCGGATTTGTCGCGCTTGTAGACGCGCACGATGCCCTTCGGGAGGGGCAGCCCGAGGTGTTGGCTCTCGCGGTTCTCGAATTCGAGCGAGACGGCGACTTTGGTTCGGGCTCCGACGTCGCGAGTCTGCATCCGGAAGTACGAGGGTTCGCCGCGCAGGACCAGATGTTTCGAGAGCGCGATCCCGCTCGCCTCGAGCAGCGAGATCTGCTTCTGCTCGTTCTCGAGCAGCGTGGCGGGACGCTCGAGCGTGTACAGGTGGTACTCGAAGAGACCTTCCTCGCGAAACTGCGGTGGCGCCATCGCCGTTCGGGCTTCCGCCGCGTAGATCATCTGGTCCGGGTACGACGTCGGCCGGACGCGATTCACGTCGCCCGCGACGAGCTGGATCTTCGCGTTCGCCCACGGCGCGCCGCTCCGGTTGTCGAGCGTCACCCAGCCGTTCAGGTCGCCCGCGCTGTCGGAATCGTTCACCACGAGCACGTAGTCCGCCTTCCAGGACAGGTCCGTCGCGAGGTACGAGACCTCGACCTTCTGGCGCTCCGACGGGCTCTCGACCAGCCAGACCAGCGTCGGTCTTGCGATCAGCGTCTTCGGGATCTCGGGAAACGAGATCCGACCCGGAAACGCCCACGTGATCTCGTCGCCGACGCGCAGGATCGGCGGCGTGCCGGCCGAGAGCACGGTCGCATCGAGCTCCTCGTCGCGGCCCTTGGCTTCGCTGAAGCGGTAGACGCGGACCGTGCGCCCGACGTACTTCTCGAGCAGCTTCTGGGGCGAGAGCAGGTCGTATTGGTAGTTCTGCTCGAGCACGCGAAGCCCGGAAGCGTCGCCGACGGCGTGGATCTGCACCGTCTCGGGTTGGATCGTACCGGCCACGCCGCCGAACTCGATCTCCGAGCGGCCTTTGCCGAGCGCGAGCGTCCGCGTCTCGCGGATCAGCCCGAAGCCACCGGAGTAGACGGTGACGCCGAGCGCTTCGCGGCTCTCCGGCGTCGAGTGCCGGCGAGGCGGTGCGGCATCGTCGGCGCGAGCGGTCGTCGCGACACAGAAGAGGGTCAGAAGCAGGAGAATGCGCATGTCACCTCCGGTCGTCCCAGGTCTCGGCGGGCGGGTTGAAGTAGCCGAAGCGAAGCCCGGGTCGCGCCGCGCGCATGCGTTCGAGAAGCGCGGGCATGCCGAGTCGCGGCGAGCTCGAGCCGCGCCCGAGCACGTCGACGTACCAGTCTGGATCCACGTTCAGGTTGCGGAACTGGATCATGCGCACGCCCGTGTCGCGCACGAGTCGTTCCAAGCGCCTCGGCTTCGTCCACGCGATCGGTGACGCCGGGGAAGGACAGGTAGATTCAGCGAGCTCCACAGCTCGTGCCGGGCCGCGACGCGCAGCGTCTCGACGACGTCCGCGAAGTCGTACGTGCGCGGACGATAGTAGGGCGTGTAGGCCTCGGGCCGCGCGCTGTTCAGCGAGACGCGGATGCTGTCGAGGCCCGCTTCGGCCAGTCGGGCGACGGCGTCGGGACGGCTCCCGTTGGTGTTGAGGTGCAGCGTGCCGCGCGAGGTGCGCGCCCGGATCGCGCGGATCACGCGCTCGATCAGATCGGCCTGAAGCAGCGGCTCGCCCTCGCAGCCCTGTCCGAAGCTGATCATCGCGCGCGGTGCGCGCTCGAGGTGCGGGATCGCGAGCTCGAGGATCTCGTCCTGGCTCGGCAGGAACTCGAGGCGCTCCTGCGGCGAAGGAACCGTGTCGTCGGGCTGCTCGGAGATGCAGCCGATGCACGCCGCGTTGCAGGCGCGCGAGACCGCGATCGGTGCTTCCCATCGCTCGAGGAACAGGTTCTGCGCGTTCGGGCAGCTCCATTCGAGCGCGCAGCGCGCGCCGAGATGCGCGGCGAGCCGGTTCTTCGGGAGCCGCGTGCGCAGCTCCGCGACGCGCTTCTCGATCTCGGCGCGCGAGAACGATTCGGGATCGTGCTTCGGGTCGTCGTCGATGCGTCGCGCCGGGACGAAGAATCCGCCCCGGTACCAGCACACGGCGGTGTAGGCGAAGAGCGGAAGCAACGCCGCGCCGGGCTCGCGACGCCAGGCCGAGAGCGCGAAGCTCGTGTAGCCCGGTGGCAGGAACGCGGCGACGGCGAGCGCGCCGTCGAGCGCCTCGGGCGGGGCGCGGGCTCCCTCGAACGCGAGCGGCGTGCGATCGGGCAGGAACATCAGTCGGCTCGAGTCCGGAAGCGGCACGAGCTCCGCCGCGTCGATCGGGAACACGTCGTCTCCCGCCCGCGCGGCCGCGCGAAGACCCGGCACGTCGTAGATCTCCCCGGCAACGTTTGCGACCACGGGTCTGGGGACGGCAGCCATCGCGGGGCAGTCTAGCCCTCGATCGCGTCGGCGGAATCCTGCGGCTGTCGCCGTTCGGCTGCGCCGGCGGCGCGCTACGGCGATCGCTGCGACCGGGTGGTGCCGGCACGTTCGTTGCTCTCCGCTCGTCCGGGATCTCTCACGCGGGAGGACGAGTCATGCAGAGCCGACGCGCGCGCGGATGCGCTGATCCAGGACCACGTCGCGACCTCGGTCGCAGCCGCCGCGATCCCGATTCCGGTCGTCGATCTCGTCGCCGTGACGGCCGTCCAGCTCTCGATGCTGCGCAAGCTCGGACGGCTCTACGGCGCTCGGCGTGGGCATCGGCGCGCAGGGCGCGCTCGCGGTCGGACTTCTCGGTGCGGCACTGCCACGCGCCGCGGCGAGCGCACTGAAGCTCCTGCCGGGGATCGGCTGGGTCGGCGGTGCATTGGCGCAGGCGGCGCTTTCGGGCGCGGCGACCTGGGCGCTCGCGAACGCGTTGCTCGATCAGATCGAGAGCCCGGCGCCGGATCGCGACGCCGAGGAGGGCGCCGACCTCGCGCGTACACTGGCGCGTGTCGAACGGCTGCGCCGGCGCGGCCTGCTCGACGCGGTCGAGTACGAGCGCCTGCGCGCGGAGCTGCGCGACGCGGTCTAGCCGAGCGTGCGCGCGAGCTTCTCGAGCCGGTCGAGCCGGGGCAGAACCTGGTCCGCGGGATCGGAGGGAAGCATGAAGACGACACGGCTCGCGCGGGCCTCGTGCGAACTTCGCGATCTCGGCCTCGTCCGGACCCATGCCGAAGATCGATGAGCTCGAGGTTCTTCGGATCGCGGCCGGCCGCTTCGACGGCGGCCCAGAACTCGGGAATCCGGCGAATCAGTCGGCCGGGGATGTTGATCGGCATCCAGCCGTCGCCGTACTCGATCGCGCGGTTCGCGGCGCCGGGCCAGCCGCCGCCGACGAGGATCGGCGGGTGCGGCTTCTGCACCGGCTTCGGCCAGGTCAAGATCGGGTCGAAGTTCACGAACTCGCCGTGGTACTCGGCCTTCGTCCTGGTCCAGATCGCCTTCATCGCCTCGATGCGCTCGCGCATGAGCTTGAAGCGCGTCTTCGGGCGTGCCGTGGTTGTCCATCTCCTCGGCGTTCCAGCCGGCGCCGATGCCGAACAGGAAGCGCCCGTTCGAGACCTGGTCGAGCGTGGCGACCTCCTTGGCGGTCTGGATCGGGTCGCGCTGCACGACGAGGCAGATGCCGGTCGCGACCTTCGAGCCTCGTCGTCACCGCCGCGGCGGCCGTGAGCGAGACGAACGGGTCGAAGACGTCGTAGTACCGCTTCGGCAGGTCGCCGCCGCCCGGGGAACGGCGTTTGCCGCGACGCGGGAATGTGCGAGTGCTCGGCGACCAAGAGCGACTCGAAGCCGCGCTCCTCGCAGGCGCGGCGCGAGCTCGACCGGCGTGATCGAGGAGTCGGTCGGGAAGATCGTGACGCCGTACTTCATGGGACTCCTCGGGCGCTCTAGAAGCGCACGGTCTCCTCGGGTTCGGGAATGACCTCGTTCTGGATGAAGCCGAGGTTCTCGATCTCGACGCGAACGACGTCGCCCGCGACGAGCATGCGCGGCGGCTTCATGCCGATACCGACACCTCCCGGTGTTCCCGTCGCGATCACGTCGCCGACCTCGAGCGTGAACGCGGTCGAGAGGTGCTCGACGATCGCGTAGCAGTCGTAGATCAGCTCCTTGGTGTTCGAGTTCTGGCGGACGTCTCCGTTCACGAGCGTGCGGATCGAGAGCGCGTGGGGATCGCCGACCTCGTCGCTCGTCGTGAGCCAGGGACCGAGCGGTCCGTGGGTGTCGAAGGACTTGCCCATCGTGAAGGTCGGTACCCGGAGCTGCCAGTCGCGCACCGAGACGTCGTCGTGGACGCAGAAGCCGGCGATCACCTCGTGCGCGCGGGCGCGTGGCACGTGGCGGCAGCGTCGGCCGATCACGAACGCGAGCTCACCTTCGTAGTCGAGCGCCGACGAGACCCGCGGCAAGTGGATCGGGTCGTACGGGCCGGTCACGCACGTCGATTGCTTGTTGAAGATGGCCGGGAACTTCGGCCGCTCCATTCCGCTCTCGGCGACGTGGTCGGCGTAGTTCAGACCGACCGCGAGAAGCTTCGGCGGGCGGAGGATCGGGGATTCGAGCTTGACGTCGGCGAGCGGGATCCGGGCGCCGCTCCCCGCGGCCACCTCGCCGGCGCGCTGGCGTGCACGCGGTCCCGCCGTCAGGAAGCCGATCAGGTCGCGAGGCAGGTCGGGCGCGGCGGCGGCCAGGTCGAGAATGTCTTCGCCATGGACGACTCCGATCCGCGTCGACCCGCCGTGGCTGAAGGTGGCGAGCTTCATTCCAGGTCTCCTCGGTGCGAACTCGCCGGCAGTATACACTCGGCCGGGTGAGCGAGATCGGGATCGGCGAGGTTCGCGAAGCGGCGGCGGCGATTCACGGCGCGGTCGAGCGCACGCCGTGCCTGCACTCGCGAACGCTCTCGCAGATCGCGGGCTGCGAGCTCTACCTGAAGTTCGAGAACCTCCAGTTCACGGCTTCGTTCAAGGACCGCGGAGCGCTCGCGAAGCTGCGCTCGCTTTCGCCGAGCGAGCGCGAGGCCGGCGTGATCGCGATGTCGGCGGGAAACCACGCCCAGGGCGTCGCGTACCACGCCCAGAGACTCGGCATCCGGGCCGTGGTCGTGATGCCGCGCTTCACGCCGACCATCAAGGTCGAGCACACGCGCAGATTCGGAGCCGAGGTCGTGCTCGACGGCGAGACGCTCGAGGACGCGCGCCGCATCGCGCACGAGATCGAACGCGAGCGACGCCTCGTCTTCGTCCATCCCTATGACGATCCCCACGTGATCGCGGGGCAGGGCACGGTCGCGCTCGAGATGATCGGTGCGGTCCCGAACTTGGAGGCGTTGGTCGTGCCGGTCGGTGGCGGCGGGTTGATCTCGGGCATCTCGATCGCCGCCCACGCGCTCCGGCCCGAGCTCGAGATCTTCGGCGTTCAGTCCGCGCGCTTTCCGTCGATGAAACAGGCGCTGGCCGGGCAGGCGATCGAGTGCGGGGATGCGACGATCGCGGGCGGCATCGCGGTGAAGGCGCCTGGCGCGCTCACGCTGCCGATCGTCCGCGAGCACGTGCGCGAGATCCTGCTCGTCGACGAGGAGGCGATCGAAGCATCGATCCTGCTCCTGCTCGAGATCGAGAAGACCGTGGCCGAAGGCGCGGGCGCCGCCGCGCTCGCCGCGGTTCTCGCGCACCAGCCGATCTTCGCGAAGCGCCGGGTCGGGATCGTGATCTCGGGCGGCAACATCGACATGCTCGCGCTCGCGCACGTGATCGAGCGGGGACTTGCGCGCACCGACCGGCTCGCGCGGGTGGTCGTGCGGATTCGCGACGTGCCGGGCGCGCTCGCCGCCGTCACCTCGGCGATCGCGAACGCGGGCGCGAACGTCGTCGAGGTCCTGCACGAGCGCGCGTTCGCGCGCGCGCCGTCGAGCGAGGCCGAGGTCGAGTTCGTGCTCGAGACGCGCGGCAGCGAGCATCTGCGCGCGATCGTCGCGTCGGTCGCCGCGATGGGGCACGTCGCGCGGGCGGAACCTCGCTAGCGCGGGCTAGTATCTCGACATGCCGACCCCCTTCGAGTTCAACCCGTTCGAGGACGAAACCCGCCGCGACCCGTTTCCGCTCTACGCTCGCGGACGCGAGCTACGCGTGCATCGTCACCCCGGGCTTCCGGTCGTCTCGGTCTTCGGATACGGCGACACCATCGACGTGCTTCGCGACAGCGACCGCTGGTCGAACAAGCTCCCACCGCCGCCGGGCTTCCCCGAGTTCGAGGACCGCGCTCCGAGCATGCTCGGCACCGATCCGCCCGAGCACGACCGACTGCGCGGACTGGTGAACCAGGCCTTCACGCCGAAGATCATCCGGCGCCTCGAACCGCGCATGACGGAGCTCGCACGGTCGCTCGTCGATGCCGCGCTCGAGGCCCGTTCGGTCGATCTCGTTTCGGCGCTGACCTACCCGCTGCCGGTCACGATCATCGCCGAAATCATCGGCGTTCCGACGGAGGACAACGCGCGCTTCAAGGACTGGTCGGACAAGCTGGTCGAGAGCCTCGGGGCGGGACTCCTCACGCCGCCCGATCGCGCGATGCTCGAACGCAACCGTGCGATCGTCGAGGAGCTCGGCGAGTACTTCTCGCGGCTCGTCGCGGAACGGCGCGAGACGCCGCGCGAGGATCTGCTGACGGGTCTCGCGCAGGCGGAGCTCGAGGGCTCGAAGCTCTCCTTCGACGAGCTCCTGCAGATGCTGATCCTGCTGCTCGTCGCGGGAAACGAAACGACGACGACGCTGATCGGGAACACGGTGCTGACGCTGCTCGAGCACCCGGCCGAGCTCGAGCGTCTGCGTCGCGATCCGTCGCTGGTTCCATCGGCGGTCGAGGAAGTGCTGCGCTTCTCGTCGCCGGTCCAGCTCGACCCGCGGCGCGCGACGGCCGACGTCGATCTCTGCGGCGAGCGCGTGCGAGAGGGAGAGATCGCGATCTGCTGGCTCGGCTCGGCGAACCGCGACGCGGCGATCTTCCGCGAGCCCGAGCGCTTCGACATCGGCCGGAAGGAGAACCGCCACCTCGCGTTCGGCTTCGGCACGCACTACTGCCTCGGCTCGAACCTCGCGCGGCTCGAGGCGCAGATCGCGCTGCGCGCACTTCTCGAGCGGACGAAGAGCTTCGAGCTCACGACGTCGGCACCGCTGCCGCTGCACCGGAGCCTGGTCTTTCGCAGCTTCACGGAGATCCCGGTCGAACTCGTTCCGGTCTGATGCGTGCGGGCGGCGCGAGCTAGCCCAACACGGCCCCGATGCGCTCGAACGCCTCCCGGATCTGCGCCTCGGGGGCGGTGCACGAGAAGCGGATGAATCCCTCGCCGGCCGCGCCGAAGTCGATGCCGGGCGTGACCGCGACGTGGGCCGCTTCGAGAAGCCGAAGTGCGAGCTCGCGTGAGTCGGTGCCGAACCTTCGCGCGTCGGCGAAGACGTAGAGGGCGCCGCGTGGAGGGGTCGGAACCTCGAAGCCCAGGCGCGTGAGCCCGTCGATCATCAGGCGAACGGCGCGCGCCGTAGGTCTCGCGCAGGGTCGCGGTCGTCGCGTCGCCGTGTTCGAGCGCCGCGATGCCCGCGCGCTTGCGTGAAGCTCGCGACCGAGATGAAGAGGTTCTGCGACAGGCTCTGCAGCGCGCGCAGCGCGGCTCTGCGGCGCGATCGCGTAGCCGAGCCGGAATCCCGTCATGGCGTAGCGCTTCGAGAAGCCGTCGAGCACGAAGACGTCGTCGCCGAGCTCGAGCGCCGAGGTCACGCGCGCGCCGTCGTAGACGAGGCCGTCGTAGATCTCGTCGGAGACGATCGGAATGCCGAGCGCGTGACAGCGCCTCGAGGTCGGCGCGGGACTGGATCGCGCCGGTCGGGTTCGCGGGCGAGGCGACGACGATCGCGCGCGTGCGCGGGGTGATCGCGCGTGCGCACGTCGTCGGCGTGCAGCGCGTAGCCGTCCTCCGCGCGCGTCGTCACGAAGACGGGCACGCCCCCGGTGGCGCGGATCAGGTTCGGATAGCAGGCGTAGTGCGGCGTGCCGAGCACGACCTCGTCGCCCGGATCGAGCAGATACGTGAAGACGAGCAGAAGCGCGGGGGACGTACCCGCCGCGACCAGGACGCGATCGGCGGAGATCGCGACCCCGCTGCGCCGCGCGTGACTGCGCGCGATCGCTTCGCGCAGCTCCAGCAGCCCGCGACTGTCGGTGTAGCGCGCGGGCTCGCCGTCGAGCGCCCGACGCGCGGCCTCGACGGCGGCCGGGGGCGGCGGGAACTCGGGCTCGCCGATCTCGAGATGGATCACGCTCGCGCCACCTCTCTCGAGCTCGAACGCGCGCTCCATGACTTCCATCGCGAGAAACGGGTCGATGCTCCGCGCGCGAAGCGACGGCGGGGGCAGGGTCACGAGGAACCAGCCGGATCGGATCGAACCGAGCGCAGCAGGGCGAGCATCTCCACGCGCGACGGTCCGGTCGCGAGTGGCGCGCGGTCGTGCCGATCGTTCCAGGCGCGTAGCACCGCCTGCATCAGCTCGGGGCGGCGCATCAGATCCTCGGGCGGATCGAGCAGGTTGAAGACGCGCATGAACGCGCGAAGCACCGTGATGTCCTCGCGCATCGCGTGACCGAGCCCCTCGCGAAGGAGCGAACGCATGAAGGCTTTCGGGTCCTGTGAGCCGTCGTCACGCTCGACCCGGTACGGATTCTCGCCGCGAAGCTGAAGTGAACTCACTTCGATCGCATCGCGGTCCTGCGCGACCTGTGCGCGCCACCAGGGCACGATCTCGCGCTCGAGCGCAGCGTCGAGCACGAGCGCGCGTGCCCGAACGTCCTCGGGTTCCTTGCGCAGCGCGTCGGCGAGCAGGAACGCGCTCACCCACGCCAGGCTGCAGCCCCGGCCGGTGATCGGATTGGTGTGGATCAGCGCGTCGCCGATCGCGGTCACGCCGAGCGCGAGCGGCTCGCCGTCGACGACCAGCCAGCGGCGCGTGTTCTTCAGGTTCGCCATCCCGTGCACCTCGGAGATCGGCTCCGAGACCGACGGATCGACCCACTCGCGCGTGATCGGCAGCGCGGCCACGGCGGTCTCGAATCCCGGCGCGCGTAGAACCGAACGGAGCAGGTCGTCGTCGGGCGAGGCGGCGAGCGTGAGCGAGAAGATCCGCGCGTCGCCGGGGAAGATGCCGACCTTCAGGTAGCCGAGGTCCTGACCCATGCCGAACTGCAGGACCGGCGGCTCGACGCCCTCGTGCAGCCGGTAGAAGCGGGAGCTGTAGAAGATCCCGCACGGCTCGGATTCCTCCGGCGGTCGTCGCGCGCCGATCGCCTCGAGCCAGTCCGGAAGGCGCGAGCGCCGGCCGCTCGCATCGACGACAAGATCGGCGTTCAGGATCTCGCGCGCTCCGTCGGGGCGGACGACTCGCACGCCGACGACGCGCGGCAGACCCGTCGCGGAATCCGGTCCCGCCTCGAGGCCGACCACCTCGTCCCCGTCGCGGAAGGTGACGCGACCCGAGTCGAGCACGTAGCGGCGCAGGACCCACTCGAAGGTGATGCGTCGGACCGCGAGCAGCGTCATGTCGGCGTCACCCGGCTCGATCACCGCGTCGGGCAGCGTGCGTCGCGCGATCTCGTCGAAGCGAAGCTCCTCCGCGCCGCACTCGAGCAGCTTCGCCTGCAACGCGGGGACGCGATCGCGAAGCAGGCAGGTGAGCCGGCCGAGGAAAGCGTGCGAGTGTCGGGTCTGCGGTGAGCCGCGGCGATCCCAGCGCTCGAACGCCTCGACGTGACTCGCCGGCATCGGCGTCGCGTCGCGTTCGAGGATCGTCACGTCGTGGCCATCGGCCATCAGCGCGACCGCGACGGCGAGTCCCGCGACGGAGCCACCGACCACGATCACCCGCTCGGAACGCATGGCACCCGCCTCAGGACTTCGAAGCCGACTTCAAAGCTTCCGGCCCGTCTCGGAGCCGCGCGCGAGCCTATTCGATCGGTAGACCCGAGTCCATCGATGCTCCAGAATCCGGCCCGAAGGGAACCGAGATGAAGGCCGCGATCTTCCATGGTCTGGGTCAGGCACTGACGATCGAGGAGCGCCCGGACCCGAAGCCGGGGCCGGGTGAGCTCGTGCTTCGCGTGAAGAGCTGCGGGATCTGCGGCTCGGACCTGCACGCCGCGGATCTTCCACCGGGGCTGCCACCGGGAACGGTGATGGGGCACGAGTTCGCCGGCGAGGTCGTCGCGGTCGGCGCCGACGCCAGCGCGATCTGGAAGCCGGGGGATCGCATCTGCGCTCTGCCCGCGATCGGCTGCGGGAAGTGCCGCGCGTGTCTCACGGGTGACGTGATTCTGTGTCCGACGCTGCGAGGTACGGGCCTCGGCCAGGTGCCCGGCGCATACGCGGAGTACGTGCTCGCGGGCGCCGCGGAGTCGCTGCGACTTCCCGACGGCGTGAGCTATCGCGAGGGTGCGCTGGTCGAGCCGCTCTCGGTCGGACTGCACGCGCTCCACGTCGCGAAGCTCGAGCCGGGTGAGCGCGTGATGGTGATCGGCGCCGGTCCGATCGGTCTCGCCGTCACGGCCTGGGCGCGTTTCTTCGGAGCGCGCTGCGTGATCGTGAACGAACGCGCGCCCGGGCGGATCGCGCTCGCGGAGAAGTTCGGGGCGACATCGGTGACGGACGTCTCGAAGGAGGACCCGGTCAGCGCCTTCACGCGAGAGGCCGGCGGGCCGCCCGACGTGATCTTCGAGTGTGTCGGCGCGCCGGGACTTCTTCAGCAGTGTCTCGGCATGATCCGGCCACGCGGTCGCGTGGTCGTCGTCGGGGTCTGCATGCAGCCCGACACGATCTTTCCGGTGATGGCGATCGTGAAGGAGATCGAGCTCCGCTTCGTCGTCGCGTACCGACGGCAGGACTTCGAGTTCACGATCGAGATGCTCGATCGCGAGCGGATTCCCGGACGCGAGATGGTGACGGACGTGGTCGACCTGTCGGCGTTTCCGAGCGCGTTCGAAGCGCTGAAGAAGCCGACGACGCAGTGCAAGGTGATCCTGGAGCCCTGAAAGGCCCGGGATTCAGGCGTCGGCGTCGTCGGGCGACTTGCGGCTGGCTTCGGCTTCGACGGCGTCCGCGAGATCCTCGGCGTCCTCGAGTGCGAGCGCGCGCCGCAGCCGGGAGAGGACTCCCGCCCAGCGCAGGGTGTCCTGGGGCGAGGCGCTGTCCGTGTCCGAGGCCTCGGCGATCGGCACGAGCTGGATCACCTCGCCGTGCAGCTCGACGATGACGGGCAGCGCGCGCCCGGTTCGGAGGTCGCGCACGACGACCTCGCCGCGGCGCAGGAGACGCCGCAGATAGCCAGCTTGTTGGCGGGGGGTGGGCCCGTTCATGGCATCTCCCGAGAAGGTCGGTCGAGTGGGATCTGCAAGGCGCGCGCCCGTCGCGAAAGCCTCGCCCGGACGTCGCCAGTGCGCAGACGTGCAAGTATCGCGCAGAAGCGGATGAGGTTCTTCCCGGGATGTGGCGCGGATTTCCTCAGTCGTCGGGCGTCTCGTCCGTGACTTCGCGCAGCGCGAGCCGCGCCGTGCGCGTGATGACGAACGTGACGACGAGCGTCACGACGAGCCCGAGCGCCTTGAAGGTCCACTCCAGCAGGGTCGGCTCGCCGCCCCCACGGCCCGCGGCATCTCCGGCGAGAGCGCCCAGGTACACGTAGAGGAGGGTCCCCGGCAGCATGCCGAGACACGCGAGCGCGTAGTCGCGGAAGCGCACGCGCGTGAGCCCGAGCGCGTAGTTCAGCAGGCTGAACGGGAAGATCGGGGACAGCCGAAGCAGGAAGACGATCTTCCGACCCTCGGCCGCGATCGCGCGATCGATCGCGATGAAGCGTGCATTGCCTTCGAGTCGTCTTTCGATCGCGCCGCGTGCGACGGTTCGCGCGAGCGCGAAGGCCGCGCAGGCGCCGAGGCTCGCGGCCACGAAGACGTAGAGCGTTCCCGAAGCCAGGCCGAAGATCGCTCCCGCCGCGAGCGTGAGCACCGACCCGGGTACGAACGCGACGGTCGCGAGCACGTAGCCGGCCATGAACGCGACCGGTCCCCACGGCCCGAGCGTCGGTACCCAGCCGAGGAACGACTGCACGCCCGTCGTCACCGTGTTTCCGACCCCGGTGCTCGTGCCGATCGCCACGGCGGCGAGCACCGCGGCCGCGATCGCCCACCGGCGAAGCGTTCGGCCGCGTGCGTCCGGGCGCGCTTCCGTCACCGAAGCGATTCCCTTTCCGGTTGCACGCTGCGCCACAGGTAGCGGCTGCGGGTGGGCTTCCAGCCCGCAGCGACGAACTTCTCGCGCCACCAGGCGCGCGGCCGGAGCGTCGCGCGATGGCGGTCTCCGGGCTCGTGGTCCTCGCTGGTGCTGCTGTAGAAGTGGAAGAAATCGCCGACCCTGCTCGCGGCCCGGAGCACGTCCGGCAGATCGCGCGGGGTCAGGTAGACGAGCGCATTGCAGAAGATCAGGTCGAACCGGCGCCGACGTCGCGCGAGCCGCGGCAGGTAGTGACGAAGGTCGGAGCGCTCGATCCGGCGGCGCTGTCGCAGGGGAATGCGCGCGTGCGCCCAGGCGCTGATTTCGCAGCCGTGCGCGCGAACTCCGAACGCGCGCTCGAGGTGGGTGAGAACCTGCCCCGTCGCCGCTCCGAGCACGAGCAGCGAGCCGACCGGAGCGCGCATGCGGCGCAACGTGGCTACGCAGTTCTCCGCGCCGCTGTGCTCGAGCCAGATCTGCTCATACGGGGCACGTCCGCAATAGCTCGTGAAGTATTCGCGATTCACGTGGCCTGTAGATGCCAGCCGCGACCGGACCTCGCAAAGATTTCCCTCAAGGAGTTGGCGGCCGTGTCGAAACGAAGTCATCTGGGGCGGGGTTGGCCGGGACTGGACGGTGGTGCTGGCGAAACGACCCGCGAAGCATGAACAGGGCCCAAGGGGCCATTAGGAGGGGGGATCATGGGAATGGCGGAGAATTTGATCACGGTTCGCGAGGCGGCCAACTTCCTGCGCATCTCGGCGCGCACGGTCTACCGGCTGATCGAGTCCGGCCAGATCGGCGCGGTGCGGATCGGCAAGCAGTGGCGCATTCCGGCGAACGATCTTCCGGGCGTGACGATCGTCGAGGGTCCGAACGGCCCTCAGCTTCAGACGCAGGCGACGTCGAACGCCTGAGCGACTCGAGGTTGGACGTGGTGCGCCGGCTCTCGCAAAGAGGGCCGGCGCCTTGCGTTTCAGCTCGGCCGCGCGCCCTGTCGCGAGCGTCCCGGGAAGTGCTGGCTCGCCTCGTCCGCCAGCTTGACCACCGATTCGAGCTCTTCGCGAAGCTCGAAACAGATCGCGTGAATCGCACGGCGCTCGTCCTCGGGCTCGACCAGATCCTGGGCGCGAAGGCGCGAGAGCGAAGCCGCGAACTCCAGAATGGCCTGTACCAGCCGACTGCGCGCGCTCTGGTAGAGCGAGCGGCTCTCGATCAGTCCGGGCGGCGGCTCGTTTCGGTGCTCGCCGTGGAGCTGAAGCGCATCGAGCATGCCGTCTTCGCGCGCGAGCTCCGTCGCGGATTCGCAGGCACACAGGAGCGCCGCGATCAGCTCCGAACGCGCGCCATCGGAAGCTTCACCGGCACAGAGGCGGAGCCAGAGGTCGCGACCGAGGCGCAGGATCTCGACCAGTAGCTTGCGCGCCTGTCCCGCCTGAAGCAGCGGCATCGCCGCGGAGACCGCGCGAACCAGCGCCCCCGGAGGCGGAACGTCGGTTCCGTCGCCGATCAGCGATTCGCGCTGGATCCAGGTCCATCCGGAGTACAGCGCCACCGATGCCGGGATCAGGCTGGTGCCGAGCAACGGCACGAAGCCCGCGGCGCCCGCAGCCGCTCCGGCGCCGAGCGTCGCGAGCGCGAGCCAGAGGCTCCACTGGGGCAGGGCCGACCAGGCTCGGTCCAGCGGCAGAGCGCGCGACTCGATCCCGCGGGTGCGAAGCCGCCGCACGAGCACGTCCGCGTGCGACGACGACACCCGCACCAGCGCGCGCTGCGCGCGTGCCGCGCTGCGCAGTGCGTGGATTTCGGTCGGAATGCTGGTCAGCTCCGAGAGCAGCCGCAGCTGATTCGCGCGGCCCTCGCGTCCGCGCGCCGGCACGACGAGCAGGAGCGTGTCGGGCTTGCCACCATCGACGTCCTCGCAGTGCGGGCAGACCGCGCGTCCGAGCGTTCCCGGTCGCCGGCACAGCACGCAGACCCGCAGCGCCTGGCTGGACTGGGTTTCGTCGGATCGGCTCTCGAGCGAGCGCTCCGCGAGGGCGCGGGCCAGGCGTGAGGCGGTCTCGAGCCGGTGGCTGGACTCGGCGCAGGTCGCGCGAGCGACGATCTCGTCGAGCCACTCCGGCAGGTCCGGCCGCTTCTCGCGAGGATGGTGCCCGTTGGGCCGCGGGTCGGGAGGAAGCTGCGGCTCCGAGCCCTTCGGCACGTAGCCGACGAGCGCGAAGAAGAGCGTCATGCCCAGCGCGTACACATCGCTGCGTGGGTCGGCCATCTGGCCCTCGATCACTTCCGGCGGGAGGAATCCCACCGCGCGCACGGGATCTTCGGGCTGCAGGAGCAGGGCCTGCCGTTCGAGGTGGGCACAGCCGAAATCGGACAGGCGCGCACGGCCGCCTTCGTCGAGAAGGATGTTCTCGGGCTTCACGTCCCGGTGCACCACGCCGCAGCGATGCACGGCGGAGAGCGCAGCCGCGAGCTCCGTGCCCAGACGCGCGACGGCATCCGGATGCAGCGGGCCGTCCTCCCGGACCGCGGCCGCGAGCGAGCGACCCGTGACCCTCTCCATCGCGATCAGGCTCCAGGTGCCGTGATCGAGGATCTCGATCGGGCGCACGATTCCGGGGTGCGAGAGCGCGCGCACGAGCTCGGCTTCGCGTCGCAGACGCTCGCGGGCGAAGTGTGCGGTGGCTGGCGCGAGCATCACCAGCTTGACCGCGACCTGCGTGCCGCTCGTCCGATCCGTCGCGGCGTAGACGATCGAGCGCTCGCCGCGACCGAGCTCGCTTCCGATCTCGTAGCGATCCGCGATCACGGATCCGCTGGGTAGACCGACGGGTGCCTGCATCTCGCGCTCGATTCGGCTTCACCTCGGCGAACCTTGACCAAGGGGCCACAAGACTGCGTCAGGCGTGCAGAAGAGGCGCAGGATGCGCGCAGCATCAGCCGCCCGAGATCGCGTCCTCCGCGTCCGCGCCCGGCGGCGAGTCGTCGTCTGGGTCGTCGAGATAGCCCTCGGGCAGCGCAACCGGCCGAGCCCCTCCGCTCTTGCCGCGGGGGACCCGCATGGCGAGCGGCGCGAAGGGCTCGTCCCGGTCGATGCCGCCGAGAATCTCCTCGAGTTCGGCCACGCTGCCGACCTCGCAGAGCCGCACGCGCAGGACCTTGCTGTCGCGGAAGCCCTTCGTGTACCAGGTCGCCTGCTTGCGGAATCCGCGCACGCCGTAGGACTCGCCAAACCAGCTCGCGATCAGGCGTGCGTGTTCCAACAGGGTGTCGGCGACGGTGCCCAGGTTCGGTGGGTTCTGCGGCTCGCGCCCGTCGAAGACGTCGGCCAGGTCGCGGAAGAGCCACGGTCGCCCGAGACAACCGCGGCCGACCACGACGCCGTCGCAGCCGGTCGTGCGCATCATGCGCAGGGCGTCTTCCGCTTCCCAGATGTCGCCGTTTCCCAGCACCGGAATTCCGCGCACGAGCGACTTCAGCTCGGCGATCGCCTCCCAGCGCGCGTCGCCGTCGTAGTGCTGTTCGGCCGTGCGCGCGTGCAGCGCGACGGCGGCGCAGCCTTCCTCCTCCGCGATCCGGCCGGTGTCGCGAAACGTGGTGTGCGTGTCGTCGATGCCGATGCGGAACTTCAAGGTCACCGGCACGCCGCGCGCGCGCGTGACGGCCGCCCGCACGATGTTGCGCAGCAGGCGGGGCTTCGCCGGCAGCGCGGCACCGCCACCGCGCCGTGTCACCTTGCGCACCGGGCAGCCGAAGTTCATGTCGATGTGATCGACGTGTCCCTCGCCGACGAGCCAGGCCACCGCCTCGCCGACCCAGTACGGATCGACACCGTAGAGCTGCAGGCTGCGCGGCTTCTCCTCGGGGCTGAATCCGGCGAGCCGCAGCGTCTTCTCGTTTCCCTCGACCAACGCCCGCGCGGTGATCATCTCGGAGACGTACAGGCCCGCGCCGAAGCGTCTGCACAGCGCGCGAAACGGCGCGTTGGTGACACCCGCCATCGGCGCGAGCACGACGGGTGGCCAGACCGACAGGTCGCCGATCCGAAGCGGCTCGAACTCGCCGACGTGCGCGGGCCTCACGTCGCGGTTGATCGGGCTGCGGTAGATCGGATCCATCAGAACATCTCGTCGGCGTCGAGGTTGACGTGCAGGTGGCCGGGGGCGAGCACCTTGAACGCCTCACCGTACTCGAAGCCCCGTCCGCTCGCCCATGCGCGCTCCTTTTGCGCGAGCGCGGAGTGCAGCGCCACGAGTCCCTCCGGTGTGAACTGTGCGGTGTAGGCGTCGAGCGCGCGGTGCTTCCGGTCGCGCGTCGCGCCGATGTCGATGACGGTGTTCGCGCCCGCGCTGAAGTAGAAGCCGAGGCCGCGAAGCCGGAACGGCTCGAATCCGGCGTCGAGCGCCTCGTCGCCGCTGGCGAATCGAGGCAGGCCGAAGAGCAGGCAGGCCTCCGCGACCGCGAGGCCCGTGCGCACGTGGTCCTGGTGGGCTTCATAGGGAAGCCAGGGATCGACGGTCAGCACGAAGTCGGGCCGCAGCAGGCGCAGGTGCCGGACCACCTCGCGGCGCAGCGTGAACGCGCTCCACTCGCCCGCGTCCGGATAGCCGAGCCGGTGCTGGGCACCGACTCCGAGCTCGCGTCCGGCGCGCTCCTGCTCGGCTTGCAGGCGAGCACGCGCTTCGTCGTCGGAGAGATCGCGATCGAGCACGCCCACGACGTCGTCGGTCACCGTCAGGTAGTGCACCTCCGCGCCGGCTCGAGACAGTCTCGCAATCGTTCCGCCCGCACCGATGTCGTTGTCGTCGTAGTGGGGCTGAATGCAGAGCAGGCGCCGCGCGCGCAGCAGGTCGGGGATCGGGATCAGCATCGCGATCCGGAGCGTACCCGGACATGATCGACTATGCTGCGCCGCACGCCGGGGGTTCGCGCTTGCGATGAGAGACGTCGGATGGCTCGCCGCGCTCGGGCTGGTCGGTCTGTTCGGAATTCTCGGACTGCGCTCGATCGGACTCGTGGACTACGACGAGGCGGCCTACGCCGAGGTCGCGCGCGCGATGTGGGCGAGCGGCGACTGGCTCGTGCCTCGTCTGTGCGGCGAGACGTTCTTCGAGAAACCGCCGCTGCTCTACTGGGTGCAGGCGGTCGGCTTCGCCGTGTTCGGCGTGGGCGAGCTCGGTGCTCGGATCGGCACGGCTCTCGCGGGCGCCCTGACACCGTTCGTGCTGTACGGGTTTGCGCGCGGTCCGCTCGGGAGGCGCGCGGCGTTGTACGCAGCGTTCGCTCTCGCGACCTCGCTCGAGATCGCCGCGCTCTCCCGGATCGCCTTCACCGATGGGCTCCTGGTGCTCTGGTTCACGATCTGCATCGGCGCGCTCGACCGCGCGTTCCGGGCGCCCGCGCGGGGGCTGGGCTGGCTCGCGTTGGCTTGCGTCGCTTCGGCGCTCGCGATCCTGACCAAAGGAGCGATCGGAGCGCTGTTGCCGGGCGCGGTCGCGCTCGTGCAGCTCTTCACGCTCGGCCGTCTGCGCGAGGCGTTTCGGCCGACGTGGATTGCGCTCGCCGGAGTCCTCGTGCTCGGACTCGGATTCTCGTGGTACCTGCTGCTCGGGCTCACGCAGCCCGGCGGCTTCGACTTCATGCGAGAGCTCTTTCTCGAGCACCACGTCGGTCGCTTCTCCGCGCCGATGCAGGGGCACTCGGGCTCGGTGCTCTTCTACGTTCCGGTGCTCGCGGTCGGAATGCTCCCGTGGAGTCCGTTCCTTCCACTCGCGTTCGCGCGCGCACGGCTGCGTGGACGTGACGACGCCGCGGCGTTCCTGCGCTTGTTCGCGCTCTTCAGCGCATTGGTCTTCGTGTTCTTCTCGATCGCGGCGACCAAGCTTCCCAACTACCTCGCGCCCGCGCTTCCCGGATTCGCGTTGCTCCTTGGAGATCTCTTCGCGCGCGCGGACGAGCGCGAGAGCGACCGCGGCTTCGCGATCTCGCTCGGCGTGGTGCTTGCGACCTCGTTCCTGGTCGCGCTTGCGCTCGCGCTGCTGCCGCTGCTTCCGGCGGCGCTCTTGCCCGGACTCCTGTCGGAGCGCGCGTCCGAGAGGTCGGGACTCGCACAGCCGTTCTCGCTCGGCGCAGGTCCGGCTCTCACCGCGCTCGCGCTCGTGGCCGCGTCCGTGGCGGCGTGGGCCGCGTTCCGAACCCGGCAGATCGCGCGGGTCTTCGCCATGCTCGCGATCGGATTCACCGCCACCTACGTGATTCTGTTTCAGGTCGCCCTGCCGCGCGTGGACGATCGATTCGGAGCGCCGCTTCGCAGGCTCGCAGAGCGTGCGGCGGACCGGGTGCCCGAATCCGAGCCGATCGTCCTGCTCGGGCTGCGAAACCGGCCGAGTGTCTGCTTCTACGCCGACCGCAGAGCCGACTACGCGAGAGCCACGGACGGGATGCGGACGGCGACGCTGCTCTTCGGCTCGACGAGTGGGCGGATCGGGATCACGAGCGATCCGATCCTCGCGCGGTTTCCAGCGAGGGAGCGGCTCGAGATCCTCGAACGCGACTCCGAGTACCTGCTCTTCCGCTCCCGGCTCGAGCCCAGCGAACGCTGAGTCCTGCGACGAACACGAGCACCAGAGCGCCGAGCGCGCGCACGGTCCAGGTGGGGAGCGGTCGAAGGAGCGCGCGTTCCGTCGGGAGCGCGACGCCGTCCCAGCGCAGCACCGGATTCAAGAAGAGCGAAGCACCGCGCGCGTGCACCTCCACGCGCACGTACGGATCGGTCGCCGCCAGTCGATACCGCGCTTCGTCCCGTCCGCGCTCCTCGCGACGCACCTCGCCGCGGTCGGAGACGAAGCGAATCGTGTCGGCTCGTTCGCCGACTCTCACCACCAATTCGCCGTCCTCGATCTCGCAGCGCAGAAGCTCGATCGCGGGCTGGTTCTCGCGCGTGAAGATCGAATGGAAGCGACCCTGACGCAACGCGCGCAGCACGGCCTCCGGCGTGCGCTCGTCGGCGTGAATCCGAACGGCTCCGATTCCGATGTGACTCGGCCTCGATCGCTGCGTGTGACCGTCGTCGCTCGCCATGCCCCAGATCGGGCGCCCCGCGGAGAGCGCAGAATCCCAGAATGTGGCCGAGGTTCCGTACTTGCTCGCGACCTCGATCGCGTCGTAGTCCGTCATTTGCGCGAGGTCGGAATTGGAGTACGAACCGGCCTTGCCGAGGTGGTTCAGCACGAGGAATTCCGATTCGGGACGAAGCCTGTCGATCACGTGCTGCTTCTGCCGTGCGCTTCCGCCGGACGGGTAGTCGAACCAGTCGACGCTCGAGGCGCCGATCACGGTCTGGTGGTGTCGTCCGGGCGTGTAACCGTGCTCGTAGGCCGAGAGGTAGAGCGCGTCGCCGGGCAGCTTCGGCGCGATGCTCATGTAGTCGCTGACTCCGACCAGGTCGTAGCCGCGGTCCGCGTACAGCGCGAAGAGCTCCTCGCGTGAGACCTCGCCGAACGTCAGCCCACCCCACGGATCGGAGTGGGCGTGGAAGTTGGCGAGAAGGCCTCCACCGTCGTAGCCGGAATACGGCTGGTACCAGTGCTCGCCGCGGAAGGACTGCTCGGGCGGAAAGTCGTAGAAGGGCGGCCAGGCGAACTCGAGATAGCCGGTGAGCGCGAGCACGATCGCGACGGTCGAGGCCAGGCTTCTCACGCGCGGGAATGTGGCAAAACTCGCGGCGCTCGGCCGCTTCGCTGCCAGAAGGCTTCGAGCGCGGGTACCGGGTCGGAAACCTGCACGAGTTCGTCTCGAATCCAGACCGGCAGGCGGTCGCGGTAGCGTGGCTCGCAGAAGCGCCGGTCGACGAGCACGATCGCCGCCACGTCGTCGGCCGAGCGCAGCACGCGACCCGCGGACTGCACGGCGCGCGCGAGTCCCGGAAGCAGGTAGGCATGGTCGAATCCGGATTCGAGCTCCGACTCGAAGAAGGCGCGCACGAGCTCTCGCTCCGGCTCCACCTTCGGGAGCGCAGGACCGACGACGAAGACGCCGATCGCGGTTTCGCCGGGGTAGTCCACGCCCTCTGCCAGGAGCCCGCCGTGAACCGCACAGACGAGCAGGGTCTCGCTGCGATTCGCTCGCAGCTTCGAGAGCAGCGGCTCGATCGGCATGCCGGGAAGCTGAAGCAAGACGCGATGCTCGCCGCGCGGGAGCTTCGCCACGACCTCGTCGCGGTAGGCGAAGCTCGGAAAGAACGCGAGCCAGTTGCCGCGCCGTGTGCGCACGCCGCGCGCGATCAGATCTGCGATCGATGCGGCGTGCTCCGAGCGCACCCGGAAGCGGGTATCGACCGAATCGACGGCGACGATCAGCCGGTTCTCGCGCGGGAACGGCGAGGGCAGATCGAGCTGCACGGTGCTCGGCGCATCGACGCCGAGCGAGCGGGCGTGGAAGTCGAGCGGCGAGAGCGTCGCGCTCATCAGCACCGCGGCGTGAAACGAGCGGATGCGCTCGCCGAGCCACGGAGCGGGATCGAGACACAGACGCTTGGCGCGATCGGGCGACCAGAGCGCCGCGAAACGGGACGGGTCGTCGCTCTCCGAGCCGTGCGCGAATTCGCGCACGAGCGCGAGCGCGGAGCGCAGCGGATCGCGAAGCCGTCCGTCGCGCCCCTCGCGCACGGGGGCGAGCACGTCCGGTCGCCGTTCCTCGGACGCCGCCTGCGCCTGGGTCTCGAGCAGCGATGCGCACGCGGCCTCCTCGATCGGCTCCCAGAATCCCCGCGCCGGTGGCTCGACCCAGGGACCGTCGTCGGGCCGTTCTTCGCCGAGCCGCTTCGCGATCGCTCGGCAGTGTGCCGCGACCTCGCGCAAGAGCTCTCCCGCGCGCTGGTAGGCGGGCTCCGGCAGCAGGACGCAGCGCTCCGCGAGCGCGTCGAGTCGGACGAGATCGAGGTCGGGGGAGAAGTAACCCTGGGCGCGCTCCGCGAGGTTGTGCGCCTCGTCGACGATCAAGAGATCACGTCCGTCCGAAACGTCGAAGAAGCGCCGCAGGTAGACACGCGGGTCGAAGACGTAGTTGAAATCGCAGACGACGACGCTCGCGCGCATCGCGAGCGCGAGGCTCGTCTCGAACGGACAGAGATGATGCACGCGTGCGCGCGTGGCCATCTGCTCGGCGGTGACCACGCCCTCGCGTGCGAGGGCGTCCGAGAGCCCGGTCGCCGTGAGCCGATCGCCGAAGTCCGCTTGCCACGGACAGCGGCCCTCCGCGCAACCGAGTTCCGCTTGCGGACAGACGCGGTCCTTCGCCGAGATCTGCACCGCGAGCGCGCCACAGCCGGGCGAGAGCATGCGGCGCAGCGTCTCGAGCGCGAGCTCCTGCTGCGAGGTCTTCGACGTGACGAAGAAGACGCGGCGATCCTCCCGCAGCGCACGCGCGAGGAACGGGTACAACGCCGCCGCGGTCTTGCCGACGCCGGTCGGTGCCGAGCAGAGCAGAACCAGCCCAGAGGCTGCGGCGCCGTCGATCTCGCGGACGAGGTCCTCCTGCACCGGACGCGCCGACGCGAACGGGAACGCGGGCTCGAACTCCCGACGGGCGACGTCGTTCTTCGCCTCGAGCTGCGCGCTGCGCGCGATGCGTTCGAGCCGCTCGTCGAGCTTCGCGGCCCAGGCCTCGTGCGCGAAGGACACGCGTTCGCGCGAGGCCGGCGCCCCGACGAGCGAGAGCGCGACGGCGGATGCGCCGGCCACCCGGTCTCCGGCGAGCGCGACGAGCAGCGAAGCGAACCCCGCGCGTTCGATCGCGCGCCGGGAGCTCGTCTCCGGATCGTCGTCGGGGAGGAAACGCAGCGCCTCGATCCGCACGCCGCGCGGGCTGCTGCGCAGGACGTCCGCGCGCCCGTCGAGCGCGACGCGAAAGCCGCGCCAATCGAGCTCCGCGCGAAGCGGCACGGCGGAGCGCGCGTCGCCCACCCAGCTCTCGCGGACGCGCGCCTCGATCCGCGCGCGCACCGGATCGGACATCCGGTACGCGGCGCCCGAAGGCCCCGCGTCGATCAGGTCGTCGACGCCGAGCGCGAGCGTTCGCGCGCGCTCATCGATCAGGATCAAGCGGGGTGTGCGCTCACTTCGTCGGCGGGCCCGTCGGGACGTCGCGGAAGGCCGTGTCCTTGTCGAGCCGCGGCTCCGGGGGCAGCCGCAGCACGCGCTCCGCGAGGATGTTCCGCAGGATCTCGTCGGTTCCGCCGGCGATCCGCAGACCCGGCGAGCCGAGGTACGCGTCCTGCGCGTCGCCCTGCGCCGAGCCGGCGAAACCCTGCAGCTCGATCGCGAACGACGCGAGCTCTTGGTTCAGCGGCGCGCCGACGAGCTTGCCGATCGAACTCTCCGGTCCGGGCGTCGTGCCCTTCGAGAGCGCGGTCAGCGTTCGATAGCCGGTGTACTTCAGGCCCGAGGAGCGGATGTAGAAATCCGCGATCTGCTGGCGAACCGCTCCATCCTCGATCGCCGGGCGGCCGTGCAGCTCGGCGTCCCGCGCGACCCGGATCAGATCGTCGGCCCGGAAGCCGCCACCGCCAGCGCCGATCGACGCACGCTCGTTCATCAGCGTGGTCAACGCGACGCGCCAGCCGTCGCCGACGCGGCCGACGCGGTACGAATCGGGAACCTTCACGTCGCTGAAGAACACCTCGTTGAAGCCGCTGCCGCCGTTGATCTGCTTGATCGGGCGGATCTCGATGCCGGGCGCCTTCATGTCGACGATGAAGTAGGTGAGCCCCGCGTGCTTGGCGACCGTCGGATCGGTGCGCGTGACGATCATGCCCCACTTGCTGAAGTGAGCGCCGGTCGTCCAGATCTTCTGGCCGTTGATCGTCCAGGTGTCGCCGCTCTTCACGGCGGAGGTTCGCAGGCCCGCGAGGTCGGATCCGGCGGACGGCTCGCTGAAGAGCTGGCACCAGATTTCGTCGCCGCGCGCCATCTTCTCGAGGTGCGCTGACTTCTGCTCGGGCGTGCCGTGCGACATGATCGTGGGGCCGAGCATGCCGATGCCGATGCCGAAGACGTTCGGCGGAACCTGGAACTTTCCCTCTTCCTGGTTCCAGATCACCGACTGGATCGCGGTCGCGTCGCGGCCGCCGAATTCCTTCGGCCAGGTGAGGCACGCCCAACCGTTGTCCTTCTTGCAGGCCTGCCAGGCCTGAGAGGCCTTGATCGTGTCCGGATCGTCGCGTTCGGAGAGCATCGAGTTCGCTTCGCCCGGCGCGAGCGGCTTGCGGTGCTTCGTCGAGGAACGCGCGTGCGGCGGCCCGGAACTCGGCTTCTTGCGGGGTATCGTTGAAGTCCATCTTGAGTCTCCTTGTCAGGCCGCTTGCTTTGCGATCAGACGCTGAACGAGTTTCTCGCGCCAGTGCGCGGGGGATCCAAGCGCGACCGCCTGGTGCTTCGCGCGCCGGTAGAACAGGTGGCAGTCGTACTCCCAGGTGAAGCCGACCCCGCCGTGCATCTGCACCATCTCGACGGCGGTGGTGTCGAAGGCCTCCGTCGCCGAAACGCGCGCGGCCGGCGCGGCGATCGCGAGCTCGGGGTTGTTCTCCGAGAGCGCCCACGCGGCCCAGAAGCAGTTCGACTTCGCCAACTCGATCGCGACGTACATGTCGGCCATGCGGTGCTTCAACGCCTGGAACGACGCGATCGGCCTGCCGAACGCGTAACGTCCCATCGTGAAGTCGCGCGTGATCTCGAACGCGCGCTCGGCGCCGCCGAGCTGTTCGAAGGCCTGGATGACGGCGGCGCGGTCGAGCACGCGCTCGAGCAGCTCCCAGCCTCGGCCCTCGTCGCCGAGCAGCTCCGCGGGCGCGTCCTTGAAGCTGATCTCGGCCGACGCGCGCGTCGGGTCGATCGACTCGGTCGCGGTCCGCGTGACGCCGGGGCCCTTGAGATCGACGAGCGCGAGCGAGACGCCGGCACCGGAACGCGCCGCGACCACGGCGAACGTCGCCACGTTGCCGTCGGGCACCGCGATCTTCTTGCCGTTGAGCTTTCCGCCCGAAAGTGCCGCCTTCAGGCTCGCCGGCGACGGGAAGCCCGCCGCCTCGGCCAGCGCGAGCGTACCGATCGCCGTGCCGTCGGCGAGCGCGGGCAGCCACTTCTTGCGCTGCTGATCGTTGCCGGCGAGCAGAATGGCCTCGGTCGCGAGATAGACCGAGGAGCTGAACGGGATCGGCGCGAGCGCGCGGCCGAGCTCCTGTGCGATCAGCACGAGCTCGAGGTAGCCGAAGCCCGCGCCGCCGTACTCCTCGGGAATCGTGGCGCCCTGCCAGCCCATCTCGGCGGCGGACTTCCACAGCTCGGCATTCCAGTGCGCGCCCTTTTCGAGCACGTCGCGATCGACCTGCAGGGGCGAGCGCTCGGTCAGGAAATCGCGCGCGGTCTTCTGCAGCAGCTTCTGATCCTCGGAAAAGTCGAGATTCATTCGGGAGGTCTCCGTGTGCGGGCCGGTCTCTCGGCCGAGCGGATTATACGCCTGCACTCCGGGGGCGAATCAAACGGACCTCGGAGGCGGTGTACCCTGCGGGCCATGAAGAGGTTGGACGGGCGAGTCGCGGTGGTCACGGGCGCGGGAAGCGGAATCGGCCGTGCGATCGCAGTTCTGCTCGCCGAGCGCGGCTGCGCGCTCGCGCTCGTCGACCTGAACGAGGCGACGTTGTCGGGAACCGCGGACCTGGCGCGCGCTCGCGGTCGCAAGATCTCCATTCACATCGCGGACGTCGCGGATCGCGCGCGGATGGAACGGCTGCCCGCCGAGGTGCTCGCCGAGCACGGCCACGTCCACATCCTCGTGAACAATGCGGGTGTGTCGGTGATCGGCGCGCTGCTCGAGCAGTCGCTCGACGACTTCGCGTGGCTCTTCGGAATCAACTTCTGGGGCGTCGTCTACGGCTGCAAGCTCTTCCTGCCGTACCTGCTGCGCGAGGACGAGGCGCAGATCGTGAACATCTCGTCGATGTTCGGCTTCGTCGGCATTCCGTCGCAGACCTCCTACAGCGCCTCGAAGTACGCGGTGCGCGGCTTCTCGGAGTCGCTCGCCTCGGAGCTCTCGGGCACGAACGTCGGTGTCACCTGCGTTCACCCGGGCGGCATCCGTACGAACGTCGTGCGCGCCTCGCGCGTGTCGAGCGAGTTCGATGCACGGGAGCAGCGGGAGACGGTCGAAATGTTCGAGCGGCGCGCGCATTCGCCCGAGAAGGCCGCGCGCCGGATCGTTCGCGCGATCGAGCGCGATCAGGCGCGCGTTCGGATCGGTCCGGAGGCGTACCTGACCGACTGGTTGAAGCGACTCTTTCCGGTGTCGATCCAGCGTCTCGCCGGTTGGATGTGGCGGCGGCGCCGCCGCCGCTAGGCGATCAGAGGTCGATCGGAAGCGAGCGAAGGCCGCGCAGGACGATTCCGCGCTTCCACTCGGTCGTGTCGCGGGCGAGCTTCATTCCGGGGAAGCGCGCGACGGCCGAGCCGAGCGCGATCTGGCCTTCGAGCCGCGCGAGGGATGCGCCGAGGCAGAAGTGCGCGCCGAAGCCGAAGGCGAGGTGGCGGTTCTCGCCGCGCGAGAGGTCGAGCCGATCGGGCGCGGCGAAGACTTCCGGATCGCGATTTGCGGCCGCGAGGACGAGGCTGATCTCGTCGCCCTTCGGGATCCGCACGCCGTCGAGCTCGTAGTCGATCTTCGGTATGCGCGACGTGAGCGAGACCGGGCCCTCGAAGCGCAGCAGCTCCTCGACCGCCGACGCGATCCGCTCGGGATGCGCTCGGAGCCGCGCGAGCTCGTCCGGATGACGCAGGAGCGTGTAGAGGCCATTGCCGACCAGGTTCGTGGTCGTCTCGTGGCCCGCGGCGAGGATCAGGACGACGGTTCCGAAGAGCTCGTCGTCGGTCAGTCGATCCTCGACCTCTCGTGCGGCGATCAGGCGGCTGATCAGGTCGTCGCGCGGATCCGAGTGGCGGCGGGCGAACACGCCGTTCATGTACTCGCGCATCTCGAGGCACGCGTTCGCGGCCAGGACGATGCCGTCGTCGCGGATCGTGCCGTCGAGGAACGTCACGAGATTGTCCGACCAGCGCTTGAGATCCGCGCGATCCTCGGGCGGCACGCCGAGCAGCTCCGCGATCACGATGATCGGAAGCGGCATTCCGAGATCGGCGATCGCGTCGAGCCGGCCGCGACGCACGGCGGCGTCGAGGAGCTCGTCGGTGATCGCCTGAACGCGCGGCCGGAGCTCCGAGACGACCCGCGGCGTGAACGCCTTGTTCACGAGACCGCGCAGGCGACCGTGATCGGGGTCGTCCTTGACGAGCATCATGCCGAGCACGGCGCGCGCGACGACCGCGAACGGCGCCTTCGGGTCGCCCGCGAGCGCTTCCAGCACCTCGTTCGGGAACTTCTCCGCGGAGCAGCGGGAATCGCGAAGCACGTTCACGCAGTCCCGATGCCGCGTGACGATCCAGCCGTCGCGTCCGTCCGGCAAGGCGCGCCGGTGGATCGGCTCCGCTTCGCGGAGTCGTGCCCAGAGCGGATGCGGGTTCGCCTGAAACTCCGGCGAGGTCGGATCCCAGTCGGTGAAGCCACCCTCCGTCACGGTCGGTCTCCTCGGGTCGGTGATTCCCGAGGTCTCTGCAACCGCAGGGCCAAGCCCGACGATCCCGTTCGGCCTCGCACGCGCGGCTTCGCGCAGCGACGACGTTGCACTGGCGTCGTCGCGCTGCGGCGTCTACTCCGCGGAGGCAGACGGCTTCGCGGCGGACTCGTTCTTCTCGTGCAGCGTCCGGATCAGCGACTTCACGCCCTTCTGCGTGATGATCTCCTGGACCTGCGAGCGGAAGTTCTGGATCAGCGAGACCCCTGCTGGCGTGACGTCGATGATCAGCCAGCCGCCGCCCTCGACCTCGCGCAGCCGGTAGTCGATCGGGACGCCATCCCCCGCGGCGCCGCCGACCACGCGTGTCTTCACGGTGACGTCCTTGTTCACCTCGAGCCGCGACTCGCCCATCTCGATCTTTTCGTTCGCGGTGTAGCGGTCGAGCCGCTTTCCGTAGGTGTTCGAGAGGCTGCGCTTGAATTCGACTTCGAACTGCTCGAGCTGACCGGCGTCGAGCTGGCGGCGGTTCTTGCCCAGGACGAGCAGCGCCATCCGCGGGAAGTCGAAGCGTTCGATCGCGATGTCCTCGAGCTTCTTCAAGCGGACGTCGGGCGCGAGCTGCTTGTCGTCGAGAATGGCGAGCACGTCGTCCACGGTCCTCGACATGAACGCGCTCGCCGCGGCGACGCGTTCGTTCGCGTGGGCGGGAAGCGCGATCGCGAGGAGCACCGCGCAGAGCGCGAGCCAGCTACTCGAGAGCCGGGTCGTTGTCGTCGAGCTCGTAGAGATCATCGCTCGGCGTCTCCTCTCCATCGTCCAGATCGTTTCGGATCAGCACTTCTCGACGCTGAAGGTATGCATCACGGACCGCGGAATACCAATCGAAGGACGCCTCGCGGAGCTCGCGCAGATCCTCATCCGCCAGCGCCCTGCGGTTGATCGTCCGAAGCGCCGTGGCCGGCCAGAGTATCGGGACGACATATGAGATGAGGGCCGAGTCCCCGATGTTCAGGGCCGAGTCGAAGGGATAGCCTGCGGCGTCGCGGGCGCTCGAGGCCGGGAGCAGGACCGGCAGAACCAGGTAGGGCCCTGGCCCCGATCCCCAGACCCCGAACGTCTGGCCGGTGTCCTCCTGTCTGCGGTCCAGCCCGAGCCAGTGGTCGGCGGGATCGAAGAAGCCGGCGATTCCCACGCTGCTGTTCACGCCGAAGCGCGCGAGCGCGACCCCGGCTTGCTTCGGATCGCCTTGTAGCAGCGGCTGCACGAAGTAGCCCGGAAAATTCAGGTTGTCGTAGAACTGCTCCAGATGGACCCGCACGGTCTCCGGCGTGACGAAGATCCAGCCGCGCGCGATCGGTCCGATCAGCCAGCGATCGACCGCGTCGTTGAACGTGAACATCGCGTGGTTGAAGGGTCGCCACGGGTCGGCGTCGGGCCCCGGTTCCGGGTCCGGACCGCGAGCCGATGCGCAGGCGAGGAGCGAGGCGGCCAGCGCCGCGAGCGCGAGCGTCCGAGCCGAGCTCATTCGCTATCGCCGTCGGCTTCGCCGCTCGGCTCCTTGGACCCATCACTCGAGTTCCCCAAGCTCTGAATCACGCTCCCGATCAAGCGCTCGATCACGAGCGCGCTCTGCGTGTAGGCGATCTCGCCACCCTCCGGGAGCATCGTGTCCGAGCCACCGGGCTCGAGCCCGATGTACTGACTCCCGAGCACGCCCTGCGTGAGGATCGATGCGGAGGTGTCGTCCGGAAGCTTCAAGTTCGAGTCGACGTCCATGAGGACGCGTGCGCGGAAGTCACCATCGGGGGAGAGCTCGATCGTCTTCACCTGGCCGACCTTCACCCCGCCGATGACCACCGGTGAGCGCGGAGCGAGACCTCCGACCTCGTCGAAGCTGGCGTAGAGCCTGAGTCCGCCGGGCCCGGAATACGTCGCGCCGCCGAGCTGGATCGACAGGTACGCGAGCGCGGCGAAGCCGGAGAGCACGAAAACCCCCACCAGAAGATCCCGGATCGGCGATCGGCCCACTCTCAACCCCCCCACAGCGCGGTGATGATGTAGTCGAAGACGAGCGTGGCCACCGACGCCTGCACGACTGCGCCGGTCGTCGCCCGACTGACGCCCGCGGAGTTTGGCGCGGACGTGAAGCCACGCCAGGTCGAGATCAGTGCGACCAGTGCACCGAAGACGACGGATTTCAATACGCTGCCGACGATTTCGTCGCGGAAGGTGATGTTCCGCTCGAGCCCCGTGATGAAGGTTCCGCCGTCGATGCCGAGCAGCCCGACGCCGACGACGTAGCCGCCGACGAGGCCGAAGATGATGAAGAGCGCCGAGAGCAGGGGCATCGAGATCAGGAGCGCGAGCGCCTTCGGCTGCGCGACGAAATCGACGGGATCGACCGACATCATGCGCAGGCCGTCGAGCTGCTCGGTGGCGACCATCGCGCCGATCTCCGCCGCGACGGCCGATCCGGCGCGACCCGCGACCAGCAGGGCTGTAAGTACGGGGCCGAACTCGCGCACGAGCGACAGCCCGACCACGCCGCCCAGGCTCTGCTCCGCACCGAACCGCACGAGCGTGATGTAGCCCTGGAGACCGAGCACGCTACCGACCACCGCCCCGGACAGGAGCACGATCGCCAGCGAGAGGACGCCGGTGTTGTAGATCTCGTCGATCAGTCGCCGCGTCCGCCAGGGGGGGCGAAACGTCTGGTAGACCATGCGCGAGCCGAAATGCGCGATTCCGCCGAGCTCGAAGACGTTCGAGACCGTGCGCCAGCCGGTGTGTCGGATCATCTCGAGCATCAGCTCGCCTCCTCGAGGCTGGGTCCCGTGCCCGCGGCCTGGAAGAAGCGCTGGATGCGAGGATCGATGCTCGCCTTCATCTCGGCGGGTGAGCCGGTCACCGCGACTCCATCGACCAGGAAGACGATCTCGTGCGCCATACGCATGGTCGAGCCGATGTGGTGGTTGGTCAGGATCATCGAGAGACCCTTCGTCTCGTTCACCTCGACCAGCAGGGCCTCGATCAGGCGAACGGCCAAGGGGTCGAGGCCCGAGAACGGCTCGTCGATCAGAAGCACCGAGGGCTCCATGATCATCGCGCGCGCGAGCGCGACGCGCTTCTTCATCCCTCCCGAGATCTGGCCGGGGAGCAGTGCATCGACCTTCTTGAGACCCACGGCTTCGAACTGGGCGTGGACCTTTTCTTCGATCTCGCTCTCCGAGAGCTTCGTGTGCTCGCGAAGCGCGAGGGCGACGTTGTCGAAGACCGTGAGCGAGTCGAGCAGCGCGCCGCCCTGGAACATCATGCCGAGCCCGCGCCGGATGGTTCGCAGGCGAGCCTCGGGCATGCGCGAGATCTCTTCCTCGTCGACCCAGATCTCACCATAGTCCGGCCTCAAGAGACCGGCGCCGAGTCGCAGCAACGTGCTCTTGCCCACGCCGCTCGCTCCGAGGATCACCGAGATCTGGCCGCGCGGGAATCCGCACGAGAGCCCGTCGAAGACGCGCCGCTCTCCGAAGGCGAGTCGCACGCTCACCATATCGACGTGCGCCCGACCTTCGATCCGACGCTCGACGGCCGACTCCGACACCGCTCCCCTCATCCAACTCCGATCGGCTTTATCGCGGTTGTCGCTGAGCGCGTCAACGCGTCGGGAGCAGGGAATGGGGCGAGCTATTCGCCGAGCGAATCCTCGACGGGCTCGTATTCGAGCGGGCCCATCTCGGTCGAGAGCGCCTGGAGGTGTTTCAACACGGAGGTCAGATAGGCCGGTTTAGGGTGCTGGCCGCGCTTCACCATCCGGCGAACGCGGTACGGGCCCATGTTGTAGGCCGCGATCGCGAGGTCCGGATCGGGAAACATCCTGAGAACCTCGCCGAGGTAGCAGGCGCCGATCTGCACGTTGGCCGCGGGATCGAGGAGCGTCTCTTTGCCGGTCCACGGAATCCGATGACGACGCGCGACGTCGGCGGCCACGAACGGTCGAACCTGCATCAGCCCGAGCGAGCCGCGTGGACCGCGCGCATTCGGGTCGAACCGGCTCTCCTGATGGATCATGGCCAGCAGCAGAACAGGGTCGACGCGATGATTGCGCCGGGCATCGTCGATCGCCCTCGCGACGCGTACGCGATCGAGGGGTTGGAGCTTCGGCGCTCGTTTCAGAAGCACGGCTGCGATCTGGCTGTTCGCCGCGCGGTCCACCGGCATGTCGGCGATGGTCGCAACGGGACCGACGACCGCGGTCGCGGGCAGCGTGGTTCGCTCTGGCGGCACGGATGCGATCCAGGGCGTCTGGCACGCCGATAGGGTGAGCGCGAGAGCGCCGCCGAGCGCCGCACGCGTGATCCCCAAGCGAATTCCTGACAGCTTCAAACTCGGCCCCTGGCTGCCGAAACCCACCGGACCCGGAACGGGTCGATCGACGGCTCGCCGGGCCGGAGTACGCCAAACGCGGTCCATGACGGCTGTGATCGACGTCACCCGGGCGGGGCTTTGTGACGTACCTCACGCGAGCAGCCCGAGCAGGTCCTCTCGAGTGATGGCGCTCGCGTGATCGGCGCCCGACAGGGCCGCCTCGGCCAACGCGCGCTTGCGCTGCTGGAGCTCCAGGATTCGCTCCTCGACCGTGTCTCGCGCGACCAGTCGGTAGACCGAGACCGGTCGGTCCTGGCCGATGCGGTGAGCGCGATCGGCGGCCTGCTCTTCGACGGCGGGGTTCCACCACGGGTCGAGCAGGAATACGTGGTCCGCCGCGGTGAGGTTCAGTCCGGTTCCTCCCGCGCGCAGTGATATCAGAAGGACAGGGGGGCCATCCGCCGACTGGAAGTCCTCGACGACGCCCTGCCGGTCGACCGTGCTGCCATCGAGCCGGGTGAATCGGATGCCGGCCGCGCGGAGGTGCGGTTCGACCCGATCGAGCAGCCCTGTCCACTGGGAGAAGACCAGAGCTTTGTGGCCCTCGGCCGCGGCCTCGTCGAGCGCTTCGAGCAGCACCTCGACCTTGGACGAGCCCGAGGCCGTTTGACCGGGGACCAGCGCGCGGTGGCAGGCGGCCTGTCGCAGGCGCAGCAGCAGCTCGAGCGCTTCGAGCACGTTGCCTCCCCGCTGCAAGCGCTCCACGACCTGTCGCTGCGAAGCGGCGCGAACGGTGTCGTAGACCGCGCGCTCCTCGGGATCGAGCTCGCAGTGGAGGATCGCATCGGTCCGGGGCGGCAGCTCCGCGGCGACGACCGCCTTCATCCTGCGCAGCACGAACGGCGCGATGCGCGCGCGCAGATGCGCGGCCGCGCCGGGCTCGCCCGCAGCGATCGATCGCGCGTAGCGTTCGCGGAAGTCGCGAAGCGAACCGAGCAGGCCGGGGTTCGCGAAGTGAAGCTGGCTCCAGAGCTCCTCGAGCCGGTTCTCGACGGGCGTGCCGGTCAGCGTCAGACGGAACTCGCCGCGCAGCGCGAACGCGGCGCGCGCGATCTGGCTGTCGGGATTCTTGATCGCCTGTGCCTCGTCGAGCACGATCGTGTCCCAGGCCTCGCGTGCGAGGGACTCGGCGTCGAGACGCAGAATTGCGTAGCTCGTGAGCGTGAGGTTCGCGTCGAGATCGAGCGCGCGCTTCGGGCCGTGGTAGACGCTGCAGCGCAGGCCGGGGCGGAACCGGCCGGCTTGCTCCGCCCATCCGAAGAGCACGCTCGTGGGCGCCACGACGAGCGTGCGGCCGTGCAAGGCGCAGAGCGCCTGCAGGGTCTTTCCCAGACCCATGTCGTCGGCGAGCAGCCCACCGAGGCCGGCCTCGCGCAGGAACTGCAGCCACGCGACACCGCTTCGCTGGTACCCGCGCAGCTCGGCGCGGAGATCCGGAGGCAGCTTCGGTTCGGGCAGGCCTTCGAAGCTCCCGACCAGGGCGCGGAGCCGTTCGAATCCGGGCGGAGCCGGTTCGCCGATCTCCTCGCAGAGGCGCGCCAGGTCGGGCAGGGCACAGGTCGGCAGCCGTCCATCGCTGGCACGCGCGGCGAGGAGGTCCGCGACTCGCCGGCCGTGCTTCTCGAGCCAGTCGGTCGGCAGCGGTGCGAATCCGCCCCCGACGAGCGGAACGAGGGACTCGCCCTCCTGCCACGCGCGGAGCACGCGTGCGCCGTCCACGCGGCCACCACCGCCCCGCGATTCGAACCCGAACTCGAAGCGGTCTCCGGCCGTGACGGGGCCGGGTTCGAGCGCGGCCGCGAGTCGGAACTCCTCGTGCGCGCGGCCGACGACGTCGCCGGAGAACCGCTCGAGCCGTGCGCGGAACGCGATCGCCTCCGCGGCCGGCAACGAGAGCGACTCGCCGGGCGCGAGGCCGAGCTCGTGCTCGAGGCGACTTTCGAGGCTCGCCTCCGCGCTCTCGATCCTCCGCGGCACCGCGCTGCGGCCGAGCGCCACGAGGCGTCCGTTCTCGATCCGCGCGACGGGCGGGTCGCCGTAGACGAGCTCCGCTCGAACCGAGAGCGCGTCGCCTTCGCGATCGACGAGGGCGCGAATCCGTGGGCGCTCCGCCTGCTCGCGCGGCAAGCGCTCGGTGCGGACCTCGACCGGCAGCCGGGCTCGAAGCTCGGGAATCACTTCGGAGACGAGCCGACCCGCGGCGTCCAGCGGGTAGTAACGACCGCGCGGCAGCTCGTCGCGTTCGCGAGAGCTCAGGTGAGGGTCGCCGAGCGGGCGAATCACCGCGCCGCAGCGCGCGACGCCGTTCGCGAAGCTCTCGTCGTGGTCGGGATCGGGCACGACGCTGAGCGCGAATCCGTCGCCGCGATCCTCGACGATCGCGATCGGCAGCACCGGATCGAGCGACACCGAGACGGCCGAGCCATCGAGCGAGACGTCTTCGCAGCCGACCAGCGCGGCGAGCAGGCGTTGCATCGCGGGAGTCTGCGGCGCGGTCGCACGCCGCGGATCGATCAGTCGCTCGACGGCCAGGTCTGCGGCACTCGCGAGTGGCGCAGGTCCGCTGGCGCTTCCGGCCGCGTACGCGGAGAGCGTCGCCGTCAGCGGCTCGTCGCCGCCATCGCGAACGAGGACGCGCGCAACCGCGAGTCCCGCCTTCGTTCGCGACAGGCGGTAGCCGATTCGCGCGCTCGCTGCGCCGACCGCGGCCAGCGGCTCGCCCGCCTCGCGCGCGCGCCGCCACGCGATCACCGCCGCGGCGACGTGCTCGCACGGATCGTCGGGACCGTCGCAGTCGCATTCCCAGGCGGCCTCGCGCGGAAACAGGCGAACGGCCGGAGTCGCACGACCGGCTCGGAGCTCGACGCGCATCACGACCTCGTCGGCCGAGCTCGTCTGCGCGTGCACCGAACCGCTTCGCACCAGCTCCACGCCGCGCGACCATACGGCTCGGTCGCACGCCTCGCGCACCGCCTCGAACAACTCGTCCATCGGCGGCGGAACCTAGCCCGGTCCGGCATCCTCCTGCACGTGACGGAGAGCGGATCGACCCGCCGACGCGTTCCCGCGTTGCTCGTCTCGGGCTTCCTGGGCTCGGGCAAGACCACCCTGGTGCGCCACCTGCTCGAGGACGCTCGCGATCAGGGGCTTCGACTCGCGATCATCTCGAACGAGTTCGGCGAGCTCGGGATCGACCGTGCGCTTCTCGGCGGCAGCGACGAGACGTTCGTCGAGCTCGGCGGGGGCTGCGTCTGCTGTCAGCTCTCCGACGAGCTCGTGGTCACGCTCGAACAGCTGCGCGAGCGGATCGACCCGGACCGGATCGTGATCGAGACCTCGGGTGTCGCGCTGCCGTACGACGTCCAGCTGAACTTCTGGCGCGAGCCGATCTCGCGTTGGATCGGAGACGACGTGACGGTGATCGTGGTGAACGCCGAGCAGCTCGCGAGCGGGCGAGACCTCGAAGGGACGTTCGAGGATCAGGTCTCGTCCGCGGACCTGATCCTGCTGAACAAGCTCGACCTGGTCCCCGAGGCGATCCTGCCCGAGCTCGAGGCCCGGCTTCGCGAGATCGAGCCCGACGCTCCGATTCTGCACGCCAGACACTCGGTGGTGTCGCCTGAGCTGCTCTTTCCGCCCGGACTCGAGCAGGCGAAGCGCGTGCGCCGGGCGCGTGGCGCGGGCGCTTCGCACCGCCACGAGGCGTTCGAGACCGACGTCATCGAGTTCGAGCCGGGCCTCGGGGACGACGCGATTCTGCGGCGGATCGAGAACGAGGGAGCGCTGCGCGCAAAGGGCTTCGTCCTCACCGACGCCGGTCTGCGCATCGTGCAGGGCGTGGGCGCTCGAATCGAGATCGCGACGCCCGATGTCTCGCCCCCGGCCGAGATCGTCGGGCGGGTGGTCGTGATCCGGAGAGGACGCGAGCCGCGTGGCTGAGGGCGACGCCTCGCCCCGTCTCGTCGATCTCGCGAGCCCGATCGGGAGGCTCGAAGCCGACGAGGTCCTCGATCGCTTCGTGAGCTGGTCGAGCGAGCGGGGGCTCGTGCCCTATCCCGCGCAGGAGGAGGCGTTCCTCGAGATCCTCGCCGGAAAGCACGTCGTGCTCTCGACGCCGACCGGGTCCGGAAAGTCGCTCGTCGCGACCTTGTTCCACTTCAAGGCGATGTGTGAGGGACGCCGCTCGTTCTACACGTCGCCGGTGAAGGCGCTGGTCAGCGAGAAGTTCTTCGCGCTCTGCCAGGACTTCGGCCCCGAGAACGTCGGCATGCTGACGGGCGACGCGAGCATCAACTCCGCGGCTCCGATCGTCTGCTGCACCGTCGAAGTGCTCGCGAACATGGCGCTGCGTCAGGGCACCGATCTCGACGTGCCGTACGTCGTGATGGACGAGTTCCACTTCTACTCCGACCCTCAGCGCGGCGTGGCCTGGCAGGTGCCATTGCTCGTGATGCCGCGGGCGACGTTCCTGCTGATGTCGGCCACGCTCGGCGACACGACGGAGATCCGGCGGGACCTCGAGCAGCGTTCCGGACGACCGGTGGCGCTCGTCTCCTCGAGCGAACGCCCGGTGCCACTCGACTTCGCCTACTGCGAGACGCCGCTGCACGAGACGGTCGAGGAGCTGATCGAGGCGGGCAAGGCGCCGATCTACGTCGTCTCGTTCACGCAGCGCGAGGCGGCGGAGCTCGCACAGGCGCTCACCAGTCTGAACGTGGCCTCGCGTCCGGAACGCGTGAGGATCGGCGAGGCGCTCGGCGATTTCGCATTCGATACCGCGTACGGCAAGGAGCTTTCGCGGATCGTGCGCGCGGGCATCGGCATCCACCATGCGGGGCTGCTGCCGAAGTACCGGCTGCTCGTCGAGCAGCTCGCGCAACGGGGGCTCCTGAAGGTCATCTCCGGCACCGACACGCTCGGCGTCGGAGTGAACATTCCGATCCGCACGGTGCTGTTCACGAAGCTCGCCAAGTTCGACGGCCGCCGCGTCGGTGCGCTGTCCGTCCGCGAGTTCCGGCAGATCGGCGGCCGAGCCGGGCGGAAGGGTTTCGACGAACGCGGCAGCGTCGTCTGTCAGGCGCCGGAGCACGTGATCGAGAACCGGCGCCTTCGCGAGCGTGCGACGAAATCGGGCGGAAAGAAGCGCAAGCGCGAGGTGACGCGGAAGCCGCCGCCGGGCTTCGTCGGGTGGAACGAGGAGACCTTCGAGCGCCTGATCGAGCGCTCGCCCGAGCCGCTCGTGTCGCGATTCCGTGTCACGCACGGAATGATCGTGCTGCTCCTTCGCCGGGCCGAGGACGACCCCGATCCGCGCGGCGGATGGCGCGCGGTCGCGGATCTCATCGCCCGCAGCCACGAGAGCGACCCCCGCAAGCGGCGAATCCTGCGCGAGGCCGCGCAGCTCTTCCGCGGCCTGCGCGCGGCCGACATCGTTCGCGTCGAGCGTGATCCGACGACGGGTCGGCGTCGCGTGCGCGTCGCCGAAGACCTGCAGTGGGACTTCTCCTTGCACCACGCGCTCTCGCTCTACGTGGTCGAGGCAATCTCGTACATCGAGGCGCGTGACGCGGCCTTCGCCAACGAGGTGCTCTCGCTCGTCGAAGCGGTGCTCGAGGATCCCCGTGCGATCCTGTTTCGTCAGCTCGATCGGATCAAGAGCGAGCTCATGGTACAGCTCAAGGCCGAAGGCGTTCCCTACGAGGAGCGCATCCGTCGGCTCGACGAGGTGCAGCCTCTTGCCCCGAGCCGCGCATTCATCGAGCAGACCTTCGACTTCTTCGCGCGCAAGCACCCATGGGTTCGCCACCAGGACGTCCATCCGAAGTCGATCGCGCGCGAGATGTACGAGGGCTATTTCAGTTTCGACCACTACGTGCGCTTCTACGGGTTGCAGCGCATCGAGGGTCTCCTCTTGCGCTACGTCTCCCAGGTCTACGGAACGATCGTTCAGACCGTTCCCGAGGGCGCGAAGACCGAGGCCGTGCACGACGTGATCGCGTACTTCCGCACGATGCTCGAACGCGTCGATTCGAGCCTGGTCGACGAGTGGGAGAGCCTGATGCATCCCGGTGCGCGACGGACCGGAGCCACACCCGCGCCGGTTCCGACCCGTGTCTACGATCTCGCCCGCGACGAACGTGCGCTGCGTGCCCGGGCTCGCGCCGAGCTGCACCGTCTGGTCCGCGCGCTGGCCGAACGGGACTGGGCGGAAGCCGCGGCCTCCGTCCACGCGGATCCCGACGACCCCTGGACGCCGGAGCGTTTCGAGCGGGCGCTCGCGCCGTACTTCGCGCAGCACGGCGAGCTGCTGTTCACACACGCGGCTCGCCACGCCGAGTGGACGCGAATCGAATCCGACGGCCCGCGTCGCTGGACGGTCACGCAGGTCTTGCTCGACCCGAGCGACGCGAACGACTGGTTCATCGCGGGGGAGATCGATCTCGCCCGCGAGACCGAGCCGGTCGGGCCGCTGCTACGGCTCTCGGCGATCGGGACCTGACGACTCCGCGCCGCCGCCCAGCTGCAGATCGGGCATCCCGAGGGATCGTGTGCGCGCGCCGGGCAGTGCTCGCGGCCGAAGTAGACGAACTGCAGATGGCGGCGGATCCACTCGTTCTCGGGATAGAGCGCCTTGAGATCGCGCTCGGTCTCGACGACGTTCCGACCGCTCGAGAGTCCGAAGCGCTCGGCCAGGCGATGGACGTGCGTGTCCACCGCAAACGCCGGGATTCCGAAAGCCTGCGACATCACGATGCTCGCGCTCTTGTGCCCGACGCCGGGCAGCGCCTCGAGCGCCTCGAAATCGGCGGGCACGTCACCGTGGTGTCGCTCGAGCAAGAGCTTCGAGAGCTCGTGGATGTTCCGTGACTTCGCCGGAGAGAGCCCGCAGGGCCGGATGATCTCGCGGATGGCCGGCACGCCGAGCTTCACCATCGCCTGCGGCGTGCGTGCGCGTGCGAAGAGGCGCGGGGTCACCTGGTTCACCCGCACGTCGGTGCACTGCGCCGAGAGCACGACGGCGATCAGAAGCGTGTAGGGATCGCGGTGCCGGAGCGGCACCTCGGGCATCGGGTAGAGCGAGTCGAGGATCTCGCCGATCCGCTTCGCCTTCTCGGCGCGTGTCATCCGCTCGAGCTCCGGACGCGCGCGGCAAGGAAGCGCACGAAGGCCGGGTGCGCGTTCGCGCACGGCACGAGCTCGAGCGCCGCGCCGCCGAGCGCGCGCCACTGCTCCGCGCCGCGCAGGCCGATCTCCTCGAGCGTTTCGAGGCAATCCGCGACGAAGGACGGGCAGATGACCGCCAGCCGTTTCTTCCCCGCGCGAGCGAGCTCCGGCAGGACGGCATCGGTGTGGGGTTCGATCCACGGCGTGCGCCCGAGCCGCGACTGGAACGAGGTCGAGAACTCCCCCTGCGGCAGCTCGAGCGATGCACCGAGTGCGCGTGTGGTCGCGTAGCACTGCGCGCGGTAGCACGAGCGATTCGCCTCGCCGATCGCATCGCAGCAGCCGGCCGACTCCAGGCAGTGTTCGCCGGTCGAGTCGCTCTTGCGCACCTGTCGTTCCGGCAGTCCGTGGTAGCTGAACAGCACGTGATCGGGCCGGAACGCGTCGAGCCGCGGACGGGCGATCTCGGCGAGGGCGCCGATGAAGCCGGGCTCGTCGAAGAACTCGGGCAGCGTCGCGAAGGCGGGCACATTCCAGCGCGCGGCGGCCAGCTCGTGCAGGCGTGCGAGCGCGGATCCGGTCGACGACGAGGCGTAGTGCGGAAAGAGCGGCACGACCACCACGCGTGCGAGGTCGTGCTTCGTGAGATCGTCGAATGCGCGCGCGAGGGACGGTTCTCCGTAGCGCATGCCGAGCGCGACTTCGAAATCGCTTCCGAGTTCGACCGCCAGCGCGTCCCGCAGAGCGTGTCCGTGGGCGAGCAGGGGGGAGCCGTGCTCGGTCCAGATCGCGCGGTACGCCCGGGCGGAGCGCGGCGCCCGAAACGGTGCGATCACGGCGTTGACCAGCAGCCAGCGAGGCAGGGCAGGGATGTCGATCACGCGCGGATCCGTGAGGAACTCGCGCAGGTACCGCCGTACGTCGCCCGTTTCCGGCGAGCTCGGCGTGCCGAGGTTCGCGATCAACACACCCGACCTGCGCGATGTTGGCGCCACGCGCGAAGTAGAACCGCAAAGCCGGCGAGCTGTCGAGCCGCGAACTAGGGCGTGGGGGGCGTGAGCGTGTCGAGCCTGTCGATCGCGTGAACCGGGGCCTCGTTGCCCTTCATCAGGTGCGCGATTGCGCTGAACACGAGTCGCTGCTTCGCGAGCGTGTTCTTGCCCTCGAACGACTTCGAGACCACGCGGATCTCGAAGTGCCCACCGCTGCCCTGAACCTCGAGCTCGTCGCAGGGAAGCGCCGTCTCGATTGCCGTGCGGAGCTTCGCGATCACCTCGTCCGGCGGCGCATGGATTTGAAGGGCCACGTCGTGCCTACCGCCCTCAGTACCGAGGGATCGACGCGTCGACCTCGCGTGACCATGCGTCGATTCCGCCCGCGAGGTTGTGCACGTTCGTGAAGCCACGGCTCGCGAAGTGCTCGGCCGCCGCTTGACTTCGGCCGCCGTGGTGGCAGTGGAAGACGATCAGCGCGTCCTTCGGCAGCTTCTCGATCTCGGCGGCGACGCGCGCATCGACGAGCGTCGCGGCGGCGATTCGTGCCTGCTTCTGCTCCTCGGGCGTGCGCACGTCGTAGAGGTGGAATTCCTGTCCGGCGTCCATCAGCGCCTGGAGCTCGGGTGCCGAGAGCTGATTGACCTCGGCGGCGCGCGGAGCGTTCGGGTTCTCGACGGTCAGCGCCTTCGTCCCGCCCGAGTCGGCGGTGCCGATCACGAGCCCGTTCGCGCGCTGCGCCGAGTCGCGATCGAAGAGGATCGCGAGGCCGTTGCTCGAGGCCGCGATCTCGTTTCCCGTGCGCGGCCCGACCGAGAGCGAGTGCTTGAACGAAGCGTCGATCGCGATGTGGAGTTCGCCACCCTGGTTCGCGATCACGCCGCGGAGCAGCTCGGCGGCGTCCGGGGTCACGGTCACGCTGGGAGCGGCCACGGTCTGTACTTCTACGCCGAGGAGCTTCTGTAGCTCACCGCTCGCGTAGAGCTCCTTCACGATGTCGCAGCCGCCCTGGAACTCGCCGTCCACATAGAGCTGGGGGATCGTCGGCCAGTTCGAGAAGTCCTTGATGCCCTCGCGGATGGCGCCGTCGGAGAGCACGTCGAAGCTGCCGTACTCGGGAATCAGGCGGCCCAGGATCGAAACGACCTGCGCGGAGAAGCCGCACTGGGGTGAGTCGGGCGTCCCCTTCATGAATAGGACTACGCGATCCGCCCGGACGATCGATTCGAGCCGTTCGCGAAGCGCTGGATCGACGCTCATGGATTCGTCTCCCTCGTAGAAGTGACGCACGATACGATTCCGTACGAATGGGTCAAGATTCGCGGTACGACGGAAACGGCGTGATATTCCACCGCATTGGGTGCGGCCGAGCCTGCCGCCGCTCGAATCCCGTCGGAAGTTTGACCCCTCGAAGGCCCACGGCTAGGCTACGCGCCGCCGGCCGACCGGTACTCGACCCCATCGTCTAGCTTGGCCCAGGACACCGGCCTTTCACGCCGAGAACGCGGGTTCGAATCCCGCTGGGGTCACCAGTCGCCATCCGCGCCAGCACGGGTCTTCGGCACGGCCGGGCCCAGGACGGAAAATAGTTGCGCCAAAGCTGAAGTCAGGGTCGCCATTCCAGGATGGCCGGGCTAGACTTCGGCACGATTGGCGTCGATCGTTCGACGCACCGCTCTGGTTCATCCCTCAGCAGTGACTCGAAACGACCGTCGGCCCGTCCTGCCGCATATCGGGGCCCGATCCCCCGTGTATCGTGCAGCTACAGTAATCGTCTCTCTTCAGCGCCGGAACGTGTCCGGTTCGAAGGAGGCGAGGGGCGTGCCCGCGGACGGAAATGAGCGGGTCACGTACGGGATACATCAGTTGGGTAAGAAGCTTTACGTAGGGAACCTTCCTTTCTCCACCGACGAGGCCGAGCTCCGCGAGCTCTTCGAGCCGCATGGAGAGCTGGCTTCGGTCAGTGTGATCATGGACCGCGACACGGGACGCCCGCGCGGCTTCGCGTTCGTCGAGTACGAAGACGCGAACAGCGCAGCGAAGGCACGCCAGGCACTCGACGGGCGAGAGCTCGGTGGGCGCACGATGCGCGTCAGCGAAGCCAATGAGCGCGGCCCTGGTGGCGGCGGCGGCGGCGGCGGCGGTGGCGGTCGAGGCGGCGGTGGCGGCGGCGGTGGCCGCGGCTTCGGCGGCCCGGGCCGGCGCTAGGCGCAACGAATCGAGTTCGATCGGAGGGGCTCGGAGACCCCGGGCCCTTCCGATCAACCGATCTCGGCTCAGATAGTCGACGGCAGCGCCGCCGGGCGCGGCTCTGCCTCGAAGGCTTCGTTCGCTCTCGAACGCCCATCTCCGCATTTGCGGAGCCCCCGGCTACGGTCCGGGAACGGAATCCGCTACGCCGGTCGGCGTAGTGCGCGCCTGTGGTAGCTTCGGACGGTGGCTGAATCGATCGTCTTCGGTGTCGGGGCGAGCGCGGGCCTCGGCGGCGCCCTGTGCCGGCGCATCGCCCGTGAAGGATTCGGCGTGCTCGCGGCCGGCCGAACGCCCGCGAAACTCGGGGCGGTCGTCGATGAGATCCGAGCCGCCGGTGGACGCGCCGCATCGATTCTCTGCGACGTGACGAGCGAGTCCGACGTGGTTCGCGTCTTTGAGACGGTCAACGAACCCCCGAAGCTCGTGGTCTACAACGCCGGAAACGCCATGATCCGGCCGCTGCTGGAGATGGATGCGGCGTTCTTCGAGCAGGCGTGGCGGGTCGGCTGTCTCGGGGGCTTTCTCGTCGGCCGCGAAGCCGCTCGCCGCATGGTTCCGGCCGGAGGTGGCACGCTGATCTTCACGGGAGCGACGGCCTCGCTCCGCGCGAAGCCGCCATTCACGGCGTTCGCCGCCGCGAAAGCGGGGCTGCGCGCGCTCGCGCACGGCCTCGCGCGCGAGTTCGGCCCGCAGGGATTGCACGTAGCGCACGTGATCGTCGATGGAATGATCGAGGGCGACCAGTTGCTCTCGCGATTTCCGGCGGCGAAGGAGCGCGCTGGCGAGGACGGCATGCTCAAGCCCGATGCGATCGCCGACGCTTACTTCGCGCTCTTCGCTCAGCCGCGCAGCGCCTGGACTCTCGAGCTCGACCTGCGCCCCTACAAAGAAAGCTTCTAGGCGCGCATTCCGCCGGCCTTCGCCACCGGATGGAGGCTCGCCTCGGCGCTCGGCCGCTTTCCGGCGCGTTCGAACCATGCCGACACGTTCTTGTGTTCGGCGTTGAGCGGCTGTCCTACGCCCGTCCCGAAATCGAGGAACGCGTAGAGAACGATGTCGGCCATCGTGAAGCGATCACCACAGATCCATTGGCGGCCGGCGAGCTGACCCTCGAGCCAGGCGAGGCCCTCTTGCGCGAGCGTTTTCAGGTCTCCCGCGGCGTGCGGAATCGTGCGCATTCGATCCTTGAACATCGCGAGCCCTTCGCCGTACCGGAATCCGTCGGTGAGTGGCCCGGTGATCTTCAGCTCGATCCGGCGCGTCCACATTCGCGTCTCGGCCTTCTCCTCGGGCGAGCGGCCGACGAGCGGAGGATTCGGATTCTTGTCCTCGAGGTACTCGCAGATGGCGACCGTCTCCGCGAGGATCTTTCCGTTGTCGAGCTCGAGTGCGGGCATCTGACCGCTCGGATTCCTGTCGGTGTACGGCGCGCGGCGATTCGCACCGGCCATGATGTCCACCTGTTCCGCGGGAATCGTGATTCCCTTCTCGAGCATGAACATGCGAACCAGGCGGGGATTCGGGCCGAGCGAGTCATAGAACTTCACGACGCATCTCCTCTGGGAAGTGCGCGCAGGATAACACGCGCCATCGCGCGTGTATGATCACTCGGTGTCACGGTACGAACCGCTCCGGACTTCGCTCGACGAGCGCCCGCTGCCGCGATGGTTCGACGACGCGAAGCTCGGGATCTTCGTTCACTGGGGCCCGTACTCGATTCCCGCCTGGGCGCGCACGGGCGTCTCGATCCCCGACCTCGCGAAGGACGGATGGGAGAAGGCGTTCGCGAGCAACCCGTACGCGGAGTGGTACTGGAACACGCTCGCATTTCCCGAGAGCGCGACGCGCGCACATCACGACGCGACCTGGGGGCGCGACTTCCCTTACGAGCGATTCGGCGCGCGGTTCCGCGCGGCCACGCGCAACTGGAGTCCGGAGCCCTGGACGCGGCTCTTCGAGCGCGCCGGCGCGCGCTACGTGGTTCTGACGACCAAGCACCACGACGGGTTCCTGCTCTGGCCGAGTTCGCACCGAAGTCCGCATCTTCGCGATTGGCAGAGCGAGCGCGACCTGGTCGGCGACCTGACCCGCTCGGTGCGCGGCGCCGGAATGCGCATGGGGCTCTATTACTCGGGCGGAATCGACTGGCCCTTCGAAGGCCGGCCCGTGCGCGACCTCGCGGGCCTTGCGAAGGCGATCCCGCAGGGCGCGGTGTACGCGGCTCATGCGGATGCGCACTGGCGCGAGCTGATCGAGCGCTACGAGCCGTCGGTGCTCTGGAACGACATCGGCTACCCGAAAGCGGCGGAGCCGCTCCGGCTCATGGCCGACTACTACCAGCGCGTTCCCGACGGCGTCGTGAACAACCGCTTCACGACGTTCGGCTACGCCGTCGAGGAGCGACACCACGACTTCACCACGCCGGAGTACGGCGTGCTCGCGGACATCGTCCCGACGAAGTGGGAGGCGTGCCGCGGCATCGGCAACTCGTTCGGCTGGAACCGCGCCGAGACGAGCGCGGACCTGCTGTCCGTCGAGAGGCTCGTGCACCTCTTCGTCGACGTGGTTTCGAAGAACGGCAACCTGCTGCTCAACGTGGGGCCGACGGGCGACGGATCGATCCCCTGGCCGCAGGTCGAGCGGCTGGTCGGTCTGGGAGCGTGGCTCGACGTGAATGCGGAGGCGATCTTCGGCACGCGACCGTGGATTCGAGCGTCGGCGTCGACGGACGACGGCCTCGAGCTGCGCTTCACGCGCAAGGCCGATTCGGTGTACGCGATCCTGCTCGGCACGCCGGCGCACCCGCGCGTCCGCATCCCCACGCTCGCGGCGGCACCGCATGCGACGATCGAGCTCCTCGGCCGGACGGGGCCGCTCCCGTTCACGAGCGACGCGAACGGTCTCGACGTGACGCTGCCCGGTCCGGGAGACGGATCGCCGGCGCTCGCTCTGCGCATCACACCCGCGCCGATTCTCCGCGAAGCCCGTATATGATACGCGACCGGAGGGGTCGGATGAGTCATCGAGTCGAGCTTGCGCGTGTCGACGCTCGGCCTGTGCTCGGTGCGAGTGCGCCGTTCGGATGAGCCCGCTCTCCGCGATCGTCGTCGTACCCTTCGTCGGCGCACTTCTCATCGCGTTGCTCGGTCGCGTGCTCGGACGCGGGTCGGGCGTGCTGATGGCCGTGACTGCGGGCTTCTCGTTCGCGGCCGCCCTACCGCTCGTCGGCGCGGAGAGCGCCATCCTCGAAAGCCACGAGTGGATTCCCTCGCTCGGCATCAGCTTCCGACTGCGCGCCGACGGGTTCGCCGCGTTCTTCGCGCTGCTGGTGGCGGGAATCGGATTCCTGGTGAGCGTCTACTCGCTCGGCTACACGTCGGCCGATCTCGGCGCCGCGCGCATCGGGCGCTACTACGCGGCGCTCACCGCATTCATGGGCGCGATGCTCGGCATCGCCCTGGCCGACGACCTGGTCCTGCTCTTCCTCTTCTGGGAGATCACCAGCATCAGCTCCTACCTGCTGATCGGCTTCTGGTACGAGCGCGACGCGGCACGCGCCGGCGCGCTCACCGCGCTCCTCGTCACGGCGATGGGCGGCCTCGCGATGCTGGCCGGCTTCGTACTGATCGGACTCGAGACCGGATCGTTCGCGCTGAGCGAGATCATCGCGGACGAGACGCGCCGCGAGGCGCTCACCGCTTCGCCCGCGTTCGTGCCGGCGCTCTTGCTCGTTCTCGCCGGGGCGTTCACGAAGTCGGCTCAGATCCCGTTCCACTTCTGGCTGCCCGGGGCGATGGTCGCCCCGACGCCGATCTCGACCTACCTGCACTCCGCGACCATGGTGAAGGCGGGAATCTTCCTGCTCGCACGCGTGAGCCCGCTCTTCGCGGCGTCGGAGATCTGGCCGCTCCTCGTCGCGCCGGTTGGACTGGCGACGTTCTTCCTCGGCGCCTGGCAGTCGTTCCGCGAGAACGACCTGAAGGCGCTGCTCGCGTACAGCACGGTTTCGACGTTGGGACTCGTGACGCTCGCTTACGGTCTGCGGATTCCCGAGCAGGATGCGCTGCAGATCCTGTCGCACGCGACGTACAAGGGAACGCTGTTCATGGTCGCCGGCATCATCGAGCACGCGACCGGCACGCGCGATCTGCGAGAGCTCGGCGGGCTGCGCACGAAGCTGCCGATCAGCTTCGTGCTCTGCCTGCTCTGCGTGTTCTCGATGGGCGGCCTGCCGCCGCTCTTCGGCTTCGTCGCGAAGGAGGCGCTGTACGGATCGCTGCTCGCGAGCCCGATGCTGGGCGGAGTTCCGCTCGTGCACGGACTCGTGATCGCGGGGATCGTGGTCGGGAACGCCTTTCTCCTCGCGGCCGGTCTGAAGTTCCTGATCGGCGCCTTCCTCGGCGGCCGTCCGGCCCAAGGGCATCACGACGATCACGACGGTGGACACGCCGCGCACGGCGAGAGCCCGGCGCTCTGGCTGCCTCCCGCGGTACTCGCGCTCGCAGCACTCGGACTCGGGCTCTTCTCCGACTCCGGAATGATCGGGCGATTCGCGAACGCGCTGTCGTCGGCACCGAACGAAAGGCTCGAGATCTCGCTGCTTCCGCACCACGTCGGTCCGCTCGTGCTCTCGCTCGTCGGGATCGCGATCGGTGTCGTTCTCTATCGCTCGCGCTCGCGCGTCGAAGCGTTGCAGGGCCGTCTCGATCGTCTCCCCGATGCGCAGAAGGTCTGGGATCGATGCGTCGCGGGCGTGACGCGCTTCGCCGAGCGCTACAGCCAGTGGTGGCAGAACGGGTCGCTGCGCTGGTACTTCTCGGTGATCGTGCTCTTCACGACGGCGACCGGTTTCTTCGCCCTCGAGGCGGGCGGGGTATCGCTCGCGAACATCGAGCTCGGCTTCGAGAACCTGGGCTGGTTCAGCGTCGGGCTCGCTTTGCTCATCGTCATCTCGACGGTCGCGGTCGTCCGGTCCGAGACGCGCATCGGTGCCGCGCTCGCGCTCACCGCGAGCGGCTTTCTCGTCGCGCTCGTCTACGCCGTCTACCGCTCGCCCGACATCCTGCTCACCCAGATCCTGATCGAGACCGTCTCGACGGTCGTGATCCTGCTCGTGCTCTACCACATGCCCACGTTCCGCCGCGATGGTCTCTCCCCGGCGCAGAGCGCCTGGAACCTGGCGGTCTCGGGCTCGTTCGGCTTCGCCATGTTCATCTTCGTGCTGCTCGCCACGAGTCCGGCGTTTCGCGAGACGCGGAATCTCGGCCAGGACTACCTCGCGCGAAGTCTCGGCGAGGCCGGAGGCCGCAACGCCGTGAACGTGATCATCGTCGACTTCCGCGCCATGGATACGACCGGCGAGATCACCGTCCTCGTGGTCGTCGGGCTCTGCGTCTACGGACTGCTGCGCGCGCGCAGGGCGGAGGGCTGATGCACGAATCGCCGATTCTGCGGACGGTTGCTCGGCTCGCGATTCCGCTCTGCCTGATCCTGTCCATCCAGATCTTCATGCAAGGCCACGATCTGCCCGGGGGTGGTTTCATCGCCGGCGTGATCGCATCGGCGGCGGGTGCGATGTATCTGCTGGCCTTCGGCCTCGACCGTGCAGCGCGCTTCCCGTGGTGGCGCCTTTCGGTGCTCGGTCTTCTCTGCGCGCTCGCGAGCGGAACCGTGCCGCTGCTCACTGGCACGGCGTTCATGGACCACGTGATCCTCGACTACCACCTGCCGCTGCTCGGTCACGGACATCTGCCGAGCGCGACGTTCTTCGATCTCGGCGTCTACCTGATCGTGCTGGGAACGCTGATGACGCTCTTCGTCGAGCTCGGCATGGAGGATCGACCGTGGAGTTCCTGATGGCGGCCGTGATCGGCATCATGTTCGCGGCCGGCACCTACATGATCCTGCGCCCGAGCCTGATCCGCATCGTCATGGGCTTCGGGCTCTACTCGAACGCCGCAAACCTGCTTCTGATCACGTGCGGCGGCTACTCGGCGGCCTGGGAGTCCCCGTTCATCCGGGACGGCGCGGGTCCGATGATGGACCCACTGCCGCCCGACATCATCCTGACCGCGATCGTGATCAGCTTCGCGGTCGGAGCGCTCTTGCTCACGGTCTCGTACCAGGTCTACGTCGATCACGGGACCGACGACCCCGAGCAGCTGCCACCGGACTCGCTCGCGTGAATCGCCTGCTCGTCCTTCCCGTGCTCGTGCCGTTCCTCACCGCGGTCTTGCTCGCGCTGCTCTCCGGCCACCCGCGGCTCGAGCGCGCGATCAATCTGATTTCGAGCGCGGGGCTCACGGTCTTCGTCTTCTGGCTGCTCACCTACGTCGATCAGAACGGAATCCAGGCGACGGTGATCGGCGGCTGGTTCGCACCCTGGGGAATCGCGTTCGTCGCGGATCGCCTGGCCGGGATCATGCTCTGTCTCGCGATGTCGGTGGGGACGATCGTTCTCGTCTACACGTGCTTCACCGCCGAGCCCCGGCAGGAGCGGTACTTCTTTCACCCGCTCTCGCAGATCCTGCTGCTCGGCGTGAACTGGTCGTTCATCACCGGAGATCTCTTCAACCTGTTCGTCGCGTACGAAGTCATGCTGATCGGCTCGTACGGCGTGATGATGGTCGGCGCGTCGAAGCAACAGGTCCGGCAGACGATGAAGTACATCGCGATCAACACGATCGGCTCGACGCTCTTCGTCGTCGGCTGCGGTCTGGTCTACGCGACCCTCGGCACGCTGAACATGGCCGACATCGCCTTGCGCTCGGCGCAGCTCGAAGGCGAGCGGGCCGCGCTCGTGACCGCGGTGTCGATGGTGCTGATGGTCGTATTCGCGCTCAAGGCAGCCGCCTTCCCGATCTTCTTCTGGCTTCCCGACTCGTACCCGATCGTGCCCGCGGGAATGAATGGCTTCTTCGCCGGCCTCTTGACGAAGGTAGGTGTGTACTCGCTGCTCCGGCTCTTCGTGCTCTGCTTCCGTCAGCCCGGCGCCGAGCTCGTGCTCGAGGTCCTGCTGATCCTGTCGGGCTTCACGATGCTCTTCGGCGTGCTCGGCGCGCTGTGCCAGTGGGAGATCCGCAAGATCCTCTCGTGGCACATCATCAGCCAGGTCGGCTACATGATCATGGGAATCGGGCTCGCCGCGAGCGGTGCGGGAGTCGCGCAGGCCGCGGTGGCGGCGACGATCTTCTACGTCGTCCACCACATCATCGTGAAGGCGAGCTTGTTCCTGATCGGCGGCATCGCGGGGCGGGTTTCGGGATCGCAGGAGCTGCGCGGGATGGGCGGCATCGTGCAGCTCGCTCCGGGTGTCTCGGTGCTGTTCCTCGTCGCTGCGTTCTCGCTCGCCGGAATGCCTCCGTTCTCGGGCTTCTTCGCGAAGTTCGTGCTGATCCGCGCGGGACTCGCAGGCGATCACTTCGTGATCGTGCTCGTGGCGCTCGTGACGAGCCTTCTCACGCTGTACTCGATGAGCAAGATCTGGAACTACGCATTCTGGCGCGCGCCGTCGCGCGCGTCGGCCGTGGGCCGGTACCGCGGGATGATGGCGCCGACGGCCGTGCTGGTGGCGTTCACGGTCTTGATGGGCGTCGTGGCGGAGCCCTTCCTCAGGCTCGCGAACGACGCGGCCCGCGACCTGCTCGATCCACGCGCCTATCAGGAGGCGGTGCTCGTGCCGGTCCCCGAAGTCGCGACGCTGCGGACGTCGATGCGAGCGGAGACGCCATGATCCTCGTCCGGTTCGGCTACATGATCCGGTACGGCTTCATCTTCTTGAAGGCACTCACGGTCTCGACGTACCAGGTCACCCGGGCGGTGCTTCGGCCCAACCTCGACTTCCGGCCCGGATTCCTCGCCGTGGACATGGAGTGCGAGAGCGACTTCGAGATCACCTTGCTCGCGAATTCGATCACGCTCACGCCGGGAACGATCTCGGTCCACATCGAGTCGGATCACCGGAAGATCATCATCCACGCGCTCGACGTCGGCGACGATCCCGACGCGGTGCGCCGTGACGTCCGACAGACCCTCGAGGCGAACATCCTGAAGTGGACGCGCCCCGGGGGCTGGCCGCCGAGGAAGAGCCCATGAGTCCGTTCCTCTACGTGATCGCGCTCGTCTGCGTCGCCTCGCTCTTTGGCGGCGGGGCGCTGTGCCTGCACCGCCTGGTGATCGGTCCGAGCGCCGCGGATCGGGCGATCGCGCTCGACACGCTGACGATCGTGTTCATCGGCCTGATCTGCCTTCTCTGCATGCTCGGCGGCTCCTCGCTGTACTTCGACGCGGTCTGGATCCTGACGCTCGTCAGCTACCTCGGGTCCGTCGCGATCGCCCGCTACCTCGAGAAGGGGAAGCTGTTCTGATGCCGACCCTGCTCGAACTCTTCGCCGCCGTGATGATGATCCTCGGCACGTTCCTGATCGTCGTGGCCTGCCTGGGTCTCTTGCGCTTCCCCGACGTGTACTGCCGCATGCACGCGGCGGGCAAGGCCGGCACGCTCGGTGTCTCGCTGATCATCCTCGCGCCCATGATCACCTTTGCGCCGACCGAGACCTGGGTCGTCGTTCGCGGAGCGTTCGCGATCTACTTCCAGTTCCTGACCTCCCCGGCGGCCACGCACATTCTCGCGCGCGCGAGCTACGTCTCCGACTACGGACTCGATCAGCGAACTGCCGTCGATGAGCTGAAGGCCTTCCTGCCGTCACGGCCGCACGAGACCTACGGTCGCGAGTAGGCGCGCACGTGCTCTTCGAGTCCGAGCGCCACGAAGCGCTGCAGCGAGCGCGCCTGGGACGAGACGCGCGCGCGGGAGACCGTGGCGCGGATCGTCGCGGAGACCGAGCGGGTCTTCGACCCGGGCCGTCTCTGGCCCGCGCACCCGCTCGATGGCGACTCGCCCGCGGTTGCGCTCTACGCGGGGGCGGCCGGCGTGATCTTCGCGATCGATCGACTGGCGGAGCAGGGCGCCGTCCTGCGAGTCCGCGACTGGACCCCGATCGTCGAGTCGCTCGTCGATCGCCCGCGCGTCGGCATCGAAGCGCATCCGCTGGCGCGAAGCGGCTTCATGTTCGGTGAAGTGGGAATCTCGCTCGTCGGTCACCGTGTCACGCGCGGCCGCGTCTTCATCGAGCGCCTGATCGCGGCCGGGCGCGGGAGTCTCGGCCACGAATCGAACGAGCTCTGCGCGGGCGAACCGGGAGCGCTCCTCGCAACGGCCGCGCTCGTCGAGGAGACGGGCGATCCGCGGCTTCGGGAGCTCGTCCGAGACCTGGCGACGAGCATCCGGGGAAAGCTCGCCTTCGACCCCGATCACGGTTGCGCGCTCTGGACGCAGTCCTGGGGGGCGCGCGTCGCGATGCTCGGCTGCGTGCACGGCTTCGCGGGCAACGCGTGCGCGCTGATTCGGGCCGGCCACGCGCGAGACCTAGAGCCCGAGATCGAACGCACGTTCGTTTCGACGGCGCGGGTCGAGAACGGGTTTGCGAACTGGCCGCAGAGCGTCGGAACGCCTCTCCCGGGTCGCGAGGCGATGCTCGTACAGATCTGTCACGGGGCACCGGGGGTGATCGTCGCGCTCGCGCGACTCGCGAAGCGCGAGGGCTCGCGTCTCGAGGAACTCCTGCGCATGGGCGGGGAGCTGACCTGGCGCGCCGGACCGCTCGCGAAGGGATCGGGTCTCTGTCACGGCACGGCGGGGAACGGCTACGCGTTTCTGTGTCTCTACCGGCGCACGGGCGGGGGCATCTGGCTGGACCGCGCGCGCGCCTTCGCGATGCACGCGATCGGGCAGTGGGAGGGCGAGCGGGCGCATCACGGACGCGGCCGAACCTCGCTCTGGACCGGCGACCTCGGGCTCGCCTGCTTTCTCTGGGACTGCGTTCGCGAGCGCGACGAGTTTCCGACACTGCACGGGTTCTGAGCGCGCCGGCGATCCTCGGAACTAGCTCGAACGCGCCGTCCGCGCGGCGCGCGTGAGTCCGACGAAGACCTCGCGCGCGTCGCTCGCCTCGATCTCGCGACCGAACCCGACATGGCGAAGATCGTCCGGCGCCTCGGTGCGGACCAGGAACCCGGCGCGATCGATCGAGGTCATCCGCGCACGTCCGGGGCGCGTGCCGCTCGCGGCCTCGACGATCTCGCGCAGTGCGTCCTCGTGATCGGCGTTCATGTGAGAGAGGATCCCGTCTGAGGCCTCGCGAAGACCGGCTCCGAGCGGATCGCGAAGCATCGCATCGGGCTCGAACCATCCGATCGCGCCGAATCCCCCGATCGCGCGCACACGCACCGGCTCGAGCGCGAAATACGTGAAGTCGTGGGTTTCCAGGTACGACGACGCAGCCGGCACGCGTTCCCGGTAGCGCGCGTGGATCTCCTCGAGCTCGACGTCGTCGGTCGCGAGCGCGCGGGCGCGAGCGAGGATCGTGACGCGCCAGCTCGCCTGCGCGTCGCCCTTCGCCGCCGGATCGCGGACGAAGAGCGAGGCGCGCGGGTCGCGGCGCAGGTTCCGGGTGTGCTGTGCGATCTCGGACACGAGCACGACCGGCGTCCCGTCCGCGCGCAGCGCGAACGGAGTGAGTGATCCGAACGGCCATCCCTCGACGTCGGATTCCGCGGCGAGCGTCGAGAGCGTCGCCGCCGTGGTGGACAGAAGCCAGCTTCGGATCTCGGCGCCCGGGTCGGTGCTCACGGCTACGCGAGTCCCAGCCGCGCGAGGTGATCCGCCGGCGCTTCGATCTCGATCAGCGCCGTGCGAAGCAGCTCCGCCGCGCGGCGTTCCGCCGGCGTTCCGGCGAGGTCGTGATCTTCGGAGGGGTCGTCGCGCAGGTTCCAGAGATGGCTGCCGCTGAACTGCCCGATCGCCCAGAAGGGCAGGCGATCGCCTTCGCCGAAGGGCTGGCGGATCACCGGGACCTTCGAGCCGGGCATGCGATCGAGGCGTGCGCGCTCGTCGGGAAGAGGCAGGCGCAGCTGCGGCAGGCGAGCGACCGGCATCGTCGACCAGCGGTTCGACAACACCGAGAGCGGCGCGTTCGCGCCGACCGGCCCGCGCGCGTACTTCTCGCGGCCGTCGATCACGTGGACCTCGCGGCCCCAGTACGCCGGAGAGCGCCCAGTCGCGCACGTGCGTGGCCTCGCCGCGGAGAAGCGGTGCGAGCGACCGCCCGTGCGTGCGCTGACGCGCGCCGACGCCGAAGAGATCGAGCAGCGTCGCGTGCACGTCCACGCTCGTGGTCAGCGCCGAGCGCGTTCCGGGTTCGACGCCGGGCCAGGCGATCATCAGCGGAATGTGCCCGAGCGGCTCGTAGACGGGGACGGCCGGCTTTCCGAAGGCGTCCTTCTCGCCCAGGTAGTGCCCGTGGTCCGTGCAGACGATCACCGCGGTCGAATCCCAGAGCGAATTCCGGTCGAGCGCGTCGAGGATCCGGCCGAACCAGTGGTCGATCATCGTCAGCTTTCCGCCGTAGCACGCGCGTACCTGACGCGCCTCGCGCTCGCCGTCAGTACGCCGTCGGCGACGCCAGCGCGTGTATAGGGCGGCCAGATCAGGTGCGGTCCCTGCCACTCGGGGTCGTAGAGCGACGCGTAGGGCTCGGGCGTGTCGAAGGGCTCGTGCGGATCGAACTCGTCCACGAAGAGCAGGAAGCGGTCGTGATGCGGCGCATCCTGTTCGAGCCAGCGCGAAGCGGCTGCGAGCGTGCGCGGACCTGGGAAGTCCGCCTCGCCGCGGAAGTACCCGCGCGAGTCGTCGTAGTGCGTGTGCCCGCGTCCGAACGACGGCGCGCCGATCCAGCTCGGGTCGGGGCGCGTCCGCCACGCATCGCTCTCGTGGCCGCGCTGATAGTCCCAGGCCGTGAAGTCGCAGTGGTAGTTCTCGCCGCCGACCTCGAAGAGGTGCGGGTGGTCGGAGACCAGCATCGTCGTGACGCCCGCCCTTCGCAGCTCGACCGTGATCGGGTCTTCCCAGATCTCGATCGAGCCCCACGGCTTCCACAGGAAGTCGAGCGCGCCGCAGAGGATGTCGTGGCGGGCGGGCATGCAGGGAAGCGACCCGGCGTAGTGCGTGTCGAAGCGGACCGCGCGCCGCGCGAAGCGATCGAGATTGGGTGTCGAGAACTCGCGCGAGCCGTAGGCGCCGAGCAGGTGCCGGTTCAGGCTGTCGAGCAGCACGACGACCGCGTTCGCGGGACCGCTCGACGGTGTTCGCGCGTTGGCGGAGTCCCGCGGATTCATGACAGGATTCTGTCACATGGACATCTCCGTCGCTCTTCCCCCGGGCCGTGATCTGGTCGACTACGCATCGCTCGCCGAGTCGCTCCGCTACAAACGCGTCTGGGTCTACGATTCTCCGGCGTTCTACGAGGACGTCTGGGTCGCGCTGGCGGCGATTGCCGAGAACACCGACGAGATCGAGTTCGGCGCGGCCGTGCTCGTGCCGAGCTTGCGACACGTTCTCGCGACGGCGGCCGCGATCGCGACGATCGAGGCGCAGGCGCCCGGCCGTCTTGCGGTAGCGGTCGGCACCGGGTTCACCGGGCGGCGAGCGCTCGGGCAGAAGCCGCTACCGATCGCGGCGCTCGAACGCTACGTCCGAGATCTGAAGGGCCTGCTCGCGGGCGAGGCGGTGCGCGTCGATGGCGCGAAGGTGAAGCTGCTCCACCCGGAGGGCTTCGGCGTCGAGCGGCCGATCCGCACGCCGATCCTGGTTGCGGCCAACGGACCGAAGGGCCTCGCGGTCGCGCGCGAGCTCGGGGACGGCGTGATGTGCGTGAACCGGCCGCAGCCGGGCTTCGCATGGTGCGCGGCGCTGACCTTCGGAACCGTCCTCGAGGAGGGCGAGACGTTCGAGTCACCGCGCGTCTTCGACGCGCTCGGTCCGGCGATCGCCGTGATCTACCACGCGACGTACGAGGCGTCACCCGATGGTGTAGATGCGCTGCCCGGGGGCGCGGCCTGGCGGGCCGAGATCGAGAAGGTGCCGGCCGACGAACGTCACCTCGCGGTTCACGAGGGGCATCTGGTCGCGGTCTCGGAGCTCGACCGCCGGCACATCGCGCCCGCGCTCGGGGCGCTGACGTTCTCGGGCACGCAGGCGGAGCTCCGCGATCGGCTCGTGCGTCTGGCCGACGACGGGCTGACGGAAGTCGTCTATCAACCGCTCGGCTCCGACATCCCGAGCGAGCTCGATGCGTTCGCCGCGATGGCCAGGCTTTGAGACGGGCCGTCGCGATCGCGATGGTCGCAGTCGCGTTCGCGAGCCCGCCGCTCCGAGCCGACGAGGCCGGCGAATCGCGAGGCGATCCACCTAGCGTCTGCGCCGACCGCGACCCGCTGCGAAGACCGCTCTTCGGCGACCTGCACGTGCACACGGTGCTCTCGCTCGACGCGAGCACGCAGGGCACGCGGAACCGTCCCGCCGACGCGTACCGCTTCGCGCGCGGCGAGCGGATCGGCGTGCAGCCCTACGATCGCGACGGGAAACCGCTGCGCGAGCTCCAGCTCGCGCGTCCGCTCGACTTCGCGTCCGTGACCGACCACGCCGAGATGCTCGGCGAGGGACACATCTGCAGCACGCCCGGGCTCGACGGTTACGACTCGTGGATCTGTCGGATCTACCGCGAGTACCCGCGCCTCGCGTTCTTCGCGATGAACTACCGCGCCTCGAGCGGCGACGAGGTGGAGCCGCCGACGCGCTTCGAGTTCTGCGGCGCGCGGGGTGAGCGCTGCCGGGAGGCCGCGCGAGGTCCCTGGCGCGAGATCATCGAAGCTGCGGAGGCCGCGAACGACCGCAGCGCGGAGTGCCGCTTCACCACCCTGATCGGCTACGAATGGACGGGCGCGGCCGGGCCGGGGAACAACCTGCACCGCAACGTGATCTTCCGGAACTCGGTCGTGCCGGATCTTCCGTCGAGCTTCATCGACACGCCCGCCCCGGCGCTGCTCTGGCGGAAGCTCCGAGAGACCTGCCTCGACGCCGGAACCGGTTGCGACGCGCTCGTGATCCCGCACAACTCGAACCTGTCCGCGGGACGCATGTTCTCGACGTTGCACCTCGACGGCTCCGCGATGACTCCGGAGGAGGCGCGTCTCAACGCGGATCTCGAGCCGCTCGTCGAGGTGATGCAGCACAAGGGCGTCGTCGGAGTGCATGCGCGGCATCGACACCGCCGACGAGCTCTGCTCCTTCGAGACTCTCGAGATGGGAAACTTCAGTGGCCGCTACGTCCCGTACCTGGCCGAGAAGCCGGTGCCACGCCAGTTCGTCCGCCACATCCTGCGCGAGGGACTCGTTCAGGAGGAGAAGCTCGGCGTGAATCCGTTCAAGTTCGGCATCGTCGCGAGCACCGACACGCATCTCGGCGCGTCCGGTGCGGTCGAAGAGGACGTCGCGTACAAGGGGCACGGCGGCGCCGGAAACCCCGCCAGGGACGAGATCCCACCCGGGCTGCCGGATGCGTGGGATCTGAACCCGGGCGGACTCGCCGTGGTCTGGGCCGAGGAGAACTCGCGCGAGGCGATCTTCTCGGCGCTGCGACGCAAGGAAGTGTACGGCACGAGCGGCCCGCGCCACGTCGTACGCTTCTTCGGCGGCTTCGACCATCCCGAGGATCTCTGCGAGAGCCCGGACCTCGCCGCGCGCGGATACGCGGGCGGAGTGCCGATGGGAGGGGACCTTCCGCGCGCACCCGCGAACGGCTCGCCGCGATTCGTCCTTTCGGCGCTCCGAGATCCGGGAACCGATGCGCGGCCGGGCACGAAGCTGCAGCGGCTGCAGATCGTGAAGGGCTGGCTCGACGCGGATGGGGAGACCCACGAACGGGTCTACGACGTCGCGGGCGAACCGGAAAGCCCGGCGAGCGTCGATCTCGAGACCTGCGAGCCCCGCGGTCCCGGCGCCGATGCGCTCTGCGCCGTCTGGACCGATCCCGACTTCGATCCCGCAGAGCGCGCCGTCTGGTACGCGCGCGTGATCGAGAACCCGACCTGCCGCTGGACGACGCGCGTCTGCAACGCCGGGCGCGTGCGCTGCGACGACCCGTCCTCGTTGAGGGAGGGATTCGAGCCGTGCTGCGACGCGAACGTCCCGAAGACGGTGCAGGAGCGCTCCTGGACCTCGCCGATCTGGTTTTCACCGGCCAAAGCCGCGGCGGCGGTGCCTTGAGACGCACGACGGTGTCGCTTCTGCTCGTGTGCACGTTCGCTTCGCGAACGGCCTCCGCCGACGTCGCGCCCGGTGACGTGATCACGACCGCGAACCGGGAGCAGGTGCGGGAGCTCGTGCCCGCGGAGTTCTACAGCTACGCGATCGAGCCGTTCGCGGAGCTCGAGATGCGAATCGCGGCGACGGAGTCCTACCCGCCCCACCCGAAGTACGTCGAGGCGACCGTCCGGTTCGCGTGTCAGGCATCGATCGACGCCGACCGACGGCTCGCGAACTACACCGCCGGACAGCCCTTCCCGTACTCGGAATGGGCGAAGCAGGCGACCGGACACCGCTGCGACCTGACGCCGGACGACCCGCAGTTCGCGCTGAAGCTCGCCTGGAACGTGAATCAGCGCTGGCAGGGCGGCTCGGGCTTCAACATTCCGCACTGGGGATTCGCGAACATGCGCAACGCGGGTCGCGAGACCTGGCGGATCTCGCAGGGCGAATACCGGCGCACCTATTTCAGCGGCCGCGCGGATCTCCTCCCCGAGACGACGGAGCTCGAGCCGGGAACGAACACGGAATGGGCGGAGTACTTCGACGTCAAGTCGCCCTTCGATCTGCGCGGAACCATGTTCCTGCTCTACCGCTACCGGAACGGACAGGAAGACGACACCTGGGCGTACATCCCGGCGCTGCGGCGCGTGCGCAGAATTGCCGCGACGCAGAAGAGCGACTCCCTGCTCGGCACCGAGTTCACGCTCGAGGACTTCTACCTGTTCTCCGGCTACGTCTGGGATCACGTCTGGGAGTTCGGGGGCGAGAGCGTCCAGCTCGCAGCGTCGAACAGCTCGCGCACCTGCTTTCCGAGGGTCACCGATGCGATTTCCCCGACGAGCATGGTCCGGCTCGGGACGAACGAGGAGTGGAGCGCGTGTCGTTTCGATCCCTACGGCGCGCTTCCGATGATCGGCGAGAGCTGGCAGAAGCGGCGGAGCTTCGAGCTCGACGACATCCCGCGCCAGAAGGGGCACCCCTACAGCCGCAAGAAGATCTGGTACGACAAGGAGACGATGGCGCCCGGCCTCGCCGTCGTGTACGACCGCGCAGGCAAGCCGTACAAGCTGATCGGCGGCGTCGGAAAGTGGAGCGAGGCGACGGGGCTCGCCGAGAACCAGGGCCGTTTCGTGCTGCTCGGCACCTCCGTCATGATCGTGAACGTGCAGAGCGGCGCGTCGAACCTCGGCCAGTTCGACGGCATGAACGCGATGGAGTTCGACGTCGCCGCGAGCAAGAAGTACTACGACACCACCAAGCTCAAGACTGCGGGGCGCTGACCCGCGATGCGGCGCGTCCTCGCGTCTCCCGCGCTTCACTTTCTCGCGCTCGGCGCGGTGCTGTTCGCGGCGGATCGCTGGATCGTCGCGGAGGCGTTCCCCGACGAGCGGCCTCGGGATCGGATCGAGATCCGCGCCGTGCGAATCGACGAGCTGCGTGCGGACTGGGCCGCGCGAACCGGAGCGTGGCCCGACGAGGAAACGCTCGACGCGCTGATCGGGGCCGAGATCGACGACGAGATCCTGCTTCGCGAAGCGCGCGTTCGGGGATTCGACGTCGGCGACCCCGTCGTCCGGACGCGACTGGCGCGGAACATCGGCTTCATCTCCGGCGAGGACGAGCGCGCGAATGCCGCGGGCGACGCGTCGCGCGTGGCGCAAGCGCTCGCGCTCGGGATCGGGCGGGGCGATCTGGTCGTGCGACGGCGGCTGATCGAGCGAATGCGCGCGGAGCTTTCGATCGGCGAGGGCTCGATGCCGAGCGAGTCCGAGATCGCAGCGCGATTCGCTCGGGATCGCGCGCGCGTCGTCGGCCCCGTGCGCGTCCGACTCTCGCACGTCTTCCTCTCTCGAGAGCGACGTGGGGATGCGGCTCGCCGCGGACGCGCGAAGACTCGCCGAGCAGATCTCCGACGGGGCGCTCGAGATCGAGGGGGCGATCGGGCGCGGCGATGCCTTCCTGCTCGGTCACACGCTCCGAATCGCTCTCGGACGGATCTCGAGCGCGTCTTCGGCGCGGGGTTCGCGCGCGAGGTCTTCGCTCTCGAACCGGGACGCGTCTCCGCGCCGATTCCGTCGAGCTACGGGATCCATCTCGTCTGGGTGCACGAGCGAACCGAAGCGGCAGAGCCCGTATTCGCCGCGCGACGCATCGAGATCTCGGCGGCGCTCTCGCGCGAGCGCGAAGACGCGGCTCTGCGCGCTGCGCTCGAACGGCTGCGCCATCGCTACGAGATCCGCGTCGAAGGGGAGCGCTCGTGAAGTCCGCGACGCTCGTGGCGTCGTTCCTGCTGGCCGCGCTCGGCGTGCTCGGCGCTGCGAATGCGCGCGCGCATCCCTTCGCACCTTCGCTGCTCGAACTTCGCGAGCACGCGAACGGCCGTGCGAGCCTGATCTTTCGCACCCCGATCGTGCGCGCGCAGGGCGCGCCGCTCGTTCCCGTTCTACCCGCGGGCTGCCGCGAGAGCTCGCCGGCGCGATTCGAACGCGATGCGCTCGCGCAGACGCGTGTCTCGGCGCTCGACTGCGGTCCGGAGCCGCTCGCCGGCCGGACGCTCGGCATCGAGGGGCTGCGCGCGAGCGCGACCAACGCGCTGGTGCGCGTCGAGCTCGAGGACGGGACGGTCGCGCGGGCGGTGATCGACGCCGACCGTCCGCTCTTCGTGGTCCCCGCGCGCGCCGAGCCGATCGACACGATCCGCTCGTACCTCGAGCTCGGTCTCTGGCACATCCTCGGCGGTCTGGATCACCTGCTCTTCGTCGCCGGGCTGGTGCTCCTGGTGAGAAGCCGTCGCACGCTGATCGCGACGGTGACGTCGTTCACCGCGGGTCACGCGTTGACGCTCTGCGCGTCTGCGCTCGGCTTCGTGCAGCTGCCGGCCGGCCCGATCGAGGTCGCGATCGCCGCGAGTGTCTTCTGGCTCGCGGTCGAGCTCGCGTCCGGTCGTCCGCGCCGTCTGCGGCCCGCGCCGGTCGCGGCCGCGTTCGGCCTGCTCCACGGCTTCGGCTTCGCCGCCGCGCTCCGCGAGGCGGGCTTGCCCGCGAGCGACGTGCCGCTCGCGCTCGCGAGCTTCAACGTCGGAATCGAGCTCGGTCAGCTCGCCTTCGTCGCCGTGCTCCTGCTCTTCGTCCGCTCGCTGCGCGCGTTCGAGCGACCCCTCGCCTATGCCTTCGGGTCGCTCGCGGGATTCTGGCTGATCGAGCGCGTCTGGCTCGCGCTCGGCCTCTCCTGATCAGGCGAGCTTCGCGAGGACCTCGGAGCCGAAACGGTCGAGCGCGTCGGCGCCCACGCCCCCGATCGCGAAGACCGGAACGACGAGCCGGCTCACGCCGAGATCCTCGTAGCGCTTCACGGCGTCGATCCCCTCCGCGGCGGGGATCCACATCGCCGAGATCTCGACGCTCGACGCGCTGCGACCGATCGCGTCGCAGGCCTTGCGGAGCGGCACGAGCATCTGCGAGAGCTGCTCCGCGTTCTGGGTCGGCGCGTACCAGCCGTCGCCGTACTTCGCGATCCGCTCGAAGACCTTTCCCTTCGAGCCGCCGACGATGATCGGCACGCCCGGGCGTTGGATCGGGATCGGGTAGCTCTTGAAACCGGACCAGTTCAGGAACTCGCTCCGGTGCTCGACGACGTCGCCCGACCAGACCTTCCGCATCGCCTCGACGTAGTCGTCGAAGCGCGCGCCGCGGCGTTCGAACGGCACGCCGAGCGCGTCGAACTCCTCGCGCAGCCAGCCGATGCCGACACCGAGCATGAAGCGTCCGTTCGAGACGAAGTCCAGGCTCGCGGCCTGCTTCGCCAGATACAGCGGATTCGTCTGCGGGAGGATGTTCACCCCGGTCGCGAGCCGCAGCTTCGAGGTGGCGGACGCGATCGCGGCGAGCGCGATCAGCGGATCGACCAGGTTGGTCTCGGGCGGCGCGCCCATCTTTCCGGTCGCGTTGTACGGGTACTTCGACTCGTAGTCGATCGGGATCATCACGTGCTCGAACGTCCAGAGCGATTCGATGCCGATCGCCTCGGCCTTCTGCGCGGCCGCGACCATCTGCCGGGCGTCGGCGACGGCCATGTTGAACGGGATCAGGCCGATCTTCATCAAAGCAGCTCCACGGCGTCGCCGACGGCGATCCGACCCGCGCGCTCGACGACCGCGTACGAGCCGACGTTCTGGTTGGCCTCGCGCACGACGGTGCGGATCAGGCCGGGGTCCTTCGGCAGATCGTCGAAGGCGTGCGAGATCATCACGCAGCGCGGGCACGCCGAAGGCAGGGAGATCTCGACCTCGCCGATTCGCAGCCGCTTGCCGATCCAGTCGAGCTCGGCGAAGCCCTCGACGTCGTCCGGCGTCGAGACGACGAGATTGGGCCGGAAGCGGCGAACGTCCACGCGCGACGTCGGCGCGAGCTTCTGCAGGTGGCGGAGCGTCGCGCTCGTCATCAGCAGGAGGGGGAACGCGTCGAAGTAGGTACCGGGAGGCGATTCGAATTCGAAGATCGAGGGCGGGAAGATCGAGAAATCGGGGAGCGGCTCGTCCTTCGTGCGGCCGAAGATCGCGCGCAGCTCCTGCTCCATGTCCTCGTGCGTCGGCGCGCCGCGCCGGTAGTGATCGAGCTGCTCGGGCGAGAGCAGCGGCCAGAGCGTGACCTCGCTTCCGAGGGCCTCGCTGACGCGCTTCGAGGCGTCGCTCTCGGATGCGCGCAAGCGGGCGCCGCCGGGCAGCGTGATCTCGGGCGCCGGCACGCGCTCGAACACCGGCTCTTCGAGGTAGCGCGCGCGAAAGCCCATGAGCCCCGCGAGCTTCTTGGCGCCGCGAATTCCGCCGCGCACCTCGTCGCGCACTGCCCAGGCGCGATCGCCGGGAATCCCGTTCGCGCCAAGCGAGGTGGATTCGATCCGCTCGCCCATCATCGACTTCACGGGGTAGCGCCAGAGCTCGAGGATCCGACCGACGATCATCGCGTGCGTGCCTCCGATTCGACGTCTGCGAGGGTACCATGAGCGGCGGCTTCGCAGACTTCCGAGGGGAGGGATTCCGTGACGACCAGGACCAAGCCGAAGTGTCTGCGCACCCACGTCGACGAGGGCGTCTTCGTGATCACTCTCTCGCGGGCGAGCGAGTACAACACCATCACGCCCGAGCTCCGCGACGAGCTGGAGGCGGCCATCGATGCCGGTGACGCCGCGACGGCGGCCCACGTCATCCTGCTCCGCGCCGAAGGCCCGGCGTTCTGTGCCGGCTATGCGCTCGACTGGGGAACGGCCGCCCAGGGCGCCGAGGGCGGGGCGACACGGAAGCGTGTCTGGGACTCGGTCTCCGACCTGCGCATGATGGGCCGCTTCGTCGAGACCTACATGAAGCTCTGGTACGCGAAGAAGCCGACGATCGCGGCCGTGCAGGGCTGGTGCATCGGCGGCGGCACCGACATGGTTCTCTGCGCCGACCTGATCGTCGCCGGCGAGGGCGCGCGCTTCGGCTATCCGCCGTCGCGCGTCTGGGGCACGCCGACGACCGCGATGTGGGTCTACCGCATGGGTCTCGAGCAGGCCAAGCGCTACATGCTGACCGGCGACGAGATCTCCGCGAGCAAAGCCGCGGAGATCGGGCTGATTCTCGAAACCGTTCCCGACGCCGAGCTCGACGATCACGCGCTCGCGCTCGCGAAGCGCATGGCGCGCGTTCCGACCAATCAGCTCGTGATGTTGAAGCTGCTCTGCAACCAGACCGCCGAGAACATGGGCCTGGCCTCGAGCCGCCTGCTCGGCACGCTCTTCGACGGGATCGCTCGCCATACCCAGGAGGGGCTCGACTTCGTCGCAAACGCTCAGCGCAAGGGCTTCCGCGACGCCGTGCGCGATCGCGACGATCCGTTCGGTGACTACGGGAGCCGGACCCGCTCCGGCCGCAAGGGAGGAGCGAAGCCGAAGCGGGACTAGCCGGAGTTGAAGCGGCCGCGTCGGTTTCGCACGATGTCCGGCCATGCGAGTGCGGAACGCCCGGATCCTCCTGCTCTTCCTGTCTCTCCCGCTCGTCGCTCCGACGTCGCGCGCCGCCGACGATGCCTTGCCCGGGACCGACGGGCTCGACGGGCGCGCGATCTACCAACGCGTTCTCGACAACAAGCTCGAGACGGCGTACTTCGAGCATCGGATGTCTTCGACCGATCCCGGCGGGAGCGTCCAGAACCTGAAGTTCTGGTCGCGTTTCAAGGATCTTCGCACGTCCGAGTCCGCGCCCAAGGGCACGGTCATCTCGAAGACGATCATGAAGTTCACCGAGCCCTACGACAAACGCGACACCGCGTACCTGTTCATCGAGCGGAAGGGCACCGAGGACGAGGGGTTCCACTATTCGCGCAAGCGAGAGCGTGTGATGCGGATCGCGCCCGCGAAGGAGTCGATCTTCGGCAGTGACTTCAGCCTCGACGACTTGGCCGTGGTCAGTCACATCGACGACGCGACCTACGAACGTCTTCCCGACGAAGAGGTCCAGGGCGTCCCCGTCTGGGTCGTGGACGTGAACCACCGACCCGAGACGGACCCGGCCTACGCTCGGAGCCTGCTCTACGTCGACAAGGACTACGACGTCCCGCTGCGCACCCGACACTGGGACGAAGCGGGCGTCGAAGTGAAGCAGCTCGAGATTCCGCGCGGGAAGATCAAGCCGTACTCCGGCGTCTGGATTCCGCTCGAGAGCACGATGTACGACCTGTCCGAGAAGACGAAGTCCGTGCTCGAGATCGATCGTGTGGTCGACAACCCGGTGATCGAGGATTCGATCTTCGCGCCCCAGCGCCTGAAATCGGTGGACGCGCTACGCGCGAGCGCGAACGAGTAGCGCCGGCAGCATGATCAGATCGGCGCAGAGGCAGATCGCCATCGTGAGCGCCGTTAGGTAGCCGAACTCGACGATCGTCGCGAAGCCCGAGATCATGATCGTCAGGAACCCCGCGACCAGCATCAGCGAGGAGATCACGACCGGCCGGCCGACCCGACGCAGGGTCTCGAGCACCGCGTCCTCGGGCGACGATCCCCGCTCGCGCATGCGCCGGTACGACACCAGCACATGGACCGTGTCGTCCACCGCGACTCCGAGCACGACGCATCCGATCATGCTCGTCGGCAGAGAGAGCGGGGCGAGCCCGAGCCCGAGCAAGCCGAAGAACAGGATCACCGGCGCAAGGTTCGGAATCATCACCAGCAGGCTGACGCGCAACGAGCGGAAGACCCCGTAGACGAGGGCGAAGATGGTCGCGCTCGCGAGCGCGATGCTCGCGATCTGGTTTCCCGAGAGCGAATCGGCGCTGCGGTTCAGCACGACCGCATTGCCGGTCACCTCGACACGCAGCCCGGGCTCGAGCTCGAGCCGCGCGACGACGTCCTCGATCCGTCCGACCAATGTTCGCACCGCGCGCGAGCCGAGCTCGCCCGTGCGCACGATCACGTTCGCTTCGCTGTGGTTCGAATTCGCGAAGCGGCGCAGCTCCGCCTTCGGAACCATGAAGACGAGATCGCTGACCTCTTCGCGCGTGTCCGGGATGCGCTCCTCGTCGGGATCGCCGCGCTCGAGCGCGCGATTCAGGAGCCGAAGCGGGTCCACCATCGAGATCGTCGCGGCCACTCCGGGAAGCGCCTCGATCTCGCGTTGAAGCGCCTCGATCCGGCGCAGGTTCTCGGGCTCCCGAAACGTGCCCTCGATCTCGCCGATCAGCTCGACGTAGAGCGGCACCGGTCCGATCAGACGCTCGTTGACCGACGCGAAGTCGCGTCGGACCTGCGAGCTCTCGGCGAAGTAGGTCAGGTAGTCGGTGTCGATCACGATTCGCGGCAGCGCGGCGATCCCGATCGCCGTCATCACGCCCCAAGCGATCAGAATCGGAGTCGCGTGCGTGCAGCAGGCGACGGCGAGCCGGGCGAGCCCGTCGTCGAGTCTTCGTCCGAAGGTCGCACCGGAGCGCGTCGTCCCGCTCGCGCCCTTTCGGTGCGGAAGCAGCGCGAGCGCGGCGGGGATCCCGGTGATCGAGATCAGCGTCAGCACCGACGTTCCGAAGAGCGCGAACGTGCCGAGCTCCTCGATGCCCGGAATGCCACCGGGAGCGAGCGCGGCGAATCCCGCACTGGTCGTGACGCCCGACAGGACGACCGGAACGAAGACGTCGCGGAGCGTCGCGAGCGCGGCATCGCGCGCGTTGTCCACGTGCTCTCGTTCCTGCTCCCAGCGCGCGATGATGTGCACGCCGTACAGCCCGCCGAGCGTGATCAGGATCGGGCCGAGCACGATCGTGATCAGGTTGATCGAGAGCCCGGCGAACGCGAGCAGGCCGAACGTCCAGAGCACCGACGTCAGGCACGCGAGCAGCGGCGAGAACACCCCGCGCACGGAGCCCGTCGTCAGGAAGACCACCAACGCCGCGACGAGGACCGCGAGCGGGATCAGGAGCGAGAGATCCCGCGCCATGATCAGCGCGGCGCGCGACTTCACGTGGGGGCGTCCCGCGAAACGGAACTCGCGGCCGGGGGCCGTCTCCGCCTGCGCGATCGCGCGAATCGCGTCGTCGAGCCCGAGATCGACGAACGCCCGGTCGCCGATCTCGTGGAAGGACAGGTTGATCGCGGCGGCCGAGCCGTCGCGCGACACGACCAGCTTCGGATAGATCGGATCGGCGAGCGCGCGCCGGCGCAGATCCACGAGCCTCGCGGGTTCGGAGGGGATGTCGTCGATGAAGTCCGAGACGTCGAGCCAGAGCTTCTCCGGATCCCAGCGATAGCTCGGGATGTCGACCAGGCTCTCGGCGCGCCGCACGCCTGGAAGCTTCAGGACCGCGTGGCTGATCCGACGCAGCGCTCCGAGATCGGCCTCCGTGAAGACGTCGTCGGTGAGCATCGCGATCACGTAGATGTCGTCGTTGCCGAACGTGCGGATGGCCTCGGCGTAGACCGCCCGCGCCGGATCGTGGCGGAGCATCAGCGGCTCTTCGGAGGCGTCGAGGCGGACGCGCGGCTCGAGCGTGCGCAGATCGACGAGCGCGACGGCGGCGACGAGCGAGATCGCCGCGAGCACGCCGAGCACGGCGCGCGCGTGGTCCACCACCCATTCCGGCCGAATGCGCACGACCGCGAGGGCGAGGTACGTGAGCGAGACCAGGATGGCGACGAGCCCGGTCGGAGGAAGTGACAGGATCGGGGCATCCATGGCGGCGCGCGTACGCTAGCAGACGCGCGCGCGTGGTACGGTCGCTGGACGGATTTCGGAGGGCACGATGGCGGAAGTCAGCTACGAGACCGACGGGCCGGTCGCGATCGTGACGATCGACCGGCCGGCCGCGCGCAACGCGGTGGACGGTCCGACCGCATCGGCGCTCGCCGAGGCGTTCCGGCGCTTCGACGCGGACGAATCATCGTCGGTGGCGGTTCTCACCGGAGCGAAGGGGACCTTCTGCGCCGGTGCCGATCTGAAGGGCGTCTCGGAGGGGCGCGGGAATCGCGTCAGCCCCGACGGCGACGGTCCGATGGGGCCGTCGCGCATGCTGCTCGGCAAGCCGGTGATCGCCGCGGTCGAGGGCTACGCGGTCGCCGGCGGCCTCGAGCTCGCCATCTGGTGCGACCTGCGCGTGGCCGCGCGCGACGCGGTCTTCGGCGTCTTCTGCCGCCGTTGGGGCGTGCCGCTGATCGACGGCGGAACGATTCGCCTCGCCCGCATGATCGGCCACTCCCACGCGCTCGATCTGATCCTGACCGGCCGCGGCGTCTCGGGTGAAGAGGCGCGCATGATGGGGCTCGCGAACCGGCTGGTCGATCCGGGCCGCGCCCTGCCGGAAGCGATCGAGCTCGCGCGCCAGCTCGCCGCGTTCCCGCAGCGATGCCTGCGCAGCGACCGGCTCTCCTCCTATCAGCAGTGGCCGCTCTCGCAGGACGATGCGCTTCGCCTCGAGACGCGCCTCGGGCTCGAGGTGATCGCCTCGGGCGAGACGCTCGAGGGGGCTTCGCGATTCGCGCGAGGGGCCGGGCGCCACGGCTCCTTCGGGAGCTGAGGCGGGTTGCAGCAGGCCGCGCGGGAGATCCCGCCCGTGCGACGTCGGCTGCGGGAACGGACCTTGCTGGCGTAAAATCGTTCTAGACCCGCGCGGAGGATGTCATGGCGATCCGTTTCCCATCGCTCGAGTTCTTTCAGGCGCTCCAGCAGCGCACGAAGGAAGACAAGGTCCGATTCGAGAAGCTCGGCTACTGCGACACGAGCTTCGGCGTTCGGGTCGGGAAGGACCTCTACACGATCGGGTTCGAGGTCTACGAGTGTGTCCACGTCCAGGAGGGCGGAGATCCCGCGCGGCTCGACTTCGTCCTCAGCGGTTCGCCGGCGATCTGGAAGGAGATGATCGAGGCGATCGTCGAGCACGGCGGCGCGGACGCGAAGCACACCCTGAACACGCTCTCGCACGTCGGCGACCTGCTCCGGGTCGAAACCGCCGACGCCGAAGGGCACGACAAGTTCTACCGCTTCATGGCATCGATCCAGGAGTTCTTCGACCAGGCGCGGTATCTCGAAGTGAAGGCCTCGTAGGAGAACCGATGTCCTACATCGCACCCAAGGATTACAGCCAGGATCCCGAGATCGTCGCGAAGATGATCCGCACGATCTCCGGCCAGCTCGACCTGTCGTGGATGAAGAAGATCGGCGAGCGGGCCTCGTTCCGGCCCAGCCAACCCGCGCGGGGGCTGACGCTCACCGACATCAACCACGGCGCGTACTCGCCGGATCACCTCCCCGAGGTCGTGCGGCACAACTTCTCGATGGCGCCGCGCGGGGCGATCCTGCCCCCGGGCCTGCCGTCGCTCGGCTACCGCCTGAATCGAAAGAGCGATGTCTGGGCCGAGGTCGCACCGACCCTCTTCGAGGAGGCGAAGTCCCGGCGCTGGGCGCCGGCGCACGACGTGCCCTGGACCGCGCTCGACGAGCCGGGTCACTCCGAGCAGGTCGCGCACGCCATCCGCCAGCTCTCGACGAATCTGGTCTCGGCCGGATTCGTCGCCTGCGACACGGCCGCTTCGTACGAGTTCCGGATGAACCAGGAGTTCCACGAGATCAAGTACCTGATGTGCGTGCAGATGTACGACGCCGCGCGCATCTCCGAGGCGTTCCGGAAACGCGCGCTCGCGGGGGACGGCCAGCTCGGGGTCGATTGTCCGGAGTTCGGTGCGTTTCTGAAGTCGATCTTCACCGCCGACTCGTACCCCGAGGCCTCGGCCTCGATGAACCTCCTGCTCTTCTCGTGGATTCAGGCGATCGGACGTCACCTCGAATACACCGCGACCAACGCGGTGGACTCGTTCCTCGGCGTTCGACTCGCGCAGGATGCGACGCGCTTCATCGCCTACGGCGTCGATCACATCCGCGGCCTGCTGCACGCGCGGCCGATCGAGGCCGAGCGGATCTCGAACCACCTCGACCTGTCCGAGAACGCGCTCGTCGGGGCGCTCGGCGCGCCCGAGATGATCGAGCCGCTCGTGCTGATCTCGGGCGGATTCGAGCCCGTCGCCGGCCTCTACGAGCGGACGACCGACGAATACTTCAGGCGCTGCATGGCGGCGGGTCTTGGCGACCGCCGCTCGCGCAGCCCGTTGCCGGAGTTCCTGCGGCTGCTCCGCAGCTGAGCCGGGGAAGGGGAGAGCGATGAGCTACTACGGACCGATCGACTGGAGCCGCAACTCCGACCTCGCGTTGCGCATGCGCGACATCCGCAAGGGCAACCTCGATCTCGGCTGGATGAAGGCCGGCACCGAGAAGCTGCGATTCTCGCAGGAGAACCCGAAGCGCGGGTTCACCTACCTCGACGTGAACAAGGGCAGCTACGGCTACGACGAGCTCCCCGAGGTTCCGCGCGGGCCGCGGGGCGCGGTGCCGCGGGGCGCGGCCTTCGACCCGAAGGTCCAGGCCGATCTCGAGCCGGAGCTGAACCGCAAGTCCGACGTCTGGGCGTACAAGGTGGCGTCGTTCACGGAGGAAGCGGTCTCGCGCCAGTGGGACGCGACGACGGACATTCCCTGGGGCGATCTCGACAAGTACGAGCGCAGCGAGGAGCTCGAGGTCGCATTCGCGCAGCTCTGCACGTTCTTCACCGAGGTCGAGATGATCGCGACCGACCTGCCGGCGAAGTGGCTCTGGCGGATGAACAACCAGTTCCACGAGGTGAAGCACTTCATCGCCACGCAAGCGATGGACGAGGCGCGACACGCCGAAGTGTTCCGAAAGCGGGCGCTCGCGGGCGGCGTCGGTCTGATGGAGGCGCTGCCGCAGGCCGAGCACTCCCTCAAGGCGATCCTCGACGGCGACACCTACAGCGACGCTTCGGCGTTCATGCACCTCCTGGCCGAGGGCAACATCCTGACGATGTTCCGCTTCAGCGAGTTCATTTCGCCGACGCCCGTGGACAAGCGCATGTTCCAGCTCGTGATGCAGGACGAGGCACGTCACGTCTCGTACGGCCTGCAGCACCTGAAGTGGACCATCGACCATACGCCGGAGCGCAAGGAACAGCTTCACTCGGCGCTCGACGAGGGGGAGTCGGTCACGATCAGCCAGTTCGACGCCGCGCTCACCGAGTGCATGATCGTGCTCGCGGGCAAGGGCACGAAACCCGCCCAGATCGCAGACGGCGTGAAGATCGTCGGTGACCTGCAGGTGAAGCAGATGCAGGAGTACTTCCACCGTCTGCGCCGTGCCGGATTCGAGGATCGGATCCCGCGCAGCAAGTTCACGATGATGATGAACGATCTGGGCATCGCGCCGGTGAGCGCCGCAAACGCCGCCGGCTGACGCCCGTCGGGCATGCGAACGTCGGGCTACGAGCCCCTTTCCTCCAAGGACCGCTGGTTCCTCCACTTCGAGCACCGGGCCACGCCGATGCACGTGGCGGCGGTCTCGATCTTCGAGCGGGCGAAGCTCGCGCGCGCGGACGGCGCGCTCGACTTCGATCGCATCGCCGCGCACATCGAGGCGACGCTCGACGACATGCCGCACCACCGGGAGCGTCTGGCGTGGACGCCGATCACGCGCCGGCCGATCTGGGTGGACGACGAACACTTCAACCTCGGCTACCACGTGCGCCACACCGCGTTGCCCACCCCGGGAACCGACGCCCAGCTCGAGGCGCTCGTCGGTCGGATCCTCTCCCAGCACCTCGATCGCGAGAAACCGCTCTGGGAGACGTGGATCGTCGACTCCCTCACCGGGGACCGATTCGCGATGATCTCCAAACTTCACCACTGCATGGTCGATGCCGTCGGCGGAATGGGGGTGCTCGCGAAGCTGCTCTCGCCCTCGCCCGAGGTCCACGAGGGTTCACGCGTTCTCGACTTCGAGGCACGCGCGCATCCGGGCACGTTCCGGCTCGGCATCGACGAGCTCGTTCGGCGATTGGCGCTTCCGATCCGGTTGCTCGGGGCGGCCGCGGCCGTCGCGCGGGATCCCGGGGCGGCGCTCACGGGCCTCGTCGAGAGCGGCCGCGCGGTCGCGACGTCGCTCTCGGGCGCGCTGCTCCCACCCGCGGAGACGCCCTTCAACGAGCGTATCGGCCCGCACCGACGCGCGGCGCTCCGCACCACCGAGCTCGCACGGCTGACGGCGCTGAAGAACCGGCTCGACGGAACGCTGAATGACGTCGTGCTCGCGCTCGTCGCGGGAGCGATCCGCAGCTACCTGATCGGACGCGGCGTGCCGCTCGCGAAGCTCGACTACAAGGTGTGCATCCCCGTGAATCGGCGCGGGACGTCGGGCGAGATCGACGAAGCGAACCACGTCTCGGCCCTTTTCGTTTCGCTGCCCATCGACGAGCCCGACCCGCGCGAGCGCTTCCGGCAGATCCGTGAACAGAAGCTGCGGCTGAGGCAGACCGACGCGGCCCGTGGCATCGAGCTGCTCAGCAACCTCGCCGACGCAACGGGATCGGTCGCATTGACGCGCCTCGGGGTCGATCTCGCGACGCGGCTGCATCCCTACAACCTGATCGTCTCGACGGTGCCGGGGCCGCAGCAGCCGCTCTACCTGCTCGGCGCGCGCGTTCTCGAGATCCATCCGCAGCTGCCGCTCTTCGCGCGCCAGGGTCTTGGCGTCGCCGCGCTCAGCTACGACGGCAAGCTCTGCTGGGGACTGATCGGCGACTGGGAGCTCGCGCCGGACCTCGACCAGCTCGGACGCGATCTCGACGACGCGCTCGTCGAGATCGAGGCCGCATCGCGTCCGTCGACGCTTCAGCCGGAGCTCGACCCGCGGCTCGCGCGCATGAACGCGCCGTCTCGGCGCTAGGTCAGCGCGGAGAGTCCGCCGTCCACGACGAGCGATTGGCCCGTGATGTAGCTCGCTTCGCCCGAGAGCAGGAAGACCGTGGCGTGCGCGACTTCCCAGCCCGTCCCCTGGCGCCCGAGCGGAACCGGCGTGCGCGCGCGCGACGGACGGCCGCGCGTCGCGCTGCGGCCGAGCGGCGTGTCGATCAGTCCGGGGAGTACGACGTTCGCGCGGACTCCGCTTCGCGCGCCCTCGAACGCGACGTGGCGCATCAGCCCCGCGAGCCCGGCCTTCGACGCGTCGTACGACGGCAGGCGCGAGCCCGGACCGAGCGCGGCGATCGAGCTGATGAAGACGATCGAGGCGCCGGGCGCCAGGCGGGGCAGGAGCTCGCGCGCGATCAGGAAGTGCGCGCGCAGATTCACCGCGAAGGTCCGGTCCCAGGCCTCGGCATCGGTGCCGGCGAGCCGTGCGCCCGCCGCGATGCCGACGTTCAGAACCAAGCCGTCGACTCCGCCGAGCGTGTGCTCGGCCTCGGCGACGATCCGAACGCAGGCGGAAGGTTCGGAGACGTCGCCGACGATCACGCAGCCGCGGCCCCCTTCCTTCTCGATCTGCGAGAGCGTCTCTCTCGCCGCGTTCGGATCGATGTCCGCGCACGCGACCGAAGCGCCTTCCCGCGCGGCGAGCAGCGCGATCGCGCGCCCGTTGCCGATCGGCGCGTCGAGCTCGGGGCTGGCCTGCGTGCCCGCGCCGACGACCAGGATCCGGCGTCCCGCGAGCCGGTCGCGACCGGGTGCGATTCCCGCGCCTTCTACCGACACCGGGCCGATGATTCGCTCGTCACTTCGCGGTGAGTCAGCCATTTCCCCATCATAGCCCGCCGATCGACTACGATTCAGGCATGTCGATCGACGCTCTCGATGTCGAATCCATGGATCGGGATCGCGATGATCCCGGGCTTCGTTCGTCGCACGCGCGGCTCTGGATCGCCGTGCTGCTCGCGCTCTCGGTCGTGTCCGGGTGCGGCGCGCTCAAGCGCCTCGCTTACGCGGGTCCGGGCCGCGACGCTTCGCAGCAGCCCGAGCGCGTCGTCGCGGCGCTCGAGATCGTTCCGGGCGCGCACGTCGCGGATCTCGGTGCGGGGGGCGGCTACTTCACGTTTCGCTTCGCCGATGCGGTCGGGCCCGAGGGGCGCGTCTACGCCATCGACGTCGATCCCGACATGCTCGGCTACCTGCGCAGTCGCGTGGCGAAGGAGAAGCGCGAGAACGTCGGGGTGATCGAGGGCGCACCCGACGACCCGCGCATCCCCGCCGACGGCGTCGACCTGATCTTCGTGTGCAACACCTACCACCACCTCTCGGATCGGATCGCCTACTTCGCAGCGCTGCAGGATCGGCTTCGCCCCGGGGGGCGGATCGCGATCGTCGAGTACCGATCCGGCGGGCACGGAACGGCGATCGCGGTGATTCAGCAGGAGCTCGAGGCCGCCGGATACCAGCTCGTCGAGCAGGATGACTTCCTCGCGGATCAGTCCTTCCTGATCTTCACGCCATCCCCGTGACGAGGAACTGCGGCAGGATCAGCAGGAACGTGCCGTCCGAGAGGGACGTCTTCAGGTCGGCCGTGAGCGCGTCGAGCGCCGGCTTCGAGAGCCGACCGGAGGCGCGTGCGTACGACATCATGTTGAAGACGATCGGTGCGGTGAAGCCCTTGGTGTCGGCGCTGGTGAGGATCTTCACCTTCACGTCGGAGAAGCCGGCGCCGCGCATCGCGCCCCAGAGCTTGCGGCCGATCAGGGGCGTCTTGTAGGCGGGCTTCGCGGCCTCGAAGAGCTCCGCGATGCGCTCGGCGCCGATCGGTTCCACGACCAGCATTCCCCAGTCGCTGTCGATCACGTGCGCGAGCCCGCCGGGCTTCAAGACACGGCGAAACTCCGCGAGCGTGGCGGCGACGTCGGGCACGTACTCCATCACGTTCTTGCACACGAGCCGGTCGGCCAGCCCCGAATCGAGTGGGATGCGATCGCCGTCGGTGTGATGCCAGTCGATCAGCGGCTCCACACCGTCGCGCTTTGCGCGTGCGCGGGCACGCTCGAGAAAGAGCTTGTTCAGATCCACGCCATGCACGTGCCCGGTCGGGGCGACGCGCCTCGCGAGCTCGACCGCGAGCCCGCCGGGTCCGCAGCCGTAGTCGATCACCGTCTGTCCGGGTGCGAGCCCGGCCGGCTCGAGCAGCGGCGCGTTCTGCGGCCGCCATTCGAACATCTGCTCGTAGGCCTCGATCCGTTCGGGCTCGATCTCGACCCAGTGATCCTTGTAGTACGTCTCGTCGTTCATCCGCGAAGTCTAGCCCGGATCGCGAGACGTCGCGCAGGATGAGCGCCCGTTTCGACGAGCCCGATCACGTCGCGTGTCTGCGCGCCCAACGTCCGGTGAGCAGCCAGCCGATCATCATGCCGGCGTTCACCAGTGCATACGCCACGTTCGCGATCCACATCCCCGTCGCGCCCAGATCGGTGCGCGTGGCCAGATACCAGCCGAGCGGCGCGCCGACGAAGACCGCCGTCGAGACGGAGATGAGCATCGGCGAGAGCATGTCGCCCGCGGCCTGAAGCGTGCGAAACGCGACGAAGTACAGACCGTAGAAGGCGAGGACCCCGGCGGAGTAGGCGAGATACTCTTCGGACATCGCGGCGACCTCGGCGTCGTCGACGAAGAGAGCGACGAGCGCGTGCCGGAACAGGAAGATGCCGAGCGCGAGCGGCCAGAGCGCGGCGAGCTCGACGAGGGAGCTCGCCCAGACCGCGCCCCAGGCGCGGCGCAGGTTCTTCGCGCCCAGGTTCTGGCCGACCAGCGTCGCGCACGCGTTCGCGATCGGGAAGGCGAGCATGATCGCGAGCATCTCGAGCCGGAGTCCGACGGTGTACGCGGCCTGCACCTTTCCTCCGAGCCGGCCCGCCATGATCATGAAGAACATCACGATCAGCGAGCGCGCGAGCATGTGGGCCGCGGGCATCAAGCTGGTGGCGAGAATCCGGCCGAGCAGCGGGAAGTCCGGAACGACGTGGCGCGCGCGCAAGTGCACGCGACAGCGGCCGCTGAAGAGCATGTAGAGCGAGACGGCCGCGCCGCACGCGCCGCCGATCGCCGCACCGAGCGGAATTCCCGCGATCCCGATCGGCGAGAAGCCCGCGTGGCCGAAGGTGAGCGCCCACTGCGAGAAGATCGAGACCGGCGTCACGACGAAGGAGGTCAGCATCGGCGTCGTCGAATCGCCCGCGCCGTTCAGCACGGTCGAGAAGATCTGGCTCGCGACCATCACGAAGAAGCTGAGGAAGACGATCCGCACGTAGACCGTCGCGAGCGCGATCACCTCGGCGTCGCTCGTGATCAGGCGCACGAGCGCTTCGGGAAAGAGCCCGCCCGTCAGCGCGGCGATCAGCGCCAGACCGGCTCCGAGCAGGAAGGTCTGGCCTGCGACGTGCTCGGCGCCCTCGACCTGCCCGGCGCCGACGAGCCGCGAGATCATCATCTGCGACGCGACCGTCATGCCCATCACCAGGAGCATGAGTCCCTGGCGCAGGACCTGATCGCTCGAGCCCGCGGCGGCGAGCGCGTGATCACCGAGGCGGCCGAGAAACGAGAGCTCGATCACCTGGAACACGCCGAACGAGAACGTCATCGTCAGGATCGACGGCAGCGCGAGCACGAGCGTCGAGACGAGCAGGTTGCCGCGGGTGTGATCGCGGTCGCGAAAGAACCCGATCAGGCTCTGGCGCTCGAGCTTCGCTTCCGTCCCGGGCTCGAGTTCGCTGACGTCCTGCACCGGCGCAGCCTAGCACTTTGCGTGCGGCGGACTCCCGGGCCGCAGGGGTATGCTCGCGCGATGAGCACGACGACGTTCGGGTGGGTGTTTCTCGCGGGCGGACTCGGCTCGGGCCTGCGCTACTGGATCGGATCGTTCCTGCTCGAGCGCTTCCCGACCGCGCTCCCGCTCGGGACGCTGGCGGTGAACCTGCTCGGATCCGCGCTTCTGGCCGCGCTCGTCGTCGTCTCGCTCGAGACCGACGCGGTTCCGCCCGGGCTTCGGATCGCGCTGGGTGCGGGATTCCTCGGTGGCTTCACGACCTACTCGGCGTTCAGCGTCGAGACGCTCGCCCTCTTGCAGGACGGCGCGTGGGTTCTGGGTACCGGCTACGCCGCTGCGACGTTGGTCGGCTGTCTGGTCGCGTGTCTCGTCGGTCAGGTCGTCGCCCGGTGGCTCCTGGGCGGCTGATCCGGTGCAGCGATTCGCTGCCTTCTACGGGAGCGTCGGCGAAGTCAAGTTGGCGGGGTGAGTCTCCGCAGGATCGCGTCGATCTCGCTCTCGGGCCTGTTCCTGATCGCACTCGGCGCCTGGCTCGCGGGTGAGCGAACGGAGGTCGCGGAGCTGCGCAGCTTCGACGACGCCGGGCGCCCGCACGAAACGAAGCTCTGGATCGTCGACGTCGATGGTCGCCCGTACGTGCGCATCGCGCGCTCGGTTCGGAGCTTGGGTGCGGAGCTTCGGGCGAACCCCGAAGTCGAACTCACGCGCGCGGGCGTCACCGTCCGGTGTACGGCCGTGATCGTCCGCGACGACGCGCAGCTTCGCGCGGTCGAGCGCGCGTTTGCCGCGAAGTACGGCTGGGTCGATGGGTGGTACGGCCTCGTCCAGCGCAGCGACCCGCTCTCCGTCCGGCTCGACCCGCGCTAGTCGCGACGTGCCGAAGCGACACCCGTCGCGGCGATCGCCAGCAGCACGACGACGATCACGACGCTCGGCAGGGCCGGCAGGAACGCGAGGACGCCGATCCAATCCGACGCGCCGAAGGTGTTGTCTCCGACGCTGAGCCCGCGGTTGGCAGCGGCGTTTCCGAACCAGTAGAAGACCGTGAACGACCACGCGACGTAGGCGAATCCATATGCGGTGAACTTCTGCATCCGCGTTCCGAGGTTCAGCTTCGGCAAGGCGAGCGCGACGACGATCACCAACAGGCCATTCATGGTGCCGCCGGAGTGCGCGCGAATCCAACCCTCGGGCGTCCCGTAGACGCGAAACGGCAGGAAGCGACCGGGCCAGATCTCGAACCCGCCGAGCAGCGAGAACATCAGCATGAAGCCGGCCAACATCGCCACGAGAATGACCAGCAGGCCGTGCCCGATCATGATTCGCTGCAGCCGGTCCATCGCCCCCTCTTCGAGGATGTGCATCGGCCGGAACGATGACACATACTCGGCCCCCCAGCGGAGGATTCATGGCCGATTTCAGTGCGATTCCCTGGATCGCGGAACACATCGCGCTCTACCGCAGCGACCCCGAGAAGGCGCACATGTGGGACTCGTCCGCGCTCGGCGGACCCGGCCTGCTTCCGACCTTGCTGCTGACGACGACCGGACGCAGCTCCGGTCAGCCGCGCGCGTTGCCGCTGATCTACGGCCGCCACGGCGAGAGCTACGTCGTGATCGCGTCGAAGGGCGGCATGCCCGATCACCCGATCTGGTTCCGCAATCTCGAGGCGAAGCCCGAGTGCGAGCTGCAGGTCGGCGCCAGGAAGCTCCGGGCTCGAGCGCGCGTCGCGGAAGGCGACGAGCGCGCGCAGATCTGGAAGCGGATGGTCGAACTCTACCCACCGTATGCCGACTACCAGAAGCGCGCAGCCGCGCGCGTGATCCCGGTCGTCGTTCTCGATCCAGGAGGAAACGAAAATGCGTGAAGCCGTCATCGTCTCGACCGCGCGGACCGGACTCGCCAAGTCCCACCGCGGCGGATTCAACAACACCGGCGGAGTCGCCATGGCGGGCCACGCGATCCGCCATTCGATCGAGCGCGCGGGCATCGATCCCGCCGAGGTGGACGAGGTCGTCCTCGGCTGCGGCACGCCGCAGGGCACGACGGGCAACAACATCGGGCGCCTCGCGGCGATCAAGGCGGGCTGCCCGGTGACGACGACGGGGGTGACGGTGAGTCGCCACTGCTCCTCGGGCCTGAACGCGATTGCGACCGCCGCCGGTCGCATCATCGTCGACGGCGAGCAGATCGTCGTCGGCGCGGGCGTCGAGTCGATCACCCACAGCCAGACCGGCAAGGGCTTCACGCTCCAGGTCGACAAGCCGCTCGCCGCGCAGTACCCGGGCCTCTGGATGCCGATGATCGAGACCGCCGACATCGTCGCCGAGCGTTACAAGGTGAGCCGCGAGTACCAGGACCAGTACTCGCTCGAGAGTCAGAAGCGCACGGCGGCCGCGCAGAATGCCGGGCTGTACGACCACGAGATCGTCCCGATGAAGACGCGGATGGTCGTCACGAACAAGGAGACCGGTGAGACGTCCGAGGTCGACTACACGGTGACGAAGGACGAGTGCAATCGTCCAGACACGACGCTCGCGGGTCTCGCGAGCCTGAAGCCGGTCCGCGGTGAGGGTCAGTTCATCACGGCCGGCAACGCGTCGCAGCTTTCCGACGGCGCGGCCTCGGTCGTTCTGATGGAGGTCGGCGAGGCGAAGCGGCGTGGCATCGAGCCGCTCGGCGCGTTCCGCGGATTCGCGGCGGCCGGCTGCGAGCCCGACGAGATGGGCATCGGTCCGATCTACGCGGTTCCCAAGCTGCTCAAACGCGCGGGCCTTTCGATCGACGACATCGATCTCTGGGAGCTCAACGAGGCGTTCGCGAGCCAGTGCCTCTACTGCCGCGACACGCTCGGCATCGACCCGTCGAAGTACAACGTGAACGGCGGCTCGATCTCGGTCGGCCATCCCTTCGGCATGACGGGCGCGCGCTGCGTCGGTCACCTGCTGCTCGAAGGCAAGCGCCGCAAGGCCAAGTGGGGCGTCGTCACGATGTGCATCGGCGGCGGGCAAGGTGCCGCGGGGCTCTTCGAGATCTACTAGCGCGGACTTCGGATTCGCGGGATCTCGGACGGGGCGCGGCTCAGCGCGAAGCGTAGATGGTGAGCGCCTCGTCGAGATCGGTCGTCTCGACGCCGGGCTCGTCGACCACGGCGCGCAGCCAGTCCGGGCGCTCGAGCGTGCAGACGCTGATCGGCCGCTCGAGCCCGGACAGGTGCGTGGCCTGGCGCACGAACGAGGTCGCGTAGTCGGGCGGACGCACGTCGGTCGCGAGCTCGACGAGCGCGAACGGATCGGGCGGGGCGACGGCGCCGGGATCGGGCATCGGCACGAGCGGCGTGCCGGGCCGCGCGCTTCCGCCCGCGAGCCCGGGTCCGTCGAGCAGGATCGCACCGCGCACGAGCCGGGGCCGCGCGCCCGCGGACAGGAGTGCGATGTAGGCGCCGAGTCCGCGCCCGGCCAGCGTCGAAGCGCCGATCTGCGCGAGCGCGGCGTCGACGTCGCCCATCAGGATCTCGCTCGTGTAGCCCCCGCCGTGCGGGATGCTCGAGTCGCCGTGACCGGTGAAGTCGAGCGCGAAGACCGGTCCCGGCCAGGACTCGAACTCCGGCGGAATGCGCGTGGGCGAGCGCTCGCCGAGCCCGTGCAGGAGCAGAAGCGCCGCGCCGTCGCCGGAGCGAAGCGTGTGCAGCGCCAGATCGACGAGGTTGTGTCGGAGGAGCACGGGATTTGCGCTCACGCGAGGAACTCCAGAACCAGGTCCGCGACGCGGCGGGGGTGCTCGATGTGCACGAAGTGACCGGAGTCCTCGAGCGTGACGATGCGCGTGTCGCGCGGCATGTAGGGCTCGAGGAAGGCAGCCGTCGTTCCCCAGCCCATTTCCTCCTCGATCGAGCCGAGGATCGCGAGCAGCGGCACGGGGAATCCGCGCATGCGCTCGAGCGACCAGTCGGGTCGCCACGGGCCGAAGCCGCCGAAGCGCATCGACGGGTCGATCTTCCAGCGCCAGCCGTCCGCGTCGCGGCGCGCACCGATCGGCACCAGGTAGCGCAGCCAATCGCGCGAGAGCCTCGGGTTCATGCGGCCGCGGCGCGTGGCCAGCTCGTCGATCGTGCCGGGTTTGCGCGCGAGCGTGCCGGCGCGCTTGCGCCAGTCGAGCCAGTTCGAGAGCTCGCTGTCGAGCAGCTTGGTGCGCTCGCGATCGGCGACGTCGGGGTGCCGCGACTTGCCGGGCATGCCGTCCAGGTTCACGAAGCGCTCGACCCGGTGCGGCCGCGCCTCGGTGAGCTGCATGCAGACCCCGCCGCCCTTCGAGTGACCGACGATCGGCATCGGTTCGTGACCGATCGAGTCCATCACCACGAGCGCGTCGCGCAGGTCCGCCTGCCAGGAGTAGAGCGCGGCGTGATCGGAGTCCCCGTGTCCGCGGTGATCCCAGGACACGACGCGAAATCCACCGTCGGCGAGCAGCGGGGCGAAGCCGTCGAAGGTGCCCGCGAAGTCGAACCCGCCGTGCGCGAGCAGCAGCGGTCTGGCCTCGGGCTTGCCCCACTCGTAGACGGCGATGCCGACGCCGTGCGCGTCCACGCGGCGGGTTCGATCCGGGCGGCGCGCGCCCGGGAAGCTCGTGACCTCTTCGCTCATCGGTTCCCCGCTAGACGTCGAAGCGCCAGGCGTCGCCGTCGCGGACGATCTTGCCGGCGGTTGGCGTGGCGAAGTGCGTGCCGATCACGAGATACCCGGCCTCGGCCCAGCGCTTGAAGGACGACTTCCGCGTCGCCGTGCTCACCCCCGAGTTCCAGTCGAAGCTCGACGCCCACTCCGGCTTCGCGAACTGCGACGGGTGATGGATCATGTCGCCCGTGATCACCGCATCCGCGCCGCCCGACGAGATGCGCACGCTGACGTGTCCCGGTGTATGGCCGTGCGTGGGTTCGAGCCAGACCTCGCTCGTCAGCTTGTGGTCCGCATCGACCAGATCCGCGAGCCCCGCGTCGAGAATCGGTTTCACCGAGTCGCTCATGATCGGCATGTCCGGGCTCTCGGGCTCGCCCTTCCAGTATTCCCATTCCTTGCGGCCGATCAGGTATCGGGCGTTGGGGAAGGTCGGAAGCCACTCGCCCTTCACGAGCATCGTGTTCCAGCCGACGTGATCGACGTGCAGGTGCGTGCAGACCACCGTGTCCACCGATTCCCGCGCGGCGCCCGCGTCGCTGAGCTGCTTCAGGAACGGACCGGTGCGCATGTTCCAGTCCGGGATCGCGCGCTTCTTGTCGTTGCCGAGGCACGTATCGACCAGGATCTTCCGGCCCTGCGATTCGACGACGAGCGCGTGGATGCTGAGCCGGAGCATCCCGTCGGGGGTCACGAAGTGCGGCGCAAGCCAGGGGATCTTCGCGACGTTCGCCGGGCTGGCGTCCGGCAGCACGAAGTCGCCGGACGTCGGCATCTCCACCTCGACCACCCGCGTGATCGTCACGTTTCCGATCTTCCAGCGCATCGCAGATCTCCTCGGCTCGAGTCGGCGGATGATAGCCCGCGTTGTAGACTGCCGTCTCTGCGGGGAGGGGCGCGCTTTGAGCCGCCGGGCGGGTTCGATCGTTGTCTGTGCCGCGCTCGTCGCCGCGACGCTCGTCGTCTACGCCCCGGTTCGCGGTCTTCCGTTCCTGTTCTACGACGACGAGCAGTACGTGACCGAGAACCCCGAGGTCCAGGCGGGCCTCACCGTCGCGAGCGTGCGCTGGGCGTTCACGAGCTTTCACGCCAGCAACTGGCATCCGCTGACCTGGCTCTCGCACATGGTGGACGTCGAGGTCTTCGGGACGGGCGCATCGGGACCGCACGTCGAGAACGCGCTTCTTCACGCGCTGAACGCGTGTCTGGTCTTCCTCTGGCTCGCGGGACTCACCGGCTCGACCGGCCGGAGTGCGGCGATCGCCGCGCTCTTCGCACTGCACCCGCAGCGCGTCGAGTCGGTGGCCTGGATCGCCGAACGCAAGGACCTGCTCTGCGCGGGCTTCACGCTGCTCTCGCTGCTGGCGTGGACGCGCTTCGCCCGGAGCCGCTCGTTCGCGGCCTACGGGATCTCGCTCGCCTGCATGGCGCTCGGGCTGCTCGCGAAGCCGATGCTCGTGTCGTTGCCGTTGATGCTCTTCGTCTTCGACTTCTGGCCGCTGCGTCGGGGCCTGCGCATCATCGAGAAGCTCCCGTACGCAGCGCTCGCGCTCGGCTCCTCGCTCGTCACGCTCCGCGCGCAGGTCGGCGCGATCTCGCCCGACCTCGGGCTCATCGACCGGATCTCGAACGCGCTCGTCGGCCTCGCGAGCCAGCTCGGCCGCGCGCTCTGGCCGAGCGATCTCGCGGTGCTGTACCCGCACCCGGGAACCTGGCCGCTCGGCACGGTGATCGCCTCGGGCGCGTCGGTCCTGGCGCTCGCGGCGATCGCGTTCGCGCTCCGCAGGCGCATGCCGTTCATCGCTTCGGGGCTGGCGTTCTTCGCGATCGGGCTCGCGCCGACGCTCGGCGTCGTGCAAGTCGGCTTCCAATCGACCGCCGACCGCTACACCTACCTGCCACAGATCGGTGTCTGGCTCGCGCTGGTCTTCGCGGTGCCGGGCACGAGGCTGGCTCTCCGCGTCGCGACGGCTCGCCGTCTGCGCCGCGCTGGTCGCGTTCGCCGCGACCAGCCGCGCGCAGCTGGCCTTCTGGATCGACGACCTCGTGCTCTGGCAGCGCGCGGTGGACGTCACCGAGCGAAACTGGTTCGCCGACACCGAAGCGGGAATCGAGCTGGCCGCGCGCGGGCGCGACGTGGAGGCGCTCGCGCGGCTGGCGAGCGCGGTCTCGATCGCGCCGAACTGGGAGCGGGCGCAGGCGAACTACGGCTTCGTGCTGCTTCGCGTCGGCCGCGCGGAGGAAGCCGCCCACCACTTGACGCTCGCGTTGGGAATCGATCCCTCGACCGGGGGCAACGGCGAACGCCATCTCTACCTCGCGTCCGCCCTCGAGCAGGCCGGCCGGAGAGACGACGCGATCGCGGAGTACCGCGTACACCTCGCGCTCCTGCCCGGCGACGAGCGCGCGCTGCGCGCGCTCGAGCGGCTCCGCGCTACGGAGGCGCGCTGAGCGGGGCGGGCTCGGGCGGCCCGTCGATCGGGCTGTCCTCGCGGTCGGAGAGCACCGGCCGGTCGATCGAGCCCGAGGACGGACGCGCCGCCAGAATGCGCATCGCCGGCGGCGGGGCCGAGATCTTGATGTCCGGCATCCACGCGAGCAGCGGCAGCGTCAGCGCGCGTGCTCCCGCGCTGATCCAGAAAAGTGTCGCGTAGCCGGGCAGATCGGCGCCCTGCGAGCTCAGGAACCAGCCGCCGGCCGCGGCTCCGACGACCATGGCCGTCGCGCTCGCCAGGTTGAACCAGGTGAGCACACGCGTGCGCTCCTCCGGGCGGATCGCGTCGAAGAAGAGCAGGAAGGTGGCGAGCTCGTGCGCGCCCCACGCGACGCCGCTGACGAGCTGGATCGCGAGCAGAACCGAAAAGTCGTTCGAGAACGTCCAGAGTGCGGGCAGCGGCACGATCGAGAGGCCCGCGAGCCGCAGCAATCGCCGTGCGCCGTGCCGCGCCGAGAAGTGCCCGAGCCAGGGCAGCGCGAAGATCTTCGAGACGAACGACGCCGCGATCAGCGTCATGTAGCCGACGTACGAGAGGCCGAGCGCGCCCTCGCCGAGCATGTAGGGCGTGAAGAAGGGCGCAGCGATGTGCACGCTCGTCTGCACCGCGAGCAGGTACGCGAGCAGACGGCGATTGCCGGGGGTCGAGGGCGGGGGCGCGAGGTCGAGGCCGCCGCTCACGCGTTCGACGAGCGGGTCCGGCTCGCTCTGGTGCGCGAGCAGCCAGGCAGAGATACGCCGCGCGCCAGCTCCCGCGAGCGCGAAGAGCAGCGCGAAGCCGATCAGCTTCTCTCCCGCCGACTCGCAGACGTGCAGGATCGCGCCGCCGCCGAGCAGGCCCGCGAGCAGCGCCGCCTGGCCGACGCGGCTGCGACGCGCGAAGAAGCGCGCGCGCAGGCGGCGGGGAACGATCGTGCCGACCCAGGTGTTCCAGGCCGGGCCCGCGGCCATGCCGGTGGCCCAGTAGAAGGTCGCGATCGCGAGCAAGCCGATGGCGCTGAGCCGTCCGAGCAGCGCGGCGACGATCAGCGGCGACGAAGCTCGCGGCCTGCAGCTCCGGCCGTCCACACCACCCAGCGTCGGTGCGAGCCGAGACGTCGAACCGCCCAGGGTGAGATCAGCTGGAGCACCGCGCCGGCGAGCAGCGGCCCCGACGCGACGATGCCGGCGACGATGTCGCCGAGGCCGAGCGCGAGCGCGAACGCGGCGATGTAGGTCTCGCCGGTGCCGACCATCACGCTCGCGGCGATCGCGTCGGTGTGGACGTAGGCGAGGTCGCGGCGGAGGATCGCCGCGTCGCGCGCGATCGGCACTCGCGGGTAGCGTCGTCCGCCCAGGATTCCGAACGGCCGCTCGTCGTCGGGGTCGTCTGACATGCGCGCGCGCGGATGAAACGGAAACGCACTCTCGCTGTCAATCTCGCTCCGCTAGGATGGCCCGAACGGATCGGCTCCGGGGAGAGGTGGATGGCGTTCTCGCGGGTCGTGGACCTGCTCGCGCGCGGAAGCGCGGGCGAATCGGTCGGCGTGCGCGGCTGGCTGCGCACGGCGCGGCACTCGAAGGGCGTCTCGTTCCTCGATCTCTCCGACGGATCGAGCCTCGCGGGGCTGCAGGTCGTCGCCGGTCCCGAGCTTGCGAACTACGAAGCGGAGATCGTCGAAGCTCGACACCGGCTGCGCGGTCGTGGTCGACGGTGAGCTCGTTCCCTCGCAGGGCAAGGGGCAGACGCGTCGAGCTTCGCGCCACGCGGCTCGAGGTCGTCGGCTGGGCCGATCCCGACTATCCGCTGCAGAAGAAGCGCCACGGCTTCGAGTTCCTGCGCACGATCGCCCACCTGCGCCCGCGCACGAACACGCTCGGCGCGGTGCTGCGCGTGCGAAACGTCGCCGCGCGCGCCGTGCACCGCTTCTTCCAGGAGCGGGGCTTCGTCTGGCTGCACACGCCGATCATCACGACGAGCGACGCGGAGGGGGCGGGCTCGATGTTCCGCGTGACCGTGCCGGAGTTCGACGGCGGAGTTCTTCGGCCGGCCCGCGTTCCTGACCGTCTCGGGCCAGCTCGAGGCCGAGATCGGCGCGCTCGCGCTCTCGAACGTCTACACGCTTCGGACCGACCTTCCGCGCCGAGAACTCGAACACCAGCCGCCACCTCGCGGAGTTCTGGATGATCGAGCCCGAGATGGCCTTCTGCGATCTGCGCGGCGACATGGATCTCGCCCAGTCGTTCCTGCGCTACGTGGTGAAGGCCGTCCTCGACGAGTCGGCCGAGGACCTCGCGTTCTTCGACGAGCGGATCTCGAAGGGACTGCGCGCGACGCTCGAGCACGTGGCCGAGAGCGCGTTCGAGCACCTGACCTACGGAGATGCGGTCGCGATCCTCGAAGCGTTCCGGCCAGGACTTCGAGTTTCCGGTGAAGTGGGGCGCCGACCTCGCGAGCGAGCACGAGCGCTACCTGACCGAGACGCACGTCGGCCGCCCCGTGATCGTCACCGACTACCCGAAGACGATCAAAGCCTTCTACATGTACCTGAACGACGACGACCGGACCGTGCGGGCGATGGACGTGCTCGTGCCGAAGGTCGGCGAGATCATCGGGGGCTCGCAGCGCGAGGACCGGGTCGATGTGCTGCGCGCGCGCCTGGCGGAGTGCGGCCTTCCCGAGTCGCCGTACCAGTGGTACCTCGACCTGCGGCGCTTCGGATCGGTGCCGCACGCGGGCTTCGGTCTGGGCTTCGAACGGCTCGTGCTCTACCTGACGGGAATGGCGAACATCCGCGACGTCATTCCGTTTCCGCGCGTTCCCGGGTACGCGGAGTTCTGATGAGCGTCGCCGCGGTCACGGGCAGCGCGTCGGGGATTGGCGCGGCGATCCGACGCCGCCTCGAGGCGGATGGCGCGCGGGTGATCGGGATCGATCTGCGGGACGCCGAGGTGATCGCGGATCTCTCGACGCGCGATGGCCGGGAGGCGGCGGTCGAGGCCGTGCTCTCGCGAAGTGAGCAGTGCCTGGATCGGCTGGTGCTCTCGGCCGGCGTGGGGACGCACGTGCGGCCGCCGTCGCGCGTCGCTTCGGTGAACTTCTTCGGGGCGGTCGAGGTTCTCGATCGCCTGCTTCCCGCGCTGCGCTCGGGCACCGATCCCGCGGCGCTCGTGGTCTGCTCGAACTCCGCGCAGATGGCCCGGCTCGACGAGCATCCGTACGTCGTCGCGCTGCTCGCGCAGGACGAGGCCGAGGCGCGCCGGCTCGCCGACGCCGGCGACAGCTCGATCGTCGCGTACCTCGGCGCGAAGCACGCACTCGGGCGCGCCGTGCGTCGGCGAGCGGGCGACTGGGGACGCGCGGGTGTGCGGCTCAACGCCGTCGCGCCCGGTCCGGTGAGAACGCCGCTGCTCGCGGGGGACATGGCCGATCCCGTCACCGGCGCTGCGATCGAAAGGCTCTCAGATCCCGCTCGGGCGGATCGGCGAGCCCGAGGAGATCGCCGAGTTCGCGGCGTTCCTGCTCGGTCGCCGCGCGAGCTGGATCCACGGCTCGATCCACTACATCGACGGCGGGAACGACGCCGAGATCCGACCCGATCGCTTCTGAGGTGGACACGGAAATGAATGCTTTCGCGCCCGCGCGCCTCGGCGCGCTCGACCTGCGCAACCGCGTGATCAAGACGGCGACCTACGAGGGCATGTGCCCGGGCGGGATCCCGTCGGACGCGCTCGTCGAGCACCACCGCGTGCTCGCCGCCGGCGGGCGTCGGGCTGACGACCGTCGCGTACTGCGCGGTCTCGCCCGACGGCCGCACGTTCGCGGAGCAGATGACGATGCGGCCCGAGACGGTGTCGCCGTTGCGCCGCGTCACCGACGCGGTGCACCGCGAGGGCGGCGCGGCGTCGCTCCAGCTCGGTCACTGCGGCTGGTTCACGAAGAACGCGGAGCTCTCGACGTGGTTTCCGCGCGGCCCGTCGCTCGCCGTGAACGGCTACGGGCTCAGCGCGGGCGAGCCGCTGGCGCTTGCGATGAACGCGCGCGAGATCGCGCGCGTGGTCGAGGACTTCGGTCGCGCGTCGGGTCTGGCGCGCGACGCCGGCTTCGACGCGGTCGAGCTCCACCTCGGTCACGGCTACCTGCTCTCGCAGTTCCTCTCGCCCGGCGACGAACCGGCGCAAGGACGGCTACGGCGGCGATCTCGAGGCCCGCGCGCGGTTCTCGCTCGAGGTGCTGCGGCGCGTGCGCGAGGTGGTCGGCGCCGGGCTTTCCGATCCTGTGCAAGATGAACCTGCGCGACGGCTTCCGCGGCGGGCTCGAGCTTCCCGACGCGGTCGCGCTCGCGCGCCTGCTCGAGCGCGAGGGCGCGAGCGCCCTCGTGCTGTCCGGCGGCTTCACGAGCAAGTCGCCGTTCTACCTGTTCCGCGGCCAGCGCCCGCTCGCCGAGATGATCGCGGCGGACAAGAGCCGGATGGGCAGAAGTTCGTGCTGCGCTACTTTGGCGAGCGCGTGATCCGCGAGTACCCGTTCGAGGAGATGTTCTTCCTGAAGCAGGCGCGCGAGGTGCGAGCGGCCGTGTCGCATGCCGCTCGTCCTGCTCGGCGGGATCGTCTCGCGCGCGAACGTCGACGCCGCGATGGCGGAAGGGTTCGACTTCGTCGCGATGGGCCGCGCGCTGATCGCCGATCCCGATCTGGTTCGGCGCATGGCGAGCGATGCGGCGCGCGCGCTCGCGCTGCACGCACTGCAACGTCTGCGTCGCCGAGATGGATGTCGGCGGCGTGCGCTGCGTGCTCGACGACCGCGGTCCCGGCGTGACGCTGCTCGGTCGCGCGTTCCGTCCGTTCTTCCTGCTCGCGGGCCTGCAGGCGTCGGTCGCCGTGCTCGCCTGGCTCGCGATCTACGCGGGCGTCCTGCCCGAGCCGGGCTGGCTCGCCTACACGCCCTCGCTCTGGCACGCGCACGAGATGGTCTTCGGCTTCGTCGTCGCGGCCGCATCCGGGTTCCTGCTCACGGCGGCGCCGACCTGGACGCAGTCGCGACCGGTCACCGGCGCCGGGCTCGGAGCTCTCGCGGCGCTCTGGCTCGCCGGCCGCGTCGCGATGGTCTTCGCGGGGGTCGTTCCGCGTCGCGTGGGTCGCGGGCGATCGACGTCGCGTTCCTGCCGGCGCTCGCGTTCGTGATCGCGCGGCCGATCGTCGCCGCGCGGCAGAAGCGGAACTTCGGCTTCCCGCTGATCCTGACGGCGCTCGCGCTCCTGAACGTCATCGCGCATCTCGACGCGCTGGGCCTCGCGCCCGGCCTGGCGCCGATCGCGTCTTCGCGTCGGCGTCGATCTCGCGATCGTCCTGATCGTCGTGATGGGTGGCCGCATCACGCCGGCCTTCACCGCGAACACCTTCCGCCGTGACGGCATCGCAGCCGTCGTCGTCACCCGGCCGTGGCTCGACCGCGCCGCGATCGTCGGGGCGGTCGGCGTCGCGCTCGCGAACCTGCTCTTCCCGCGCACGGCCGCGAGCGGAGCGATCGCGCTCTTCGCCGCGCTCGCCGTCGCTCTGCGCATGTCCGGCTGGCAGACGCTGCGCACGAAGCACGATCCGCTGCTCTGGTCGCTGCATCTCGGCTATGCGTGGGTCGCGATCGGGCTCGGCGCGGTCGCGCTCGCCGACCTCACGGGCGCGATCCCGTCGAGCGTCGGCCTGCACGCCGAGACGACGGGCGCGATCGGCACGATGATTCTCGCCGTGATGACCCGCGTCGTGCTCGGTCACACCGGCCGTCCGCTGCCTGGCTCCGCGCGCCGCGACCATCGCCTATCTGCTCGTCAGCGCCGCCGCGCTCGTGCGCACGCTGGGCGCGCTCGTGTTTCCCGATCCGTACCTGCACGTGATCGCGCTCGCCGCGTTTCTCTGGGCCGCGGCGTACGCGGTCTTCCTGCTGCACTACGTGCCGATGCTCGTGCGTCCGCGTCTCGACGGGCAACCCGGCTAGCGGCCGCCCGCTCTCCCCGAGGTCAGGCCGCTTCGGCGTCGCGCGACGCGTCCGCTTCCGGTTCGGCCACGACGTTCCCACTGCCGACGACGAGCTCGAAGATCGGCGAGGCCATCAGCGTCGTGATGATCGCCATGATCACGAGCGTGGCGAAGAGCTCGTTCGAGATCACGCCGCGAGCGAGGCCGATGTTGATGATGATCAGCTCCATCAGCCCGCGCGCGTTCATCAGCGCGCCGATGCCGATCGCCTCGCGCGAGGCGATGCCCGTCGCGCGCGCCGCGAGCCCGCATGCGACGCCCTTGCCGAGCACCGCTGCGACGAGGACCGCGCCGCAGATCAGCCAGAGCGACGCCGAGTCGAGCAGGCCGATCTTCGTGTTCAGACCCGAGTAGGTGAAGAAGAGCGGGCAGCAGAAGCGCCACGGTGAGCGGCTCGATGCGTGTGGTCAGTCCGCGCGATACGACACCGCGCGGCATCGCCGCTCCCATCACGAACGCGCCGAAGACCGCGTGCAGGCCGATCCAATCCGTGAACCACGCGCCGACCGACAGGAACGCGAGACCGACGGCGAGGCCCGGTTTCGCCCAGGGCGCCGTCGCGGAGCAACCAGTGCTGTGCGCGGCGGAGAAGCGGGCGGAGCACGCCGAGCGCGAAGGCCACGTACGCGAGTCCGCCGCCGATGTTGTAGATGGCGTGGCTCCAATCGCCGTCGAAGCTCGCGAGCACGACCGCGAGCAGACACCACGCGGTGGCGTCGTCGATCGCGCCCGCGCCGAGCGCGACGGTACCCATCGTGGTGCCCGCGAGCCGCTTGAAGTGGATGATCCGCGCGAGCATCGGGAACGCCGTGATGCACATCGATGCGCCGAGGAAGAGCATCGCCTCGACGAGCGTCGTCTGCGCCGGGAACAGTCCGTGTGATGGAAGAAGACCCAGGCCAGACCGGCGCCGAGCGCGAACGGCGCGGCCATCCCGGCGAGCGAGACGACGATCGAGCTCCGCAGTCGGCGCCGTACGATGTCGGTGCGGAACTCCATGCCGACCACGAACATGTACAGGGCGAGGCCGAGCTGCGAGGCGGGGAAGAGGTAGCTCTGCGTGTCGCGCCCCGACTGGCGTCTCGTCCCACGGAAAGAGCCACGCCTGGGCCTCCGGCAGCAGCAGCCCGAAGAGCGAGGGGCCGAGCATCACGCCCGCGATCATCTCGGCCACGACCTGCGGTTGGCCGAGTCTCGCAGCGACGGCGCCGACGATCCGGCAGAACGCCAGGATGGCGGCCAGCTGGAGGAAGAACTGCACCGCGAGCGCGACGTTGCTCATGCCCGCGCGGAATATACACGCGGCCCGCTCGAGGAGCGCAGCGCTCGCTGGCGCGCGAATTGAAGGCGGATTCCACGAAACCCAGGTGGAGGTGCGCATGTCGGGCGAGCGGGAGCTTCGATTCGCGATCATCGGTGCGGGAATGTCGGGAATCCTGTCGGCCATCAAGCTGCACGAGGCCGGCTTCACGCGACATCACGATCTACGAGAAGACGGACCGGCTCGGCGGGACGTGGCGCGAGAACACATACCCCGGCGTCGCATGCGACGTGCCGTCGCACCTCTACACCTACTCCTTCGAGCCGAATCCCGACTGGAGCCGAGCACTTCTCGCCTCGGCGGCGAGATCCAGACGTACTTCGAGGGCGTCGCGCGCAAGTACGGCGTCGAGAAGCTCATCCGGTATGGCCAGGAGCTCGCGATGGCCGAATTCCGCGAGGGTCGCTGGCAGCTCGAGATGAAGTCGGGGCCTCGCGACCAGGCCGACGTCGTGATCGCGGCCACCGGCGTCCTGCACCACCCGCGCATGCCCGACATCGCGGGCCTCGACTCGCTTCGCCGGCGCGTGCTTCCACAGCGCGCGCTGGGATCACACGGCGACGCTCGACGGGCGGCGCGTCGGGCATCATCGGCACCGGCTCGACGGCGGTGCAGATCGTCTCGGCGCTCGTCGACCGCGTCGGCGAAGCTCTCGCTCTTCCAGCGCACCGCCGCAGTGGATCATGCCGCACGAGAACCTCGCCTACAGCGAGGAGGAGAAGGAGAGCTTCCGCCGCAACCCGGAGCTCCTGCGCGAGCTGCACGAGAACATGTCGCAGTCTGTTCGCCGGCATGTTCGCGAACGCCGTGGTCGATGCGAACTCGCCGCAGATGAAGGTGATCGAGGCGGCGTGCCTGCGCGAACCTCGAGACCAGCGTGACCGATCCCGTGCTGCGCGAGAAGCTGCGGCCGAACTACCGCGCGGCGTGCAAGCGGCTCGTCATCTCGCCGGACTTCTACGCCGCGATCCAGAAGCCGAACGCCGAGCTCGTGACCGAGGCGATCGAGCGCATCGAGCCGAGGGCGTGCGAACGCGCGGACGGGCGCCTGCACGAGCTCGACGTGCTCGTGCTCGCGACCGGCTTCCGGTCGATCGCTTCATGCGGCCCGATCGAAGATCGTCGGCGCGCGGCGGCGTCACGCTCGACGAGCGTCTGGGCGAAGCGGCCGAGCGCGTACCTCGTCGATCTCGATTCCGGACTTCCCGAACCTCTTCATGCTGAACGGCCCGAACGGACCGGTCGGGAACTTCTCGCTGATCGAGGTCGCCGAGCTGCAGTTCGGCTACATCCTGCAGCTCGTCGAGCAGCTCCGCGTCGGGCCGCTGCCGAGAGATCAGCCCGAGCGCGAGGCTGCGACGGAGACGTTCGAGGCCGAGCGCAGCGAGATGGCCGCGAAGAACACGCATCTGGACCACCGGCTGCCGGAGCTGGTACCTCGACGACCGCGGCATCCCCGCGATCTGGCCGTGGACCTTCGAGCGCTTCCGCGACGAGATGGCGCAGCCCAAGCTCGAGAGCTTCGAGCGCATGCGCTGATCCCGCCCTCTCCGGGTTCACATACGACGCAGTCTCTCTGTGGCGGAACTGCACAATTTCGTTGTGCTGCCGGACTCGGTGCGGGTAGGATGCCCTCGGTCGCGTGGTCGATTCACACCACGCGATTCAAGAGTTCTCAGCGTCGAGCGTCGGAGGGAGACTCGGATGTCGCTTCGAATCGCAAGGGCAGCTCTGATCGTCACGGCCATATCCGGCGCGCTCGGCCTCGGTGCGAGCCCCGCAGGCGCAGCGACGCTCTTCCTGGAGACGTTCAACGGCTACACGAGCTTTCCATCCTTCGATCCCGCGAACGATCCGGTGAATCTTGGGCTTCCGACGATCGCCGAGGGCGCCGACGAGAGGTGGTACGGGATCCGATTCGAGAACCCGAGCAACAGCGGCACGATCAACAACGACCTCGCGGTCCAGCGCTATGGCAGCTCCGCGAATCTCACGCCGGTCGGTCGCTTCGAGGACGAAGCGGGTCTCGTGTTCCAGGTCAACACGATCGGGATGACGAACACGCTGCTCGACTTCGACTGGCGGACATTCTCGGCTTCGGGCGCGGATCGGCTCCGGGTGGGCTACTTCGTCGGCGCGATTCCGGCTTTCGCATCGAGCGACTTCTTCGACGCGCGATCGACGCCCTACGCGTGGTCGAACTGGACGCCGCTGCTCAGCGGCAAGAACGATGTCATGCAGCACGCGAACTTCGCGCTGCCCGACAACCAAGCCTCGATCTGGGTCGCGTTCTGGCTCGACAATGGCGAGGGCGACTACGGCAAGATCGACAACGTCGTCGTGACCGCCGTTCCCGAACCGTCGGCCGTATGGCTTCTCTCCACCGGCGTCGCGCTCCTCGTTCTCCGACGGGGGTTCGCGAGCCACTGACCGTTTGCGGTGTCGACACCCGCGAGACAGGGGTGTCGTACATGGCCCGTTCGCGGAAGCGTCCGCCACAGATCCGCGCCTCGCGCGTGATCTGACTCCAAAGCCGAAACGGGTCCTTCCCGATACGAGGAACATGTCCGGGCCGTGGTCGAGTCTCGTCCGCAGATTCCCCTGGGGAGCCAATTTGCTCCTCGCGGCCGGGTACATGATCTGCGCGCAAGTCGTCTGGATGACGCCGGTTCGCGCCGACGGGATCGCGCCGGTCTGGCCCGCCTCGGGAATCGCGTTGGCGGGTGCGTTGATCTGGGGCTGGCGCGTCTGGCCGGGGCTCTTCTGCGGGATCGTCGCCGTCGGGCTCCTGATGCCGCTCAACTTCCAAGAACCTCTCGCGCGCGTGCTCGCTGCATTCACCTACGCGACGGGCGCGAGCTTCGCGATCCTCGTGGCCGCGGCCGCGGGGCGATGGGTTGCGTCGAGCCAGGACATTCGCGATCTGCGCGCGCTGGTGCGCGTCGTGATCGTCGCGCCCCCGCTGGTCGCGCTCTTCTGCTCTTCGTACGGCGTCGCCGTGATGTACCTGGCGGGTCTGTTGCCGCGCGGGGAGGTGTCGTCGACCTGGATCGCGTGGCTCGGGTCGGAGCTGATCGGAACGATCGCGTTCACCCCGATCGCGATCTCGCTCCTCGGCGCGCGGACGAGTTGGACGGTGCGCGTCGCGGTCATCATCGGCCTGACCGCGAGCTTCGCCGGCTGGGACGCGCTGAACCGGCTCGAGGTCGACGCGGCCGCGCGTCGCCTGGACCACGCCGCGCTCGAACGAACGCTCTCGATCCAACGCGGCTTCGCCGTGGTCAGCGACGCGCTCGACGCGGTCGCGGGTCTCCACGACGCTTCCGAGTACGTTTCGCCGGAGGAGTTCGAGGCCTTCGGCGACCGGTTGCTGATCCACGCCTGGTCGGTGCAGGCGTTCGCGTTCGCCTCGCGCTCGACGCGCGATGGTGAAGACCACTTCGCCATCACCGCGCTCGCTCCGCGGGCGGGCAACGAACGCTTGCTCGACTACGAGCTGACGTCGTCTCCCGAGATCGCGGGCGCGATCGAGCAGGCGAGGCTCGCGCGCGACATCGCGGCGTCGCCCGCGATCCTCCTGCCGAACGAGGCCGACGGAGAGCCGACGCATCTGATGCTGATGCCGATCTACGAGGGCGGGAGCGACCCGTTCGGCCCCGTCAGCGAGCTCCGCGGCTTTGCGGTGGCGATCGTGAAGATGGGACCGTTGATCGACCAGGTCTTCGCCGACTGGCTTCCCGTCGGGCTCGACGTCGTGGTGACCGACGGGCCGGGGCCCGATGCACGCGTCGTGCATCTGGGCTGGGAGAGCACACGCGAAACGCCACTCGAGCCGCGAGACGCGAAGCGGCTCCTCGGGCTCTCGACGGACGCCGCCATCCGCACGACGCTGCACTTCGGAGATCGGAACCTCCCGACGATCTGGGCTCCCGCGCCGGCTTTTCTCCGAGCGACCCGGACGTGGACTCCGCTCGCGGCGCTGATCGTCGGCTGGGTGATCACGGGGCTGCTCACGGGCTGGCTGCACGTGATCGGCGAGCGCACGCGCCAGATCGAAGAGCTGGTCACGGAGCGCACGCGCGAGCTGGCCGAGACCAACGCCTCGCTCGAAGCCGCAAACCAGGCCAAGAGCGAGTTCCTCGCCAACGTGAGCCACGAGATGCGCACGCCGATGACGGCGATCCTCGGCTTCGCGGACGTGCTCGCGGAACACGACGCCGAAGTGGGCGAACGCGCGGAGCTGGTCGACACGATCCGGCGCAACGGACGTCACCTGCTCGCGATCCTCAACGACGTGCTCGATCTCTCGAAGATCGAGGCCGGCCGCATGCGCGTGGAGTTCATCGCGTGCTCGCCGCGTCAGATCGTCGAGGAAACGCTCTCCCTGCTCCGTGTCCGAGCCGACGAGAGGGGCCTCGAGCTGACGAGCGAGTGGGTCCTGCCGCTCCCTGCGATCATCCGGACCGACCCGGTGCGAATGCGGCAGATCCTGATCAACCTGGTGGGCAACGCGATCAAGTTCACGCAATCGGGTTCGGTGCGCGTGCGCGTCGGGCTCAGCGACGCGAAGCTCGTCATCGACGTCGTCGACACGGGCATCGGCATGACCGCGGAACAGATCGGTCGCATGTTCCAGCCCTTCACGCAGGCCGACGCATCGACCACGCGCCGTTTCGGGGGGACGGGTCTCGGCCTCGCGATCTCCCGACGCATGGCGGAGCTCCTCGGCGGCGACATCTCCGTGAGCCTCGATCCCGGGCGAGGGCAGCCACTTCCGGGTCTCGCTCGACCCTGGGCCGCTCGACGGAGTCGAGTGGATGACCGACCTGGAGCAGCCCGTGGTGCAGGCGGTCGCCGCAACGCCCGTGGCGGTTCCGACGAACCTGCGCGGTCGGGTTCTGCTGGCCGAGGACACCCCCGATTCACGCAAGCTGGTGCGCCACCTGCTCGTCCGTGCGGGGCTCAGCGTCGACGTCGCCGAGAACGGCGTCGAGGCGCACCGCATGGCGCTCGCCTCGTTGCTGGCGAACGAGCCTTACGACGTGGTGCTCATGGACATGCAGATGCCGGAGATGGACGGCTACGAGGCGACATCGCTGCCTGCGCGCCGATGGCTACCGCGGCCCGATCGTCGCGCTCACCGCGCACGCGATGACCGGCGAGCGCGAGAAGTGCGTGGAAGCCGGTTGCGACGACTACGCGACCAAGCCGATCGACCGTGCGACTCTGCTCGCGACGATCGCCCGCCACCTGGACAAGGCGCGCGGAGAGTCGGCCTGACGGCCCAGGTGCGGCTCAGCCGCCGCCGGAGTCCTCGGGCTGCCGATAGAGCGTGTTGAGGTAGCCGACGAGGAGCTTCTCGCGGATCGGAACGGGCAGGGCGTTCAGCACCTCGTTCACTTCCGCCATGCGATCGGGCAGGGCGTTCCCCGCGGCGCCGGTCATCGCGAGCAATCCCCGGATCGTCTCGTCGCCGATCGAGTCCGGGTCCACGTTCCCGAACGCCGCCTGGATCTTGGCCGCGATCTCTCCGCTCGGAAGCGTGGCGGCCTTCGCGACGCACTCCCGCAGGTCGGCGAGCATCGCGTCGACCCAGCGTACATTCGACGGCATGATCGACAGGTGGATGTTCTCGCGCGAGCTCGCGTAGCCGAGCTGCGGCTGGATGTACCAACCGCGCAGCTTCATCTCGTCGATCACGTGGAAGACGTTCACCGTGTCCGAAGCGAATGCGACCAGGTTCATGTCGGGCCGTCCGAGCAGGCGCAGCTCGGGCATCGCTTCGATCGCGTCCGCGATGCGTCGGGTCGCGTCGAGCACCTGGCGCGCGATCTCGAGGTAGCCCTCGTCGCCGAAGTGATGGAGCACGGCCCAGGCCGCGGCGAGCGGGCCGATCGACTTCGTGCTCTGCACGGTCGGGTTGATCACGGTGTAGCCCGTCCAGTTCGCGCACGCGTACATCTGGTACTTCCGCAGATCGGCGCTGCGGTAGAGGATCACCGACGCGCCCTTCGCGGCGAACGCGTACTTGTGGAAATCCATCGAGAGGCTCGTCACGCCCGGCACGTTGAACTCGAAGTCCGGCACGTTCGCGCCGAGCCGGCGGAAGTAGGGCAGCAGGAACCCGCCCATGCAGCCGTCGACGTGGAAGAGCAGGTCCTTCTCGATCGCGATCTCGCCGAGCTCGCGAATCGGGTCGACCACGCCGTGCGCGTACGGAGACCGCGGAACCGACCATCAGGATCGTGCTCTCGTCGACGGCGTCGCGCATCCGCGCGCGGATCGGCGCGGAAGCTCTTCGGATCGACGGGAACGAGGCGGGTGTCGATGTCGAGGTAGTGACAGGCCTTGTGGAACGCAGCGTGCGCGGTCGTCGGCAAGAGAACGTGCGGCCGGAGCGCCTTCGGGCGCTGCTCGCGCGCGAAGTCGCGCGCCGCCTTCACCGCACAGATGATCGATTCCGTGCCGCCGCTCGTGAAGTTGCCCACCACGTTCGCGTCGCCGCGCAGGTGCGTCGCGGCCATTGAGACCAGTTCGTTCTCGAGGTGCATCCCGCTCGGAAACGCCGTCGGGTCGAGCGCGTTCTCGGTCAGGTACATCGTGTACGCGCGCTTGATCACGGCCTCGGCCTCGGCTCCGGGGTCGTACACGTACGCCCAGACCCGGCCGTCGCGCCAGTTCACGTCGTGCTTTCGAAAGTCCTCGAGGCGGCGGAACAAAGCCTCGGTCTCGAGGCCGCGCTTGGGTATCGTCGTCATGCGTTCTCCCCTCATCCTCGCTTCCGCCGCCGAAGCGGCAGGAGCATGCGCACCTCCTTACGATACTGCACGTAGGCCTCGCCGTGGACGTCCACGAGGTCGCGTTCCTCCAGGAGGATTCCGAGGAACGTGTAGGCCGTGACGGTCGCGCTGAAGAGCAGGTGCCCCTGCGTCATCGTCGGTGTCGACCAGAAGGCGATCAAGAAGCCCAGCAGCAGCGGATGCCGCACGACCGTGTAGATCCACGGCTGCTCGAAGGCGACCGGCACGTACTCGGCGCCGCGGAGCCGAAACCAGACCTGGCGCAGGCCGAAGAGATCGAAGTGGTCGATCGCGAACGTGGAGTAGAGGACCAGCGCCCAGCCGAGCCAGAACAGGACCCCGAGCGCGGTGACGCCGAGGGCGTTCTCGACCTGCCAGACCACGCCGAGGATCGGCTGCCACTTCCAGAACAGCAGGAACAGCAAGCAGGCCCGAGAGCAGGACGTAGGTGCTGCGCTCGGCCGACTCCGGCACGAACCGCGTCCACCAGCGTTTGAATCCGCGGCGCGCCATGACGCTGTGCTGAACGGCGAACACGCCGAGCAGAAGCACGTCGACGAGAAGCGCCTCCGGCGCCGGCCCCGCCGGCCCGGTGTCGATCGCCTTCGGGACCCCGAGGTTGCCGACGAAGCCGATCGAGTAGAGGAAGCTCGCGAAGAAGATCAGGTAGCTGAGGACGCCATACGCGAACGCGGCAGCAGCCATGGGGCACCTCCTTCCTCCGCGAGGATAAGCCAGATCCGTGGCGCGCGTGACGAAGCCGAGTGGCGCGAAGGCTGATACAACAGCCGCCAGAGACACGTCTTCGTGCTCGAGGAGGTCCGTCGATGCGCCGGTCGAAGCGTACGATTTCGGGTCGCGTGGTCGTGATCACCGGTGCGGCCAGCGGAATCGGTCGCGCGCTGGCGCATCGCTTTGCGCGCGCTGGAGCGAAGGTCGCGATCCTCGACGTGGATGCCGGTGGAGGCGAGGCGGTTGCGACGGATCTGCGCGCGCGCGGACTCGACGCCATCGCGCTTCCCTGTGACGTCACGCGCGAAGAGGCGAGCCGAGCGGCGATTGCCGCGGTGATCGAGCGCTGGGGCGGCGTCGACGTGCTGATCAACAACGCCGGCGTGACGCAGCTCGGGAAGTTCGCCGACACGGAGCCGTCGCTGTACCGCCGCGTCTTCGACATCAACGTCTTCGGCGCGATCCACTGCACGCAGGCGGCGCTCTCGAGCCTGGTCGCGCGGCGCGGCGCCATCGTCGTGTTGTCGAGCATCGCGGGGCTCGCGCCCCTCTACGGGCGGAGCGGCTACTCGGCGAGCAAACACGCCCTGCACGGGCTCTTCGAGACGCTGCGCTGCGAGCTCGACGGCAGCGGCGTGGACGTGACGATGGTCTGTCCGGGATTCACCGACACCGCGATCGAACAGCACGCGCTCGGCAGCGGAGAGCGCGCGACCGTGGGGAAGGCGGCGACGCCGGAGAGCGTCGCCGACGCGATCCTCCGCGCCGTGGTCGCGCGGCGACGCCTGCGGGTCCTCTCGACCGTCGGCAAAGCGTCGTGGTGGATCATCCGGTGGATGCCGTCGCTCTACGATCGATTGATGCTGCGGCAGATGCGCGGGTGATCGACAACCGCGCTGAAAGGCGACGCGCACCCATGTAGGCTCTCGGGCATGAAGACCCTGCGCACGCCCGACGATCGATTCTCGAACCTGCCCGGTTTCCCGTTCGCTCCGCGCTATACCGACGTGCCGGACGGCGAGGGGGGAACGCTCCGGATCCACCACGTCGACGAGGGACCCGCGGGCGCGCCGATCGTGCTCTGCATGCACGGTCAGCCCACCTGGAGCTACCTGTACCGGCACATGATCCCCGTGCTGACCGGCGCCGGCCTGCGCGTGATCGCGCCGGATCTGGTCGGCTTCGGGCGCTCCGACAAGCCGGCCGCGCGCGAGAACTACACCTATCAGCGTCAGGTCGACTGGCTCGCGGCGTGGCTCGTGCAGAACGACCTCCGCGGCGCGACGTTCGTCGGTCAGGACTGGGGCGGACTGATCGGGCTACGGATGGTCGCCGAGCACCCCGAGCGCTTCGAGCGCGTGGTGGTCGCGAACACGGGACTGCCGCTGCCGGCGAACGTCCCGCAGGAGCGGATCGACGCCGTGAAGGCGTTCCGGCGCGACGCACCGACGCCGACGATGGTCGAGATGATGCAGGCGATCGGAAATCCCGATCGCGAGCGGCCCGAGCGCACGTTCGCCTACTGGCAGAAGTTCACCTGGGAGACGGTCGATCCACCGGTTGGCCCGTTGATCGCGGGCAGCGTCGACGGACGCAGGCTCACTCCGGCCGAGATCGCCGCCTACGACGCGCCATTCCCCGATCCGTCGTACAAGATGGGACCGCGCGCGATGCCGAGTCAGGTGCCGACGCTCTCCGACGATCCGTCCCTCGAAGCGAACGCGCGCGCCTGGGAGGTGTTTTCGAAGTGGACGAAGCCTCTGCTCTGCGCCTTCAGCGACAACGACCCGGTGACGCGTGGCGGGGACGCGGTCTTTCGCGAGCGCGTGCCGGGAGCGAAGGGGCAGCCGCACGTGACGATCGCCGGCGGCGGGCACTTCCTGCAGGAGGGACGCGGCGTCGAGCTCGCCCGGATCGTCGCCGACTTCGTGAAGCGCTAGTCAGGCGCCGGCGACCACTCGCGACCAGAGGATGTCGCCGACGAGTCCGACCAGGAACAGGATGCCGAAGCGGCGGTTGTACCAGAACGTGACCGCGACGAAGTAGAGCGGCCAGACGCCCTTCGGAAGCTCCGGGGGCGCCTGCGCCGGGCGCGGGTGCTTGTAGGTGGCGAAGACGCGCCGCAGCGACGGTGCGGCCGCGAACGGGATCAGCATCGCGGGGGTGAAATAGCCGACGGCGACGAGGTAGGCGATCACGCCGAACTGAGCGACCAGCATACCGAGAACGGTGTAGCGCGACTTCCGTTCGCCCAGGATCACGGGCATCGTCCGGATCGACTTCGCGCTGTCGGCGTCGAGCTTGTCGATGTGCTTGCCGAAGAGCACCGCCGTCGGGCCGAGCGCGTAGGCAATGCTCGCGACCGCGACGTGGTTGCTCCACTCACCCGTGATCACGTAGTAGCCGCCACCGACCATCAGCGGTCCCCAGACCGCGAGCACGGCCGGCTCGCCGAGCCCGATGTACTTCAGTGGCCAGGTGTAGAAGAGCACGAAGAATGCGCCTGCGCCGAGCAGGATCCACACGATCTCGCCGCGCAGCGCGACCAGGTAGCCGCCGACCGCGAGCGCCGCCGCTCCCGTGAGCGCCGCGTAGAGCAGGAGCTGCTTCACGCTGAGGAATCCGTCCTGAACCGTCTGCGGCCCGTACTGCGTGCGGAAGTAGTTGCCCTCGTCCACGCCCTTCCAGTAGTCGGTGAGGTCGTTGACCAGATTGTTCGTCGCGTGCGCGAGGCAGAGCCCGAGCGTCACGAGCGCGAAGAGCAGGGCGTCGAACTGGCCCGCCTTCGCGGCGAGCAGCCCCGCGAACGCCGCGGAGGTGAACGTCATGATGATGACCGCGGAGCGGGTCGCGATCAGCCAGCGCGAGACGATGTCGAGCCCGTCCCAGTCCTGCTTGTTGATCCGCGGCATGACCGTGAGCGCCTTGCCCCACATTTCGACGTTCGGCATCGGAGTTCCTTCCTGTGGATCGCAGTGTACCGCCAGCGGCTAGTCTCGCGCGCGCAGCCGCGCCGCCGCGAAAAGGGCCAAAGCGAGGACGAGCATTCCCCAACGCGGCAGTGTCGATACCCCCGGTGTGGACCCGGCCGTCGTTCCGGTCGCGGTCAAGATCAAGATCGGCTCTCCCGGCGCGGGCGTTGCCGGGCCGTTGCGCGCGAGGCGGAAGCCGACGCGCACGAGCGGCGGCTCGAAGGCGAGCGTGGACACGTCGGGGTCGAGCCACGCCGCGTCGAGCGAGGGTCCGGCCGCGACCTCGACGAAGTGGCTCGCGTACACCGACGCGAGTTGGCCTTGCAGGTCGGCGAGCTCGGCGGCCAGCGTCACGAGCAAGCCGCGCGTGATCTCACCCGTGTCGAGGCCGGTCTGCTCCGGCGTGCGGCCGCCCGCCGGCGCAAGCGCGATGCGCAGGTCGAAGAGGAGCTCGTCGGGGAAGGACTCCTGTCCCGCCGGCGTCCAGCGGAGCTCGACTTCGAACGACTTGCCGTCCGGTGCCGTCCCCGCGACGGCGGTGATCGGCAGCGCGGCGGAGGGGTTCAGCGCATCCGCGGCGTGCACGATGACCGCGAAGCTCTCGACGGTCTCCGGGCCGCTGCCCTCGTCCACCGAGACAGCCGTCGCGAGCTGGGGAACCGGGTAGGGCGGCGCCGCGATCGACACCTGCGCCGGTGCGAACTCGAGCGGAGAAGCGGCGCTGGCGATGGCGGCGTGAGCGCTCGCGAGACAGGTCGCGGTGACCACGAGCACACGCATCCGCGTCACTCAGCCATCCTCCTTCCGAGTTCCCGAGTCTAACGCCGCCGCTCGTCGAGCGCGTCCCAGCGCGCGTACGCTGCGCGGATCTCGTCGTCGAGAGTCGCGAGTCGAGCGTGCACGCGCGCCTGCTCCGTGGAATCGATCTTGTAGAAGGCGGGCACGGAGAGGCGTCCGGAGAGCTCGTCCTGCTCGCGCTCGAGCGACTCGATCGCCGCGGGAAGCTCTTCGAGTTCGCGCGCCTCCTTGAAGCCGAGCTTCGCTCCCTTCGGTCTTGCAGGCACCGCGGGCTTCGCGTCGGCGACCGGCTTCGCCGCGATCGACACCGGCTTCGCGCGCTGCCGCAGCCAGTCGCTGTAGCCACCCGCGTACTCCTGCACGCGGCCGCCGCCCTCGAAGACGAGCGTCGACGTGACGACGTTGTCGAGGAACGCGCGGTCGTGCGAGACGAGGAGCAGCGTGCCGCGGTAGTCGATCAGGATCTCTTCGAGAAGCTCGAGCGTCTCGATGTCGAGATCGTTGGTCGGCTCGTCGAGCACGAGCAGGTTCGCGGGCTGTGCGAACAGGCGCGCGAGCAGAAGCCGGTTGCGCTCGCCGCCCGAGAGCGCCTTCACCGGCACGCGCGCGCGATCGGGACTGAAGAGGAAGTCCTGCAGGTAGCTGATCACGTGCCGGCGCTGGCCCTTCACGTCCACGTACTCACGGCCCTCGGCGATGTTCTCGATCACGGTCTTCTCGAGCTCGAGCACCGCGCGAAGCTGGTCGTAGTAGGCGATCTCGAGCTTCGTGCCGAGCCGAACGCGGCCCGCGGTCGGCGCGAGCTGGCCGAGCAGAACGCGCAGCAACGTGGTCTTGCCGACGCCGTTCGGCCCGACCAGGCCGATCCGGTCGCCGCGCATGATGCGCAGCGAGAAGTCGCGCACGATCGGCGTATCGCCCCACGAATACGAGACGTGCTCCGCGTCGGCGACGAGCTTCCCCGACGAAGTGCCCTCGTCGAGCGAGAGCCGCGCCTTGCCTTCGAGCTCGCGCCGTTGCGAGCGCTCCTCGCGCAAGGCCACGAGCGCGCGCACGCGGCCCTCGTTGCGCGTGCGGCGCGCCTTGATTCCCTGGCGGATCCAGACTTCTTCCTGCGCGAGCTTCTTGTCGAAGAGCGATGCGTGGCGCGCCTCTTCTTCGAGCGCGGCGGCCTTGCGGCTGAGGAAGTCCGGGTAGCTGCACGCCCACGATCTGAGCGTGCCGCGATCGAGCTCGACGATCCGCGTCGCGAGCCGCGCGAGCAGGGTGCGGTCGTGGGTCACGAAGAGCACGCCGCCGCGGAACTCGAGAAGCCGTTCTTCGAGCCACGAGATCACCTCGATGTCGAGGTGGTTCGTCGGCTCGTCGAGAAGGAGCAGATCCGGCTCGCGCACCAGCGCCTGCGCCAGCGCCACGCGCCGGCGCCAGCCACCGGAGAGTTCGCCTAGCCGCGCATCGGCCGGAAGCTCGAGCCGCGCGAGGATCTGATCGACGCGCTGGCCGAGGCTCCAGCCGTCGCACGCCTCGATCGCGTGCTGCAGGTCCTCCATCCGCGAGAGCAGGGCCGGGTCGTGCTCCAGGTCGTGCGAGACGTGGTGGAACTCCGCGAGCAGCCGCCCCACCTCGGAGAGTCCCGACGCGACCGCGTCGAAGACCGTCGCGTCGTCGTCGCGGGGCAGCTCCTGCGAGAGCGTCGCGATCGAGAGTCCGGGCATCCGCCAAAGCTCGCCGGCATCCGGCACGACCTCGCCCGCGACGATCTTCAGGAGCGTGGACTTACCGGCACCGTTGCGGCCGATCAGGCAGACGCGCTCGCCGGCCTCGACCTGCAGGCTCGCCCCTTCCAAGAGGGCGTGCCGGCCGAAGGCGAGCGAGACATTTTCGAAGCTGAGGAGCGGCATCGGGCCGGGAGCATAGGGCGGTCGCCGCATTTGTCTCGCCGGAAACGCGGTGTACCCCGGAGACGAGTGGGAAGGAACAACCCCGTCCCCGGGATACGACCGCACGGAGCGGTCTCAGGTGCAAAAGACAGCGCCACTAGCGCCCCCGAATCTACTCGGCCGGGCCTCCACCACACATCCCCCATTCGGGAGATGTTTGGTCACTTGCTCTGAGCAAGAGTCCTTGTCCGGGGGGCGGCGGCGGTGAAGAAAGATCTCGTGGGTCCGGGCTGAATCGATGTCGGTGCCGGCGCGGTCAGAGGACGAGTTCGGGTCGGCGGCCGTCGGACGGTTTCCCCAGTGGCTCGACTCCGCGGCGCGCAAGGTCGTCGACGACGCGGAGTTCGATGTCCTGCTTCACGGGTTGGACGCCATCCGCCGCAGCGTTGGCGTCGAGGTCTGGCGGCGCGAGCTCCTGCCCATGCTGCACCTGCACCCGCTCTACGGTCACGCGATGCAGTGCCCGTTCTCGGCGCGTGCCAGCGCGAAGCCGCGCGGCTACGCCGGCGACGCGTTGCTCCTCGATTTCCTCTATCGAGAGCCGACGATCGCCTCGCTCTGGGAGCGCGCGACACCGCTCGGCCGCGCGATCTGCGATTTCTGGGTGGAGTCACCGGCGGCCGCCGCCGTCCGTGCGCGCCGCGACTTCGCAGAGGCGCAACTCGATCAGCTCGCCTCGCGTCAGCCCGGCGCCAGCGTGCTCTCCGTCGCGTGCGGTCACTTGCGGGAGGTGTCTCCCGGGAGCGCGACCGCCCAGGGCAGGTTCCGGCGTTTCGTCGCGCACGATCAGGACGAGGAGAGCCTGAGTCACATCGCGCGCTATCGGGCGTTCGCCGGACTCGAGCTCCGCCGACAGACGCTCGGCGTCCTCGTCGGAAGCGTCGGGGCGGCCGAGCGATTCGACTTCATCTACGCGCTCTGTCTGCTCGACTACCTTCAGGATCGAGTCGCGCGCGGAGTCGTCGCCCGGCTCTTCGCCGCGCTCGAGCCGGCTGGCCGCCTGCTGGTCGCGAACTTCCTGCCTTCGACGCCGAACATCGCCGCGATGGAGGCGTTCCAGGACTGGTCCCTGATCTATCGCAGACGCGAAGAGATCGAGGCGCTGGGCTCCGAGATTCCCGCCGACCGGATCGCCCGCTCAACCTACGTCGAGACCGGCTGCATCGGGGTCGTGACTTGGGAGTGCGCGTGACTCCCCGCGCCGCGCTGCCGCGGAGCGGAATCAGATCCGCAGCTGCCCCACTCCGCTGAGCAGGACCCGCATGAGATCCGCCTGGCGCGACGTGCCGGTCCGCATGAACAGCTCCTTCAGCTGCTGGCGTGCGGTGCCCTCCGTCACGCCGGACTCGCCGGCGTACTCGCGGAGGGTCTTTCCCGAGGCGAGCGCTGCGGCGAGCCGCGAGAGCGCGGGCGTCAAGGAGAAGAGGCGCCGGAGCGTTTCCGCAGCCGGAGCCACACTCGCCTCCGGGTCGCTGACGACGACGAGGGCCGCCGGACTCCTGCTCTCGAAGCTGAACACCGCCTCCGCGGCATGCGGCGGAATCGGGGCGACCAGAAGCTGGTAGGGCTTCTTCGCGTTGCGACGCGGCGCCGCGAGAACGCTCGCCTGCGACAGGCCCGGAGGCGCAACGGGCGCGCGTGCCCGGCCGATCGCCCGGTGCAGCTTGGCCTCGGCCTCCGGGGAGTACAACGTCAGGCGACGCGCGCAGATCCGAAGCGCGTCGCCGACCGCGAGAATTCGCTCCGCTTCCCGATTGACCGAGACCACGGCGCCCGCCGGGTCGAGAATCAGGACGCCGAACGGGAGCACCTCGAACGCGACGTCGCGGAAAACCTCGGCGAAGGAAAGCGAGTGGAGCTTCTCCTGGATCCGGGCCGCCCGCACCAGGTGCGATCCGATGGCGTGGTAGGCGCGCACGTCCTCCGCCGAGAACGGCCCCTCGGACTGGCTGCGATAGGCGGAGAAGAACGCCCGGCGATCGCCCGAGCTCGTCAGGATCGTGACGAGCTGGTCGTCGATGCCGAGCGGGGAGATGCAGTCTGCGTACATCTCGAGCCGCCGGAGCTCCTGCGCGGAAATCGCGTCCCAGGCGCGGAAGATCATGCCTTCGGGCAGCGCGCCGACCCGCTCGTAGACCGGGTCGAATCCCGCGAAGTCGCGCTGCCATCTCTCGAGCAGCTCGGGGTCGAGCTCGTGCGTGAGGGTCAGGTCGGTGGTCGTGTCGTCCGGCGCCGCGATGCCGAATCCGCAGCGCGTCGCTCCGACGAACTGAACGAGCTCCGGAAGGAGGGCCCGCCACCGCGAAGCGTCGAGCGCGGCGTCGTAGATGTCGGTGATCAGCGTGACCAGTCGCTCGTGGGAACGACCGGGGTTCGAAGACATCACGAGGCGCGTTCCAGCCGACTCGCCAGCCCCGCGACACTCGAGAGGATCACCCGCACGAGCTCCGCCTGTCGCGACGTTCCCGTTCGCACGAAGAGCTCCTTCAGCTGCTGGCGCGCCGTGCCCTCGGTCACGCGCGCCTCGTCGGCGTACTCGCGGAGGGTCTTGCCGGCCGCGATCGCTGCGGCAAGCCGCGACAGCGCCGGCGTGAGGGCGAAGAGCTGCAGGAGCGTTTCCGCCGCTGGCCGAGCGCTGACTTCGGGGTCGCTGACGACGATCAGGCTCGCGGCAACCCGGCGTATCGTGCCGAAGATCGTCTCGGCTGAGGGCCGCGGAACCGGCGTGATCAAGAGCTGGTAGGGCTTCCTGAGACCCGCACGCGGTGCTGCGAGGACGCTGGCTCGAGGCGCGGTCTCGGCCGCCAGCGGCACGCGTGACCGTCCCACCGCCCGCTGCAGCTCGGAGTCCGCGTGTGGATGAACCAAGGTCAATCGGGCGGAGCGGACCCGAAGCGCGTCGCCCGCCGCGATGATTCGCTCCGCCTCTCGATTGAGCGAGACGACGAATCCGTCCCGATCGAGCACCAGCACGCCGAACGGCAGGATCTCGAATGCGATTTCCCGGGCGGTATTGGCGTTGGAGACCGCGGAGAGCTTCTCATGGATTCGGGCTGCCTTCGTGAGGTGCGGCGAGAGGATCGTGTACGCCTGCACATCTTCTTCCGAGAACGGTCCCTCGGACTCACTCCGGTAGGCCGAGAAGAACGCTCTGCGATCGCCCTCCCGGGTCAGGATGGTCACGAGGTGGTCGTCGACGCCACCCGGGCCGAAGATCTCGCGGTAGACCGCGAGCCGTCTGAACTCATCGGGAGGGACGACGTCCCACGCGCGGAACACGGAGCCCACCGGCGGCATTCCCTGTCGCTCGTAGACGGGGTCGAATCCAGAGAACTCACGTTGCCATCGCCCCATCAGGTCGGGATCGAGCTCGTGCGTGAGCGTGAGGTCGGATGCCGTGTCGCCAGGCATGGCGATGCCGAGTCCGCCGCGGTGCGCGCCCGCGGCGTCCAGCAGCTTCGGCAAGAGCGCTGGCCACTTCGACGTGTCGAGAGAGGCGTCGTAGATGTCGCCGATCAGCGAGTTCAGCTGCGCTTGCGAACGGCTGGAATTCGACGCGATCACGAGGCGCGCTCCAGGCGACTCGCCCGCCCCGCGACCCGCGTCGCGGTGGCGTAGGTGCTCTCGATCGACTTCGAGAGCTCGTCCACGTCGAACCGCTTCATCGCACCCACGGAGCGCTCAGCTACGGCGCAGTCCGCGGAGCATACTCGATTCCGAAGATCGGTCAGCGAAGAATGAGCGTCGCGATCAGCAAGTCAGCTTGCAGTCACTCGGCGATGGGACTTACTGCCCAATCTGCAGGACGGGGCCGGGCTTGCTCTCGAGCAGGTCCGCGTAGAAGTCGTTGCCCTTGTCGTCGGTCACGATGAAGGCGGGGAAGTCCTCGACGTCGATCGACCAGATCGCCTCCATGCCGAGCTCTTCGTACTCCTGCACGCGGACCTTCTTGATCGAGTGATCGGCGAGGCGCGCAGCCGGTCCGCCGATCGAGCCGAGATAGAAGCCGCCCCACTTCGCGCACGCGTCGCGAACCTGCTTCGAGCGGTTGCCCTTCGCGAGCATGACCATGCTGCCGCCCTGGCTCTGGAAGAGATCGACGTAGGAGTCCATGCGGCCCGCCGTCGTCGGGCCGAACGACCCCGACGCGCGGTCTTTCGGCTGCTTCGCCGGCCCGGCGTAGTAGACCATCCGATCCTTGAAGTACTGCGGCAGGCCCGCGCCGGAATCGAGTCGCTCCTTCAGCTTCGCGTGGGCGATGTCGCGCGCGACGATCATCGGACCGCTGAGCGAGAGCCGCGTTCCGACCGGGTGCTTCGAGAGTTCAGCCAGGATCTCGCGCATCGGTCGACGCAGGTCGATCCTCACGACCTCGCCGCCGAGGTCCGCGTGAGTCACCTCGGGGAGATACTTCGCGGGGTTCGCCTCGAGCTGCTCGAGGAAGACGCCGTCGCGCGTGATCTTGCCGAGGATCTGTCGGTCCGCGGAGCACGAGACGCCGAGCCCGACCGGGCACGACGCGCCGTGCCGCGGCAGGCGGATCACGCGCACGTCGTGCGCGAAGTACTTGCCGCCGAACTGCGCGCCGATCCCCGTCTCGTTGCAGAGCTTCTGCACCTGCTCCTCGAACGCGACGTCGCGAAACGCGCGGCCGTGCTCGTTGCCGGTCGTCGGCAGGTCGTCGAGGTACCGCGCCGAGGCGAGCTTCACGGTCTTCAGCGTCATCTCGGCCGAGGTGCCGCCGATCACGAGCGCCAGATGGTACGGCGGACAGGCGGAGGTTCCGAGCGAACGGATCTTCTCGGACACGAACTTCGTCAGCGACGCGGGATTCAAGAGCGCCTTCGTCTCCTGGTACAGGAACGTCTTGTTCGCGGAGCCGCCGCCCTTGGCGATGAACAGGAAGCGGTACTCGTTCCCGGGTTCCGCGTAGACGTCGATCTGTGCGGGCAGGTTCGTGCCGGTGTTCTTCTCGGTGTACATGTCGAGCGCGGCCATCTGCGAGTAGCGCAGGTTCCGCTGCTGATACGCGTCGAAGATCCCGCGCGAGAGCGCCTCGGCGTCGTCGCCGGTCGTCCAGACCTGCTGGCCCTTGTACGCCATCACGATCGCGGTGCCGGTGTCCTGGCAGCTCGGCAGCACGCGGCCCGCGGCGATGTTCGCGTTCGTCAGGAGCTCGAGCGCGACGAAGCGGTCGTTCTCGCTCGCTTCGGGATCGTCGAGGATCTTCGCGAGCTGGGCGAGGTGACCGGGACGCAGCAGGTGAGAGACGTCGTCGAGCGCCTCGCGCGCGAGAAGCACGAGCGCTTCGGGATCGACGAGCAGGAGCTCGCGCCCGTCGAGCTTCGCGGTCGAGACGTGGTTCGCGGTGAGCTTGCGGTACGGCGTCTCGTCGTGTCCGTGCTCGAAGATCGGCTGGTAGATGAAGTCGGTCATGCGCGAACGATAGCAGGGGAGGTGGGCTGCTATCATCGCCGGGTGAGCGCGACCGATCTCGTCCGCGTCGGCGTCTACGAGCGCACGATCCGCGCTTCGCTCGAGCGCATCTGGGAGAACGTGCTCGACTGGGAGCACTTGCCGGGTCTGCACCGCGGCTCGTTCGACGCGATCCGCTGCCTCGAGTCCAGCGCCGACGGCTGGCGCGCGCGCCTGCGCGGGCGCGGTGCCGACGAATCCGGCGAAATCGAGGTCGAGGTCCGCCTCGACCGGCCGAATCTGCGCTACGTGACCGCGACCGTCGCCGGTCCGGGCGCCGGCTCCGAGATCCGGACCCGGCTCGAACCCGGGCGGGAAGACGCGACCGAGATCCGGGTCGAGTTCCTGCTGCCCGGCGTTCCGTCCGCGAGCGTCGAGGCGCTCGGCCGCGGCTACGCTGCGCTGTACGCGAGGCTCTGGGACGAGGACGAGGCGATGATGATCCGGCGCGAGAGCATGCTCGCAGGGCTCGGCTCGCTCCCCGAGCGCGGGCGGTTACCGCTCGACCTCGGCGAGCATGCCGACGTGCGCGCGCGGCTGCCGCTTCGGGTCGAATACGACGGCCGCCCGTTCCGCGTGATCGCGCTCGGCGACGGCACGCTCGTCGCTCACTCGACGCTCTGCCCGCATCGGCTCGGCCCGCTCGAGGACGCGACGCCCGAGTCCGACACACTCGAGTGTCCCTGGCACCGGTGGCGTTTCGATCTCGCGAGCGGGCGAAGCTGCGACGGCCGCGGCCTGCGGCTCATGCCCGCGCCCCACGTGCGGATCGGCGCCGACGAGCGCGTGTCGCTCTCTTGGACTCGCTGAAGCCCGCGCGGCTCTCTCCCGCCACGCGATCCAGGCGACGCCTGCGAACCTAGGAACCGCTCCCGCCGGACGAGCCCCGAAGCTCCTCGATCGCGCGCCGGAAATTCGGCTGGCCGGTGTGCGCGGTCAGCGCGCCGTCGACGACGAGCATCGCGCCCGAGACGTAGGACGCGTCGTCCGAGAGCAGGAACGCGACGGCGGCGGCGATCTCGTCGGGCCGGCCGATCCGGCCGGCGGGGATCTGGCGCGCGTACTCGTCGATGATCGCGGGCACGGCCTTCATTCCCGCGATCAGCGGCGTGTCGATCGGTCCGGGACAGACGGCGTTGACGCGGATCCCGTCGCGCGCGTGATCGACCGCGAGTGAACGGGTCAGGTTCACGACCGCGCCCTTGGTCGTGTTGTAGGCGGGGATCGAGTAGTCGGCGAAGAGGCCGGAGATCGAGGCGGTGTTGACGATCGCGCCGCCGCCGGACTTCCGCATCCGCGGAATCGCGGCGCGACATGCGTAGAAGATCGAGTGGACGTTCAGCTCGAACAGGTCGTGCCACGCGGCCGGGTCGATCTCGGGTGTGGTGCCGAACGCGGCCGCGCCGGCGTTGTTGAACAGCAGGTCGAGCCGCCCGAATCGGCTCGCCGTCGAGTCCACGAGCGACTCGACCTGCGCCAGGTCGCGCACGTCGCAGAGCGCGAAGCCGACTCGGTCGCCGCCGCCGCCGAGCTCCTTCGCGAGGGCCTCACCTGCGTCCCGATTGACGTCGGCCAGGATCAGCCGGGCGCCTTCGCTGGCCAGCCGGCGGGCGCTGGCCGCCCCGATCCCCGAGGCCGCTCCCGTGAGAATTCCAACCTTGCCTTCGAATCGAGCGGCCATTTTCGCCTCCTTGGTGCCATATTTTAGAACTGTGCCACCGTAAGCGATGCGAAGTTTACCCGTCAAACCCAAAGTTCTTGGCAATCGATCGGGATTCAATGTAAAGTGCGAAGCCGATACGCAGTTTTCATGGATTCACCGGCCGATGACCTGATCAGGAGAACGGAACTTGTCGAAGAAAGCCCCAACTGGCGGGGAGATGATCGTCCGCTGTCTTGAAAGAGAGGGTGTCGAGTACATCTTCGGTCTCTCTGGCGGCGCGGCGATGCCCATCTTCGACGCCCTGGTCGATTCCAAGATCAAACTGGTCCTGGTTCGCCACGAACAAGGCGCCACTCACATGGCCGACGGGTATGCGCGCTCGACCGGTCGGCCCGGCGTGGTGCTGGTGACCTCGGGACCCGGGGCGACGAACACGGTCACGGGATTGCTCACGGCGCAGATGGACTCGGCCCCGATGATCGTGATCTGCGGCCAGACCATCTCACCGATGCTCGGCAAGGACGCGTTCCAGGAGGCCGACGTCACCGGAATCACCTACCCGGTGGTGAAGCACTCCTACCTGGTGAAGGATCCGGCGGACATCCCGCGGATCGTTCGCGAGGCGTTCCACATCGCGACCTCGGGGCGGCCGGGTCCGGTGCTGATCGACCTGCCCAAGGACATCGGCCAGGGTCCGTGCACGGCGGCCTTCACCGACGAGCTCGACCTGCCGGGCTACACCGTTCCGGGTCGCGGGGAACCCGCACGGATCGCCGAGGCCGCGCGCTTCCTGCGCGAGGCGAGAAGGCCGGTGCTCTACGTCGGTCACGGCGCGGTGATCTCGGATGCGGGCAAGGCGATCACGGCGCTGGCCGAGAAGCTGCGCGCGCCGGTCGTGACGACGCTGCTCGGCAAGGGCGCGGTGGACGAGACGCACCCGTTGCACCTCGGAATGTTCGGCATGCACGGCACCGCCTACGCGAACAAGGCCGTAGCCGATTGCGATCTGATCATGTCGATCGGCGGCCGCTGGGACGACCGCATCACCGGGCGCCTGTCCGATTTCTGCCGACGTGCCGTCAAGATCCACGTCGACATCGACCCGGCCGAGTTCGCCAAGATCATCACCCCCGACGTCGCGATTCTCGGTGATGCGCGGCTCGTGATCGAAGATCTCGTGCCGCAGGTCGAGCTGGCCGACACCGCGGAGTGGCTGGCGCAGATCGCGCGCTGGCGAAGGCAGTACCCGCTGAAATACCCGAAGCAGGGGGGGCTGCGCGCCCAGCATGTGCTCGACCGGCTGAACGAGATCACCGCGGGCCGCGCGATCATCACCACCGACGTCGGACAGCACCAGATGTGGGCCGCGCAGTTCTGCCTGACGCGAAGCAACCGCTCCTGGATCTCGAGCGGCGGCGCGGGAACCATGGGATTCGGCTTTCCCGCCGCGATCGGCGCGCAGTTCGCCCACCCGAACAAGAAGGTTTGGGCGGTCGTCGGTGACGGCGGATTCCAGATGACCTGCCCGGAGCTCGCGACGGCGTGCGTGAACAAGCTCCCGGTGAAGTGCCTGATCATCAACAACAACTACCTGGGAATGATCCGGCAGTGGCAGGAGATGTTCTACGACAACCGTCTCTCGGGCGCGGATCTCGAGGGCAATCCCGACTTCGTCAAGCTCGCGCAGGCCTACGGCGCGAAGGGTCTTCGCATCCGGCGCTCCGCCGATGTGAACCGCATCCTGCGCGAGGCGCATGCGTGGGACGCGGGTCCCTGCATCGTCGTCGCCGAGGTGGCGAAGGAGGACAACGTCTTCCCGATGATCCCGGCCGGCGCGTCGCTCTCGGAGATGCTGATCGAGAAGCCCAAACACCGGCTCGAGAAGCCGTCCGGGAGCACCTGAGATGTCCACCGCCGCCGTCGTTGCGCCGATCGAGACCGTGCCGAAGGCGCCCCTGCACACGATTTCGCTCTTCGTCAACAACAAGCCCGGCGTGCTCGTCCGCGTCGCGTTGGTGTTCTCGCGGCGCGGGTTCAACATCGAGAGCCTCGTCGTGTCCGCCGGAGCGGAGGGCCGCTTCTCGCGAATGACGATCGCCTGTTCGGGCAATGGCGCGGATCTCGAACAGATCATCAAGCAGCTCGCGAAGCTCGTCGACGTCGTGCACGCGATCGACCACACCGGCGACGAGAGCTACGAGACGGAGATCGCGCTCCTGAAGCTCTTCGCGCCGCTCGACCGCCGGACCGAGATCCTGCAGATCGCCGAGCACTTCAAGGCCAAGGTCGTGGACTACGGCTCGGAGTCCCTGATCCTGCAGGTGCACGGTCCGAGCGAGAAGCTCGACGCGTTCATCGATCTCCTGCGCCCGTTCAAGCTCGGCGATCTCGTCCGCTCCGGGAAGCTCGTGATGGCCCGCGGCATGCGCGTGACCTAGCGACCGAGGATGAACGGACCGAGCGTGCTGACGACGGCGACGATCACGACGATCCCGGCGACGTCCAAGACGATCCCGTGTCGGATCATGCGCCCAAGCGGAACTCGCCCCGAGCCGTAGACGATCGCGTTGCAGGGCGTCGAGACCGGCAGCATGAAGCCGAGCGACGCACCGAGCGTCGCGGCCACGGCGGGCAGAAGCGGGTCGATTCCGGCGGAGTGGGCGAACGCGATCACGACCGGCACCACCATGTTCGCGGATGCCGTGTTGCTCGTCGTTTCCGAGAGCACGGTCGCGAACGCGGTCGAGAGCGCGATCAGGCCGAACGCGGACTGCACGCCGAGCAGATCGGTGAGCGATCGCCCGAGGGCCTCGGCGAGTCCGGTCTTGAACGCGAGCGTGCCGAGCGCGATCCCGCCGCCGTAGAGGAAGACGATCCACCAGTCGATCTTCAGCGCCTCGTTCCAGGGCAGGGTGAACTCGCTTCGCCGGACGTCCGTCGGCAGGACGAAGAGAAGTCCCGCGCCGAGCAGTGCGACCACGCCCTCGGGCAGATGCTGGATCAGAAACGAGTACGCGGGGGTGTCCTGCCCGGCGATCAGCGCGACCGCGCCCGGCAGCACCCAGAGGAAGACGGTGATCGCGAACGCGGCGAGCGTGTTCCGCTCGCCGCGCGACCACGGTCCGAGCGCCTCGCGTTCGCGCCGGATGACCTCGCTCGCGCCGGTCAGTCGCAGGCCGCGCGGGGCGCCCGAGCGCGAGAGATCGAAGAGCGCCCACGAGAGCAGGAGCAAGGCGATCGGAAGGCCGAGCGCCATCCAGGTGAAGAAGGGCAGATCGACGCCCAGCTCGCGCCGGATGAAGCCGAGTCCGATCAGGTTCGGCGGCGTGCCGACCGGCGTCGCGAGTCCGCCGATCGATGCGGCCAGCGCGTTCGAGAGCAGAAGCACCGTGCCGAACTGCGCCGGCAGGCGGCCGCCGGAACGGCTTTCGAGCGCGCCGAGCAGCGAGACGCCGATCGGAAACATCATCGCGACCGTCGCGGTGTTGCTGATCCACATCGAGAGCGCGCAGGCGACGCCGGCATAGGCGACCAGCACGCGCCCCGGGCTCTCGCCGACACCGGGGAGTGACAGGATCGCGAACGCGAAGCGGCGATCGAGGCCGTGGAAGAAGATCGCCTGCGCCAGCATGAACGTCCCGATGAACAGGAAGATCAGCGGGTCGGCGAACGGCGCGAAGGCGACGCTGGCCGGCGCGACCCCGAGCACGACCGCGAAGGCGACGCCGAGAAACGCCGTCATCGCCATCGGGATCGCTTCCGTGACCCAGAGAACGACGACCGTGCCCATGATCGCCGCCAGTCGATGAGCCTCGAGCGAAAGATCGAGCGGTGCGAGCCAGAGCGCCGTGAACACGATCGGCGCGAGCGCGAGTCCGGCGCGCTCGCGCACGATCTCGAACCGGGAGCGCTCCGCACCGACCGGCCTGCCCGCCTCGCGCTCCACCCGATGCCCCCCGGCCCCGACGGCCGCGGGTAGCATACCGACGCTCGCTGGATTCAGACACCGGAGTCCGCGGACGATGGGACTTGGGTATGAGCTTGGCGCGCGCCGAGGTGACGCTCCTGTCGCTGGTTTCCGACCTCGTCATCACCCTCGATGGCGAGCTTCGGATCATCGGCGTGAACGCCGCAGTCGAGCGGCGACTCGGGCACCGCTCCGAGATCGTCGAGGGCAGCTCGATCGATGCACTCATCGCGCCGGGGTTCGCCGAGACCTGGCAGAGCATGCTCACCGAGAGCCGCTCGGCCCCGGCCGACGTGCGGCCGGACCGCGAGCGGGAGTTCAAGCTCGCGCGGCACGACGGTGGCGCATTCGCAGGCCTCGCGACCTTGTACCGGCTCGGGGCCACGCAGGACGGGAGATTCGCGCTCGTCGTGCGCGACGCCACGGAGCGCAGGAAGCTTCGCTCCGACCAGAATCGCATCGAGCTTCTCGAAGAGGCGAACTCCGCGCTGCGCGAGGCGATGCTGCACGCCGAGCAGGCGACGCGCGTGAAGAGCGAGTTCCTCGCGAACGTCAGCCACGAGATCCGAACGCCGATGACGGCGATCCTCGGCTTCACCGAAGAGTTGCTCGACGAGGCCGCGAACGTTGCAGCGCCGCGCGCGACCGTCGACGCACTGCGCACGATCCAGCGCAACGGCGATTACCTGCTCACGCTCCTGAACGACATCCTCGATCTGTCGAAGATCGAATCGGGTCGGCTCGAGGTCGAGCGCGTCGCGTACTCGCCGATCGCGATCGTTCGCGACGTCGCGCGGCTGATGCGCGTGCGTTCGGAAGCGAAGGGGATCTCGTTCCGACTCGAGTTCGGGTCCGAGCTGCCCGTGAGCATCGAGGGCGATCCGACGCGCATGCGACAGGTGCTGATCAATCTGGTCGGAAACGGGATCAAGTTCACGTCCACGGGTTCGGTGCGACTTCGCACGTCGTTCCACGACGACGGCGTTTCGAGCCGGATCGTATTCGAGGTGGCCGACACGGGGATCGGGATTGCAGACGACGAGCGAGGACGGCTGTTTCTTCCCTTTCGCCAGGCCGACGGCTCGACGACGCGCCGCTACGGTGGAACCGGCCTCGGGCTCGCGATCTCGAAGCACCTCTGCGAGCTGATGGATGGATCGATCGAATTCCAGAGCGAGACCGGGCGGGGCACCACCGTCCGCGTCTCGCTCCCGACCGGCCCGCTCGAAGGTGTCGAGCGCGTACACGTCTCGGAGGAGCTCGTGGACACGCCGCGCACCGGAAACGAACGCGAACCGGTGCCCCGGCTGTCGGGGCGGGTGCTGCTCGTCGAGGACGGCGTGGACAACCAACGCCTGATTCGCCTCTTGCTGGCCAAGCTCGGGCTCGAGATCTCGATCTGTGAGAACGGTGAAGAGGGTGTCGAGCGGGCGCTGCTCGCGCGCGAGGCGGGGACGCCGTTCGATCTGATCCTGATGGACATGCAGATGCCCGTCATGGACGGCTACACCGCGACGCGTCTGCTCCGAAGTCGCGGCTACACCGGATCGATCGTCGCGTTGACCGCGCACGCGATGCATTCCGAGCGCGGCCGCTGCGTCTCCGCCGGCTGCGACGACTTCGCGACCAAGCCGGTGGAGAGAGAGAGATTCTTCGCGCTCCTCGCGCGCTACCTGCGCGCCAAGAGCGAGGCCTAGAGATGGGCAAAGCCAAGGGGACGGCGTTCGTCGGGGCGGTCAAGTACCTGCGGAAACACCGCGCCGAAGCGCTCGTGGCGCTGCCTCCGGCGCTGCACGCCTACCTCGACGAACACATCCGCATGTCGATCTGGTACCCCGAGCGCGACATGCTCGAGTTGATCCGCGCGACCGCACGGCTCATGCCGGGACCGACCGACCGCGTGCTCGAGGCCATGGGCGAAGCGAGCGCGCGAGGGCACGCCGAGGTCTACGGCGGCCTTCTGGACGGCTCCTCGACGAGCCGCGCATTCGCGCTCTGGTCGACGCAGCACGACACCGGCGAGCTGCGGATGACCGAGGAGACGCGGTCGACCGTACGGATGGAGATCGTCGGCTACGAGGATCCCTCCCACGAGATGTGCCTGCTGACGCAGGGCTACTTCCGCGGAGTTCTCTTGATGAACGGAATCCAGAACCTCGCGATCGAGAAGATCGGATGTCGCCTCCGCGGCGACGACCGCTGTGCCTGGCGAGGTTCGTGGAAGAGCGAAGAGGGGTGAGATGGGACGCGTGAAGGGATCGACGCTCCTGGGTGCCGTGAAGTTCCTGCGTTCTCGACGCGGCGAGGCGATCAAGTTCCTCGCACCCGAGCATCAGCACTACCTCGACGAGACGATCAAGAGCTCGGCGTGGTATCCGCTCGCGGACCTCTTGGACCTCGTCGCCGTGTGTGCCGACCTGCTCGGCACCGGGCGCGACGCGGCCTTCGAATTCATGGGCGAGTTCGCCGCGCGTGCACACGCGGAGTTCTACGGTGACCTGCTTCGCGGGATCGGATCGACGAGCCGCGTCTTCGCGCTCTGGTCGACGCAATTCGACGCCGGGCGCATGCAACGGATCACGGAGGCGCCGGGGCGCGCGCGCGTGGAACTCCAGGAATTCAAGAGCCCCAGGCGCGAGCTCTGTCTCTTGATCCAGGGCTACATCCGGGGAACGATCGGGCTGAACGACGCCGACGACATCACGGTCGAGAAGCTCGGCTGCACCACGACGTCCGATCCGGTCTGCGTCTGGCGCGCGAGCTGGAAGCGCATCGGCGACTGAAGACGGATCGCCGTCTCAGGCCGATCCGCCGCCATACACGTTGATCTTCTCGCCGGTGATGTAGCTCGCGCGCTCCGACACCAGGAAGCGTACGGCGTTCGCGATGTCGTCCGGCTGGCAGACCCGGCCGAACGGCATGGCCGCGTCGAGCTGGCGGATGTCCTTCACGCCCATCGTCGCCTTCGCCAGGCGCACGCCCATGTCGGTCTCGACCAGGCCCGGCGCGACGATGTTCACGTGGATTCCGTGCTTCTTCTCTTCCCTTGCGAGCGTGAGCGCGAGCGCCTCCATTCCCGCCTTGCCCACGTTGTACGGCGAGCCGCCGCCGGCCATGCCGAGCGTCGCCACCGACGAGATCATCACGATGTCGCCGCGCGGCCGCGTGCGCATGCTCGGGATCGCGAGCTGCGAGAGGTAGAAGGGCCCGAAGGTGTGGGTGCGGACCACACGCTCGAACTCGAGCGGGTCGGTGTTCTTCACGCTGTTCCCACGGCTCGCGATGCCGGCGTTGTTGACCAGGATGTCGACGAAGCCGAAGTCGCGGATCGTGGCGTCGACGAGCGCCTTGCAGTCGTCGTAGCTGTCGACCGAGCCCGCGTACGCGCGTGCGCGCCGGCCGAGCGCTTCGATCGCGGCGACGGTCTCCTTGGCCGCGGCCTCGTCCTTCCGGTAGTTCACGGCGATGTCCGCGCCGTCCTCGGCGAGTCCGAGCGCGATCCCACGACCGATTCCCCGGCTGCCACCGGTGACCAGAGCGACACGACCTTGAAGCGACATGCAGCGTTCTCCCGTGCGTCGAGGCGGGTTCAGTATCTCACGGCCGCGGCCGTCGCGGCAGCGAGTGCTCCCAATCGGCGAGGATCGCGCGAAGGGCCGAGACGAAGGCGAGCGGCTGGTCGAGAAGCAGATGGTGGTGCGCCTGCGGGATCTCGACCACCGGGGCGTTGCGATCGAGAAGCTCGTACATGTAGTCGGCGACGTCGGGTGTGACGAGGAACGAGAGTTCGCCGCGAAGCACCGCGACGCGACAGCGCACCTGCGCGAGGTTCTCCTGGATCGACTCCGGCGATGCGCGGCGGAAGACCACCGGGTCGAACTTCCAGGTCCAGCCGTCGGCCGTCCGGTGGAGCGAGTGCCGCGCGACGTGATCGACGATCCAGTCGTTCTCGCACGGCTGCGGCGGAATCAGCCGGAACTTCCGCACCGCGGTCTCGAAGTCCGAGTACGTCTTCGGGTTTCGGAAGGCGCGACCGCGGGTGCCCTCCTCGGATTCGGGATCGGGCCTCCGCACCGGCGAATCCACGATGATCGCGCCGGCGAGTCGATCGCCGAAGCGCGCGGCCGCCGCGATGCAGACGATCCCTCCCATGCTGTGTCCGACCAGCAGCGGTGCGCCGACGATGCCCGCGTGGCGCGCGACGGCCATGACCTCTTCGGCCCAGACCTCTCGCCGGTACTCGGGCCTTCGGCCGCTGTCACCGTGCCCGGAGAGATCGAGCGCGACGACGTGGTACTGGGACGAGAGCAGCGGCGCGATGAAGCTCCACCAGTGGGCGTGTGCCGCACCGCCGTGGACGAGCACGATCCCGGGCTTGTCTTGCTCGCCCCAGCGCAGGTAGTGGATCTCGCAGCCTTCGACCTCGACGCGGAGGTCTTCGGGCTTCTGCGCCAGAGCGCGTCGGAACCACTCGGGCGCGCCGCTCAAAGCTCGTAGAGCTTCTTCAGATCCGAATCGCGCGAGGCGATCAACTCCGCCAGCGTCACCATGACCTTGCACTGCTTGAAGGTCGCGTCGTCCTGCATCTTGCCCTCGAGCATCACCGTGCCGCTGCCGTCGGGCATGGCGGCGATCACGCGCTTGGCCCAGAGCACCTCGTCGGGCGGCGGGCTGAAGACGCGCTTGGCGATCGCGATCTGGCTCGGATGGAGAGACCAGGCGCCGACGCAGCCCATCAGGAAGGCATTGCGGAACTGGTCTTCGCAGCCGACCGGGTCGTCGATCGCGCCGAACGGTCCGTAGAAGGGCAGGGCGCCGGTCGCGGCGCAGGCGTCGACCATACGCCCCATGGTGTAGTGCCAGAGGTCCTGTTGCGCGGTCGTGCGGGGCGAATCCGCGTTTCCCGGATCGGGGTCGGTGCGCACGAGATAACCCGGGTGACCGCCGCCGACGCGTGTCGTCTTCATTCGCCGCGAGGCGGCGAGGTCGGCCGGCCCCAGACTCATGCCCTGCATTCGCGGTGAGGCGGCGGCGATCTCTTCGACGTTCGCGACGCCGAGCGCCGTCTCGAGGATCGCGTGCACGAGCAGGGGCTTCTTGAGCCCCGCCTTCGCCTCGAGCTGCGCGAGCAGCTGATCGACGTAGTGGATGTCCCAGGCGCCTTCGACCTTCGGCACCATGATTACGTCGAGCTTGTCGCCGATCTCACCGACGAGTCGGATCAGGTCGTCCAGCATCCACGGACTGTCGAGCGAGTTGATCCGCGTCCAGAGCTGCGTCTCTCCGAAGTCGACGTCGCGCGCGATCTTGATCAGGCCCTCACGCGCGTCGAGCTTGCGCTCGGTCGGAATCGCGTCCTCGAGGTTGCCGAGCAGGATGTCCACCTGCTTCGCGATGTCGGGCACCTTCGACGCCATGCGTGGATTGCTCGGGTCGAAGAAGTGGATCATGCGCGACGGACGCACCGGAACCTCGCGTACGGGGGCGGGAGCACCGATCGCCTTCGGCGTGAAGAAATTCCGGGGGCTGCGCATACGAGCATCTCCTTGCGGCGCGCGGATTCTACCACGCATAATCAGGCCAACCCGTACCGAGGAGAACTCCCCATGGCGATCAAGGTTGGCGACCGCATTCCCAAGGCGACGCTGAAACGACTGACGGCCGAGGGCCTGAAGGACATCGACACCGCGGAGTTCTTCAAGGGCCGGAAGGTCGTGCTCTTCTCGGTGCCCGGCGCGTTCACGCCGACCTGCTCGGCGAAGCACCTGCCGGGATTCGTCGAGAAGTCGGACGAGATCAAGGCGAAGGGCGTGTCGGAGATCGTCTGCATCTCCGTCAACGATGCGTTCGTGATGGAATCCTGGGGCCGGGACCGCAACGTCGGGAACAAGGTCACGCTTCTCGCCGACGGAAACGCGGAGTTCTCTCGTGCGCTCGGGCTCGAGTTCGACGGCTCGGGCTTCGGCATGGGCATTCGCGGCCAGCGCTTCTCCGCGCTCGTCGAAGACGGAGTCGTGAAGACGCTTCACGTCGAAGCGCCGGGCAAGTTCGAAGTCAGCCGCGCCGAGGGAATTCTGACGGATCTGAAATGAAGTTCGGGATCTTCTACGAGCACCAGCTTCCGCGGCCGTGGACCGAGGGCGCGGAGCAGCGCCTCTTCCAGGAAGCGCTCGACCAGGTCGAGCTCGCCGACCAGCTCGGCATCGACTACGCCTGGGAGGTCGAGCACCACTTCCTCGAGGAGTACTCGCACTCGTCCGCGCCCGAGGTCTTCCTCGCTGCGTGCAGCCAGCGCACCAAGCGCATCCGGCTCGGCCACGGCATCGTGCTGATGCCCGCCGGGCTACAACCACCCGGCGCGAATCGCCGAGCGCATCGCCACGCTCGATCTCGTCTCGAACGGGCGCGTCGACTTCGGCACCGGCGAGTCGAGCTCGATCGCGGAGCTCGACGGCTTCGACGTTCCCGTCGCGGAGAAGCGCGATCAGTGGCGCGAGGCCGTCGAGCAGATCGCCAACATGATGGCGATGGACCCGTACCCCGGTTACGAGGGCAAGTACTTCTCGATGCCGTGCCGCAACGTCGTACCCAAGCCGGTGCAGAAGCCGCACCCGCCGATCTGGGTGGCGTGCTGCAACCGCGAGACGATCAAGCTCGCGGCGAAGCTCGGCATCGGCGCGCTGACGTTCGCGTTCGTCGACCCGAGCGAGGCCAGGCAGTGGGTCGACGACTACTACCGGATCCTGAAGACGGAGTGCATGCCGATCGGGCACGCCGTGAACCCGAACATCGCCATGGTGACCGGCTTCTCCTGTCACCCCGACGAGCAGGAGGCGATCCGGCGCGGCCTCGATGGCTTCCACTTCTTCGGCTACGCGCTCGGCCATCACTACATCTTCGGCGAGCACACGCCGGGCCGGACGAACATCTGGGAGCGCTTCGAGAAGGCGCGCTCCGCACTGCCTTCGAGCGGCGCGAACCGCGGCATCGGCACGCCGGCGCAGCTGCGCGCGCACCTGCGCGGATTCGCCGACGCGGGCGTCGATCAGGTCATCGTTCATCCAGCAGGGCGGCAAGAACCGCCACGAGCACATCTGCGAGTCGCTCGAGCTCTTCGCGGGCGAGGTCATGCGTGAATTCCACGACGGCGACGGCGAACGAGAACGCCGAAAGCAGGCGGAGCTCGCGCCGTACATCGAGCAGGCGATGAAGCGCAAGCAGCGCATGCGCGAGCTTCGCGACGACGAGATCCCGGTCATGCACGCGCTCGGACGGCAGATCGTCCAGCAGCAGGTGCCCGACCGGGAGAAGGCCGGGAGCGCCGGCGGTCTCTCGATCCCGCTCGAAGATCCGGTCGGAAAGACCTGATGCCCGGGCTCACGTTCGACGAGTTCCGGGTCGGCCAGATCTTCACGCACCAGCCGTCGCGTACCGTGACGGAGACCGACAATCTGCTCTTCTCGACGCTCACCATGAACCCGCAGCCGCTCCACGTCGACGCCGAGTTCGCCAAGACGAGTCACTTCGGAAAGATCCTGGTGAACTCGATCTTCACGCTCGGCCTCGTGATCGGGCTCTCGGTCGGCGAGACCACCCTCGGCACCACGGTCGGGAATCTCGGCATGGAGAAGGTCGAGTTCCCCAAGCCCGTCTTCCTCGGCGACACGATCACGGCGATCACCACCGTCCTCGAGAAGCGGGAATCGAAGTCGCGGCCCGAGTGGGGAATCGTCACGTTCGAGCACAAAGGCGTGAACCAGCGCGGCGAAGTCGTCGCGATCTGCAAGCGTCAGGCGATGATGCTGAAGAGCCGGCCCGGCGCGTCGGCCTGAATCCAGTTTTCGGGAGGACGGATCATGGGAATTCCGCTTTACGACGTCAGCGTAGCTTCGTATCTGCAGGCGCTCGGAGGCGTCGCGGGCGTCCTCGAGAAGGGAAAGGCGCACGCTCAGGCGAACGGCATCGCGCTCGACGAGATCGTCGAGACACGGCTCTACGCCGACATGCTGCCGTTCCGATTCCAGATCGTGTCGGTGGCGCACCACACGATGGGCGCGATCGAGGGCGTGAGGGCCGGCGTGTTCAAGCCGCCCGCGGGCGCGATGAACCAGGACTACGCAGGGCTCCAGCAACTGGTTGCCGACACGAGTTCGGCGCTGGGAAAGCTCTCGCGTGACGAGATCGACGCGCTGCAGGGCAAGGACGTCGTATTCCAGCTCGGCGACTTCAAGATCCCGTTCACCGCCGAGGGCTTCTTGATGTCGTTCTCGCTGCCGAACCTGTACTTCCACGCGACCACGGCGTACGACATCCTGAGAATGAAGGGCGTGAAGCTCGGAAAACGCGACTACATGGGCCCGATGCGCATGAAGACCTGATCCGTCCGGAACCCGACGGCTCTCATACCTGGCGTCGGAGGCCGTGGTGCTCTGGATTCCGATCACGCTCGCCGCCGCCGCGCTGCAGACCGCGCGAAACGCCTTCCAACGGGGACTCACCGGCGCGCTCTCGCCGCTCGGCGCGACGGCCACGCGGTTTCTGTTCGGGTTTCCGTTCGCGGTGCTCTACGCGCTGGCCGTGTTCGGCCTCTCGAAGACACCCGTGCCGTCGCCCGACCCGGAGTTCTTCGCCTGGGCGACGCTCGGCGGTGTCGCGCAGATCGTCGGGACGGCCTGCCTGCTCCATCTCTTCCAGCTCCGGAACTTCTCGGCGGGCATCGCATTCTCGAAGTCCGAGGTCCTGCAGGTCGCGCTCTTCGGGCTGATCGTGCTGGGCGACGCGATCACGGTGTGGGCGGGGGTCGCGATCGCGATCGCGACCGTCGGTCTCGTCCTTCTCGCGCGTGACGCGGGCGCGCTCGGCTTTCGCAACGCGCTCGCGAGCCTCGCGGGGCGACCGGCGTTGCTCGGCCTGGCGACGGGCGGCTGCTTTGCCATCGCGGCGGTCGGCTTTCGCGCCGCATCGCTCTCGCTCGGCCTGCCGTTCGCCGTGTCTGCCGCGGCTACGCTCGCCGTCACGCTCGCGATCCAGAGCGTTCTGATCTCGCTCTATCTCGTCGGTCGTGAGCCGGGGCAGATCGGCGCGGTGATGCGCGAGTGGAAGCGGTCGCTCCTGCCCGGCCTCAGCGGCGCCGCGGCCTCGGCGTGCTGGTTCACCGCGATGACGATCGAGTCCGCGGCCCACGTGCGCATGCTCGGCCTCGTCGAGGTGCTCTTCGGCTACGGCGTCGCGATCGTCGGGCTCGGCCAGCATCCGAGCCGGCGCGAGAAGCTCGGAACGGCTCTCCTCGTCGTCGCGATCCTCGGGCTGCTCTGGGACCGCGCGGGATAGGGGCTCCCGCTCCGCTCACGACTTCAGTGATTCCAGATCGAAGCAGGCGAGGGCAGTGCGCAGTCTCTCTCGGTCGCCGCGGACACCCAACCGTTGACTCTCGAGCGCCGCCGAGAGCGTGACCTGGCCCGTCAGCACGTCCGCCCAGTCGCCGAGCGTGCAGCGGATCTCGATTTCGGCGTCGGCGCCATCGGTCGGGCAGGCGATGCAGTTTCGAAGGTGCAGCCCGGTCCGACACCCGTCGAAGTTCCATCCGATGTGCACGTCGAGTCCGACGGCCGGGTCGGGGTCGAGCATCACGCGAAGCACACGCACGGAGAGCTCGGGCGGCGACGCGAGGATCTGGGAGCGATGAAAGCGGTGCACCCGGAAGCGGTCGCCGTCCACTTCGCCTTCGAGCACTCGGGCGCGGGTCAGACACCAGCTGCGGATGTTGGCGGCCGTCGTGCGCTGCGCCACCTTGCGCAGCGCTTCGGCCAGAAGCTCGCGGTCGCGCGAATCGGCGCCCGGGCTCGCGACCAGCCAGGAAGCGGTTTCGATCGCCCAGCGAAGGTCGTCACGCGCGAGCGCCGTGCGCGATTGCTCGCGCACCGATTCGCGACCGCCGAACCCCGTGATCAATCGCGACGCTCTCTCGTCGGGTGGCAGCGGGAAGAGATTCGCCGGATCCCCGTCGAAGAAGCCGAACAGGCCGGATCGGATCTGGCGGGCGTGGTGCTCGGTCACGCCGTAGAGCTGTCGCGTCAGGGGGTCCGCACCGCAGGTCGCGGGGAGCGCGACCTCGTGCGCGAGCTCGGCGCTCGTGAGTCCGCGGTTGGCGCCGCGCACGGTCTGGTCCCAGATGAACTGAATCGCGTCCCGATACCGCGTGACGCGTTCGTGGATCTCCGAACGCCCGCGAAGCGGCGGCCCGTGCGTTCCCACCAGGTGCTCCGCTCGGAGCGAGAGAAGGTGATCGAGTCCCGCGAGCAGAACCCGCGGATCACGGTACTCCTCGCCGCGAATCGCGAAGATGTTGAAGAGCGTCGGCCAGACCAGGTTGTTGACGGCGGTCGCGAGCTCCGGGAACCAGAACGTCACCGAATCGTCGGCATCGGACGGCGCGGGCGTGACCCGGACCGTCAGTCCAGCGGCTCGGATCTCGCATGGCTCGTGGAACACGTTCGTCGGTGGCACGTACCCGGGCGTGAACGGCGCGTGCTCGGGGTTTCGGAAATGGAACCCGAGTCCGACGTTGACGAGGCCATCGGGTCCGGTCAGCGGAAGTGCCAATCCGAACTGCTCCACCACGCCGCGACCGTAGGCGGGCGCGATCTCGGTTGCCGCGCGCAGCCGATTCGCGCCGATCTTCGCGTGACCGTAGACGGGGACCTCCCGTCCCGCAGCTTCGTCGAGGACGGCTCGGGTGCCCGCGACGTAATGGAAGTGCGTGTACAGGACCGCGGCGATCGGGGCGGCCGTGTGCGCCCTGAGCTCACGGAGCGCGGAGGCCATCTCCTCGACGGATTCGCCCGTGTCGATCGCGATGATGCCCTCGGGCCCCTCGACGAAAGACTGGTTCGACAGGCCATTGCCGACGAAGCACCAGACGCCGGGTCGGACCGCGTAGAACTTCTTCTCGAGCAACGCGGACTGCTCGGCGTGTTCACGGTGCGCGATCTGGCCCGTCGGCAGCACGACGGTCCGAGATCCGTCGGGGTGGAAGCTCTGGCTTCGGGACGCTCGCGCCATGAATGGACCCTGCCTCTGCGGTCGGGGAGCTCGCGCCGTCCCTTCTACAGCGTGGGTCCCCGCGGTTCAACCGCGGGAGTTGCTCGCCTCCGAGGAGTTCCGAACACTCCGCCCCACATCAGGAGGAGAGATCCCATGGCTTGGACCCGGTTCATCGGTATCACGGTGGTTCTGCTCGCGAGCGCGGGGATGAACGCGAATTCCCTCGCGGCGGATCCCGCGGATGAGCAATGGGAGTACCAGGGCAGCATGGAGATGATGGGCATGAAGATGCCCATCCCGCCGACCACCCGCTGCGAGAAGCCGACGCAGGAACGAACGCCGCCGGTGGACGCGAACTGCACGTTCAGCGAGGTCGAGGTGAAGGGCGACACGACGAGCTTCAAGGTCCGCTGTGGTCCACCCGAGCCGATGGAGGGCAGCGGGACCACGACGCGAACCGCGGATCGACTCGACGCGAAATACACGCTGCAGTCCGAAGAAGGGAAGATGACCTTCGTGATGAGCGGAAAGAAGCTCGGTCCGTGTAAGCCGTAACGAGCCGTTCGGGGATCTATCCGAGCGCTCCCGGATCCGCCGCGCGCAGGACTTCGACCACTTGCTCGGGGGTCTCGGCCTCGCGCAGGCGATCGACGACGTAGTCGCTGTCGAGCAGGCCGGCGACGCGGGCGAGCATTCGGAGTTGCACGCGCGGGTCGCGGCCCGGGGTCACCATCAGGAAGAGCAGGTGGGCGGGCTCGTCGCGGCCGGGCACGGGAATGCCGATGTCGGAGCGCGCGAAGACGAGGAGGAAGTTCCGGACGTCGTCGAGGCGCGCGTGCGGAGCGGCGAGTCCGCGAGCGAGAAGCGTCGGCATGCCGCGCTCGCGTTCGACGATCGCGTTCGCGATCCGCTGCGCCGGGACGGGCAGCTCCGCGGTGGGCACGCGCGAGAACGCCTCGTGGATCGCCGCTTCGAGGGACTGGGACGTGAGCCCGAGCACGACGCGTCCGGGCGTCAGTCCATCGGCGAGGAAGAGCGGCATCTCAAGCTCGAACTCGTCTTCG
>CAVPHD010000005.1:0-308904 GCA_963704165.1 uncultured delta proteobacterium | reverse complement strand
AGGCAACCGCCCATACGGGCGGCCGGATTCGAAGCCATTGAAAAGGCTCTACTTCTCGGCGACCGGAAGACATCGCTCTTGGCCCCATATCTCCTTTTCGCCGAGAATCGACAGGATGTCGTGCGGGTTGACCGCGCCCTCGGTGATGGGATCGCCAGCCTGGATGAACTCGTCCTCCTGAACCGACACGTGAGCGTAGCGTGGGATCGAGTACTCGCGGGACTCGTCACCCTCGCCCTCAACCACAATTCGCCGTTGTCCGCGCACCGGCTCGGTGATGCGGATACGCCCGTCAATTTCCGAAACCACCGCCGGGTCCTTGGGCTTGCGGGCCTCGAACAGTTCGACCACGCGCGGCAGACCGCCGGTGATGTCTTTGGTTTTGGACATCTCGCGCGGAATCTTCGCGAGCACGTCGCCCGGCGCCAGATCGTCGCCCTCGGCCACCGCGAGGTCGGACCCGATCGGCAACTGGTACCGCCGGGTTTCCTTGTTGCGGCCCTTTCCGACCAGTTCGAGGGTCGGGATCCGTTTGCCCGAGCCGAGCGGCTCGATCACGATCTTGTGGGCGTGACCGGTGAGCTTGTCGATCTCCTCGCGGACGTTTTCACCCTCGACGAGGTCGTGGAACCTGACCTTGCCGGCGATCGCGGTCAGGATCGCCGAGGTGAATGGGTCCCACTCGACGAGAGGCGTCCCCGGCTGGACCTCTTGGCCGTCCTCGACCAACAGGTGCGAACCATAGGCCACTGAATAACGCTCCTTTTCGCGCTGCCGTTCGTCGTGAATCACCAGCTTGCCGGTCCGCGAGATGGCGACGGTCTCGCCGTCATTGTTCTCGACCGCAGCGATGTTGAGGTATTTGATCTTGCCGGCGTGGTTGGCCACGTGGTGCGAGGACTCGGTGCCGCGGGTCGCCGTACCACCGTAGTGGAAGGTCCGCATGGTGAGCTGCGTGCCTGGTTCGCCGATGGACTGGGCGGCAATGATGCCGACCGCCTCTCCGATTTCGACCATACGCCCGCTCGCGAGCATGCGGCCGTAGCACAGCTGGCAGACCCCCCGCTCAGTCTCACAGGTGAGCGCGGAGCGGATCCGAACCCGCTCGATGCCCGCCTCCTGAATCTGGCTGGCGACGAACTCCGTGACCTCGGTGTTTACCGTGCAGATCAGGGTGTCCTCGATGGGGTCGTAGACGTCTTCCGCGGTCGCCCGGCCGACAACGCGGTCCGAAGCTGCTCGAGGATTTCGCCGCCCTCGGTGATGGCCGACACCTCGATGCCGTTCTCGGTGCCGCAGTCGTGCTCGACCACGATCACGTCCTGTGACACGTCCACCAGCCGCCGGGTCAGGTAGCCCGAGTCGGCGGTCTTGAGGGCGGTGTCCGCGAGGCCCTTGCGCGCACCGTGAGTGGAGATGAAGTACTGCAACACCGACAGGCCCTCGCGGAAGTTGGCGGTAATGGGCGTTTCCATGATCTCGCCGGAAGGCTTGGCCATCAGTCCGCGCATGCCGGCAAGCTGCCGCACCTGCTCGCGGGATCCGCGGGCGCCGGAATCGGCCATCATGAAGATCGGGTTGAACTCGCCGGTTTCGACGTCCACCGACGACATCTGGTTGAACATTTCCTTGGCCACCGTCTCGGTCACGCGGTGCCAGATGTCGATGATCTTGTTGTGTCGCTCACCGGCGGTGATCAGACCCTTGCGCCGCTGATCCTCCACCTGGTCGACTTCTTCGTAGGCAGCGTCGAGCTTGGCCGCCTTGGTCTCGGGAATCACCATGTCGCTCGATGACAGCGAGAGCCCGGACCGGGTGGCGTACTCAAAACCGATTTCCTTGAGGTTGTCGAGCAGGATGACGGTGGGCTCGTGGCCGCTTTCATGAACGAGAAGGCGACCAGGTTCTGCAGGCCCTTTTTGCGCAACTGACCGTTGATGAACGGCATTTCTTCGGGCAGCCGCATGTTCGAAGAGCACCCGCCCGACGGTGGTCTCGAGGAGCATGTTTTCGACCTCGATCATGTCGGCGTGCAGCATGTCCTGGCTGCTGCCCTGCGCCACGAGGTCGATCAGTCGTCCCGAAAACCGCAGCTGGATCGGCGCCTGCGTTCCGACGACGCCGGCGTTGTACGCGAGAAACACGTCCTCGGGTGAGGCAAAGGTCTTGTTGCCGCCCTTGGCCATGTAGTTCTCGGTGGTCAGATAGTAGATCCCGATGACCATGTCCTGTGAGGGCACCGCCAAAGGTCGGCCGCTGGCCGGCGACAGGATGTTACGGGCCGACATCATGAGCACGTGGGCCTCGAGCTGCGCCTTGGGCGACAACGGCACATGGACCGCCATCTGGTCGCCATCGAAGTCGGCGTTGTAGGCCGCGCACACCAGAGGGTGGATCTTGATGGCCTTGCCCTCAACCAGCACCGGCTCGAAGGCCTGAATGCCCAGTCGATGGAGCGTCGGCGCGCGGTTGAGGAGCACTGGGTGCTCTTTGATGACCGTCTCGAGCGCGTCCCACACCTCCGGCGTCTGCAGCTCGACGAGCTCCTTGGCCATCTTGATGGTGGTGGCGAGTTCGAGTCTTTCAAGCTCCCGGTAGACGAACGGTTTGAACAGCTCCAGGGCCATCTTTTTCGGTAGTCCGCACTGGTGGAGCTTCAGATCGGGACCAACGACGATCACCGACCGGCCCGAGTAGTCGACGCGCTTGCCGAGCAGGTTCTGGCGGAACCGGCCCTGTTTGCCCTTGAGATTGTCCGACAGCGACTTCAAAGGCCGGTTGTTGGAGCCCTTGATGACGCGGCCGCGGCGGCCGTTGTCGAAAAGCGCGTCGACAGCCTCCTGCAACATGCGCTTCTCGTTGCGGACAATGACCTCGGGCGCGCGCAGGTCGAGGAGTTTTTTGAGGCGGTTGTTGCGGTTGATCACCCGCCGGTAGAGATCGTTGAGGTCCGAGGTGGCAAAACGGCCGCCATCGAGGGGCACCAGCGGCCGCAGCTCCGGCGGCAGCACCGGAATAACCTCGAGGATCATCCACTCGGGACGGTTGCCCGAACGCCGCAGGGCCTCGATCAGCTTGAGCCTCTTGGCCGCCTTCTGGCGGCGCATGATCGCGGTTTCGGTGCGCATGATCATGCGCAGCTCGGCCGCCATCTCGTCGAGGTCGAGGCGTTCGAGGTGCGTGCGGACCGCCTCCGCGCCCATCTGGGCGACAAAGGCCTCGCCATAGTCCTCCTTGGCCTGACGGTACTCTTCTTCGGTCAGGACCTGCAGGCTCTCCAGCGGGGTGTCGCCGGGATCCACCACGATATAGGCCTCGAAGTACAGCACCCTTTCGAGCGAACGCATGGTCATATCCAAAAGCAGACCGATTCGCGACGGCAGACCCTTGAAAAACCACACGTGAGAGACCGGCGCTGCGAGCTCGATATGGCCCATCCGCTCGCGCCGCACCTTGCTCTTGGTGACCTCGACGCCGCACTTGTCGCACACCACGCCGCGGTACTTCATACGCTTGTACTTGCCGCACAAACACTCCCAGTCGGTGACCGGGCCGAAGATCTTGGCGCAAAAGAGGCCATCACGCTCGGGTTTGAATGTCCGATAGTTGATGGTCTCCGGTTTGATGACCTCACCGTGGGACCACGAGCGGATCTTCTCCGGGCTCGCGAGTCCCAACCGAATGGCGTTGAAATCGTTGAGGGGTTTGGGCTTCTCGAAGAAGCTACGGACCTCGCTCAGGCTCGAACGCTCCATGATCCAACCCCCTCTTTACTCGTCGTCTTGCTGCAGCAGCTCGACATCGAGACCAAGCGCCTGCAGCTCGCGAACCAATACGTTGAATGACTCTGGCAATCCGGGCTCCTCGGGCACCTGGCCCTTGACAATCGCTTCATAAACCTTCGCGCGGCCTTCGACGTCGTCCGATTTGACCGTCAAGAGTTCCTGCAGGGTATGCGCCGCGCCAAAGGCTTCGAGCGCCCACACCTCCATCTCGCCCAGACGCTGCCCGCCGAACTGCGCCTTGCCGCCAAGCGGCTGCTGGGTGATCAGCGAGTAGGGGCCGATCGAGCGCGCGTGGATCTTGTCGTCCACGAGGTGGCTCAGCTTGAGCATGTAAATATAGCCGACGGTTACACGCTGCTCGAACTCCTCACCCGTTACTCCGTCGTAGAGCAGGCTCTTGCCGTCCTCGGGCAGACCCGCCTTCTCCAACATCTCGCGGATCTCATCCTCGGTGGCGCCCTCGAAGACGGGAGTTGCAAAGGTCATTCCGAGCTCGTGACCGGCCCAGCCGAGGTGGGTTTCGAGGATCTGGCCCACGTTCATTCGTGACGGGACTCCGAGCGGGTTGAGAATGATCTCCGTGGGCGTCCCGTCCGGCAGGAACGGCATGTCCTCTTCCGGCAGAGTCTGCGAGATCACGCCCTTGTTGCCGTGGCGCCCGGCCATCTTGTCACCCACCTGGAGCTTGCGCTTCATGGCGATGAACACCTTGACCTGCTTGATGACTCCCGGCGGAAGATCGTCTCCCTTTTGCAGGAGTTCGATCCGCTCCTGGTTGAGTTGATTGAGGACCTCAACCTGGGACTCCGCCTGACGGATGATCAGACGCACCTTGTCGAGAAGGGCCGCTTTCTTCAACGGCAGGTTCTTGATCTGGGCGACCTTGAGACGCCTCAGCGCGTCCACCGTGACCTTCCCGTTCTTCTTGACAACAACGTCGCCGCCCTTGCGGACCTCGACGTCCTCCGACACGGACGCCCCAGCGAGCAGCCGTTCAATCTTGGAATCTCGAACCTCGAGGATGATCCGTTTCTCGTCCTCCGAGTTCGTGCGAATGCGCTCGATCTCGTCGTTTTCGATGGAGAGTTGGCGCGAGTCCTTCTCGACGCCCTTGCGGGCGAAGATCTGCACGCCGACCACGACGCCCTCGATGCCCGGTGGGCACCGCAGCGAGGCGTCGCGGACGTCCCCCGCTTCTCTCCGAAGATCGCTCTCAGGAGCTTCTCCTCCGGAGTCAGCTGGGTCTCGCCCTTCGGCGTCACCTTGCCGACGAGAATCGAGCCCTGGCGGACCTGCGCGCCGACGTGGATGATCCCCGCCTCGTCGAGATGAGCAAGCGCCGACTCTGAGACATTCGGAATATCGCGGGTGATCTCCTCCGGACCGAGCTTGGTGTCCCGGGCCGAGGTCTCGAACTCCTCGATGTGGATCGAGGTGTACTTGTCGTCCTTGACCAGGGCCTGCGACACCACGATGGCGTCTTCGAAGTTGTAACCGCGCCACGGCATGAACGCCACGAGCACGTTGTGGCCGAGAGCGAGCTCACCCTGTTGGGTGTTGGGTCCGTCGGCGAGGACCTGGCCTTTGACTACCTGCTGGCCCTCTTCGACCAGAGGCTTCTGGTTGATCGACGTGTTCTGGTTGGAGCGCCTGAACTTGGTGAGCTGATAGATGTCGGCGCCGAACTCGCCCTGGCCCTCGTCCTCAACCCGGACGATGATGCGCTGGCAGTCCACCTTGTCGACAATACCTACGCGGCGGCACACAACCACGGCGCCCGAATCTTCGGCGACGACCGACTCCATGCCGGTTCCGACCACCGGTGCCTCTGGGCGAACCAGAGGCACGGCCTGACGTTGCATGTTCGATCCCATCAACGCACGGTTGGCGTCGTCGTGTTCGAGGAACGGGATCAGCGCAGCGGCGACCGACACCACCTGTCGCGGGGAAACGTCGATAAAGTCGACCTGGTCGCGATCGATGACCAGGAACTCGCCACCGGACCGGGCGATGATCTTGTCGTCCAACAAGGCGCCCTTTTTGTTGACCCGCGCATTGGCCTGGGCGATGTTGAGGTTCTCCTCCTCCCAGGCAGGAAGATAGAAAGCGTACGGCTCTCCCCAGGCCTCGGTCGTCTTCGTTCTCGACCTGCGGATGGAGGCATTGGCCGCCTCGAATTCCTCGCGCACGACCACCTCGCCGAGTCGGTACCCACTGTCCCCGACTTGAGTGATCTGAACGTGGTCGAGGACCTTGCCCTTCTCGACTTTCTTGTACGGCGATTCGATGTAGCCCATCGGGTTGAGCCGAGCGAAGCACGACAGCGACGAAATGAGACCGATGTTGGGACCTTCCGGCGTTTCGATCGGGCAGATCCGTCCGTAGTGGGTCGAGTGCACGTCGCGCACCTCGAACCCCGCGCGTTCACGAGAGAGGCCGCCCGGCCCGAGCGCCGACAAACGCCGTTTGTGGGTCACCTCCGACAACGGGTTGGTCTGGTCCATGAACTGGGAGAGCTGCGAGGATCCGAAGAACTCGTCCACCGAGGCCATCACAGGCTTCGAGTTGACCAGGTCCCGCGGCATCGCCGAGTCAATGTCCGGATGAATCGACATCTTTTCCTTGATCGCCCGCTCCATACGCACCAGACCGATGCGGAACTGGTTTTCCATCAGCTCGCCCACTGTACGCACCCGGCGGTTGGCCAGAGAGTCGATGTCGTCCACGCGGCCGAGGTCGCGGTGCAGCCTCAGGAGATAGCGCACGAGGTGCATGAAATCGTCGACGTCGAGGGTCCGCCGCTCGGGGTCCTTCTGGAGGCTCAGTTTGGCGTTGAACTTGAATCGACCGACCCGAGAGAGGTCGTACTTCCTTTCGTCGAAAAAGAGCCCATTGAACAGAGTTGTCGCTGACTCTTCGGTGGGGGGGTCGCCGGGCCGCTGACGGCGGTAGATTTCCATCCGCGCGGCCATCTGCATCGTGGTTGCGTCCTTCTCGATGGTCTGGTGGAGTATTTCGCCGACCGGGTCCCACTCGGGAAAGGCGAGGCTGATCACCTCGATACCGGCCTCGTCAGCCTGGGCCAGCACATCATCGGTCACCCGTGCATTGGCGGCAACGATGACCTCGCCTGTTTCCTGGTCCACGAGATCGTCGACCACGATCGCTCCGATCAGGTCCTCGCGCGACACCGCGACCTTGGCCGGTTTGGCGACCGTCTTGTCCTTGAGGCGCTTTTCCATCGCCTTGTCGAGGGTCAGACCGCAGAACAGCGTCGGCTCGGAGACTTTTCGGAACCGCAGGGCCTTCTGCCGCTCGACCTCGATGTCGAGGATTCGCGAATCGAGGTGCAGGGTCGCCGACCCCTTTTCGCGCTCCCCGAGCCGATCCGAACGTCGAACACGGTGTGGAAACCGCGCAGAATCTGGCTGTTGGTCTCAAGCTCCGGGCTGAGGGCGCGCAGGAAAACCGTGCCCGGCAGACGCCGCTTGCGGTCGATGCGGACCCACAGGATCTGTTTGGTGTCGTACTCGAACTCGATCCATGAGCCGCGATCAGGGACCACCTTGGCCAGATAGTCGTTCGGGCCTTCGAGGGTGAAGAACACTCCGGGCGAGCGGTGGAGCTGCGAGACGATGACCCGTTCGGTGCCGTTAATGATGAACGTACCGGTATCGGTCATCAATGGCATCTCGCCGAAGTAAGAGCTCTTCCTCTTTAACGTCGCGGACCTGGCGGGAGCCGTCCTCTTCCGTGTCAAAAGTGACCAATCTGAAGGTCAACCGGACCGGCACCGAAAAGGTCATCCCGCGCTGGCGACATTCCTCGGCCGTGAACGGCAGCCGCAGCCCGACCGAAGTACCGCACACGCCGCAGGTCTCGATCCGGTTCTTGTTCGCCTTGCCGCAGTGCGGGCAGACGACCGAATCTTCGTGAGGATCACCCGCCTTGAAGCTGCCGCCGCAGAAGTCGCACGAAAGCCGCAGATGATGCAGGCCATGGAGACGTCCGCAACGGCACGTCCAGTTCCCGATCTCGTAGCGTACGAACTGCAATTCGCAGGTCTCGCGGAAATCGGTGAAAGGAAAGATCGAGGAAAGCACGGATTGGAGGCCGAACTGCAGACGTTCCTCCGCCAGGAGGTCCATCTGGAGAAATTCCTCGTACGACGATCGCTGCACCTGGATCATGTTCGGCAACGGAATCGTGGAGAGGTGTTTCGAGAAGCTCAGCCGCCCATTGGGGCTCGTGGTCATGAACGTACCCTTTCGACAAATGGCGACACGGGGAGACGCACCCCTCCCCGTATCTTCAAGTTATGGCTTCTAGCAGCCGGAAACCGAAAGTCGCGTTCTGCGTTACTTGATCTCCATCTGAGCGCCGGCCTCTTCGAACTTCTTCTTGACCTCTTCGGCCTCGGCTTTGTTGATGCCTTCTTTGACCTTGGTCGGGGCGCTTCGACGAGGTCCTTCGCCTCTTTCAGGCCAAGCGACGTCACCTCTCGAACCACCTTGATGACATTGATCTTCTTGTCACCAATTGAGTTCAAGATGACGTCGAACTCGGTCTGCTCTTCGACCGCCTCGGCAGCTGCGCCGGGGGCTGCCGCCGTCGTCATGGGGGCCTGGCGGCCGCCGCGGAGACACCGAATTCGTCTTCGAGAGCCTTGACGAGCTCGTTGAGCTCAAGCACGGTCATCTCTTTGATCTGCTCCATCAATTTCTCTGTCTGAGCCATCGTCTCTGATCCTCCTTAGGATTCTTGATCTTCTTTTTGTTCGGCAATTTGCGCCAGCACGCTCGCGAGATGCTGCAGCGGCGCGTTCAAAGCTACGGCCAGGCGACGGATCGGCGACTGCAGCAGCATCAGCAGCTTGGCCACCAGTTCTTCGCGCGACGGCAGATCGGCGATCTTTTCGGCTTCCACTCCCTCGAGGACCTGGCCCTCGAGAAAGGCTTTTTCAAAACTCAGCTCGGGGTGCTTCTTGATGAAGGTCTTGAGCACCTTGGCGAGCGCAACGCCGTCACCGGTTGTGTAGGCGAGCACCTTGGGCCCGACCAGATACGGCGCGATCGCCTCCTTGTCGGTCCCCGCGATCGCCAACCTGGCCACCGAGTTCTTGACCACCCTGTAGGTAGCCTCGGTGTTTCGGACTTCCGAGCGAAGGACGTTGACATCGTTGTACGAACGGAAAGGCGGCTCGCAGTGCGGATTCGATCTCGCGTTCTGCAGCCGAGTAGGCGGCTCGATCGGGCGCGACCTGCCCGCGGCCGAGAAAGCCGGGGCGACCGAGGGCCGTCTGCGCTCGCGCGAGCCCGTCCCAGACGGCGTCGTGCGAATGCCCGTGACGTGTCGCGTCCTGGTGTCGCAAAGGTGGCGCGAGCAGCTCGGAGTAGGTCGTGCGCGCCGCCTCGATCCGGTACTTCGCCCGGTAGTAGTCGGTCAATCCCTCGCGCGCGGACGCGTCGAGCTTCCGGAGAACGGCACCACAGGCGGCGACCGTCAGCGCGCGGGCGAGCGTGCGCGCGTCGTGGGAGACGAGCGCGGATCGGATCTCGGCGCGAAGCGGCCAACCGAAGCTGTCCTCGACCTCCGCGAGTCCGGCGTCGAGGTCCGGAGCCGCCGCGGTCGCCTGGTCCCAGCGTCCCTGATTCGCCTCCGACGCCACGAGCTTCCAGGCCCCGATGAACGGATCCTGCTCCTGACCGTAGCCGTACGCGCAGAACAACGAGGCAGCGGCCGCGAGGGCGACGCGGCGGAATCCGTCGGATCTGAACCCGGCTACGCGCACATCTCCCCCTTCGCTGTGCGATGCCATCGAGAGTGACGCGCGTCAAGCCAACGCGCTTGCGCCGTGCGTTCCGATGCCGGACTTTGCGCGCGGTGGACGAGCTCGACCCGAACCTGCTCTCGAATCATCTCCCCTCGATCGAGGCCGGGATCGCCGGCCTGGGTTCCGCCGCCTGCGAACGTCTGCGCGAGCCGCTGATCGCGCACATCGCCGATGCCGCGCGACCGCTTCAGGAGCGCATCTCCGCGGGAACCGTGCTCGGCCTGATCGGCGATCCGCGCATCGGGGATCTCTCGCCGCGAATGTGCCGGATACCCGCAGGCACGTTCTGGATGGGAACGGAGGAATCCGAAGTCGCCGCGCTCGCGATGCGCTGGGGCATTCCCGAAGCCTGGTTTGCGAAATCGACGCCGCGGCACCAGGTCGAGCTCGACGCGTTCGAGATCGCCGCTCTCCCCGTGACTCAGTCCGAATGGGCGCGCTTTCTCGCGGAGACGGGCGTCGACGAAGTGCCCGACCACTGGTCGAGTCGCGGGCCTGCCCGTGGTCGGGAGAATCACCCCGTACACGGCATCTCGTGGCAGGCCATCCTCCTGTACACGGAGTGGATCTCGGAGCGAACGGGGACGAACCTCCGCGTGCCGACCGAGCCCGAGTGGGAACGAGCGGCGCGCGGGACCGAGACCCGAGCTCATCCGTGGGGCGACGTGTTCTCCGCAACGCGCTGCAACACGCGCGAAGGCGGCATCGGCGGAACGACACCGGTCGGTGTTTATCCCGACGGCGCCGCTGCATGCGGTGCACTCGACTTCGCGGGCAACGTCGAGGAGTTCGTCGCCGATCTGTACCGGCCCTACCCGGGTTCCGAGTTCCGGGACCCGGACTACGGGAGCTACCGGATGACACGCGGTGGAGCCTGGACTCTCGACGGGGATCTGACCCGCTGCGACCGTCGCCACGGCACCGCGTTCGCAGGTCCCACGGGGTTCAGACTCGCGCGAAGCGCGGCTCACGGCTGGCAGGGACGCTGAGATCTCCGCCGTCCTCCTAGCTCGGGCGCGCGTCGCGCGAGACCTCTGCGAGCGCATCCGCGAGCGCGCGCACGCTCGCGCGCAGCTTTCCCGGACCGCGCGTGCGGAGGCCGGGAATCACGGAGCTGAGCGCGTCGATCGCCGGAAAGCGGCCGACCATCGCGGAGCTTCCGACTCGCGAGAGGCGGTCGTGGTCGGGATAGGCGGCGACCAGCGCGCGCAGCAGCCGCTGCGCGCGGGGGCCGGCGGAGCGCAGTAGCGACGCCACGAAGCCCGCGATCTCGACCGAGACGATCGCCCCGACGCGTCGCGGATCGGTGTAGGCGTACTCGAAGTCGAATGCGACCCATTCACCGGCGCGGTCGAGCAGGTGCGCGAACCCGGGATGTGCGTGGACGAGTCCCGGCTCCCGGAGGCGCTCGGCGAGCGCGTGCCGGCGGCACCACTCGGCGCCGAACCGCGTCATTCCCGATTCGAGCCGCTCGATCGGGATCGACGCGTCGCGGAGCTCGGCGTGCACCGTCGGCCCGTCGATCTGCTCGAGCACGAGGTACGGCCGCTCGTCCGGCTCCGGGAGTGGAACGTCGAGCACCGCCGGCGCGGCAAACCCGTGCTCGCGCCACAGCCGGAGAAGCCGTGCTTCGGTGTCGCGCCGAGTTCGTGCGGAAAGCCCGGTCTTCGCGACGAGAAATCGGTGGCCGAACGCACGCGCCGCCGTCGGCAGGCGCGGGCGTTTTCGCCCGTAGAGCTTCACGACGACCGGCCGGCCGCCAATCCGTGCCGAAACCACCTGGTGTCGGCCGTCGCCCCGATCCGAAATCGCGAGCAGGCGCCCGTCGAGGCCGGCGACGCGGATCGGCGCGCCGACGCTCGCGCTCATCCGCGGCCGAGCATCCCGTCCAGGCGCGCGGCGATCCGGTACTTCGACGAGGACTTCTGTGCGCGCTCGCGAAAGACGAGATCGAGCTTGCGGCCGAAGCGCACCAGCGGATTCGGATCGGCGAACGCGAACTCGTGCGTGTACGCAAGCAGATCGCGCCCGGGATAGTGGGCGACGGTCTCCTCGAGAAAGGTGTCGAACTCGTCCTTCACGGTGCGCGCCATCGACTTCAGGTAACAGAGGATCTCGCGCGCCACGATCTCCTTGACCCGGTCGCGCGAGCGGAAGCAGGTCTCGAAGTCGAAGAACAGGAACTCGTCTCCGACGATCATCACGTGCTTCAGATCGCCGTTCTCGTGCACGAAGCGAGGCTCGCGGCGATCCACCGCGAGTCGATGGCGCCGGTGCCAGACGGGCAGGAACCGGCGCCAGGTCTCGAGTCGCGTCGCGAGCGGGATCGTCCGATCGGCGAAGTAGTTCACGAAACGCGGAGCATCGACGAACTCGAAGAGCGCATAGCCGTCCGGAGGAAGCCCCTCGACGCGGTCGTAGTACACGTCGAAGACGCGAAATCCCGCCTCGCGCCAGAGCCGAATGCAGTCGAGCTCGGTGGCTTTCCGCGACCAGGGCATGACGGCCGTCTGATTGGCGACCAGGAGATTTCCCGCGCTCTTCCAGCGGTACCGCCACATCGGAAGACTTCCGTAATACACCTTCAAGACGGCAAGGCCGCCCTTGTAGGGCACCTTGTACAGGTAGTTCCCGTTCTTCAGCAGCAGGTACTGCTCGAGATCGTCGAAGCGCAACGCGGGCTCGGTCTCGGTCATGCGCGGATTAGAGCAAAAACCTAATGCGCTCGCCCCCACCGGCTCGGCCTATACTCGCGGCGTGAATGGGATTCACGACCTGGGTGGAATGCACGGATTCGGCGAGATCGAAGTCGAGTCCGACGAGCCGGTATTCCATGCCGCGTGGGAGGGGCGCGTCTTCGGGGTTGCGTCGCTCGCGCTCGGTGCGGGAATCGCGAACACCGACCGCTTCCGGCACGCGATCGAACGGCTCGATCCGGTCGAGTATCTGACCGCCGGATACTACGGACGCTGGCTCGGCGCACTCGAACTCCTGGTCAAGGAGCTGGAGCAGCGCGGCGATCGCCTCGAAGACACGACGCGCGGCACGCTTCGGCCGATCGCGTCGGCTCCGCGCTTCGCGGTCGGCGCCGCCGTGAGGACGCGGAACCTGCAGCCGCGCGGACACACGCGCCTGCCCGGCTACGCGCGCGGGAAGTCCGGAACGATCGCGCGCGTGCACCCGTCCTTCGTGTTTCCCGACACGAACGCCGATGGACGCGGCGAGAACCCGCAGTGGGTCTATGCGGTCCGCTTCGATGCCGTCACGCTCTTCGGAGAAGCGGCCGAGCGGAACACGGCCGTGCACGTCGATCTCTTCGAGAGCTATCTCGAGCCGGAGCCACGCGATGTCTGATCACGATCACGATCACGATCACGATCACGATCACGAGGATCCGACGCGGCGGAACGCGCTTCGTGTCGAGGCGCTCGAAACGATCCTGACCGAGAAAGGGCTTCTCGAACCCGCGGCCGTCGATGCGATCATCCGGCACTACGCGGAGGACGTCGGGCCGATGAACGGCGCGCGCGTGGTCGCGCGCGCGTGGACCGATCCCGGGTACAAGCGCCGGCTGCTCGAGAACGCGACCGCGGCCGTCGCCGAGCTCGGCTTCGGCGGGGCCCAGGGTGAGCACCTGGTCGTCGTCGAGAACTCCGCGCACGTGCACAACGTCGTCGTGTGTACGCTCTGCTCCTGCTACCCGTGGCCGGTCCTCGGGCTACCACCCGCCTGGTACAAGAGCCCCGCGTATCGCTCGCGCATCGTGCGCGAACCTCGGGTGGTGCTGTCCGAGATGGGACTCGACCTTCCCGAGAGCGTGGAGATCCGCGTCTGGGACTCGAGCTCCGAGGTGCGGTACATGGTGCTGCCGGAACGTCCGCCCGGGGCTGCGGGCCTCGACGAGGCCGAGCTCGCCGGTGTCGTGACGCGCGACGCGATGATCGGCGTCGCGAAGGCGCGGGAGCCGGAACGATGACCGAGCCCTTCTTCAAAGCCGACGATCCGCTCGGGCCTCCGCGGCTGAACGGCGAATTCGTCTTCGCCTCGCCCTGGGAGAGCCGCGTCTTCGGCCTGGCTGCAGCCCTGCGAGAGCGCGAGCTCTTCGACTGGGACGAGTTCCGCGTCCGATTGATCGCCGAGATCGCGGAGTGGGAGCAGAGCGGAGCGCCCGCGGCGACCTGGAACTACTACGAGCGCTTTCGGGCAGCTCTCGAGAAGCTGCTCGAGCAGAAGGGATGGCTTGGTGCGGCGGAACTCGAGGAGCGCGAGCAGGTGCTCGCGTCCCGGCCTGCCGGGCACGATCACTCAGCCTAGACGGCTCGTCACGATCCACAGCCGATCGCCGAGCCACGCCTCGACGTGACACCGATTCGTGTTCTCGCCCGCGGGGAGCCGAGCCTCGATCCCTTCGGCCTCGCTCGCGACCTCGCCGTCGCAGACGAGCGCGATGCGGGCCGCCCGAGGGGCTCGCACCCGGACGTCGGACCCCTCGCGCGAGACCTCGAAGCGATCGACTTTCGCGAGTCCCTCGAAGGCGACGTAGCTCCGTCCTTCGCGCAGCGCCGCGAGGATCGCCTCCGCGCTGCGCTCGCGCACGAGAACGTGGGTCGTCAGCAGACGGAACGTGTCCCGGTAGCGATCGAAGGTTCCGCCGAGCGGGCCGAGCGCCCGGAACTTCGCGTGCGCATCGACGCTGCCGACGATCGCGCGCGCCCCCGGCAGACGCGACCAGCGCTCGAGATTTCCGTTCGTCGGTGCCAGAAGCGGGCGCAGCGCGAGCCGCGCGGGAAGCAGAAGATGACCGAGCGCGAGCCGCAGCCGAACCTCGCCGGCCCGCGCGTGCAGGTTCGCGATCTCGACCCCGTCCGGGGCCGCCGCGCGGAATCGCGCCGGGTCCATGAGAGACGAGCGCTCGATGTGCCCGACGAACGCGGCGCCACCGCGTGCGTGGATCGCCTGAACGAGTGCGCGCGGAGTGCGCGGCAGGCGGGCCGGGTCCGAGATCCCGAGCGCGAGCATCGATCCACCGAGCACGCCGACCTCCCAGCCGGGGATCAGGATCACGCCCTCGACCACGCCGCGCGCGGGAGAGTAGGTGGAGTTCCGCGTGTGCTCGGAGAACGCGACCCAGGCGACACCCGCCCCGTGAGCTGCATCGACGACGTCGCCGATCGAGCCGTGACTGTCGTGCGAGACTCGCGTGTGCACGTGCACGACGCCGCGCAGGTCGATCCAGCCGTCGTCGCCGACGAGGTGAGTCGCGCGCATCTCCCCGCTCGGCCAGGGCAACGCGGCACACGCGGCGAGCGCCAGTGCCGCAACCCCGAGCGCGAGTCGTTCGAGCGTTCCGCGGATCAGCACCCCGTTCCTATCGGGTGATGGCCGGGGTCGACTACACCGAGATCGGGCGCGACGCCCTCGAACGCCCCTCCTACCGTCGCAGGAGCAGGGGCGTCCGAGGAGTTGTTCACGTCACTGGATGTTGAGCTCGACGCGGCGGTTCTGGGCGCGGCCATCGTCGGTCGCGTTGTCCGCGACCGGGCTGGCCTCGCCGAACCCGACCACGCTCAACCGCGACGCGTCGATACCGTGCGAAGCCAGGTAGTCCCGCACCGCGTTCGCGCGGCGCTCCGACAGCCCCTGGTTGTACGCGTCCGTGCCCACGCTGTCCGTGTACCCCGCGACCTGCACCCGGACCCCCGAGTTCTCCGTCAACGCTTCCACGCCCGCGTCCAGCACACCCTCGAACTCCGGCTTGATCGTCGCCCGGTCGAAGTCGAAGTTGATGCCGCGAAGCACGATCGTCCGCTTCACCGACGCCACCGACACCGCCGAGCTTCCCGAACCCGATACGTCGTAGCTGTCGGTCGCGGTGCACTTCGCCGTGTAGTTCCCCGCTGCCGTGTACGTGTGCTTCGCGTTCTGCTCCGTCGACGTCCCGCCGTCGCCGAAGTCCCACGCGAAGCCCTTGATCGTCCCCATCTCCGCCGTCGCCACGCAACGGCACTCCACCGATAGCGGAGGCGCGCCCGAACCCGGCGTGCAGGTCGTCCGGACCGTCGGAGGATTCCGAACCGCCTCTTCCGCCGTCAGGGCGCAGAGCAATGCGCCCGTCACCGCTCCCGCGCCGGCGCCGATCGCATAGCCCGAGGTCTGATCTCTGCGGTGGTCTTCATCATGTCGCCAGTTGGACGCGACCGCGCCGACCACGGCCCCCACGGCACCTCCCGCGATCCCGCACGCGATCGGTGCAGCATCTCCGAAGGTCTCGTTCATCGTCGCGCATCCGCTCGTGCCGAGCGCGAAGACGCAGGCCAGTGCCAGAGAGACGACTCGCTTCATGATTCAGAACCCTCCCGAATGGCTGCCTCTTCGTGACCCGCGCGCGCACGCGCGCGCAACTTTGGTGCACTTGGCGCCAACTCTCCCGCATGATGAACGGATTTGCGCGATTTGCAAGCCGAGGGGCAGAATTCCGGGCGATTCGCTTCGTGTGCACCGGGCTACACTCCGCGACGTCCGTTTCCGATCGAAGTCATTGGCCTCGGAGGGCGGCCTCGAACCCGGGAGGCGATGGAAGGCATATGCGTCGATCGATCAAGAACGGTATGCGAGCGCTGTACGTGCTCGGGGTGGCGGGTGCGATCTGCCTGGCTGCACCGGCGATCAGCACGGCGGAGAGCTTCGACAGCTTCTGCGCGGAGTGGATGAGCAAGCTCGCCGCCCGCGAGCAGCAGAACCTGCAGAAAATCCAGTACGCAGCGAGCGGCGGGGAGATGGTCGGTGCCTACACCGGCTACGAGAAGGTGCCCATCCGGTGTCAGACGCGCGCCAAGCCCGGCGCGCCCGGAGTCGGCACGCTCGTCTACAACGAGGTCCGTTACAAAAAGGCGGGAACGACGGTCGAGGGCGCGAAGACCAGCTCCCCGCAGGTCGTCGAGAAGGTCGAGATCATGGAGATCTTCCGCTTCGACGGCGCGAAGTGGAGATACTGACCGACGACCGGAGTCATCGACTCCGAAGGGCGGCGGGCGCGCGAGCGTACGCCGCCCTTCTTCGTTTCGAGCGCCGAACGATTCGTTGACGTTTCGAGACGCGATTGGCCAAGATCCGCCGGACCACTCGGAGGATCCCGCCATGAAGCGCTTCATCGAGCACCACGAACTGGCTCGGGACAGCCGGTTCACCCGGCAGGACGACGCGGCGGCGACGATCCTGTCGAAGCTGCCCGAAGACGTCGACGAGGCGGTCGCGGCTTTCGAGCGACTCCAGCCGCGGATCGAAGCCTCGGTGAAGGGCACCGAAGCGGAGCCGCTCGAGCACTTCGGTGGCGTGAACGGAGATCTGGTCTCGGGTTCGGCCTCTTGATTCGCGCGCTCGTCTATCACGGCAAGGCGGACGTCCGGCTCGAGTCACTTCCCGATCCCACCCCGCGCGACTCGCGAAGCGTCGTCGTGCGCGTCGAGCGAACCGCGATTTGCGGGTCGGATCTGCACCTCTACCACGGAACGCTGCCGGTTCCACCCGGTTTCACGCTCGGGCACGAATCGATCGGCGAGATCGTCGAGACGGGAAGCGACGTGCGCCGCTTCCGCACCGGCGACCGCGTGATCGTCTCGGGCGCGATCGGATGCGGACTCTGCGGCCCCTGCACCGCCGGTCACCCGGTCCGCTGCGAGCAGCACCAGATGCGAGTCTTCGGGAACTCGCGCGAGCTGCCCGGCAGCCAGGCCGAGGCGGTCGCGGTGCCGGCGGCGGACAGCTCGCTCCTGCGTGTTCCCGACGGCATCAGTGTCGAGCAGGCGGTCTTGCTCACCGACATCCTGCCGACCGGCTACTTCGGCGCGAAGAACGCGGACATCCGCCCCGGCCAGAGCGTCGCGGTGATCGGGCTTGGCCCCGTCGGCCAGTGCGCTCTCGAATGCGCACAGCTCTTCGGCCCCGCGCGCATCTTCGCGATCGATCGGGTGCCCGAGCGACTCGCGGCCGCGCAGGCGCTCGGGGCCATCCCGATCGACGCGGCCGCGGATCCGATCGGCGCGATTCTCGAGGCGACGTCGGGCCAGGGTCCCGACGCGGTGATCGAGGCCGTCGGCGCGGACGAGACGATCCTGCTCGGGTTGCAACTCGTACGCGCGGCCGGGGTGCTCTCGGTGATCGGCGTCAACGCGAACCTGGCGTTTCAGTTCCCGATGCTGCTTGCGCTGATGAAGAACCTGACCTTCCGGATCGGCATCTGCCCGGTTCCCGGACTGTGGAGCGATCTGGTCCCGCTCCTGCAATCCGGCCGCCTGCGTCCGCAGAAGCTCTTCACGCACCGGCTCCCGCTCTCGAAGGGACCCGAGGCCTACGATCTCTTCGACTCGCGGCGGGACGGCGTGATGAAGGTCATGCTCGACCCGAGCGCCTGAGTCACTCTTCGCAAACTTCGCGTGATAGCCTCGCGCACGCGTGAATCCGGTGGTCGAAACGACGAGTGGCAAGCTCGCGGGCCGCGTGCACGACGGTGTCGCGCGCTTTCTCGGCATCCCGTACGCGCGCGCGCCCGTCGGTGATCGTCGATTCCGACCGCCCGAGCCGCCGGAGACCTGGACCGGCGTGCGCGAGGCCCACGCGTTCGGTGGCTCCGCACCGCAGGTCGAGTTCGACGTCGGTGCACTGCCCGGCGCGAGTGTCGGGCCGCAGAGCGAGGACTGCCTGTATCTGAATGCCTGGACGCCGGCTTCAGACGACGGCCGTCGGCCCGTTCTGATCTGGATCCACGGCGGAGGATTCACCGTCGGCTCGGGTTCGCAGGGCCGCTACGACCCGACCGGGCTCGTCGCGCGCGGCAACGTGGTCGTCGTGACGATCAACTACAGACTCGGCGCGCTCGGCTTTCTCCACGTCGGTGCGCCGGCCAATCTCGGGCTGCTCGATCAGATCGAGGCACTCGCCTGGGTGCGGGACAACGCGGCCGCGCTCGGGGGCGACCCCGAGAACGTGACGATCTTCGGCGAGTCTTCGGGCGGACGCAGCGTCGCCGCGCTGCTCGGCACGCCGGCGGCACGCGGCCTTTTCCAACGCGCGATCGCGCAGAGCGGCGCAGCCAGCCACTTCCACGACGAGGCGAGCGCTCGCGCAGTCGCGGACGAGTTCCTGCGCGAGATCGGCATCGCACGAGGATCGATGCAGGCGCTGCGCGAAGTCCCGATCGCGACCCTGCTCGAGGCGCAGGGCCGTGTCGTCGCGCGGCGCGTCGGCACCCCGGGCTGGTTGCCGTTCCAGCCGGTGATCGACGGGATCGTGCTCCAGGAACCGCCGCTCGACGCGATTCGAACCGGGCTGTCGCGCGACGTCCCGCTTCTGGTCGGGAGCAACCGCGACGAGTGGAAGCTCTTCGCCGCCATGGATCCCAGGCTGCGCCGCCTCGACGAGGCCGGCCTGCTCGCTCGCATGACCGAGCGCGTGCCGGATCGCGACCCCGAACGAGCGCGCGCGCTGATCGAGGGCTACCGGCGATCGGGTGAATCCCGTGTCGGCACGACGCCCCTCGACCTCTTCTGTGCGATCGAAACCGACCGCGTCTACCGGATCCCGGCTCTGCAGCTCGCGGACGCGCAGCGCAAAGCGGGCGCGGACGTACACACGTACCACTTCACCCGGCCGGCAGCGCCGCTCGATTTCTCGCTCGGCGCCTGTCACGCGGCCGAGCTGCCGTTCGTCTTCGGCAACGTCCGAAGCGATGCGGGGCGCGCGTTCGCCGGAAGCGGACCCGATGTCGAGCTTCTCGAAGCGCGAATGGTGGACGCGTGGGCGCGGTTCGCGCACACCGGCGCGCCGAGCGCCCGCGCGCTCCCCGAATGGCTCGCCTACACCACCGAGCGTCGCGAGACGATGATCCTCGGCGCGAAGTGCGAGCTCGCGCTCGATCCCGATCCCGTGACCCGCCGCCTCTGGGACGCCGCGCGATGAAGGTCGAATGATGGACGCGACGACCCGGATCGAGCGTGCGGCCGCTTCGCTCTTCGACGCGGATACGACGCGCAAGGCGCTCGTCGAACTTCCCGACCGGACACGTCCCGCGAGCCCGGCCGAGGCGTACGCGATTCAGGACCGCTTCGTGGCGCTTCTCGGCCGCCCGGTGGGCTACAAGATCGCGTACATCAACCCGGAGGTGCAGAAACGCCTCGGCATTCCCTCACCGATGTTCGGCCGACTGCTGGAGGGGCGGATCGCACGGAGTCCCGCGCGCCTCGATTCCGGACGCTTCTTCAACCGCCTCGTCGAAACCGAGTTCGCGTTCCGCATGGCGCGCGCACTTCCCGCGCGAGATGCGCCGTTCGACCTCGAGCGAGTGACCGAATCCGTGGCGGCGGTGATTCCGTCGATCGAGATCGCCGACACGCGCTACGCAGACTGGCAGAAGGTCGCCCCGCTCGACGCCGTCGCGGACAACGCGCTCGGCTCGCACTGGGTCGGCGGCGCGCCGTTCGAAGACGTGCGCGCGCTCGACCTCGCCGCCCTCGAGGTCATCACGTCGGTGAACGGGCGCGAAGCCTCTCGCGGGCGGGGCGCGAACGTGATCGGTTCGCCCCTCGAGGCACTGCGCTGGCTCGCGAACGAACTCGCGCGCATGGGGCGAGCGCTCGAGCCGGGCGAGATCGTCACCACCGGCTGCTGCATGGACATCCTCGCGCTCGATCCCGGCGACGCTGCCGAGTCGGACTTCGGCCCGCTCGGCCGTGTCCGCGTCGAATTCCCCGTATCGGATACCATGCGGAAATGAGCGAGAGCACGGGTTCGAGCGACGTCCGCGGCATCCACGAGGCGCGCGTGAGCGGGTGGCTCGCGAAGCACATCGCGGGCGCGAAGGCGCCGTTCCGCTTCGAGCTGATCGCCGGCGGCCACTCGAACCTGACCTACCGGGTGACGGCCGACGACGGCGAGCTCTTCGTTCTGCGCCGGCCACCGCTGGGTGCGGTGCTCGCGACCGCGCACGACATGGGACGCGAGCACCGGATCATCGCCGCGATCGGCGCGAAGACGGAGGTGCCGGTTCCACCCGCATTGGGGATGTGCGACGACGTCTCGGTGAACGACGCCCCCTTCTACGTGATGAAGTTCGTCGCGGGCCACGTGATCACCGATTCCGCGTCCGTTTCGCGGCTGTTCACGGCCGAGAAGCGGCGCGAGATCGGCGAGTCCCTGATTTCGGTGCTCGCGCGCCTGCACCGCGTCGATCCGGATGCGATCGGCCTCGGCGAGCTCGGCCGAAAGGAAGCGTACCTCCCACGCCAGTTGAAGCGCTGGCGAACGCAGTGGGAGAAGTCGAAGACACGCGAACTTCCCGCGATGGAGGAGGTGCACGAGGCGCTGATCGCGCTGATGCCCGAGCAGAAGTACACGGGAATCGTGCACGGAGACTACCGGCTCGGGAACTGCATCACGGGCGAGAACGCGCGCATCGCGGCGGTGCTCGACTGGGAGCTTCTGCACGCTCGGCGACGTGCTCGCCGATCTCGGATACCTGATGAACAACTGGGCCGAGCCGGGCGAGGTCGGCGGCAGCGCTGCGGCCGCGGCGTCACCATCGGCGGCGGGCGGATTCCAGACGCGATCCGAGGTCCTCGCGATGTACTCGAACCTGACGGGACGCCAGATCACGAACGTCGACTACTACCGCGCGTTCCAGTACTGGCGCCTCGCCGCAATCGTCGAGGGCGTGATGGCGCGGTACCTGAAGGGCGTGATGGGCGGGAAGGCCGACACGAACGCGTTCCGTGCGCAGATCGACGGGCTCGCGAGCTCGGCGCTGACTCTGGTGCGCGCGCTCAGCGATCGCTGAACGGATACCGCCGCACGAAGTCCCTCTGCTCGTCGGTTTCGGGCGAGCGTCCACCGCCGGAGTCGAAGCGCCGCCGCTCGCGGATCACGTCGACGAAGTCGTCGAGCTTCGCGAGGTCGCGACGAATCATGTACACGCCGGCGACCGTTCCGGTGCGACCGCGCCCGCCCCAACAGTGCACGTAGCAGAGCCGTCCGCGCTCGCGGTGCCCGTCGATGAAGGCCTGGATCTCGCGCATTCGCGCGAGCCTCGGAACGTCGAGATCGACGATCGGGAAGCGCGCGATCTCGAGCTCGATCCCGCGCGCCGCGCGAGCGACTCCGCGTCCGCGGCGTAGCTCGCGAACGGTTTCCCGTCGTAGTTCGTCTCGTTCTCCTCCATCAAGTTCACGAAGGTGGAGATGCCGACGTCGAGGATCGCCTCGAGGCGCGCGCGCGCCTTCTCGGGATCGAGGTCGAAGGGATACGCGCCACCGAGCACGCGCCCGCGCTCGATCCACCAGGTCCGGTCAGGCAGGTCTCGCTTGGTGAAGGGCATCCGCGGTTTCCCCGATCAGCTCGCGCATCGCGATCTTCTCACGCCAGGCCTCGGGAATCCCCGACTCGCCGTAGAAGGCACCCGCGATCTGGCCGCAGATCGCCGCGGTCGTGTCGGCGTCGTCGCCCAGATTCGCCGCGCGCAGGATCGCGTCGCGATAGCTCGTCGTTGTCGCGAAGCTCCAGAGGGCGGCCTCGAGCGACGCGACGACGTAGCCGGTGCCGCGGACGTCGCGCTCGCGCTTCGCCTGGTACGCGCCGCCCGCGATCGAAGCGATCTTCGGCGCGAGCGGGCGAGACCCGTCGCCGAGATCCTCGCCCGCGGCGAGCACGGCCTCGCGATCGGAGCCGGAGAGCGCGCGAACGAGCATCGCCGCGAAGAGCCGGCAGGCATCGACCGCCTCGTCACTTCCGTGTGTCGTCCGCGAACTCTCGGCCGAGAAGTGGATCGCCCGCGAGGCGTCGGGCGCGTAGAACATCGGCACGGGCGCGAGCCGCATCAGCGATCCGTTCCCCGACGACCTCGGATCGGTCGAACCGCTGAACGGATCGCCGGTCGCGCGGAAGCGGCCGAGCGCGTCGCGGACGGTGACGCCGATGTCGAAGCACCGGCCCGTGCTCGAGAGATAGCCCTCGTGCCACCAGCGTAAGTAGCGCTGCATCTGGTCGAGCGCGTCGAAGCGCCCGGTCTCGACCAGGCTTCGTGCCAGGCAGAGCGCCATCGAGGTGTCGTCGGTCCAGTCCCCGGGGCGGAGCGCAAACGGCCCGCCCCCGGTCATGTCCTCGAGCCTCGCGAAGCTTCCGCGCTCGCGGAACTCGACCGTCGTACCGACGGCGTCGCCGCAGGCCAATCCGAGAAGCGCGCCGCGGAATCGCTCGCTTCCGATCGTCATCGCACCCCCTCGCAGAGTCGAACAGAAGGGCTCACTCGGCCTGGAATCGCGCCATACTAGCCGGAGAGGAGGGCGAAGATGAAGGTCCGCCGCGTCGTCACCGGACATGACCGCTTCGGAAAGGCGATCATCGCCTCGGATGCTCAGGTCGCTCCGATCACGCCGGAGCTCCTGCCGGGCTCCGAGTTTCATCGACTCTGGGGCGGGAACCGCGAACCGTCCTTTCCCGACGATGGCTCGCCCCCGGCGCAGAACCCGTACTTTCCGCCGGTCGGCGGCTTCCGCTTCGGAATGTTCACGCTCCCGCCCGATTCGCAGTCCCGGCCAGCGGTCGCGGATCTTCCCGCCGCGGTGAAGGAGCTCGAGTCGGCGCTTCCCGGACTCTCGAGCCACATGGAGGCCGACGCGCCCGGCATGCACACGACTGCGACGATCGATTTCGAGGTCGTGCTCGAGGGAGAAGTCTGGCTCGAGCTCGACGACGGTGTCGTGGCACATCTTCGCGCGGGCGACACGGTCGTGCAGAACGGCACACGCCACGCCTGGCACAATCGCGGCCACGTACCCGCACGCATCGCGGTCTTCATCGTCGGTGCCCATCACGCCAAGTTCCCTGGAACCTGAAGACGGAGGCCCTCATGCGATTCAGCGTCTGGCCGAGCCCCGCACAGTCGTTTCCCGATGTGCTCGAGATCGCGCGCCACGCGGAATCCACCGGCTGGGACGGACTCTGGTGCGCCGACCACTTCATGCCCGATGGCGACGCCACGCGCGTCCCGTGGCCCGAAGCGTGGACGACCTTGGCCGCCCTCGCGGCATCGGTGCCGCGGATCCGCCTTGGCCCGCTCGTCACCGGCAATACCTATCGCCATCCCGCCGTGCTCGCGAAGATGGCTTCGACCGTCGATCACCTCTGCGGCGGACGCCTCGTGCTCGGACTCGGCGCGGGCTGGCAGGAGAACGAGCATCGCCAGTACGGGATTCCGTTCTACACCGTGAAGGAGCGGCTCGAACGCCTGGCCGAGACATGCGAGCTGATCAAGAGCCTGTTCGCGAACGAGACGACGACGTTTCGCGGCAAGCACTACGCGCTCGAGAACGCGGTGCTCGAACCGAAGCCGCGTCAGAGTCCGCTCCCTCTCCTGATCGGTGGCGGCGGTGAGAAGGTCACGCTGCGGATCGCCGCGCGATTCGCCGACGAGTGGAACGTCTGGGGTGACGTCGCGACCCTGCGCCGCAAGATGGCGATCCTCGACGGCTACTGCGCCGACCTCGGCCGGCCCCCGCGCGCGATCCAGCGATCGGCCGTCGCCCTGCTCTTCCTGACCGACGATCGCGCGCTCGTCGAGAAGATGCGGAGCCGACCGATCGGCCGGCCGGCGATCATCGGAAACGCCGACGAGGTACGCGAGACCGTGCGCGCCTATCGCGACTCGGGTGTCGACGAGCTGATCGTTCCCGACTTCACGCTCGGTCCGAGAGCGCAGAAGCTCGCGACGCTCGATCGGTTCATTCGGGAAGTGGCTTCGCCCCTTCGCCAGGAGGATTCCCCGCGCCCTGTCTCTTCTTGAAGCGCTCCCGGCGCTGCTGCTTCATCTGCTTGCACTTCTCGGGATCGGCTTCGCACTTCGCCTTGAATTCCGCCCGCCGCTGCTTCATCTGCTCGCGTTGCTGCTCGCACTTCGCGGGATTCTCGGCGCAGAACGCCTTGCGCTTGGCCCGCGCCTCTTCGCAACGGTCCGGGTTCTGCTTGCAGAACTCGGCGCGCTCGCGCTTTCGAGGCGACTCCTCGCTCGGGGGCGGCGCGTCCTCCGCGAGCGCAGGTCCAATGATGAGCAACAGGCCCGCGATCGTCGCGAGTGCGAGGGTGGATTTGCCAAGGCGCATCGGGGATCTCCTTCATCACGCTCGGAAGCACGGCTTCCGGCTCGAGAGGAAGAACCGGGGAGCCCCCCGGAAGTTGCGGCGACGATCAGCCGTGCTTGCGCAGGAACTCGTGAAGCGCCGCGTTCACGGCCTTCGCGTTGGTGATATTCGGAGCGTGCGCGGCGCCGCGCACGACGACGAGTCCCTTGCAGTCGGGGAGCTCGTCGCGAAGGCCCTTGGCCGTCGCCGGATCGAAGACGGCGTCCTTGCTCCCGTGGATCACCAGGGTCGGGCAGCGGACTTCCTTCAGATAGGGCACGAAGTCGTCGCGACTCAGCATCGTTTCCCAAGGGTGCGCGGACTCGCAGGGCGGCTTCGACTGCCACTTCCCGATCCACGGCTCCGCCTTGTACTTGGGCCCGAAGATCAGTGCCGCCATGTTCGTCGCGATCTCGCCGACCGGCCCCTGCGAGAGCCACGCGTCCGCCATCGTACGGTAGCCGTCGAGGACTTCCTCGGAGAACAACGCCGCGGCGGTGTCGATCAGCACGAGCGACTTCACGCGCGGTGCGAACTTCACGGCCGCGCGCATCGACAGGAATCCTCCCTGCGACATGCCGACGAAGGTCGCCTTCTCGATGCCGAGGTGGTCGAGGATGCCGATCGCGTCGGAGGCCGAGTCGTAGTAGTCGAACGGCCCCAGGCAGTCGCTCATGCCATGGCCGCGTTCGTCCCAGGTGACGCAGCGGAACTGCCCGGACAGGGCCTCGACCTGCGCGCTCCACATCGAGTGATCGAGCAGGAAGCCGTGGCTGAAGATCACCGCAGGGCGATTGCCGCCGGAATCCTCGAAGTACAGGTCGTGACGATTGACGCTCGCGAAAGGCATCAGCAGAACTCCGACGTGATCTGGGTGAAGAGGAGCGCGACCCGCCGATCTGGTTCTCGGCGCGGCATGGAGCCCCGGTAGAGAATGGCCCGGGGGATCATACGCTGAGTCGCGACCTCGTTGTTCTCGAAGCTCAGGCCGCGCCTTCCGGAATTCGCTCGAGAAAGCTCTCGATCGACGCGACGCACTCGGGCTCGTCGAGCGTCGGAGCGTGGCCGCGATTCGCGACTCGCAGGATCTCGAGGTCCGGCTTGCGTCTCGCCATCTCGGCGAGCGTGTCGTTCGAGAGGATGTCGGAGAGCTCACCTCGGATCGAGAGCGCCGGAATCGACGCGAGCCCCGACCACAGTGCCCAGAGATCCGGCGGAACCGCGCCGCCCGTCCGAGTCGCCTGGGCGATCTCGGGATCGTAGGCGGGCCGCAGTCTTCCATCGGGATCCTCGCGGAAGGTGCGGCGTGCGAATCGCAGCCAGTCCGACGGGCCGAACTCGGGGAAGAAGTCGGCGTTCAGCGCTTGCACCGCACCGGCAGCTTCTTCCCAGCTCGAGGCCTCCGAGCCCTTGCCGACGTAGCCGGCAATGCGCGCAATGCCGACCGGATCGACGACCGGACCGATGTCGTTCAGCACTACCGCAGCCACCGCCTCGGGCCGGAGGGTCGCGAGCAAGAGCGCGAGGATCCCCCCCATCGACGTGCCGATGATGGCCACGCGCGAGACGCGTGCGTGATCGAGTAGCTCGATCACGTCCTGCGCGTACGTCGTCGGCAGGTAGCGCGACGGCTGCGCATCGGACTCCGAGCGACCGCGGCCGCGGACATCGAGGCAGAGCACCCTCCGCGAGCGCGAGAGATGCGGAGCGAGCTCCTCGAAGTCACACGAGTTCCGGGTCAGGCCGTGGAGGCAGAGCGCGGTGACACCCGGGCGTGTCGGTCCGGGATGGTCGCGGTAGAACAAGCGCAGCCCATCCCTGCAGACGAAGCTCCGCGGCTCGAAGTCCGGGCTGGCGTCGGGCATGCGCCGATCTTACCCGTCCGCGTGGCTCACGGGGACGGCGGACGACTGAACGTGCCCGTCACCGGACGAACGACGAGATCGTCCCAGTACGTGATTCCGTTTCCCGCCTGGTAGAGGGCGAACGTGCCGTTGTCGCTCGTCGGAGGAACGTCGGTCCAACAGTCCGCCTGCCACAGGCTCGGCTCGATGTCGCCCGGACGCCAGATCTTCGCGCGCAGGCGCGCGCGGCCGTCCGGTGCCGTGTGGCGCAGTCGGAAGCGGAACCAGCGTCCCCTCGAGATCCGAACTCCCGTCGACGGCGAAACCGCGCAGCGCAGGCTCGGCTTTCCGATCTGATCGAGCGCGAACTCGCCCGACGCGTCGCCCCCGAGCAGGAAAGCCGAGCTCAGGTCCCAGGCTCCGACGCGCACCCCCACGCCCGCAGCCGTCGAGCCGAGCAGCACGGACATGCGCCCCTCCAACTCGTACGGTGCCCACGACGCGCTCATCCACCCGATCTGACGCGACACACTCAGTCCACCCTGGCTCTGAATCGTCGAGCCGAAAACCAGGTTCCCGTCGCCGAGCTGGCCGACCGCGAACGCCCCGCCCCAGTCGATGAATCCGGGGGCCCGGTTGCCAATGGTCGCGAACTCGAAGTCGGCAGACCAAGAGGGCTCTGCAACCGTCTCGCCGTCCCCGACGAGGAGCACGCGATTGGAACGCGGCGATTCCCGACCGAGCGAATCGTAGGACGTCATCTCGATCGAGAGCAGCGGCGCCGTCCGATCGATGCCGATCAGGCGCACGCTCGCAATTCCCTGGGAGTCGGGTTGCGGCCGCCCGACGTCGATCGGCACGGCGACGAGCGCCCCCGCACTCATGCGCGCGATGTAGACGTTGTATCCGACGATGCCGGGCGCGGGCTGCGGAATCCAGCGGACCGTGACGTCCTGCGCGGCCGCGGATCCGGCGAGCGCGGCGAAAACGAGGAGAAAGCAGATCGGACGCAGAATTGAGATCGACACGAGGCCCCCCAGCGCGGTGCAGGACTGCTTTGCGAGCGCGACGATCGCAGAGGGCCAGATCCGGCACCGTACGCTGGGTCACAATCGTGGCCATTCACCATCGATTTCCCGTCGGGAATGCCCATCGGGAAGGAGCCTCGGAGTGGACGGTCAGGGCTTCTCGGGCGGACCGAAAAGCTCGAGGAACGCCCGCTCCAACGGTTCGGCCGGGCGGTCTTCCTCGCCGGACGGATCTGCGGAGCCCTCGTCGAGAGCGGGCAGCTCGGCGTCGAGCTCTTGCAGCGCTCCGTGAATCCATTCGTCGAGCCGAGCAAGCTGCTGCTCGAGCTCACCGAGTCGCGAGGCGACTCGGACGCGGTGCGCGCGGAGCTGTTCGAGCGCGCCCGGGCTCTCGGGATCGCGCATCACCGCCTCGACGTCGGGCAGCGGCATCTCGAGCGCGCGCAGCAGTCGAACGCGCAGCGCGTCGGGCAGCTGCTCGGGACGATAGAATCGGTAGCCGCTGGCGGGATCGACGCGCCCCGGCACGAGCAGGCCGAGGCTCTCGTAGTGCCGCAGCGCTCGAACCGTGAAGCCGGAGAGCTGCGCGAAGCGGCCGATCGGGATCCACTGAGCCATGCGCCGCTCATGGTACAAGAGCGCGCGCGATGAACCGATTGCACCTGTTCGAACTCGAGGACCAGCCATGGTTCCCGTCGGTCCTGCGCGACGCCGGAACCGCGTACCTGGAGTTCGCGTCGCGCCTTGCCGGACATCCGGAAGCCCTCGCACCCAAGCTCGGCGCGACGCTCGCGGCGGTCGGCGAGAAACGCGTCGTCGATCTGTGTTCCGGAGGCGCGGGGCCGATCGCGGGGATCATCGATCGGCTTGCGTGCGAGGGCATCGAGGTCCGCGCCCTACTCACGGACTTCTACCCGAACGAAGCTGCGCTCTCGCGCGTCGCGGCGGGCTCTTCGGGACGCATCGACTGGCACCGCGAGCCCGTCGACGCGACACGCGTGCCACCCGAGCTGGCTGGAGTTCGCACGATCTTCAACGCGCTGCACCACTTCCGCCCGGAGGCCGCACGGCGGATCCTCGCGGACGCGGCGGACCGCGGTCGCCCGATCGCGATCTTCGAGGCGATCGGGCGCGAACCGCTCTCGATCGTCGGCATCCTCTTCGCGCCGATCTTCTTCGCGCTCTCCTTGCCGTTCCTGCGCCCGTTCCGTTGGTCGTGGATCCCGTTCACGTACCTGGTGCCGATCCTGCCGCTCTTCGTGCTCTGGGACGGGCTCGTGTCCTGCTTCCGCGTCTACTCGCCACCGGAGCTCCGCGCGCTCGTCGAATCGCTCGAGCCGCGACACCGTGATGCGTACATCTGGGAGATCGGGCGCATTCGCCTCGTCGGCCCACCGGTGCACGCGACCTTCCTCGTCGGTCTGCCTCGCCCGCCCGGGAGTCCAGCGTAACCGGCTACTCGGCGACGAACGGATTCGCACTCGCTCCCGTGAGGACGTCCTTCAGGATCTTGCCGGTGGCGTTTCGCGGCAGCGGTTCTTCGCCGAGCTGCCAATGCGCGGGAACCTTGAAGGCGGCGAGCGTGTCGGCCACCCACGCGGCGAGCAGAGATGGCGTCGGGCGCGCTCCGGAGCGGACGACGACGATCGCCTTCACCTCCTGGCCCAGCTCGTCGTGATCGACGCCGACCACCGCCGCCTCGAGCACGTCGGGATGCGCTTCGAGGCGCTGCTCGATCTCGACCGGGTAGATGTTCTCGGAGCCGCGCAGGATCAGATCGCGCGCGCGCGAATCGACGTACAGCCGGCCGTCCTCGATCCGTCCGACGTCGCCGCTGCGAAGCCAGCGATCGGCGACGATCGACTCGGCGCTGGCGCGCGGGTTGCGCCAGTACCCGGCCATCACGAGCGGGCTCCGGATGCAGATCTCGCCGGTCTCGCCCTCGGGCAGCGCGCGGCCGCCGCCGTCGCGGATCTCGATCTCTACGGTCGGTAGCGGCTGTCCGACGGAGTGCGGATGGCGCGCGAGGTCCTCGCCGAACGAGATCGTCGCCAGCGCGGTGCACTCGGTGAGGCCGTAACCGAGCCCGAAGCTCGCGCGCGCGGATGGAAATGCGTCTCGGATCTTCGCCTGCAGCTCGGGACTCGTCGGAGCGCCGCCCGAGCCGATGCTGACGATGCTCGATAGATCGTACTTGCCGACGCTTGGGTGGTGGACGACGCGGTGGGCCATCGTGCCCATCGGCGCCCACGAAGTGATCTGCTCGCGCGCAATCAGGCGCATGACGTCTTCGGCGTCGAAGCGACCCGTACGCCAGACCGTCTTCGCACCGCTGGCGAGCATCACGATCGCTCCGGTGTACAGACCCGAGACGTGGAAGAGCGGTGTCGTGACGAGAGCACAGGTCGGTCGCGGCGGACCGGACGCCACGCGCCCGTCGGCGGCGGCAGCCATCATCAGTCGCACGCCGTGGAAGAATTGGATCCCGAGCAGTGCGAGGATGTTGCGCTGCGTGTTGATCGCGCCCTTGGGTCGTCCGGTCGTGCCGCTCGTGTAGAGGATCGCGGCGGGATCGTCCTCGGAGATCGCGGCGTCGGGAAGCACCGCTTCGCCATCGCCCGAGGCGAGCTTCTCGAAATCGGACTCGATCTCGACGATCGGGATCCCGAGCGCGGACCCCGGCACGCGCTCGAGTCGGCGGCGATCCGCGATCAGGACCTTCGGGTCGCAATCGCGAATCCCGAAGATGATCTCGTCGCCCGCCCACCAGCCGTTCAATCCCACGGCGATCGCGCCGAGCGCCTGCGCCGCCCAGAACGCGATGATCCACTCCGGGCAGTTCGCGGCGAGGATCGCGACGCGATCCCCCTTGCCGACGCCGAAGCGCTCGCGAAGCGCGACCGCCACGTGTGCGACCCGGCGCAGGTGCTCCGCATAGGAAATGCGTCGGCCCTCGCAGACGAGGTACTCCTTGTCGTCGTGGGCGGCCGATTGCTCGAGAAGCGCCCGCAGCGAGCGCAGTCGATTCTTGAAAACCGGCATGCGCGTGCCGAGCACGTCCTCGACGACGATCTCGAACGGGCCGCCCGGACCCGTGAGCTTGGCGGCAATGGCCTCGAGGTCGGCCATCAGCTCGGCACTTTTCGGATCACCGTTTCCGCGTAGTTCTCGAGGTAGCGGCGCTTCTCGGAGAGCGTCGACGTCGGCCCGAGCGCGTACAGGATCGGGTAGCTGACGGTGCCGTGCGCGCCCTGGTCCTCGAGCCTGCGCAGCACGTCGGCGTCGGCCGGCGTCGTGAGCGGAACGACGGCCTCGAACGGCGAATTCTCGCGACCCGCTTCGTGGCGCAGACGCTTCAACTCGGCGAGTACGCGCGATGCCTCTTCCGGGTCCGACCCGTTTCCGAGCCAGCCATCGCCGCGGAGCGCCGTGCGACGCAGGGCCGCAGGGCTCGCGCCGCCGACGTAGATCGGCACGTCCTGCGTCGGCTTCGGGCTCATCTGCAGACGCGGGAAATCGAAGAAGCGCCCGTGGTGCTCGACCATGCCGCCGGACCAGATCGTTCGCAGGACGTCGATCGACTCGTCGAGGCGCGCGCCGCGCGTGTGGAAGTCCACTCCGAGCTGGTCGAACTCCTCTTTCATCCAGCCCGCGCCGACGCCGAGAACGAATCGCCCACCCGAGAGCACGTCGAGCGTGGCCGTCGCCTTCGCGACCTCGAGCGGATTTCGAAGCGGAAGGATGTAGACCATCGTCGCGAAGCGCACGCGTCGCGTGACCGCGCTCATCGCGGCGATCAGCGCAAACGGCTCGGGCCACGCCGTCTCCGCCGTGAAACCGGGAACGCCATCCGGCGAGTAGGGATACTTCGACGTGAGCTTCTCGGGAAAGAACAGATGGTCGGACACGAGGATCCCGTCGAACCCGACCTCTTCGGAGATCTTCGCGATCTCGACGACCTGGTCGGGTTCGGTGAGCGATACGGACTGCCAGAATCTCATGCCGCTACTCCTTCGCCGCGTCCGGCTTGGGGTCTGTGATCGCGAGCGGCTTCGGCCCCGGACCGTAGATCCGGTCGCCCTCCTGCGAGCCGTCCAGATTCGCGGCGCTCCCGACCCCGTAGAACTCGACCCGACCGGCTCCACGCTCGGGAGCGATCCAGTCGAAACCCCAGTGGTAGCCGCCCGCCTCGCCGACGCCGGTGCCGTAGTAGGAGTGGCTCATGTATTCGCGATCTCCGACGGTTCCGCGGATGAGCTCCGTGTTCGGAGCGTCGGTCACGATGAACGATCCCGCGCCCGAGAGCGTCTGGGCACGAACCGCGGTGAGCTGAAAGCCCCAGCGGCGGAGCTCTTCGTCGGGATGCCGCAGCTCGAGCACGAGCGGATAGCGCTTTCCCGGAGCGTAATGGGTGGGAACACCAGAAAGCGTCAGAGCTCCTCGCCCGTCGGAGTTCAGCGGAAAGCCCGTGTGGCACGAAGTGCAGCTCGGTTCCGCCTCGAAGCCGCCGCCGGCCGGTACGCCCGCCCACCCGGGTTGGGGAGCGGTCGATGACGAAGACGCGGGCACCGCCAGAGCGAGGACGATCGCCACGACTCCAGAAGCCGTCATCGCGGGATGCAACCGAAGAGGATGCCTCAATGAGAAACTCCCTCCCGGAGCAGCTCCGACGACCGACTCGGCGTCCTCCTCGACTCCGCCCTTCCCGTGCCGTGCCTGCGCCTTCGTCGAGGCAATTGGAACACGTTCCAGTTCGGGCGACAAGCCGTTTGGCAGCGTCGGTCGGGTCAGAATCCCAGGCCGTAGTCGAGCCAGATGCACATGGAGTGTGCGGTCCGCATTCCCGCGCGCTCCATGTTGCTCTGGCTCGTTCCGCCAAACGAGGTCGTGCTCATCACGTGTCGACATCCCGAAGCAGCGGCGTCGCGCCAGCGTCGGGCGATCAACGCGGCCTGCGCGCCACGGCCACGCGCCTCGGGGAGCGTCGCCGATTCGCACAGGTAGCCGACGTCACCGTGGACGTAGAGGCCAGCGCAGGCGATCGGCTCACCATCGATGATCGCCACGTAGCGCTCGAGCGTCGGGATGCTGAACCAGGCCGCGCGCATCCGCTTCACGTCCGCCCAGAGGAACTCCGGCAGCGCGAAGCCGCGCGCCCAGATCTCGAGAAACGTATCGAGCTCCTCGAACGGCGACGGTCTCACCCGCACGCGACTCGCGCGCGGGGGCACCAGGGCGGCGATCGGTGCGTGAACCACCGTCTCGATCCGTTCGACTCCGACCCTCTCGATCGCGAGCTGGAGTGCGAGCGCCGAGGTCAGCTCCGCCGGGCCGATCTCGAAGCGCGCGCGGATGCCTCGAGTGCGGAAGAACGCGAGCATCTCGGGAATCGCGCGCGCGTCCTGGAGCTCGAGGCCGACGACACGGTTGTACGATTCCACGAGCCCCAGCTTCGCCGAGAGCGTCGCGGTCGCGCGGCCGAAGCGCCGGACCTCGACCTCGAACGGGTTTCCCTCGAGCGCCGCGGCCGCGCGCATTCCCTCGACGTGGAGCACCTCGTGCGCCGTGGCGAGCCCTCGCGCGAGAGCGATCGACATCGTGAGCGCGTCGGGCATCGTCAGGTCGCTCGGCTCCCGATTCACTCGAGTTCGAGTGCGGAGATGCGGCAATTCGTCGGGCACTCCCTGATCGCCCGGCGTCTTCCGGACTATCGGAGCGAGGCGTGCCGGCCTTGCGTCCGTTCGGCGCAGGACGCATCCGACGCTGATGACCAGGATCGCCTGCGAGGTCCTAGGCGCGACGCTCGGGGAGCTCTACACCGAGTTGAGTCATCACTTCGGTCGCATAGCTGCCGGAGGGGAGCGCGAAGTCGATCCAGACGACGTCTCGATCGGCGTCGAGCCTCGGAGGCTCGAGAAAGGGCACGATCAACGCGCGGCGATCGCCGGGGCTCGCGAGCACGGAACCGGAGTCGAAGATGCTCCAATCCACGCCGGTCGCTTCGCTCCAGGCCCGCTCCTCGTTGCCGACTCCGGGACCCGGCGCGTACATCTCGGACCCCGGAAGCGGACCCGTCGCGGCGATCGCGAGCGTACCCGGCGCCGCACTCGCGTTCAGGGTCTCGAGGTCTTCCGGAAGACAGCGGAACAGTCCGCCCTCGCGGCGGCGGGCGACGTCGCCGACACGCAGCGTGTGAAGCAAGCCGGCGCCGCGGCGCGCCTCGAGCACCGCGTTGAAGACTGCGCTCTGCGCCGCAGATGCGATCAGCTTCGCGAAGCGCGTCCCCGCGGCGCGGAGTGCGAGACTCGGGTCCCCGGGTGCGCGTCGAAGCGCCCCGAGCACGCGTCCGGAGGGACCCGGACGGAAGCCCGAGGGCAGCGGCTCTCCGAGCTTCCACGCTCCGGTCGGGTCGATGCACAGCGATGCAGCGCGCGCGGCATCGCCCCGACCCCAGGCGATCGCGATCTCGATGTTCGCGGAGCCGATGCCAAAACGCTGCGCGCCGAATCGGTTGACTACACCGAACTCGGTCATGTGCGCGAGGCGGGCCCGCGACGTGGCCAGCGCTCCCTCGTCGCCCTCCGTGTCGATTCCGAGCCGAAATCGGTTCCCGCGCAGCTGTCCGAGCCGGAGCTTGCTGCGGTCACGCGAGACCTCGAGCACCGAGATCCGTCCACCCGCGGGCGCTTCGAGTCGCTGCAGCGCCCCTTCGGTCGCGAGCCGGATGCTGAACCACTGACGCGTGATCGCCGAGCGGTCCTTCCGTCCCGCATAGCCGATGTCGCGCGCCGGCCGTCCCGTTGCAGCGCGGAGCGCATCGACCACCTGCTCCGAATCCACGCCTTCCTTCTCGATCCACGCGTACAGGTGCTCACCCGCGCCCTCGGGCTCGTAGATCGGCAGCTCCGTGACTTCGAAGTTCTGCGCGCCCTGGCGAAGCCTCACGACCGCCGACGGTACGTCAGACCGGGCCGTTTCGGAAACCCGTGCATCGACCTCGCGGGCCCGAAAATCCGGTCGTGATCCGCACGCGACTTCAAGCCGAGATCGAAGCTGCCGAGATATCTCCTGCAGATATCGTATTCTGCGTTTCCCGCGACGTGCGACACGTCGCATCCGAACCTCGTTGCCCCCCGGTGTGACCAGAATGCCGACGGCTCCAGATCAGGCGCGATTCCTCAACCGCGAGCTCTCCTGGCTCGACTGGAACCGCCGCGTGCTGGCTCTGGCCGAGGATCCCGGGCAGAAGCTGCTCGAGCGCGTGAAGTACCTCGCGATCGTGGGCTCGAACCTCGACGAGTTCTTCCAAGTGCGCGTGGCGGGCTTGCGCGCGCAAGTCGATGCTGGCGTGACCCGGCCCGCCTCGGATGGCCGAACGCCGCGCGAGCAACTCGCGGAGATCCGCAAGCAGGTCCTCGATCAGCTTCGTGTGCAGGAAGGCGTCCTTCACAAGGAGATCCTGCCGGCGCTCGCCGAGAATCGAATTCGTCTCGTCGGATGGGCAGAGCTCGATCAGATCGAACGCGACCGACTCCGAAGTGTCTTCGAGGAACAGATCCTGCCGGTTCTCACGCCCCAGGCCGTCGATCGGGCGCACCCGTTTCCGTACGTGTCGAACCTGTCGCTGAACCTCGCCGTGATCGTGCGCGAAACGGGTTCCGGAGAGAGCCACTTCGCGCGCGTGAAGGTGCCTGGCCTGCTGCCGCGCTTCTACGCGCTTCCCGACGGCGAACGATTCCTCCCGATCGAGCAGCTGATCGCCGCTCATCTCGATGCGCTCTTCCGCGGCATGGAGATCGTCTCGAACCACCCGTTCCGCCTGACGCTCGACGCCGAGCTCTCGCTCGACGAGGACGACGCCGACGACCTTCTCGAAGCCATCCAGTCCGGGCTTCAACGTCGATTGCGCATGAACGACGCCGTCCGGCTCGAGATCGACCGAAGCATGTCCACGCGCGTTCGCGATCTGCTCATCGCCGAGCTCGAGCTCGAGCACGACGAGGTCTACGTGCTCGACGGGCCACTCGGGTTGCGGAGTCTCTGGTCGCTGTATGCGCTCGATCGCTCCGATTTGAAGGACGAACCGTGGTTGCCGCAGACGCCTCCTCGCCTGCTGCCCAGCGATGGCCCACCCGACCTGTTTCGCGTGATTCGCGACGGCGACGTGCTCGTTCACCACCCGTATGACTCGTTCCGGAGCTCGGTGGAGGCCTTCCTCACGCAAGCCGCGACGGATCCCGACGTGCTCGCGATCAAGCACACCTTGTACCGGACATCGGGTCGCGACAACCCGATCGTGCGTGCGCTGATGCGCGGTGCGCAGACGGGCAAGGAAGTCGTCGCGCTGATCGAGCTCAAAGCGCGCTTCGACGAGAGCTCGAACATCGAATGGGCGCGGCGACTCGAGCAGGCGGGCGTGCACGTCGTCTACGGCATCGTCGGCCTGAAGACCCACGCGAAGATCGCGCTGGTGGTGCGGCGCGAGGGCAACGAGATCCGGCGCTACTGCCACATCGGCACGGGGAACTACAACGCGACGACCGCCGATACCTACGAGGACGTCGGCGTGCTCTCCGCGAATCCCGAGCTCGGCGCCGACATCTCCGAGGTCTTCAACTATCTGACAGGCTGCGGTCGGCCGGGCGGGTACCGGCGACTGCTCGTCGCTCCGGCGACGCTGCGCTCGCGATTGCTCGACGAGATCCGGCGCGAGACGGAGTCCGATGCGGGTCGGATCGTGATCAAGGTGAACAACCTTTCCGACGAAGGAATCATCGACGCGCTCTATGCGGCAGCGCGCGCCGGAACCGAGATCGACCTGATCGTCCGCAGCATCTGCTGCCTGCGGCCCGACGCCGAGGGCGTCGAGGGACGGATTCGCGTGCACTCGACGCTTGGACGCTTCCTCGAGCACTCCCGCATCTTCCGATTCGGTCACCCGGATCGAACGCCGCGGTATTTCGTCGGCTCCGCCGACCTGATGACGCGCAACCTCGACCGGCGCGTCGAGACGCTGGCCCAGATCGACGACCCGGCGCTACAGGCGCGTCTGGAGGAGATCGTGACGGTGAACCTCGAGCCGAATCCACTTTCCTGGTCGCTCGATCCCGACGGGGTCTGGCGGCGCGAAGCGGCGACGGGCGTTCCCGATTCGCACGCGCGCTTCCGAGACCTCGCTCGCCAGCGAGTTCTACCCGAGGACAAGAACCTGCCGCGTACGGCTTCGTAGAAGGGACGGGAGTGAAGATCTATCTGGTTCGGCACGCGAAGGCGCAGCGCCGCACGGGCTGGGAGTCGTCCGACGGCATGCGGCCCCTCTCGCCGGCCGGACACGACCAGGCCATGGGTCTGGTCGAGCGGTTCGAAGGTGTCTCCCTCGCGCGCGTGCTCTCGAGTCCGGCCCTGCGCTGCCGCCAGACGGCAGAGCCCGTGGCCGCGCGCTTCGGCCTTCCCGTCGAGGTCGACGCCCGGCTCAGCGAAGGTGCAAGCCTGACGGGAGCCATTGCGCTCGTGCGCTCGCTCGGCTCCGAGCCTGCGATGCTCGCGGCTCACGGCGATCTGATCCCGGCGCTCGTCGAGAAGCTGGTTCCGGGAGCGCTCGCGATGGAAGGCGGCGCCGGCTGTCCGAAGGGATCGACCTGGTTTCTGCAGAACGGCGCGAGCGGACCCGCGCGCGCCTCGTATCTTCCGCCGGCGCGCGCCGGCGCCGCCACACCCGACCTCGACACCGTTCGGCGTATCGGCGTCGTCGATCTGGGCAGCACCTCGTTCACGCTGCTCGTCGCGGATTTCACGGCCGATGGTCACATCGTGCGAGTCGCGCGCGAGCGCGAGATGCTGCGCCTCGGCGCGGCCGTCGCGCTGGACTCGAAGCTGTCCGACGAGATCTGCGACAAGGCGGTGGAGGCGGGGCGAAGGCTCGGACGCGCCGCGGACCGCACGGGCGCGCAGGAGCTGGTCGCGGTCGCGACGTCCGCGATCCGCGATGCGAAGAACGGCCGCAAGCTCGCCGAACGGCTCGGACGCGCGCTCGGCAGCGAAGTTCGCATCCTGTCGGGCGAAGACGAGGCTCGTCTGATCTTCTCGGCGTTCCGCCGGCGCGTCGGACTCGGAGACGAGAACGCGCTCGGTCTCGACCTCGGCGGCGGAAGCCTCGAGCTCGCCGTCGGGAATGCCGCTGGACTGCGCTTCGAGGCGACCCTTCGTCTGGGAGTCACGCGTCTGCACGGGGAACTGGTCCGCTCCGATCCCATGTCGGCCGCCGAAGTGAAGGCGATCCGTGCGCGCGTCGAGGACGCACTCGATCCGTTCGCGGGCCGGGTTCGCGCGCTCGGTCCCGCACGCTGCATCGCGGCGGGTGGGACGGTGCGCGCACTCGCGCGGATTCTGCTCGGCATCGCCGACGATACGCCGACCGCGGAGCTGCGCGGCCTGCTCGTCTCCACCGACGACTTCGACTCGCTCGCGCGCCGCCTCTCGAGATCCAGTCACGCGCAACGCCTGGCGCTGCCGGGCGTGGACGAGAAGCGCGCGGATCTCCTGCCCACCGGTGCGCTGGTGATCGCGAGCGTGCTCACGCGCCTCTCGCTGCCCGGGCTCATGATCTGCGACTGGGGTCTGCGCGAGGGCGTGATCCTCGAGGCGTTGGCCTTGCGCGCCTTCGATCCTCGCCGCGGCGGTGCGATCTCGGCGGGTTGACCGCCCGGATTGGAACGCGTTCTAATGCGGGTCTTCTCGAGGAGAAGCCCGGATGTACATCGATCTGACGCCCGAACTGAAGCGGCTGCGCGATGAGCTGCGCGGCTACTTCGCGAAGCTGATGACGAAAGAGCTTCTGGCGGAGCTCGCGTCGGGCGGTGAAGGCGGTGGACCCGAGTACCGCAAGGCGTTGAAGAAGATGGGCCGCGACGGCTGGCTCGGAATCGGCTGGCCGAAAGAATACGGCGGACAGGACCGGACGCCGCTCGAGCAGTTCCTGTTCGCAGACGAGGTTCAGCGCGCCGGCTTCCCGCTGCCTTTCCTCACGCTGGGCACGGTCGGACCGACGCTGATGGCGTACGGCGGTGACGAGGTGAAGGCGGAGATCCTGCCGCGAATCCTCACCGGCGACCTGCACTTCGCGATCGGCTACTCGGAACCCGGGGCCGGCACCGATCTCGCCTCGCTCACGACGAGCGCCGTGCGCGACGGCGACGAGTGGGTGATCAACGGCCAGAAGACGTTCACGAGCCTCGCGGATTTCGCGGACTACATCTGGCTCGCCGCGCGCACCGATCCCGAGGCCAAGAAGCACCGCGGGATCTCGATCTTCATCGTCCCCACCACCGCGCCGGGCTTCAAGCTGACGCCGATCTGGACCATGGCCGACGTGCGCACGAACGCGACCTACTTCGACAACGTGCGCGTACCGGCTCGGTACCTGATCGGCGGCGAGAACAACGGCTGGGGATTGATCACGAGTCAGCTGAACCACGAGCGTGTCTCGCTCTTTCCGATCGGACCGTTCGAAAAGCTGCAGAACGACGTTCTCGGCTGGGCGCGGAAGACCAAGCTCGCCGACGGCCGGCGCGTGATCGACCAGCCCTTCGTGCGCCGAAACCTCGCGAAGTGCTACGCCGGCGGCGAAGCGCTGAAGCTGATGCTCTGGAAGCAGGCCTGGACGCTCACCCATTCGCGGCTGCACCCGGCCGATGCGTCGACGGTGAAGGTCTATGCGTCGGAGTTCTTCATCGACGCCTACCGCGCGTTCATGGAGATCTTCGGGTCGGTCGGGAAGCTCGGCCCCCGTTCACCAGGCGCGATTCTCGCGGGTCGCGTCGAGCGCATGTACCGCACGGCGTTGATCCTCACCTTCGGCGGCGGCACCAACGAAGTCCAGCGCGACATCATCGCGATGGCCGGCCTGCAGATGCCGAACTACAAGGCATAGTGTCGAGATGAACTTCGCCTACAGCGACGACCAGAAGGCGCTCTCCGAACTCGCACGCAAGATCCTCGGCGACAAGGCGACGCACGAGCGCATCGGCGAGATCGAGAAGACCGGGAGCGGGCACGACCGCGAGCTCTGGAGCGAGCTCGCGAAGGCGAACCTGATCGGCGCGTGTCTACCCGAGGAGTTCGGCGGGAGCGGCCTCGGGATGATCGAGCTCTGCTGCCTGCTCGAGGAGATCGGCCGCGCCGTCGCTCCGGTTCCGTTCTGGAGCACGCTCGTGCTCGGCGCGCTGCCGATCGCTGAATTCGGATCCGCTTCGCAGAAGGCCGAGTTTCTTCCCGGTGTCGTCGCGGGCCAGACCGTGCTCAGCGGCGCGTTCGAGGAAGCCGACTCGGACGATCCGGCGCGGCCGTCGACGAAGGCTACGCGCGATGGCACCTCATGGAGGCTTTCCGGCACCAAGGTCTGCGTTCCGGCGGCCCACCTCGCTGCGCGGATCCTGGTTCCGGCCAGCGTCGGCGGTGGACGCGTCGGTCTGTTCCTGGTCGATCCGAAGGGTCCGGGTGTGAAGCTCGAGATGCAGCACGCGACGAACCGCGAGCCGGTCGCGACGCTCCGGCTCCAGCGCACGCGGGTCCGGGCACACGACGTACTCGGCACGCTCGCGCGCGGCAAGGAAATGCTCGCATGGATCACCGAGCGCGCGATCACGGGGCTCTGTGCGCTGCAGGTCGGCGTCGCGGAGCGCGCGCTTCGCATGACCGCGAGCTACACGAGCGAACGCAAACAGTTCGATCGCCCGATCGGAAGCTTTCAGGCCGTGCACCAGCGCGCCGCCGACGCCTTCATCCACCTCGAAGTGATGCGCCTCACGACGATCCAGGCGGCGTTCCTGCTCGCGGAGCGCCGGCCTGCGACGCTCGCGGTCTCGGTCGCCAAGATCTGGGCGGCCGACGGCGGCAACCACGCGACCTACGCGGCGCAGCACCTGCACGGCGGCATCGGCATGGACAACGACTATCCGCTGCACCGCTCGTATCTCTGGACGCGACAGATCGAACTCACGCTCGGCTCCGCGTCCCGACACCTCGAGCGGCTCGGCGACGCGCTCGCCGAATCCTGATCGCTAGCGTCCCTTGAAGACCGGCTTGCGCTTCTCCGCGAAGGCGCGCGGGCCCTCCTTCGCGTCCTCGCTGGCGAAGATCGGCCAGCCGAGCTCGAGCTCCTTCTCGAGCGCCTCGGACTCGGGCATGCTCTCGTCGTAGAGACGCAGCGCCTTGAGGATCGCCTGCACCGAGAGCGGGCCGTTCTCGCAGATCGTCTCGGCGATCGTCCGCGCCTCCGCGAGCGCGGCTCCCGTCGGCACGACACGGCCGATCAACCGAACTGCTTGGCTTCGCTCGCGCTGACGTGGCGCGCGGTCAGCAGGATCTCGGCGGCGAGCGTGTACGGGATCTGCCGGCGCAGGCGGATCGTCGAGCCGCCGAGCGGAAAGAGCCCGCGCTTCGCCTCCGTGACTCCGAACACCGCCGACTCACCGGCCACGCGGATGTCGGTGCCCTGCAGGATCTCCGTGCCACCCGCCACGGCGTATCCCTCGACGGCCGCGATGATCGGCTTCATCGGCCGGTTGTGTCGGAGCAGCGCCTGCCAGTGCAGGTCCGGCACCTCCTTCATGCGCCTCTGCATCTCTTCGTCGGGCTTCTCGCGGCCCATCGTCTTCAGGTCGGCGCCCGCGCAGAACGTCCCGCCCGCACCGGTGAGGATCGCGCAGCGAAGATCCGCGTCCGCGTCGAGCCGACGCCACGCCTCGTACATGCGCCAGAGCATGTCGGGCGAGAGGGCGTTCTTCGCCTCGGGGCGATTCATCGTCACGACCAGAACGTGACCTTCCTTCTCGACCAGCGCGTGAGGTGAACTCATTCGCCGATTGGAACACGTTCCAATCGGCGCCTCAACCTTCTTGCGACCCCGAATGGAAGCTGTTCCAATCGCGAGATGAACCTCGACGACATCGACCTCGGAGACCCCGACAACTTCGTGCCGGGAACTCCGCACCACTGGCTGAAGGTGCTACGCAGCGAGGATCCGGTCCACTGGCACCGCGAGAAGAACGGTCCCGGGTTCTGGTGCGTGACCAAGTACGAGGACGTGAAGACGGTCTCGCGCAACCCGCTGCTCTTCTCGTCCTGGCTCGGCGGAACGAACATCGAGGACCGCGACGAGACCGGGCTCGCGGGCCTGCGGATGATCATGCTGAACATGGACCCACCGCAGCACGTGAAGTTCCGGCGGATCGTGCAGCGCGGCTTCACGCCGCAGATGGTCGCGAAGCAGGAGCCCTATCTTCGCGCGCTCTCGACGCGCATCGTCGACGCGGTCGCTCCCAAGGGCGAGTGCGAGTTCGTCGAGGAGCTCGCGCGCGGAGCTGCCGCTCCAGGTCATCTGCGAGCTGATGGGTGTGCCGCAAGACGACCGTAAGCTGATCTTCGAGCTCTCGAACAAGCTGATCGGCTTCGACGACCCGGAGTTCCAGAACACGCCGGAGGACGCGCGAAACGCCTCGATTCAGATGTTCGGCTACGCGATGAAGCTCGCCGAGAAGTACCGGCGGGAACCGGTCGACAACCTGACCACGGCACTGCTCTTCCACGAGATCGACGGCGAGAAGCTGAACGAGCTCGAGTACTGCTCGTTCTTCCTGTTGTTGCTCGTCGCCGGCAACGAGACGACGCGCACCGTGACGACGAACGGCATGAAGGCACTGCTCGACCATCCCGAACAGCTCCGGCGGCTGGTCGCGAATCCGGCGCTCGTGCCGCAAGCCGTCGAGGAGTTCGTCCGCTTCGATCCGGCCGTGCACTACTTCCGACGCACCGCGACCGACGACACGGAGCTCCGCGGGACGGAGAATCAAGAAGGGCGAGAAGGTCGTCATGTGGTACCCGTCGGCGAATCGCGACGAGGAGATCTTCGTCGATCCGGACCGCTTCGACGTCGGCCGGACGGACAATCAACACCTCGCGTTCGGGATCGGAGAGCACTACTGCCTCGGCGCGAACCTGGCGCGACTCGAGCTCACGGTGATCTTCCAGGAGATGCTCGGGCGCCTCCGGAACCCGCGCCTCGTCACGAAACCGCGACGCCTGCGCTCGAACTTCGTGAACGGGGTGAAGGAGATGCGCATCGCGTTCGACCCCGAACGCGCCTGAGCGGACCCCTCACCCGGCGCGCGGCCAGTTCCCCCGGCGCTCGATTGCATCCTCGAGCATCGAGAGGTACCGGGCGCGCGGGATCTCGACGCATCCGAAGCGCGCGAGGTGCGGCGTCGAGAACTGGATGTCGAGCAGCGTGAATCCACCGGCGCGCAGCCCTTCCACCAGCTCGACCAGGCAGATCTTCGAGGCATCGGTGCCCCCCTGCTCCGGTCGGCTGAACATGCTCTCGCCGAAGAACGCCGCCCCGATGTGCACGCCGTACAAGCCTCCGACGAGTCGCTCGTCCAGGAACGCCTCGACGCTGTGCGCGAGTCCGTGGGCGTGCAGATCCACGTACGCCCCGATCAGCCGCTCGTCGATCCACGTCTCGCGCCGTCCGGGTCGCGGCTCCGCACAGGCGCGAATCACGCGCTCGAACGCGGTGTCGGTCCGGATCTCGAACGGCTGTTTCGCCCGTACGCGCGCGAGGCTCCGCGGTACGTGGAAGCGATCGAGCGGAATCACGGTGCGCGGATCCGGGCTGAAGTACTCGATCTCTCCGGTGCGCGGATCGACCATCGGAAAGATCCCGCGCGCATAGAGCGCAGCAGGAGCTCCGCACTCGGATGCTGCGGATCCATCGCGCTCGAGCCTGTCACAGCGACCCGGGCGCGGCAACGATCAGGTGGAGCGCCCGCGAAAGCGCATCCCCAGGTCGGTGAGCAGCCAGATCGACGCCGCGATCAGGACGTAGACCGGGCCCGTCGGAAGGTCGGCACGGTACGAAACCGCAAAGCCTCCGACCGACGAGACGAGAGCGACTCCTGCAGCGACGGCGAACGTCATCGGCATCGAGCGTCCGAGTCGAAGGGCCGCGAGCGCGGGCAGCACGAGGAATGCGAAGACCACCATCGGCCCCGCCGTCATCACGCCGATCGAGATCGTCGCGCCGAGCATCAGGTGGAGCACGAGGTCGTAGCGCACCGGATCGAGCCCGATCGTGTGTGCGAACTCGGGGTCGAACGAGACGAGCAGGAGCTCGCGTCGGAAGATCGCGAAGACCAGTGCGATCAGCGACGCGACCGACACGAGCACCCCGAGGTCGCGATCGGAGATCGCCAGCAGCTCTCCGCGAAGCAGGCTCGTCATCTCGAGATCTCCGGTCGGCGACAGGGCGACGAAGAAGAGCGTCGCCGCGGTGGCGATCGCGAGCACCGCGCCGATTCGCCACTCGACCGGCTGCGCCGCGTTGCGTCCCGAGAGCACGAGCGCACCGAGCGCACTGAAGGTGGCGGCGAGTGATCCGACGAGCGCGAGCGCGTGCGCCTGTCCGGGATCGCCGTGCGAGTGGCCGGTGGCGAAGAAGACGGCGGCGATCCCGGCCGCGCCCGCTTGCGGCAGGGCCATGCCGAGCAGGACCATGCGCCGGAGGACGACGTAGACGCCGAGTACGGAGCAGAGCACGCAGACGATCGCGCCGCCGACGATCGCGTTGCGGAACAGGAAATCGGGGGAGAAGACCTCGATCACGACGGCGCCTCCACAGTGACCGTGCCGTCCTCGACGCGCGCGATCCGATCGACGCGATCGCGCAGTGCTTCCTCGTGGTGCGTGACGAGCCAGATCGAGAGCGACCGCTCGCGACGCAGCTCGGCGAGCGCGTCGAGGATCGCGATCTCGGATTCCCGATCCACGAGGGCGGTCGGCTCGTCGAGCAGGAGCAGGGTCGGCGAAGTCGCAAGGGCCCGCGCGATCAGAATGCGCTGGCGCTGTCCGCCCGACAGCTCCGAGTAGCGCCGGCTCGCGAAATCGAGCGCGTCGCAAGCCTCGAGCGCCGAGCGCGCCCGTTCCCGCGCGGAGCGTCCCAAAGGGCGCCAGAACGGCAGATCGCCGTAGGTGCCGAAGAGCGCGACCTGCGCACCCGAGAGCGGGTAGTTCGGGTCGAGCGTCTCGCGCTGTGGCACGTACCCGACTCGCAGGGCCGGCTCGCGAGAGATCCTTCCCGAGAGCGGTGGGAGAAATCCGAGCAGGCTGCGAAGAAGCGTGGTCTTCCCGGAGCCGTTCGGTCCGAGCACCGCGACGAACTCGTCCTTTCGGATCGAGAGCGAGACCTGCCGCAGCACCGGCTGTCCGCGATGGCCGAGATCGGCGTGCTCGACCGAGATCTGCGTGTCGCTCATTCGTCGCCGCCGACCGGCTCGCGGGGCTCCGCGGGCGCGGCCGCCGCGAGCACCGCGCGCAGGTTCGCTTCGACGAAGGCGATGTAGGTGTCCGCGCCCGGAAGCCCGCCGGTCAGCGTGGCCACGGTCGCGACCCGCGCGCCGGACTTCGCGGCAACGGCTTCGGCGAGCGGCATCTCGTACGCGACCTCCCGGATCACGAGCCGGACCCCGTCGGCCTTCATCCGCGCGATCAGCTGCGCGACGTGCCGAGGTGTCGCGGGCACACCGGGTCGGGTTTCGATCGTTCCCGCGAGAACGAGCCCGAAGAACCGCGCGAAGTAGACCAGATCCCGATGGTAGGAGACCGCCCTCGTTCCCCGAAGCGGCTCCGCGAGCTCGAGCCAGACAGGGATCTTCTCGTCGATCTGCGCGGTGAATCTGGCCAGGCCCTCGCGGTAGACGGTGGCTCCGGCCGGATCCACGCGCTCCAGTCCCTCCGCGATCGCGCGGGCCATCCGCTTGCCCTGTGCGGGATCCATGTTGAAGTGCGGATTGCCGAGCGGGTGCAGCTCGCCCTGACTGCGGTCGGTACTGCTCGGAACCTCGAGTGCCTCGACGTAGAGCGAACTGTCGATGTACGCCGGCATTCCCGGTGCGATCCGCGGGTTTCGCGAAGCCTCGAGCAGTGCGGGGAGGAACGCGTCCTCGAGTCCGAGTCCGTGCACGACCAGGATGTCGGCGCGGTTCAGCTTCGTGACGAAGCTCGGCTTCACGGGGACCTTGTGAGGATCCTGCCTGCCTTCCGCGATCGTCGTGACCTCGACGCGATCGCCTCCGATCTGACGCGTCATGTCGGCGACGTCCGGCGTGCTGGCGACCACGCGCAGCGTGACCGCGAGAGCGAAGAGCGTGCTAGCGATTGGCGAAGCCATGCGTGTGACTCCCGATGAAGGCGGTCCACTGCAGCCAGAAGCGCAGATCGTTGGGCCCGGGTTGGTCGATCTCGCCGAGTTGGAAGCGCAGGCGCTGGAACTCCGAGGGCTTCCACGTGACGAATCCGGCGTAGGTGTTCTCACGGAGCGTGTCGTCGGCGATCTCCTCGGCGTGATCGAAGAGAAGACCAGCCGAGAACGAGCGTCCGAAGAAGCTCTCGAAATACGCGTAGCCGCCGTTGCGTCGGAAGCGACTCGAGCCGCCCCCCGCGTCGAGGAACTCCTGATCGTTCCAGTACCACTCCGAACCGACGGCGGTTCCCTGGTAGAACGAGCTCGAGCCGGGCTGGTGCCGAAGTACGACGTCGACGCCGTAGAGCCGCCTTCGCGTTTCGCTCGGAGCCGCGACGTAGCTGCCGCCGAATTCCGCGTTGAGGCTGTCGGTGAGGTCGACGTAGGTGTGGGGGCGGAGCAGATACGTGAGCTCGCTGTACGACGGCTGCCCGACGAAGCTCTCGAACCCCTCCGGAAGCTCCCCGATCGAATTGTAGACGCCCGCCTTCAGCGCGACGAAGTGGTCGATCGGTGCGAGCCACGAGATCTCGACTCCCTCCGCGCCCGTCTCGCCCCCGAAGATGCGATCGATCGATTGGGGTCGCTCCGCGAACGGCAGCGCCTCGTCGTGCCAGTGTGGAAATCGGCCGACGTCCGCGAAGAGCCGGCCACCCTTCACTTCGAGATTCCACGGGAGCGCGGTCGTCACGAGCGCGGCCTCCTCGACGTCGAACGAATCGTCGCTCGTCGCGTTGATGCTGATGTAGCCGCGCAGCCAGGGATCGATCGGCGCGGAGATGAAGAGCTCCGCGGATCCGAGCAGGAAGCCGACGCCCCCATCGCCCGAGGTGTCCGATCGCGCCTTGCCATCGACCACGAAGCTGATCGCCGGGTTGTTCGCATTCACCGGCGGCAATCGCGCGGTCTCGTCGGCTTTCGGCACGCGCGATTCGTCCTCGGACTTCGCGCGAGAGGCGACGTCGTCGACCTTGCGCGAGAGGTCGTCAACGAGCTGGATCGTGCGCGCGAGCACTTCTCGCGTCTCCGCGAGGTCCCTCTTCGTCGTCGAGAGTTCGCTTCGGAGCAGGTCGACCTCGCTCTCCGCGCTCGAGGCGTTTTCCGGTGCGAGTGAGATCGCGAGTGCGAATGCGGCAACGCATACGTGAGTTCGGGCGTGGGTCATGCATCCTCCGTCGGGTAGAGCTTGCCCGAAGAGCCGTCCGCGCGGCGCGGGCGCTGGGCAACGGTCGTGGAGTTCGACTCAGACGGCGACGAAGATCGCGGGAGGTGCGCGCGCGCCGTGACGGTCGACCGAGAGGCGCGGGAGAGCCGCCTCGGGTTCGCATGCGTCGACCTCGGGGCCGACGGAGGTCGGCGCAAGCCCGGGATTCGGACCGACGTCGGCGACGCTGCTCGCATCGTGCGCGAAGACGCTGCAGACACCGCAATCGCCTGCGTGGTCGAATGAAGCGTGCACGAGGGGTAGCAGCGCGGTCGATGCGATGGCGAGCAGGGCGACGAGCGCAATGCTGCGGAGCTGCGCTGCGCGTCGCGGTCGCCCGTCCGTCCGAATGATCCCGACCACCTGCGGCGACGCTATCCGAACCAACTCCGGCGTGTCAACGTGCATCGGCAGATCCTTCCACCGTTCCGTGTAACGCTGCGCGCCCGCTCTCACGCGTTCGCGACCGGGGTTCGCATGGTCACGAACTCCTCCGCCGCGGTCGGATGGATTCCGAGCGTGGAATCGAAGATGGCCTTGGTCGCGCGGCACTTCATCGCGATCGCGACACCCTGAATGATCTCGCCAGCCTCGGGTCCGAGCATGTGCGCGCCGACGACGCGCTGGCTCGCGCGATCGACCACGAGCTTCATCAGCGTCTTCTCCTCGCTCCCGGTCAGCGTGTTTCGCAGCGATCGAAAGCTCGTGCGGTAGATGTCGACCTCGCCCAACGTCTCGCGTGCGGCGGACTCGGTCAATCCGACGGTTCCGATCGACGGCTGGCTGAACACGGCCGTGGGGACGTCGTCGTGATCGGGCGGCGTGGGACGGCCCGCGAAGAGCGTGGCTGCGACCGCCATGCCTTCGTGAATCGCAACCGGCGTCAGGTTCAACCGGTTGGTGACGTCCCCGATCGCCCAGATGCTCGGCACGGACGTGCGCATGAAGGCATCGACGATGACGGCGCCGACGCGGTCGAGCGCCACGCCGGCCTGCTCCAGGCCGAGCCCGGCGACCTTGGGAACGCGTCCGGTCGCGTAGAGGACCTGCTCGGCTTCGATCACGGACTCGTCTTCGAGCCGAACCCGAAGCGCTCCGCCTCGCTTCTCGATTCGAGCGACGTTGGCGCCGAAGCGAAGATCGACGCCCTTCCTCCTCATCTCTTCCGCCAGTGCGCGCCGAAGGTCCTCGTCGAATCCACGCATGAAGAGCTCACCGCGATACAGCTCGGTGGTGAGAGAGCCGAGGCCATTGAAGATACCGGCGAACTCGACGGCGATGTAGCCACCGCCGACCACGACGACGCTCCGCGGAAGCTCCTTCAGGTGGAACGCCTCGTTCGAGGTGATCGCGTGCTCGATTCCGGGAATCGCGGGAAGCGAGGGCCAGCCTCCCGTCGCGACCAGCAGGTTTGCCGCGGTGTAGGTGCGTCCCGAGACTTCTACGGTGTGGGGATCGACGATGCGCGCGCGGCCTTCGACCCGCTTCACCCCCGCTTCGTCGAGCAGGCGCGCGTACACCGAATTCAGCCGAGCGATCTCCCGATCCTTGTTCTCGATCAGGCGGGCCCAATCGAACGTGCTCTCGCCCACGCTCCAACCGAAGCCTGCGGCGTCCGCAAAGTGCTCCGCGTACTCCGATGCGTAGACGAGGAGCTTTTTCGGGATGCAGCCGACGTTGACGCACGTCCCGCCGAGATGGCTTTCCTCGGCCACCGCGACCCGTGCGCCGTAGCCAGCGGACATCCGGCTCGCACGCACGCCGCCGGAGCCCGCGCCGATGGTGAACAGGTCGAAGTCGTACTGGGCCACGGACGTGATTCTAGCGGGTGGATCCGTCGAATTCGCCGAGCGAGAAGGCCACCCCGCCCGCGAGCCCGTCGACCGGCGGGTGGAGCTTCGTCACCCGGAGCCAGAGATCGGCACCGGGCGGAACGAGGACGCGCAGACGGCCGAAGAGCTCGTGGGCAAGGCGCTCCACCAGATGGAACTCGCGCCCCGCGCAGAGCGACCGCGCGACCTCGATCAGCTCGGCGTAGCAGACCGTGTCCGCGAGCTTGTCGCTCGTGCAGGCGCTCGGCAGCTCGGCAAAGCGGATCGCGAGATCGAGATCGACCGCCTGCGGCCGCGCTCGCTCGGAATCCGTGCAGCCGAGCTGCACCTCCAATCGCGCTCCCCTGAACTCGAGAACGGCCAACTCGTCTCCGATCGGTGCTCGCCGGGGATCGTAGCGGGATTCTGGTAGATTAGGCGAGCTGAATTGTCAGCCAGGTTCGTCCAGTGGATCTTGACAGGATCGACCTCAACAAGCTGCGGACGTTCGCCGCGGTCGCGGAGCGCGGTGGCGTCAGCAGCGCCGCGCGCCAGCTCTCGCTCACGCGCTCCGCGGTGAGCCAGAGCCTCGCTGCGCTCGAGGCATCGCTGGGAGTTCGCCTCTTCGACCGCGTCGGCCGGCGGCTGGTCCTGACCGGCGAGGGCCGCACGCTGGCGCGGCTCTTCGGCCCCGTGAACGAGGAGCTTCGCCACGCGCTCGCACAGGTCGTGAACGAGGAGCGAGCGGTGCGCGGCGTCGCCCGGCTCGGCCTCTTCCTCGGCGCGTCTCGGGCGCAAGTCGCGCGAATCGTCGCCGCCTTCACGTCGCGGTATCCAGAGGCGACCGTGAAGCTCGGTTTCGGATCGCACGCGGAGCTTCGCGAGCTTCTCGTCGGCAATCGCCTCGACTTCGCGTTGAGTTTGCGGGGAGGCCGATTCGCCTCGAAGCGCATCCGCTCGAGCGTCCTTTTTCGCCAGAAGCTCGTTCTCGTCTCGAACGAGCGGCCACCGCGCGGGCGGATCGATTCCGAGTGGATCCGCGGTCGCGCCGTCGTCGATTACTACCCCGCGACCCCGCTGATCGGGCGTTGGCTCGCGCACCACTTCCCGCGTCGCCGCGTCTCGGCCGACGTGAAGGTCTGGGCAGCGACGACGGACATGGCCCTCGAACTCGCGCTGCTCGGTGCGGGCGCGGCCGTCCTGCCTCGATCGCTCGCAGAACCGCACATCCGTGCCGGCGACCTGCACGAGATCCGCGGTCCGCGCACCGACCTCGACGATGCGGTCTGGCTCGAGGAATCGGCGGGCGCCTGGAGAAACGCGACGCTCGAGGCCTTCCGCGAGACGCTGGTCTCCGAGCTCGGGGACTCCGAGTGACGCCGTACGGTGTCGCTCTGGAGATCACGCCGCCCGCGCGGCAGCGGGCGGAAGTCCTGCTGCGCCGGGCGCGCCTGCTCGGAAGCTCCGCTTCGACCGTGCACGTGATTCAGCGCCCCGGGCGGCAGACGAGCCTCGACGCCTCGATCGAGCTCGAAGACGCGGGGGTCTCCGCCGTCTGGCACGTCACCAATCGCGGCCGCGCATCCGCCGAGATCGATGCCGAGATCGCGCGCGCCGCCGAGTCCGGCGTGAAGGCCGCGCTCGTCGTTCGAGGCGAGGCCGGTCCTCCGGACGGGACCGACACCCCCACGCTCCGAACGATCGCCGGGCGCATTCGCACCGCGCTTCCCTTCGCCCGAGTCGGCGTCACGCTGAATCCGTATCTCGATCCGGAGCGTTCGCTCGCCAATCTCTGGCCGAAGCTGGACGCGGGTGCGACGTTCGTACAGACCCAGCCGATCTTCGAGGTCTCGACACTTCAACGTGTCGCAGAACGGATCCGGGCACGCGCGCCCGACGTCTCGATCGTGCCGATGGTGATTCCGGTCGTCTCGGCCGCGTCCGCGGAGAAGCTCGCGCTTCGCCTGCGTGTACCGCTTCCCGACGCCTTCGTCGCGAAGCTCGTGCGAGGCGGCACGGCGAGCGGCTTTGCGCTCTTCGAAGCGACCCTCGACGCGCTACGGGCGTCGGGGCTCGCGGACGGCGTCGCGGTGATGACGCAGGAGATGGATCCGCCGGCGGTGTTCGGCGACGAGATCCGACGGACGCTGCACGGGTGCGGCTGGCTGCGAGGCGGCTGATCCGCTCGTCCTCACCACTCCCCGTTCGAGATCCGAGGGTCGTGCAGGATCGCCCAGACGTACGCGGGGCCCTTCACGAACTTGTTCAGCTTCGCCGCGCGCACGGGCAGAAGCGGGAACGCCAACTCGAAGTCCGAGCGCGGAATGCGCACCTCCGTCTGGCTCGGCAGGACGAATGAGCCATCGATCTTGTACGTGAACCAGCGGCCCCCGTCGGTCTTGAAGAAGCCACCCGCGTGCGCCTCGATCCGAACCCAGACCGGATCGAAGAGCGCGTGCAGATCGCTCACGCGGAAGTGCCAAGAGCCGAGTCGAGGAAGGCTTCCACGGCCGCTACGAACGCCTCGGGCTCATCGCCGGCGACGGAGTGGCTCGCACCCGGAATGCTCACGAGTTCGACGCAGTCCACGGCGGCAGCGAAACGCTCCGCCATCTCGCGCGTCAATACCGGGCTCGACGCGCCGTGCACGAGCAGGGTCGGGCAGCGAAGGGCGCGCGCGACCTCGTATGGATCGGTGCGCGACTCGGTGATGCCTCGGAATCCGTCCCGAAAGCGCGCGTCGTATTGCTTCGCCAGTCGGCCGTCCGGTGTCTCGCGGAGCGAGACGGCAAGACGCGACCGAATGCGCTCCTTCGAGCGCCACGGGTAGTAGCGGTGGGTGTGCTCGACCCAAGCGTCGAGTGAGTCGAGCTCATAGGGTCCGGCGACGAAGCGGCCGACTTCACGAGCGCCATCGACGCTCACCTCGGGCCCGACGTCCACGAGCACGAGCGCGCGAACGCGGTCGGGATTGCGCGCCGCGAACGTCATTGCGTTCATGCCGCCCATGCTGTGACCGATCACGACCGCAGGTGCCAGGCCGAGCTCACGCGTCGCGCACTCGAGATCCGCGACCATGTTCTCTCGCGTGTAGTCCTCGACGTGCGGCGCGCGATCCGACAGACCGTGTCCGCGTTGGTCGAACGCGAGCAGATGGAGGCGCGAGCGCAGCCTAGGGGCCACCTCGTCCCACGAGTGACAGTTCAGCGCGAAGCCGTGCAAAGCGATCGCGGGCGGGCCGGCCGTTCCCGCCCAGTCCAGATAGTGCAGCTCTAGCCCATGGGCGCGCACGCGCCGGTCGATCGGGGCCTCCGACATCGAAGCTCCTCGAATCGAGTCTACAGCGGGGCGCAGTGCGCAGGCGTCTTCAGCGAATCCGGCGGCGTAGCGAGAGCAGACCCAGGCCGGCGATGACGAGCGCCGCGGTCCCAGGTTCGGGAACGCTCGGCTGGCACCACTCGACGATCATTCCAATGATTCGCGACGCGGGATTCGCGACGTCTCGCTCGTCGTTCCAGGTGCCGCGCCAATCCCCACCGTTCTTGTAGTAGTGAACCCACATCGTGAGGAATCGTTCGTTGATGCCGCCCTCGTCGTTCGGCTCGTCCGGCGAGGTCCAGTTCTGGTAGTCCCAACCCTCCGGCGCCACTTCGGAATTCACCAGCCACTTCCAGCCGGCGGAGGGGGACTGATTCTCGTCCTGCTTGCCGCCGAGCCAGACCTGATTCTTGTTCACGCCGATTCCCGTAGGCGGAAGCACCGCGTTCTTGATGAAGTCCTGCTCCTCCTGGGAAGCGATCGTCGCCAGCTGGCCGATGCTTCCGTCGGAGAGACGCGACGCCTTCGCGAGCGCATCCGCTTCGGTCCACGTCGTCGTGTAGGTCAACGCGATGAAGCTGTACTTGTTGCCGGTGGCGTTCGTACCGGAGTCCCAGGTGACGCAAGCCGGCGGCTCGCACACGACGGGCAATGCGAAGCTTGGCTGGGCGACCAATCCCAGCGCCAAGGCGACGAACGCTGCTGGCGCCCGGGTACAGAATCCGAGCAACTTCCGCATGAGCATTACGGGGGGTCCCTCCGAGGCGATTTCACCAGCCTACCGCATGAGAGTGGGAAACTACAGCGTCGCGTGACGCGCCAGCGGCTCTTCGTGTCGATCCCCGCGCTCCGGAAACGCCTTCCCCGGTGTCGCCGATCTCGTCTAACTAGTTGAAATATCTGATCTAAATGCGCTGGCTTGCCGATCTGCTGCACGCTGCAGGGTTTTCGCCACATTCGCCCCGACCCTGGAGTCGGATCGTGGGGTGTTCGCCACATCCAATCGCAGGCCCCCCGTCCCTCACAACGCACCGAACGGCTGCCGATACCTCAGCCGCCCATGCCCAACTCCCCGACCACCGACGCGTCCGACCAGCTGCTCGGCCGCGTGGCGCTGTCGGCGAAGCTGATCACGGTCGATCAGCTCGCGCAGGCGACACGCGAGCAGGGCCGCAGTGGAGTCGAGAAACGGTTGGGCGAAGTGCTCGTCGAGCTCGGATTTCTCTCCCCGACGCAGCTCCAGCGGGCGCTCGATCTGCAGAAGGCCGTCCTGGAGCGAGCCGAGCAGAAGAAGGCCGCCGCGGGCGAATCGGCGGTGAAGCCTCGAGTCGCTGCGCAGACCCCGCCGGTCGCGCGCCCCGCCGTCGAGATCGGGACGGAAACGGACGGTCAGGCCGCCCGCGAGCATGCGCGGAAGGCCGTCCCCGCCCCGGCGACGGCACGCGAGGTGAGCCCGATTCCCGCGCGCCCGAACCCGACGACGAGCGCGATGGGCGCGATTGCTCTCGATCGCGGTCTCGACACGCTGTTGATCGAAGCCGCCGGCCGGGGCGCGAGCGACGTTCACCTGCACAGCGGCGCGACGATGCACGTGCGAGTGCGAGGCGCGTTGTGTGAGGTGCCCGACACGAAGGTCACGCAGGCCGATGCGGAGCGACTGATCCTTCCGATTCTGTCGGCGGACGAGCGCGCGGTACTCGAGTCCGACGGCGAGATCGACCTCAGCTACACCGTCAAGGGTCTCGCGCGTTTCCGCTTGAACGTCTATCGCCAGCTCCGCGGGCTCGATGCGACCCTGCGGCGCATCTCCCTCCAACCGCCGACGTTGGCGGATCTGCGGCTGCCGTCGGCGTTCGCGAAGTTCGTGAACTTCCACCAAGGCATGGTGCTGATCACCGGTCCTTCGGCGTGCGGGAAGTCCTCGACGATGGCCGCGCTCGTGAATCTGATCAACGAGGAGCGCGCCGAGCACATCCTGACGGTCGAGGACCCGATCGAGTACCTCCACCCCTCGAAGCGCTGCATCGTGAATCAGCGCCACGTGAAGCGGCACACCGAGTCCTTCGCGCGCGCGCTTCGAGCTGCACTCCGCGAAGATCCCGACGTGATCGTGATCGGGGAGTTGCGTGACCGCGAGACGATCTCGCTCGCCATGACCGCCGCGGAGACCGGGCACCTCGTGCTCGCGACGCTGCACACCGACAACGCGCTGCGCACCGTGAATCGGATGATCGGATCGTTCCCGCCCGACCAACAGGAACAGGCCCGCGCGATGCTCTCGGAGTCGCTGCGCGCGGTCGTCTCGCAGCGCCTGCTGCCGCGCGCCAATGGAAAGGGCATGACCCCTGCGGTCGAGGTTCTGACCATGAACCGCGCCGTCGGAAATCTGATCCGGAAGAACGAAACGATCCAGATCCGATCGATGATGCAGACGGGCAGCGCTCAGGGAATGAACCTGCTCGACACGTCGCTGATGCAGCTCGTGAAGTCGGGAGACGTGACGCGCGAAGACGCCCTTCTGCACGCCGACGATCCGAAACTGATCCCGAGCACGTAGGAACGAGGGGAACGGGTTGGCGCAGATCGACGACCTTCTTCGGTACTTGAAGCAGCACGGCGGGTCCGACCTGCATCTGGCCGCGGGGATCGATCCTCGCGTGCGCGTGAACGGCGAGCTGCGTCCGGTCGCAGGGGCGACGCCACTCGACGACGCGGGCCTGCGCAAGCTGATGCGCGAGATCACGACCGAAGCGCAGTGGGCCAGCTACACGGAATGCCACGACCTCGACTTCGCCTATGGGCTCGAGAGCGTGGCGCGCTTTCGCGCGAACTTCTTCGTGCAGGAGCGCGGCGCGGGGGCCGTTCTCCGAATGATCCCCGAGAAGATCGTCCCGCTCGAGGATCTTAAGCTGCCGAAGGCGATCGAGTCGCTCGCCGAGCTCCGCAAGGGCCTGGTCGTCGTGACCGGACCGACGGGCTCGGGGAAGTCGACGACGCTGGCAGCCATCATCGATCGAATCAACCGCACCCGCTCGAGACACATCCTCACGCTCGAGGAGCCGATCGAGTTCGTGCACCAGAACCAGAAGAGCATCTTCTCGCATCGCGAGATCGGCTCGCACACGAAGGGCTTCGGCCCGGGTCTTCGCGCCGCGATCCGCCAGGACGCCGACGTGGTCCTCGTCGGCGAGATGCGCGACTACGAGACGATCTCACTGGCGTTGACCGCAGCCGAAATGGGCCTGCTCGTCTTCGGAACGCTGCACACGAACAGCGCCCCCAAGACGATCGACCGCATCATCGACACGTTTCCCGCCGACGAGCAGGCGCAAGCGCGCCTCTCGCTCGCCGACTCCCTGGCCGCCGTCGTCTCGCAGCTACTGCTGCCCGCCGCCGACGGCAAGGATCGCGTCCCCGCGAACGAGATCATGCTGAAGACGAAGGCGCTGCCGAACATCATCCGCGAGGCGAACGTCTCGATGCTCGGCTCGTTCATCCAGCAGGGCAAACAGGACGGCATGCAGCTGATGGACGACGCGCTCTTCGAGCTCGTGCAGAGCAAGCGCGTCACCCCGCACGACGCCTACCTGAAGGCCACCGAGAAGGCGCGCTTCGAAGCCCTGTTGCCGAAGGAATGAACCCGCCGGGCACGTGCTAGGCTCGCGAGCATGGTCGTTCTGAACGTCTGGTCCGACTACCTCTGACCATGGTGCAACGTCGCGGCGGTCCGGCTGCGAGAGATCGAGAGCGAGTTCGGCGACGCGATCGAGCTGCGGTGGAAGAGCTTTCTGCTCCGCCCGCATCCCGAGCCGGGCCGCAGCCTCGAGAAGTTCCGTCGCTACACCGAATCGTGGCGCCGCGCGTCGGAGGAGGAGCCGGAAGCGGTATTCCAGGTCTGGCAGAGCGACGAGGGGCCGCCGTCTCACAGCCTTCCGCCGCACCTCGTCGCGAAGGCTGCGGCTTCGCTCGGCCGCGAATCCTTCGAGCGCGTTCACGGAGCCCTCCTTCACGCCTACTTCGCGCGCAACCGCGACATCTCGAACGAGGCGACGCTGCGTGCGATCTGGCTCGAGTCGGGCCTGCCGGAGCGGGAGTTCGCGCGCGCGGCGGATCCCGCGTTGCTCCAGCAGGTGAGCGAGGAGCACAACCAGGCCGTCGAGCTCGGCGTGGGCGGAGTTCCGGCCGTGCAGATGGCCGGCACGGATACCGCGATCACCGGCGCACATCCCGCCGAGCTGTATCGGCGTTGGATCCAGAAGCGACTCGGCGAGCTCGCGCGCTGAGAATCGGACTGCAGGTCCGCGTCGCTGTCGAGGCTAGGGGGCGGCCGCCTTTGCGCGCATCCAATCCGCTGGCGCGAATCCCTCCGCGCTGAGCTGCTTCCAGAGCTCGCGTAGCTCGGCGAGCTCGGCATCGCCGTCGTCCCGGCTGTTCGTGGCCTCCGCGCGGGCGGAGAGGAAGAAGAGCTTCGCGCTCGTGTCTCGGGCGTTCGCGGACTCGTCGCGAAAGACGATCTCGTTGTGCAGCTCGAGCAGTGCCTTCGACAGCGCCTTCCAGCCGTCGGCCGAGAGTCCCTCCCCGGCGTAGAGAAGTTCTCCGCCGCCTCGATCTCCGGGCGGTACGGGGCCGGATCGAGGCGGCCGAGCGGGTCCACGGGCGCGCTCGCGACCGGGGCGGCCTCGGGGACCGACACCCGCTCCTCGCGCCCGCAGGCGAACACGAGCGCGACGCAGGCGACCCACAAGGACGCACGCATCGTCGGCTCAGTAGGCGTCGATCGCGTCCTCGGGGAAGACACCGAGGTAGGCAAGCGCAGCGTGTGTCAGCTCTTCGACGAGCGAGGCGCCGGGGCTGCCGATGCTGGCCGTCAGGGGAAAGACCAGCCGGTGCAGCATCACGCCCGAGATCAGACGGCTCGCGAATGCGGCCGCGACGACCGGGACCGGGTGCAGGATCTCGTGACGACGCGCGACGACGAGGCGAGCGAAGAGCTCTTCGATGTGTCTGGCCAGCCGCAGACTTCGCGCTTGGTAATCCGGGTTCACCGAGGCGCGTCGAACGATCGCCCGCCCGAGCCCCGCGTTCTGATCCTGGATGCGAACCTGAAACGCCACGAGCTCGCGGACGATCTCGCAGATCGACGAGCCCGCCCAGCGCTGCTCGCTCATCGCGTGCTCGGCCGTCGCGATGGCCTCCTCGACGAAGCGCTCGTGGAGCGCCGTGAGCAGCGCATCCTTGTCCCGGAATCGCGAGTAGAACGCTCCCACGGACGATCCGGCGCAGCGGGCGATCTCCGCCACCGAGGCGTCCTCCCAGCACTTCTCTCGGAGCAGCGACTCCGCGGCATCGAGAATCCGACCGAGCGTCAGATGGCTGCGCGCCTGGCGGGGTGGGCGGACCCATTCGAGCGCCTGGGGCTGTAGCTGGGGGGCGGCCATTGCGAATCTCCCGTCATCGAGTTGCCGGAATGAGAATTCCGGTTCTGATCCGCATGAATACGCGGCCGTACCGAGCCGGGTCAAGCGCGAACTTCGGTGCCGAGCCGAGTCCGATCCCGTAGCATCGGCGGGTCCTTCGAGCGATCGACCTGCGCCTGCCGCCACTCGGGCAGGGAAGCTGCGCGGGACCTGCGCGCACGGGGCTTTGCAAGCGACGCGGGCTGGGCTACCCAACGCGTCGCATGGCGACCCCAGCCTGGCGGGAAGGCAGCAAGCTCGTCCACCCCTTCAATCCCGAGCTTGGGGTGGGTCTCGTTCGTCGTGTCGACGGCCGGTATCTCGTGGTGTACTTCCCGGCCGTCGAACGCGAGGTCACGCTCGCGGCGCAGGGCGCGGGCCTGACGCCGCTGATCATGGCGCCGGGGTCGATCGCGATCGAGCTCACGGCCGAACGCGAAGTGCGCATCGACCGTTGGGACGGTGACGCGTACCTGCTCGCGGACGGACGGCGCGTCGAGGATGCCGACCTGTGGCCCGTCGAGGGCAGTCCGGGCCCGATCGAGCGACTCGCGCTGTTCAAGCTCGATCGCCTCGGATCGTTCCGAAATCGCGTGGATGGGTTCTCGCTGCGAACGATCCGCGAAGCCGGAGGACTCGGCAGCTTCCTCGGCGGACGCATCGCCCTCTTTCCGCACCAGCTCCACACGGCACTCGCGGCGGTTCGGATGGACTCCGTCCGCTGGTTGCTCGCGGACGAGGTCGGGCTCGGCAAGACGATCATGGCCTGTCTCGTGCTCTCGGCTCTGGTTCGCACCGGACGCGCGAAGCGCGCGCTGGTGATCGCACCTTCGACGCTGACGGTGCAGTGGCTGGGCGAGCTCTACCGAAAATTCCATCAGGTCTTCGTGCTGCTCGACGAGGCGCGCATCGAGAGCGTCGAACGCGACTACGGTGAAGGAAACAATCCCTTCGACGTGCACCCCTTCGGGGTGATCTCGATGGAGGATCTCGCCACCGATCCGGCTCTGGCGCGGATGGCGCGGAACGCCGATCTCGACCTCGTCGTCGTCGACGAAGCCCATCGCCTCGCGCTCGAGGACGTCGATGCCGCGGTGGCGCCGATCATCCGAGAGTCGAAGCACGCGATCCTGCTCTCGGCAACGCCGCTGCAGGCGGATCGGCGCGGCTTCTTCCACCTCTTGCAGCTCCTTCACCCGGATCGGTTCAGCGAGTTCAATGCGTTCGACGCATCGGTGTCCGAAGGTCGGGCGGTCTTTCCGTGCACGAGCGCCGTGCGCCGCAGCGATCTCGGCGGACTCCCGCCGAGGAAACCGATCCGGATCGATCTCGGCCCGACGACGAAGGACTTGAAGAAGGATCCGCGCGCGGAGTGGCTCGCGAAGAACGTCCGCGGCTGGCACAAGCGGAAGGAGAAGGCGCTCGTCTTCGTGCACGACCTCGAGCGACTCGAGAAGCTGCGCAAGCACCTCGAGACGACGACGCACACGCACATGGCGACGTTTCACGAGGCGCTCACTCCCGCACAGCGCGACCTCGAGGTCGCGCGCTTTCGCGAGACGAATCTGCCCGTACTTCTCTGCACCGAGGCGGCGACCGAGGGACGCAATTTCCAGTTCTGCGACCGGATGGTGCACTTCGATCTCCCGTTGGATCCGGTCACGCTCGAGCAGCGCATCGGCCGCCTCGATCGGATCGGCCGCACGAAGGACGTCGAGATCGTCTACTTCCGTTGCGAGAAATCGCAGCCGGATACGGCCGGACTCTACGAGCGGCTCGATCTGTTCGGCCGACCGTCGGCGGGCCTCGATCTCGCGCTCTCGGGCGTGCGCGAAGCGCTCGAACGGTCGGAGCGAGAGGGGAGCGATCTCGACGCGGACGCGCTCTGCGCGTCGATCGACGCCGCGCGCGCGCGAACGATCGCCGACATCCCGCGCGTGATCTACCAGGACGCCTACGACGAGTCACAGGCCGAGAAGCTGCTCGCACTCGTGCCCCCCGAGCTCGAGTCCCTGACGCGGCGTTACACGCTCGGCGCCGCGAACGACCTCGGCCTGAAGATCGTCGACAAGGGAGGCACGGCGCTCTACTACCTCGAGCTCGGCACCTCGCTCACCGTCGAGTCGATCCCGGGTGTGCCCGACGAGAGCCGCTGGCTCGGCACCTTCGAGCGTGTCGAGGCGCTGCAGAAGGACGAGTTCGATTTCTTCGCGAGTGGCCACCCGCTCGTCGAGGGCCTGCTGCTCGAGCTCGAGGACGGCACGCGCGGCCGTACCGCGATGTTCACCGTGCCGTCTTCCGATCACCGCGGCGCGGGCGTGATCTGCATCTTCAAGGACGGCGCGTCCGTGCAGCCAGTCGTCTTCGACACCAAGGGCGAGCATCGCCCCGAATGGGCCAGAAAGATCATCGAGCTGCTTCCGAGGGCCCGCCCCGCCAAGCCGGAGGAGCTGAAGCTCGACGCCCGCGCGGCGGACGGGATCCGCGAACTCGGCTCGATGTGCGAGCAAGAGGTGGCCGAAACGGCCGTGCTCGAGTGCGCCGGCTTCTTCCGGTTCGTACCCGAAGACCCGGCGGCGGCGTAGTCATTCGTCGCTACAAAGCTGCCGGCTCCCTGCCGATCATGTCCGGCATGACGACCGTACGCACGCTGATTGCCGTCGGGCTGATGTCGGGCCTGCTCCTGGCGCAAACGTCGCTCGCCGATGAGGAGCCGAACGAGCGCCGAGTGGTGGACGTGGACGACGCGATGGATCCCTCGCGGGAGTTCGACGTAGACGACCTCGACGACGAGAGCCGCGAGGTGGACGTCGATGACGCCATGGACCCGTCTCGGGAATCCGACGTAGACGACGACACCGACGACTGAGCGGGCGCGAATCAGTCCGCGTTCGAGAGCTGCCGCAACCGTTCCGTCGCGATCGCAGACACCGCCGCCTGCAGGTTGTAGCAGGGAATGAAGCCGCCCATCGGCACGCGGATCGCGGAGTCGCAGCGCGCGAGGATCTCGGGCGGGATCCCACCGTTTTCGCCACCCACGACGAAGACCTTCGGCCCCAGGAGATCGATCTGCCACGGCGCGCGATCGGCGGACTCGTCGAGCGCGAGCACCGAGTGCCCCGTCGCGCGCGCAGCGTCGAGGACCTCCCCGGCGCGCCGCCAGAACACGGGCATGAACTTGTCGGCTCGCATCGCCGCGCGAAGTGCGGCGCGCTTGGCTTCGTGGTCGAACTCGCCGTCGATGGCGATCGCGTCGGCGCCGGACACTTCGGCGGTCCGAATCACCATGCCGATGTTCCCGGGGTAGACGACGCCGACGAGCAGCCAGAACGCGCCGCGACGCGCCAATGACGCGGCGAGGTCCGCGTCCGGATCGCGACCGACGAGCGCGAGGACCTCCTCCGCCGGCCTCACCCTGCACAGCCGTGACACGACGTTGCGCGTCGCCGTGCGTACGGGAATCCCGAGTTCCTGCGCGCGCGCGACGAGCTTCACCACGTCCTCGTGGCGCGCATCCTCCTGCACGAGCAGAAGTCGCACGTCCCGGCCTTCGCGCAGCGCTTCGTCGATCTCGACGGGACCGGCGAGCTGCCGCACCTCTTCGTTCTTCATCGCCGGCGGAGCTTACGGGAGAAACGGCCCGCAGACATGCGCGATCCCGGGCGCGAGTCCCCCGAGCGCCCGACTCAGCCGGACGAAGTCCTCGAGATCGCAGCCGATGCTGCCTCCGACGTCGCACTTCTCCGGCGCGGGAAGCGCGCCCAGAGAGCCGGCCAGGAACGAGCGCAGCGCGCCCACGTCCGCGAGATCGACGATGCCGTTGCCGCTCGAGTCGCCGCACTGACACGCGTCGCCGATTCCATCGGGGACCGGGGTCGCGAGTCCACCCGAGTCGGTCTGTGCGGCGTTCGAAGTGACCGGGCAGTCGTCGAGCGCGTCCTCGACGCCGTCGCCATCGTGATCACCGGTCGCGGACGTGACGGCTCCGGCGAGGTGCCCGCGAACGACGATGCCGTTGGGGCTCGCGGTCGCGAGCAGGAGATCCGCGCCAGCGAGTCCTCCCCCGCTGTTCGCGTGCAGGATCATCGGACCCGGACAGCACTCCTCGCCGATCACGCCGGCGGGGCCCGTGGCGGCGAGCGTCTGGGCTACACCGAAACGCGACGCGAGCAGCGGGTGCGGCGTCGAGAGGTTCCGGGGGTCGAAGGCGAGCAGCGCGAGGCCTCCGTCGTTGTACGACGTGGCGGCGAGGAAGTCCCCCGAGGCGCCGAAGCGCACCTGCGAGACGTACGAGTAGAGACCGCTCGATCCCGGTGGCGGCGGGAGTACGATCGGATTCGCGCCGTCGCGGATCACCCGTTCACGCAGACACGGGACGCCCCCGGCGGTCGCGGGCGTGCCGTCATTGCACGACGGTCGCTGCAGGCGCGCATCGACCGCGACCGTCGAAAGCGCCGCGATGCCGCGAATGTCGATCGCGACCAGCTGGCGCAACGTCGCAGAACCCGCGACCGCGACCGAACTCGTCGGATCGAGCGCGAGCCCACGGCCCGCCGGATTGCCGGCTCCGAGTGGAATCGAGCCGACGAAGAGTCCTGTCTGCGCGTCGAGCACGTCGATGCTGCCCCGGCCGGTGAGCTGCGGAGGAAAGCCGGCATCGAAGATCCCCGCGTTGGTCACCGCAACGCGCCCACCGGGGAGCTCGGTCAGCGCGACCGGGTTCGGCTCCGAGGTGATCGCGAAGAACGGGCTCGCCGGCGCGACGGTCGTCGTCGGCCCGGAATCGTCGATCGCGAAGAAGAGCACCGTGCCGGGGTTCCAGACCGGATTCGACCCCGCCTGATGGATGTTCGAGGTCGCGACCACCAGCCGGCTCCCGATCCGAAGCGCCGCGCTCGTGAAGTTGGTCTTGAACGAGCTGATCGAGGCGCCGCCGCCGCCGTTCTGATAGCGCGTGAAGGCGCCTGCGATCGTGTGCCGGGTCGGAACCGACGTGCGGCTCTGCGACGAGTAGAGCAACGGCCATCCGGCGCCGGTCGCCCAGTTGAACGGCAAAGCGAGCTCGCAGCCCGAAGTCGTGATCCAGCCCCGGCTCGCGCCGGTCCCGCGCTCGAGCGTCACGTTTCCGAGCGTCGGAACCGTGAAGGGCGCCGACTCCGTGCAGTTCAGGTTCCCCGGGAGCAGATACGACGCGCCCACGTAGGCGAGCGACTGCCCCGGCGCGATCCGCAGCTCGAAGACGCCCGGGCCATTGCTCGACGCGGCGACGAACGCGCGGTCGGCGTCGGTCGGGTGTGACTCCAGTGCCGGGGGCGCGAACGCATCGACGAGCAGCGTGTCGGTCGAGGCCGAGCCGACGCTGAGCGTCGCGGCGAGCAGGACGGCTGCAGCACTCATCTCGTCGCACCGCGAACACGAACCAGCCAGAGCGTCTGATTCGGTAGGGGCTGCCCGAGGGAGTCACTGCGCTGCTCGCCCGTCAGGTTCGAAGCCTCGACCGAGAGCGTCACGCCCGACGGCAGGAACGCGAGGCCGCGCATGCGCTCCGGCCGGAGGATCACGCCGGCATCGATCTGAAGCGCGTCGTCGGAGAGTGTCGCGCGCCCGACCTGGTAGGAGACCTCGCTCTCGTAGCGCAGCTCCGTCCAAGGCTCGAGCGCGCCGAGGTCGACTGCGGCATTCAGCGAGTACGCGTGCTCGGGAACGTGCGGGAAGATCCGCTCGACGCCGCTCTCGTAGGCGGCGTCGCTGCCACCACCGAGATAGCGTGCGTCGGTGTAGGTGTAGGACGCGCCGATCTGCAGGCGTTCGAAGAGCGTCGCGCCGAGCCCGACCTCGACGCCGCGCGCGCGCGACGGGCCGGTATTCAAGGGCATGTACGCGTTGTTCACGTTCAGCACCCACTCGATTCCCTCGTCGAGCTCACGCTGGAACACGTCCGCCTCGAGTCGCAGATCTCCGAGGGGTCCGGAGCCGCGACCCGCGAGCTCGAATCCGACGTCCGCGTTCCAGCCGCGCTCCGAGAGCAGCTCGGGGTTTCCGCGGATGAACCCCCAGTCGGGATGGAAAAGATCCGTGAAGGTCGGACGGCGAAGCACGCGCTTCCAGTTCGCCTTCGCGCGCAGTCCCGGCGCCACCTGCCAGATCGCGCCGACCGAGGGCAACCACGCGTTCTCGTCGCGCGGCGAGACCGGCACCATCGGCTGGGAGGCCGACCTGCGAGCCTCGCCTTCGCTCGTGTCCGCGCGCTCGAAGCCGAGCGCCGGGAACAGCCGAAGCTCTCGATCGAAGAGCGCGAGCTCGGGCTGGATCGAGATCAACACCGTCGTGCGGCGGTGAACGTCCGACTCCGACGCATCGACACGTGCGTATCGGATGCCCGACCCGGCACGCGCGCCGAGCTCGAGCGGACCGAAGAGCTTCGAACCCGAAACCCAGCGCGCCTCGAGAGACGATTCGGATTCGCTCGAGTGGGCCTGATCGCGTCCGCCGGTCACGATCGGCGACACGAATCCGCACGCGCCGCCCGGATCGTCGAGCTCCGAGTCCTCGGAACGGAGCGCGCCGGCAATCGAGAGCGAGCCTCCGAATGCGCGCGAGTGACTCCACGCCAGACGTCCGACGCCGCGGCGGTACGACTCGTCGGCCGTGACGCACGAGACCACGTCGTCGGGAACGTCGACGACCGGCTTGCCCCAGGTTCCACCGGGCTCGCCACCGTCCTTCTCGTAGAGGTCGAGCGTGGCGTCGAGGCTGGAGTGACGGCCGGTCTCGAGCGACCCGCGCATGAGCCCCGCATTCTCGACGAAGTCCGCATTGAGCCTCGTGTGCGTCGCCGCACCACCCGCGGCGCTTCCCGTGCCCGGACGGCCGCCACCACCGCGTGGAGGTGGCTCGATCTCGAAGCGGTAGTCGTTCTCGCTGCGCAGGCGCGAGTAGGTCACGAGCCCGCGTGCCCGCTCACCGCCCCCGGAGATCGCGAGGTCTCCGCCCAGCGTCGACTGGGATCCGGCACTGAACGAAGCGTCGGCTCCGAGCGCCTCGCTCTCGGGCTTGCGCGTCGTGATCGCGATGACACCCCCCTCGGCGTCACTGCCGTAGCGCGCGGAGCCACCGCCGCGGATCACCTCGATTCGCTCGACCTGGCGAAGCGGAATCGTCGAGAGGTCCACCGATCCGAGCTGCGCGCTGTTCAGCCGTACACCGTCGAGCAGGACGAGAACCTGCTCCGACTTCGACCCTCGGATCGAGGCCGTGCTCGAGGAACCGAGCCCGCCGAAACGGCGCACGCGCACGCCGGGAACCTGACCGAGAACCTCCTCGACGGTCGCGAACCGCTCGTCGAACGCGCGTGCATCGATCACCGTGGTGAAGGCGGACGGATCGTCGGGAGATTCCGACAGCTCACCGGCCGGAGCGCGCGAAGCCGTCGCTAATAGGAGTGCGAGCGCCGGAGCACACGCGATTCGCCAGTGACTCTTCTGCACCGAGTGACTCCCTCCGCGGAGAGCGGGACGATCGTCCCGAAAACTCGGCAGGTCTCCTGGCTCAGGGGTCGAGCGTCGGATCCGAGCCTTCCCAGGGCATTCCCCAGTGGCTTCGTTCGGTCTGACTTCCCCATCACAGTGGCGGGACCGCGGCCGATTCTCACGGCCTTCCCTCATTGGTCCGCATCGCGGACACCGAGTGGGCGAATCGTTATCACCCGCCGCGCTCGCGTGTCAACCGCGACACGCTTGACCCGCCGTCGACGACGGCGTAGTACTCGCCCGACAAGAGTCGTGGAAGGTGTCGGGAAGCCGGTGGGAATCCGGCGCGAGCCCGTCGCTGTATCCGGGGACGAGCGCCGCATGAGCAAGCCACTGGGATCGCGAGATCCTGGGAAGGCGCGGCGTGAGAGTGATCCGGGAGCCAGAAGACCGGCCTTCCACGTGGGTATGAACTTCTCCGGCCGCGAGAAAGGAATCCACATGCGAATGCTCGTCCTCTCATTGCTCTGCGTACTGGCGCATCCCGCGTTCGCCTCGTCGTTCGCGACGCAGGTCGTCAGCTACACGCCCGGCAGCAACGTGCCCTTCGGGTGGGACGATCCGCTCAGCTCCCTCGGCGCGCCCGCGCGCTCGACGGGGAACGGTCCCTACGACGGCGACGTCACGCCGTTCAACGCAGCTTATCTCCCGGAGCAGGTCGTCGCGATCGGAGCCGGCGGCGAATTGATCGTTCGCTTCGACCGACTCGTCGAGGACGATCCCGCAAATCCGTTCGGGATCGATCTCTTGATCTACGGAAACGCGTTCCTCGGCATCGATTTCGAGACCGGGCTCGCCGACGGCGTGGTCTTCGGCGAGCCGGCGCGGATCTCGCTCAGTCAGGATGGCGTCTTCTGGATCGACGCCATCGGGATCTTCGCGGACACACTCTTCCCGACGCTCGCGTATCGCGACCCGACGGGGCCGTTCTCGGCGGGAGGAACGATTCCGACCCGCTTCACGCTTCCGGTCGATCCGTCGCTCGACGCCTCCGACTTCGTCGGGCTCGACACCGCGCAGATCGCGGCGCTGTACGCCGGTGCCGGCGGCGGCGTCGGGATCGACCTCGCGGACTTCGACCTGCCCTGGATCGAGTACGTGCGGATCTGGCAGCCCGCGGACGACACGTACGCCTCGGAGATCGACGCCATCGTCGCCGTGCCGGAGGCTCCGGCCACGACGCTGATTGGTGTCGCCGCGTTGGCTCTCGTCCTCACCCGAACGAGAGCGCGGGACTAGACGATCCCGTCGTCGCGAAGTCGCGCGCGCGCGGCCTCGTCGAGTCCGATCTCGGCCAGGATCTCGTCGTTGTGTGCTCCGAGTGCCGGCGCAGCCGAACGCACGCGCACCGGCGTTCGAGAGAACTTGGTCGCCGGCCCGACGACGGGCGCCGGTCGGCCGTTCTCGAGCACGACCGTCTGCAGCATGTCGCGCTCGAGCACGTGCGGATCGCTTGCGGACTCGGCGAAGCTGCGCACGGGTGATGCGGGAAGGCCCTCGACCTCGAGGCGAGCAACGACGTCCGCGACCGGAAGCTCCGCGACCCACTCCGAGACCAGGGCGTTCAACTCGGCGCGGTGCGCGACTCGGCCCATGGTGGTGGCGTAGTCGGCGTGCGTCGCCAGCTCGGGATGACCGAGCAAGCCCGCGAGAGTCCTCCAGTGCGCATCGAGCAGGACTCCGAGCATGACGAATCCGTCGCTGCACGCGTACACGCCCGCCGGTGCCGCGACTACGAACTGACTGCCCATGCGCGGGAGCGGCACGCCGAGCGCGGCGAGCATCGGGTAGCCATTCGACTGGAAGAGGAGCGCGTCCTGCAACGCCACATCGCAGTGTTGTCCTTCACCGGTGCGATCACGGTGACGAAGGGCGGCCATCGCCGCGAGCGCGCCGTGCAGACCCGCGAGGTCGTCGCCGATGAAGGTCGGTGCCTTCACCGGCGCTCCGTCCGGCTCGCCATTCAACGACAGCCAGCCACTCGAGGCCTGCGCCATCGGGTCGTACCCGGCGCGCTCGCTGTCGCGACCGAACTGCCCGTATCCGCTGATCGAGACGTACACCGTATCGGGTCGAACCGTCCGCACGTGCTCGTAGCCGAGTCCCCATCCAGCCATCGTTCCGGGGCGGAAGTTCTCGACCACCACGTCCGCACGCGCAGCCAACGCGAGGAAGACGTCGCGTCCCTCGGGTCGGCGCAGATCGAGTGTCAGGCTGCGCTTGTTTCGATTCGCGGTCACGTGCATGAACGAGAGCGGCGGCTCGCCGTCCGGCAGCGTCGGCGGAAGCCGTCTCGCGACCTCACCCCCCGGAAGCTCGACCTTGATCACATCGGCGCCGAAGTCGGCGAGCACGCATGCGCACATCGGCCCGGCCCATGTCGTCGTCGCCTCGAGAACGCTCAAGCCCGCGAGTGGACCGGGAAGGTCCGTGCGCGCGCGGCGGAAGAACTCGCTCTTCTTCAACTCGCGTGGCGTGCGCAGCTGGCCGCGCGGCTCGAGATCCCCACGCCGCGGCGCGCCTGGCGGATCGTGTTGCGGTCGTGGCCGTTGGTGCAGTAGCCGATCGAGATGCCTGTGCTCGGATCGGCCCAGCCGATCTGGCCGCCCGCGCCGCCGTGACCGAACGCGAGCTCCGAGTTGGTGTGGCCGAATCCGCGATACGTCCGTTCGTCGTCGCCGGCGATGATCAGGCCGAGCGAGCGATTCGCGGCCTTCCCGAAGAGCAGATCGCGGAGCGACCCCGAACGGATCTCCTTCGCGCGCACGAGCATCTCGGGCTTCCAGAGCTCGCACCCCGCCATCGCGCGTCCACCGTCGAGCAGCGCCTGGTAGAAGAGCGCGAGATCCGCGGCGGTCATCGTGCCGCCGCCACCGGGAATTCCCGCGATGCGGAAGTCTGCGCGGTTGAAGGCCGAGATCGCGTCCTCGGTCACCTCGGTGACGGGCGGCTTCGGCATGCCGAGCTTGCGGTAATCCTCGTCGGTGAGCGCCTCGCCGACGTGAACGCAGTCGGCGAGCCGGCCGTGCAGGGCCGTCGGAAGCCCGACCCAGAGGTCGTCGAGTCCGAGCGGTTCGGCAATCCGCTCGCGCACGAAGGCGCCGTAGCTCTTGCCCGAGATCCGCTCGATCAGCTCCGCGATCACGTACATCGACGACGATGGGTGGTACTCGAAACGCTCGCCCGGCTTCGTATTCAGCTTCCAGCTCGCGAAGCGCGCGAGCCGTTTCTCGCGGTCGAGAAAGTGACTCGGAATGAACGGGGCCTGCGGAAAACCGGCGGTATGCGTGAAGAGCTGCTCGACCGTGACCTCGTGCTTTCCGTTCTGCGCGAACTCGGGAACGAGATCGGCAACGCGCGCGCGGATGTCGAGCAATCCTTCCTGGATCAGGAGCCATGCCGCCGCCGACGTGATCGCCTTCGTCGACGAGAACACGCAGTACAGCGTCTCGTTCGTCGCGGGCGAATCCACACCCTCGTGGCGCGCGGTGCCGAACGTGCGCATCGCCGCGACCTTGCCGTTTCGGGCGATGGCGATCTGCGCGGAGGGAAGCAGGCCCAGATCGACTTCCTTGGCGGCCCGCGCGAAGAGGGCTTCGACCAGGGCCGAGTCGAGGCCAACGGATTCCGGTGTAGGGGCGACGTGTCGTGGGTCCAGCATGAGTGCGAGGATATCACTCGACGCGTTCGTCCGGGTCCTCGCCTCTCTTGATCTGGAACGAGAGACCGTCGCGCTCGACTCCACCCTCGGCCCGATCGAGCGCGGTCGGACCGAACCGCTCGCGGATCGCGTCGAGCGTGCGATTCAGCCTCGTGCGCCGCGCGCGGGACTCGGCGGTCTCGTCGAGAAGCGAGAGCTGCTCCGGTGCTTCGGCCAGGAGCCGTTCCGCCGCGAGCCCGAGCAGTCGCACCGGCTCCGTCAGCCCGGCTCGCGCGAGCAGCGCGCAGCCCGCGGCCGCGAGATCGGCACCGTCGTCGCTCGCGCGCTCGAGCGTGCACGAGCGCGCGAGGATCGGAAAGCGGCCACCGCCGAGGGGACGGGCGAGCTTCAGCTTGAGCGCGACGCCGCGCGCGCGCAGACCGTCGTTCCGAAGCCGTCGCGCGACGGCCTCTGCGTGGGCACGAATCGCCCGCTCGAGCGCGACACGGGACGCGATGTCGGATTCGAACGTGCTCTCCTCCGAGTAGGACTTCGCCTCGCGATACGTCTCGACCTCGCGCGCGTCCTCTCCGCGCGCGAGTCGCGCGGCCGCGGGACCGAAGCTGCCGAGCAGGGCGAGGAGCTCCGCATCCGGCCGAGCCGCGAGCTGGCCGATCGTGCGGATCCCGACCCGCTCGAGTCGCGCGCGCGTGACCGGCCCGACGCCCCAGATGCGTCCGACCGGGAGCTTCTCGAGGAAGGCTCGCTCCTCCCCGGGGCGAACGATCAAGAGACCATCGGGCTTGGCGAGATCGCTCGCGATCTTCGCGACGAGCTTCACCTGCGCGAGCCCGGCCGAGACGGCGAGGCCGGTCTCGCTTCGGACCTCGGCGCGAAGGCGCACGGCGGTTCGCTCGGGTGGGCCGAAGAGCTGCTCGGTTCCCGTCAGATCGAGGAACGCCTCGTCGAGCGAGATCCCCTCGACCGAGGGCGTGAACCTGCGAAAGATCTCGAAGATCCTGCGGCTCTCCCGACGGTACACCGGCATGCGTCCGCGGACGAAGACGGCGTGTGGACAGAGCTTGCGCGCCTGTGCCGAAGGCATCGCGGAGTGAATGCCGAAGAGGCGCGCCTCGTAGCTCGCGGCCGCCACGACGCCTCGCGCCGTCGCTCCGCCGACGACGACGGGCCGGCCGCGCAGGCGCGGATCGTCGCGTTGCTCGATGGCCGCGAAGAACGCGTCCATGTCCGCGTGCAGAATCGCGCGCGCGAGGGGCGCTCCGTCCACGTCGGGAAGCTTGGCTCGCGGCTGCGCCCGCGTCGAGCCCGAAAGTGCCGCCCCGATGCGTCCGATGTATCGAGAGATGCCGGTTCGGAGTAGCGACGTACGAAGCTCGGGCGAGACCGCGGCGCTCGTGGCGGGCGTGGCGCACGAGATCAACAACCCGATCACGTACGTCCTCGCGAATCTCGGCGAGCTGGCGCGTTCCTGCGCGGCGATCAAAGAGACCCTCGATGGCTATCGCGACGCGATCCGGGGCTCCGGCCTCGCGAACGCGGAGTCCCGGATCTCGGACCTCGAGTGGAAGCTCGACGAGTGCGGAGGGCTCGATCTGGCCGCGGAACTGCTCGCTGACGCGACCGAAGGCGCGCAGCGGATCCGCGACCTCGTACGCGACCTGCTCTCGCTCTCTCGCAGCGGCGAGCGCGTGATTTCGACCCTTTCGATCTCCGACGTGCTCGACCAGACGCTGCGGCTCGTCTCCCGCTCGCTCTCCGCGCGAGCCGAGCTGGTGCGCGATCTCCAGGCGACGCGTGCGATCGAAGGCGACCGGACGCGGCTCGGCCAGGTCTTCCTCAACCTGCTCCAGAACTCGATCGACGCCTGCGCCGCCCTGCCCGGCCGGTCGCATCGGATCGCGGTGCGCACGCGCGACCTTCCCGACGGAGTCCGAATCGAGATCGAAGACACCGGCCCCGGCATCTCCGGCGAGCTCGAGGAGAAGATCTTCGCGCCATTCTTCACGACCAAGGCATCGGGAGCGGGCACCGGCCTCGGGCTCTACATCAGCCGGAGAATCGCGGAAGAGCACGGCGGTGCGCTCGAACTCGTGCGGGGTGCCGGTCCGGGGACGGTCTTCCGCGTCGAGCTTCCCGCAACGAACTAGCCGCGAAGCTTCCGGTAGAGGCGAACCAGCGCGTTGGTCGAGCTGTCGTGCTCGAGCACCGGCTCGACCCCGCTCTCGAGTTCCGGGAGGATGAATTCGGCCAGCGCCTTGCCCAGCTCGACGCCCCACTGGTCGAACGAGTCGATGTTCCAGATCGCGCCCTGCGTGAAGACGCTGTGCTCGTAGAGCGCGATCAGCTTGCCCAGCGTCTCGGGCGAGAGCTGCTCTGCGAGGATCGTGTTGGAGGGCCGATTTCCCTCGAACACGCGATGGGGCGCGAGTGACTCGGGTGTCCCTTCGGCGAGGACCTGCGCGAGTGTCTTGCCGAACGCCAGCGCCTCGGACTGCGCGAGCGCATTTGCGACGAGCATGTCGTGGTGTCGGCCGAGCGGGTGCTCTGTCTTCGCGAAGACGATGAAGTCGCAGGGAATCAGCGGAGTCCCCTGATGGAGGAGCTGATGGAAGGAGTGCTGGCCGTTGGTTCCGGGTTCACCGAACCAGACCGGCGCGGTGGCATGGCCGACCTCGCTCCCATCGACCTCCACGCGCTTCCCGTTGCTCTCCATCGAGAGCTGTTGAAGATACGCGGGAAAGCGCCGCAGGTTCTGCGCGTAGGGCAGGACCGCCGCGGTTTCGGACCCGAAGAAGTTCACGTGCCAGACCGAGAGCAGGCCCATCAGCACCGGTAGGTTGCGCTCGAAGGCCGCGGTCCGGAAGTGCTCGTCCATCTCGTGGAATCCGCGCAGCATTGCGCGGAAGTTCTCCGGTCCGATCGCGAGCATCGTCGAGAGCCCGACCGCGGAGCCGAGCGAGTACCGTCCTCCGACCCAGTCCCAGAACTCGAACATGTTCGCGGGGTCGATTCCGAAGCCGGCGACTTCCCGTCGGTTCGCGGAGACCGCGACGAAGTGCTTCGCGATCGAGGTCGCATCGAAGCCCCGTGCAGCCAGCAACCACAGCCGCGCACTGCGCGCGTTGGTCATCGTCTCGAGGGTCGTGAAGGTCTTCGAGGCGACGATGAACAGCGTCTCCGCCGGATCGAGATCGCGAACGGATTCCGCGAAATCGCTCCCGTCGATGTTGGAGACGAAGCGGAAGGAGAGCTCACGAAGGCTGTGGCTTCGCAGCGCCTCGTAGGCCATCGCCGGTCCGAGATCCGAGCCGCCGATCCCGATGTTGACCACGTTGCGAATGCGCCGGCCCGTGTGTCCCTTCCACTCGCCCGCGCGGACGCGTGCGGCGAATGCCGCCATCCGGTCGAGCACCGCGTGAACGGATGACACCACGTCCACACCGTCGACGACGATCCGGGCCGACTTCGGCGCCCGCAACGCCACGTGGAGGACGGCGCGGTTCTCCGAAACGTTGATCTTCTCGCCGCGGAACATCGCGTCGATTCGCGACCGCAGACCGCAGGCTTCGGCCAGACGGATCAGAAGCGAGATCGTCTCGTCGTCGATCCGGTTCTTCGAGTAGTCGAGATGGATCCCGCACGCCTCGGCACGGAACCGTTCGCCGCGGCGGGGGTCGCCCGCGAAGAGATCACGCAGATGCGCCGGCTCGATCCGCGCGTAGTGGGTCTCGAGCGCCTTCCACTCCGGGGTCATCCGCTCTCTCTCTGGGATTCGTCCATCGGCTCGTCCGGGCTCCGCACGTAGAGCTCGAGTGCGTGGATCTCCCGCCGGAGGCCATCGGAGAGAGTCTCGTACACCATCCGGTGACGAGCCAGGCGGGGAACGCCGCGAAAGCGATCCGAGACCAGGACGACGCGGTAGTGCCCCGCCCCGGAGCGAGCGCCGGCATGTCCGCGATGGCGGGCGCTGTCGTCTCGAACCTCGAGCACGAGAGGCGCGAACGCCTCCCGAAGCCGCGCCTCGATGCGCCCCCGCATGTCCACGCCGGGATTATCCGCTAGCGGCGCCGAGACTTCGAGAGCAGCGCGCGAATCCGATCGCTCTGGTCGTTGATCTCGTGGATCGCGGTGAGCGTCTCGGTCCCGAGCTCGCGCGTCTTCTGCGCGGTCGCCCGCACGGATTCGACCTTGCGGCGCAGCGCGCCCGCGCCACCCGAGGCCTGGGCGGCGTTCATCGCGATCTCGTTCGTGCCCGACGAGAGTTCGTCGGTCGTTCGAGCCACGTTCTGGGTCGTGGAGGCCGCACGCTGGACGGAGCCGAAGATGTCCTCGGCGCGACCGGCCGCGGTGTTGACGCTCGACGAGATCTCGCTGCTCGTCGCGGTCTGCTCTTCGACCGCGGTCGCGATCGTCTGGGTCGCCTCGCGCATGGACTGGATGATCCCTCCGATCTTCTCGATCGACGCGACCGCGGCCTCGGTGGTCCGGCGAATTCCATCGACCTTGCTCACGATCTCGTCGGTGGCGGCGCCCGTCTGGCGCGCGAGCTCCTTCACCTCGTTCGCGACGACCGCGAAACCGCGTCCGGCGTCACCCGCGCTCGCGGCTTCGATCGTGGCGTTGAGCGCCAGCAGATTCGTCTGGTCGGCGATGTCGTTGATCACGTCGACGACGCGACCGATCTCGCGAGCCGCGGTGCCGAGGACGGCCACGGTCTGATTGGTCTCGTCGGCGAGCGTTGCTGCCTGGGCCGCGACGTCGGCGGAGTGCTGACAGCTCACCGAGACGTCGTGCAGCGATGCGCTCATCTCCTCCACGGCCGCATTCACGGATCGAATCGAGTCGTTGAAGATGTCGCTGGCGGAAACGGCGGCGCTCATGTGCTGCGAGACCGAACCCGCGCCGTTCGCGACGTCGCGCACGTTCACGCTCGACTCCTCGACGGCGGCCGCGACCGCCGAGATCGCGGCAATCGTCGTCTCGCTGGCCTCGCTCATCTCCTCGGTGTCGCGAAGCAGGGTGGCCGTGGCGTGGTCCAGCGTCTCGGTCGACGGCGCGAGCGAAGCCGCGAGCTTCGAGAGCGTATCGACGGCGAGCCCGATCTCGGAAGCGTTGGACTCGAGCTCCGCGATCCGCGCGTCTCGCTCCTCGGCCGCGCGGACGAGCGGCGGCAGGAGGACCAGCGTCGTGAAGGTCCAGAGTGCCGCGAGCGCGAAGCAGGCGACGAGGGCCGAACTCCAGACGTGGCCGAGCCCGGCAAGCCCGAGGACCGCGGCCAGAGCGACGATCACAGCCGCCGCGCACGTCCGATTCGAGGAATCCAGGCTCGTCGTCATGCGCCACCTCCCGCGCACTGCAGGATCTTGGTCGCCAGCGTCTCGGGCTGGAAGGGTTTGGTCAGGTAGTGCTTCGCCCCGGCCTCGATCGCCTCGATCATCTTCCGGCGTTCCGACTCGGTGGTGAGCATGATCACCGGGATCTCGGAGAGCTTCTGCCGGCCCTTGATCTCGCGCAGGAACTCGATTCCGTTCATCTCGGGCATGTTCCAATCCAGGAGGATCAGGCGGACATCCTCGTGCTCCTTGAGACGATCGAACGCATCGATTCCGTTCGAAGCGGGCACGGAGTCGTGACCAAGCATCTCCAGGATCTGTGCGATCACCTTTCGCATGATCGCGGAGTCATCGACGACCAGGACCTTCATCTCACGCTTCCTTCACTCGGTAGATCGTCGACCGGCCGTGCCGGACGACTTCGAAACTGTCGGAGTACAACTCGGGTGTCTCGGTCGCGCCGACGAGGACCGCACCGCCCGCGTGCAGCGAGCGGCTTGCCTTCGACAGGATCGAGTTCTTGCACTCGCCCGAGAAGTAGATCAGCACGTTGCGCATGAACACCACGTCGAACGGACCCAGCCCGCCGAACGCGTCGAGGAGGTTCATGCGCTCGAACCGCACGAGCTTCCTCACGTCGCCGCTCAGGCAGGAGATCCGGCCGGCTTTCTCGAACCAGCGTTCGCGGTACGCAGGCGCGAGCCCGCGCGACATCGAGATCGGGTCGTAGCGTCCAGCCTCGGCAATCGAGACGGCGGCACGGCTGATGTCCGTGGCGAGGATGTCGAAGCTCTCTGCGCGATAGCCGCCGAGCTCGCGCGCCGCTTCCATCTCGCGAAGCAGGATCCCGATCGTGTACGGCTCCTGTCCCGTCGAGCAGGCCGACGACCAGATCGAGATGTGCGGCCGGCCCTCGGCCCGCGCAGTTTCGATCGCGTCGGGAATGACCACCTTGCGCACCGTCTCCCAGAGCGTCCCATCGCGAAACCACGAAGTTTCGTTCGTGGTCATGTGGTCGATGATCCGGTCCCGGAGCCGGAGGTCTCCCTTCCGCGCCTTCGCGTAGAAGTCGCCGAAGGTCGGACATTCGGTCTCACGGACGAGATCGCGAAGCCGCGATTCGACGAGGTACTTCTTCGAGTCCTCGAGCGCGATTCCGCACCACGTCCGGATCAGGTCGCGGAGCAGCTTGAACTCGTCGTCTTCGAGGATGGGGACGTTCATCGTGTGCTCGCGATCTCCGCCACGCGTGCCGGCAGATCTGCGAGGCCGAGCACCTCGTCGGCCTGACCGGCTTCGACCACGGAGCGCGGCATGCCGTAGACCGCGCAGCTCGCCTGGTCCTGTGCGATGCACCATCCGCCGCGTGCGCGGACCTTCTTCACGCCGGCAAGACCGTCGGCACCCATGCCGGTCATCACCAGACACAGGGAACGCCCGGGATGCGAGTCGGCGAGCGAGGCGAAGAGCACGTCCACCGAAGGGCGAAATGAATTCACGGGCTCGGACTGGGTGAGTCGGACGAACGGCTCCGAGTTCGCGGCGGAGATCGTCAGGTGCCGGCCCCCGGGCGCCACGAGCACCTCGCCCGCGCGCAGCGGTCGGCCGTCCTCCGCCTCGAGGACCCGCAACTTCGATCGCCTGGCGAGAGAGGCCGCGAGCGACGGCGTGAATCGCGCCGGCATGTGCTGCACGACCAGCACCGGCACCCGAAGATCGGGAGGGAGGTTCGGAATCAGCTCGGCGAGCGCGCTCGGCCCGCCAGTCGAAACCCCGATCGCGACGACGTCGATCACGGGAGTCTTGCACCGCTCGCGTGGGCGCGGCGGGAGCTTCGCGGGCCGGGATCGCTGCAGGCGTCCCTCGCGGAATGCCGCGACGACCGCGCGGAGCGGCTCGCGCAGTGCGGCGAATCCGTCTTCTCCCGCCTTCACGCGCGGCTTGGTGACGAAGTCGAATGCGCCGGCCTGGAGCGCCTCCATCGTCACGTTCGCGCCTTCCGTGGTCAGGCTCGAAATCATGATGATGCCCGCGTCGGGGGCGACCGCGCGAAGCTGCGGGATCGCCTCGAGGCCACTCAGCACGGGCATCTCGACGTCGAGCAGGATCAGATCCGGACGGAGCAACCTCGCCTTGGCGACCGCCTCGCGACCCTCGTGAGCGAGACCCACGCAGTGGAGGTCCGGGATTTCGCGCACGCAGCCGGCGATCAGGCTGCGATAGATCGCGCTGTCATCGACGATCAGTATCTTCAGTTGCGCGGACATGAGCTATCCCGACTCGCCCGGGTGCAGGAGAGCACTCGGGTCGACCAGACGGATGACCTGTTCGTTCTGCTGCACGACGGCAGAGATCGACGAACGACCGTCGTTGGACTGATCGGGTGGCGCCGGACTGATCTGATCGGCTTCGACGGTGACGACGTCCGCGATGCGATCGATCCACAGCCCTGCGAGCTCATCGTCGGTTTCGAGGTCGGCCAGGCCGAGTCTCTGAAGATCTGCATTCGTCTTCAGAATGACCAGTCGGCTGGTCCGGAGCAGCTCGCGCGGCGGGTATCCGAGCCGCACCGCCGGATCGATCACGGTCACGATCTGGCCGCGCAGGTTCACGAAGCCTCGCACGGCCTTCGGCCCTCCGCGCGCGGGCGTGATCTCCACCTGGCGGTTGATCTCGCGCACCGTGAGGATGTCGATCCCGTAGCGTTCCTCGCCGAGGTAGAACGTGCAGAGGCGCTTCGGCGCGCCCGCGACGGGTGTCGTCATACGCCCATCCTCTCGATCCCCGCCGCTTCGAGCAGCTGACGCGCGTCGAGGAAGAGCGTGAGGCGATCATCGACGATCGCGGATCCGAGCAATCCGCGCGCGTGGATCTGCGCGGATTCCGGCTGCGCGTCGCTCTCGAGCGTGTCGACGATTCGCGAGGCGATGATCCCGGCCTCGTACCCGTCGATGCGCGGGATCAGAACGAAGAACTCGTCGCTGTCGCCCGAGTTGCCACCGACCGGCAGCACGTCTTCGAGATTCACGAGTGGGATCGCCCGACCCCGGTGGTTCAGGAACGGCTTGTCGCCGATCCACTCCACCTGCGTCTTGTCGACACGCTCGAGCCGCAGCAGATCGCTGAGCGGAACCGCGAAGCGTTCGTCGGCGGTGTTCGCGAACAGGACCAGGGACCGGCGCTCCGCACCCGGAGTCTCCGGCGCCGATCCGGCGCGCGAGCCCCGTTTGGACGCCTCGACGACCTGCTCGAAGCGAGTCCCCGAGCGCCGCGCGATCCCGATCGTGTCGAGAATCATCGCCACTCGCCCGTCGCCCAGGATCGTCGCACCCGCGTACCAGCCGCAGTCGGCGAGGTGGGACGAGACCGGCTTCACGACGATCTCTTCGTGATCGTGCAGCTCGTCGACGACCAATCCGAACAGGTGCGAGCCGCTTCGGACCACGACCACGTTCGACCGCGGTCGCTTCACACCCTCCGACATCGGAATCTCGAGGCAGTCTGCGAGCCGGACCAGCGGCAGCAGCTCTCCGCGAAGGCGCAGCACCTCGGTCGAACGGATGCGTTCGATCTGTTGCGCCTCGGATTTCAGGCGCACGACCTCGACGACGTTGACCTGCGGAACCGCGAAACGCTCGCCCGCGACCGAGACGATCAACGATGGGATGATCGCCAGCGTGAGCGGCAGGTGCACGCGCAGCGTGGTGCCCTCGCCGATCGCGGTCACGACGTCGATCTGGCCGCCCAGGTTCGAGATGTTCGTACGCACCACGTCCATGCCGACGCCGCGCCCCGAGAGATTGGAGATCTCGGGTGCCGTAGACAGGCCCGGCTCGAAGATCAGCGAGATCGCGTCCTTCTCGGAGATCGTCGCGCCCTGCTCCTCGCTGATCGCGCCGCGCGCGATCGCGAAATCCTTCACCCTTTCGGGATCGATGCCGCGCCCGTCGTCGCGAACCTCGATCATGACGCGACCGCATTCGTGGAATGCGCGCACCCACACCCGGCCGGTCTCGGGCTTTCCCAGCACGGCGCGGCCCTGCGGGTCCTCGAGGCCATGGTCGAGCGCGTTGCGCAGCATGTGCGTCATCGGATCCGCGAGCGCTTCGATGATCGACCGGTCGAGCTCGACGTCGGCTCCGCCGATCTCGAGCTCGACCTTCTTGCCGAGCTTCTGCGCCAGATCGCGCACGAGCCGCGGCATCCGGTCGAAGAGCACTCGAATCGGCTGCATCCGCGTGTTCATGATGTTCTCTTGCAGCTCGCTCGTGACGAGGTCGAGACTCTGCAGAACCTCCTTGACACCCGCGTGCTTGGAGGCTTCGAGCAGCTGTCTCATCTGATTCCGAGCGAGAACGAGCTCGCCGGCCAGGTTCATGAGCTTGTCGAGCCGCGCGAGCGAGACACGGATCGTGTCGGCCCGCTTCTCGAGCGTTCCGGTCGCATCGTTGCGCGGGCCGCGTCCGATGGCGCCCTTCGCGTCGGTCGCGGCATCGGATTCGAGCTCCGCATCCTCGGAGGGGAGTGCCTCGAGGCCCGCTTCGGCGAGAAGCCGCGCCTGCGTGCTCACGATCGTCTCGACACCCGACGCGGACAGCAGACCGAGCTCGATCGCCGTCTCGCCGAAGGAGCGGCGCAGCAAGGATCGCTGCTGCGCGCGCAGGATCTCGCGACGGTTCTCGTCGGTGATGAAGCCGAGATCGACGGCGATCTGGCCGGTATAGAACGCGAGCGGCCGGGTCGAATCGGGAAGCCCGAATTCCTGGGCTCCCACGGGGGCACTCGCGCCGACCGGCTCGAGAAGCGACGGATCGAGCTCGATCGCCTCGGCCAGAAGGTCCGGCTCGAGCGGCGAGCCGACGACGACGCTCTTGCCATCCCCTGTCGGCTCGGGAACGAGCTCGCCGTAGCGCTCGAGCTTCGCGACGAGCTTGGTTCGCTCGCGCTTGCGCGCCGGAAGCGCGATGCGCACGAGATGGTGCCCCTTGCTCCGCTGCGCCTCACAATCCCCGGCGAATCCCTCCGACTCTGCGCCAACCGCGTGCACGTCGGTCGCCGGCTCGAGCAGCGCCTCGAGCTTCGCGATCAGCTCGCTCGCGCGCTCGCCTTGCGACTCCGGAAGGCCACGCAACAACGTGCGCAGCGCATCGACGGCGCGCAGGAGCGGCTCCGCCATCTCGGCGCGGAACGGACACTGACCGTCGCGGAGCTTCATGAGCAGGCTCTCGCCGGCGTGCGAGAGCGAGCAGACGTTCTCGAGCCCGAGGAAGCCCGCGGCTCCCTTGATGCTGTGAATCGCGCGAAAGACCTCGTTCAACGACGCGTCATCCGCCGCGCCGCGCTTCTCGAGTTCGAGCAGGAGGGGTTCGATCGCTTCGAGATGCTCGAGCGACTCGACCACGAACTCGGCGATCAAATTCGGATCAGAGAGCAATTCTTCCCTCGCACGGCACGCATCGATACGGATACGAACGAATCCGTAACGCAGCCTTCCTGTGGATCGGCGCGTGCGAACTCGAACTCGACCAGGGCCGGGGGCGCTCGGACGATGTCAGACCGGACGCGCGCGGACGGGAGAGGTCAGACGAGCTGTCTCAGGACGTAGGGCAGGATGCCGCCGTGCTCGAAGTACTCGAGCTCGCGTGGGGTGTCGATGCGTACGACGACGGGGAAGCTGCGCTCGCCCCCGTCGAGCCGCGCCCGCACCGAGATCTCGGCGCGCGGCCGAAGGCGGGAGAGCCCCTCGATGTCGAAGAGCTCGCGGCCGGTGAGTCCGAGCGATGCCGGATTCCCGCCTTCCGCGAACTCGAGCGGCAGCACGCCCATGCCCACGAGGTTGCTGCGGTGGATGCGCTCGAAGCTCGTCGCGATCACGGCGCGAACACCGAGCAGCATCGTGCCCTTGGCGGCCCAGTCCCGCGACGAGCCCGTGCCGTACTCGGCGCCCGCGAGCACGATCAGGGGCGTTCCCGCGCGAGCGTAGCGCTCGGCCGCCTCGAAGATCGTCGTCACGTCGCCGTCGGGCAGATAGGTCGTGACTCCCCCCTCGGTTCCAGGCGCCAGCAGATTCTTGATGCGGGTATTCGCGAACGTTCCGCGCACCATGACCTCGTAGTTCCCGCGCCGCGCGCCGTAGGAATTGAAGTCCGCGGGCGCGACTCCCTGCTCGACGAGCCAGCGTCCCGCCGGGCTCTTGACCGCGATCGAGCCCGCGGGCGAGATGTGGTCGGTCGTGACCGAGTCTCCGAGCAGCGCGAGCACGCGCGCACCGTGAACGTCCTCGCGGGCGTCGGGCTCGCGCTTGATCCCGTCGAAGAACGGCGGTTTTCGGATGTAGGTCGAGCTCTTCGACCACGCGTAGCGATCCCCTTCCGGCGCTTCGATCGCGCGCCAGGCCGCGTCACCCTCGAAGACGTCCGCATAGCGCTTGCGGAACATCTCGGATTTCACCGAGCTCGCGACGGTGCGCGCGACCTCTTCCGCGCTCGGCCAGATGTCGGAGAGGAGCACGGGCTTGCCGGCCTCGTCGGTCCCGATCGGCTCGCGCGAGAGGTCGACATCGATGCGCCCCGCGAGCGCGTAGGCGACCACGAGCGGCGGTGAAGCCAGGTAGTTCGCGCGCACGAGCGCGCTGATCCGTCCCTCGAAGTTCCGGTTGCCGGAGAGCACCGCCGCAGCGACGAGGTTTCCCTCTCCGATCGCGTCCGCGACCGGCTTCGGCAGGGGTCCGCTGTTGCCGATGCAAGTCGTGCAGCCGTAACCGACCACGTTGAAGCCGAGCTTCTCGAGGTGCGCGAGCAATCCCGAATGCGCGAGGTAGTCGGCGACGACACGCGAGCCGGGTGCGAGACTGGTCTTCACCCACGGCTTCACGTCGAGGCCGCGGGCGATCGCGTTGCGCGCCAGGAGCCCGGCCGCGGTGAGAACGCTCGGGTTCGACGTGTTCGTGCAGCTCGTGATCGCCGCGATCACGACGCTGCCGTGACCGAGCTCGTAGCCGCCCGATCCCTCGCCGACGCGCACTCTCTTTGCGAGCGCCGCAGGATCGGGCTCGGTCTTTCCGCCGACGAGCTTCGGAAGCTGTCGCGCGAAATCGGACGCGACGTCGCCGAGTGCGACGCGATCCTGCGGGCGAGACGGGCCGGCAAGGCACGGCACCACCGTGGACAGGTCGAGCTTGAGCCTGGCGCCGAACTCCGGATCGGGAGAATCCGCCTCGGCGAAGATCCCCTGGGCGCGCCAGTACGCCTCGACGAGCGCGATCGATTCCTCACTGCGGCCGGTGAGTCGCAGATACTCGAGCGTCTTCTCGTCGACAGGGAAGAAGCCGATGGTGGCGCCGTATTCCGGTGCCATGTTCGCGATCGTCGCGCGGTCGGCGACGGCGAGTGAACGCATGCCGGGGCCGAAGAACTCGACGAACTTCTCGACCACTCCGTGCTTGCGCAGGGTCTGCGTGATCGTCAGAACGAGATCCGTCGCCGTCGCGCCCGCCGGAAGCTGACCCGTGAGCTCGAAGCCGACGACGTCCGGAATCAACATCGTGAGAGGTTGACCGAGCAGGCACGCCTCGGCCTCGATCCCGCCGACGCCCCAGCCGACCACGCCCACGGCACCGATCATCGTCGTGTGCGAGTCGGTGCCGACGACCGTGTCCGGGTAGGCGAGCGGCACGTCGCCGGATGGGTCCGCAAACACCACCGGGGCGAGATATTCGAGGTTCACCTGGTGAACGATCCCGGTCGCCGGCGGAACGACCCGAAACGACGAGAACGCGGACTGTCCCCAGCGCAGGAACTCGAAGCGCTCGATATTGCGTTCGAACTCGAGCTTCGAGTTCTTCTCGAGCGCGTCCGCCGTGCCGTAGAAATCGACGTGCACCGAGTGGTCGATCACCAGGTCCGCGGGACACAGAGGATTGATGCGCTTGGGGTCTCCGCCGAGATCCGTCATCGCATCGCGCATGACGGCGAGATCGACGACCGCGGGCACACCCGTCAGGTCCTGCAGGACGACACGAGCGGGTCGATACGCGATCTCGCGCGTGTTCTTGCCGTCGCTCCGCCAGGCCGCGAGCGCCGCGATGTCCTCGCGCACGACCGTGACGCCGTCCTCGTGGCGGAGCAGATTCTCGAGCAGGACTCGGATCGAGCGGGGAAGCCGCGCGAGCTTGCCGAGTCCGGCGTCCTCGACGGCCGCGAGTCGGTGGATTCGATAGGACTTCGTCCCGACTCGAAGTGTGCCCTCCGCGAAACCCGCCATCGCTCGCCCTCCTGTGACCTCGAGGGCGACGATAGCAACTCGGTCGTGCATCCGGGGCCGGGCGGCTCGGCTCGGCCGGCTTTCCGGCAGTTCTCTGTGGGGGAGAGAAGAGTTGGGAGTGCCTGCTGCGCTCCGACCCCGGTGCACGTCCGATCAGCGGTCGTGCCTCGGGGTCGAGCAGAATCCGTGCCAGCGGAAGCCGCCGGCCCCGGATTCCGTGCAGCGGCGGACACACGCCCGTACGCCTGCGCGCCGGCGGACCTCCTGGCCTCGAGGGTGGAGTGGAAGCCTGTTTCCCCCTCGCGGAATCCGAGGAGCGGAACAGGGATACGTCAGCGCATCTCGACGGCGTCGATCACGCTTCGCAAGCCGTTCTCGTCGACGGCGTAGGCGACCACGCCCAGCGAGTTGCCGTTGGCCGTCACGCCCAGGTACACCGCCGTCGCGTTGTTGCGCACGGCCGACCAGTCGGGGGGGGTCTCGAAGATCCAGCGGCCGAACTCGGTTCGACCACCGGAGCCCGCGCGCACGAGAACGATCCCGTCTCGGGCGGTCACGACCCGGCGGGACTTGGGGCCGACGACCGGGCTCTCGAGCGGACCGCGCAGCGCATTGGATCGCTCGTAGCTGTTGCCCTCGCCGGACAGGACGAGATTCACACCGTGGCGCTCCAGGATCGCACCGAGCGACTTGCGAACCGAGATCGACAGCGCGTCGATGCGCTCGCTCGAGAGCAGATCGACGTGCATGTAGACGACGATCCAGCGCGCGCCGCTCGCCCGCGCCGCAGCGAGATCGGCGTCGAGCCAGGCGAGCTTCGCGGCTCCGGCGCTCGTACGCGAGTACAGGCTGCCCAGATTCGGAGCATGCAGCGCGACGAAATGAACGCCGCCGAAGTCGTACGAGTAGCTCGGATCCGGCGGCGAGGCGTTTCCGACGGCGGACATGAACTCCGCGTAGTCAGCCGCGTCCTCCGAGTGCGCGTAGCTCTCGACCTCGGTGTCGCCGAGTACCGGCGCGAAGATCGAGTTCGCGCTGACCGCGCTCGCCTGCTGCTTCCAGGCGCGAATCGCCGAGTCCGCGTCGGAAGCGGCTCCGGACGCGATCGCCTCGTTCGAGAGCGCGAAACCGCCGCCGCCGAGCACGAGCGGGTAGCCACCGCTTCGAATCTGCGCGAGCACGCTCGCCGCTCGAGTCGATTGCGCGCTCGCGGCGAGACCGTTCGAGGCGAAGAACGCGAACTTGACCGAATCGCGCGACGACGCGGGGCCGCCTCGGAGTGCGAACGAGTCGCTGAAGACACGGCCCTCGGGGGACGCGCCGCTCACCCGGTAGACGTAGCGCACGCGCGACTTGAGTCCGGTGAGAGTCGCGGACCACACCGCTTCGCAGCCGTCCGACGAATCCGGGTAGGCTCGCAGCGTCGTCCAGCGGTTCTCGAATTCCGCCCGGTAGTCGATCTGCGCGCCCATCGGGTGCAGCGGCGCGGACCAGACGATCCTGCGCGTGCTTTCGGACGACCCGGCGAGCGCCTGGTAGACATCGGTGGGCGGGCCATACGCCGCGTCACAATCCACCGGATCGCCGCCGCCCGGGGGCGGAGACACGTCGGCGATGCAGAGTCCGCTCGCGCACCGACCCGCGAGACTCGACGCCGAGGTCGTGCACGTGGACCCGTCGGGATGGGCCTCGACGCTGCATCCCTCGGCGGGATCGCAGAAGGAGTCGAAGCAGGGGCCCCCTTCGAGCGGGCATTGCATCGCCTGGCCCGAGACGCAGGTCGATAGGCTGCAGGACTCGGTGCCATTGCAGACGTTTCCGTCGCCGCAGACCATCGGAGTTCCGGCGACGCAGACTCGATTCACGCAACGCTCGACGCCATTGCAGCCCTCCGAGTCGGAACAGTGGGAGTCGCTTCCACAGGCGTACCCGCGGCACGTTCCCGACTCACAGACGTCGTAGCGTGTACTCGCACTCCCATCGCTGCAGCTCGTGCCGTTCGCGCGCGGAGCGCCATCGACGCAGACGTGATTCGAACAGACGCGCGGCCCTGCGCAGGCATTGCTCGACGCGCCGCAGTCCGCGTCGATGTTGCACTGGCCGGTCGTGCCGGAGCAGATCCCGCTCGCGCCGCAGACATCGCCGTACGTGCTCGCGTTGCCGTCGTTGCAGACCGTTCCGCGCAGGGCGGACGCGTCGAACGTGCAGCCGTTCGCGGTGCAGGTGTCGACCGTGCACGGATTGCCGTCGTTGCAGCCGCTCGTCTCGCAGAGCGGTTGGGCCGGCAGTCGGATCTCGTTCGAGAGGACCGACTCCTCCCCTTCCTGGTCGTACGACTTCATCGCGATGTAGACGTCGTCGTTCACCTCCAGGCCCGTCAGCATGAACGCGGCGGATCCGCTCGCGTCGACCGGAGGCACGAAGTTCACGTCGTCTCGCCAGTCCGCGAACGACATGGAGTCCGAGCTCACATAGACGTGAAATCCTACGACGCGCGCATCGCTCGGCGGAACGAATCGCAGCTCGTGACTGCGAAGCTGGGCTTGCGCCGGAGTGGACGCGGCGAGTCCGAAAAGCACGATCACCGTCGACAGCACATGCAGAGCGAAGCGCTTCTTCATCGCCTGTATGGATCGGCGCGCGAAAACCGAACAGCGTGACGACTCTCACGCGCGGTGCGCGCGGCGCGTTGCACATGCGAGAAGTGCGGATGCCGCCGGAGATTGCGCCCGGAGATGCGTCTCCGACGCGCGTGAACTCAGCGTTCGAGGTCGCGCAGCTCTCTTGTGAGCCGAGTCACCATTTCGGGGGAGACCCGCGGCGCGATCGCGGGAGGTGCGAGAGCGCGACGAAGCGCGAACACGAGCACGACGGCGCCCGCCGCGAGCATGAGTATGGGAATCAGCCACCCGAGGGTGGTGGTGGGCACGCCGATCACGCTTCCACCGAAGCGCGCTTCGATGCGCGCGCGAATCGCGTCACTGGACTCGCCGGCGCGGAGCGCCTCGCGAATCTCCTCGCGCACCACTCCGGCATCGGGGCTCGGACAGTCGGCCAACGTGCGACCCGGGCAGTACGGGCTCATGAGCTCGCGCGAGAGCTCGTGCGCCACGCGAGCGCGATCGAGTTCGACCTCGTCCTGCGCGAGCGCGCTCGCCGCGAACAGCACGAATGCGAGCGCGAGTGACATGCGCTTCATGCCCAGAGCATAGCTCTCAGCAACGCTCGAGTCGCGAAGCGGAATCTCGGCTCGGGGCTAGTGGATCGGGGCTGTGCCGCTGCTGAGGATCAGGTCGACGTGAAACACGCCCGTGTAATCCTCGAATGGCACGGCCACACCCCGCGCGCCCTGGACGCGAAGATCGGCTTTCGGGGTCATCACGACCGTCGGGAGCGCGATCTCGACGATGCCGAGCGGCGAGAGCGCCGTCTTGACGTTTCCGGCGATCATGTTCGTGATCTCGCCCACCGCGTCGCGGATCTCGTCCTCCGACGTCACCTCGGCGACGTCCACGCCGACCAGACGCGCGGTGAAATCCGTCGCTTGCCTTCGCGAGAGGTGGATCGATACGTAGCCGGCGAAATCACCGGCCATGCCGATGAAGCCGATCACCTCGCTCGACATGAAGGGTTTGGGATCGTCGAGTGCCTCGAGCGGGGAGAGCTCCGTGCCGAGCATGGTCGAGAACACGCTGTGCGTGGACTTCTGGATGATCTCGGCCAGCTCGTGCGGTGCCATCCTCGCTCTTCTCGACCCTGTGCGAGGCGGCCTGTAGCGCGCCCTTGGCTTCAGCCCGCGCTTGCCAGGGCCGACAAGCGATCGACGCCCACGGGCGCCCCACAGACGAGGTTTCGATGCCGAGAGTTCTGGTCGTGGACGACTCCGCGACGATGCGCAAGATCATGGGCAAGGCCCTCGCAGACGCGGGTTTTGGCGACTGGGACGTGATCGAGGCGGGTGACGGCGAGAGCGCGCTCGGAGCCTTGCGCGGAGGCGAGTTCGATCTCGTGCTCTCGGACATCAACATGCCGGGAATGGACGGGCTGTCGTTGGTCCGCTGCGCTCGCCTGGACCCGACCGTCTCGGCCGAGGTGCCGATCCTGATCATCACGACCGAGGGCGGCCTCGAGAAGGTGGAGGAGGCGATCTCGGTGGGCGCGACCGACTATCTGCGCAAGCCCTTCACGCCCGAGCAGCTGCAGGTGAAGATCGGCGCGCTGCTGGCGGATCGCATCCGCCCGGACTGATGGTAGTGTAGGGCTCCAACCGACCCGGAGACCCGAGTTGCCCGACCCCCGCGCCCCGCTCGACCCGCAGGTGAAGGTCTTGTTCGACCTCATGGGAGCGAACCGCGCCGAGCGCGTGCTCGAGCCCGGCCCGATGCGCGAAGGTCTCGGGGCACTCGCGCCGCTGCTCGTCGCTGGCGCACCCGCGGTCGCGGCGGAGAGCGAGATCCGGATTCCCGGTCCCGCGGGGCCGCTGCGCGCGCGCGTATTCGCGCCGCGCGATCGAGCAGGCGCCGCGCCTCCCGTGATCGTCTACTTCCACGGCGGCGGCTACGTCGTGATGAGCCCCGAAACCCACGAGAAGCTGACCAAGCAGCTCTGCGTCGGGGCGGACGCGATCGTCGTCAGCGTCGAGTACCGGCTGGCGCCCGAAAACCGCTACCCCGCACCGCTCGAAGACTGCCTGGCCGCGTTTCGCTGGGTTCGCGCGAACGCACGCGAGCTCGGCGGCGATCCCGCGCGCATCGCGGTCGCGGGCGACTCGGCCGGTGGGAACGCATCGGCCTCGGTGTGCTTGCGGCTGATCGCGGCGCGCGAAGCACCACCCGCTGCGATCCTTCTGCTCTGTCCCTGGACCGACATGGCGCTCGACTCCGATTCGATGCGCACGTTCGGACCCGAGGACGGCGTGCTCGACACGGAGATCATGACGTGGTTTCGCGACTGCTACGTGCGCCCCGAGAACTGGAGCGACCCATTCGCAAGTCCGTTGCGAGGCGACGTGTCGGGATTTCCCCCGACGCTCGTCGTCGTGGGTGAGATCGATCCGCTGCTCGACGACGGCGTCAAGTTCGCACGCAAGCTCGAGCAGGCGGGACGAAAGGTGGAGCTCCAGTCGCACCCCGGCATGCCGCACGATTTCATGCTCTTCCCGGGAATCGATGCGGGCGAGCGCGCGATCGCCTCGATCTGCCGCTTCGCGCGATCCGTGTTCGGGAGCTAGGAGTCCGCTCCCGTGACTGATCGACCCTGGATCTTCCGCACCTACTCGGGTCACTCGAACGCCCGCGCGTCGAACGAACTCTACCGGCAGAACCTCGCCAAGGGGCAGACGGGCCTCTCCATCGCGTTCGACCTGCCGACGCAGACCGGCTACGACGCGGACCATCCGCTCGCGGCCGGCGAAGTCGGCAAGGTCGGAGTTCCGGTCGGCTCGATCGCCGACATGGAGCAGCTCTTCGAAGGCATCCCGCTCGACCGCATGAACACGTCGATGACGATCAACGCGACGGCCGCGTGGTTGCTCGCGCTGTACGTCGCGGTGGCGGAGCGGCGCGGCGTCGCGCGCGAAGTGCTCCAGGGCACGACGCAGAACGACATCGTGAAGGAGTACCTGTCGCGCGGGACCTACGTGTTCCCGCCCCGGCCGTCCCTCGACCTGACGCGCCAGATGATCGAGTGGACCGTCGAGCGGGTGCCGAAGTGGAACCCGATCAACATCTGCTCGTATCACTTGCAGGAGGTCGGCGCGACGCCGGTGCAGGAGATCGCGTTCTCGCTCGCCAACGCGATGGCCGTGCTCGACTCGGTGCGCGTTCCGCGCGAGAAGCTCGGACCGGTCTTCGGACGGATCTCGTTCTTCTGCAACGCCGGAATCCGTTTCATCGAGGAGATCTGCAAGCTGCGCGCGTTCACCCGCATGTGGGAGCGGATCGGGCTCGAGCGCTACGGCGTGACGGACGAGACCCAGCGCCGCTTCCGCTACGGCGTGCAGGTGAACTCGCTCGGCCTCACCGAGGCGCAACCCGAGAACAACGTGCCGCGAATCGCACTCGAGGCACTCGGCGTGACGCTCTCGCGCGACGCACGCTGCCGCGCGCTCCAGCTTCCCGCCTGGAACGAAGCCCTCGGGCTACCGAGGCCGTGGGATCAGCAGTGGTCGCTGCGAATCCAGCAGATCCTCGCCTACGAGACGGACATCCTCGAGTACCCCGACATCTTCGAGGGCTCGGTCGTGATCGAGAAGAAGACCGCCGAGATCGAAAAGGCCGCGTGGGCCGAGATCGCGCGAATCGACGAGCAGGGCGGCGCGATCGCCGCGGTCGAATCGGGCTACATGAAGCGAGCGCTCGTCGAGGCGAACGCGAGGCGCGTCGCTTCGATCGAGGCAGGGGAGCGCATCGTGGTCGGCGTGAATCGATTCAGCGAGGCCGAGCCCTCGCCGCTGCTTCAGGGCGCCAACTCCATCCTGTCGGTCGACGAATCGCAGGGCCGCGAACAGGTCGAGCGCCTGCGCGCACACCGCGCGAATCGGAGCTCGTCCGAGGTCGAATCGGCGCTGCGCGGATTGCGCGACGCGCTCGCTTCGGGCTCGAATGTGATGGAGCCTTCGGTGCGCTGCGCGCACGCCGGCGTGACGACGGGCGAGTGGGCCGATGCGCTCCGCACCGTGTTCGGAGAGTTTCGCGCGCCCACGGGAGTCGATGCAGCCGTCGCGCCGCGCTCCGACGCCGCGCGGCTCGGCACGCTGCGCAAGCGTGTGGACGAGGTCAGCGCGAAGCTCGGCCGGCGGCTCAAGCTGCTCGTCGGAAAGCCCGGGCTCGACGGCCACTCGAGCGGCGCAGAGCAGATCGCGATCTTCGCGCGCGACGCCGGACTCGAGGTGGTGTACCAGGGAATCCGCATGACCACCGACGAGATCGTGACGGCCGCGCTGCAGGAAGGGGTGCACCTGATCGGGCTCTCGATCCTCTCGGGCTCGCACCTCGCGCTCGCGCCCGAGATCGCGCGCCGCGCATCGGTGCCGGTGATCGTCGGTGGAATCATCCCCGAGGCGGACGCCGCGAAGCTGTGCTCCGAAGGAGTCGCCGCCGTCTACACGCCTCGCGACTACGACGTGCTGCGCATCCTGAGCGAGATGGTCGAAATCGCCGCCTCGGCACATGGCGTCGGCTGACGCGAACCTCGACGCGCTCGTGCGCGACGTGCGCTCGGGGGACGCTGCAGCGATTGCCTCCGCGCTCGAGCGCGTCGAGGATACGCGCCCCGAGTCACTCGAAACCATTCGCACGCTCATCGGCCGACTCGATCTCGAGACACCACGCGCGCACGCCGTCGTCGGGCTGACCGGCCCGCCGGGCGCGGGCAAGTCGACGCTCGCCGGCGCGCTGATCGGCGAGTGGTTGGCCCGCGGAGAGGGCGTGGGCATGGTCGCGGTCGACCCGACGAGCCGTCGATCCGGCGGAGCCCTGCTCGGCGATCGCGCACGTCTGCGATTTCGTCCGGACGAGCGCGTCTTCGTCCGTTCGATGGCCGCGCGTGACCAGCTCGGCGGTCTCGCGCCGGCGACACGCGCCGCCGTCGTCGTGCTTCGCGCGGCCTTCGGGACGGTGCTCGTCGAAACGGTCGGCGTCGGGCAGAGCGAGATCGACGTCGAGACCGTCGCGGAGACGGTCGTCCTCGTCTTGCAGCCCGGCTCTGGCGACACCCTTCAGTTCATGAAGGCGGGCATCCTCGAGATTCCCGACGTGTTCGTGGTCCACAAGTGGGATCTCGGCACGCAGGCCACGCGAACGCGCGCGGACCTCGAGAGCTGGCTCGGTCTCTCGACGCTCGCGCCTGGCGCCTGGCGGCCGCCCGTGATCGGCGCGAGCAGTCAGACGGGAGTCGGAATCGGCGAGGTCGCCGCCGCGATTGCGAGCCACCGCGCGCATCTCCTGCACGGCGAGCTCGAGACACGCCGCGCCCGCGCGCGTCTCGCCTGGGCGCTCGAGCTCTTCGTGCGCCGCTACGGGAGCTTCGGGCTCGAGCGCGTCGGCGGAAGAGCGGCCGCCGAGGCGCTCGTCGTCGCGAGTCCGGGCTCGGCGCTCGACGGCTTCAGCGCGCTCGCCAAGCGAGCAGCGCTCGCTTCGTGACCTCGTCGAGTGTCATCGTCTGGAGCAGCGCGTCGTATCCGGTCAGCGAATGCACGGGCTTTCCGGCCGACGCGAAGCGCTCCGCCGCCTTCGGAAATCCGTAGCTGAAGATCGCCTGCACCCCGACCACTTTCCCGCCTTCGTCCTCCAGCGCCTCGACCGCCGCCAGCGCGCTGCCGCCGAACGAAACCAGATCCTCGATCAGCACCACGCGCTCGCCGCGAAGCGCCTTCCCTTCGACGCGCTTCCCCTTGCCGTGCTCCTTCGCGCTACCGCGGACGTAGACCATCGGCAGGTCGAGTCGCTCGGCGACCCAGGCCGCGTGCGGAATGCCGGCCGTGGCCGTACCCGCGATCACCTCGGCATCGGGATGGGTGCGGCGGATCGCGGAGCTGAGACCATCGGCGATCTGCTTGCGCACCGACGGATGGGACATCACGATCCGATTGTCGCAGTAGATGGGTGCCCGCTCACCGGAAGCCCAGGTGAACCACGTCGCCGGATCGGTCCGGAGCTCGACCGCACCGATCGAGACGAGCAGCTTCGCGTACTCCACCTCGGTCAACGCTCGCGTCCGATCCACTGCGGCTCCGCGACGTCGGCTCGCCGGTTCATCGCGCGCGCCATCACGAAGATCAGATCCGAGAGGCGATTCAGGTATCGAACGAGTACCGCATCGATGTCTTCGACTTCGCGAAGCGCGATCAGCTCGCGCTCCGCCCTACGACAGACCGTCCGCGCCAGATGAAGCAGTGCCGCGCCCTTGATGCCTCCGGGCAGGATGAAGTTCCGCAGCGGCTCGAGCTCGGCTTCGAGCGCGTCGATCCAGCCCTCGAGTTCGGCTACGTCGCGATCGCTGACGCGTGCCGCCCCGCGGCCTCGCTCCCCCTTCGCATCGCCGGCGCGCGTGGCCAGCTCGCCGCCGAGATCGAAAAGCGACGACTGGATCACGCGCAGCATCGCCATCAGGTCGTCGTGTGCGATCTCGGTCGCGGCGACGCCGAGCACCGAGTTCAGCTCGTCGACCTCGCCGTACGCACGAACGCGTGGAGCGCTCTTGCTGACCCGTTCCCCGCCAAACAGGGAGGTCTGCCCGGTATCCCCGCCCTTCGTGTAGATCTTCATCGGGCTCGATTCTACTTCACTCGTCCTCGACGGGCGGGTCGAAGGTCCTCCGGCGGGGACCCGGGAACACGTCGGCCCGGCCCCGCCCCACTTGTGGAGATCGGGAATTTTCCCGATCGATAGGAGAGAGTAGGAGCGCGATGAGCGACATCGGACATCAAGCACCCGTGAGCGGAACGTGTACGCACTGCGGCTGCGCCCTCGGCTACGCCTCGACCCGGAAGGACGAGGCCTGGTTCTGCTGTGGGGCCTGCGCCGGGAGCGACCGCTGCTCGTGCGGGTGCAAGCCCGAGTACGCGGCGGAGCCGGTCGGCGACGTCTACGTGCCGACACGAAGGATGTTCGCGGCGCGAACACCCGATTGGCTGAATGCAGGTGACGAGGCCGATCGGCAGCGAGCGTTTCCCTTCTCCGACAAGCACCGCGGACGCTGACGAGTCAGCGAGGAATCCGGGCGTCGATGATGATCCGGCCGAAGGCGAGCCGACTCACCATCGGCAAAATTGGTTGACAAGGCCCCGGCGCTTCGTTCGAATACGCGCGGGTCGAGACCAACCAAGAGGGAGCGAGAGCCATGTCGCTATTCACGCTCGAGGGCTGTTTCTTCCTGCTGCGCTGGCTGCACTTCCTGGCGGGCATCACCTGGATCGGTGTTCTCTACTACTTCAACTTCATCCAGACCCCGTACTTCGGGACCGATCTCGGCGGACAGGCACGCAGCGCGATGATGCGCGGTCTGGTTCCGAACGCGCTGTGGTGGTTCCGCTGGGGCGCGATGTTCACGTTCCTGACGGGCTGGACGATCGTGATCATGCACATGATGACCGGCACCGGATCGATGCCCTACTACACGATGATCCTGACCGGCGGCACGATGGGCACGTTCATGTGGTTCAACGTCTGGTTCGTGATCATGCCGCGGCAACGGCTCGCGATCGCCTCCGCAGAAGCCGTCGCGGCGGGCGGTCAAGCGAACCCGGAGGCCGCCAAGCAGGCGCCGATCGCCGGCCGAGCCTCGCGCACGAACACGCTCTTCTCGATCCCGATGCTCTTCTTCATGGGCGCGGCCCGGCACCTCACGGTCGTCAACGCCGAAACGCCCAAGTACGGCCTCTACTTCGCCGTCATGACGATCCTCGTGATCCTCTTCCAAGCGAACATCTTCAAGGGCACGGCCGCGACGCAGAAGCCGCTCGGGAGCGTCTCCGGCACGATCCACGCTGGACTCGGCCTCACCGTCGCTCTCTACGCCGCAGCGGAGCTTCTGCTCTAGAGCTCGCTCACTTCGGCGCGATCGACTCGAGATAGGCGACGAGGTTCGGGATCTCGCGCTTCAGGAACGGCTGAGCCGGCATCAGGTTCGAGTCTCGTTTGGGCGTGTAGCCCGGCGGATACTCGGCGCGCAGCACGCGGGCCTCGACGAGCGCGAGCGAGCTCCCCGCGATCGCGGGCCCGAGCGTTCCCTCCCTGGACGGGTCGGGCGCGTGACAGGCGGTGCAGTTCGCGACGTAGGCGCGCCGGCCGACCTCGATCGGGCTCTTCTCCCCTGACGGCTGACAGGCCAGACCGAGGATTCCGAGGACTGCGATGACTGCTTCTGCTGTTCGCACGGGAGGCGAGCGTAGCGTACTCTCCCGATCCCATGAATGAGCTCGAAGAGGGAACGCGTGCGAAGCTCGACTTCGCGAAGCTGCGGAAGGTCGCCGAGACCGGACAGGACGTGTTGCCGGTCGTCTTGCAGCACGCCGACTCCGATGAAGTGCTCTTCATCGGCTACGCGAACGAGCTCGCGCTCCGAGAGACGCTCCGACTGCGTCAGGCCGTGCTCTGGTCCACCTCGCGCAACGAGCTCTGGCACAAGGGCGCGACGTCGGGAGACTGGCTCGATCTGGTGGACGTTCGCGTCAACTGCGAGCAGAACTCGCTGCTCTACCGCGTCCGTCCACGCGCGGGGGTCTGCCATACGAAGGACGCGACGGGAAGCGCCCGGCGCCAGTGCTACTACCGCGTTCTGCGTGACGGCACCGAGCTCGAGCACCTCGGTCGGAGCTAGTCGGACAGGTAGCGGATCAGCGATCGTCGCAGCTGGCGCGGTCCGAGGATCTCCTCGATCGAGCCGACGTTCTTCGCGCGCTCGACCGTGTGGATCGCGTCGAACTCGGCCGCCACCTCGGCCTGCTTTTCGAGAATCACGTCCTCGACGATCTGGTCGTGTCGCGCGCGGCGCGCGAGACGAATCGCCGGATCCGTCGCCGAGTCGACGGCGCTCCGCGCGCTCGAGACGCGCGGATCTACTTGAGTTCGCCTGCGCACGTCGCGCGCGAAGACGACCGCCGCGGCGGCGGGCCCGCCGATCACCGATGCGTAGCTACCCTCGAGCGCAATCGCACGAATCGAGTCGTTGAGCTCGCGGGAGAACACGACGTACGCGCCGCCGTGATAGCGGGTCACGACGGTAAAGATGATCCGGCCGCGGAACCGCACGATGGCGCGCGCGATCTCGGCGCCGTACTCGAGTACGCCGCGGCGCATCGATTCCGGCGATCCGTCGAATCCGGAGAGGTTCGCGAGGATCACGACCGGGCGATTTCCGCTGGCCGAGTTGATCGCGCGCGCGACCTTCTTCGAGGACTGCGGAAAGAGCGTCGCCGCCGTCCAGACATCCGGTCCATCGTTCGGCACGTAGCCGATGCGCGGTATCTGGCGGCTCTCGATCCCGATCAGGGTCACCGGCCAGCCGCCGAGGTGTGCGTCCCAGATGATCGCCGTCTCGGCAGCGGACCAGTCACGGCCGCGCTCCAGCCAGCCGGCGTCGTCGTCGATCACCGCGCGCATCAGCGGTCGCATCGCGAACGGGCGCTTGCGCCCGGGATTCGCCTCGGCCGAGAAGACCTCCCCGATGGTCGTGAAGCCCTCGTCGCCCTCGTAGGGCGAGAGCGAGATGTCGCGATCGATCGGATCGGACGGTGTCGAGCCGCCGCGGGGCCGTCTCGCCCGGTACGACGTAGCTGCACGCGTAGTGCTCGAGCAGGATCGAATAGGCGTCGGCGAGGTCGCGCGCCTGGTGTGACGCCTCGCCGTTCGGCCCCATGATTCGCTCGTACCCGCCGATCGCCGATCTCGTCCTCCGCCGCGACGCCGCCCGAGAACTCGAGCGCCGCACGGCCGGTGAGCACCATCGATGCGTTCGCGAGCATGATCAGGATTCCGCGCGAGCGCATCTCCATGGTCGCGAGCGCGTCGAAGTAGCTCTGCGCACCGACGTTGATTCCCGGCAGCACCAGATTCACCTCGCCGCCCGCGTCGGTGAACGTGACCAGGCGCCGCACGACTCGCGCCGTGGCATCGAGGTTCTCCGTGCCGCTGTCCATCGCGATTCGCGCGCCGGCCGAGACCGCCACCCACTCCACCGGCAGGCGTTCCCGCTCCGCCAGATCCAGCGCCGCGACGATCCGATCGCACTCGTCCGCCGTCAGTGCACCCATGTCGCGCGTCGCGTCACCCGCGATGAGCACACGACGCATGCCCTCCGGGTGCTTGCGCGTGGGTGTGGACACGACGCCGAACACGACACCCGCGCGGTTCAAACCGGGCGGTCGCGTCACGGACTCTGCACGGCCACCGACGAGGTCGTGCTCCTGGAAGCTTCCCGCACCCGTCGGCGAACCCACCCCCTCGCCTGGCGCCTTCCGGTGGAGCGGTGAACAAACGCACGACCTCGTACGGATAGGTCAGCCCGCGAGCGCGCGCCGATGCGACTCGCTGCGCGTACGGCGTCGCGGGTTCGAGCGGACGATCGTGTGGAATCGCGGATGGTCCACTCGATGCGACTCCCGGTCGGATTCCCAGCGAGTAGCTCGATCAGGCGGGGTGCCGAGCTCGGCGCATCTCCGATGTGATTCGCGATTCGGACGATGACCTTCTCGAGCCCGAGGTGACCGGTCTCGGGAGCGAGTCTGCGCAGCGCTTCGGTGAGGAGCTGATTCGTGAGTGCGATCGGTTGACGCACGAACAGATAGAGCCGGTTCCACTGGAGCCGATGCTCCGGATCGCGTTGTCCCTGGATCGACCGCATCGCCTCGATCGCCTCGTGGAAGCGCTCCTCGAAGAGCGCGAGGTCCGGTGCGTGCGGCGCTGCGGGGCCGACGTCATCGACCTCGGCGAAACAGATGATGCGCTCGTCGCGATAGTCGTCGCGCGAGACGCCGTAGAAGGCATCGATCCCGCTCCAGCCGGAAGCGTCGAGACGGGTGAGCTCGAAGAGCTCGAGCCGCCAGAGTTCGAGGCGACGCGCATCCGCGACGTCCATGTCGACCGACTCCGCGATCCGTTTCAGGACCGACGGATCGGGCGCATCGACGCTGGTGAACCCGAGATCTGCAGCGCGGCTTCGGCCGCGCCTCGGTCTCGGCGTGTCGCGGTCGGTCGTAGAGCAGGAATCTCGCCTGTGCGCCCAGGTCCGCGACGCTCGGCGCCACCGTCCCGCGCAGGAGCGAGAGCGCGTCGAGCGCGAGCGCGAGCTCGGGCCGTCGGGCGAACATCTCGCCCCGTTCGCCGAGCCCGATCAACAGGTGCAGGAGCGCGCCGATCAGGCGGCTGCGCAGCGCCAGCGTGGTGCGCGTCGCGTAGAGACGGAGCACCGCGCGCTCGAGCGTGTCGGAGTGGGCGAGCGAGTTGATCCCGTAGTGGGAGAGCGCCTTCTTCAACAGTTCCAGGAACGCCGGGTCGATTCCCGCACCGAGGACGGCGATGCGCCGCAGGTACATCGCCATGCGCGCGTCGTTGGACGGTCCGAGCTCGTCTCCGGCGAGCCGCGTCGGCGAGCGCGAGAAGAGCGTCTCGACGTCCGAGAAGATCTCGACCGCGCCGGCGAGCTGCGCGAGATCCGCGCGCAGCGCGTCGGAGAGCTTGGCGACCGGTGCCTCGAGGATCTCGACGAGCCGGTCCGCGCGCTCCGGATTGACGTCGTAGCCCATCAGGATCGCGGCGGATCTCACCGCGCAGCGCCGCGACCGCCGCCGCGCGCACCGACGCCGGCTCCGCGCTCGCGCGCTCGAAGTCGGCGCCGCCGTCCTCGGTGTAGAACAGCTCGAGCGGCTCGTCCTCGACCGGAAGCTCGAGCGCACCTGCACGCTCGGGGCGCGGTCACGGCGTCGGAGACGGGCTCGATCACCAGGATCACGTCGCCCGCGGAGACGCGCTCGCCCGGGCGCACGAGCAACTTCGCGCACGACACCGGCAACCGGCGCGAAGAACGCCGTCTCCGTCTTCATCGCCTCGAAGATCCCGAGTCGCGTGCCGACCTCGACGGGATCTCCCGGCTTCACCGCGACTTCGATCAGGAGCGCCGGCGACGGCGCGCGAACCTTTCCGCCGACGTCGCAAAGAACGCGGTGCAGCCGGCCGTTGATCTCGACCCGCATCTCGACCTCGGAGCCCGAGACGAGCACTTGCGATCGGCGGTCGCCGATCACCAACAGGCTCGAGTACGGGCCGCGCTCGAGCAGCGAGACCTGTGCGACGCTGTCTCCGGAATGAACCCGGTACGCCCAGCCGCCGATCGCGAACACGCGAAGTCGATACGTCTGGCCGGCGTAGACGAGATCGATCTCCGCTCCCGACGACGGCGGGATCTCGCGCGGCCGACCGCGGCGCGGCAGCGGCGAAGAAATTCGCCCGCACCTTCACGCGCTCGAGCTGATACGTCTCGATCGCGGCCACGATCAGCGCCTCGATCGTCGGCTCGGGTGCGGCAGCGAGGCTCGTTCCGTCGAGCCAGTTGGTGGTGACTCCGCCGCTTCGGAACTTCGGGATGCTCGAGCACGTCGAGCAGGAATCCCTTGTTCGTCATCCCGCCCTCGACGACGACGCGTGCGTCGGCGACCGCGCGAACCAGGCGCGCGCGCGCCTCTTCGCGCGTCGCGCCTCGCGCGAGGATCTTCGCGATCATCGAATCGAACTCGGACGGGATCGTTCCGCCCGCAGCGATGCCCGCATCGACGCGAACGCCCGGTCCAGCGGGCAGATCGAGAAGCGCGATCCGCCCGGGACTCGGTGCGAACGACGCCGCGGGATCCTCGGCGCAGAGCCGGACCTCGATCGCGCAGCCGCTCTCCTCCGGGGGCGTCGTCGGGCAGGCGTTCGCCGCGCGCGATGCGGATCTGCGCCTTCACGAGATCGAAGTCGGTGAGAAGCTCGGTGACTCCGTGCTCGACCTGCAGACGCGGATTGACCTCGAGAAAGTAGAACGACTCGTCACCGCCCGCCGCGATCACGAGATACTCGCAGGTCGCCACTCCTCGGTATTCGGCCTCGCGAAGCAGGCGGATCGACGCTTCGCGAAGCTGGTGCATGAGCGTCTGCGAGAGCCCCGGAGGCGGTCCCTCTTCGACCACCTTCTGGTGCTTGCGCTGCACCGAGCAGTCGCGCAGTCCGAGCGCGAGCACCGTTCCGTGGCGGTCGGCCGCCATCTGCACCTCGACGTGGCGCGCACCCGAAATCGCCTTCTCGACGAAGAGCGTGCCGTCGCCGAAGGCATTCGCAGCCTCGGATTGCGCGCTGTCGAATGCGGTGGACAGGTCGTCGCCCTCGCGAAGCATCCGGATGCCGCGACCGCCGCCGCCCGCGGTCGCCTTCAGCATGACGGGGAAACCGATGCGCTTGGCGAGATCCGGCAGCTCGAGTCGCTGCACGGCTCCGCCGCTCCACGGCGACACGGGAACACGGCGCGGCCTCGGCGATGCGCTTGCTCGTGATCTTGTCGCCGAGCCGGCGCATCGTCTGCGAGGACGGTCCGAGAAAATGAACCCCCGCGGCCTCGAGCTTCTCGACGAAGCTCGGATCCTCGGCCAAGAATCCCCAGCCCGGCCAGACCGCATCGGCGCGAGTCGCGCGCAGCGCCGCGAGGACTCGATCGTGATCGAGATAGGCCGGCCGCATGGCTCCGCTTCCGGCGGCGCGCAACGCGGGGCCGAGCGAAAGCGATTCGTCTGCCTCGCGAACGAACGGAGCGGAAGCGTCGGGCTCGGTGTAGAGCGCGATACCGACGAGGTCGCTGCCTTCCTCGACGCGGAGCTCGCGAATCGCACGCAGCGCACGAGTCGCGGCCTCGCCGCGATTCAGGATCGCTATTCGCCGAATCTCACTACCCAACGGCCATACTCGCTGTCGCGATGGTAGCAGAGGACATCCGCGGTGAGCGGACGACCGTCAGCTCTTGGCCGGAAGCGTTCCCGGGAAGACTTTGGCGAAGCCGAGGAAGCAGATGAAGAAAAGGCCGATGAAGCCGACGGCGATCCCCAGCTCGACCACTCCGAACGGGGTGACCGCAGCGCCCTCGAGCACGGCCTTCGGCGGGATCAGCGATGGCGTCACCAGGATGTAGCGCTCGAGATAGAAGCCGAGCAGAGAACCGACGGTGACCGTTCCGAGGATTGCGGGTGTCTTCTTCGGCTTCGCTCCGAGCAGAACCCAGAAGGGGATCACCCAGATCAGGAACCAGGCCGCGAGCGTCAGGTGCACGTACGGTTCGGCCAATCGCGTGAAGTACCCGGCGAAGTACCAGGTGTCCTGCACGAACTCGGTGCCGAGCCGGTTCAGGATGAACCCGGTCTCTTCGGGGATGTTCGCGTACCAGATCACGAAGTACTGCGACCAGAACAAGTACATCCAGAAGATCGAGAACGCGAAAACCATCTTGCCAAGGTCGTGCATGCGGCTCGTGGTGATCTGGCCCGACAGCTCCTTCGAGTTTCGCATGACGAGACAGATCAGCGTCGTCATCGAGATCGCGGAAAGAAATCCTCCCCAGGCGTAGTAGGCCGGGAACATCGTGCTCACCCACTCGGCGGCGAGTGACATGATCATGTCGATGCCGATCAGCGAGTAACAGATGGCATACGACAGCGCGAGGACGGCGGCGAGCTTGCGGGCGCGCCTCGAAGCGAGATCTCGCTCGCGCTCTTCGCCACGCCAACCCGCGGTCCAGCGCGCGTAGATCGCGCCGCGCAGTCCGGTCGCGGTCTCTCGCGCGCGGCCCAGCATCGGCCGGATCGACAGGTATTGGTAGAACACGGAAATGAAGGTGATCCAGACCAGCGCAATCAGGTCGCGGGTGAACGTGAACGTCGGCTCGAACCAGAACTCCTTGCCGTGGATCGGATGCTCGACCCACTCGAAGAGATGGTGGCGGCCGAAGTAGATCACCGAGAAGAGCAGGAGCGACGCCGGAACGTACGCGCCCATCGAATCAGCCACGCGCTGGATCGGTCCCTGCCAGTTCGCGTTCGTGAGCCGCATGGCCGCCGAAAACACCAAGGCGCCGTTCGAGAGCACGGCCCAGAGCAGCCAGTTGTGCAGGAACACGCGATATGTGCGGTTGGCGAGCTCGACGTCGGAGCTCGCCGCGCCGAAGATCAACGTGACCGCCCCGACAGCGACGAGCGCGCCGAAGACGGCGGCGGGGACCTTCGGCAGGGATCCGGGAGACGCTGTGTCGTGACTCACGGCTGGGGGGCCCCTTTGAACAGCGTGCGCAGGTAATTGATGATGTGCCAGCGGTCCGCTTCAGGGATCTGCGGGTAGCCGGGCATGTTCGGCTTCCCGTACCAGATCTTGTAGAAGATCATCCCGTCGGTGTACGCGGGAATGCCGGCGAGCGGGAAGACCACCGCGCCGTTCTGAATCAACTTCAGGGCGACCGGGTTCTGCGGGCCGGGCACCGAGAGTCCGTCGGCGCCGTGACACACCGCGCAGCCCGTCTCGTACTGCGCCTTGCCTCGCGCGATCGACTCGGGCGTCGGCGCGATCGGGTTCGCGAGCGCGCGTCCCTCGGGGGCCTGAAGCGGCATCGGGTAGTCCGCGGGAAGACGCGGCGCCATGCCTCCGGCCGGGATCGTGCCCTCGGGCGGAACGCGTGGCGGCTGGGCGAGCGCCTGCACCGCGGGGCCGTTCTTCATCTGGGAGAACCAGTGCTTGTCGACCTGCTCCCAACATCCGGACGTCAGGAGGACCGCGAGCAGCGTCGCGAGGGTCTTAGCTCTCGACAACTCGCACCTCCGTGGAGCCGCTGCGCTTCAGCAGATCCTGCGCGCGCGCGATCTGATCGCCATGGCAAGAGACCACGCAGCCGAACTGATCGCCCGAGAAACTGGGTTGGTACGCGTCGTGTCCCTTCCGCGTCTTCCACATGCCCAGGAACATCAGAGAGAGGACCGTGAAGAGGGCGCCGAGCAGGATGTTCAGCTCGAAGCCGACGATGGTGTACGCGGGGATCGACGCGAACGGCTTGCCACCGATCACGACGGGCCACTCGTACGCGACCCAGATCTGGAGGAAGTAACCGAACGTCACGCCCGTGAGGCTGCCGATCAGCGTGAACAGACGCACCAGCGACGGACCGCGATCGAGCGCTTCTTCGATCCCGTGACTCGGAACCGGCGAGTAGACCTCGAGCTTGTCGAAGCCCGCGGACTTCAGCGATTGGATCGCCGAGACCATCTCGTCCGGCGTCTTCAGGATGCCGAGCACCTGCGCCATCAGTGATGCCCCTTCTCGCTTCGGGCTTCGAACCAGAGCTCCTTCACTTCCTGGATCGCGATCACCGGTGCAAGACGCAGGAAGACGAGGAACATGGTGAGGAAGAGCCCGAAGCTCGCGACGAGAACCGTGAGCTCGGTGATGCTCGGCACGTAGTAGCCCCAGGCGGCGGGATCGTACTCGTGCGAGAGGCCCGTCATGATGATCACGTAGCGCTCGAACCACATGCCGATGTTGATGAAGATCGACGTGACCCACATCCAGGCGACGTTCGTGCGGCACCACTTGAACCAGAGCGGCAGCGGCGAGAGCACGTTGCAGCTGATCATGATCCAGGTCGAGGTCCAGTGGTAACCGAATCCGCGGAACCAGAACGACATCTGCTCGTACGGGTTCGCGCTGTACCACGCCATGAAGTACTCCAAGCCGTAGGAGTACCCGACGATCGACGACGTGAGCAGGATCAACTTGCCCATGTTGTCGAAGTGCTCTTTGCGCAGATACGCTTCGAGTCCGAACGCCTTGCGCACCGGCACGAGCACGGTGATGACCATCGCGACGCCGGAGAAGATCGCGCCGGCGACGAAGTACGGCGCGAAGATCGTGGTGTGCCAGCCCGGCACCAGCGACGTGGCGAAGTCCCAGGACACGACGCTGTGCACCGACAGGACCAGCGGCGTCGCCAGCCCCGAAAGGTGCAAGACGGCACGCGACCAGTGGCGCCACTGCTCGGACGAGCCGCGCCACCCGAGCGCGAGCACGCGGTAGAGGTGCCGGCGCCAGTCGCGGACGCGGTCGCGGGCCGCGGCGAGGTCGGGGACGAGCCCGACGAAGAAGAACATGATCGAGACGAGCATGTACGTGTTGATCGCGAACAGATCCCAGACCAGCGGCGACTTGAAGTTGACCCAGAGCCCGCGCTGATTCGGGTAGGGCATCATGAAATAGAACTTGTAGACACGGCCGATGTGGATCAGCGGGAACATCGCCGCGATCAGCACGGCGAAGACCGTCATCGACTCCGCGCCGCGATTCACCGCGTTGCGCCACTTCGCGCGGAACAAGAAGAGGATCGCCGAGATCAGCGTGCCCGCGTGCGCGATACCGACCCAGAACACGAAGGTCGTGATGTACACGCCCCACATCACGGGATGCGTCAGTCCGGTCGGCCCCATGCCCCAGTAGGTCTGGTAGAGGAACGCGATCAGACCGAAGGCGAAGAGCGTCGCGCAGAAGAGCACGCCGAGCACGTAGAGGGGCGTGGGTGGCTCCAGAACGCGCAGGATGTCGTCGTTGATCTGATCCGGGCTCTGTGGAACGGGTTCGGTGATCGCCGCCATGGGTGCTTACGCCTCTTCCACGCGCCGGATCGACATCAGGTAGGAGACCGCGGGCCGCGTATACAAGTGTTCCAGGAGCCGATAGGCGCGCGGGATCGTCCGCACCTTCGCGACGGCCGACTCCGCGTCGCGCAGGTTGCCGAAGGTGATCGCGTTCGACGGGCACGCCTGAGCGCAGGCGACGGTGAACTCGCCGTCGCGAACGGTCCGGTTCTCGCGCCGCGCCGTGTCCTTCGCGCCGTTGATGCGCTGGACGCAGAACGTGCACTTCTCCATCACGCCCTTCGAACGCACCATCACGTCGGGATTGAGCGCGAGATGTTCCGGTTCCGGGACGTACCAATCGTACGCCCAGTGATTGAAGCGCCGCGCCTTGTAGGGGCAGTTGTTGGCGCAGAACCGCGTTCCGATGCAGCGGTTGGGCACCATCACGTTCAGCCCTTCGGCGCTGTGATAGGTCGCGATGGCGGGACAGACGCTCTCGCACGGCGCTGCGCCGCAATGCTGGCAGAGCGAAGGTATGTGACGGACGTCGATCTCGTTCTCGCCGACCGTCTCGACGAACCGTGCGATCCGGATCCAGTGCATCTCGCGGCCGACGCGCGCGTTCGTCGGGCCGACGACCGGGATGTTGTTCTCGGTGACGCAGGCCGCGATGCAGGCATTGCATCCCGTGCAGGCGTCCTGATCGATCGACATTCCCCAGCGGTACGGGCTGTCTGCGCCCGCGTCCGCGGCGACGTCGTATTCCTGGATCACGAGGTGCTCGGCGTCCCCCTGCCACGGCGTGACCACCGCGTGCTCGCCGTCGGACTTCTTCTCGTGCCCCCCACCGTGGGCTTTCTTGCCCCACGGCTCGAGATGCGGAAGAGCCGCGATTCCGACCGCCTTTCCGAATCCGCGATCTTCCTGATCGAAGGTGATCTGTGCGCGCGTGACGGTGGCGCGAACCTTCGTGTTCTTGACCGCTGCGCGAGTCGAGAGCCAGGCGAGCGCGCCGCTCTCGGCATCGAGTCGGCCGGGAATCAGCTCGAACGCGTTCACACCGACGACGTCGCGTCCCCACATACCCTGACCGGAAAGCGGCGCTTCGGAATCGCGTGCGACGGTGCCTCGACCGACCTGGATCGCGATCACGCCGGGGCGGATCGCCGTGTGCGGGAAAGCGGTGATCTGGACTTCCCCGCCCTCGGTCGTGACGGTGAGTACGTCGCCGAGCTCGACGCCGAGTGCGGTCGCGGTCTCGGGATGCAGCTCCGCGTAGCTGCCCCACATCGTCTTCGTGACCGGGTCCGGGATCTCGTGCAGCGCCTGGATCCGAGCGAGTCGCCCGTCGAAGAGATGGTGCGACGGATACACGACGAGGACCGGATTCGCGGCGTCGCCAGCCAGCGGCGCAGGCTCGAAGTCGATCGAGCCGACGCCGGGCGCGAGCCCGACGGAGACCGCAGCGACGCTCTGCCTCTCGCCTCCCCGTGCGAGCGCGGCGTCGAAGCTCGATTGCCCGCCCCAAGCGGAGCGGAGCTGATCGCGCAGGCTGCCCTCGGGAACCGTCCCGCCGAGCGCGCGTGCGGCATCGAGCAGGACTTCGACGGTCGCGCGCGTGTCGAAGAGCGGGCGCAGCGTCGGCTGCTGAACCTGCTTCACGCCGCGCACCGGCTCCGCGTCTCCCCACGACTCGTTCGGCGTGTGGTCGGGAAGGACGAGATCGGCGAGGTTCGAGGTTTCGTTCGGCGCGCTCGCGAAGCTGATCGTGAAGACCTTGCCGGAGACGATCGCGTCGGCGATCCCGACCTGAGGCGCGGTGAGCGCGGGATTCGTATCGTGCACGAGCAGGACGCCAACCTCGCCGCCGCGCATCCTCCCGGCGAGCTCCTTCAGATCCTGGAAGCGCGCGAGCTTGCCGACGTTGTGATCCGCGCCGAAGGCCACCGTCTTGCCGACGGCTCCGGAGACGACGTTCAGGATCTGCACCGCCGCTGCGAAGCGCGCGGCGTTCATGCCCTGAACCTCGACGCCCGGCGGAAGCGCGAGCGGCGCCGCGGCTTGCGCGATTCGATCCGCGACCTTCTCGAGAAGGGAAGCCGGGATCCCCGTGCGCTCGGCAACGGACGCTGCGGTGTACTTCGAGAACACCCCGCGCAGCGCGTCCGGAGCGGAGCCCTTGCGCCGAGCGACCTCGCTCGCGAGCGCGATCGCCACGAGAACCTCGGTGCCCGGCGTCGGAGCGAGCCACTGATCCATGTTGCCGCCCGAAAGGCCGAGTCGCGGACCGACGAAGATCCCGTATCCCTTCGCATCACGGCGGGCGTCGGAGAATCCGATCTGGTTCGCGAGCGGAGAGAGCCAGGTCTCCAGGAAATCAGTTCCAAAGGCGACGAGCACGTCGGCTTCGGCGATCCGGAACTGCGGCACGGCGCGCGTTCCAAACACCAGGTCGTCGGCGCGACGGAGCGCCTCGTACGCAAAGGGCTCGAAACGCAACCGCTGACCGGGGGAGCCGATCGCGGCGAGCGCTTGATCGATCAGCGCATCGCGTGTGCCGGTCTCGTGTCCGCCCAGGAAGAACGCCTTGCCGGGGTTCGCGCGCAGCGCGTCGACCAGCTGCGCCATGGCGGCTTCCCAGGTGGTCGGGTCGTAGGCGATCGAGCCGTCCGGACGGGTGACGCGCTTCATCGGGCGCCTGAAGCGCGCGTGGTCGTAGGTGCGCATCAGGTCTAACTCACCGCGCACGCAGACGCGACCGCGGGAGAGGGAGTCGTCCGGATTTCCCTCGATCTTGATCGGCCGGCCTTCGCGCGTCTTGACGCGCACCGAGCAAGAGGCGGGGCACGCCCTACACGTGCTGTTGTAGTGCGTCGCGATGCCCGGAATCACCTCGGCGGGCTGATTCAGGTACGGGATGATCTTGTGGACCGGTTCCTTGCACGCGACGGTTGCCGCCGCGCCCGCGGTCATGCCCACGATCTTCAGGAAGTCTCGGCGATCGATCTCCGGCATCGTGTGTTCGGGTCCCCGGCTCTTCTAGTGGTGGCAGGCCGCGCAGTCGTCGGATGCGCCGCGTTGCAGGTGGCACTCCATGCACCAGCCCATCTCGAGCTTCTGCGATGGCGTGAAGAGACTTCGTCTGGTGAACTGAGTGTGCGGAACCAGGTAGACGCGCTTCATGTCCTGGACCTCGCCGTGGCACTCCTGGCACTGCACGCCCGCGTTCACGTGGCGCATGTGCTTGAACTGCACGTGATCGGGAACGTGGTGGATCCGGACCCAGGGAATCGACTCGCCCTTCGCCGCGTACTCGTGGATCTTCGCGATCTCTTCCGCCGAACCCTCGGTGCGGCCGGCCTTCACGTAGTTGTGGCAACCCAGGCAAGTCGAAACCGGCGGCACGGTGGCGTTCGGACCGCGCTCGGCGGGCCCATGGCAGTACAGACACGGGATGCCGAGATTTCCGGCCTCTGCCGTACCCGCATGGATCTCGTGGCTGAACGCGATCGGCTGCTCGGGACCGGCGAGCTCGTCGGGCGTGTACTCGTACATGCTCGCAGCCGTCGCCGTCAGAACCGACGCGCAGACGGCGAGGACACAGAGCCCGATGGCAGTTCTCTTCCGCGGTTGCATGGTGCGGGCGGATAGTTACCCGTGGCGCGTAGGCGGGTCAAGGCGACTCGCGCACCCCAGCCGTCCAGTGCAGCGAATCGCTGCATCACGAGGTGCGAGGAGCTCCGTCGGAGCCGAAGCGCAGCATCGCGAATGGACCGAACGAAGGATCCTCGCGATACGCGATCACGCGCGCGACCGCGCAGAAATCGAAGCCGATCGAAGCGTCATCGCGGGGTTCATGCCCCACAAGCAGCTGCACCAGGTACGCGAGCAGACCGCCGTGCGAGACCACGAGCGCACGCGAGGTCGGGTGGAAGAGCGGCGCGGACACGAGGGCCTGTGCCGATCTCGCTCGCGCCAGGAACTCCGCACGCGTCTCTCCGCCCGGCGCGGTTCGTCCGGAAGCCGCGAGCCGAGCCAGGACGGTGCGGCCCCGTCGGTAGAACTCCGGGAAGCGGCGTCGTGCCTCTGCGGGCTCGATCCCCTCGAGGTCTCCCCAGGCACCCTCGGCCAGGCACGCATGCGTCTCGAGCGGAATCCCGCGTCCCTCGACGAGCAGCCGCGCGGTCTCTTGCGCACGCACCAGCGGCGACACGAGGCAGGTATCGATGCGGACGTCCGAGAGACGTAGAGCGAGCTCCCGCGCCTGTTCGCGCCCCGCGTCGGAAAGCGGCGGGTCGCCGCGCGTCAGGGCGGCCTCGGCCTCCACTTCTCCGTGTCGGACGAGAAGGATTTCCAAGGCCCAGTTCAGTTCGCGCGAACGCGACGGCGGCGCGGGAGCGAATTGCCTCCGCTCTCGTGGTCGAGCGCGTAGCTCATCAGGTTCTTCACGTCGTAACAGATCTGCCGGATGTCATAACCCATCGTCAGATCGAGGTGACTGTTCCCCCGCACCGGCCGCCAGAGCAGATACTCGCTCGAGGCGGCTCGATAGACGTTTCGCGTGGTGCGGACGGAAGCGAGCGGATCTTCGTCGCCGAAGAAGATCGCGAGCGGAATTCCGATGCGCGGGAATGCAGCGGCGATGTCGTGCCGCAGTCGCGGACTCGTGAGCTCGCCGCGGCGCGCCCAGCGCGCCAGCTGCTCGAGCGTGGCGCGAGGCTCGTCGTTTCCACCCTCGCGCAGCAGCGGCCGGAGTGCTCCGAGCGCGACGTTTCGAGGCTGATACAAGAGCGGCCGACTGAACGGCAGACGCCCCGTCAGGGGCGCGTGTACGCCGTTGCGAAGATTCCCCTCGAACCAGCGGAATGCGGCGCGAAACGGCAGACGCCGGAATCGCCACGGAGTGAAGCCGCGCTTCGGTGGCCGCAGGCCGGGCAGGCGCTGCAGGGCACGAGCACCGATGCGCGCGAGGTTCGCCGCGGCTAGCGCGGCGTCGATCGCGGGAAATCCGAGCACCGGGCCCCACGCGAGCAGGCGCAGCCACACGGGCAGGCGCGCGAAGTCGGACGGCGAACCGATCGTGATCAAACCCTGCAGGTCGTCGAAGAGCGTCGCGTAGGCGTAGCCGAGAATTCCGCCGAGGCTGTGACCGCAGTAGAAGATGCGTTCGCGACCGGAGACTCGTTTGACCTCGGCGATGGCCGCGGGCAGATCGAACAGAAGGTGTGAGTCCAGATCCCAGAGATAGTCGAGATCTGCGGGTGGCTCGACGCCTCTCGCTCGAGCGTCGCGCTTCTGTTGGTCGATTCCGCTCTTGCCGTGGCCGCGCAGCTCGAGCAGGAACAGATCGGCGCCGAAGTAGAGCATGCTCTTCACGAACTCGCCGGAGCTCCACGCACGGCGGTTCTGCGTGTAGCCATGCACCAGCAGGAGCGGCACACCCAGCAGCGGCTGCGGAAAGGCCTGCGGACGCGGGCGGTAGCGCGTGAGCGCGAGCACCCAGCCGTCCTCGGTACGAACGCTGATCTCTTCCCGCGTGTGCAGGTCGGAGAAATCGACGTCGTCCACGCTCGTCGAGGACGCGCGCAGCTGCGCCACCGATGCGATGGCCTCTCTCACCCACCCCTCCGCGTTGGCGGCGGCGAGCTTAGCTCACGAATAGGTCGGGTTCGATATGGCGAGGCGCTCGCTGGACGTCGCTCGAAGGTGTGCGAGCAGACGCGTGCGTTCGTCTCCACCTGCGCCGAAGCCGCCGCGAATCGCGGCGCAGAGCGCGCGCTCCAGCTCCTCGACCGCCTGATCGAGCTCGCGCGGGTCGGACGGCCTCGCGTCGTTTCGACCGAGAAGCGCAGAGAGCCGCGCGTGCTGCGCGCTTCGGTGCTCACCCTCGAGCTCGAGCTCTCGAAGCACGATCGAGAGTGCATTGACCGAGACGCGAGCGTGGAAGCGGCGAACGCCCTCGAGCTCGGGCAGGAGTTCCTTCTCGAGGAAGCTGCGGACCGCGGCGATCAGCTCGTGCTTCGTCGGCCGATCCACGATCAGACCTCGAGCTGCCTGGAGAAGAAGGCGAGCGCGCGCGTCCACGCGTCCTCCGCCGCCTCGGCGCGGAAACTCTCGGGGCGTGAATCGTTCGCGAAGGCGTGCCCTGCCCCGATGTAGACCACCGCCTCGATCGGCAACCCGCTAGCCTTCGCCCGCTCGCGCAGCTTCTCGACGTCGGATTGCGGGATCAGCACGTCCTCGGCGCCGAAGAACGCCAGCAGCGGAATCGACAGATTCCCGAGGGCGTCGATCGCGTGCTCGGGATTCGCGTCGTCGATCGTGTCGGCGCGAAGCATGCCGTACCAGGAGACGACCGCGGACAGGCCGGTGCAGTGAACAGCGGCCAGACACGCGTACTTCCCGCCCATGCAGAAGCCGGTCAGCCCGATCTTTCGGCCCCCGACCTCGGGCCGCGCACGCAGGAACTCGACGGCGGCCTGGATGTCGGCGAGCACACGGCGATCCGGAAGGCGGTGCAGGAACCGCATCACCGCCGGCATGTCCGCGGGGGTTCCCGGGTTCTCGCCGCGCGAGTAGAGATCGAGCGCCAACGCGACGAAGCCCGCGTCCGCCAGTCGTCGAGCGACCCGGTGGTACGGATCGTGGAGGCCCCAGACGTCGGGGATGACCACCACGGCCGGCCGTGGCGGGCGGGTCCTCGAACTCTCCGCTGCGGCCTCGGGCAGGTAGAGCGCGGCGCGGAGTCGATCGCCCCCGCTCGCGAACTCGACGTTCACGCGAGCGCCCCGCTCTGCCTCCACACGTAGATCTTCATCGGGGGCACGTTCCAGAAGCCGCTGTGGGTCTCCGGTCGGGCGCCGAAGACCGGCTCGCCGAGATCCTTCACCCGGCTGCGGAACTGGTAGGCGACAAAACGCCCCTCGTCGCCGAGAACCCGCTTGGCCGCCTGTAGCGTCGCGAATCCAACGCCGTGCTCGAGCGTCGAGAACGGAATCCCGGACATGACCAGATCGGCCTTCGATTCACCCACCTTCGCGAGCGCGGCCTCGATCTCGGTCGCGCTGCCGTGGTGGATGTGAAGGCGCGGGTCGGGGAGCTCCTTGCGCAGCACATCGACGAACGCGGAGCTGATCTCGATCGCCACGAGCTTCGCGTCCGGCCGCATCCGTTCGAGCGCACGACGGGTCAACACGCCCGTACCCGGTCCGAGCTCGACGATCACGCGCGCCTGCGCGATGTCGCCACACTCGAGTGTCCGGCGCGTGAGAAAGCGCGAGCTCGGAATCACCGAGCCGACCTCGCGGGGGTTCTTCAGAAAGCCCTTGAAGAACTCGAGCGACTGGCGCGCGGTCGAGGGGCGTGGACGCACGGGGGTTTTCATCGACACCTGCTCCTAGGCGGCAAAGCACCGGGCCCGACGGGTTTTATCGCGCCGCGTGCACAGGGTCAACCGTCACGGCCGGGCTCCGCCCACGAATGCCTCCGTCGATCGCCGCAGCAGCTCCCGCCCGACGCGGTCGGCCGTCTCCGAATCGCGCGCCAGGATCGCGACTCCGAGACGCTCGAGGAGCGACCGCAGCTTTCGCCGCTCGGCCACGATCTCACCCGAATCGGGAAGCGGGCCGTGCTCTCCGAGAAACCGCGTCACGGAATTCGCGAGGATCCGAAGTACACGATTGTGAGTCAGTCGCGCGAACAAGACCTGTAGCTCGAGCAGCGACTCGAGGAATTCGCCGTCGGACCGTTCCGGCCGAGTCAGGTCGCGTAGACTCGCGACGCAGGATTCGAGCTCGGCATCGCTCGCGCGTCGCAGAGCGAGCTGCAGCAAGCCGGGAAGCAGAACCTCGCGAAGCTCGTGCAGCTCGCGAATCCGCGCGAGGCCGCGTTCGCCGCCTTCGAGCAGCAGCGGCGAGACGATCTCGAAGCTCGCGTGCTCCGCGTCCCGCACGCGCGCGCCCGAACCCCGCTGGATCTCGACGAGGCGCAGCTCCTCGAGCTTCCTCAGTGCCTCGCGAACCGAGCTTCGATTCACACGCAGGCTCGCCGCCAGATCGCGCTCCGCCGGCAGGCGCTCGCCCGGGGCGAACGATCCGTCGAGGATCTTCCGTCGGATCATCGACACGACTTCGTCGGGCAGCGGAATCCGGGGGCGGGTCGAAGTGGGCACGCGCTTCCTACCGTTTCCGGATCGTCGTCGGCTTGATCTCCGCGGTGCGCCCCGTTCATCATCGTCGGCATGGTCAAAGCCTACTCGATCAGCGCCGCCGACATCGTCAAGGAGAAGGAACGCGTCAAGGGCGACGTCGCGAAGTTCGAGTTCGCCAACGCGATCAAGCTCGATCAGCTCGAGCTGCGAAAGATGGGGCCGGCCGACGTGCACCTGCGCATCCTCGCCGTCTCGGGCGAGCACAACATCGATCACGCCATCCTCGCCGATACCGACAGCATCGCCGCCACGCGCGGCGGAAAGATCTATCCCGGGAACTCGGCCGTCGGCGAGGTGCTCGCGGTCGGCGACGACGTCAAGCGCTTCAAGGTCGGTGACATCGCGCTGACCCACTGCAACGGCCAGCCCGACACCTACGGCTACGCGCTGCGCATCTGGGCTTACGATCAGCCCGACTCGATCGGGTGGTACGCCGACGAAGCGGTGGTCGGCGAGTGGCAGCTCGTGCCCGCGCCGCTCGACTGCGGACTGAGCCTCTGGGAAATGGCGGCGCTGCCGCTGCGCGCACCGACGGCCTATCACATGTGGCGGCGGGCGATCGGCATCTTCCGTCTGAAGGTTTCCGACACCAAATTGCGACGCCTGAACGTGATGTCGTTCGGCGGCGGCGTCGGCGAGTGCTTCCTCATGCTCGCGAAGTCCGAAGGGCACCACGCCTGGTTCTGTTCGGGCTCTCCCGACCGCCGCGAAGCGCTTGAACGTCAGGGCATCCGGGGGATCGATCAGAAGGTCTTCAATCGCTTTGCCTCGCGTGACGACGTGAAGGCGTTCCAGGGCGAGGTCCGGAAGCTCACGAACTCGGTCAACATGCACATCGTCTGCGACATGCTGCGCGGGCCGGTCTTCGACGCCGGGCTCGCGGTCGCGGCGCGCTGCGGCGTGAACGTCTCTTCGGGTTGGCAGCTCTCGCAGCAGGTCACCTACAACTCGACGCTTCAGTCGGTCAAGCAGGTGACGATCGATCACACCCACTACGAGACGATCGAGGGCTGCGCGGCGGCGACGGAGCTCTACGGCGTCGTCTTCAAGCCCACCGTTCACAAGGAGATCTACGCCTTCGAGGATCTCCCGCGCGCGATGCGCGAGATGTACGACGCGCGACAGACCGGAATTCCGATCATTCGCGTGGCCAAGACGATGCCGGAGTCCGTCCGAAAGATCGTCTGATGGCCGCGCGCGCTTTCTGGCTGCTCAAGTCGGAACCCGAGGTCTATCCCTTCGCGCAGCTCGTGGCGGACGGGCGAACGCTCTGGGACGGAGTGCGCAACCACGAGGCGCGCAAGAACCTGGCGGCGATGGCGAAGTCCGACCTCGTGCTCTTCTATCACTCGCACGAGGCCGAGGTCGTGGGGATCGCGCGCGTCAGCGGACCGGCGCGCCCGGACCCGACCAGCGAAGACCCTCGCTGGGTCGCCGTCGAGATCGAAGCTCTGCGAGCGTTCGAGCGGCCGGTGTCGCTCGCCCGATCCGCGCGGATCGCTCGCTCGCGAAGCTCAAGCTCGTCACGCAGTCCCGGCTCTCGGTGATGCCGGTCGAGAAGCGTCAGTTCGAACGGCTGCTCGAGCTCGGTCGCACCCGCCTGCCCCGGCGCCTCGCTCTCAGATCGGCGAGGGCGGCGGAGGCGGATGGAACGGGTTGAAGCCGGGACGCGTCACGACGCTCTCGGTCCCGATCTCTTCGCGTCGTCAGTCGCTTCTCGATGCTCTGGAGGATCGCGTCGAGAGCGATCATGTACGGCGGCAGGCCACCGACGACCTCCTCGATCGCATGACCGCGCATCGCCCGACATGTTCTGCTGGAGATAGCCGAGATCGTCGGTGACCCCGCGGCGTCGCACGTCTTCGGGAAGCTGCTGATCGACGCGCTGGCTCATCTCGATCGCGAGCGCACCGATCGCAGCCGAGCCCGCGGAGACCTCTTTGCACTCCGGGTGCCACATGTCGGTGCCCTTCGAGACGGCGGCGTGGACGCGATCGCGCTGCTCCAGGATGTCGACCCAGATCGACGGATAGCTCGCGCGCGCGATCGGCGCGCCTTCGCTGGACGGGCTGGCCGGGGTCTCGGCGGGCTCGCCGCAGCCCGCGCCCACCGCCAGCGCCAACACCACCAGGGAGCCGAGGATCGGCCGCATCACTTCCTCCGTGAGAGAGCTGCCGAGCGTACCCCGCCGATCGAGCCCTTGCTAGCGCAGGACGCGGAGCAGCAGCAGGCCGTCGCTTCCCGGTGTAGACAGACGGGAGAGCGCCTTCGCATCCAGCGCGACGCGCGCGTCCGATAGGCCTCGCTCGCGCAGGGTCCGCTCCAGCTCGCCGAGCAACGCGGTCAGCGCGGAGCCGTGAAAGACGCGGCCACCGCGGTCGGCGCCGCCGAGCTCCCAGAGGGGAACCGGCCGCGCGGCGTACCGGGTCCGCGGCGCCACCCAGCCCGGCGGGATCTGATCGTCGTCCCAGGCCAGATCCACGCTCTGCTCGAGCAGCGCGTTCTCGTCGACTTCCAGACCCTCGAGCCCGTCGATCGCGATCGTGCGAACGGTGACGAGGACGCCGGTGAACGACGTCTTCTCGATCGCATGCGGCCACGCCTCGACCGGCTTCGCGGGCGGGCCCGCGAGCAGGAGTACGAGCGAGGCGACGAGGACGCGCATGCTGCGCCTCTCATCGACGAGTCGCGGACTCCGGCTTTAGACGCGATCGCCGCGTGAACCGCCCCGCGCGAGGCGCGACTCAGTAGAGCGGAGGATCGTAGAGGATGGGCCGGTGACATTGTCGCCAGTCGCGAGCGCCGAGTGACCGACGCTTGGGATCTCCATGACCTACCGGAAGCGATCGGGTGAGAACGGCGTGATGTCGAGGCTCGGCCGGTCGCCGGCGATCGTCTCCGCGACGAGCTTGCCGGTGATCACGCCTTGCGAGATCCCGCTCATGCCGTGACCGGTCGCGACGACGAGATTCTCGAATGCCCGCGTGCGGCCGAGAATCGGTCGGTCGTCGGGCGTGAGCGGTCGAAGACCGCGCCAGGTCTCGACGTGCGGCTCACGCTCGACACCGGGCAGGACGCGCGCGACGGCGCGCTGGACCGCGCGCACGCGGCGCAGGTTCACCGACAGATCGAGCCCCGCGAGCTCGAGCGTGCCGCCGAAGCGAAGCTGCTCGCCCATCGGTGTGATGAACACCTTCGACTCGGACAGCATGATCGGGATCTCACCGAAGCCCTGGGGACACCGAACGGTGACGCTGTAACCCTTCGCGCCCTGGACCGGAAGCCGAAGGCCGAGCTGACGTGCGATCCCGGGCGACCACGCACCGCCGGCGATCACGACTTCACGCGAGTCGAAGTCGCCCCGAGTCGTGCGCACGCGAACGATGCGCCGCCCTTCGCTCTCGAGCGCGAGCACCTCGTGGCCCGTGAGGATGCGGGCTCCGTGGGACGATGCGAGGCCCGCGAGCGCTTGCACCAGTCGCGCGGGCTGCACGTGGGCATCGACGGGAAAGAGCACGCCGCCCGTGATCCTCCCCGCGACACGAGGCTCGAGCTTCCGAACGTCGTCGGGTGAGAGCGCGCGGCCGTCGCCGCCGAGTCCGCGCAGCGTCTCGAGCTCGTGGTGCGCAGCTTCGATGCCGGCGTCGCTCTCACAGAGGACGAGCAGCCCGCGCCGGGCGAAGCCGAAGTCGATGCCCGGTCGCGCCGCCAGCTCGGCGCAGAGCGAAAGGCTCGCCAGCGAGAGCTCCCGGCTCAATCGAAGCGTCTCCAGCGCGCGAGAGGCCGTGGACGCGCGCAAGAAGCCGAACAGCCAGCGCGCGAGCTCGAGATCGAAGCGCGGCTCGACGTAGAAGGGGCTCTCTGGATCGAAGAGCCAGCGAAGCGCCTGGCCGATGACACCGGGCGCCGGCAGTGGCGAGCCGTGACTGGGAAAGATCCATCCCGCGTTTCCGTACGAGGCGCCGGAGCAGATCTCGCCACGCTCGAGCAGGACGACACGCGCGCCGCGTTCGGCCAGGTAGTACGCGCTCGCGGTGCCGATGATTCCGCCGCCGATCACGATCGCATCCACGGGTTCACTCATGCGCGCACCATGCTACGGGGACGAGATCCCGAGCGCCGAGGCCAGCGCGTGATAGATGAAGTTCTGTTCCCGGGTGCCGTGGAAGAGCGCAGCTCCCGGTCCGCCCGCGTAGATCGGAACGTCTTCTCCGGCGTGTGTTTCCGAGGCGAGCGGCAGCGTGGCCTCCTGCAGGTACGATGCCGCTTCCGTGTCCACGCTCGCCAACTGGGGACGGCCGAGCTTTGGCGCCGTCGAGCTCTTGGCGAAATGCGGCAGGCGCTTCGGCCCCTCGGGCTGGACGTCGCTCGCGCCTACGTAGCCCGGTCCGTTCGCGTAGCCGAGCGTCGTGTATGGATGACCGGCCAGATCCGGCGCGGGCGACGTACCGAGCGGGGACTCTCCCGACGAGCCCACGACCAATCCGAGGATCGGATTCCCGCGCTTCGGATAGCCGGCGATCGTCAGCGTGTGACTGTGATCCGCGGTGACCACGATCAGCGTCTTCGCCGGGTCGGTGCGCTCGCGCGCGACGCGGACGGCGTTCGAGAGCTCGATCGTCTCGCCGAGGGCCCGGTAGGCGTTGCCCGCGTGGTGCGCGTGATCGATCCGCCCGCCTTCGACCACCAACACGTATCCCTTCGGCGCGCGCTCGAGCAGCTCGATCGCCTTCGCGGTCATCTCGGCCAGCGAAGGCTCGCCCGCGGGATCGCTCGCGCGATCCGTCTCGAACTTCATGTGACTCGGCTCGAAGAGCCCGAGAACCCGCGACGTTTTCGCCGCGTCAATCGTCTTCAGTTGCTCCGCGTTCCACGCATACGTGCCTCCGGGATTTCGCTTCTTCCACTCGGCGACGAGATCGCGTCCGTCCGCACGCGCGCCCTTCGCCTGCGGATACTCCGGATCGGTTTCGGTCGAGGGAAGAAAGAACGCGCGCCCGCCGCCGAGCGCCACCTCGATCCCGTCGCCGTGCGCGAACTCGACGAGCTGGCGCGCGATGTCGGGAAAGCCCGCCTCTCGCGCCGCCGCGGGCAGGGCCGCATCGACCTCCCAATTCCGATCGGGCGTGTGCGCATAGCATGCGCCGGGCGTCGCGTGCGTGATCGTGGTGGTGGTGACGACGCCGGTCCAGAGTCCGCGGTCCTCTGCCTGCTCGAGCAGCGTCGGCACGCTCCCCTTCGCGGCGGCTGCGAAATCGCCGCGCGCGACGCTCGCATCGACGCCGAGCACGCCCGCACGCGTCTTCACTCCCGAAATGATCGCCGTCATCGTGCCGGCCGAATCGGGCACCTGGAAGTCGGTGTTCCAGGTCTTCGAGAGCGCCGTGAAGGGGAGCTTCTCGAACTCGAGCAAATTCTCTTCCCCCATCTCGCCGCGAAGCTGTCCGTCGCGAATGCGGGCTGCCGTGACGGTGGCGATGCCCATTCCGTCCCCGACGAAGAGGATCACGTTCGTCGCCGGTCGGGTCGGGCCGACCTCGGCGCGCGCGCGAGACACCTGCGCTCGGCCGTCGCGAAACGATGCATCGCTCGCGACGTCAGCGGAGCGCGCGACGCCGGAGCCGAGCAGCACGAGCAGAACGACCTGAGCCAGCGAACGAGTCAGTCGCACGTGGAATCCTCCTCGTCGAGAATCGCGCGGTAGAGCGCGCGGTCGATGTTTCCGCCCGTGAGCACGAGTCCAACGCGCTTGCCCGAGACGGCCGGACGTTCGCGCAGGCAGGCGGCGAGCGCAGCCGCGGCCGCTCCCTCCGCGACGTTGTGGGTGTCGCTGAAGTAGGCGCGGATCGCCGAGCGGATCTCCGCTTCCGAAACCGCGACGATCCGCTCGACGCCGGCGCGGATCCGCGCGAGCGCATTCGCATCGGGCACGCGAACCGCGAGACCGTCGGCGAGCGTATCCGCCGAATCGGTCGGGACGGCACGCCCGGCGGCGAACGAGAGCGCGTAGGTCGGCGCGCGCTCCGCGACGACGCCGACGATCTGTGTGCGCAGCCCGAGCGCGTCGCGCACCTCGAGCGCCGCGCAGATGCCCGACCCGAGCCCGACCGGCACATAGAGCAGGTCCAGATCCGGAACCGCCGCGAAGAGCTCGAGCGCGCACGAGGCCACGCCGCGAACCAGCGTCGGGTGGAACGACCCGACGAAGTGAAGCCGGTCGCGCGCGGCGAGCGCCTGCGCATGCTCGAACGCGTCCTGGAAGTCCGTCCCGTGCTCGATCAGGTTCGCACCCTGCGCGCGCATCGCCGCATTCTTCTCGCGGCTGTTCCCGTGCGGCACGACGATCGTCGCATTCAGCCCGAAACGGCGCGCGGCCGAAGCGACGCTCTGGCCGTGATTCCCGCGCGTGGCCGCGATCACGCCGCGCAGGCCGGGCTCGCTCGCCCGGAGCTCGTGCATGTACACGAGCCCGCCGCGGAGCTTGAAGGCGCCGGTCGGCAGGTGGTTCTCGTGCTTCACGATCACGCGCGCGAAGCAGCGCGCCGAGAGCAATGGCCACTCGAGCTGCGGCGTCGGCTGAAGGGTCTCGTGGACGAGCGAAGCCGCGGCCTCGAGCGCCGCGATCAAGGCTTGTCCAGCGCCTCGAATTTGCCGACTCGGCGCGCGTGCCGCCCGCCCTCGAACTTCGTCTCGAGCCAGAGCTTCACCCAGGCGATCAGCTCGTCGGCGGGGAACTCGCCCGCGCCCAGGCAGAGCACGTTCGAGTCGTGGTGCTGCCGCGTCATCGTCGCTCCGCGTGCGCTGTACACGAGCGCGGCACGAATCCCGGGAATCCGGTTCGCGGTCATCGACATGCCGATCCCGTTGGTGCAGGCCAGGATCGCGCGGTCGGCCTTGCCCTCGGCCACCGCGCGCGAAGCGGGGATCGCGAAGTCCGGGTAGTCGCACGACTCCCGCGAATCGGTGCCGTAGTCGCTCACGTCGTGGCCGAGCTCGCCGAGCTCGCGGGCGAGTCGCGTCTTGAACTCGAAACCCGCGTGGTCGGAGGCGAGCGCGATCCTCATGGTTGGCGGACTATGCCACGGGCCAGTGCGGGTGCCACGGTCGCTCGCGCTCGAATGCGTGCGCAGCCTGCAGGACGAGCTCGTCGCGGTGGCGCTCGGCGACGATCTGCATGCCGATCGGAAGCCCCGCGCGCGACAGCCCGACGCGCAGCGACGCGGCCGGGTGAAGCGACAGGTTGAACGGGATCGTGAACGAGGCCACGCCCCAGTCGAGCTGCTCCCGGCCCTCGGTCTCGAGCGGGAACGGTCCTTTGGCGGGCGGCGGATCGTACGGGAACGGTCGGCGTGATCAAGAGGTCGTAGTCGGCGAAGATCGACTGACACCAGCGCGAGAGCTCGAGCCTGCGTGTCGCCTGCTCCCTGAACCACTCCGGTGTCATCTTCCAGGCGAGCTTCATCGAGGCGAGCACCGATCGGCTGAAGTCCGCCTCGCGCGCCGGCAGGTGCTGGAGGTTCGCGGCGGCCATCTCGAACGCGCCCCACATGCCCCAAGCCTGCCCCATCTTCGGCGGGCCGCCTTTGATCTCGCAGACCTCGTGGCCGAGCTTCTCGAAGAGCCGCGCAGCGTCGTACACGGCCTGCGCGATGTCGGACTGCACGACCGCATAGGCGAGATCCGGTGAGTAGGCGATTCGGAGCTTGCGCGGCACACCGTCGGCGAGCTTCGACAGATAGGAGAAGCCCGGGTGCGGGAGCGAGCTCGGATCCTCCGGCGCGTAGCCGGAGGTGACGTCGAGATACAGCGCGTTGTCGGCGACGGTCTTCGTCAGCGGTCCCTGCACCGCCGTGTCGCCGTAGTACCAGAGGTTCTTCGACTCGTTCGGAATCCGGCCGTAGGTCGGCTTCATGCCGAACGCACCCACGAAGCTCGCGGGAATTCGCGTCGAGCCGCCGCCGTCGCTCGCGGTGACCAGCGGAAGCATGCAGGCCGAGAGCGCGGCCGACGATCCCCCGCTCGATCCGCCGGGGGTGAGCGCGGGATTCCACGGGTTTCGCGTCACGCCGAAGATCAGGTTCTTCGTGATCGCGGTGTGACCGAACTCCGGAGCATTCGTCTTCCCGATCGGGATCGCGCCGGCCGAGCGAAGCCGCGAGACCTGCACCGAATCGTGCGAGGCCAGGTTCTCCCGGTACGGGATCGATCCGTGCGAGGTGATCAACCCCGCGCAGTCCTCGAGGTCCTTCACACCGAGTGGCACACCCTCGAGCGGCCGCGCCGTGCCCCGCGCAATTCGCGCCTCGGCGTCGCGTGCCTGCGCGAGCAGCGCTTCGCGGTCGTACATGGCGACGACCGCGTTCAGCTCCGAGTTGCGCTCGTCGAGGCGGCGGAAGACCGCCGTCATCAGCTCGACGGGAGAGAGCTTGCGCGCCCGGAGGGCGCCGGTGAGTTCGACCAGCGAGAGCCGGATGGGGTCGTTCATCGGCCGATTATACGGCCGGAAAGCCTCAAGCGTTCGCGTAGATGTCCATCACCTCGTGCAGGAGCTCGATCGCCTCGGTCTTCGGGCGCTGGAACGAGTTCCGGCCCATGATCGAGCCGAATGCGCCGCCGTCGGCGAGGCCGCGGATCTCGTCGAGGATTTCCTTCTTTCCCTTCGCGGGACCGCCCGAGAAGATCACGATGCGTCGGCCGCCGAAGGCGCTCTGCACCACGTGGCGCACGCGCTCGGCGAGCGTTCCAACGGGGATCTTCTCCTTCTCGTAGACCTTCTTCGCCTCGGCCTGCTCGATGTGAGCCGTCGGCGGCTTCACCTTGATGACGTGCGCGCCGAGCTGGCAGGCGATCTGCGCCGCGTAGGCGACGACGTCGATCGCGGTCTCGCCCTCCTTCGAGACGCCAGCACCGCGCGGATAGGACCAGACGACGACCGCAAGGCCCGAGCGCTTTGGCTTCCTCGGTGAGCTCGGCGATCTGCTGGTACATCGTCTTGGCCTCGCCCGAGCCCGGGTAGATCGTGAAGCCGATCGCCGCACAGCCGAGGCGAAGCGCCTCGTTCACCGACCCCGTGATCGCCGGGAATCGGCTCGCCGCCCTTCGCGAGCGACTCGTTGTTGTTCAGCTTCAGGATCATCGGGACGTCGCCCGCGAATTCAGCGGCGCCCGCCTCGAGGAATCCGAGGGGCGCCGCGTAGGCGTTGCAGCCGGCGTCGATCGCGAGCTCGAAGTGGTAACGCGGGTCGTAGCCCGCGGAGTTGGGCGCGAAGCTTCGCGCGGGGCCGTGCTCGAAGCCCTGATCCACGGGCAGGATCACCATCTTGCCGGTGCCCGCGAGCCGTCCGTGGTTCAGCATCCGTGCCAGGTTCGCCTTGGTACCCGCGTTGTCGGCGCTGTACCAGGAGAGGATTTCCTTCACACGCTTGGTCGTCACGATTCTGCCTCCAATTGCCTATCCCTTCACGGCTCGCGCCCGGAAGGATTCGGAGATGTTATCTCATCAAGTCAGATGCGGCCGCCGCTCTGCAAATGGTCAAGCAAAGCCCATGCCGTGCCGTAGCGGGAAATAGATGCGCACGCGTGCCGTTCGGATCGTATGCACCATCGGGCCGGCTTCTCGCTCGAACGCGACCCTGCGGGGCCTGATCGACGCCGGAATGAACGTCGCGAGGATCAACTTCGCGCACGGGACCGAGGCGGAGCATCGCGAGGCCGTATCGAGGCTGCGCGAGGCGTCGCTCGCAGCCGGCAAGCCCGTGGCGGTTTTGCAGGACCTGTCCGGTCCGAAGATCCGGCTCGGAGAGCTCGAGCCCTCCACGCTCGTGCTCGAGACCGGAGCGCTCGTCACGCTCGGTTGCGGCCTGTCGAAGGGCGATGCGCGCACGCTGCCGGTGCCGGACGAGTACCTCGCGCAGGAGGCGCGGCCGGGCGGGCCGATCCTGCTCGGCGACGGTGCCGTCGAGCTCGAGGTTCTCGACGTAGACGGCAGCGAGATCCACTGCCGCGTCGTCGTGGGCGGTACGATCACGAGCGGCAAGGGTGTGAACGCACCGGGCGGATTGTCGGCGCGACCGATCCTGGCGGAGAAGGACCTGCGCGATCTCGAGCTCGGCGTCGAGCTCGGCATCGACCTCGTCGGCGTCTCGTACGTGCGCACCGAGGACGACCTCTCGGCCGTGCGTCGCGTGCTCAAGAGCCTCGGGCGGCCGACGCCGCTGGTCGCGAAGATCGAGACGAAGCTCGCGCTCGAGAACCTCGATGCGATCCTCGCGCGCGCCGACGCGGTGATGATCGCGCGAGGCGATCTCTCGCTCGAGATCCCCTACGAACGCGTACCGATCGAGCAGAAGCGGATCGTGCTTGCGGCGATCCGCGCGGGTCGGCCGACGATCACCGCGACGCAGATGCTGCAATCGATGGTGACCGCGTCGCGGCCGACGCGCGCCGAGATCACCGACGTCGCGAACGCCGTACTCGACGGCACCGATGCCGTGATGCTCTCCGACGAGACCGCGATCGGCGCCGATCCCGTCCGCGCGTGCCGCGCGATGAGCCGGATCATCGATGCGACCGAGGACGCCTACCCGAGTCGGGTCGAGACGCCGATCGAGGGGGTCTCGGGTGAGCTCCGCGAACTCGTGGTCTTCTCGCAGGCGGCCGTGCGCACCGCGCGCGAGTGCAGCGCACGAGCCATCGTCACGTGGTCGCGGGGAGGGATCGCGGCGCGGCTGCTCTCGCGCCAACGGCCGGGCGTACCGATCGTCGCGCCGACTCGCTCCGAGGAAACCTGGCGCAAGCTCGCGCTGCCCTACGGCGTGCGCCCCGTGCTCTGTCCTCGCGGCAAGATGAGCCTCGCCCAACTCGAACTCGAGATCGGTCGCCTCTCGGGTACGGACTTCCTGCTTCTCGTCGGCCACATCGCCGGCGATCAGCGGCGTGTGCCCTGGATGAAGCTCGTGCGCGTCGCCGATGCCGCCGAGTGGGACACCGACCCGCGCTAACGCGCTCTCCGGCCGCGAGAAGCCGCGTACGTCATTCCGACAATGGAAACGACCTCGCGCGGGGTGCATTCGTCCTCATGAAGCCGGGCCGCGGACCTCGAAGTCGGGGTGACACGGAACCGGCGCGAAAGTGAGGAGAATGCAATGAGGCACCATCGACGACTCCTGTTGGCGATCGTATTCGCCGCAAGCTTTCTGATCGGCGGCTCCGCGTCTGCCCGGGGCAGAGAGACGACCTGTCAGAAGATCGCGAAGGTGCAGCTCGCCGCGTGTACCGCCGAGACGGTCGACGACTATCTCAGCGCCAAGGCGAACTGCTTGAATCTCGCGGAGTCCGGCGAGCGCTCGGAGTGCGCCTCGGAGGCCCGCGAGGAGAGCCGCGACGCCGCTTCGCTCTGTCGGGAACAGCTCACCGCACGGCGAGATCTGTGCACGGCACTCGGCGAGGACCTCTACGAGCCGGACTTCGACCCCGAGACCTACGAGACCGATTTCTCGAACCTGCAGCATGCCAATCCGTACTTCCCGCTCGCGATCGGGAACACGTGGACGTACGAAGGGCCCGACGAGGCGCTCTCGATCGAGGTCCTGCCCAAGACGAAGCAGATCGAAGGCGTGACCTGCGTGGTCGTTCGCGACGTGGTCACCAGCGATGGCCAGGAAGTGGAAGACACCGACGATTGGTTCGCGCAGCGGACCGATGGCAGCGTCGCGTACTGCGGCGAGATCTCGAAGAACTTCGAGCTGTTTCCCGGCGACGACCCGCTCGAGGCGGAGCTCGTGGACGTCGAGGGCTCGTGGAAGGCGGGTCGGGACGACGCGCTTCCGGGTCTGGTGTTCCTGGGCACGCCGGTGGTCGGCGACGTCTATCGCCAGGAGCTCGCACGCGGCGATGCCGAGGACGCGGCCGAGGTGCTCTCGACGACCTACGCGTACGGAAGCGATCCCGCGCTCGACGAGTTCGTTCCCGCGGCACTCGCCCAGGCGCTCTGCGCGGACGGCGACTGCATCGTCACGGGCGAGTTCACGCCGATCTCCCCGGACGGCTACGAGCGAAAGTACTACGCTCGCGGCGTGGGGCTCTTCCTCGAAGTCAATCCGGAGGACGGAGAAGTCGTTACGCTGACCGAGTGCAACTTCGCCGCGGTCTGTGACGACCTGGACTGAGCAGGTCCGAAGCCGCCGCCACCGGATTGGGAGCCGAACATGACGGACCTGATCGAACCCAGAGTGAGAAAGTGGGCGCTGGCGGCGCTGATCGGCGGGGTCGGGCTCTTCATCGCGCTCGAGAAGATCGAAGAGCCCGACCTGACGATCGGCGAGCTTCTCCTCGAGCTGATCGAGATCGTGCCCGTCGTCGCCGCGAGCGTCGGCGTCGCGCTGCTGTTCCGCGTGTCGGAGCGGCAGCGCGACGAGCACTTGCGGGTGATCCGGGATCTGGAGCTCGCGCGCGTGCAGGGCCAGCGTTGGCGCACCGAGTCGCGTGCGCTCCTGAACGGTCTGGGCGATGCGATCGAAGTCCAGTTCTCGCGCTGGAACCTGACCGAGGCGGAGCGCGAGGTCGCGCTCTTGCTGCTGAAGGGTCTCACGCACAAGGAAGTCGCGACGGTGCGCGCGGTCAGCGAGCGCACCGTCCGCGAGCAAGCTCGCTCGATCTACACGAAGGCGGGCCTGACGGGACGCGCGGCCCTGTCCGCGTTCTTCCTCGAAGACCTGCTCGCTCCGATCGAAGGCCTGGAGTAGCTGGCTCTGGCGGCTGCGAGGCTCGTGTTCTGGCTCGCGATCGCGCTTCTCGTGGGGAGCGCTGCGTCGATGTCGTTCGCGTCGGATCCGGCCGAGGAGGACGAGGACGACGAAGGGCTCCGGCAGCGACTGACGGAGCGCGAGGACAAGCGTCGTCCGACGCGGCCATTCAGTATCGAGATCCGCGGCCACGACCTCGTTCTCGGCGGCGAGCTGGAATTCGAGCTGCTCGAGCTCCGGCGCTGGATCTCGGGCGAGCAGGTCGACGAGCCGGACCGGCGATTGCTCTCTCAAGCGCTCGAGCTCGAGGCGTTCTACAGCATCGGAAAGGCGCTCTCCTTCTTCGCGCAGGTCCAGGTCGCGCTCGAGGAGGACCTCTTGCCCGAGAGCCGTGACGAGGTCTCGGACCAGTTCGTCGAGCGCGGTGAAATGTGGATCGCGAGCGAGAACATCGCCGAGAGCGGCTTCAGCCTCGAGGCCGGCCGCCTCGACTTCGAAGACGATCGCCGTTGGTGGTGGGACGAGGAGCTCGATGCCGTGCGCGTGATCTGGGAGCGCGAGACGACCGAGCTCGCGCTCGCCTACGGGCGTGAAATCTGGCCGCAGCGCTCCGACGTCAGCTTCGTCGATCCCCAACACGACCGCGTGTCGCGAGGGATCGCCGAGTTCTCCTGGGACTATGCGCCGGACCACGGCTTCCAGCTCTTCGCGCTGCGCGAACACGACCGCTCGCCGACGCGTGCCGTCGGCAGCGTGATCGACACCGCGCGCGAGGACGAGCCCGACTCGAAGCTCACCTGGTTCGGCGCGCGCGCCACCGGCGTGTTTTCCGTCGGCTCGGCCGGACTGCTCGGCTACTGGATCGACACCGCCGCGCTTCGCGGACGGGAGCACTGGACGGAGTACGAGCAGATCTCCGACACGCGGAGCGAGGTCGTGAGCGTGGAGCGACGCGACGTGGACGGCTGGGCCTTCGATCTCGGTGCGAGCTGGCTGCCGCCGCTCGAGATCGAGCCGCGGATCTTCGCCAGCTACGCGCTCGCGTCGGAGCACTTCCGCCAGACGGGACTGCACGCAAACGAGGCGGGCTTCGGCGGGGTCGAGCGATTCGGTCAGTACGGTTTTCTTCTGCAACCGGACCTCTCGAACCTGCAGGTCTGGACTGCGGGCGTAGGCTGCTCGCTGCTTCGCTCGAGCTCGCTCGATCTCGTCTACCACGAGTTCCGGCTGCACCAGCCGGCCGATTCGCTCTGGGACGCGGAGCTCGAGCTCGAGCTGACCGGCGATTCACGCAAGCTCGGCCGCGAGATCGACCTGGTGCTTGCGCTCGAGGAATGGGAGCAGCTCGAGCTCGAATTCGCCGTGGCGGCCTTCCAACCCGGTCCCGCCCTGGGCGACGATCAGGGCCGCTGGAGCTACGGATCGTTCGTCGCGCTCCGCTACGCGTTCTAGAAGCATCGGCCCGTGGACTTTGCCTCGTGCTGGCCTGCAAGGTACCGTTGCGCGCCCATGCCCAAGGACACCTCCCCGCCCAAGGTCGTCACGCTCGCCGACTCGACGCTCGACGAGATGTCGAAGAACGAGCGGCTCAAGCTCGAGAGCGAGGGGCTGTTCTGGGTCTCTGGAAAGACGAAGCACAGCTTCCGCTCCGAGCTCGACGATCTCTCGGGCGGGCGCGCCGAGACGCTCTCCGGCGAAGCGAAGGAGATCTCGAAGCACTTCGGGATCTACAAGCAGCAGGCGCGCGTCGATGGCCGCAAGACACACGACTACATCTTCATGGTGCGCATGCGTGTCCCCGGTGGCGGCGAGCTCACCGGCGCGCAGTTCCGCGCGCTCTGCGACGCGTCCGATCGATTCGCCAATGGCTCCCTCCGGTTGACGACGCGCCAGGCAATCCAGTTCCACCACGTTCCCGCGCAAAGTCTCGGCCCGCTCGTTCGCTTCCTGAATCAGGACTATCCGAACAACGGCTACGAGATGACGACGATCGCGGCCTGCGGCGACGTGAACCGCAACACGATGTGCTCCGTCGTGGACGACCTGATTCCCGAGCTGCCGCTGCGCTCGCGCGAGCTCGCCTACGGGATCGCGAAGGAGCTCTCCCCGCGCTCGTCGGCGTACTACCAGATCTTCCTGACCGATCTCGCGAGCGAGACCGGAACGCCGATGCAGAGCGACGAGCCGATCTACGGCGGCCAGTATCTGCCTCGCAAATTCAAGGTCGCGATCGCCCACCCGCACGACAACTCGGTCGACGCTCTGACCAACGACGTCGCATTCCTGCCGGTGGTCGATGGCGGTGCGGTCGCCGAGGAATACGACCTCTACGCCGGCGGTGGACTCGGTACGACGCACGGCCAGTCGCAGACGCGCGCACTGCTCGCTCTCTACCTCGGCCGCGTGCCGAGAGATCAGGTCGTGGCGGCGACGCGCGCGATCGCGACGCTCCAACGCGACCACGGCGAACGCAAGGACCGCCGTCTGGCGCGCTGGAAGCACACGATCCGGCGCCTGGGAGTCGAACACGTGAAGTCCGAGCTGCGCGGGCGGTTCGGGCTCGAGCTGAAGGACGCCGATCCGCAGCCGCTGCCGCCGAATCGCTTCTGGCACGGCTGGCACCGGGAAGCGGGCGACGGAAAGCTCTTCCTCGGCATCCCGGTCGAGAGCGGACGTGTGCTCGACACCGATTCGTGTCGGATGCGCTCGGCGATCTCGTCGGTGCTCGCGGAGATCCCGGAGATCTGCGTTCGCATCACCGGAAATCAGGACCTGCTCCTCACGCACGTCCCCGCGTCGAAGCGCGCGCTCGTCGACGCCACGCTCGCTGCGAACGGCGTGCGGGCGGCCGAGACGATCTCGATGTTCCGGAAGCAGGCGTTCGGCTGTCCGGCGCTGCCAACCTGCGGACTCGCCATGACCGAAGCCGAGCGCGCGATTCCCGGGCTGTGCGAGGCCATCGAAGCCGCCGGGCTCGGCGACGTCGACGTCGTTTTGCGCATGGCCGGCTGCCCGAATCACTGCTCGCGGCCCCCGTCGGCCGAGATCGGCATCACCGGGTTCGGCAAGAACGCGCACATGATCGTGGTCGGAGGCTCGCGAGAGGGCACGCGCGTCGCGCAGGTGCTGTACGAGAAGATCTCGTCGGAGCAGATGGTGCCCGTTCTGATCGGTCTTCTGCGCGCGATCGCGGAGTCGAATCCCGAGCGCCTGCCCGCCGGGGAATTCCTGCATCGGACATCGCCCGAGCGATTGCGCGCGCTCGTCGGCGTCGAGGTCTAGAGTCGATGGCGCTCGTCGAGGTCTCGGTCGAGGACGGAATCGCGACGCTCTTGATCAATCGCCCCGAAGCGCTGAACGCGCTCTCCGGCGAGCTGCTCGGAGAGCTCGACATCGCGGTCGAACGCGTCGCGAGCGACGCTGGAATTCGCGCCGCGATCGTCACCGGCGCCGGGCGCGCGTTCGTCGCCGGCGCGGCGATCGACGAGATCGCTCGCCTCGACGCGCGTTCGGGTCTCGAGTTCGCTCGGCGCGGACAGGCCGTCTTCTCGCGCATCGAAGGACTCTCGAAGCCGGTCGTCGCAGCGGTGAACGGCTTCGCGCTCGGTGGCGGAACGGAGCTCGCCCTCGCGTGTCATCTGCGGGTCGCCTCGACCAAGGCGAAGTTCGGCCAGCCCGAGGTGAAGCTCGGCATCCTGCCGGGCTTCGGCGGCACGCAGCGGCTCACACGCCTGGTCGGACGCGGCGTCGCGACCGAGCTGATCCTTCACGGGGGACACATCTCCGCGGAGCGCGCGCTCGCGATCGGACTCGTGAACGAGCTCGCCGAGCCGGACCAATTGCTCGCGCGCGCGAAACAGTGGTTGGTGGCGTGCCTTGCGAACGGACCGCGCGCGCTCGCGGCGTCGCTTCGCGCGATCGGCGAGGGTCTCGATCTCCCGCTCGCCGAAGGTCTGGAACGGGAAGCGCAGATCTTCAGCGAACTCTGCGGTTCCGCGGAGATGGTCGAGGGAACCCAGGCGTTCCTGAACAAGCGCGAGCCGAAGTTCTGAACGTCAGCCGCCCGTGCGAATCGGGCGGTGAAGTCGGTACTGCTCGAGAGCCCAGTGCATGCCGGCGTGCGGCGCGAAGCCCGACATCAGCTCTCGTACGCGCTCCGGCACTGGCTCGGGTCGCGCCATGTCGGGGTGATCGGGTTTCAGGAGCAGCGCGAAGAACGCGGCGGCCGTCAGATCCGCGATGCCGAAGCGATCGCCGACGAGCTGCCCGCTCCCCGCGACCTCCTTCGCGACCCGGTCGAGCGCCTCGCGCGTGCCACGGAACGAATCCTCGATCGCGCGCGCGTCGAAGAGCGCCATGCTGCGTCCCATCACCTGCTTCGTCGCTGGAAAGAGCGCGCGGTACGCGGCGCGCACCGGCGCGCTGCGACGCCCGGCGAAGATCCGGCACATGTAGGCCGGCTCGCGGATCAGCACCGAGAAGAGCGCACGGCGGATGCGCGGCCCCAGCTCGACGTCGAAGTGCCGCTGGAGCGCGAGCGCGCGCTCGCGTTGCTCCGGATCGGCCGGGTAGAGCGCGGGCTCGGGAAAGAGCTTCTCGAGCTCGTCGATGATCGCGGCCGAGCCCGCGATCACGCGTTCGCCGATCTGCAGAACCGGCACCTCCTGCTGACCCGAAAGCCGAAGCATCTGCGGGACGTGCGGACCGGGCAGGTAGTCGACGCGCTCGTGGGGGATTCGCTTCCAGTCGAGTGCCCAACGGGCCTTCTCGGCATAGTGCGAGTAGGGAAACTGGTGAAGGACGATTCCCCTTCGCGTCACCCGGGCACCTGCACGAAGCGCGTGCCGAGCTCCGGGTGACGGCCCTCGGGCAAGGCGAGATCCCGCGCGGCGTCGAGCTCGATCTGCAGCGGTCCCTCGTCGCGTCGCGAATCGACATCGACGAGAGATCGCGAGCGGCGAGTCGGCCCAGCGAAACCGGAGCGACTCCCCGGAGCGCGAGCACTCTGCGCCGAGCAGCTCGCTCCACTGCCTTCGCGAAGCGTCTGCCGACTTCGCGGAAAGACGCAGACCGCGAACGCGCGCAGCGTCCGCGCGCGGCTTCGGAGCGGGTCCGTCGTCCCAGCCCGGCCGCGGCTTCGACTCGACGAGCTGCACGACGATGCCCTGGGCCTGCTTCGGGTGCAGGAACGCCTCCTGCCAGTGCGGGTCGGAGCGGTCCGTACCCACGACGGTGTAGCCCAGCTCGGTCGCGCGCGCGCAGATCTCGTCGAGGCTCGGCACCTTGAACGTCACGTGGTGGATGCGCGGGCCGCCGTGCGCGAGGAAGCGGTGCAGGAACCCGTCGGGCGGACCCATCGGGTAGATCACCTCGATCTTTCCGCCACCCGCGAACGCCCACTGCGTGAAGCCGAACGGAACACCCGAATGCCCACCCGCCGGAGCGCCGCCGAGCACGTCCTCGAAAAACGGCTTCGCGAGCCCGGCGGTGGGGAGGCCGATCGCGACGTGGTCGAGCTTGACGCCTGCCATGGGTTCGACTCAGAGCACCGCTTCGACGAGATACGGTCCGGGCTCGGCGAACGCGCGGCCGAGCGCGCCCGCGAATTCCTCCGCCGTTTCGGCGCGCTCCCCGGGAACACCCATGCCGCGCGCGAGCGAGACCCAATCGAGATCCGGCGATCCGAGGTCGGTGAGCGAGCGTGCGGCGGGGCCGGGCTGCGAGATGTCCGCACGTGCGAGCTCGACCTTCAGGATGCGGTACATGCGATTCGCGCAGATGATCGTCTTCACGTCGAGGGACTCGCGCGCAGCGGTCCACAGCGCCTGAAGCGTGTACATGCCGCTGCCGTCGGCCTGAAGCGCGATCACCCGCCGATCCGGACACGCGATCGCGGCGCCGACGGCATTCGGCAACCCCTGACCGATCGCGCCGCCGGTGAGACCGAGCGACGAATGCGGCAACGCGCCGCTCGCGAAGCCGAACCACGGCGCACCCGAGGTCGCGGCTTCGTCGACGACGATCGCGTTCTCGGGCTGAAGCGCGGCGAGCGTGCGACCGAGCGCGTCCGGCGTGAGCTTGCCGGTCGCCGGCTCGATCGACGCGCGAGTCGCGAGCTCGGCTCCGTTCGGCCCCGCACCGAGCGCGGAGGCCAGCGCTTCGAGCGCGCCCGCCGCATCGTGATCCGGTCGTGCCAACACCGAAATGCGACAGCTCGACGGCGTGAGCCGGCTCGGCGTGTTCGGATAGCCGAAGAATGCGACCGGCTCCGTCGCGCCCGCGAGCACGAGCCGACCGACCTTGGAAAGCAGCTCGACGCCCTGCTCCGGGAAATACGGGAACTTCGAGAACGCCGGCAGGCCGGCGCCGCGCTCGACGCGCGCGGGGAACGTGCCGAACATGACCCGCGCGCCGGACTTCGCGGCGACGCGAGCGGCCGCGAGCGATCCACGCCTCGAGAGCGCGTTCGCACCGAGCAGGATCAGACGCGGGCTCGCCCGATCGCAGCGCGCGCGCCGCCTCGTCGATCCACTCGCCGGGGCACCTCGAGTGCGACTTCGAAGGCGATCGGCCTCGCGATGCCCGGCGCCTCTCCCCAGGCGCAGTCGGCCGGGACGATCAGCGTGGCCACTCCGCCAGGCGCACGCCGCGACGCCGCGATCGCCTCGACCACGTCGGTGGCGAGCTCGGCCGCCGTCTTCGTCTTTCGCACCCAGACCGAGACGGGTTTCGCGAGTGACTCGACATCCGAGGTGAGTGGCGCGTCCGCATCGAGGTGCCAGGTCGCCTGATCGCCGATCAGGTTCACGACCGGGGTATTCGCGCGCCGCGCGTTGTGAAGGTTCGCGATGCCGTTCGCGAAGCCGGGTCCCAGGTGCGTGATCGTCAGCGCAGGCTTGCCGGCCATGCGCGCGTAGCCGTCGGCCGCACCGGTCACGACACCCTCGAAGAGGCCGAGCACCGCGCGCATCCCGGGCGCCGAGTCGAGCGCGGCCACCAGGTGCATCTCCGTCGTGCCGGGGTTCGCGAAACAGACCTCGACGCCCGAAGCGATCGCGCTGCGGATCAGAGCCTCGGCGCCGTTCATGTCCGCGCGCTGTCCGCCGGCTCGGGCACGACCTGGTTCTCGATCTGACCGAGGCCAGAGATCGTCACCCGCACGCGTTGACCGACCTTCAGGTATCCGCGCGGGTTCATCGCGACGCCGACCCCCCCGCAGGTTCCCGTGCTGATCACGTCGCCGGGCTCGAGCGTGAACGCGGTCGAGAGCGTCTCGACCTGGTCGAAGCAGTCGAAGACGAGGTGCCGCGTGTTCGACTTCTGACGTCGCTCGCCGTCGACCGTCGTCTCGAGATCGAGGACGTGCGGATCGCCGAGCTCGTCGGGAGTGACCAGGAACGGACCGAGCGGCCCGTGCGTGTCGAAGGACTTGCCGAGCGTCATCGTCGGCGCCCGGTGCTGCCAGTCTCGCACCGAGACGTCGTTGCAGATCAGGTAGCCGGCGATCACCTCGTGTGCCCGGTTCTTCGGCACGTGGCGACAACGCCGCCCGATCACGAACGCGAGCTCACCCTCGTAGTCGAGCTTGTCGGAAACCCTCGGCATCCAGATCGGATCGTAGGGTCCGTTCACGCACGAGGTCTGCTTGTTGAAGAAGACCGGAAACTCCGGCGCGGGTCGGCCCGTCTCAGCGATGTGGTCGGCATAGTTGAGCCCGATGGCCAGGAACTTCCGCGGTCGCAGACACGGCGCCTCGAGCCGGACCTCGGCGAGCGCGATTCGCTCTCCGCTTTGCGCCACCGCCCGCGCGCGGTCGAGCGCGCTCGAGCCTGCGGCGAGGAAGGCCTCCATCTCGCGTGGAAGCTCGGGCGCGGCGACCGCCAGATCGACCACTTCGCTCCCAACCACGACGCCGATTCGCGTCGCTCCCGCGTGCGTGAATGTCGCAAGCTTCACGCGCGGCAGTATAAGCCAACCCACCGAGGAGAATCCGATGCTCCGCCTTCACACCTGGATGACGCCGAACGGCCGCAAGATCTCGATCGCGCTCGAAGAGCTCGGGCTCGCCTACGAGGTGCGCAAGGTCGATCTCGGCGCGAACGAACAGATGAAGCCCGAATTCCTCGCGCTGAATCCGAACCACAAGATCCCCGTGCTCGAGGACGACGGGCTCGCGATCTGGGAATCGGGCGCGATCCTGCTGCACCTCGGCGAGAAGCACGATCCGAAGGGGTCGATCTTGCCGAAGGAGGCGCGCAAGCGGAGCCAGGCCATCGAGCTCGCGTTCTTCCAGACCGGGGGCGTCGGTCCGAATCTCGGTCGTCTCGGCGCGGCGCTCCGGAAGGAAGGCGAGAAGAACTCCGAGATGATCCAGATCTTCTCCGCCGAGATGGCGCGCCTGTACGGCGTGCTCGATCGGATCCTCGCCGACGGACGTCCGTATCTCGCCGGCGATTACTCGATCGGCGACATCATGCACTACCCGTGGCTCTCGTTTCCGCTGCAGCTGAAGATGCCCGACCTGATCAAGCTGCCGCGCGTGGTAGCCTGGCTCGAGCGAATCGCCGCGCGCCCCGCGGTCGTGAAGGGCATGGCCGTTCCAAGCTGAGCGCGCTGGAGTTCGACGAGTGATCGAAGGACTGCGCGAGCGCGACGAGTGGAAGTTCGCGGGAGTCCTTCCGCACGCCGATCGTGCGCTCGCCTACCTCTGGTGGCTCGTGCTCGCGCTGCGGGGGCTCCTGCCGGCGCTCTTCGCGGTGGCGATGGGCGCGCTCGTCGGAGCCGTCCAGAGCGGTGCCTCGCTCGCACTTCCTCTGACACTCGTCGGTGTCGTTTTCGTGGGGCTCCAGGTCCTCGCTCCGCTCCACCAGGCTCTGGGTACGAACCTGGGCAGTCGCACGGCCGCCTGGCTCTACGACCGGCTCGCGATCGCCTGTGTTCGCCCGCCGGGCATGGGGCATCTGGAGGATTCGGAGCTGACGAACGACCTCGCGATGGCGCGGGACTTCGACCTCGGCATCAGCGGACCGCCGCTCTCGATCTCGATGGACTTCATCGCGAGCGGACTCGTCGAGTTCCTCGCCGGGTTCGCCTCGGCAGTCCTCCTCTTCGGCTATGCGTGGTGGGCGCCGTTCGTGCTCGGCGGCGCCTGGCTCGGCACGCACTGGCTCCTGCGCGAGAGCGGTGTCTGGCGCGATCGCAACACCGACGAGGTTCGCGAAGCACAGCGACACGCCGACTACGCGTATCGGATCGCGGTGGACCCGCCCGCCTCGAAGGAGCTGCGCCTCTTCGGGCTCTCCGACTGGACCATCGAGCGCTTTCGCTCGCGCCGCCGTCGGCTCTTCGAGCTTCGCTGGCAGGCGACCCGGCTCCGCGAGCGTCCGGTGCTTTGGAGCCTGTTGCTCGTGCTCGCGGCGAACGTCGTCGTGCTCTTCGCGATGGGTGCGGACGCGTCGAGCGGGCGCCTCTCGCTCGCGGAGCTCGTCACCTACGCGAGCGCGGCGGTCGGCGCGAGCATGATCGCGTTCGGCGGGCTGTCGTGGGCGCTCGATGGTGCCTCCGCGCCGGCCGCGGCCGTGCTCCGACTTCAGGACACGATGGCGCGAGCCGGAGCGCTCTCGCGCGGTGAGCGCTCGGCCGAAGGCTTGCCCGCGCGCGAAATCCGGTTCCGCGACGTCACGTTCGCGTATCCGACGACCGGCGAGCCGGTGCTCGAGGGCTTCGACCTGACGATTCCGGCGGGCTCGTCGCTCGCGATCGTCGGACAGAACGGTGCGGGCAAGACGACGCTCGCGAAGCTCCTGTGCCGGCTCTACGACCCGCAGCAGGGAGCGATCGAGATCGACGGCGTCGACCTTCGCACGCTCGACCTCGACGGCTGGCGCTCGCGCCTGGCCGCGGTCTTCCAGGACTTCGTGCGCTTCGAGCTGCCGCTTCGCGACAACGTCGCTCCCGCCGGTGCGTCCGACGACGTGATCCGTGCTTCGCTCGAAGACGCCGGCGCCACGCGGCTCGCCGATCTCGACACGATCCTCGCGCGCGGCTACTTCGGCGGCACCGAGCTCTCCGGCGGGCAGTGGCAGCGCGTTGCGCTCGCACGCGCGCTCTGCGCGGTGCGGCTCGGCGCCGGCGTCGTGCTGCTCGACGAGCCGACCGCCCAGCTCGACGTGCGCGGCGAAGCCGAGATCTTCGACCGCATCCTCGCCGAGACGCGGCACACCACGACCATCCTCATCTCGCACCGCTTCTCGACCGTTCGCCACGCCGATCGGATCTGCGTGCTCGAGCGTGGCGCCGTCGTCGAACTCGGCACGCACGACGAGCTGATGGCGCGCGGCGGACGCTACCGCACCATGTTCGACCTGCAGGCGTCGCGCTTCGGCGACGACGAAGCGGAAGCGGGGCTCGATGTCCTCGACTGAGATCCCGCTTCCCGCGGCACTGCCGTCGATGTGGCGGGCGCTCCAGCGTGGCTACCAGGCCGAGCCGTTGCTGCTCTCGGTCTCGTTCGGGTTGTCGCTGCTCGCGGCGCTGCCCGACGCGCTGCTTGCGCTGCTGTTCAAGTTCCTGGCCGACGGTCTGGTCGCGGGCGACCGCACGCTCGTGCTCGCAGCGTCCGTCGGACTCGGCGCCTCGGCCGCGGCGACCTGGTTCCTGCGCGTGGTCAGCGACCGGACGCAGCGGCGTTTCCGCGACCAGGTGACGATCGCGCTCGAGTCCCACGTCGCAAACCTGCAGGCGAGCGTGGCCACGATCGCGCACCACGAGCGACCCGACTACCTCGACCGGCTCGCGGTGCTTCGCAATCAGGTCTTCGTGCTCGACCACATGTACATGTCGCTCTTCACCACGTGCGGCTGGGTGCTGCGCCTCGGCGTGACGCTCGCGTTGCTCGTCTCGATCCACCCCGCGCTGGCGCTGCTCGCCGTGCTGGCGCTGCCGACCGTGCTCACCGCGAGCTGGCGGCCGGGTGTCGAGCGTGTGGCCGAGGAACGCGGCGCCTCGGCGAACCGCCTCGCGCGCCATCTCTTCGACACCGCAACGACCGCGCCGCCGGGAAAGGAAGTGCGGGTGATGCGGGTCGGCGAGCGACTGGTGACGCGAAGGCGCGAGGCGTGGGAACGCTGGTATCGACCGGTCGCGCGCGCGCGATTCGAGAGCGCCGCGTGGCACGCGCTCGCCTGGGCGATCTTCGGCTTCGGGTACGTGGGCTCGATCGTGTTCGTCTCGTCCCTGCAACCGACCTCGCCCGGGAGCGTGCTGCTCGTGCTCGCGGCGGGCGCGCGCCTCTCGGCGTACATCGGCGCGACGGTGGGCGAGATCGGTTTCCTGCGCGGGATCTGGCTCGACGGCTCGGTGCGCATGGCGTGGCTCGAGGACTACGCGGAGTCGCTCGTGCGAGATGCGGACGAGCGCGTTCCCGATCGGATCGAACGCGGCCTCCGGTTCGAGCACGTGTCGTTCGCGTATCCCGGCACGGAACGCCTGATTCTCGACGACGTGAATCTCGAGCTCGAGCCGGGCTCGGTGGTCGCGATCGTCGGCGAGAACGGCGCCGGAAAGAGCACGCTCGTGAAGCTCCTGTGCCGCCTCTACTCTCCGACACGCGGCCGAATCCTCGTCGACGGCGTGGACCTGTCGCGTATGCCGGCCGACGCGTGGCGTGCACGGCTCGCAGGAGCGTTCCAGGACTTCTTCCGCTTCGAGTTCCGGACGAGGCACAGCGTCGGCGTGGGGGACCTGCCGCGACTCGACGACGAGCCCGCCGTTCACTCGGCCGTCGACCGGGCCGGAGCGGACGATGTCGTCGCGCGGCTCGAAGCCGGGCTCGAAACACAGCTCGGTCCGAGCTGGCCCGAGGGCGTCGAGCTCTCGTTCGGCCAGTGGCAGAAGCTCGCGCTCGCGCGCGGCTTCATGCGCGAGAAACCGCTCGTGCTGATCCTCGACGAGCCGACCGCGGCTCTCGACGCCGAGACCGAGCACGCGCTGTTCGAGCGTTACGCGAAGGCCTCGCGCGGCGAACAGATCACGGTTCTCGTCTCACACCGCTTCAGCACCGTGCGCATGGCCGACCGGATCGTCGTGCTCGATGGCGCACGCGTGGTCGAGACCGGAACGCACGAGGAGCTCATGGCCCGTCGCGGGACCTACTCGGAGCTGTACGGGATTCAGGCCGCCGCGTATCGCTAGCGGCGTCCGCTCCGAACGTGTTGGCCGAGGACCCGAAGCGTCCGAGCGAGAGCTCGTCCCTGACCTGCGCGCTCATGCCGATCATCCGGTCATCGAGCCGGATTCCGGTCGCGTCCGCGATCCGATCGACGACGTTGAAGGCGCCGATCGTCGCGCAGGTGTCGACGAACGCTTCGGCCGAGAGCACGGCGCAAAGCTCCCTCCGACGAGCGACGAGCTCCTCGTCGTCGTCCGCCATGACGGCGTCCGTGAAGGCGGTCAATCGCGCGCCGTGCGCGACACCGCCGTCGCCGTGCACCGCTCCATCGTTGACTTGCGCCAGATCGATCTCGACCCCATTCAGCTTGCCGCTCGCACGGAGCAGCGTCGCGTGCGAGGTGGTTCAGTAGAAACACTCGTTCAGCGCCGAGACGCGCGAGGCGACGAGCTCGATCTGCATGCGATCGATCGCGCGTCTCGCCCCGAGATCCAGGAGCGAGACGTAGTGCGCGTCGATCCACGTCCGAAGCACGCGGACGTGGTCCGGCACGCAGGAGAGCGCGCGCACGATGTTGGGAACGAAGCTCGCTCCCCCGTAGAGGTCGGCCTCGGAACCGGTCGCGGCGTCGGGCGGCAGCGTCGGCACCCAGGCTCGTCCCGCCTCGAGCCCCCTCGGCAGCACTCGCGACGGTTCGCCGGGCAGCGGCTCGAGCAGACGGAAGTCCGGGATTCCCAACGCGCGGCACTGGCTGTCGAGCCCCGCGGCGAGGGCGACGATACCCACCGCCTCGACGTACTCGCCGACCGAGCCACCGGCCGCGAGCGTCGCGTCGAACACGGTTCGCGAAAGCCGGCCCGGGTCCGTCCGCACGCGGTGGACCAGGTCGACGAGCGCCTCGGGAAGCTCACCCGTGGTTTCGTGGGCGCCACTCGCGTGCTCCGGCGATGGCCCGGCCTTGCGAGCGCGACAGAGCGGACAGCGCTTCGCCAGTCTCGCCTCGCCAACGATGGAGCTGCGCTGCGCGCCGGTGAACCAGTTCCCCGGCCGGCGGAAGTACTCGAGCACCATCCGATGGGCGGTGCGGAGATCCTCCCGGATCTCGGGTTCGGCGATACCGTGATCGTGCCCGTGCGCAGTCACGTCGGATCGATGCTATCCAGCGACGGCGTCGAAGACCAGCGCTGCGAATCGTATGCTCGGAGCAGTGAAGGGAAGACCGAGATGAAATCGACTCCGAGCGCGGTCGCGATCCGCGACGCCGACCTCGAAAGCGCGAGCGACGCCGACGCGCTCTTCGCGATCCTCGACGCGTACGCGCGCGAGCCCGGCGGACAGAACGCGGCGCTCGCGGACGGGGTCCGGGACGCGCTCGTGCCGGGACTGCGCGCCCACCCGCAGACGTTCGTACTGCTCGCCTTCCTCGACGACGCCCCGGTGGGTGCCGCGGTCTGCTTCTTCGGCTTCTCGACGTTCGCCGGCCGCGACTTCCTGAACGTGCACGACCTCGCCGTGCTCCCCGCGCACCGCGGCCGCGGCGTGGGGCGCGCGCTGCTCGAGGAGGCGGAGCGCCGCGCCCGGGCGCGAGGCTGCTGCAAGATGACGCTCGAGGTTCACCAGACGAACACCGGCGCGCAGAAGCTCTACCGCGAGTTCGGCTTCGGCGGCTGGCACGCGCCGACCCTGTTCGCGACGAAGAAGCTCGTTCTCCTGCTCGCCCTCGCGCTGACGCTCTTCGGGGTCCACCCGGCGAACGCGCAGTCGAACTCGGATTTCGACGGCGACGGGCTCGCGAACCTCTTCGACAACTGCCCGTTCGTCTCGAACCCGAGCCAGCTCGACTCGAGCCTGCCCGTGAACGGGATCGGTGACGCGTGCGAGTGCGGCGACACGCAGAACGACGGCCGGATCGACATCGCGGACGCGGTCGTCCTCCGGCGGTCGCTCGCGATGCTCGCTCCGGGGGTCTTCGATCCCGCGAAGTGCAGCGTCGCCGGCGGGTCGATGGACTGCGACGTGCTCGATGCTTCGCGATTGCGAGCGGCGCTCGCGGGAAGCGCGTCGCTCGAACCCGTCTGCCGGGCGTCGGTCGGCGCGGGCGAGTTGCCCGTTCGGATGGCCGTGGCGGGCGACAGCATCACGCGCGGATTCGCCGCGAGCTGCGAGTGCAACCTCGGCCTCTCGTGTCTGCTCGAATGCGCGCTCGGCGGCGCAGAGCAGCCAGAGTACTCCTACTTCAACGGCAGCTCTTCGAGCGTCTTCGACCTTCGCACCCGCTATCGTTTCTTCGATCCCACGATCCTGGCGGTCGGGTCCGCCGCCGCGAGCGGCGCGCGCATGCGCGGCGGCAGCGACAGTTTCGCGATCCAGGCGAACCGGATCCTCGCGCAGAACCCGCTTCCGGATTTCGCGATCGTGCTGCTCGGCGGGAACGACATCTGCAGCCGCGGCTGCGCGATCCCCGGCGCCTGTCCACAGCCACTGTTCACGGACACGGAGTGGCGCGATGCCGTCGAGCTGGGTCTGAGCGCACTGACCGCCGGATTGCCCGACGGGGCGACGATCTACCTCGGCAGCGTCCCGCGCGTGCAGGATCTGCCGGCCGCCGGCCTCGCGAAGCAGAGCCTGTCGTCGAACGTGGACTGCGAACTCGCCTGGGAGGTCTTCGACATCTGCCGCGTCGCCACCGACCCGGGCACGCCCAACTCCGAGACGCAGTCCGTCCGACTCGGCGCGATCGCGGAGCGGCAGCGACGCTACAACGAGATCCTGGTCGAGACGGCGGAGGCGTACGCCTCGAACGCGAACGGTCAGAACCCGCGCGGCCTGCGCGTGGTCGCCGAATACCGCGGAGAAACCCTGCCCTCGGTCGGCACGATCGCGTTCGGGCCGAACGAGATCAACGGAAGCGATTGCTTCCACCCGAGCATCGCCGGGCAGAACGCGATCGCGGAACGACTCTGGCTGAACAGCCCGGTGCGCTGACTCAGGCCGGATCGAGCAAGCCCTTGAGCCCGTACTTCGGATACGGCCCGATGCAGATCTGCTCGAGAACCCCGACGCCGATGTCGTTGCCCCAGCGCGCGCGCATGACCTGCTGGATGTGCTGATTCTCGAGGGCGATCTCGTCGAGATCGGAGCACTTCCACGACTCGCCGCCGATCGCGAGCTCGCCGTGCCACTTGCCGTGGCCCCAGACGGGATGCTGGTAGCCGATGCCCTTCATCCGGAAGCAGGTGAGCGGCGAGCAGCTCGATCTCGTTGCGTGTGCCGTCGAGCTCGACCTTCGTGATCACGGCGCGCGCTCGCGCGGCGCGTGCCGGGGACGTACTCGAGCTTGTGATCGACCGCGAGCAGCGGCCGCGAGTCCCGGGTCATCGACGAGCGGGATCTTCTCCGGATCGTCGTAGACGGGCACGGTCGCTCCGTTCCAGTGCCAGCGCACGCCGGCATTGGTCTCGAAGATGCCCGCATGGGTGCAGCGATGCTTCCAGTGCAGCGGCGCCCAGAGGAAGAAGATCCCGCTCGGCTCGCCCGGCGACGGCTGGCGCGCCGCCCGGGTCCGGGATCGCCGACCGGGACGAACGCCCCACGAGCGGTCCTTCGTTCCGTAGACGCGCGCGGGATCGATCGCGAGCGTGCGTCCCGCGTAGCGGATCTCGCCGCGCCAGCGCCCGAACTGGTTGAAGCGCGTCGCGTCCATCGTGCCGCGCCGGCGGCGCTGACGCTGCTGGCCCTCGGAGAAGCTCGACGTGCGCGGGATCCAGAGCAGATCGGCGGAGAGGCCCGGTCTCGTTGGCGTCGAGCACGACGCGCAGCGCCCGGAGCGGCTCGATGATCTCGATCCGGAACGGACCCACCTCGACGCGGCTCGGCTCGCGCGGCGCCCGGCGCGAGGCGTGAAACGCGTGCTGCTCGCCGTCGCGGACGATGCTGAATCCGCAGTCCATGATCCCCAGGTTCGGATACAGCGCCGCCCCGACACCGAAGTAGAACTCCCCGTCGTCCGTGTAGCCATTGAACCAGTAGCGGTCGTAGGCATTGCGGTCGGTCGATGCCGGGACCGCGATCGGCTCCGCGGTCTGGTGGATCGGGTAGTCGTCGAACTTCGATAGCATGAGCGCCTCCTCGTCTCGCGTGACCGCGCTCGGCGATTCTGACACGGCGGACGAGCGGACGGAGTGCCCCGATGCGGTGCTGCCGGCGTTTCCCAGCTAGGAGAGCGGTCCGAGCGGGAGAAGATCTCCGCGCAGCAAGCCCAGCACACCGGCGATGTCCTGATCCTGTCGTCGGTCCTCGCGCAGCATCGGAACGTGCTTTCGCAAAGCCTCGAGCAACGCGTACCCGCGTCGGCTGGCGCGATCCTCGGGTCGCAGCTCGATGGCCTGGCAGCAGGCGATCAGCTGGATCGCGGCGACGGTCTCGGCGAGCTCGAGCACTCGGCGCGCGTCGCGGGCGGCGATCGTGCCCAGACTCACTTTGTCCTGATTGTGCGATTCCGTGCTGCGGCTGAACGCAGCGGCCGGCAGTGTCAGCTTCTGAGCCTCGGCCGTGAGCGCGGACGCCGCGAGCTGCATCGCCTTGAAGCCGCTCTGGATCGGCCGCGCGGGTCCATCGACGGCGATCAGGTTCGCGGGCAGCCCATCCGTCGCATCGGCACTGCACAGCAGCGCGAGCTGTCGGTCGAGCAGATCCGCGACGCTCGCCACGGCGGCCTTGAGCGCGTCGAGCGCGAAGCAGACGTGGCCACCGTAGAAGTTCCCGCCGTGGAGAACGTCGCCCGTCGTCGGATCGACGAGCGGATTGTCGTTTGCGGAGTTCAGCTCGATCTCGAGCACCCCACGCGTGAGCTCCGCAGCGTCGAAGAGCACACCGATCACGTGAGGCGCGCAGCGGATCGAATAGCGATCCTGCAGCCGCGCGGGCCGCGGCAAGGGCCGGGCCGGATCGTACTCGAGGTCCTCCGCGATGAAGGACGTCGCGCGTACTTGACCCGCGTGCGGCTTCCAGGCCGCGAGTCGCGCATCGAAATGCGCGGGGTTGCCGTGTACGACGCGGCTCGCAATCGCGGTCAACGCGCACGCGAGTCGAGCGAGGCGAAAAGCGTCGTGAAGAGCGAGACAGCCGAGCGCCGTCATCACGCTCGTTCCGTTGACCAGCGACAGAGCCTCCCGGGGCAGCAGGACGAGCGGCTCGAGTCCGAGCTCGGCATGCGCCTCGGCCGCCGGAATCGTGCGTCCCTCGAGCGTGACCTCGCGCGTTCCGATGAGCGCGGCCGCGAGGTAGGAGAGCGGCGCGAGGTCACCGCTCGCGCCGACCGATCCCTCTTCGGGAATCCGCGGCAGCAGTCGCGCATTCAAGAAATCACAAAGCCGTTCGAGCACGAGTGGACGCACTCCCGAGTGTCCAGACGCCAGAGAGACGAGACGCGCGGCGACGACGGCTGCGGCCTCGCGCGGGTCGAGGTTCCGTCCCGTTCCGACTCCCAGCGACGCGATGAGGATTGGAGCGATCGCGTCCCGGTGCTCGGCGGGAACGGCGTTCGTCACCGCGGCGCCGACGCCCGTGGTCACTCCGTAGACCGGCAGACCCCGTTCCAGCTGCCGCTCGAAGGCATGAAATGCACTGTGCAAGCGCTCGCGATACCCCGGATCACTCCACAGCACCGGCGTTCGCTCGAAGCGCGCCAATGCGAGCAGATCATCGACGCTGACGGGCGCGCGCCCGACGTACAGCTCGCTCTCGGGCGGTTTCGTCATCCGCTGCTCAGGTACGAAACCTCGCCGGCTCGCGCTAGCCTCCGGCGCTCGAGCGCGAGCGGTCACTGGACTGCGAGCGAAACGCTGGTCACGCGCGCGATGGCGCCGCTCGTTCCGGTGACCGCGATCGTGTAGTCACCGAGCGGCGTCCCCGAGTTCGAAGTGGCACCGCCGCCGCCACCACCCCCGCCCCCACAGCTGACGCCCGTGCCGAGGATCACGAGGAGCGCCAGCGCGTGCGCCCACGAAAGACGCCGGCGCCGCCGCGGACGCGAGGCGAGAAGCGCCGCAACGAGAGCGCATCCGATGCCGACGGCGAGGCGGGGATCGGAGCCGCCGGTCGGGCCCGCCGCGGGGTTCGCGGTGGCCGTACCCGCCGTGGTCGTCGTGGTCGTCGTGATCGAGAGCATCGCGGTCTGACTCGGCGATCCGCCGCTCAGTGCAACGGACGCCGGATGGATCGAGCAACGGACCCGAGCGCTCGAAGCCGGGGGCGTGCAGCCGAGCGTCACCGTGCCCGCGAAGCCGTCGGCGCTCTCGACGGTGATGGTGGAACTTCCGACTCCACCCGGCGAGAGGGTGACGCTCGCGGGGCTCGGCGTGAGCGAGTAGTCCGCGACGTTCACGTTCACGGCGGAAGAGGTCGACGGGAGATGGACGAGATTTCCGAGGTACGCCGCCGTCGCGCTGCGCGTGCCGCTCGCAAGCGGTGCCGTCGTGTACGACGCTCGGTAGGCTCCACCGACCACGGAGACGGGCACGGGATCTCCCGCTTCGACCCCGTCGATCGAGAACTGCACGACACCGCCCGTGGGCGAACCGAAGCCGGACGAGAGCTTCGCGACGGTCGCGGTGAAGCTGACGCTCCCGCCGGGGGCGATCGCCACGCTCGAAGACGAGAGCGTCGTCGAAGTCGCGACCTTCGCGGCGAAGCTGTCCGCGAGCGCGAACGCGTCGATCGAGCCGAGGCCCGTCACCTGATCGTACCCGGCGCCCGCGCTGTACCCGAATTCGCGAGGCGGCTGCGCCGGACAGTTCGGCGTACCCGGGCTACACGGAACGACGTTGCTCCCGGCCGTGACGTCGTGAAACACCGAAGGTGTGCTCAGAGACAAGGCGTACAAGGTGGGATTGATGTTCCCGAGCCCGGTCGCTCCGGTACCGTGAACGATGAGCGCGAGAATCCCCGCGAGGCTCGGCGACGAGGCGGACGTCCCTCCGATCACGGTCAGGAACAGGTTCGCGTCCCGGAAGCCGTTCACGCAGCTCCCTTGCGAGCAGATCAGGTAGCCGTCGTGGTTCGCCGAGGCGGCGAGCGAGACGTCGGGCACGTCGCGACGTCCATCGGCGGGCACACCGAATCCGGTCTGCCAGCTCGGCTTCGAGAAGTAGCGACTCGCGCCGCCACCGCTCGCGGCGAATCCACCGCCGAGCGCGATGCTGAGCTCGGTGTCGTCCCAGGCGACCTCCGGGATGTATTGCGTGGCGGATCCACCGTGCGAGTTGTTCGTGTCGCTCCAGTACGCGTTGGGATCGAGCAGGTCGCCGTAGAACCCGGTACCGCCGACGCTCGTCACCTCGGGAATGCTGGCGGGCACGTCGACCGCGAGGCCGGACGTCGCGAGGACCGAGTCGCGCGGCTCGCAGTCCGCGGCGCCGAGGTCCCCGGATGCGGCGGTGACGGTCTGACCCTGCGCGTTGGCCTGCTGCACCCAGCTCCGAACCGTCCGCGCGAACCCAGCTCCGTTCGCGGCCTCGCACGCGCCGTAGCTCGTGCTGAGGATCGGAGCGAGGTTGTTCGTGATCGCGTAGTGCAGTGCGTCCCAGACGTTCGCGGTCGTGTTCTCGCAGCTGCGTCCGGATCGCACGCCCGTGTACACGTAGACGATCGTCGCGTTCTTCGCGATCGCGCCCGACCACTCGACGTCGAGATGCGCCTCGACGAGATCGTCGCTGCAAACCGTCGAGCTTCCCGTCCCGGGGACGAGAACCTGTTGCAGGTTGGCAGCGGGCAGCCCCGCGGCCGCCCGGAACGCCTCGATGTCGGCCGGGCTGTTGCCGGCGCCGAGGGCCGTCTGCCCGACCACGGCGATGCGCTGGCCCGTGCCGTCGAAGCCGGCATCGTAGAGCGCTTGTACACCGTAGATCGTGGCGAAGTCGTCGGGCGCCAGGAAATGATTGCCCGTGATCCCCGACGTGAAGCGAGGTCCGCGGACCGCGCGTCGAAGTCTCGGCTGTGGACGGAAGTCGCTGAGATTGCGGATCGCGAGCACCGAGTCGCCGAACGACCTCGGGACCGACGGCTCGGTCGCGTTGGCGAAGTGGACTTCGCTCCCGATGCGGTAGCGATGGATCTCGGTTCGAAACGCGTTCTCGATCTGCGCGGCGGTTCCGCGAAACGAGATCTCGTTCCGGCTCCGCGCGGTCCTCTGCACCGTGAGATCCTGTGACTCGAGCCACTCCGTCGCCGTGGAGAGATCGGCGTCGCTCATGCCGAAACGCGCGGCGTACTCGTCCGGCGTCAACCACTTCTCGAAACCCGGCGAGGCCGGATCCCTCTGCTCGGCCAGGAGCGCGTCGAGGTCGCGCTGTTGGCTCTCCGACGGCCTGAACACGAGCGCGACGCGATCGAGCACGAGCGTCGGCTCGACCCGACCCTCGTCGCGCGCACGCTTGGCGAGGCCGTGCAGGTTGCCTCGCACGACGCGCATGTCGCGCGAATCCGCCGACTTCACGATTCGCGGCGGCGGGTCGGTATTGGCGATCACGAGCGTCGCCGGCGCGATTCCGAGCAAGAGCGATGCGGCGCCGCTTGCGAAGAGACGACCTACGCGCGCAACTGCGCACGCAGTCGGCCCCGCCGAGAACGCCAGTTCCCCCACCCCTCTCACCGCGGCCGAGAATAGGGCTCCGCATGCGTGGAGCCACCCCCCGCTCGTGAAGCGGGAGCGAGAGCTTCAGCGCTGGGTCACCGGCGGCTCTTCGAAACCCGCGACGCCGCGCAGCGACATCAGGAAGATCGCGCGCGCTTCCGGAAAGCCGAGACGCTCGTCGAAGTAGGCGGCCGTGCACAGGCCCACCAGCAGCGAGTACGCCGCTTCGGCCGCGGCATCGAGCAGCGCGCCGAGCGGGCGCGGACACTGCGAGAGCAGCTTCGCGAGCCAGATCTTGATCTCGCGGTCGAAATCCGCCTTCGTGCGATACAGGTCCTTGTCGTGCACGGCGAGGCCGAAGAACTCGAGCACGACGCCGACATCCGCGTGTGTAGCCACCACGCCGGAGAAGAACGTGTCGCCCAAGAGGTCGAGGCGGCGCTCGATCGGCTCGGACTCGATCTCGCGCAGTCGCTCGAGCACGATCGCGGCCGTGGCTTCCCAGTACGCGTTCAGGATCTCGCTCTTGCCCTGGAAGTAGTAGAGCAGATGGCTCGGCGTCATTCCCGCTTTTCGCGCGATGTCGGACAGACTCGTCGCCGCGTATCCGCGCTCCAGCATGCAATCGCGCAGCGCCGCGACGATGCGCGCTCGTCGCCGGTCGTTGCGGGGAGCCGAGCTGGCTCTGCGGCGCGGGCCTAGCGTCCCTTCCACTTCGGCTTCCGCTTCTCGGCAAAGGCCCTCGGACCCTCGACGAAGTCCTCGCTGCGCACCATGTCGGCGATCGCGGGGTAGAGCGAGTTCTGCATCGAGTCCGCCAGGTCCGGGATCGAGAGGCTCTGCAGCACGGTCTGCTTGCTGGCCCGGATCGACAGCGGCGAGCACTCGAGAATCTGCTCCGCCCAACTGCGCGCGGATTTCATCAGGGCATCGTGGGACGCGACGTCGGTGACGAAGCCGAGCTCCTTGCCCTCCTGCGCGCCGACGCGGCGACCGGTCAGGATCATGCCCATCGCCTGCTTCAGCGGGATCATGCGCGGCAGCCGCTGCAGTCCACCGGCGAGAGCCGCGAGACCGACGCGCGGCTCGGGCAGCGCGAAGAGCGCCTTGTCCGACGCGATGATCAGATCGCAGGAGAGCGCGATCTCGAATCCGCCCCCCATCGCAACGCCGTTCACCGCCGCGATCAGCGGCTTGGTCAGGCCGAAACGCGCGGTCAGCCCCGCGAATCCGCTCGCGGGCTGTCCGCGCATGTCGCCGCCCGTCGCCTGGTACTTCAGGTCGTTGCCGGCGGAGAACGCGCGATCGCCCGCACCCGTGATGATGCCCACCCACGCCTCGGGGTCGGCTTCGAACTCGTCCCAGATCTTCGCGAGCTCGCGATTCGCCGGCGGGTGGAGCGAGTTCATCACTTCCGGGCGGTTGATCGTCACGACCCAGATCCGTCCGTCTCGCTCGACCTTGCAGAAGTCCGCCATGCGCTCCTCCCGACGTTGGGCCGGCATTGTACAGGCTGCATCGGGTACGATGCGCCGCGATGAAGCTGCCGGAGCTGTTCTCGGTCGAGGGGAAAGTCGCGCTGGTCACGGGCGGGACGCGCGGCATCGGGGAGATGATCGCGCGGGGCTTCGTCGAGAACGGCGTGCGCACGTACATCTGCTCGCGAAAGGCCGAAGCCTGCGCGAAGGCCGAAGCCGAGCTCTCGAAAGCCGGAACGTGCATTGCGATCCCCGCGGACCTCGGAAATCCCGAAGGAATCGCAAAGCTCGTTTCGGAGCTCTCGTCACGCGAGTCCGAGCTGCACATCCTGGTGAACAACGCCGGCGCGAACTGGGGTGCGCCGCTCGACGAGTTCCCGGAGTCGGGCTGGGACAAGGTCATGGATCTGAACCTGAAGTCGGTCTTCTTCCTGACGCGCGACCTGCTGCCGCTCCTGCGCAAGGCCGGGACGGCAGCGGACCCCGCGCGCGTGATCAACATCGGCTCGATCGACGGACTGCACGTGCCGATCCTCGACACCTACGCGTACTCCGCCGCCAAGGCCGGACTGCACCACCTGACGCGCGTCCTCGCGCGACGGCTCGCGAGCGAGAACGTGAACGTGAATGCGATCGCGCCCGGCCCCTTCGAGAGCCAGATGATGAAGGCGACGCTGGAGCGGTTTGGCGAGATGATCCGCAAGCAGAATCCACGCGGGCGCATCGGCGAGCCGGAGGACGTGGCGGGAACCGCGATCTACCTCGCGTCACGCGCCTCCGCGTACGTGACCGGGACGATCGTCCCCGTCGATGGGGGCTCATCCACCTGTCTCTGACCGACTCGACGCTGCCCGGGTATCTGGCGCGCGTCGGGGTGCTCGAAGACACGCGCGGGGTCGTCGTCTCGCCCGCGGGCGACGGGAACGTCAACTGGGTCCGGCGCGTTCGCACTTCCGACGGTCGATCGTTCGTCGTGAAGCAGGCGCGGGCTTCACTCGAACGCTTCCCCGAGTACCGGGTCGATACCGTGCGCATGGTCTTCGAGGCGCGCTACTTCGAGATCGTGCGAGAGAGAGTCCCCGCTCACGCGGACATCCCCCCGAAACAGATTCTCTTCGACGAGGTCGAGCGTGTGCTCGTGATGGAGGATCTCGGCGACGCGCCGCGCCTCGACACGCTGCTCTCCGAGGGGCGGGCCGTGCCCGCGACGCTCGAGCGGCTTGGCGCGTTCCTCGCGGACATCCACGCCGCGACGCGCGCGGACGCGGAGTCACTCCGATCGCGATTCGCCAACGACGAGATGCGCGCTCTCCACGGCGAGCACATCTTCACCCTGCCCTACGAACGCAACGACTTCCCGATCGAGCCCCGGCTCCGCGCGCTGGCCGACGACGTGCTCGCTCGCCCCGGCCTGCGAACGCGAATCGCGGACCTGCGCGAGTGCTACTACGGAAAGGGAGAGGCACTCGTTCACGGGGACGTACAGGCGGGGAACGTGCTCGTGTCGGCGTCGCGTCCGCGCTTGATCGATGCCGAGATCTCGCACGTCGGTGACCCGGCTTTCGATCTGGGCCAGGCCTTCGCTCACATCCACCTGCACCGCGCACACGCACGCGACTCGACTCCGCTCGCTTCGTGCGAGGCGGCTCTGCTCGCCGGCTACGCGCGCAAGTCCGGAGCGGATCGCGAGCTCGGCGCCCGCGCGCGCGGCTTCGCCGGCGTGGAGATCCTGCGCCGCGCGATCGGTGCAGCACGTCTTCCGGTCCTCGGCACGACGGCTCGCGCGGAACGCGCGCTCGAGCTCGGCGCGGCGTTGCTGGGCACATAGGTGGCCGCGGTGGAGGAGATCGAAGCGCAGGCCGAGGCCGAGTTCGACGATTCCGTGCGCCGCAACCTGCGTCGGAACTACGCCGCGCACCTGGGGCACGGCATCTTCGGCCAGACGGGATTTCGCCTGATTCAAGCCCCGACGTTCGTGCCGGCCTACATCTACTCGCTCTCGGGATCGGAGTTCGTCGTCGGCCTCGCGCGTGCGGCGCAGGCGCTCGGCCAGTGTCTCTCACCGCTCTTCTCCGCCACGCTGATCGAGCACCGACGAAAAGTGCTCCCGATGGGTATGCGGACGGGTTCCCTGCTGCGCTTGCAGGTGCTCGGGATCGCGCTTGCGGGGTTCTTTCTGCCGGTCGAGTCGAACCTGGCGGTCGTCTGCGTCTTCCTCGGCCTGTTCGGGTTCTTCATGGGCATGCAGGGCGTGATCTTCAACGTGCTGCTCGCGAAGGTGATCCCGGTCGAGTTCCGCGGCCGCCTTTCGGGTCTGCGCAACGCGCTCGCCGGCGTGATCGCCGCCGGCGTCGCGTATCTCGGCGGGACCTTGCTGGTCGATACGAACGCGCTCGGCAACGGCTACGCGGCCACGTTCCTTCTCGCGTTCGTGCTGACCGAGGCAGGACTCTTGATGCTGCTCTTCATCCGCGAGCCCGAGGCACCCGCCGTGCGCGAACGCACCGACGTGGCGTCGCGGCTCGCGGACCTGCCGGGACTCCTGCGCGCGGATCGGAACTTCGGCGTGTTCCTCTTCGCCTGCGTTCTCGGAGCGCTCGGGCGGATCGGCATGCCCTACTACGTCCTGTACGCCAACCAGACGCTCTCGATCGGCGGACGCGAACTCGGTCTGCTCACGGCGGCATTCTTGCTCGCGGCCACGACCCTGAACCTGTTCTGGGGCACGATCGCGGACCGTCTCGGCTTCCGGATCGTGTTCCTCGGATCGCTCGCGATCTGGATTGCGGGCACGTTCGTGCTGCTCGGCGCGGACAGCTTCGGCGCGCTGATCGGCGTCTTCGTCGCGCTCGGCGCGGGCTCGGGCGGGTTCATGATGGGACAGCAGAACCTGGTACTCGAGTTCGGCGCGCGCGAGGACCTGCCGCTGCGCATCGCCGTCACGAATTCCGCGACGGAGGCGATGGGCGTGATCGCTCCGCTCGCGGGCGGCGTGCTCGCGAGCGTCTTCGATTTCCCCTCGGTGTTCTTCAGCGCGATCGCCTTCAAGCTCGCGGCCGCGGCGCTCGTGGCGATCCGGCTGCGCGAGCCCCGCGACTTCGCGCGCTAGACTGGCTCCGATGCACCTGACCCGGCTTCGAACGGCCTTGCTCGTCACCGCGTTCGTGCTGACGGCCGGACGGGCTCTCGCGCAGGAAGCGCCCGCAGCCGTGGAAGCGCCGACCGTGCCGGACACGCCCGCAGCTCCCCAACCCCCGGCACCCGTACCCGCGCCCGAGATCTTCGAGCGTTCGGAGAAGCTGCGGACCGGCTTGAAGCAGATCGAGTTGGTCGCGGCACCGGACGCGACGGAGATCGAGATCGGCACGAAGCTGCCCGAGTTCGCGGCCAGGCTTCTCGAACGGCAGGAGCGAGCCAACGACGTACTCGGCGGCGTGGCCTCGCGCGAGACGCTCTCGGATCTCTCGAGCGCGTGGGGCGCCCGCTCGGAACGACTCGGAGTGTGGCGCCAGGCCTTGACCCGACGTGCGATCGCGATCGAGACCGAGATCGAGAAGCTCGACCTCTCGCGAGAGATCTGGGAGATCACGCGGAGCTCGGCTGGCGCGGCGGGACTTCCCGGGTCCGCCAAGGAGCGGGTCGCCGAGACGCTGCAGGCGATCAAAGCCGCCCGGAAGCTGCTGCAACGCCGAAGGTTGGACGTTCTCGCGCTGCAGAACGAGGTTTCCCAGGAAGAGCTCGTCGTGAGTGGAGTGCTCGATCGGGTCGCCGACCGGCAGAAGCAGCTCCAGTCGCGACTGTTCACGCGCGACCAGCCGCCCCTGTGGAGCGGAGACGCCTACGTGAGATCGGCGGACACGCCACCGGTGGCCGAGCGACTGCGCGCCTCCGTTGGTGATCGGCTCGGCGAGTTCACCGACTACGCGGCGTTGGAATACTCGCGCTACGTCTGGCAGGCCGGGGTCTTCGGGCTCGTCCTGATCGCCCTGTTGCTCGCGCGGTCACGCGTCCTGCTCTGGGCTGCCGAGGACTCGACGCTGACGGCGGCCGCTCGCATCTTCACCCGGCCGTTCTCGTCGGCGATCGTCGTCTCGACGCTCGGCACGCAGTTCGCGGCGGCGAAGCCACCGGCCGTAGCCACGGACGTAGAGGCGCTGGTCCTTCTCGTGCCGATCCTGCGCTTGTTGCCGCGAGAGCTCTACGGGGGCCTTCGCATCGGCGTCTTCGGCCTCGCGCTGCTCTTCGTGCTCGGCAGTCTGCCGTCGCTCGACGAGGGCGTGCCCATCTTGCAGCGGTATCGGCTGTTGCTCGAGACGCTGGGCGGGGTGGCTCTCTTCGCGTGGATGCTGCGCCCGGACAACACACGCCACTTCGGGGACGTCGGCCGCTTTGGACCGATGATCCTACCGGCGTGCCGGATCGCGCTCGCCCTGCTCGTCGGCGCGATGCTCGCAAACGCCGCGGGGATGATCTCGGCCTCCCGACTGCTCGTGCGCGGCACGCTCTCCGCGAGCTATGTGGCGGTCGCCGCCTACGCACTCGCGCGCATCCTCGGCGGCGCGGTGACGGCGGTCCTGCGCAGCACCCTGCTGCGGCGCCTGCGCCTGGTGCGCGATCACGGGGGACTGGTTCGTCGGCGGATCGTGGCCTTCGTGTACTGGGCCGCGGTTCTCGGGTGGGTCCTCGCCACGTTGCGGTTCTTCGACATCGACGACGAGATCCTCTCGGCGCTCGCAGGTGTCGTCCTCGCGAAACTCGAGATCGGAACGCTCTCGGTCTCGATCGGCGACGTGCTGGCGTTCTTCGTCACGGTCTGGCTGGCCTTCATGCTGTCGAAGTTCCTGCGCTTCGTGCTCGACGAGGACGTGCTCCCGCACATCGCGCTCCCGCGCGGGGTTCCGGCCGCGATCTCGACCGGCGTGCACTACGTGATTCTGCTGATCGGATTCACGCTGGCGATCGGCGCCGCCGGAATCGACCTGTCGCGCTTCGGCCTGCTCGCGGGCGCATTCGGCGTGGGCATCGGGTTCGGCCTGCAGAATGTCGTCAACAACTTCGTGTCGGGGCTGATCCTGCTCTTCGAGCGCCCGGTTCAGACCGGTGACACGATCGAGATCGGGGACCTGATCGGCGACGTGAAGCGAATCGGCATTCGCTCGAGCACCGTCCGAACGATCGACGGTGCGGACGTGATCGTGCCCAACGCCAATCTGATCTCCGAACGAGTGGTGAACTGGACCTTTTCCGATCGCCAGCGGCGCGTGGATCTGGCCGTCGGTGTGGCCTACGGCACGGATCCCGAGCAAGTGATCGAACTGCTCGTCGCGGTGGGGCGCGCCCATCTGGAGGTGCTCGACATTCCCGAGCCGATCGCGCTCTTCACGGGATTCGGCGACAGCTCGCTCGACTTCTCACTTCGCTTCTGGACCCGCTTCGAGATCTTCCCGCGCGTGCGAAGCGAGATCGCCGTCGGCGTGAACACCGCGCTGCGCGAAGCGGGAATCGAGATCCCGTTCCCCCAGCGCGACGTCCATCTGAAGTCGACCCGATAGCCGCCGACCCGCGAGTCCGTGGAGCGCAAGGAGACTTGCGTTACCCGCGGATTTGAGTCGTGTTAAAAACACCGAAGGTCGTCGGAGTGCGCAAGGAGCGCGAAGAGATGCAAGAGAGCCCCGTCGTCGAGCCGCGGCTCAGCCGCGCCGAGTCGAAAGGAGTCACGCGCAAGGCGCTGCTTCAAGCGGGGTTGCTCGAGCTGATCGAACACGGTCTGGACACACCGAGTCTCGATGCGATCTGCGCCCGAGCTGGATTCACACGCGGCGCCTTCTACGTGCATTTCAAGGACCGCGACGACTTCGTGGTCGCGGTGACCGACTGGGTGCTCTCCGGAATTCTCGATGCCGTGGTCGGGCTGAACGGAGGTGACGACCTCGACGCCGCGATCGGCCGGTACACGGCCTTCATCGCCCGGCGCGAGTGGCCTGTGGTCGGCAGCTTCCCGATCGCCACGCACCGGGTCTTCGAATCGATCGCCCGCTCCGAGAAGCTCATGCAGCGATTCGCGGAGATCTCCCGCGAGGCCGGCGTACGACTCGGCAAGCTGGTCGAGCGTGCCCAGGAGAACGGCGAGGTACGGCGCGACCTCGAGCCCGGCCAGACCGCGGCGCTCCTGCTCGCGCTCGGGATCGGCGCGATGTCTCTCGCGGACACCGGCGTCAACCTGGGTGAAGCCACCTTGCGAAACGGAATCCGCCTCCTGCTCAAGCCCTGATCCGGTTCGAGCCCCGAGGAGGGCGCGCAGATCTGGCGGCGGCGGGAAAAGTGGGCTGGAATCCGCCCCTCGCATGCACGGGAAGTCCATTCGTCGCCTGAGAATCGCCGCGCTCGCGTCCCTGGCGCTCTGGGCGGGGACTGCCCGGACGGAGTCGCTCGAGCTCCTCGGCCAACCCATCACGCCCGGCGACCAGCGTCGCCTGCCGCTCCCGGTGTCCGAGACGTTCGTCGGAGAGGACGCCACCACACCGGTGATCGTCGTCGCAGGCACGCTCCCGGGGCCGGTTCTCTGCCTGACGGCCGGCATTCACGGCGACGAGCTGAACGGCATCGAGGTCGTGCGCCGTACACTCGACCGCTCCAAACCCGACGAGCTGAAGGGCACGCTGGTCGGGATTCCGATCGTGAACCTCGCCGCCTTCCGACGCAGCTCGCGGTACATGCCCGATCGGCGCGACCTGAACCGGTTCTTTCCCGGCAGGCCGCGTGGCTCGAGCGCCGCGCGGCTCGCGCATTCGCTCTTCGAGCGCGTGATCCGCAGCTGTGACGCGCTCGTGGACGTGCATTCCGGATCGTTCCACCGCACGAATCTGCCGCAGGTGCGCGGCGATCTGCGCCGGCCCGAGATCCTGAGGCTCGCGCGCGCCTTCGGCAGCGAGATCGCGATCCACAACGAGGGCCGCTTCGGAACACTGCGACGCGCGGCGAGCGAGGCCGGCATCCCCGCGATCACCTACGAGGCCGGGGAGCCGATGCGCTTCCAGTCGGACGAGATCGAGCGCGGAGTGCGCGGCGTCGAGCGGATGTTGGTGCAGCTGGGAATGCGAACGGCAAAGAGCGCCGAGACTCCTGAACCCGCGCTCTACTACCGCGCGCGCTGGATCCGCGTGGACGACGGCGGAATCCTCGCGTCGCGCGCGAAGCTCGGCGACATGGTGAAGGCGAACCAGGTGCTAGGCACCGTCTTCGATCCGATCTCGAACGAGAAGTCCACGATCCGCTCGTCCCATCGAGGACGAGTGATCGGCATCGCGCTCGATCAGCTCGTGATGCCGGGCTTCGCCGCCTTCCACATCGCAACCGACGAGCCGATGGATCGCAATGCCAACGTCCCGGCCGCCCTGCTGCCCACCGTGGACGAAGGTCTGAGCGCCGCACGCACCGAGCTCGAGGAGCGGCCGGATTAGCACGGGGGCTTGCGCGTGAATCGAGCAGCGACGGTCACCGGAAGCGTGCTCGCGGCGCTGGGTCTGTCGATTTTCGCCTGGAAGACGCTCGTTCTGCAGCTTCCGATCCTGCCGTCGAACGTCGAGAACCTGTGGCGGGTCGAGCTCGAGCTCGAGGCGCGCGGATCTGGACAGCGCGGCAGCGTACGGGTCGCGTTGCCCTCCGCGGATGCCGAGCAGGAGATCTTCGACGAGCGGCAGACCTCCGATCGGCTGGTGTTCACGATCCGAAACGAGCGCGGCCAACGAACCGGAGTGTGGAGCGGGAAGTTCGATGGCGTGCACAGCATCTCGCACACATTTCGCGTCCAGCTCGCCGACATTCCCCTGCCGATTCCGACCGATCTCGCGCAGAAGCCCACCAAAGACATCGTCGCGGCCCATACCCGCGCGTCGTCGCGCTTCCCGGTCGACGCTCCCGAGATCCGGGAGTTGGTCGCGAGCATCGCACCGCCCGCGCCGAACGACCCCCTCGGTCAGATGCGGACGCTGCTCGGCTACGTGACCGACGAGATCCTCACGGCCACCACCGGCAGCTCGGACGCGTTGCTCACGCTCGCCGCCGGCGAGGGCAGCCAGGTCGGGAAGTCGCGGCTGCTCGTCTCTCTCCTGCGCGCGGTCGGATTCCCGGCGCGCCTCGCGGCGGGCTTGAGGCTGCACGCGCAGCGCGACGCGAGAGAAACGGTCTGGGTCGAGGTGTGGGTGGGCGGCCGTTGGATTCCGCTGTCGCCGACGCTCGGGTTCTTCGGCTCGCGGCCCGCGAACATCCTCCTGCTTCGCTCGGGAAGCTCGACGCTGATCGAGGAAACGGGGCTCGAAGCGATCTCCTCGCGCTACCGCGTGCTGCGCGAATCACTCGACGCGAAGGAGGTCGCCTCCTTCATGGTGCCGTCGAATCCGCTGCTCGCCGCCGTCTCGCTGTACCGGCTGCCCGTCGGTTCGCAGGAGGCGGTTCGGATCCTCCTGCTGCTTCCGATCGGCGCGCTGATCATTTCGGTCTTCCGGAACCTGGTCGGCCTGCGAACGTTCGGGACGTTCATGCCGCTCCTGATCGCCCTCGCGCTTCGCGATCTGTCCCTGTCGCTCGGGCTCTCGCTGGTCGGGTCCGTGATCGCGCTCGGCATCGTCTCGCGGCTCTTTCTCGATCGGCTGCAGCTCCTGCTCGTCCCGCGACTCGGCGTGCTGCTCTGCGTCGTCGTTCTCGCGATCATCGCCCAGTCGCTGCTCGGACGCAGCTACGAGGTGAAGGATCTGTTCGCGAGCATCCTGTTCCCGGTCGTGATCCTGACGATGCTGATCGAGCGCTACTCGATCACGTCCGCAGAAGAGGGTCCAGGCGCGGCCGTGCGCCGGCTCGCGTCATCGACGTTGATCGCGGTCTGCATCTATCCGGTCTTTCGTCTCGATGCCCTCGTCCACGTGATGTTCGGATTTCCCGAGCTCGTGATCTCGACGATGGGGGCGCTGGTCGCGATCGGTGGCTACACCGGCTACCGACTGGCCGAACTCTGGAGATTCCGCTCGTTCGCGCGCCAGATCGACGAGGGCGTGCCATGACGCTCGCAGGCCGGCTGCGCGCCGCGGGAGTTCTCGGCATGAATCGGCGCAACGGTGAATTCACGATGCGCTGGAATCCACGGCGCTTCTACCCACGCGTGGACGACAAGCTCGAGACCAAGCGCCTGCTGCGCGACGCGGGCATCCCGACGGCACCGGTGCTCGCGGTGGCGCGCGTGCACTCCGAGGTGGGCAAGATGCTGCGCGAGCTCGACGCGTACGCGTCGTTCGTGCTGAAACCCGCGCACGGAGCGATGGGAAACGGAATCCTCGTCGTGCTCGAGCGTGACGGGGAATGGTTCCGGCGACCCGGCGGACGCTGGATCGAACGCCGTGCGCTCTTCTACCACTCCGCGAGCATCATCTCGGGCGCTTACGCACTCGGTGGACAGCCCGACGTCGCGTTCGCCGAGGAGCGGCTCGAGGTTCACCAGGAGTTCGCCACGATCACGACCGAAGGCGTGCCCGACATACGCGTCGTCGTCTATCGCGGGGTGCCGGTGATGTCGATGACGCGACTGCCGACACAGCGCTCGCGCGGCCGCGCGAATCTGCACCAGGGTGCCGTGGGCGCGGGCATCGAGATCGACACCGGTCGCACGAACCATGCGGTGCTCGACGGACGCCCGGTTCCGGTGCATCCCGATACGCACGAACCGGTGGTCGGCCGGGCGATTCCCGAGTGGGAACGCACGCTCGAGATCGCCGTGCGTGCGAGCGACCAGACCGAGCTCGGCTACGTCGGAGCGGACGTCGTCATCGATGCGCATCACGGCCCGCTGATCTTGGAGCTGAATGCCCGACCTGGACTCGCGATCCAGATCGCGAACCAGATGGGCCTCGCCCCGCGGCTCGAGGCGGTGAACGCGCGCGTCCGACCGGGAATGACCTGGCCCGAACGGATCGCGCTCGGCGCCGAGATCTCGCGCGAGGCGAGAGAGGAGCGACGGAATTGAGAGCAGGAATCCTATCGCTCGCGCTGTTCTGCGCTTCGTCGCAGTTCGGTGTCGCGTCCGCCCGGGCGCAGCAGACGCAGCCGACCGCGCCGATCCCCGCTCCGACCCCGAAGTCCTTGATCTACGACTTGGACGTCACCGCCCGGATCGTGCCCACGGAGCGCGCCGCGCACGTCACGCTCGCGGTCGGCCGCGGTTCGAAGAACCTGGAATGGGTCCGCTTCCGGATCGATCCGCAGCGACATCTGCTGTTCCGTGGCGACGGCAAGATCGCCACGGAGGGCGCTCACGTGACGTGGACGCCGCCGCCCTCCGGCGGAAGGCTCCAGTATGTCTTCAGGATCGACCATCTCCGCGACCCGCGCCGTTACGATGCTCGTTGCGCGAAGACCTGGGCGATCTTTCGCGGTGAGGATCTCGTGCCTCCGGCGCACGTGAGCACCACGGCGGACGGAGCGCGCTCTCGGACCCGGCTCCGCGTTCGCCTTCCCGAGGGCTGGAGCATCGCGACGCCCTACGCAAAGATGCGCGGCGGGGAGTATCGCGTCGAACATCCCGGGCGCCGCTTCGATCGTCCGACGGGCTGGATGATCGCGGGAGTGCTCGGGGTGATCCGCGAAGAAGTCGCGGGGGTTCGCATCTCGATCGCGGGTCCGCGCGGCGCCGGTGTTCATCGCCAGGACATCCTCGCGCTTCTCCGCTGGACGCTGCCGACGCTGCGCGATGCGTTCGGATCGCTCCCCGATCGGCTGCTGATCGTTTCGGCGGGGGATCCGATGTGGCGCGGTGGACTCTCGGGTCCGGGCTCGCTCTTCCTGCACGCGCACCGTCCGTTGATCAGCGAGGACGGTACGAGCCCGATCCTGCACGAGGTCATACACACTGCGCTTCGCCTGCAACCCGGTTTCGATGGCGACTGGGCGATCGAGGGAATGGCCGAGTACTACTCGCTTCAGGCGCTCGGCCGATCCGAGACGGTGTCGCCCGAGCGGTTGCAGAGGGCGTACGAGTTCCTCGCCGAACGCGGCACCGAGGCCGCGCACCTGCGGAGCCGAACCGTTTCGGGCGCCGGTACCGCGCGCGCCGTGACGGTGCTGCGCGCACTCGATGGGCGCATTCGCGACGTCACCGATCAAGCCCGCAGTCTCGATGACGTCGCGCGCCAGCTCGTGCAGGAAGGCGGTACCGTCACGACGGCGCGCGTCCGGGAGATCGCGGAGCAGATCTCCGGTCAGGACCTCGCGTCGTTCTTCAAGTCAGAGGTTCCCTAGAAGCGGCACCGGCTTCAACCGAGCGTGCGCCCACCCCGCCTGCCGGCGTAGGCGACGAGGAGCGTGGCCAGAAGCGCCGCGCCGAGCAGCCAACGCCACGGCCCACCCACCGAGGGCACCTCGGGCGCGACGGATTCGCCCTCGGATCCGCCGTCGATGTCCGCGCAGTCCGAGTCGAACGGGAAGTCGACGAAGACGTCGCCGTCGTTGTCGATACCGTCGTCGCAGACGTGGCCGCTCTCGCGCTCCGAGTCGTCCGAGCCGGATGTGCAGCCGTGATCGGCCGGGAAGTCGATCGCGAGATCGCCGTCGTTGTCCAGGCCGTCGTCGCAGATCCGCGTCGGCTCGCGTTCGGATGGGTCCGTGCTGGCGGTGCAGCCTTCGTCGGCGGGATGGTCCGTCGCGAAATCCCCGTCGTTGTCGAGACCGTCGTCGCAGGGCAACGCCGGGTCCTGCTCGGAATCGTCCGCGCCGCCCGAGCAGCCCGCATCGGCGGGGAAGTCGGAAGCGCTCATCGCCGTCGTTGTCGAGGCCATCGTCGCAGACGTGCGTCAGCATCGCGCTCCGAATCATCGGCGGCGCTCGTGCAACCGGCGTCGAGCGGGAAGTCGCAGTGCCGTCGCCGTCGTTGTCGAGACCGTCGTCGCAGGCGCGCGTTGGTCGTGCTCCGAATCGTCGGCCGCGCTCGATGCAGCCGGCGTCGGCGGGGAAGTCCGAATCGCTGTCGCCGTCGTTGTCGAGGCCGTCGTCGCAGACGCGCGTCGCGTCGCGCTCGGAGTCATCGGCCGCGATCGCGCAGCCGGGGTCGGCGGGGAAGTCGATCGCCGTCGCCGTCGTTGTCGAGGCCGTCGTCGCAGACGCGCGTCGCGTCGCGCTCCGAGTCATCGGCGGCGCTCGTGCAGCCGGCGTCGAGCGGGAAGTCCGCAGTGCCGTCGCCGTCGTTGTCGAGACCATCGTCGCAGATCCGCGCCGCGTCCCGCTCCGAATCGTCCGCGCCCGAAGTGCAGCCGCCGTCGGCCGGGAAATCCGAGTCGCCGTCGCCGTCGTTGTCGAGGCCGTCGTCGCAGACGCGCGTCGCGTCGCGCTCCGAGTCATCGGCCGCGCTCGTGCAGCCGGCGTCCGCCGGGAAGTCCGAGTCGCCGTCGCCGTCGTTGTCGAGCCCGTCGTCGCAGACCCGAGCCGCGTCCCGCTCCGAATCGTCCGCGCGCGATCGTGCAGCCGGCGTCGAGCGGGAAGTCGGCAGTCGCCGTCGCCGTCGTTGTCGAGACCGTCGTCGCAGACGCGTGCGGCGTCCCGCTCCGAATCGTCCGCGCCCGAAGCGCACCCGCCGTCCGCCGGGAAATCCGAGTCGCCGTCGCCGTCGTTGTCGAGGCCATCGTCGCAGACGCGCGTCGCGTCGCGCTCCGAGTCATCGGCCGCGCTCGTGCAGCCGGCGTCCGCCGGGAAGTCCGAGTCGCCGTCGCCGTCGTTGTCGACCCCGTCGTCGCAGACCCGAGCCGCATCCCGCTCCGAATCGTCCGTACCCGACGTGCAGCCGAGGTCGAAGGGGTAGTCGGCGACGCCGTCGCCGTCGTTGTCGAACCCGTCGTCACAGATCAGCGTCGACTCGCGCTCCGACGTGTCGGCCGGGCTCGTGCAGCCGGCGTCGGCCGGGAAGTCCGCCACGCCATCGGCATCGTTGTCGATGTCGTCGTCACAGATCAGACCGGGCCCGCGCTCGGACGCGTCGTTCGCGCTGGCGCAACCCGAATCGGCCGGAAAGTCGGCCGCGCCGTCTCCGTCGTCGTCGAGACCGTTCGAACAGATCGTCTGGATCGGTGGATCGAGGACGAAGCTGTCCACGAAGACGCGCGCCACCGAGTTGGTGATGTAGACCGCCGTCACGTTGTTGAACTGGTCGAACGTGAGCGTTCGGAACGGGCTCGTGGGGGCCGGGCTGTCCGGATTGGTCGGATGCACCGAGCCGTCGTCGACCGGGAACGGCGTGAACTGCGCTTCGAAGACGGAGAACGGAGTCAGTGTCGGGTCGAACGTCTCCGCGATCAGGAGCTGACCGTCGTTCGAGCCCCAGGACCACGGCAATCCATTCGGGAAGGACTCCTCCCAGACGCGATTCCCGAGCCGGTAGCGCAGCGACGAGAGCCGGAACGGCCGGTTGTCCTCGAAGTGGATGTAGAGGCCTTGGAGATCGCTGTTCCAAGCGTGCGAGTAGATGTAGTTGCCGGTCTGCCCGAGGTAGACCGGGCCGCTCGAGACGATGTGGGTGTGGCCCTGGAGATAGCCGGCGCCGGGAGTCGCGACGTTCGTCGCCCAGGTGCCCACGACGCGCACGTCCCCCTCGATCCAATCGTAGGGGCCATGCTGTTGCCCACCCGGATAGGGGATGTTCGGGTCGTTGTAGCCGGCCGCCGACTCGAACGTGACCGTATCCGCGGCCGAACGCATCGCTCCCGGCACGAACAGCGCGAACGCGCTCGCGACCCAGAGCGTGACTGTGGCGAGCCGGCTCGGGATCAGGTTGAGGAACTCCATCGGAAGGTGGATCGATCCGGGGAATCGGCGCCGACGGGGGTGGAGCCCCATCCTATCAGCCGTGTGCCACCCGCAGGGAACGAACTCCCGGGAACTCCCACTCGGATCCCGTATCGGCTTTCGCAGACGAGATTCCGCTCGCCGGGGTTCAGCCGCCGGCAACTTCCCGGATCCGCTGTTAGAACGGCTGGACCTCCCGGCAGTTCGGGATCACCTCGCGCGCGAACAGTTCGAGGTGCTCATCCGCCCATTCGGGGGGGAGCCCCGGCGGCAGCGTCCAGCCGTAGAAGCGCGTGATCGGCTGCTCGGCTGCGTAGCGTCGGATCGCCTCGACGGCTTGCTCGGGTGAAACGATCATCGCGCCGCGGCTCGCGAGATCGGCCCGGCTCTTCGCGACCGCGGCGATCTGCATCCCTGCTTCACCGAACCACTTCGCATAGAGATTGATCTGGTACAGGAAATGCTCCTCGGCCTCGCGCCATCGCCGCTCGGGATCGCGCGAGACGAGCAACCACGTCAGGCCCGAGGCAATTTCGTGCTCTTCGGGGTCCCGGCCGAGGCGACGAAGCTCGTCGTGATAGATCGATGCGAGCTGCGCGATCGGACCGGTCGAGATGTACGCGTCTCCGAGTCGCGCGGCGCGACGCACCGCGGGCTCCGAGACCCCCGACCCAGAGCTTCATCGGCTTCTGAATCGGCAGGGGGCGGAGATCCACGTCGGTGTAGCGGTAGAAGCGCGCATCCCCGGTCGTTACGCGCTCGCCCGCGAGGAGCCGGCGCAGGATCGGCAGCGCTTCGTTCATGCGCGCGGCGCGCTCGCTCGACGGAACTCCGAACCCCGTGAACTCGCCCTTTCGATATCCACCCGCGACGCCGAGCTGAAACCTCCCGCCGCTCATCACGTCGACGGTGGCGGCATCCTCGGCGACACGCAGCGGATCGTGAAGAGGGAGCAGGAGTACGCTCGTGCCGATCTGGATCGTGCGAGTGCGCGCCGCGATTGCACAGGCGAGCGGAAGCATCGACGGTGTGTAGCCGTCGTCGATGAAGTGGTGCTCGCTGAGCCAGACGTCGTCCCAGCCGAGTGCTTCGGCCCGCACGCACTGGTCGACGATTCCTCGGTAGAGCCGGGATGGATCCTGGCGCCAGCGGGGCGGGTTTCGGAAGTCGTACCAGAGCCCGAAGCGAAGCCGCCTTGGCATGTTCACTCCCGGAGACTGCGAATCATCGCGAGCAGGCGCGCACGCTCGACCACGACCGTCACCATCGCGAAGCCCATGACCACCGCGAGCATGCCGATGGCGATCCTCAGCAAGAGCACCATGACGCCGGAAGAGAAGGTCATGTTCCGCGCCAGTCGTCGGAGCAGCCGATCCTCGACCGCCGTCTCGGGCACCGCGTTCTCGACGATGAACTGCCCGCGCTCGAACAGGAACGCGAGGCGTGCGACCGGCCAGTCGAAGCCCGGGTTCTCGCGCGGATCGACGAACGGATCGAAGCGTGTCACGGCCCAGACGAGGTACGCCGCACCGAGGAGCGCGATGACCACTCCCGCGATCGCCATCGGCTTCTGACTTCGCGACAGCCGCCCGAGCAGCGCCTTCTCGCGCTCCTTGAGATCGGCCAACGCTAGCGCCGCCCGCGCGGAGCGGTCCGGCGCCAGCCGAAACGGGCGAGATCGACGCGGTCGCGCGGATCGAAATCCACGCCCTCGCGCTCGAGCAGTCGGCGCTGGTCGATCTCGCTGCCCGCGAACGATCTCGCGGAGATCCGGCCCTGCGCGTTGACCACGCGCTGCCAGGGCACGGAACGCGAAGTCTCGTCGGCCAACGCGTGCAGCGCGTAGCCGACCATCCGCGCATGCCGCGCCAAACCGGCCATGCGCGCGACCTGACCGTAGGTCGCCACGCGGCCCCGGGGAATGCGGCGCACCACCGACCATATGCGCTCGTACGCGCTCTTGCTCACGTCCTCTCCCCGCGGGCGATTCTAGCCGTATCGAGCCCCGGGCGGGAATCTTGACGAAGAAGTACGCTTTGGTAACTGTGCAGCCCGCCAGGGAGTACGACATGGCCAACCCCTCCGAGTCCGAGATCCTCGACGCCCTCCGCCCGATCCAGGATCCAGATTTCAAGCGCTCGATCGTCGATCTGGGCTTCGTCAAGAACATCCGCGTCGAGGGCGGGCGCGTCTCGTTCGCGATCGAGTTGACGACGCCCGCGTGCCCGGTGAAGGAGAAGTTCCAGTCGGACGCCCGTGCGGCGGTCGCTCGGCTTCCCGGTGTCCGCGAGGTCGAGGTGACGATGACCTCGCAGACGCGCGGATCGACGAACCACGCGCGACCCGAGGGCCTCGAGTCCGTGAAGAACGTGATCGCGGTCGCGAGCGGCAAGGGCGGCGTCGGCAAATCGACCGTCGCCGTCAATCTCGCCGTCGCGCTCGCGACGACCGGCGCGAAGGTCGGCCTGCTCGACTGCGACATCTACGGCCCCTCGATTCCGCTCATGCTCGGCATCAGCGGTCGCCCACAGGTGACGCCCGACAAGAAGATCGTGCCGCTGCAGAAGCTCGGCCTGCGGCTGATGTCGATCGGATTCCTCGCCGGCGACGACTCCCCGGTGATCTGGCGCGGCCCGATGGTTCACGGCGTGATCCGCCAGTTCCTCGCCGACGTGAAGTGGGGCGAGCTCGATTACCTGATCCTCGACCTGCCGCCGGGGACCGGCGACGCCGCGCTGACGATCTGCCAGACCGCGCCGCTGGCCGGAGCGGTGATCGTGACGACGCCGCAGGAGATGTCGCTGATCGACGCGCGCAAAGGCCTGCAGATGTTCCGGCGCGTGAACGTACCGGTGCTCGGGATCATCGAGAACATGAGCTACTTCGTCTGCGACGGCTGCGAGAAGCGACATACACTTTTCGGTGAGGGCGGAGGCGAGCGCGCCGCGAAGGAGCTCGGTACCGAAGTGATCGGCCGGTTGCCGCTTCAGCCCGACGTGGTCACTGCTGGCGATGCGGGAAAACCCACCGTCGCCTCCGCGCCCGACTCCCCCGCCGCGCGCGAGTTCCAGGAAATCGCCGGGCGGGTGGCGCGCAAGCTGGCGCTGCTCGCCGTCGAGGCGCCGCCCGTGCTCGGCGGAAACCTCGAGTGGGTCAACACGCCCTGATGAAGGTCGCGCGCTGGAGCGAGTCGGCCTGGTCGTTCTCGACCGCGAAGCTCCAGAAGGTCGGACTCTTCGCGTCGGAGCGGTTCTTCCTCGACCTGTACTGTCTGGAGCCCGGCCAGTCGCAGACCCCGCACGCGCACGACGGTTGCGACAAGGTCTATCTGGTGACGCACGGCCGGGTCCGCGTGCGCGTCGGCCACGAGGAGAAGACACTCGCGGCGGGCGAGGCGGCGATCGCGCCATCGGGCGAGGTGCACGGCTTGCTGAACGATTCGAACGAACGTGCGGTAGTGCTGACCCTGATGGCCCCTCCGCCGGGGAAGAGCGCGTAGCATAGAGGCGTGCATCGCCTCGCCCGAGGGCTCTTGGGGGTCGTTCTCGCGCTGCTGCCGGCGTTGCCGGCCGCCGCTCAGGCTCTCCGCAAGCTGCCGGTGCCGCAGAGCTTTCGAACGAACGAGCTTCGCGTGCAGTGGGAGACCGACGCGAATCCCGGCGGGACGGTGAACGCGCTCGACTTCGGGATCTCGAGCCCGGCCGAGAACTCGGTGTTCGCGCATGAGACGATCGTCCTTGCGGCGGATCGATTCGTGCATCGCGCGATCGCGACGGGACTCGCGCCGGGAACACCGTACGTCTATCGCGTGCGCAGCGGGCCGACGACGAGCGGAACCTACCCGGTGCGCACCGCGCCGCTCGCGGACTCGAGCTTCCGCATGGCTTGGATCTCCGACAATCAGAATTCCGCGGGGACGAGTTTCCTGTCGGTGCTCGAGCGAATCGTGCCCTTCGCGCCCGACGTGATCGGACACGCCGGCGACACGGTGCAGAACGCGGCGGTGCTCTCGGAGTGGCAGACGCAGTACTTCGATCCGTTCGCGGCGGCACAGAATCTGGGCCAGCGCACACCGGTTCTCCTCGCGCGCGGAAACCACGACGGCAGCTCACCTCCCGCCCTCGCCTACCACTGGCTTCCCGAGAACGGGCTCTGGTACGCAGAGACGATCGGACGCGTGCGATTCGTCTTTCTGTTCGCGAACATCGTCGCGCCGGCTCAGGACGACTACCTGCGCGCCGAGCTCGCGTCGCCGGCTTCACAGAACGCCGAGTTCCGCGTCGCCGTGCTTCACAACCCACCCTACACGAATCTCTGGGATCAGCCCGGCTGGAACGGGGAGCCGCACGTCCGGGACGTCTGGGTTCCGATTCTCGAGCAGTACGGGGTGGACCTGGTGATCAGCGGTCACGCGCACTGCTACCAACGCGGCGTGCAGAACGGGATCACCTACACGGTCGTGGGTGGCGCGGGTGGTGCGCTCGACACCGTATTGATCCCGCCGGGCTGGCCCTTCATCACGGTCGCCGAGCCCGTGCACCACTTCGCGATCCTCGATGTCTCGCCCGGTCGGCTGGTCTGGAACGCCTACGACCTCTCGGGTGCCCCGATCGACTCCTTCGAGCTCTCGTCGTCCCCGCAGATCCCGGTCGTTCCCATCGGTGCGCGGAGATGGTGACGACGCGAGCCGCGCCTGCGATCGCGCTCTCGATCGCCGGTTCCGATCCGACCGGTGGCGCCGGGTTGCAGATGGATCTGCAGGTGTTCGCGCGCCACGACGTGCACGGGATGGCGGTGCCGACCGCGCTCACCGTGCAGACGACGAAGGGCGTGCACCGGACGCTCCCGGTCTTCCCGAACATCGTGGGCGAGCAGCTCGCAATGCTTCTCTCGGACATCCGCCCCCAGGCGATCAAGCTCGGAATGCTCGCCTCGGACGACGTGCTCTTGTCCGTCGCGAACACTCTCGACCGCTACGCCGACATCCCCCGTGTCGTCGACCCGATTCTGCGCGCGAGTGACGGCTCGTTTCTCCTCGAACGCCGGGCATGGCGAAGCCTGGTCGAGCGCATCGTCGCCGGCGCGGCACTCGTGACCCCGAACCTGCCCGAAGCGGAGGCGCTCACCGGCGAGAGCGATCCCCTTCGGGCGGCACAGGTGCTGCTCGAAGCGGGTGCGCACGCCGTGCTCGTGAAGGCAGGTCACGCCGACGGCCCCGCCGACGACCTGCTCGCGACACCCGAAGGCGTCACGTGGCTTCACGGCGAGCGCGTCGGCGGGGCTCCCGTGCACGGCACGGGATGCGCGCTCTCCGCCGCGATCGCGGCGCGGCTCGCGCGCGGCGAGGCGCTTCTCGATGCCGTTCGCGGTGCGAAGGATTTCGTCGCGAGTGCCATCGCGAACGCGATGCCGCTCGGCGGCGGCGCACGGATCCTCGGCCTGGGCTACTTCACGCGCTCGAGATAGCGCTTCTCGCTCGGGTCGACGCGAATGCGCTGACCGGACTCGATGAACGACGGCACCTGGATCGCGACACCGTTCTCGAGAACCGCCGGCTTGCTGGACTTCGCCGCGGTCTGGCCCTTCAGTGTCGCCTCGGCCTCGCGCACCGTGACCTCGATCGATTTCGGAAGCGTGATCCCGATCGGGTTCCCGTCGAGGGTCTCGACCCAGCACTTCATGCCTTCCGCGAGCCAGGGCTTCGCCTCGCCGAGAACCTCGTCCGACAAGCTCGTCTGCTCGTAGCTCTCGGTGTCCATGAAGTTCGCGCCGTCGGAATCGGAATACAGGTAGTCCATCTCGCGTGACTCGATCGCGGCTTCCTCGACCTGATCCGCGGTCGAGAACTTGATCTCTCGCTGCGTGCCGTCGAGGATGCTTCGCAGCTTCACCTGGATGAACGCGCGGCCCTTTCCGGGCGAGCGGATCTCGGATTCGAGAACACGGAACGGGCGACCGTCGATCATGACGTTCATCCCGCGTCGGAGCTCGTTGGCTTGCATGGCTGCGTCGTCTCTCCCGATGTAGGGGCGCGAAGGATAGCCGAGCAGGCCGGGATTGGCGGGTGTAGCCTGTCTCGACCTGAATTCGAAGTGGAGATGTCCGATGGCCCCGATTCGACACAAGAGCGTCTGCTTCTGCGGCGCGGTGGAGCTCGAGCTCGACGGCGAGCCGAACGTCCAGGCGTTCTGCCACTGCGACTCCTGCCGCAGCTGGCTCGGCGCCCCGATCCACGCGGCCAGTCTCTGGCCAGCGGGAAACGTCCGCGTGGTCAAGGGAGCGGGGAATCTGGGTCTGATCAAGCGCACCGAGGCCAGCCACCGTCAGTTCTGCAAGACCTGTGGGAGTCCGGTTCTGGTCGGGCATCCCGCGATCGGGCTGGTGGACGTCCCGGCCGGCACGATCGCCGGATTCACGTTCAAGCCGACGCTTCACGTGCACTACGGCGAGAAGGTGCTCGCGGTCCGCGACGGCTTGCCGAAGTTCCGGGACTTCCCGAAGGACTTCGGAGGTTCGGGCGACACGGTCGCCGAGTAGCCGCGATCTAGGCCTGCTTCAGGCGCGCGAGCAGCCGATCCCAGATTCCGCCGAAGCCGCCGTTCGACATGACGAGCGCGACGTCACGACCCGTCTTGTTGCGGACGAGGTGCTCGATGATTTCATCCACCTCGGCCAGGTAGCTCGCCTTCTTCCCCGCCTCGCGAATGCGTTCGATCACCTTCTCGGGGCGCATTCGCTCGTCCTCGGCCAACGCGTCCGAGCGGAACACGCCCGCGAGAATCACCTCGTCCGCGGCCGCGAGCGCGTCGGCGAAGTCGTTCTCGAAGAATCGCCTGCGGCTCGTGTTGGTGCGCGGCTCGAAGATCGCCCAGAGCTTGCGATCGGGATAGCGTGAGCGGATCGCCGCGACCGTCTCGCGTACCGCCGTCGGGTGGTGGGCGAAGTCGTCGATCACCGCCATGCCTCCGGCCTCGCCGCGCAGCTCCTGCCGCCGCTTCACGCCGCGAAACTCGGCCATCGCCGCGCGAAGCGGCTTCGGGTGCCACGCCGAGGCTCGCGCACACCGCGATCGCACCGAGCACGTTCTCGACGTTGTGTCGGCCGTGCATCGGCATGCGCACGCGGGCGACGCGCTCGTCGCGGCGCCAGACGGTGAACTGCGTGCCTTCGGGATCGAATGCGACGTCGGAGACGCGCCAGACCGCACCATCGCGGAAGCCGTAGCCCTCGACTCTGGCCTTCGCTCCGACGAGGACCTCTCGCACCGAATCGGCGTCGCTCGCCGCGATGATCACGCCGTCCGTCGGGAATTTGCGCGACGAGCGTGCGGAACGCGTCCTGGATCTGATCGAGCGATCCGTAGATGTCGGCGTGGTCGAACTCGACCGACGTCACGAGCAGCGTGCGCGCGTCGTAGTGGAGGAACTTCGGCGTCTTGTCGAAGAACGCGGTGTCGTACTCGTCGCCCTCGATCACGAACTCCGGCCCCTCGCCGAGCCGGAAGCTGCCCGCGAAGTTCGCGAACACGCCCCCGATCAGCGCCGAAGGATCGCGTCCCGCGTGCGTCAGCATCCACGCGACGATGCTCGTCGTCGTGGTCTTGCCGTGCGTGCCGGTGATCACCACGCTGTGCTTCCCGCGCAGGAAGAAGTGGTGGATCGCGTCGCAGAACGACACGTACGGGATGCCGCCGTCGATGGCCGCGCGCGCCTCGGGGTTCTCGCGACGGACGGCGTTGCCGATCACGACCAGATCGGGACGGTCCGACAGGACGTGCTCGGGGGCGAAGCCCTTCTGCACCTCGATCCCGGCCGCGCGAAGCTGATCGCTCATCGGCGGATACGCGTCGCTGTCGCTACCGGTCACACGAAACCCGCGATCGACCAGCATCGCGGCGAGCGAACCCATCGCCGTGCCGCAGATCGCCACCAGATGCACGTGCCGGATGCTCTCGATCGGTGGGACCTCAAGCCGCAAGGAACGCCTCCCAGATCAGGTCGTGGACCTGCGGGCGAAGCTCGAATCGGCTGCGCTTCGCGACGAGGTGGATTCGATTCGACAAGAGCACGATCACCATGCCGCGCTCGAGGTCGATCCACAGGCTCGTGCCGGTGAATCCGGTGTGCCCGATCGAGCGCTTCGAGAAGTGCTCGCCGGACGTCGATTGTCCGCGCGTCGGCGTATCCCAGCCCAGCGCCCAGTCGCTTCCCGGTGCGATCTCCTGACGACGGAAGAACTCGCGCGCGACTTCGGCCGGGAAGATCGCGCTCTCGCCGCGATCGGCCGCGAGCATCTCCTGGCCGAATCGCATCACGTCGCGCAGCGGTCCCGAAGAGACCCGCATGGCCCGCCACCCCGCCCATCGCCCAGGCGTTGGGATCGTGGACCTCGCCCCAGAGCACGCGTTCGCGACAAGCTACACTGCTCGGTGGCGGCGTAGCGCGCGCGCTCGCCGCCGTAGGGCAGCCGGTTGAAGCGCGTGTCGACCAGTCCCAGCGGTTGGTAGATCCGGCGCTCGCAGAAGACGTCGAGATCCTCGCCCGCGAGCGACTCGACGAGCGCGCCGAGCACGATGAAGTCGAGATCGCCGTAGACCGACGCCTCGCCCGGCTCGTGAACCGGCGAGCTGCGCAACGACGCGGTTCGTGATCTCGCGCCTTGCCGTCCCGTGTTCCCACGACGTGCTCGCCGCGCCGGCGGTCGCGCTCGGCGAGATCCGCGTGATACGCGCGCCAGGGCCGCAGACCCGAGCTGTGCGTGAGCAGATGCCGTACGGTGATCTTCTCCTTGCCTCGTTCCGCGAACGACGGCAGGTAGCTCGCGACGGGCGAATCGAGATCCACGCGGCGCTCGGCGACGAGCAGCATCAGCGCGGCCGTCGTGGCCATGACCTTGGTGAGCGAGGCCAGGTCGTAGATCGTGTTCTCGCGAACTTCGATGCGTTCGGGGGCGAGCGTCGCGGCACCCGCGAAGTGCGTGAAGGCGAGTTCCTCACCCATCTGCGCCATCACGACCGCACCCGGCAGTTCACCGGCCTCGATCGCCTTCTCGATCGCACGCTCGACCTTGCCGAGCCGCCGCTTGACCTCGGCGAGCTTCACGAATCGACCTCCACCACGGGTTCGAGGAGCCTGAGCTCGCCTCGCGCACCATCCAGGCGACATCGAACACCCACACCGAGCGCGTGGTTGTCCGCGACGTGACCGAATGGAAGATCCTCGACGATGGGGCCGTCGATGCAGTCCGACAGGATCTCACGCACGGTCTCGCCCGCCGACGAGCCAGGGTAACGCTCCGACTCGCAACGCACGAGCTGACCGAGCGCGACACCGCGCACCCCCTCGAGCACGCCCGCGTCGCGCAGGTGCACGAGGGCGCGGTCGAGCGCGTACGGCGCCTCGGAAACCTCCTCGAGGAAGACGACGGCGCCGCGCAGATCCACCTGCCACTCCGTGCCGATGCTCGCCTGCAGCAGTTTCAGGTTTCCGCCGACGAGCGGGGCCTCGACGACGCCCGCACGCACCGCACGGCCGAAGAGCGCTGCCAGGCCCGCGGGCTCGCCACGCATCAGCGCGAGCTGGCGAGCGCGCGCCTCGGCCGTGACGTCCTCGCGCTCGAGCATGGGGCCGTGCAACGAGGTGAGCCCGGCGCACGTGTGAAGGAACGACAGCAGGAGCGTCGCGTCGCTGTAGCCAACCACGAGTTTTCTGGACGCGCGGAGCTCCGCGGCCGGGATGCCGCGCAGGATGCGCCCTACGCCGTAGCCGCCGCGCGCGCACAGGATCACGGCGACGCGCGGATCCCGGACGAGCACCAGCAAGTCCTCCAATCGCTCCGCGTCGCTCCCCGCGAGATGTCCGGCGCGCGCGCGCAGATGCTTCCCGAGCACGAGCGGATGCCCCTGCGCGGCGAGCCAGGCCAGGCACGCGTCGAGGACCTCGGGATTCACCGGCCCGGAGGGTGCGCAGACACCGATCGCATCGCCCGGCCGAAGCGCCCGGGGTTTCAGCAGCTGAAGAGCCCCGCCGCGACGCTTCAGAACGGAGGCTCCAGGTCGCCGCGCCCGCTGGCCGGCCCCCAGTCATCCGCCGGACCGGAGTCGAATCCCGCTTCCGGCGGCGGTGCGTCGGTGCGGTGCGAGAGCGACCGGAAGCGGCCGTGCTCCTTGTCGAAGTACAGCTTCACCGCACCGGTCGGGCCGTTGCGCTGCTTGGAGATGATCAGCTCGGCCTTGCCGGCGTCGGGACTCTCGGAATCGTAGACCTCGTCTCGGTAGACGAACATCACCAGATCCGCGTCCTGCTCGATCGCACCCGACTCGCGCAGATCCGCGAGCTGCGGACGCTTGTCCGGGCGGTTCTCGGGCCCCCGGTTCAGCTGCGAGAGCGCGATCACCGGAATGTCGAGATCCTTCGCGAGCAGCTTCAGCGATCGACTGATGTCGGCCACCTGCTGCTCGCGCCGTTCGCCGTTGCCGCGACCGGAGACGAGCTGGATATAGTCGATCACGAGCAGCGAGAGCTTCTGCTCGCGGTCGAGCCTGCGCGCCTTTGCGGCAAGGTCGCCAACGGTGACCGCCATGCTGTCGTCGAACATGATGCGCGCGTTTTCGAGCACGCCCGCGGCCTGCGTGAGCCGGCGCCAGTCCTTGTCCGAGAGCACGCCGCCCCGAAAGCGGCTGTTGTCTACTTGCGCCTCGCCGAGAAGGAGCCGCAACACGAGCTCGCGTTTGGTCATTTCGAGCGAGAAGAACGCGACGCAGCCGTTGAAGTCGATCGCGTGATTTCGCGCGATGTTCAGTGCAAGCGCGGTCTTTCCCATGCTCGGGCGCGCGGCGAGGATGGCGAGATCTCCGCCGCTGAGCCCACCGGTGAGCACGTCGAAGTCCTCGAAGCCCGTTCGCACGCCGACGATCTGCCCCGACTGGACGCGCTCGATGTACTCGAACGTGCTCTGCATCTCCTCCTTCATGGAGGTGAAGTCCCGTTGCGCTCCGTGCATCGCGATCGAGAGCACCTCACGCTCGGCATCCTCGAGCAGGTGCGAGACGCTCTCCTGCGCGTCGTATCCGCGCGCCGCGATCCGCTCACAGGTGCGGATCAGCGCGCGCGCCGTCGACTTCTGGTGAACGATCTCGGCATGGTGCTCGACGTGCGCCGCCGTGGGCACCGCGTCGAGGAGGTGCGAGAGGAACGCCGCCCCGCCGGCTTGCTCGAGCATGCCGCGCTCCTCGAGCGTCGAGCGAAGCGTGATCAAGGTCACGCCCTGCTGCTTCTCCGAGAGCTCGCGCACCGCTTCGTACACGATTCGGTGTCGAGGCAGGTCGAAGGCCGCCGGATCGAGTCGGTGCGCGACCTTGAAGAGCGCGTCACTGTCGAGAAGGATCGCGCCGAGCACGGCCTTCTCGGCGTCGTGATCCGTCGGGATCGCGCGAAGTGGATCTACGGATCTCGGCAAGTAGCCCCCCTACCTCGCCGCAAGTCGACTTGGATCTTACACGAGCGGATCAGCCGTCGTCGCCGAAATCCCGCCGCTCTTCGGTCTCCATTCCCTCGGGCTCCGACTCCTCGCTCTCCGTGGACGCCCCGCTGGCGACGACCTTCACGACGATCGACGTCTGCACCTCGCGATGGAGCCGGACGACGACGGCATGATCGCCGGTGGCCTTGATCGGCTCGGCGATCACGATCTTGCGACGCTCGATCTCGACCCCTCCGGCCGCCAGGCGCGCGGCGACGTCTGCGTTCGTGACCGAGCCGAAGAGCTTTCCCTCCGGGCTCGCCTGCATCTCGAAGGTCATGTCGACGGCCAGGACGCGTCGCGCGAGATCCTGGAATCCGGCGACCGCCTTCTTCTGCAGCTCGTCGATCACGCGCCGCTGGTGTTCGACCTGCTTGACCCGCGACGCGGTGGCCAACATCGCCTTTCCCTGCGGAAGCAGATAGTTGCGCCCGAATCCGGCCTTCACGCGCACGACATCTCCCGCGTTTCCGAGCCGGTGGATGTCCTCGGTCAGTATCACCTCGATGGTCGCCATCGCGTCTCCCTAGACGTGCGCCGTCGTGTACGGAATCAGCGCCAGATGCCGGGCGCGCTTGACGGCGGTGGTCAGCCTGCGCTGGTGCTTGGCGCAGTTCCCGCTGATCCGGCGGGGAATGATCTTGCAGCGCTCGGTGATGAAGATCCGCAGCGTCTTCGCATCCTTGTAGTCGATGTCGATCTCTTTGTCCGCGCAGAACCGGCAGACTTTGTGGCGCGAGAACATCTTGCGCCCGGCGCGTCGGCGCTTCTTCGCCGGCCTCTTGGCAATGATGTCGACCATGATCTCTTACTCCTCGTCCTCGTCGTCGGCGCGATACCGCGGCTCGTCGTCGTCGTCGTCGCCGCCGGCAGGGCCGCGCTCGCGCTCCTTGTCCCGTTCCTCGCGCGCTGCCCGCTCGGCCTCGCGTTCCGCGCGGCGCTGCGCCTGTTCGGCAGCCTGCTTCGCGGCCTCGACCACGCGCGTCTCGACGTCCGCCACATCCTCGTTCGCGAGCACGGACAGGTAGCGAAGGATGTCGGCGTCGATCCGCATGAGGCGTTCGATCTCGGCGATCTCCTTCCCGACTCCGAGGAAGTTCACCTGGAAGTAGTGGCCCTTCTGGAACTTCTTGATCTCGTAGGCGAGCCGGCGCTTGCCCCAATCGTCGCGCAGCAGGAAGCGCCCATTCTGGTCGGCGACGACCTGGTCGATGCGCTGGTGGATCTCCGCCTCGCGCTCGGGGGTCGCGTCGGGCTGGATCACGTAGACGAACTCGTACTCTCGCACGTCCTCTCCTCGTGGCGTCGGGCCCCGGCGGTACCGGGACCAAGGAAGGTGCCGTTCGGCGGGCGCAGTCTAGTCCGATGCGCTCCGCGATGCCACCGGGCATCGGGCGCACCTCGGGGCGGCCGTCCGATCGGCACGCTGGACGGCGCCGGTGTTCATGGCGGCGTGGTGGGGGGGCCGACGGGGGGCAGCCCGTTGAAGTGATTCATCGCCGCCTCGAAGCCCTGACCCGCCACCATCTCGAGCGCCGCGACGGCGAGATCGATCGTGGCCGAGTAGCGATCGCGCTCCTCGGCCTGGACCTTCGAGAGCAGGTGACCGGTCGGCTCCCGGCCCGCGGGTGGGCGGCCGATCCCGACGCGAATGCGCGGAAAGTCGGACGATCCGAGCTGCTCGATGATCGACCTGAGGCCGTTGTGGCCGCCGTGCCCCCCCGAGCGACGGAGGCGGAGCTTTCCGCCGGGGATGTCCATCTCGTCGACGACGACCACCAGATCCGAGAGCTCGACCGGCAAGTAGCGAAGGGCTGCGCCGACGGACTGCCCCGAGAGATTCATGAACGTCTGCGGCTTCAGGACGCCGAGGTCGTGTCCGGACATCTTTCCGCGCGTGAAGAGCCCCTCGAACTTCTCGTTGGCCGACGGGAAGCGGTGCTTCGCAATCAGGCGGTCGCAGACGGCGAATCCGGCATTGTGCGGCGTCTCGGCGTAACGAGGCCCGGGATTCCCGAGCCCGACGAAGAGCAGCATCGTGCGTCTGCCTGCGCTTACTCCCCGGACTTCGCGGCGCCTGCGGCCGGCGCAGCGCCCTCGGGGGTCGCAGCGGCCGCGCCTTCGGCGGGCACGCCCTCGGCGGCGACGGGAGCGGCGACCTCTTCGAGTCTCGGCGCAACGACGTGCGTGACCGTCATGTCGAGGTCGGTCTTGCAGACGACGTCGGCGGGAAGCACGAGGTCCCGTACGTGGATCGCGTCACCGATGCCGAGATCCGAGACATCGATCTCGATCGACTCCGGAATCGCGAGCGGCATGCACGAGACTTCGAGCGCGCGGATGACCGGCTCGAGCACGCCACCGTCGAGCGCGACGCCGCGCGGAATTCCGATGAAGTGAAGGGGAACCTCGACGTCGAGACGCGCTTGCAGATTGACGGCGTAGAGGTCGCAATGGACGACTCGGCGCGAGAGCGGATCGCGCTGAACTTCCTTCACGAGCACGGGCTTGCCCTCGATGCCCTTCGCGCCCTTCAGATCGACGAGCGCGTTGACCCCGCCGCGCAGGACCTTGGCGAGGGCCTGGCTTTCGACCTCGATCGCCGTCGGTGCGATTCCGCTTCCGTAGACCACGGCGGGAATCCGGCCGGCGGCACGCAGCTTCCGGGTGACGCTCTTGCCGCGTCCGTCGCGCAGGCTCACTTCGAGCTCGAGTCTTTCGATCGACATATCGGTTCCCTCCGCTCGAACTCAGACGAAGAGCGAGCTCACGGACTCTTCATTGTGGATGCGTCGGATCGCTTCACCGAGGAGGTGTGCGACCGTCGTGATGACGAACTTCTCGCTGTCGCGGACTTCCTGCTTCACCGGAATGGTGTCGGTGGTGATGAAACGTTCGATGCAGGATTCCTCGATGCGCTTGACCGCTTCGCCGGCGAGCACGGGGTGCGTGATCGCCGCGAGCACTCGCTTCGCGCCCGCTTCGCGGAGCGCCTCGGCAGTCTGCACGATCGATCCGCCGGTGCTGACGATGTCGTCCACGATGACGGCGGTCTTGTCGTCGACGTCGCCGACGATGCGCGTGACCTCGGCAATGTCCTTGCGCTCGCGCCGCTTGTCACCGATCGCGATGCTCGCATCGAGCCGCTTCGCGAACGCGCGCGCGCGCTCTACGCCACCGGCGTCCGGCGAGACGACGACGACTTCGTCGCGCGACGGTACGAGTGCGCGGATCTGCTGCAGCAGGACGGGCATGCCGTAGATGTTGTCCACGGGGATGTTGAAGAAACCCTGGATCTGGCCGGCGTGGAGATCGAGGCAGAGCAGCCTCTCGGCCCCGGCGGTGGAGATCAGATCGGCGACGAGCTTCGCGGTGATCGGGGTGCGCGGCTTCACTTTCCGATCCTGGCGCGCGTAGCCGTAGTAGGGAATCACGGCAGTGACACGGCGGACCGACGAGCGCCGAAGCGCGTCGAGCAGGATCAACAGCTCCATCAAGTTGTTGTTCGCGGGCGCGCACGTGGACTGGATCACGAAGACGTCCATGCCGCGCACGTTCTCGCCGATGTCCACGGACGTCTCGCCGTCGGCGAACGTGCCGACCTCGACTCGTCCGAGATCGAGATCGAGGTGTTCGCAGATCGCGGCCGCCAGATGCGGGCTGGAGTTTCCGGTGAAGATCTTCGTGATGTTGCTGGTCATTGGGTTGGCCTGTCTGCTGCTTGGTTGGGGCGGGAGGATTCGAACCTCCGATACGCGGCTCCAAAGGCCGCTGCCTTACCACTTGGCTACGCCCCAGCCGGACTCCCCTTTGGATTCGGCGGTAGCGCTGCCGGGCGAACTCGTTGCAATCGTCCTCGCTCCCGCCGGTACCTCGACTCGAACGGCCACCTGCCGCGCCGCGTCTTCGCTCGCGAAGCGCCCGAAAACCGTCGGCCCGCTTCCGGTCATCCCGGTTGCAAGCGCGCCGGCCTTCTCGAGTGCTCGCCTCGCCTCCAGGATCTCGGGATGGCGACGCACGGCGTTCGCTTCGAGATCGTTGCGAGGAGACGCGAGCAGACCGGCGGGCCCCAGAAGCGCGCCGATACTAGTCGGGTCGCGCGGGAGCGTCAATTCGCGGGCAGCCTCCGAATAGGCCTGCGCCGTCGAGATCGGGAAGGGGAACGCGACCAGCACCCAGTGCATCTCCGGCACGGCGAAGATCGGCTCGAGCTGCTCCCCGATCCCGCGACCGAACGCGGGCTTCGGATCGAGGAAGAAGGGGACGTCGGCACCGAGCCCGACCGCGAGGCGGCTTCGCGCCTCGCCGCCGAGCGCGTGGCCGAAGAGCGACTCGAGTGCGAGCAGCGTCGCCGCGGCATCCGACGAGCCGCCCCCGAGCCCGGCGGCGATCGGCACTCGCTTCTCGAGGCTGATCTCGAGGTCCGCGGATGCACCGAGCTCCGCGCAGGCCCGCTCCGCCGCGCGATGGACCAGGTTGTTGGAATCGGCTGGCAGGTCGGCGCCGGAGATCGAGAGCCGGATGCCGCTCCCCGCACTCCCCCGCCGGATCACGAGCCGGTCCGCGAGCCGAATCGGCAGGAAGATGGTCTCGATCTCGTGATAGCCGTCCGCGCGTCTGCGCAGGATCTCCAAGCCGAGGTTCAGCTTCGCCGGTGCAAGGCGTTCGATCACCTGCGACTAGCTCCGTCGCGCAGCCAGAAACCGCATGTGCAGATCGTGCAGCGCCTGCTCGAGCAGGTTCGATTCGTCGGCGTCGAGGTTCCCGCGCGTTTTCTGCTTCAGAACCTCGAGGATGTCGATCGTCTGTTGCGCGAGGGGCAGGTTCGCGGGCCCGGGCGCGGGGACACCGGGCTCGGGTGCGACGCCTAGATGGACGAGCGCGGAGCTCGCCAGCGAGATCACCAGCGTGCTGAAGCTCATCTCGGAAGCCGGCGATTCGCCCGCTTCCTCGACCAGCTTGAATCCACGCGGTCCGCCCTGCTCACCCGCCACTCGCCGCCTCCTCTCTTGTCGGGTCCACTCCGGTCGCATCGAGCTCATGGAGGAGTCGGCGTCCGGCAAGCACCCGCTGCACCGAGGTGATGGTCGCACCGATCGCGATCACGACGACCGCGGTCATCACGAAGCCGGTGAGCGCACCGAGGATCAGTACGCCGAAGCGCTCGCCACGCTCCATCATTCCGACTTTCAGCGTGTGCAGGCGTTTCTCGGCCGAGGCCCGCGTATAGCTCGTCATCACGGTCGCCGTGATCGCCCACATCACGAGAACCGTCCCGGCGGCATCACCTGCGGCAGCGCGCGCAACGGCGATACCGCCGAAGACCACCAGGTCGGAGAGGCGATCGATCGACGAATCGAAGAAGGCCCCCGCGCTCGACGAGAGACCCTGCTGCCGGGCGACCACCCCATCGATCAGGTCGAAGAAGCCTGCGACCATCAGCGCGAGACCTGCGACGAAGCGCTGCTCCTCCGCGAAGGCCCATGCCGCGAGCAGCGAGACCGCGGCTCCCGTCAGAGTCAGCGTGTCGGGATGGATGCGCAGCGAGCGGACGAACGGAAAGAGGCGGTACACGACCGCGTCGACGTCCGATCCGAGGCGTTCCTTGATCACGAAGCCGTCTCCGGCTCTAGAGATCGTTCTCCGAAACGGGCACCACCACACGAGGTACGGGCTTCAGCGGGCCTTCCCGGACGAATCGCTCGATGCGGCGATTGCGTGCCTCGCCCTCGCTGATCAGGTCGGCTCGCAGCTTGTCGAGATCCTCCTGCGTCGGAACCTCGAGCTGGCCGGTCAGGTCGGCGAGTCCCGAGCGGTCGGGCGCGCCGCCCTGGACCGCGCCCTGTCGGCGCAGTTGGCGCTCGGCCAGGCGGATGTCGGTCGTCTGATCCTTGGATGGCATCGTTCGTCCTCTTCTCGAGTCGGCTTGGGGGGTGCCTGCGTTGACAGCGCTGGGATCCCCGTTTACTGTGCAAAATCCGTGAAAAACCGGACACTTACAGAAACCCGCGAGCCTCGAGCCGGGGTGCTCGAGAAAGCGGCGCGCGGAATCACCGTCCTGACGATCGCCCTTCTTTGCGCCTGCGCAACTGCGCCGCCCGATGAAGAGCTCCCGTCCGCCGAATCCTACTACCAACGCGGCCTGAAAACCCTCGAGGGACGTCGCGTCTTCCTGTTCTTCCACGACGTCGACTACCCAAAGGCGATCGAGTCGTTTCAGGAAGTGATCGACAACTACCCGTACAGCGAATACTCGCTGCTCTCCGAGCTCGCGATCGCCGACATCCACTTCGAGCGAGAGGCCTACGAGGAAGCGTCGAGCTACTACCACGACTTCGTCGAGCTACACCCCAATCACCCGAAGGTGGCGTACGCGCTCTACCGGAATGGTTTGTGCTCGTACAACCAGATGCGCACGTCGAATCGCGACCAGGCGCCGACGCGCGAGGCCGTCGCCCAGTTCCGCGCGCTGCTCGAGCGCTTCCCGAGCTCCGATATGGCCGGTGATGCGCGCGTGCGCCTCGCCGAGGCCGAGGATCGCCTCGCTCGGCAGTCCATCGACATCGGTGACTTCTACTTCTCCCAGCACGAATGGCACTCCGCGGTGCGCCGCTACCGGGCGGCCCTCACGCAGTACCCGAGTCACAGGGACCGCGCGCGCACCATGGTTCATCTCGGAGTCGCGCTAGCTCGCCTGCAGCGGTTCGGCGAAGCGGAGAGCACGCTGCGCCGCGCTCTCGAGCTCGGACCCGAGGAGGAGCTTCGCGACAGCGCGGAGCTCGAGCTCGATCAGCTCGCGAATCTGCCCCTGTACGGCCCACGCGTCCTGCCGAAGAGCTGCGTGACGGATCCGAATCCGTCGTGTCCGCAACAGGTCCAGTAGCGCTCGGGTTCGCGCTCACGGGATGAGCGCGTCGAACTCCGTCGGAGTGATTCCCTTCGGAGTCACACGCGCGAGCAGGAGCGCTCGGAAGCGATCGCGCTGATCGGCGTCGAGTACGCGGTTGGCCGCAGCGACGAGCTCACCGAGATCGGCACGGTAGGTGCGCGCATCTTCGAGCTCCGGATCCGCCTCGATCGCGGCTTCGACCTCGGCCGCAGTGGGTGCGGCGCCGCCTCGTCGGGAGGAGGCCGCTTCCACCGCGCGCGCGAAGGCTTCGCGAATCTCGGGCGTGCGGTCGTGGCCTTGAACGATTCCTGACTCGGTGTCTACGTCCGTCGAGGGGCGGAAAAGCGCGCGATAGGGTGCGATCGCCTGCTCCGCAGCCGGGTTCGCCACTTCGCGCCCGGCGTCCCGCATCGTCGAACTCGGCCCTGCGCTCACGGGCGGAAGCGCGCCCTGTTCTCGTGCGGTCGGCGCGCGGCGTGATTGCGCATCGAGATACACCAAGAACTCGTCCGCCCAGAGCGGGCGTGCCTCGCGCGCGCTCGCGAGCTTCGCGACGTCCGCACGCGGCCGCGTGATCGATGCCGGGCGGCCGAGTCGAGGAACCTCGATCGCGAAATCGTAGAGCGCAGGGCCGTTCACCGTCGGGAAGATCCCAGCGGCCAGGTCGGACTGCGTGAGCTGGGTCGGCCGATTCGAGAACTGGCGCAGGACCACGTCGGCATTGGCGATGTTTCCCGAGACCTCCTCGCGGGTCGGCGTGGCGAACGTCGCGCTCGGGGACCCGCGAACGCTCGGCCGACTGGACAGGTCGATGTGATTGGCCGCGACGACGGAGCCGCCATGGACCTGGATCTCACTGCCGTTCACGTCGAGATCGAGCGCGGCGGTGTCCGCGAGCACGACCTTCTTGCTCGACGAGATGTCGAGATCCCCCGCGACGATGAGCCGCTCGCCCCTTGCGAACTCCAGATTGCCGTTCGTCGCGTCGAGAACGAGATCGCCGTTTCGGAACAGGCTCGCCTGACCGCTCGGCGGAGGGGGAACGTCCGCGGATCCGAAGGAGAGGCTGCCGGCCGAGATCGTCTGCGTTTGCGCGACAGAGCCGAACTGAATCCCACCCCGGGCGGCGGCCGACAGAGCGGACCCGTCGAGCGCGACGTCGTCGCGGAAATCGGTGACTCCGCCGCTCACGATCGAGAGACCACCGCGCCCGCGAACCTGCGATTCGAAGACCACGTCCCCGCCCACGCGGAAGACCGCGTCGGACGCGGTTTCCGTCGTACCCTCGAGCGTCAGGTCGTGCGCGACGTCGAATTCACCACCGATGCGGAGCGCGGTCGGATTCGGCCGCAGCTCGCTCGGCGGGTCGCCCTCGGCGCGAAGCACGAGATTACCGTCCGTCGCCGCGACTCCCATGACCCGGAGCTCTCCGCCGCGCGACGTCGAAGGTGTGTCACCCGCGCGTCGAGCGGTGAGGACGTAGTCCTCGCGACCGGCTTCGAGTTCGCCGCGGCCGAGCAGCGTGACGTCGCCGAATGCGAGCACGTCACCGTCGAGCGACCACGTCGCGAATGCACCCTCCGGGGTGGTGTCGGTTTCGATCAGGCGCGCGTCGATGGTCAAATCGCCGTCGGCTACCGCGATTGCGTAGTCCCGGCCGTCGGCGAGCGGATCACCGTCGATCTCGCGCGTGCCGTTGACCCTGACCGCGGGACCCTGACCGGCCTCCGCCGATCCGCGCAACGTGAGACCGGCCGGCGAGGCGGCTCGGACCGGATTCCCCGAGCCGTCGAAGTCGCCCTTCACGATCCCGGCCAGGTTCGCCGATCCGATCTCGAGCTGACCAGCCTGATTCTCGATCGTCTGACTTTCGAGCGCCGTGAGTCGGATCGTATCGGCATCGAGCGTGAGCTTGCCGGCGGTGCTCTTGGACGTGAGTAGCCCCCCGAGCGCGAGTGTCTCGCCCGCACCGACGCGCAGCACCTGATCGCCCTCGCCGGCGAACCTCGCGGGACCGTCGATCGCCGCGCCGCCACTGACATCGACGAGATCTGCATGGGAGAGGAACCCCGTGCCGCCCACGGCGAGATCACCGGCGACGAACGCGTCACCATCGACGCGATCACCGTTCGAGCTCACGGCTCCGATCGTGAGCCCGGCGACGTCGAGATCTCCGGCGACGTGGACCGCGGGGCCCGTCGTACCCGCGACGCCGTTTGCCGCGAGCGTCAGCTTCGTGCCCGGCGCCACGTCCGCGGCCTGGATCGCGATCGCCCCGTCGTGGGAGATCAACGCGATCGCGCGGTCTGTGCCGCCCATCTCGGGCAGGGGCGAACCGCCGCTTCCGATCGAGCGGTCCTGCTCGATCGTCAGGGAGCTCGGCGTCGCGGTACCCGCTTCGTTCTCGAGCAGAAGTCCGGTCAGAATCACCTCGCTCGTGACGCTGCCGCCGTTTCCGTCGGTCGCGGCGAGGCGAATGGTGTTCGCCGAGATCTGGCTCGATCCCGTCGCCGCCAGGTCGAGATCGCCGGTCGCGAGCTCGAGGTCGATCCGGTCGGCCGACAGGTTGCCGCCGAATGCGAGCGCGCTCTTCGCGACGACGACGAGAGCGGTCTCGCCCGCGCCCCGCACGGCCGCACGACTCACTGCACCGTCCACGACCACGTGGTCGCCGTAGATCGAGTTCGCCCCGCCCGTTGCCGAGTTCGCTGCGAGCAGAACCGATCCATGCACGCGGACGTCGGCTTCGCCGCCGGAGAGACCCGCGACGAGCTCGGGTACATTGGACGCGCCCGAACCGCCACGCGCGTCGAGGTTTCCATTCAGGGTGATCTCGCCTGCGGTCAAGTCGATCGTGCCCGCATCCCCGCCCTGCCGACTGATCTCGGGATCGGTATCGCTCTCGCGCGTCGCGATCGCGCTCGCGGCGCCGCCGCTGCTGTTCACGCTGCCGATCGCGATGGCCGAGCCGATCACGGCAACGTTGCCACCGTCGCCTCCATCCTCGGGTGCCGTCGTCGATACCGGACCGCTCCCGCCGCGAGTGGTGATGCTCGCGATCGTGACGGCCCCCGGAGTCGCACCGGAGCCCGCGTGGACGCTGACGTCGCCGCCGGCGGACCCGGTCGTGCCCGAAGCGTCGAGGATCCCCGCCGTGACGCTCTCTTCGGCGCTGATCGTGAGCGAGTCACCGGTTCGACCCGTCGTGACGGACGCAACCGTGACCTGGCGACCGCTCAGCGAGACCGCACCCGCACCGGACTTGGTGATCGCACCCGACGCGCTGAGAATGCCGACACCGGCCGAGACGCTCTGGTCCGCGTGATCCCCGGCTCCATCGAGCGTGAGCCGGCCCCGGGAAGTCACGTCGCCGGTGCTCGCGATGTTGCCGGAGAGCGTCGCGTCGCTCGCGAGGTCCAGCGCGCTGACGGAGAGATCGGCATTGATGTCGATCCCGGTATCCGCTTCGAGGGTGAGCCTCGCGCCGTTCACAGCCGACGCGTCGTCGATGCGCACGCCCGCCCCCTTCGACCGCAGCGCGTAGGCCATCCCGTCGATGCTGCCGCCGAAGACCGCGAGATCCGGAAGCGCGGTCCCGCTCCCCGAGCTGGTCGAGGTGCCGATCGCTGCATCCTGCTCGAAGCTGAATTCGTCCGGTCGCGCGTCTCCGCTGGCGGCCGAGAAGCGAGCACCGCCCTGTAGCACGATGCGCGATGTGGCGTCGGTGCCGTTTCCCGAACCCGCGATCAGCTCGATCGTGTTCGCCGCGAGGCGCGCGCCGATGTCGAGGTTGCCTGTTCCGTCCGATCCCGCACGCAGCCGGATCTTTCCGTCGGGACCGGTAGCCTCGATGCGCTGAGTGACGACGAGTCCCGCTGGCGTCTCGGCCGTGAGCGACGTGAGCGAGAGCTCTTCGCTGCCCAGGTTCACGCCCGTCCGACCTCGGAGATCGAGGGCGCTGCCGGCGAACTTCGCCGAAGTTCCCTCGGAGAGCGTGATTGCGGCGTCGCGCGATTCGAGCCGGTAGTCGAGTCCTGCGACGCTACCCCCGAACACGTCGATGTCCGGCAGATCGGCGCTGTCGAGCGCGGCGTCCTGGATCAGATCGACGCGGGTCGGGCGAGCGCTCGGGCTCGACAGACTGCGCAGGCTCGCGCTCGGATCGATCACCACTCGAGCGTCGTCACCGCCGCCGCCCGTGTCGTCGCCGGCGACGAGCGCGATCGTGTCCGCGCGAAGCTCGGAGCCGAGCGTGAGATCACCCACTCCGCTGCTGCCGCCCGCGAGACGCACGCTCTCGGCGGTGACGCCGAAATCGACGTCGAGCGCGTCCTGCGTCGACAGATCCAATGAGGAGAGCTCGAAGTCGCTCGCCGCCTGCGTCGCGCCCGTCGCCGAGAAGCTCCTCGAGTCGATCAGCAGGTCCGTGCCGCTCACGTCCGCGCGCGCGGTGGCATCGAGCGTGACCGCGTCGTTCGAGCGGAGCTCGAGCCTGAGGTCGGGGACGGGGTCCGTGTCGGGCCGAGCCGCGTCCGCAAGTCGCGATACGGTGGTGCTGTCGATCGCACCGTCCTGGTCGAGCACGAGAGCGGCGACCTTCTCCGCAGTGTCTTCGGTGGCGGCGATCGGGGCGAGCTCGAAGTCGATGCCATCGCCGAGAGCGACCTGTGCGCTGCGGCCATTCGAAGCGCTCGAGTTCGATGCCGCGAGCTCGACGCGGTTCGCGCTGACGGTGACGGGAGCTCCGGCGTTCGAGATCGTGCCGAGACCGGCGGTGTCGAACGCGATCGCGACCGTGGTGTCGGCCGTGACGTCGCCGCCGAGCACGACGGATGTTCCCGCGCTCGCGATCGAGAGCGAACGCACGTCTGCGGTCGAGTGCAGGCGCGTAGCTCCGCTCGCACGAATCGCGAGATCGGAACGAAGCGTGGTCGGCGGATCCGTCGCTGGAACCACGTCGATGCCGCGAATCGCGCCACCGAGATCGACATCGCTGCCGGCGACGGTCACCGCGCCCGCCCCGAGTCGGATCTCGTCCGCCTCGATGCTCACCGCACGGTCGCGCGCGTGGTCGGCGTTTCCGACCTGGCCGCCCGTCGCGTCGAGGGCACCGGTGAGCACCACCGTGCCGCCTGCGAGGTCGATCGCGGCGCGGCCCGCGGTACCCGCGCCGCCGGTCGTGATCGCTCCGACCGCGAGCTTCCCGTCGGTTCGCAAGCTGACCGAGCCGCCGTCGAAGTTCGGCTGCGAGGCCGACCTCGCCGCGCCGCCGTTGGTCGCGACCGAGCCGATCGCCACGTCGCCGATCGCGGCCACGCCGACATTGCCGCCCTGCACGCCGCTCGCGCCGCGCGTGTCGATCGTCCGCGCCTTCACGGTCTGCGTCTGCTGCGCACCGCCGGAATCCGTGAAGCCGATCGTCACGTCGCCGCTCGTCCTGATCGCTCCGCCCACGGCCTGACCGACCTCGGTCGTCGATCCGACATCGACGTTGCGCGCCTCGATGCGCAGCGGACCCCCGGCGCTGGTGCTCAGGTTTCCATCGACGTCGAGCGTCCCGTCGTGCGCGGAGACGAGCATCTCGATCGCGGGTGCATTGTTCGCGGTCGGCTTCGTGACGAGCTGGAGGTTTCCGGTCACGGAGATGCCCCCCGCGCTCGCGACCAGATCCCCTTCCGAGGTCGCATCGCCGCCGGACAGGGGCGTGGCGCCCGTGACCGCGAGCGACGCCACGTCGAGCGCGTCGGTGCCGCGGATGTCGGCGAGGGCACCGGCGAGCGCGAGGTGACTGCCGGCGACGACGGTCTTGTCGTCGATGACCACGTCACCAGCGGTCGAGCGCAGCGCGAAGCTCCGCGGAGTGCCCGCGGCAGCCGTGCCGATGTCGAGCGCGCCGAGTGCGGAGCTCGCGATCGTGGCGGTCTGCTCGAGCGCCACGCTGTCCGGGCCCAGCGCAGCGTCATCCTTGCTTCGGAACGCGAACTCGTCGCCGACGCGAATCTGCGCGCTCGAGTTTCCGGTCGCCGAGAGTTTCAGCTCGTCGGCGCGCACGGTCACGGTCTCGTTCGCGGCTCCGGCCGTCCGCAGCGCACCCGTCGCCGTGGATCCGGTGAAGGAGACGTCGAGCTTCTCGGCACTCACCTCGCCCGCGAGGGCGACGTCGCCGCGATTCCCGGCTGCGAGCGCGATCTCGCGAGCGCGAATGGCGTCGCTGCTGAAGATCGCCGTGCCGTAGAGATCACCCGCGCCGATGCGCACGGTGCCGCCTGCGCCCGCGCTCGCGTCGAGCGTGCCGGTGTTCGTCACCCCGGTCGCGGCCGCGTCGAAGACGGATCCCGACGCGCCCTCGACCCGAAGCAGAAAGCCGCGCCCGCCCGATGCGGCGTCTTCGCGGCCGATGATCACGTCGTTCCCCGCGGCGATCACGATCCAACCGTCCTCCGCGATGACGCTCCCGGAGTTCACGACTTCCGCGCCGACCAGGCTGACGGCCCGCGCGAGGATTTCGGTGGCGTTCTCGATGTTTCCCGTCACGCCCGTGTAGTGATCGACGCCGGCCTCGAAGTCGGTGTCCGACAAGTGACCGCCCGCGGCGTGGATCGCGTTCGCGTTCACCGTCGCACCGTCGTGGAAGTACACGCCGGCGGGGTTCACGATGTAGATGTGGCCGTTGCCGGTGAGCGAGCCGCGGATCTGCGTCGGCGCGGAGCCGAGGATCCGGTTCAGCACGCGCGCGTCCGCGTTGAGCTCGCCGTTGCGCGTCTGCATGAACTGCACGGCCTCGCCGATCGCGATGTCGAGGCTGTCGTACTCGATGACGCTGCCGTCGGATGCGTGAATCACCCAGCTCGAGCTGCCCTCGACGTGATCGAAGCTCACGTCGCCGCGTCGGACCCGCTCGCCCTGCGGTCCGGCAAAAGCCGGCGTCGCGGCCGGTCCGAGCGCGATCGCCGCGACCAGGGTGGAGATCAGCGCGTCGCGCGCGAAGAGTCCGAGGAATCTCGATGAGTTCTTCATGTTCTAGTACCGCACCGTCGCTGCGAAGTTCGCCTCGGTATGGCCCGACTCGACGTCCGCCGAATCCACGTCGCTGAGTGCGAATCCGTAGTCGAAACGTACGGAGAAGTTCTGTCGCACCACCACCTCGAGGCCCAGGCCGAGCGAGGCCAGCGTCGCGTCCTCCTCGCCGGGAACCGCGTTCTCGTTCCAGGTCCGGCCGTAGTCGAAGAACGTCGCGATCACGAAGTCCCAGTCCGGCAGGCGCTGGAAGGAGTCGGGCGCCGGACGGAACTCGCCGATCAGCGGCAGATCCCAGGGCACGACGGCGCTCAGCGCGAGGGGCAGGTGGAAGCGGTACTCGACGCTTCCGCCGAGCAGCGAGTCGCCCGAAGCGATCGCCTGCGGATAGCCGCGCACGGTTCCCGGACCACCGAGCACGCCTTCGACCTGTGGGATCAGACGCGTGCCGAGCGAGTACTGACCGCCGAGCCGCCATGCGAGCTCGTGCACGAGCTCGCGCGGGCGAAGCGCGCGTCCGGCGCGGACCGGCACGCTTCGCAGCCACGGCCGCAGAAAGAACGAGCCGCGCACGTCGAGCGAGATCAGGCGCCAGCTCTCGTCGACGTCGCTGCGACCCGCTTGGGAGAACTCGTCGATGTCGTTCGAGTTCGTTCCGGCGATGGCCGGGACGCTCTGCTCGAGGCCCAGGCGCCCGATCACCCGCGACGTCGAGCGTACGCGCTCGAGCGCGAGGGCGAGCTCGGGCACGAAGAACGGCATGCTCGCGTCGGTGCTGAAGTTCGTGACGTCGATCTGCATCCAGCGCGCGCCGAGGCTCGTGTCGAGGAAGAGCCCCGGCCGTCGAACCAGGCTCGCGATCAGCGTGCCGCCGATCTCGTACTGCTCACCCGTGAACGCGTCGTTCTGGCCGAACTGATCGGCGGCGTACTCGCTGAAGGACCCGGTCGCGCGCGCGCGCAGGTCGTACGAAAACGGCAGGCTCGTCTCGTACGAGCCCAACACCGCATTGACCTCGTCGAAGTTCCCGGTGAGGTAATCGAGCAAGAGCACGTCGTCGCGACCGGTGAGCTGGTAGTTCGCGTAGCTGAAGCGCTGACGTGAATAGCCGGTCTGTTGCGTGCCCGTGTTGGAAATCGAGCTCGAGATCGTCCACGGTTTGTCCTCGGAGACGAGGTAGTCGAGATTGACGACGCCCGGCGTCAGCGTCGGCGTGATCACCACATCGACGACGCGGCCCGGCAGGCGGTTCAAGGTCGCGACGTAGGCATCGAGCTTCGGCTTCGCGAGCGGATCGCCCGCGCCGACCGGCTGCAGCGGAGAGCGCTCGGCAATCTGCTCGTAGCCTGGGGACTCGCTCGCGATCGCCGCCGCGCCGGGTGCGGCGGCCTGGCCCGCAGTGAACGTGCGCACGGCGCGCACCCGCCCGGTGTGGATGACGAGGCTGAGGAGGGTGTCGTCGCCGCGCAGATCCGCACCGGTATCGGGATCGATCTGCGCGGGGTCGGGCGCGACGTAGACGCCGATCAGTCCCCGTTGGCCGAGTTCGCCCACGATCTGCTCGCAGAGATCCCGCACACCGGTCGCGTAGACGGGCTCCGCGCCCTCGATGCCGAGATCGCTCATCACGAACCAGTAGTTGTCCCCGCCCCGGCGCGCGCCGACGAATCCGTCCGAGGTCTGACCGAGCGCGTACTGTCCCGAGCGGACGAGATCGACCGGTGGATGCAGCGGGTGATCTTCGGCGTAGCGGACCTCGATCTCGCCGACCCAGTACCGCGGGCCCTCGGTCTGCGTGTGCGCACCCGCCGGGGGATCGGTCGGGTCGAAGCTGGCGCGACCCTGCATCGGAAGCGCCAGAACGGCGAGTAGGATCGCAAGCGTCCGAGCCTTGCTGCGCACGCTCATCGCTACTCCCTGTGGGCCACGGCGAAGCCGCACTCTACAGGAAGTGGCGAATCCCGTACCCACGTGGCGCTGGCCCGAAGGGCAGATCCGATGCGAATGCGGGGGGTTAGGTGCCCGCCCGGGGTTCGGCGACGAGCAGCTCCGGGAGCCGCGCCAGCGCCGCTTCGAGGTTCTTCACGTCGGGACCCCCCGCCTGGGCGAAGTCGGGCCGCCCCCCTCCGGTGCCGCCGATCGTCCGGGCGAGCTCGCGAATCAGATCGCCGGCGCGGAAGCGGCCGACGAGATCCTTCGTGACGCCGAGCGCGAGCGCGGCCTTCCCGGAGTCACGAACGCCGAGCAGCACCACTCCGGATCCTAGACGCTGCTTCAGCTCGTCGACCAACGTCCGCAGCTCCTTCGGGTTCGCGTCCTCGATCTCGGTCACGAGTACCTTCACTCCCCCGACCTCGCGCACGTGCTGCATCGGGTCGGCGCTCCCGCCGCGGCGCATCTGCGCGCGCGTCTTCTCGAGCTCGCGTTCGAGCTCGCGCTGCTGCTCGAGCAGTCGAGACACGCGCGTCGGAAGCTCGGCCGGCGACGTCCGCAGCAGATCCGCGGTCTCGCGCAGCGCACGTGACTCTCGTCGGGTGTGTTCGAGCACGCCGCGGCCGGTCTGCGCTTCGAGGCGCCGCACGCCCGCACCGATCGCCGACTGCGCGACGATGCGGAACGAGCCGAGGTCACCCGTCGCGTGCGCGTGCGTGCCGCCGCAGAGCTCCGTCGATGGCCCGAAGCTCACGACGCGCACGCGATCACCGTACTTCTCCTCGAAGATCGCGATCGCACCCGAACCGAGCGCCTCTTGATACGACTTCTCGGCAACCCGACCGGGCAGGTTGCGCAGGATCAGGTCGTTCACGCGGTCCTCGACCTGGCGGACCTGCTCGTCGGACAGGCCCGAATCGTGGGTGAAGTCGAAACGCAGCCGTTCGGGCCCGACGAGCGAGCCCGCCTGCGTGACCTGCGGACCGAGCACCTCGCGCAGCGCCCAGTGCAGCAGATGAGTCCCGGAGTGGTTGCGCACCGTCGCAGCGCGCGCCTCGGCATCGACCTCGAGCGAAACGGTCTCGCCTTCCGAGACACCACCGAGCACGACGCGACCCTGATGGACGATCAGCCCGTCCACGGGCTTCTGCGTGTCCTCGACCTCGATTCGCCCTTCGGCTCCGATGATCGCGCCGACGTCTCCGACCTGACCACCGCTCTCGGCATAGAACGGCGTCTCTGCGGCGATGATCTCGACGCGTTCACCCTCGGAGACCCGCGCGACGCGCTCGCCCGCGCGAAGCAACGCGCACACGCGCGAGCGTCCCTGCGTCGTGTCGTAGCCCGAGAACACGCAGCGCAGCTCCGCCGCGATCGCGTTGTAGACCTCGGCGGGGGCAGCTTCGCCGGTGCCTCGCCACGCGGCGCGTGCGCGCTCCGCCTGTTCGCTCATGCGCGAGTCGAATCCCGCACGATCGTACGAGAGGGAGTGGCCGCGCAGGATGTCCTCGGTGAGATCGATCGGAAAGCCGAACGTGTCGTAGAGACGGAAGACGACGTCGCCCGAGAGGCGCTTGCTTCCGGCCTTTCTCGCGTCCGCGATCGCCTCATCGAGCAACGCGAGTCCGCGGCCGAGCGTCTTGCCGAAACGTTCTTCTTCGCGCCGGATCGTGTCGATCACGAAGGCCCGGCGCTTGGCGAGGTCAGGGTACGCGGCGGCCATCTCGTCGATCACCGTGTCCGCGACCTCGAAGAGAAATGGCCGTTCGACGCCGAGCAGCACGCCGTGGCGCGCGGCGCGGCGCAGCACGCGGCGCAGCACGTAGCCCCGCCCCTCGTTCGAGGGCAGCACTCCGTCGCCGACCAGGAACGCACACGCGCGCGCATGATCGGCGACGACACGCATCGACACGTCGGGGTCCGGGTTCGCTCCGTAGATCCGGCCCGAGATCTCGGCGATGCGCTGGATCAGCGGCCGAAACAGATCCGTGTCGTAGTTGCTCGCGGCTCCCTGGAGGACGCGCGTGATGCGCTCGAGGCCGAGCCCCGTGTCGATCGACGGTTTCGGCAAGGGCACGCGCTTTCCGTCGGCGGATTGCTCGAACTGCATGAAGACGAGGTTCCAGATTTCGATGAACCCCGGTCCGGACGGATCGCCGCCCTTCTCGAAGATCGCGCGGTCGGTGATCTTGTGGATCTCCGAGCACGGGCCGCAGGGACCCGTGTCGCCCATCTGCCAGAAATTCTCCTCGTCGCCGAGCCGGAAGATCCGCTTCTCGTCGAGGCCGATCCCGTCGCGCCACAGCGCATAGGCCTCGTGGTCGTCGACGTGCACCGAGACGACGAGGTCGTTCGGATCGAGCCCGAGGACGCGCGTGAGAAGATCCCAGGCGAAGTCGATCGCCTCCTTCTTGAAGTAGTCGCCGAAGGAGAAGTTCCCGAGCATCTCGAAGAACGTCTGGTGACTCGGCGAGCGGCCGACCTCCTCCAGATCGTTGTGCTTGCCGGAAACGCGCATGCACTTCTGCGACGTCGCGGCGCGGACGTAATCCCGGCGTTCCTCGCCGGTGAAGACGCGCTTGAACTGGACCATTCCCGCGTTCGCGAACATGAGCGTCGCGTCGCCCTGGGGAACGAGCGATCCCGACGCCACGATGGAGTGCCCCCGCTCGGCGAAGTAGTCGAGGAAGGCCCTGCGGATCTCGTTCCCGGTCATCCGCGACATGGTATCAGCGCCGCCTTCGAGGGGCAGGGCTGTCGGGCGGCGTCAGCCGCGGATCAGAAGCGGTCGAGCTTCAGGTCGTCGTCGGCTTGCTCGTTGAGCTCGATCGACTTCTCGGCCTGCTCCTTGTCGAAATCGTCCCAGGAGCTGTCGGAGGTGCCGGAGATGCCCTTGAAACGCAGCGCGAAGTCGTCGGCGTTGGACACGTGCTGCAGGGCCTCTTCGTACGAGACACGCCCCGCCTTCACGTGTTGCATCAGCGACTGGTCGAAGCTCTGCATGCCGTAGGTGGTGAAACCCTTGGCGATCGCGTCGTTCAGCTCCTTGGTCATCTCGGGGTCGGCGATGCACTCGCGCACGCGCGCCGATGCGACCAGGATCTCGACGGCGGGAACGCGGCCCTTGCCGTCCGCCCGGGGTACCAGCCGCTGGCTGATCACGCCCTTGATGATGCTCGCGAGCTGTAGCCGGATCTGCGGCTGCTGATGCGGCGGAAACACCGAGACGATGCGCGTGATGGTCTCGGCGGCGTCGATCGTGTGCAGCGTCGACATGACCAGGTGCCCGGTCTCGGCCGCCATGAGCGCGGTCTCGATCGTCTCGAAGTCGCGCATCTCGCCGACCAGGATCACGTCCGGATCCTGACGAAGCGCAGCGCGCAGCGCGGTTGCGAAGCTGTTGGTGTCCACGCCGATCTCGCGCTGGTTCACGATCGAGCGCTTGTCGCGGATCAGGAACTCGATCGGGTCCTCGATCGTGATGATGTGGCAGGTCCGGTTCGTGTTGATGTAGTCGATCATGGCGGCGAGCGTGGTCGACTTTCCGGATCCGGTCGTGCCGGTCACGAGCACCAGCCCGCGGGGTTCCATCGCGACCCGCTCGACGACCTTGGGCATGACGAGCTGCTCGATCGTCTTCACGCCGAACGGGATCACGCGAAAGACGATCCCGACCGTGCCGCGCTGCATGAACGCGTTCACGCGGAACCGGCCCAGACCGGCGATCGAGTAGGCGAGATCGACTTCGTGGTGCTTGTCGAAATGGGCCTTCTGGCCCGGTGTCATGATCGAGGACGCGATGCCGTGCAGCTGCTCCGGCGTCAGCCGCTCGCCGTTCTTCAGCGGAACCAGAGCTCCATCGACGCGGAAGAGCGGCGGCAGGCCGGCCTTCAGATGGATGTCCGAAGCCAAGCCCTTGATCGCGATCGTCAAGATGTCGTTGAGTTCCATTCCCGCCAAGCCTCGACGCTCGCATGGTTGCAAGCGGTACTTGCGGGTGGATCGTCTCGGCCGGTTCCGTTCTTGAGGGCTCTCCGGAACCTAGCTTTCGTCTGCCTCGCCAGGCGCAGTCGCGCCCGCATCCGCCACGGGAACCTTCTTCTTGATGCCGGCGTGGGCAAAGACGAGCTCGGAGAGGCGCTCGTACATCGACGGATTCGCGGTCAGGAACGCCTTCGCGTTCTCGCGTCCCTGGCCGATGCGCGTGCCCTCGAAGCTGTACCAGGTGCCGCTCTTCTCGAGCAGGCCGCGTTCGGAGCCGAGGTCGAGGATGTCGCCCTCGCGTGAGATGCCGCGATCGTGCATCAGATCGAACTCCGCCTGCCGGAACGGCGGAGCGCACTTGTTCTTCACGACCTTCACGCGCGTGCGGCTGCCGATCGTGTGCTCGCCGTCCTTGATCTGGCCGATGCGGCGCACGTCGAGGCGGATCGATGCGTAGAACTTCAGCGCGTTTCCGCCCGACGTGGTCTCGGGGTTGCCGAACATCACGCCGATCTTCATGCGCAGCTGGTTGATGAAGATCAGGCAGGTGTTCGAGCGCGAGAGGTTGCCCGCGAGCTTGCGCAGGGCCTGGCTCATGAGCCGCGCCTGCAGGCCCACGTGCGTATCGCCCATCTCGCCCTCGATCTCGGCCTTGGGCACGAGCGCGGCAACCGAATCGATCACGATCACATCGACCGCGCCCGAGCGCACGAGCATGTCGGCGATCTCGAGCGCCTGCTCGCCCGTGTCGGGCTGTGAGACCAGCAGCTCCTCGACGTTCACACCGAGCTTCTTGGCGTACGTGACGTCGAGCGCGTGCTCGGCGTCGATGAACGCCGCCACGCCGCCCTTACGCTGGCACTCGGCCACCGCGTGCAGCGAGAGCGTCGTCTTGCCCGACGACTCCGGGCCGTAGATCTCGACGATCCGCCCCTTCGGCAGTCCGCCGATGCCGAGCGCGATGTCGAGCGACGGCGCGCCGGTCGAGATCACCTGGATCTCCCGGTCGAGCTGATCCTGGCCCATCAACATGATGGCGCCCTTGCCGAACTGCTTCTCGATCGATGCGACGGTGAGATCGACCGCCTTCTTCTTGTCGTCGTTCTTTCCGGACTGCGCTCGCGACATCGTTCTCTCCTACGTCTCTGGGGCGAATTCGGCGAAATCAGCGTCGATCCCCGCTCCGAGCGGGAAACGCGCCAGGGGAACGAACCGAGCGCCGCCGGCAGGCAGGCGGCTCTCGTAGAGTATGACTTCGGAAACCGTCCAGGCGACAGGTTCCGTCGCGGCGGCGCGCTCGAGGTCGATTCGGAGCGGATCGCGCGTGCGCCCGAGCGTGAGATGCGGCTCGAAGGGCCGGCGCTCGCGCTCTGCGCCCACGACGCGGGCCGCGGCGTCGAGCTTTCGCGCGAGCCGTGCGAGCGCCGATGCGCCCTGGCGGACTCCGAGCCAGACGGTTCGCGCTTCGCGCCCGTTCGGAAACGCACCGAAACCCGCGAGCTCGACCTCGAAGGTGGGCTCCATCGCCAGCTTCGCGTGCGCTCGCGCGATCAGACGAGGAATGCCTTCCTCGGGGATCTCGCCGAGGAACTTCAGCGTCAGGTGGAGGCTGTCGAGGGTCATCCAGCGCACGCCCCGGGGCGCCACCGCCTGCAGGCGCCCGGTCGCCTCGGCAGCGCGCGCGCGCGCGTCGGCGGGGAGATCGATCGCGAAGAACGTGCGCAGCAGATCGCTCACGCGCCCTTCGCCCCCGCGCCGGAAAGGCGCGGAAACATGTCCGCCGTGATCGGAAGGCCGAGCAGGCGCCGGCGCACCCAGTCGAGCGCGAGCTGGCTCGCGAGCTCCTTGTTGTGGCGGCGCTCCGTCATCAGCTGATAGCGCTGCGCGATCGTGCCGCTCGCGTCGGCGAGGGCCAACCAGAGCGTTCCGACGGGCTTCTCCGGCGAGCCACCGTCCGGACCCGCGACCCCGGTCGTGGCCAGGCCGAGATCGGCGCCGGCTCTGCGCCGTGCCCCATCCGCCATCTGACGCGCGACGACCTCCGACACTGCACCGTGTTGTGCGATTGCATCCGGATCCACGCCGAGCTCGCGCACCTTCGCATCGTTGGCATAGGTGACGAACGACGCCAGAAGGTAGGCGGAGCTCCCGGGCACGTCCGTGAGCCGGCTCGTCACGAGCCCGCCCGTGAGGGATTCGGCGACGGCGATCGTCAGCTTCTTCTCGAGCAGGACCTCCGCGACGATCGCCTCGAGCCCACGCTCGCCGACGCCGAGCACGAGATCTCCGAGCCTCGCGCGGATCTCCGCCTCGATCTGGTCGAGTCTTCGCAGAGCGCCGGCCTCGTCGCCTGCCCGCACGAGGATGCGGACGAGATTGTCGGGGAACTGCGTGCGGAAGCCGAGTACGGCGTCGGAATCGCTCCTCGCCAGATCGTGAAGGATGCGGTCGAGATTCGATTCACCGATCCCGAACGTGCGCAGAAGGCGCGCGCGGACCACTCGACCCCGGCCGAGTCGCGCGCCGATGCGCGGCACGACTTCCTCGTCGAGCATTCGGTAGAGCTCGCGCGGCACACCGGGCATGAAGAACAGCTGCGTGAGCTCGCCGCTCGCGGCATCGGGCACTTCGAGCATGAACCCCGGCGCGGTGCCGAGCGGGTTCGGGAGCACGACGGCGCCCTCGGGGAAGTCGGCCTGCTTCGCGTTGTTCTCGGCCATCTCGCGATTGAAGCGCCGGAAGAACACGCGAATCTGCTCGAGCGCGGCTTGCGTCGCGGTAGAGCTTTCGTCCGAAGGTTCGCGCGGCGACCTCGGTGGAGATGTCGTCCCGCGTCGGCCCGAGCCCGCCCGAGACGAGCACCACGCGCGCGCGCGACGCCGATTCGCGCAGGACCTCTTCGATCGCCGCGGGGTCGTCGGGAACGCTCACGTGGCGCGCGGTCTCGAGGTCGAGCGCCAGCATGCGCTCCGAGAGGTGCGACTTGTTGGAGTCGACGATCTCGCCCCGCAGGAGCTCGTCGCCGATCGTGAGCACCCAGACCGCGTCGCGCGCCTGCCGAGTACTCACGCGGAGCTCTCCGCGAAGATCACGCGCCAGAGCAGCTGTCCAGCGAGGTTCGCGTACAGGCCGGCGACGAGGTCGTCCGCCATCACGCCGACGCCCCCGGGAAGCCGCTCCGCGGCACGGGCGGGCTCGGGCTTCCAGATGTCGAAGAGGCGGAACAACAAGAAACCGGCCGCCACGACCTCCGGACGTGCGGGCAGCCAGAAGAGCGAGAGCAGCATTCCAGCGACTTCGTCGATCGTGATGCGGCCGTCATCGTGGCGCCGGAAGATCGCCTGCGCCCGGTTGGCGGCCCAGATCCCGATCAGCACCACGATCAGGAGCGCGACCCCGTAGAGAACCGGACCCGATCCCGCGATCGCCCACCAAAGCAGCAGCCCAACGGCCGAGCCGAACGTCCCGGAAGCGATCGGTGCATACCCCGACCCAGCCCCCGTGGCGATCGCGAGAATGAATATTCTCATTGAAATTCAAGCACTTCTGGATCCTTTGCCGATCCTAGGCCGCGTCGATCTGGGCGTCAAGAAGACGAATGAATAGCGAAACTCGATAGCTCCGCCAGCTGGGAGCAGAACTCTCAGCGAGCGGCAGCTCCCCGCTCAAGCGGGGCGTCGCGCCGGCCGATCCTGCGATTCGAGGGGAGCGATGCAAACGGGAAGAGCGACCTCACGAGACGTCGCGCCGCTCGTGTTCGAGCTGACGCGCGCGATCCGCGCCCGGCGCGTGCACCCGCCGACGCATCCGATCGTCACAGAGGCGGTGCAGCGCTGCGAATCGGCGAGTCGCGCCCTCCCCGCAAGCGCGCGCGAGTTTGCGCTCGAAGTCGGCGACGCGGGGCTCGTGCTCGACGGCGACGTGCCGATCTCGGGACCCGGTGCGGGTGAGTTCGCAGACGAGATGCGCGTGCGTCGGCTGCAACGCTTGCGCTTCTGCGGCGATCCGACGGCGGCCGAGTTCGAGATCGTGATCGAGGCGCTCGCGCGAGAACCCGAGGTGCTCGCGCATCAGGGCGGTCTGCCCGGCGCGCTGCGAACCGCAGGGACACGCACGATCGAGGCGGTCGAACGCAAGCCGAACGGCGACGCATCGGCGAGCACGGAATCGAACGCGTTCCTGACCCAGCACATTGCCAACCTCGTCCGACACCTCTCGGAGCTCGAAACCTGTGACGACGTCGCGAGCTACAACCTGACCGCGAACAAGATCGAGGCGTCGGTGGACGTGCTCGTGCGCGCCAAGCGCAGCATGGAGGCGTATCGCGCGGCGCTCGTGCTCGCCCGGCACGCGACCGATCGTCATCATCGCCCCGATTCGATTCGCCGGGAGGCATTGGACCGACTCGGTCGGCTCGGCCGCAAGGACGACCTGCTCGATGCCGTCGTCGAGCAGGCGTGCGGGAATTCGGGCCTGGCGAGCGTGCAGGCGAGCCAGGTCCTGATCGCGATCGGAACGATCGCCGTGCCGCGCCTGCTCCGTCAGCTGGAGAGCCGCAAGGACGCGTCGCGCGCCCGCGTGACGCAGCTCCTGATCGCGCTCGGCGACGACGCCCTCGCACAGGTCGTGGATGAGCTCGCCGCGCAGCAGCCGGAACGCGCGCGCCGCGCCGCGCGCCTGCTCGGCGAGATGCAGAACCCAAGAGGCGTCAGCTTCCTGGCCGACGCCCTCGCGGGGCCCGACGCGTCGCTCGGCCGCGAGGCAGCTCTGGCGCTGGCTCGAATCGGCGACGATGGCGCACTGAAGGCGCTGGTCGACGGCCTTCGGGCGGGCGATGAGATCGCGGAGGCTTGCGCGGGCTGCCTCGGAGGCCTGCGTCGGCCCGAGGCGCTTCCGGCGCTGTACGAGGTCATCGACGAACGGCAACATCGCGCGGAGAGCGTGCGCCGGGCCGCGATTCACAGCCTCGGCCGAATCGGCAATCCCGCGGCCATCACCGCGTTGTCGCAGATTCTCGACCGCGCGCCGTTCCTCCGAGCCTCTCGATTTCGCGGGCTGCGGGTGGCCTCTGCGCAGGCGATCACCCAGATCGGCGGGGTTCCCGCGCTGCAGGCGCTGCGGAGACACGAACACCGGGGGGACCCCGCCGTGCGCCAATCCTGTCGGGAGGGATTGCGCCGACTGGCCGGAGCGCTCGCGAACAAAGCGTGACGAGGGTCGCAAGGGCCACGCTCGGATCGCGGCTATGATCTGGAGGTGCGCACCCTGGCTCTCGACTACGGCGAAGCCCGCATCGGTGTCGCGATCAGCGACTCGCTGGGCATGCTCGCCCAGCCGCTCGAGACGATCGTGACCAAGCGCGGCGATGCCGCGGCGCTGTCTCGAATCGCGGAGATCGTGGCGACGCGTGAAGTCGGTCAGATCGTGATCGGCCTGCCGCTGCACATGGACGGCCGCGCCGGCCCGGAAGTCGAGCGCACGAATGCGTTCGGCGAGCGCGTGAGAAAGCGCACGGGTGTTCCGGTCGAGTATCTGGACGAGCGCTGGACCTCGCGCGAGGCGGAGCGGATGCTCGACGACTCCGGTGTCTCCCGGAAGAAGCAGCGCGGACGCGTGGATCCGATCGCCGCCTCGCTTCTCCTCAGCACCTGGCTGGAACGCCAGCGTCGATGAGGCGGAAGCCCGCCCTCGCCGCCATCGCGGTCGTCGGCGCGATGGCCATCGCCGTCTCGATCGCGCTCGGGTTCGTCGCCTCGGGGCTGCGCGAGCCCGCCGATCCCGCCGCTGGCAACACCATCTTCTGGGTTGCGCCCGGCGAGTCGCTCGCGCCGATCGCGAAGCGCCTCGCCGAAGCGCAGTTGCTCCCGAAACGCGCCCTGTTCGGCCCGCGCGCACTCGTCGTCTATGCGCGCCTCAGCGGCAAGGACCGCGCGATCAAGAGCGGCGAGTACGAACTCTCGGCCGCCATGACCCCCATCGAGATCCTCGACAGGATCGTGCGCGGCAAGGTCAAGATGCACGAGGTCACGTTGCCCGAGGGCCTGCGCCTCGACGAGATCGCGCTGCGCCTCGGCAACGCGGACATCACCGATGGTACGGCCTTTCTCGCGCTGGCGCGCGACCCGAGCTTCGCGAGCGGGCTCGGGCTGCAGGCGAAATCGCTAGAGGGCTACGCCTATCCCGAAACCTACCGCTTCCGACGGCACACTCCGCCCGAGGACGTTCTCGAGCGCATGCTCGCGGAGTTCCGCAAGCGGCTCACGCCGGAGGATCTGGAGTCGATCGCGAGCTCCGGTTTCACGCTCGATCAGGTCGTGACGCTGGCGTCGATCGTCGAGAAGGAATCCGCACGGGCCGACGAACGCCCGCTGATCGCGGGCGTGTATCGCAATCGATTGCGGATCGGAATGCGACTTCAGTCCGATCCGACGGTCATCTACGGAATCGTGCAGACGCGCGGGTCGTTCGACGGCGACATCCGCAGTCGTGATCTTCGCGAGGACAACGCCTGGAACACGTACACGCGCACGGGGTTGCCACCGAGCCCGATCGCGAGTCCATCGATCGAGGCGATCCGGGCGGTGCTCTTCCCCGCGGACGTGCCCTATCTGTATTTCGTGGCGCGAAACGACGGTTCGCACGTGTTCTCGACCAACTTGACCGACCACAACGCCGCGGTAAAACGGTATCAGAGCAAACGCCGGAGGAATCTGGTGAGGAGCGATGATGGCCAGCGCCGCTGAGTATTTCGGAAAAGAGGTACCCGCAGCTTGGAACCAGCGCCTCGCGGCTCAGGTCGCACGTGGCGCGGATGGCGCGGAACTGCTCGCGAAGATGCGCGCCGCGGATTTCGCGCTCGAGGTCGAGGTCGGCGCCAGCGGCCGCTTCCACCTCGTGGTCGAGCACGGTGAAATGCGCTGCGCCGAGACGGTCCACGCAGATCCGCTCGTGACGCTCGCCCTCTCGGAATCGGACTGCAGCCGGCTCGAGGCGACCGTCGGCCCGTCGCCGATGGCGCTACTCGGCGGGGTCGGCGGGAATCCCGATTTCGTGCTCACGCCAGCGCGCGTCGCCGCGCTTCGTGAGGTCGGGGGTACGCTCCAGCTCGAAGTGAAGAGCGAAGCGGACTGGGGTGTCGTGCTGCATTTCGGCGCGCCCCCGGTGCCGAAATCCACGACGAAGGTCTCGATCGGGGACGTAGAGTTCGGCCAGCTGCTCAGCGGCGAGATCGACCTTCAGGGCGCATTCATGACGGGGAAGCTCGAGCTCGGCGGCGACGTCGAAGTGCCGATGAAGATGGCGATGGCCATCATGACGCCCGAATAGCGTCAGTAGGCCATCGCGACTTCGCGCAGAAGGCCGATGTTGTCCAGCGCCTTTCCCGCGCCCGCCGCGACGGCAGTGAACGGATCGTCGCTGCGCACGATCGGCAGCTTCGTCTCCTGGCGCAGAAGCTGATCGAAGTCGCGCAGAAGCGCGCCACCGCCCACGAGAACGATTCCCCGATCGACGATGTCGGCGGCGAGCTCGGGCGGCGTGCGTTCGAGCGTCTGCAGGACCGTGTCGATGATCTGATGGATCGGCTCGGAGAGCGCTTCACGCACCTCGTCACTCGAGAGCACGATCATCTTCGGGATGCCGGCGACGAGGTCGCGGCCCTTGATCTCCATGGTCTTCGTCGGGCCGGTAGCCATCGCGGTGCCGATCGTGATCTTGATGATCTCGGCCGTTCGCTCGCCGACGAGGAGATTGTGCTTGCGCTTGACGTAGTGGATGATCGCTTCGTCGAGCTTGTCGCCACCGACGCGCACGGAGCTCGACGTGACGATCCCGGCCATCGAGATCACGGCCACGTCGGTCGTGCCGCCGCCGATGTCGATCACCATGTTCCCGGTCGGCTCGGTGACGTTCAGACCCGCGCCGATCGCCGCTGCCATCGGCTCTTCCATCAGGTAGACCTCGCGCGCGCCCGCGGACATCGCCGATTCGCGCACGGCGCGTTTCTCGACGGAGGTGATGCACGGCGGAACGCAGATCACGATCCGCGGGCGGACCAGGCGCCGACGATTGTGGGCCTTCTGGATGAAGTATCGGAGCATCGCCTCCGTGACCTCGAAGTCGGCGATGACGCCGTCCTGGATCGGGCGGATCGCACGGATCGAGCCTGGCGTACGGCCGATCATTTCTTTGGCCTCGGTGCCAACAGCGAGGACCTTTCGGGTCCCGTTCGGCCCGTCCGCAACGGCTACGACCGACGGTTCACTGCAGATGATCCCGCGACCTTTGACGTAGACGAGCACATTGGCCGTCCCGAGATCGATGGCGAGATCGTTCGAGAGCAGCCCAGCAAGCCACCTGTACATCGTGTCGGCTCCGAATCTCGAGGGGGACCGCGCCCCATGCCTCCTCCTTCATCGGCAAGAAGGCACCGGACCCTGAGTGCGCGCGCCGGGTTCAGCTGCGGGTTACGGGTTCGCGGGGGTCGCTTCAGGGGCGGGCGCGGGCTCGCCGGTCACGGGTTGCTCGACGATCTGGAGCAACTCCTTCACGCGGCCACGAACCTCGTCGAGACGGTTGCGCTGGGCGTTGATCAGCTCATCCCGTTCGGCGACGGCCGCGCGCAGAACCTGCGCTTCGCCTTCGAGCGAGTCGATGCGCGAACCGAGCGAGAAGTAGCTCCAGACCAACAGGACGAGCGCGAGCGCGAGCGCGGTGGCCAGCACGAGCTGCGTGCGATTCCGTGGCGGATCTGGCTCGGATCGTGCGAGCGGATCGCGGCGGGTCGCGGGCCCCGAGGGCGCGCCGGGTGGAACGGATCGAAGCTTGGGTTCCTGGTCCATTGGGTCAGCTCTGAATCACGAGTTTGGAAAGCGAGGTGCGGCGCAGGTTCGTCTTCTGGATCGTGCGAACGAGCTCCGTGACTTTCTCGGTGTCGGTCTCGAACGGGTTGTTGCAGATCACGCGAACGTTCAGAAGGTTTCCGAGCCGGATGTTCGACCAGTCGAGGTCGTACTGGATGTTGTTCTGCCGGGCCAGCTTGATGAAGTCACCGCGCATTCGCGCGCGCGTGTCCTGAGGCGGCTCGGTCTTGGCCTTCTCGATCTCCGAGTCGGTATAGAGCCGATCGACGTGATCGTTGCGCTCCAGCATGTAGAAGAAGCCCCGGTCACGGCGCAGGTCGTGGAACTGCAGGTCGATCATGAACACCCGCGGGTCGTGCCAGGAGATCTGGTGCTTCTCGATGTACCCGCGAAGCACCTTCCGCTTGATGATCCAATCGATCTTCCGGTCGAGCTTCTCGGGATCACTGTCGAGGCAGTCGAGGATGTACTGCCATTCGCGAACACCCTCGCGAAGCTGATCGCTGACCGGGAACTGCTCTATGTAGCGCTGCGCCATCTCGCAGTACTCGCGCTGAATCTCGATCGGTGAGTACTCGCGCCCGTTCTCGAGACGGAGCTTGCGCTTGCAGGTCGTGTCGTACGAGATGTCCTTGATCGCCTTCACGGGGTGTCGGAGCGTGAAGTCCTTGTTGATGAAGCCATCCTCGATCATCTGCAGCACGACCGCGGCGGTCGCGATCTTCACGAAGTTCGTGTACTCGCTCATGTTCGAGTCGCCGACGATGACGTGAAGACGGCGGTACTTCTCCCGGTCGGCGTGGGGCTCGTCGCGTGTGTTGATGATCGAGCGGTCGTTCGTCGTCGTGCCCGAGATCTTCTGGTAGATGTGCTGCGCGCGCTGACTGATGCAGTAGTGCACCCCGTCCTGCGTCTGGAAGACCTTTCCCGCGCCGCTGAAGATCTGACGCGTCACCAGGAACGGGATCAGCTGCTCGGCCAGGTAGTAGAAATCGACGTCGCGGTCGACCAGGTAGTTCTCGTGACAACCATAGGAGTTGCCGACGAAGTCGGTGTTGTTCTTGAAGATCGAGAGCTTGCCCGGAACGCGCTCTTCGCGGATCTTCTCTTCCGCGTATAGCTGCAGGTCCTCGAGGATGCGCTCGCCGGCTCGATCGAAGATCACGAGATCTCTCGGGCTCGCGCATTCGGGCGTCGCGTACTCCGGATGACAACCGGTGTCCTGGTAGAAGCGCGCGCCGTTCTCCAAGAACACGTTCAGGAAATGCTCGGTCGTGATCAGCTTCTCGAACAGAAAGCGAATCGCCTTCTCGACCGGCAGCGTCTTGCGACCCTCCGGCGTGAATATGATCCCGTACTCCGTCTCGAGACCGTAGATCCGCTTCTGCACTTAGTTCCCGCCGATCATTCTCGGAGGAGAGCCTTGGCCTCCTCGCCCACGATCCGCCTGAAGGTACGTCCTGTGCGCGCGCGGTCGAGGATCGCGATCTCGAGGCTCTTCTCGTCGAGGTCATCGATGGATCCCGAGTTCCCCGAACCAGCGAGCGCACGCCGAGCGAGCTTCGCCGCGTCGGTGAGCGGCAATCCGGGCTTCCAGCCGGCCCGGATCACGTCGCCGAGCTTGTCGCCGTCGCCTCCGATCGTCGCGAAGTGCGTCATGTCGGACATGCTGCCGTCGTAGCGGATCTGATAGAGGGCGCTTCCGGGTTCCTTGATCTCGACGACGAGGATCTCGACCTCGAGCGGCTTCATCTCGCGCGTGAAGACCGAGCCGAGGACATTGGAGTATTCGTTCGCCAGGCTCTTCCCCGCGACGTCCTCGCGCGAGAACGAGTAACCGCGCATGTCGGCGTAGCGCACACCCGACTTCCTCAGGGTCTCGTACTCGTCGAGCTTTCCGACCCCGCCGAACGCGATGCGATCGTAGATCTCGGAGATCTTGCGCAGCGTCGCACTGCGATTCTCGGCCATCATGACGATGCCCGACTCGTACTCGAGCGCGACGATCGGCCGGCCACGCGCGATTCCCTTGCGCGCGTACTCGGCCTTGTCCTGGTACCACTGCTCCGGCGAAACGTAGAAGGGCGTGCTCATCAGGCCGCTCGTCTCTCGGCTGCGATCGCCTCGTAGATCCGACGCAACTCGTCGTCCTGTACGTCCTCGACGCCAGATCGCGTGGCCAGCTTCACGGTCGGGAAGATGCCGCGCACGACGTCGATACCACCCGTGGCGCGATCCTCGTCGGCGGCGTCGACCAGAGCCTCGATGGCGGCGCGGATCGCCTCTTCACGCGAGAGATCTTCGTGGCGCACGATCCGCTTGAGCGAACTCCGCGCATCCTTTCCGCCGGAGCCCGTCGAGTAATAGTCGGCCTCGCGGAAGCGTCCGCCCGTGATGTCGAACTTGTAGATTCGGCCGCGTCCCTTGTCGTGGTCGAAGCCGGCGAAGATCGGCATCACCACCAGTCCCTGCATCGCGGCCGGCAGGTTCTGACGGAGCAGGAACGAGAGCCGATTCGCCTTGCCTTCGAAGCTCAGCGGCTGTCCATCCAGCTTCTCGAAGTGCTCGAGTTCGAGCTGGAACATGCGGACCATCTCGATCGCGGGGCCCGCGGCTCCGGCGATTGCCATCAGGCTCGAGTCGTCGATTCGGAAGACCTTCTCGAGATCTCGCGTCCCGACCTGGTGTCCCTCGGTCGCCAGCCTGTCACCTGCCATGAGCGCGCCTTCCTTGCACACGATCGCGAGCACCGTCGTGCCGTGAAGCAAGGAGACGTGGGTCCAATCCATGTGCGTCCAGTCCGGCAGGAGTCCGGGATGATCGACGCGCAGGAACTCGAAGAAGCTGTCGCCGGCGTAGGTCTGACCTTTGAACACCGGGCTACTCGCCGCCGCGCTGAACGTAGTTCTTCACGAACTCCTCGGCATTCGCCTCGAGGACCTCGTCGATCTCGTCGATCAGATTGTCCATCTCCTCTTTGAGCTCCTCGCCCTTCTTCGCGAGCTTCTTCTGCCCGCCTGCGTCCGAGGAAGGAGTGCTGCCCGAATCGCCGGAGCCCGGCTTCTGCTTCTGCGTCTGGTCGCCAGCCGCGCCCCAGATGCCGACGGCCGGCCGCGTTTCGTGTCTGAAGATCTTCATGCCTCTCTCCCTAGCTCACGACGCCGTGAGATTGCGAACAAGATCCTGGGCCGTGGGACTGGACTCGAACAGCTCTTCCACGTGCGCTCGCGTGCCTTTGAGCGGTTCGTTCATGAGGATTCGCTTGATCGGCTCATCACCCACGTTGAACGATATCGAATCCCAGTTCACGCCGAACACCTGTTCAGGGTAGCGCCGGATGCACTCGCCGCGGAAGTAGGCGCGAGTGTCGCTCGGCGGCGTTCGAACAGCGCGCTCGATCGCCTCGGGCTCGACGATGCGATCGACTTCTCCGCGTCGCTCGAGCACGTGGTAGAGGCCCTTGTCCGGTCGCACGTCGTGGTACTGCAGGTCGAGCATGTGTACCTGCGGATGGTGCCAATCCACGCCGTGGCGTCCCATGTAGGTCTTGATCAGCTTGTGCTTGATCACCCAATCGACCTCGCGATCGAGTTGGAACGGGTCTTCGGCGATCTGCGACAGCACTCGCTCCCAGCGGACGAGGACGTCCTTCGTGATCGGATCGAGCGCACGCGACGAGAAGTAGCGCAACGCGTTCTCGAGGTATTCCTTCTGAACCTCGACGGCGGTCATGCGCCCACCCCGCTCCATCGGGTACGCGCGCTTGCACGCCAGGTCGTGTGAGATTTCCTTGACGACCTTGACGGGGTCGTTCACGGCGAGGCTCTTGGGAATCGCGCCGTCCTCGACGAGACCGAGCACGATCGCAGTCACCCCGATTCGTAGATAGGTCGAGACCTCGCACAAGTTCGAGTCACCGATGATCACGTGGAAGCGCCTGTACTTCTCGCGATCTGCGTGAGGTTCGTCCCGCGTGTTGATGATCGGCCGCTTCACCATCGTGTCGAGCGCGACCTCGGTCTCGAAGAAATCGGCGCGCTGGCTGATCTGATACTCGCACGGGTGCGCGCGGTTCTCGCTGCCGGCCTTGCCCGCGCCACAGAAGATGTTCCGCGTGATCAGGAACGGCGTCATGTGCTCGACGATCTCGCGGAACGGCGTCCGGCGCTCGATCAGATAGTTCTCGTGATTGCCGTAGGAGTTTCCCTTGCGGTCGCTGTTGTTCTTGTGGATCAACACCGTCTGGCCGCTCGGCAGCAGTGCCGTCGCCGCCCGCCGCGCTGCCTCCATCGTACGTTCGCCGGCGCGTTCGAACGCGATCAGGTCGCGGACGTTCGTGACCTCGGGCGTCGAGTACTCCGGGTGCGCATGGTCCACGTAGAAACGCGCGCCGTTCCGGAGCGTCTTGTTGCGCGCGATGTTCTCCTGCTGATTGGGCGTGTACTTCTCGCCCTCGACGTGGAAGCCGCGCGCATCGGCCAGCGGGTTCTCTTGCTCGTAGTCCCAGAGAATTCGGGCTTCCTCGTTGTCCTGATACGCGTTGACCAGAAGAACGCAGCTCGAGATCGGGTCGAAGTCCGGGTCGCCCTGGACGGTGATCCCGTACTCGATCTCGCTGCCCAATACGCTCGGTAGTGGCATGTCAGAGATACTGCCCCGAGCCACCGCCGACGTTCTCGATCTGGTGCTCCGAGCGGTTCATGCCGGTGATCAGCGTGCGCACGTTGATGATGCGCTCGCCCTTTCGCCCGGAGATCCGCGCCCAGTCGTCGGGGTTCGTCGTGTTCGGCAGGTCCTCGTTCTCCTTGAACTCCTCGCGCACGGATTCGAGCATGTCCGAGAGGCGGACTCCGTCGTCACCGGAGGTGATCGCCCGCTTCACCGCCTTCTTCTTGGCGCGGTCCACGATGTTCTTCAGCATCGCGCCGCTCGAGAAATCCTTGAAGAAGAAGATCTCGCGCTCGCCCTTCGCGTAGGTGACCTCGAGGAACTTGTTCTCCTCGTTCTCCGCGTACATCGACTCGACGGTTTCCGAGACGATGCCGTGAACGATCGCCTTCACATCCGGTCCGTACTTGTTCGTCGCATCCTGGCTGAACGGCAGATCGGTCGTCAGGTACTTGGTGAAGATCTGCAGCGCTCCGGCCTTCTCGGGTCGATGCACCTTCACCTTCAGGTCGAGGCGACCGGGTCGAAGCACCGCCGGATCGATCAGATCCTGGCGATTGCTCGCACCGATCACGATCACGTTCCGCAGAGACTCGATTCCGTCGATCTCCGAAAGGAACTGCGCGACGACCGTCGCTTCCATGTCAGACGAGATCCCGGATCCACGCATGCGGAAGAGTGAATCCATCTCGTCGAAGAAGATGACGACGGGAACGTCCTCCTCCGCCTTCTCTCGCGCGTTCTTGAACACTTCGCGGATCTTGTGCTCCGTCTCACCGACGTACTTGTTCAGGAGCTCCGGACCCTTCACGTTGAGGAAGTAGCTCTTCGCTTCGCCGCCGCGCAGCTCCTGGATGCGAAGCGCGAGGCTGTTGGCCACCGCCTTGCCAATCATGGTCTTCCCGCACCCCGGAGGTCCGTAGAGGAGGATGCCCTTCGGTGGCGAGAGGCTGTAGCGCTTGAAGCGGTCGGCATGCAGGTACGGCAGCTCGATCGCGTCGCGCAGGACTTCGATCTGATCGCCGAGTCCGCCGATGTCCTCGTACGTGACGTCGGGAACTTCCTCGAGCATGACCTGATCGACCGTGGACTTTGGCAGACGCTCCACGCCGAATCCGGAGCGCGGATTGACGAGCAGGTTGTCGCCGGCCTTGAGCTTCTCGCGCCGCATCGGCTGCGAGAGGCTCACCACGCGCTCCTCGTCGGCGTGACCGAGGACGATCACGCGCCCATCGTCCAGAACGTCGGAAACGGTCATCACCTCGCCGCGGGGGTCGAAGGTCGTCGCGTCGACGATGTTGAAGGCCTCATTCAACACGACGAGCTGACCTTCCATCAGCTCCTCGATGCGGATGCTCGGATGCGAGTTCACCCGCATCATCTTGCCGTCGACGTTGATCTCGCAGGTTCCGTCCTTGTTGCTGCGCTCGAAGATCCCGTACGTATTCGGCGGGGAGCAGAGCTTGTCTACCTCCTGCTTGAGCAGATCGATCTGCTGCTTTGCGTCCTGCAGTCCGCTGACGAGCTTCTCGTTCTGGCGCTCGGAGTCGAAGACCTGCTGCCGCTGACGCTCGACGCGCTGGCGGAGCATCTCGTACTCCATCAGGACGCGTTCGACGCGACGCGCGAGATCGGCCGACTCCGGCCCAAGAAAGCGCAGCGAGTCTCGAACCTTCTCGATCTCATCCATGTCGTCAGGCAAGCGGCTCTCCCGTTCGTCGTCATCAGCTCCGCGCGAGACGGAGATGCGCTTCATTACGTCTCGGACGAACCCTCTCCTCCCGGAACCCGAACCCGTGTCGCTCATTGGATCTCCTCGCCTTCCGCTGATCCGCGCCTCCGAGAAATGCAATCGACATACCAAGCAGAGTCTGCCGAAGCTCGTATCCGATGCGAGCGCGAAGAAAGCACCAGGTCGCGTCGTGTCGACAGAAAATCCTGAGCGTTCAAGCGCTTATACGCCGGAGTCACGGACGCGTTGCAGCTCGCATGAAGGAACTCGGGTGAAGCAACACGCCCCGGTACGGGAAGGACTGACCCCTGAACCCGACTTCGGTCCAAAATCACCTGATATATCGAACAGTTAGGATACTTCAAAAGTCTATCAAAACGTCTTCTCATTGCAACGGCCCCAGGCGTGCAGCCAATGGCGAAAGTCCTTGAGACTCCACGGTTTATCGCTCGGCGAGCGGCCTCTGCCGGACCCTCGCAGGCGCGACGGTTCGCCGACGGCCCGGGCGTCAAGACTTCGCCACCCAAACTGAGTCGCGGCGTGCCGCTCTTTGGATGGCGCGCCACCGGACTCGGATTCGCAAAACCGACAACGCGCTTCATCGCAGATCGATGACCTCCGCTCCCTCGGGGGCGGAGAACTCGAACTCTGCGCTGCCGACGCCTTCGTTCTCGCGCATCTGGTCGAGTCGGAGGCGAGTTCGGTTCCCGAACAGATCGACGACCACGGACTCCCGCAATTGATAGGTCTTCGCGTCGACCCACAACTCCAGCAATTCGAAACCGCCGTCGCTCTTGGGTCGGAGTCGGAGCCCGCGCTCGGCGCGCGCGGGCTCCGAGATCAGCTCGGCCTCGAACACGTCGCGTAGGACCGACTGGCCGAGCAGAAAGCCGAGTGCCGTGGGGGATACGTTGCCGACCGAGATCGCGGCGATCTGAAGCTGGTTCTCCTCGGGATTCCAGATCCGGATCGAGTTCGCGTCGAGGACGATCACGCGGCCGTCGGGCGACGCGTACTCCCAGCGCATCTTTCCGGGCCTCTCGACGGTCACTTCGCCCCCAGAGCGGACTTCCGTACCGAGCGCCGTGCTGAAGCTCGATTGCTCGAAGCTCGCGCGCAGATCGCGGACGGCGTCGTAGCGCGTCTGCACCGCATCGAGAGTGCGGCCCGCTTCGTCCTCCGCCTCTGCGGCGACGAGCGTGAGCACCAGGCACGCCAGCAGGGCGCGCGCGCTACTCGTCGGGCGGACGGACGAAGATCTCACGGGGCTTGGTTCCCTCTTGAGGCCCGACGATGCCGTCGGCCTCCATCTGCTCCAGAATCCTCGCCGACCGGTTGTATCCGATCTTGAGCTTGCGTTGAACGAACGAGATCGACGCGATTCTGTTGCGCGCGACCACGTCGACTGCCTGATCGAAGAGCTCATCGAGGTCCTCCCCCCGCTCCTCGTTCTTCTCGCTTTCCTGACTGAGACGAATCAGCGTCGGGTCGAATTCTGGAGACCCCTGTTGGCGTACCCACTTCGTGACGGCCTCGACCTCCTTCTCGGAGATGTACGGCCCATGGATTCGCTCGAGCTTCGAGCTGCCGGGTGGAACGTAGAGGAGGTCTCCCATGCCCAGCAGTCTTTCCGCTCCATTCGCGTCTAGAACCGTGCGCGAGTCCGTGCGCGAGCTCACCTGGAACGAGATTCGGGACGGGAAGTTCGCCTTGATGATCCCCGTGAGCACGTCCACGCTCGGGCGCTGCGTCGCGAGCACGAGGTGGATGCCGGCGGCGCGTGCCATCTGCGCGAGCCGCATCAGCGACTCCTCGACATCGCGCGCGGCGACGATCATCAGATCTGCGAGCTCGTCGATCACGACGACGATGTACGGAAGCTTCTTCGGGACGATTTCGTCGTCGGCTTTCGGCCGGTGGGTGGCGAGATCCTTGGCGATGGCCTTGTTGTACTGCTCGATGTTGCGCACGCCGCGCTTCGCCATCAGCTGGTAGCGCTCTTCCATCTTGTTCACGACGCCGAGGAGCGCGGCGGCTGCGCGCTTCGGATTCGTGACGACGTCGGCGATCAGATGCGGAACACCTTGGTAGAGCGAGAACTCGAGCATCTTCGGATCGACGAGCAGGAGCTTGACGTCGTCGGGCGTCGAACGCATGAGGATGCTGCAGAGCAGCGCGTTGAGGAACACCGACTTCCCCGTGCCGGTGGCCCCCGCGACGAGCAGATGCGGCGTCGAAGCGAGATCGGCCGTGACGGGGTTGCCGAAGATGTCCTTGCCGAGTGCGATCGGAATCCGCGACTCGGCCTCCTGGAAGCACGAGTGCGCGATCACGTCGCGAATCACCACCACGTCTCGCTCGACGTTGGGCACTTCGATCCCGACGACGTTCTTCCCCGGGATCGGCGCGACGATCCGGACGGAGGTCGCGCGCAGCGCGAGCGCGAGATCGTCGGACAGATTCACGATGCGCGATACCTTCACACCGGGCGCGGGCTCGAATTCGTACATCGTGATCACCGGACCGGGATGCACCTTCACGACGCGCCCGAGCACGGCGAAGTCGGCGAGCTTCTTCTCGAGGATCTGCGAGTTGCGAATCAGCGCGTCGCGATCGAGGTTCGGGCTCGAATCAGGTCCGCGGGCGAGCAGATCGAGATCGGGCAGCTTGTACGGCCCCTCGGCTCGACCGTCCGCGAATGGCAACGGCTCCTGACGCAGCGGCGCGGGCGCGGCCACGCGGTACTCGACGACCTCGGGCTCACCCGCTTTGACCCTTCGGGACGGCGTGAGACGGGGCGCGGCTCTCTGGCTCTGGCGCGTTCCAGGCGTCGGGGGATCGGCCTCCTCGCGCTCTGCGCCTCGCGCCTCTGCACGCGCCGCGAGGCGCCTGCGAAGGCGGACTCCGCTCACGCGCGCCAGCTGCCCGAATTCGCGCGCCGCTCGGCGTACGAGTTGGCGCGCCCCCTGGGTCGCATCTCGAAGCGATACGCCCGTCGCGGCCAGTAGACCGAGCGCCGCGGCGATCCAAAGAATGAGAGACGAGCCCGCGAGGTAGAACGCTCGCGACAAGGGGCCGACGATTCCAATCCCAAGGAACCCGCCCGCGCCCGCCGGGATCGAGTCGGGGATCGCACGGTGAAGGACTTCGAAGCCCGCCGCCAGACTGAGCAGGCAGAGCGACCAGCCCGCCAGGGGAATCCAGCGCGGTCGCAACGGCAGCCCGCGCAGATAGCGCAGCGCAACGACGCCCGCGGCGAGCGGAAGTACGTGGGCGGCGAATCCCAGGCTGCCCGCCAGCCCGCCTGCCACGAGCGCCCCGACGGGACCGCACCAATTTTCGACCCTCGCTCCGCTCGCAATCAGTGGGTCGGACGGATCGTACGAGAGGAGCGCAGCCTCGGTGAACAGCGCGAGGACAGCTAGCGTCACGGCCACCGCCTCGGCCTCGAGTCGCCCGGGCAGCCGAGGTTCAGCCTTGGTCGAGCGTTTGGCCGCGGATCGCTTCACGCCTCTACCCAAGTTGCGTCGCTCGTGAGTTGCGCTGTCCCCTCATTCGCGGTCCTCGTGATCTCTCGTCGCGTCGATCCGTCGAACGCGTAGTGCGACGACGGCTCGAGCGCGCTCTCGAACCCAGAGGGGACCTCTACGATCGGGAACGGCGACGAGAAAGGCAAGATCTACCGGGCTTGCCCAACCGTCATTGTGCTAGCCTGTCGTCGAATCCTCGCCCCGATTCGTACGAGAGGAGTGCGCAATGGCTGGCGTGAACAAGGTAATCATCGTCGGAAACGTAGGGCGCGACCCAGAGGTCCGGCAAACGAAGTCCGGTGAGCACGTCTGCACCTTCTCCGTCGCTACGTCTGAGCGGTGGAAGGACAAGAGCGGCGAGCCGCAGGAAAAAACCGAGTGGCACCGGGTCGTCGCCTGGGCGCGACTCGCGGAGATCTGCGGCGAGTACCTGCGGAAGGGCAAGCAGGTCTATGTCGAGGGCCGGCTGCAGACGCGCGAATGGGAAGACAAGGAAGGCAACAAGCGATACACGACCGAGATCGTCGCGAACACGATGCAGATGCTCGGTCGGCGTGGTGACGACGGTGGGTCCTTCGGCGACGACGCGTCTGCGCGTGGCAGTGGCGCTGGTTACGCGGACTCGTCGCCATCTTCGAGCGGTGCGGACGACGAGATCCCCTTCTGACGAAGGGGGCTGGCGGCTACTGGCGCTGCCGGAGACTTCGCACGAGGTCGTTGATCGTCGCGCGAACCTCGGGGACGAGTTCGTGGAATTCGATCCCCATCCCCACGGGTGAGTCGCCTTTACCGTCGCTGATCCAGGCGACGCGACCCGAGACATTCACGGGTCGGTCGAGACCGGGAAGCCGGAACTCGAGTGCGACCTCGGAGTCCAGCGGCGCCGGCGTCTCGGTCGCGATGAACATGCCGCCCTCATTGACGTTCGTCGTGAACTCGCTGAAGAACGCGTCCACGGCGGAGTAGTCGACGCGGACCTTCAGGTCCTCGCGCTCGGATCTGCGCCGGTTGCTCTCTCTGGGTCGGTCTTTCGGTGCCATGGGCATCCTCTACACCTACGTCACTTCGATCGGCCGGACACTTCAGTCACTTGAGCCCACGAGTTGCCCGATCCGCGCGAAGCTCGTGAACGCCTCGTTTGCGATCACCAAGTGATCGACCATCCGGATCCCGAGGATCTCGCCGGCACGCACGAGTCGACGCGTCACCTCGTGATCCTCGCGGCTCGGCTGGGGATCGCCGCTCGGGTGGTTGTGAAGTACGAGGATCGCGGCGGCGGACTCGCGCAGCGCGGGTGCGAAGACCTCGCGCGGGTGCACCAGACTCTGATTCAGGCTCCCGCGGCTCACCTCGACCTCGCCGATCATGCGGTGACGACTGTCGAGAAGCAGGACGACGAAGACCTCCTGGCGGTAGTGGCGCATGCGGGCACGGAAGTGCGCCGCAACTTGCTCCGGTGACTGCATCTTCTCGCCCGGAACGAGAGGGGTTCGCGCGAGACGGGCGCCGATTTCGAAAGCCGCGCGAAGCGATGCCACCTTCGCGGGACCCATTCCCGGCACGCCGCGAAGCTCTGCGTTGCCCGCACGCGCCAGCGCGTCGAGCGAGCCGAACCGCTCGAGCAGCGCGTCCGCGACCCGGAGCGACGTGGACCCGCGCGCACCCGTTCGCACCAGCAACGCGATCAGCTCTGCGAGCGCGAGCGACTCCGGGCCCTCACGATCCAGACGCTCACGCGGCCACTCGGAACGCGAATCGAAGTCCACCTTGCGGCTCCCCTCATGGGGTGAGGAGCGGATCCGGGTGATCGCAGCCCGTTCGAAGGAGTGGCGAATCGAGCCTAACGGTGACAGCTGGCGCGGATACGCTCGGCAGCCTCGTAGATCGGTGCGAACTCGGCGGCAGAGAGCTGCGGGGCTACGAGGCTCCTCATCGCATCGTCGGATCGCGACTCCGACCGCGCGAGCGCTCCGAGCAACGCCAGGTAGCCATCCACGGTCGCTGCAGACTGCAGCGCCAGAGCCATCTCGAGCGAGCTCCCCGTGCGCAGCGTCTCACCTGACTCGGTTCGGACCACTCCCTCGCGGAAGCGCCCGAGCCGCAACATCGCCTCTCGGCGATAGAGGTCCGCGATCTCCCCCGTCGGGCGCAACGCATCTGCGATCTGCGCATCACCGAGACGCGACCGAAGTACCTCAGCATAGCGCGCATCGCAGATCGAGTTCGGCACGTAGGGGAGGCTCTGGAGGTGCGCGCGGATCTCGGCATCCGACGGTGCGGTCGTGCCCGGTCGAACGAGATCGAAGACCAGCACGTGGTGCGCGCTCACCGGATCGAATCTCTGCTTCGAGCGGACCTCCACGTCGGCGGCGTCGGTCTCGACGCGCACGACGGCGTCCTCGGCGATCTGATTGGCATCGATGCTCTTCAGCCGGGCACCGGAGCCGGACGCTGTCCTCTCGAGCCTCAGCGCGGTCTTGGTCAGCGCAATCGTGAACCCGTTGCTGCGCGAGCTCTTGCTGAGACGGACCTCGGGTTGCTCCGTGGTTCGCAGCACGATCGTGGTACGGCCCCCGAAGCTGGTCTGACCCAGAGACACCAGCGAGTTGGGCAGCGCACTCAGCGTGATCGTCACTCGCGAAGGCACGTCCGCGGACGAGAAGCTGACCTCCTTCGCGAGGTAGCCATTCGCGGTGGCGCTGATGCGAATCGCGTCCTTGGGAGTGGAGTCGACACGGGGTGGAAGCCTCACCGTCGCGGGCGCTTTCGTGCGCACGAAGCGTTTCTGGAAGCTCTGACGCAGGTAGTAGAGACCGAGGTCCGCATCCGGGGGGACGGTCTCGATCTCGATCACGCGTTCACCGTACCAATGGTTCCAGCGGCCGAAGACCCCGGCCAAGCCGACGAATACGTTCTTCGGAGTCCAGGCTGCTCGCTCCAGTGGGATCAGATCGACGACCTCGGATCCTTCGCTCGCCGAAGGGGCCGCCGACACCGCAACAAGCGGCGAGCACACGAGAAGCAAGGCGATCGAGAGGTTTGCCGTTCTCATCCGTAGGTCCAGCTCGCGCGGCGCGAGCTTATCCCTACAGGCGCGAGGCTGACAAGACAGGCTCACTCACCCGCGCGCTCGTAGATCCCGCTCTTCCCGCCCGATTTCCGCACCAGGCGCACGTCGTCGATCGAAATCCCGCGGTCGATCGATTTGCACATGTCGTAGATCGTGAGGGCGGCCGCGGAAACGGCGACCATCGCCTCCATCTCGACCCCCGTGCGCGCGCTCGTGCGGACGCGCGCTTCGATCGAGATCGCCGGGCCGGTGGAGTCGGGTTCGAACGAGACCTCCAACGCATCGAGCGCCAGGGGGTGACAGAGAGGAATCCAATCCGAGGTCCGCTTGGCGGCCTGGATCGCGGCGATCCGAGCGACGGCGAGAACATCTCCCTTCTTCGCCGTTCCCTCGACGACGGCGTCGAATGCCTCGCGGGAGAGACGGACGCGGCCGCGGGCGATGGCCTCTCGCACCGTGACCGCCTTCGCGCCGACATCGACCATCCGCGCTTCGCCGTGCTCGTCGAAGTGGCTGGAGCGCCGCGGCCGGGCGCGACCGCGCGCAGGACGCTTCATCCGCTGACCGGGGCGATCGAGCCGTGCACGCTGACGTCGTTCAGATAGGGCCGGAGATCGCGGCGAAGCTTCTGGACGCGGCGCAGGTAGAAATCATTGCCAACGACATTTCCCCAGCAGTAGCTGCTGATTCCGCGCTCCTCGCCGAGCCGTCGGATGTTGTCGGCGAGCAGCCGACAGCCCGCCTCGATGTTGGCCTCGACGTGCATCGCGCTGCCGGGGAGTGCGAGGACCTCGTACATGTGTGGCATCACCTGCATGAGCCCGATCGCGCCCTTCGGGCTGCGCGCACCGGGGCGCGCACTGCTCTCCTGCATCAGCACCGCGAGGACCAGGTCGGGTGGAAGTGCCTGCTCGCGGCCACAGCGCGCGATGCTGGCTGCGATCCGCGCGGAGAGCAGCGGATCCACTCGCGGAGCCTTGGCCTCGAGCGCGGCGACCACCCCGCGCTGAAGCGCGCTCTCCCGCCTGACCTGGGCGAGCTCGGTCCGATCTCCCCGCACGAACTCGAAGGTCGCGGTCATGCCATCGAGCATGGTCGCTCCGAGCACGAGGAGGAGGCCACCGAGCAGAGCGTTCCGGCGAAGCTTGGCGAGGTCGTTCATAGCCTCTCGATACCCCCCGATTCCCGGGCACAGCCTATCTGGACCGGGGGGGGTGTCAACGAGTATCGGCAGATCCGAGCGAGCACTCCGGTCAGCCCATCTCGGAGCGGCAGCCCGAGCGCGTCCGGCACGTGGTCCGAACCTGCAACTAGCTGGACATGAAAGGACTTTATTGTCGGAATCGCGCCACGGCCCTGACCTTCTAAGGGTGCCATGCGGAGCGGCCGATGCGTCGAGCGAAGGAGTTCCGCCTCCCCTTGGGTCACGTCGTCCAGATCAAGCCCGACCTCTCGCCCGAGGCCTGGTCGGAGCTCCGAGAGCGCGAGTCACCGCTGCGGTTTCAGGCACCGGACGGCTCGTTCTATTTGACCGACGTCGAGCTGCTCGAGGCGCAGAACCTCGACCTCCGCTTCGAAATCGTCCGCCGCATTCACGAGCGCGAGCTCCCGGTGCGCTTCTCGCTCCCGCACGATGGCTCGGTCGACGACTGGCCACCCGAGGACGCCCGACTGGCGGTGCTCGCGCGTCTGCTCGCCGAGGATCGAGCGAACGGGTCGGTGGAAATCCGCTTCCTGGGCCGCAATCGCAGCCTTCCCGCGGACGGCTTCGTGCTCGACCGAGCGGGCGGTGAACGCCGTTACGTCTGGCAGGTCGTTCCGGCCGAGATCCACACCGCGCTTCCGGCACTGCACGAGCGCTTCCATCGGCTGCGCGCGGTCTGTTCAGACCCGGGCGCGCGGGTCGTGCTCTCGCTCGGCTCGGGGGGGCTGAAGCTGTTCGCACATGCGACGGCGATCCAGCTCTTCGAGACCCTGGGCGTCGCCGACCACTTCACCGAGGTCTGGGGCTCGAGCGCCGGAGCGATGGCGGGACTGATGTACGCGCACGGGCTATCGCCACATGCGATCGAGCAGCTCGGCTACGACCTCTACACGGGTCGCGTCGATCTCGCGCTTCGCCCTTCGAAGCTCCAGTTCCTGCGGCATCTGGTCCGCGACGCGCTCTTGCCCTCGCTGGGCTCCGCCGGCGCCGGCTTCGTGGACTGCGCCGACGGACTCTCGCGCATGCTCGAACGCTACTGCGGCGCGATCGAACCGCGGATCCCCTTCTACTGCATCGCCTTCAACCTGCTGCACTGCCGTGCGGAGGTACTGACGCCGGACGTGGTTCCGCCCCACCTCGAGGAGTTCATGATCCAGACGGAGGCGCGATCAGCGGCGCTTGCCTCGTCGAGCGTACCGCTGCTCTTCGTTCCGCGCGTCATCCCACGCGTTGGGCACACGTCCCACTACATCGACGGCTCGACCACCGAGGACGTCCCGTTGCATTCGATCGTGAGGAAGTGGGATCTCGACCGAGCCGCCGGCGTGGAGAAGCGCGAACGGCTCGTGATCGTGTACGTGAAGCTGTCGGGTGGCCTGCAGAACTACCGCTCTCATCCGGGTCGGATCGGAAAGCTTCGGCTCATGCAGACGGTGGCGGCCGCGAGCATCGAGACCATGCATCGCCGCGATCTCGAGCTCCTCCGCGGGCGCCCCGACGTGCGCCTGCTCGGGCTCGAGCTCTGTGACTCGAATCCCGACTTCTTCGAGACGCGCAGAATCGCCGAGTTCGTACGCGCCGCGAAGGAATGCTTCCCCGCGCAGCTCGCAGCGATCGAGGAGCGCCTGCGCGAGGATGAGCGCGCCGAGTAGGCTTCGGTATCCTGCTCGCGCGTGTACCCCGTCCTATTCGAAATCTTCGGCTTTCCCATCTCGACCTTCGGTGTGATGGTCGCGCTGGGCTTCGTTGCCGGCGGCTATCTGGCTGCGCGCTCGTTCGAACGCGTCGACCTGCCCGCGAAGGCCGCCTGGGACATCGTCACCTGGTGCGTGGTCGGAGGGTTGCTCGGCGCGAAGCTCTGGTACGTGGCCGAGCAGATCGCGCGAGATCCCACGGCGAGCGCGTTCGAGCTACTCACGTCGCGCGGGGGGATCACCTGGTACGGGGGATTTCTCGGCGGGACGATCCTGGGACTGTGGGCGGCTCACTTGCACAAGGTGCCGCTGCTCGTGGCGGCGAACTGTGCGGCGACTTCGTTGGCCGTCGGTCAGGCGCTCGGTCGGGTCGGTTGTTTCCTCGTCGGTGACGACTACGGAATGCGCTCCGATGTCGCGTGGGCCGTGGCATTCCCACAGGGCTTGCCGCCGACCATCGACCCCGTGACCAACGAGGTCTTTCGCGTCCACGCGACCATGCTCTACGAGACCTTCTGGCTGCTCCCGGTCGGCGCTCTTCTGTGGCGACGGCGCGGGCCCTCTCCGTTTCTCTTTGGCGAGTACCTCGTGCTTTCCGGCATCGGGCGGCTGGTGATCGAGAGCTACCGCTTGAATCCGATGCTGATCGGTCCGTTCACGAATGCGCAGGTCGTCGCGCTGGCTTGCATCGCGATCGGCGCTTCGGGCTGGCTATGGCTGCGAGCTCATCCGGTGGTGATCAGGCCGAGTTCGCGGCACTGAGCACGGATCCGATCGCGATCGCGCGCTCCGACAGCTTCGGGTCGGCGAGCTCGACGCTCTTCGCGAGCGCGGAGAGAACCCGCACCGCGCTCTGTCTCCACGCGGTCGGCGAACATCCGCTGCCCTTGCTCCAGCGCGCGAGTGACTCGACCGCTGCGAGGTTGTCACCCGCATAGTAGCTCGCCATGCCGCGCGCGAAGTCCAGGGCGCCGTCGGTGACACCGGCCGCTCTCGTGTCGGGGTGATCGAGTACCGCGGCAGCTTCGGCAAAGTGGCCGTTCTCGATCAGGCTGTCGATCGCGAGCTGATACCCATGCTGAGCCGATCCGTACGTGTCGACGAGCAAACGGGACAGTGGAAGATCGAAGACCTGCTGCGCGCGCTCCGGATCCTCCACCAGGCTGCGCGCGACCGCACCCGACTCGCCCAGCTGACGGAGCAGGATCAGGAGCTGGTCGCGCGTCTCGGAAAACAGGCTCTCCGCTTCCGACTCGGCTTCGACCATGCGACGGCGGCCCGCTTCGACGACTCGCCAGAACGTCTCGGCGAGCGGTCCGGTCGCCGAGCCCTCCGCCATCATCCGCTGCAGACGAGGTCCGTACCGGTCGGTCAGATAGAAGCCTTCGCGGAACTTCATCGTCTCGTGAAAGAGCGCACCAACGGCGAGGTCGAAAAACTCCTCCGCCTGAACCTCCGTTATCGGGCGCGAGGCGTCGAGGCGAAAGAGCGCGTGGCACTCCTCCTTCAGCCGGTAGAGCGCGCTGTCCTCGGCGTCCCCGACCAGGCGCGTGACGGTTTGGAACGTGAGCCGGCCAGCGCGCAGGTCCTCGCCCAGAGTTCGAGCGAGCACGAACGCCTCCATGAAGTCACGCACCACCTGGGCAAGCCTTCGCTCGCGTAGCTCCACGCTCCGACCTCCCGCCTCGGCGGATTGACCCCTAGAATGCAGGCAACGATGAGTGAAGCCAAGGGACACCGCCGCCTCGCGGTCGGAATCATCTTCACCACGATCCTCATCGACTTCATCGGCTTCTCGATCCTGATCCCCGTTCTGCCCGGATTCGTCGAGCGGCTCGGCATCGACGCCTTCCACATCGGGCTGATCACCGCGCTCTATGCGCTCGGCTTGGTGCTCTTCCTTCCGCTCTGGGGCTGGATCTCCGATCGTGTCGGGCGGCGACCGGTGCTGCTCGTCTCTCTTCTGGGCACCGTGTTCTCGTTCGTGATGCTCGCACTCGCCGAGACGCTGACGACCGTTCTGATCGCGCGATTCCTGGGCGGCTTCTTCGGCGCGAGCATCGGCACCGCACAGGCGTACATGACCGATCTCACCGACGACGACTCCCGTACACAAGGTATGGGCCTGATCGGTGCGGCCTCGGGCGTCGGAATCGTGCTCGGCACCGCGCTCGGTGGGATCCTAGGCGGGATCGATCCAGCGCTGCCGTTCTACGCGACCGCGGGTGTGGCGGCGGTGAATTTCGTGCTCGCCGCGTTCGCGCTCCCGGAATCCAAAGCTGCGGTTCCCGCTCAGGGTGGCTGGCGTGGATTCGCGCGCGTTCTCGTGCCTGCGCCGCTTCTCGTCATGGCGAGCGTCCATGGCCGCAGCCAGCGACTGTATCTGTATCTCTTCTTCCACATCTTCTTCGCGTTCTCCGTGGTCGATGCGATGTTCCCGCTGTTCGCGGCTGCACGCTTCGACTGGAACGAGACGCAGACCGGGCTCTTCGTCGCGGGCATCGCGATCGTGCTCGGAGCGAGCCAGGGGCTGTTCGTGGGTCGCCTCTCGCGCGAGATCGGCGAGATCCGGATGACGGTCGCCGGTCTCGCACTCACCGGGGTCTCGCTCGCGGGCATGTCGTTCAGCCATTCGCTGGCGACGCTCACGGTGTCCGCGGTGGGAATCGCTCTCGGCGCGGGAATCACGATCCCCGCGTTCACGAGTCTGTTCTCGAAAGTCTGCGGCGCACACGAGGCCGGCGAAGCGATGTCGCAGAGCCAGGCCATGCTTCACACCGGCCGCACCGTGGGCGCGCTGTGCTGGGGATGGGTCTTCGCCTCGATCGCTCCGGGGACGCCCTTCTTGTTCGCCGGCGTCGCGCTGCTCGGCGCGCTCGCGGTCTTCCTGGCCTTCTCGCGGGTGCTGCTGCCGCAAGCCTGATCCGGTATGCTCGCGGCCATGAGTGAGGCCGTTGAGCGCGAACGACTGGACGTGGACATCCTCTTCGTGGGCGCGGGCGTTGCGACGCTCGCGAGCGTGATCCGCCTCGCGGACCTGTGCAAAGCTCAGAACGTCGAAATGCCCGCCGTACTGGTGATCGAGAAGGCGCCCGAGATCGGCGGCCACCAACTCTCCGGCGCGATGATGGATCCGCGCGGCCTCGCTGAGCTCATGCCGGACTTCCTCGAGCAGGGCTTCCCCTTCCACTACCAGTGCACGACGGATTACACGTGGGCGATGACGTCGAAGCGGGTGATCACGATCCCGGTCACGCCGCCGCCATTCGTCAATCACGGCAACTACGCGATCTCGCTCTCCGACGTCGTGAAGTGGCTGGGCGCGAAGGCGGAGGAGCGCGGCGTCGAGATCTATCCCGGATTCGCGGCGTCGAAGCCGATCTTCGACGGCGATCGTGTCGTCGGGGTGCAGGTTCAAGACCGTGGCCTCGACAAGGACGGCAAACCGAAGAGCGTCTTCGAAGCGGGCCCGGAGATCCATGCGAAGTGCGTGGTGTTCGGCGAGGGAACGCGCGGTTCGTGCACGAAGATCCTGATCGACAAGCTCGGCCTCGCCGGCTCGAACCCGCAGGCGTACGAGACGGGGATCAAGGAGATCTGGCGGATCCGCCCGGAGAACCACCAGCCCGGCCGCGTCGTCCACACGATGGGCTGGCCGCACGACCCGACCACGTTCGGCGGCGGCTGGATCTACGATCTCAAGGACAACTGCATCTCGCTCGGCTTCGTGACCGGGCTCGACTACGACAACCCGCACACCGATCCACACGACCTGATGCAGCGCTGGAAGACGCACCCGCGCATGCGCAAGCTCCTCGAGGGCGGCGAGTGCATCCGCTACGGCGCGAAGACCATGCCCGCCGGCGGCTATTTCTCGTTCCCGAAGCTCTACGCCGACGGCGCGCTCCTGATCGGTGACGCCGCCGGCACGTGCAACGGCGAACGACTGAAGGGCGTACACCTCGCGATCAAGAGCGGAATGCTCGCCGCCGAGACTCTCGTCGAGGCCATTCGCAAGGACGACTTCTCTTCGAAGTCGCTCGAGGGATATTCGCGCCTGTTCCACGGAAGCTGGCTCGCCGAGGAGCACTACAAGGCGCGCAACTTCCACGGCTCGTTCAAATACGTGTCGAAGATGCCGCGCTGGCTCGGCTGGCTGCGCCAGTTGCCGTGGATCGTGAACGGTCAGGCCCTCGCGATGATCACGGGGGGCCGCGGTCTCGTGAAGCAGGTGCACACGCACCCGGATCACGAGCACATGAAGAAGCTCTCGGAGCTCTCGCCGAAAGAGCAAGCCAAGAAGCAGAAGGTCGCCTACGACAACAAGCTCACCTTCGACAAGGTGACGGCCGTCGCGCTCGCCGGCTCGCGGCACGAGGTCGATCAGCCGCACCATCTCAAGGTGCGCGACACGGATCTGTGCGCGACCCGCTGCACGCAGGAGTACGGCAATCCCTGCGAGAGCTTCTGTCCGGCCGCGGTCTACGAGATGATCGAAGACGGCGCCGCGCCCAACGGCAAGCGGCTCGTGATCCACCACGAGAACTGCGTTCACTGCAAGACCTGCGACGTCGCCGATCCGTACGCGCAGATCACTTGGACCACGCCCGAAGGCGGCGACGGACCCGACTACACGAATATGTGATGAAGATCGCGATCGTCGGCGCGGGTCCCGCAGGCAGCTTCTGCGGCGAGAGGCTCGCCCGGGCTGGCCATGCGGTGACGATCTACGACCCGTCGCACCCGCGCGAGAAACCGTGCGGCGGCGGGGTCACCCCCGGGGCGTTCGAGAAGTATCCCGAGCTCGCGGAGATCCGCCGCGCGGGACGCCCCTCGTCGGTCGTGCGCATGCGCGCGCCGCGCGGGCGCGTGCTCTCGGTGGATCTCGATCGCCCGATCGAGATCTTCTCGAGGCGCGTCCTCGATTCGCTCTTGCTCGAGCGCGCGCGAAAGGCCGGTGCGGAGCTGCGGACCGAACGCGTCCGATTCGTCTCCGCCGATCCTTCGGGAGCGCGGATCAACGGAGGCCCGTACGACTTCGTCGTCGGCGCGGACGGGGCGTCGAGCATCGTCCGGCGTTCGCTCCTCGGGTCGAAGCCCGGAAGCGCTTCGAGCTACGCGACCGCGGGCTTCCACGTCCAGGGCCTCGCCGAGGACGAGATCTACATCGAGTTCGTGCGCGAGTATGCGGGCTACCTCTGGGTCTTTCCGCGCCCCGGCCACTGCTCGGTGGGAATCGCCGCGCCGGTCGGAAGCGAGAACGGCGTGAAGCTTCGCGCTCGTGTCCTCGAGATGCTCGAACGACGCTATCCCGGGAGCCTCGACCTCGCGCGCGATCCCTATGCGGCGAGCATTCCCGTCGGCGGCGGACCGGTCGCCGGCGAGCGCTTCGCGTTGGTGGGAGACGCCGCCAACGCCAACGATGCGATCAGCGGAGAGGGCATCCAGCACGCGCTCGACTCGGCGGCGCTGCTCGCCGACGCCCTCGAGGAGGTCGGTCCGACGGGCGCGCCCGGCCTCTACACCGATCGCTGGCACTCCGGCGCGGGCGGAGACCTCGAAGCCTGTGCCCGGCTCGCCCGCCACCTCTACCGGCCGCGCGTCGTCGATTTCTCGCTCGCGCTCGCCGCCCGAAGCCGCCGCGCCCGCCGGCTCATGGCCGACATGCTCATGGTCGTGCAGCCCTACTCCACGCTGGGCCGGCGGCTCCTGCGCGACGCGTTCGGACGCGTCGACGGCCGGTAGGCGTCAGCCGCAGCCCCCCGTCTCGCCGCAACTCCGGCACGCGTAACAGGTGCCCGCGCGGACCATGATCGAGCCGCAATTCAGGCACGCTGGGGAGTCCTCCTGCCCGGTGCCCCGGCGCGGCTCGCTCGCGCTGCCGCCGCGGATCGGAACGACGCGCTCGCTGCCGCGGGCGACGGGCGGATCGAGGATCACGTCGTCGGCCAGATCGTCGTCCTCGGAGCCGTCCGATTCCGCGCCCGAGAAGTTCAGGCCGAGCCAGCGGAAGACGTAGTCGGTCACCGACTTCGCGTACGGGATCTCGGGGTTCGGCGTGTACCCCGAGGGCTCGAAGCGCGTGTGGCTGAACTTGTCCACGAGCGCCTTCAGCGGCACGCCGTACTGCAGCGAGATCGAGGTCATGACCGCGATCGTGTCCACGAGTCCCGAAACCGTCGAGCCCTCCTTCGACATCTTCAGGAACACCTCGCCGGGCGTTCCGTCGTCGTACAGGCCGACGGTCAGATAGCCGTCGTGGCCCTGGATCGAGAACTTGTGTGTCTTCGCCGTGCGCACGTCCGGGAGCTTGCGGCGACGTGGCTCGGGCTCGGGTGCAGACGCTGCGACGAGTGCGACCTTCGCATCGCCCGCGTCTGCCTTTGTCTTCAGCGGCTGGGTGCGCTTCGAGCCGTCGCGATAGACCGCGAGCGACTTCAGGCCGAGCCGCCAGCCCTCCGTGTACGCCTCTTCGATATCCTCGATCGTCGCGTCCTTCGGCAGGTTCACGGTCTTCGAGATTCCGCCCGAGAGGAACGGCTGCGCGGCGGCCATCATGCGGATGTGCCCCATGTAGTGGATCGAACGCGTGCCGTGCGCCGACGTGAACGCGCAGTCGAAGATCGACAAGTGCTCGGGGTCGAGGCCGGGCGCGCCCTCGATCGTGTCGTGCTCGTCGATGTACGCGACGATCGCGTCGATCTGCGCCGGCGAGTAGCCGCGCCGAGCGAGCGCAGCCGGAACGGTGCGGTTGACGATCTTCAGCATTCCTCCGCCGACGAGCTGCTTGTACTTCACCAGAGCGATGTCCGGCTCGATGCCCGTCGTGTCGCAGTCCATCATGAAGGCGATCGTTCCCGTCGGTGCGATCACGGTGACCTGCGCGTTGCGGAAGCCCGCGTGCCGGCCGAGCTCGAGCGCGCGGTGCCAGCTCTCGCGCGCGGCGACGTGCAGATCGGCGGGCACACCGTCGGTCGGCACGCGGTCGCCGTACTCGCTGTGCAGGCCGATCACCTCGAGGAACGGCGCGCGATTCTTCTCGTACTCGACGAAAGGTCCCGTTCGAGCCGCGATCTCCGCCGAACGGTGGTACGAGCGACCCGACATGAGCGAGGTGATCGCAGCAGCACAGGTTTCGACCCTCGTCGCTGTCGTACGCCAACCCGTTCAGCATGATCAGCGCGCCGAGGTTCGCGTAGCCCAGCCCGAGCGGGCGCAGCGCGTGGCTGTTCTTCGCGATCTTCGGCGTCGGGTAATCGGCGGGATCGACGATGATCTCCATCGCGAGGATCATCGTGTCGACCGCCTGCGCGAAGTCGTCGGTCAGGAAGCGTTCCGGAGTCGTCGGCGAACTTCAGCAGGTTGAACGACGCGAGATTGCACGCGGTGTCGTCGAGGAAGATGAACTCGCTGCACGGATTGGTCGCGTTGATGCGGCCCGAGTTCTTGACCGTGTTCCAACGGTTGATCGTGGTGTCGTACTGCAGGCCCGGATCACCGCAGACGTGCGCCGCGGACGCGATCTCGCGTCATGAGATCGCGCGCCGGAAGCGTGTCCATCACCTTGCCGGTCGTGACGGCCCGGGTCTGCCAGGTTCCGCCGTTCACGGCCGACTTCATGAACCCGTCGGAAACCCGCACGGAGTGATTGGCGTTCTGGTACTGGATCGAATCGTAGGCGCCGCCCTGGACGTTGAAGCGCCCGTCGAAGCCCGCGTCGATCAGCGCCCACGCCTTCTTCTCTTCCTGCGCCTTGCAGCGCACGAAGTCGAGAACGTCGGGGTGGTCGGCGTTCAGGATCACCATCTTCGCGGCGCGGCGGGTCTTTCCGCCGGAGCGGATCACGCCGGCGAACGAATCGAAGCCGCGCATGAACGAGACCGGTCCACTCGCGACTCCGCCACCCGCGAGCGTCTCCTTCGAGCTGCGGATCGTCGACAGATTGGTCCCCGCACCCGAGCCACCCTTGAAGAGCATCGCCTCGGTCTTGGCGAGGTCCATGATCGAGGTCATCGAGTCCTCGACGGAGTTGATGAAGCAGGCGCTCGCCTGCTGCGGCACGAGCCGGCCGTCGGGCTCGACGACACCGAGGTTGAACCAGACGGGAGAGTTGAAGCAGACCTTCTGGTGCAGCAGCAGGTGGGTGAGCTCGTCCGCGAACGTCTCTTCCTGCTCGGCGCTCGCGAAATAGCCGCCGCTTCGGCCCCACTTCCGGATCGTGTCGACGACGCGGCCGATCAGCTGCTTCACGCTCCGCTCGCGCGACGGCGAGCCGAGATGCCCACGGAAGTATTTCGAGGCGACGATGTTCGTGGCGATCGGCGACCAGCTCTCGGGCACTTCGACGTCGGTCTGCTCGAAGACGGCGTCGCCGTTCTCCGCGCTGATCTTCGCCGTGCGCCGGGCCCAACGAACCGACGCGTAGACGTCCTCGCCCGCGCGCGTGAAATGCCGGCGGACCGGAATCTCGACCTTTCCGGTCCCGCCGCTCGTCGTCATCGCCTCGTACTCCGCCACTCTGTGCCCCCCTCGGACCCGCTGTCCCGATACCTGCAACGAGAAAATTTCCGGGCCAAGGAGAGGCCCTGACCGTCAGGGCCCCCGGACGAAAGCCCTCCTCCTGAGCGCTCCGCCCGCTTCCCCTCTGCCGCCCGTAGCCCCCCTGGCTGCCGAGGAAGAATCCTTGAATCCCGGAGGTTCTTTTTACTCCGGCATCCGGGTCGGGTCAACGTGGAACACCACAAGATGTTGAGTGTATCGGCGCTCGATCTCCAAGATATGGAGTTTTCTTGGCTTTCTGGACCGATGGAAATCCCCCTCGCAGGGTTCCACGCCGACCCGACCCATCGGTCGGTTCGAGAGGCGAGCGGAACTGCCCGAGATCGCAGGGGTTTCATCCGACCGACCTCGGGCCGGGATGCCGCGGGTCGCGAGGCGTGAGATGATCGCCGCGGACCAGCGAGGAACCCCCATGGATTTCGGATTCTCGGAAGAACAGGAACTGCTGCGCGCCGAGGTGCGCAAGCTCCTCGACGGGCGCTGCCCGCTCGACCAGGTGCGTGCGTTGATGGAGACCGGCCCCGGCTACTCCGTCGAACTCTGGTCGGAGCTCGCCGAACTCGGCTGGCTCGGGCTCACGATCCCCGAGACCCACGGCGGAGCGGGGCTCAGTTGGATCGATTTCATCGTCCTTCTGGAAGAGACCGGCCGATCGCTCTTCCCGTCGCCGCTCGTCTCGACCACGCTCGCCGCCGCCGCAATTCTCGATTCGGGCAGCGACGAGCAGAAGGCGCGCTGGCTGCCCGGGATCGCCGACGGCAGCCGGATCGGGACGCTCGCGCTCCTCGAGGCACGCGACCTGCTCGCACCGTCCGGCATCGCGCTGCTCGGCAAACCCGACGGCGACTCGTTCGTATTGAACGGCAGCAAGCACTTCGTCGCCGACGCGGGCGCCGCAAATCTCTTCGTCGTCGCGTTTCGCACCGGCGCGGGCGCCGAGGATCTCGCGCTCGCCGTCGTCGACGGGGGTGCGCCGGGCGTGAGCGCGACGAGCCTTCCGACGATGGACCAGACCAAGCGCGTCGGCACGCTCACGCTCAGCGATGCGCGCGTGCCGAAGAGCGCGCTCCTGCTCGGCTCGGACGGTCGCGGCCGGATCGGGAACGCGTGGCCCGCGATCGAGCGGCTCTTCGACCGCGGCGCGATCGCGACCACGGGCGAGATGATCGGTGCCGCGGAGGGCGCGCTCGCGCTCACCGTGCAGTACGCGAAGGACCGGATCCAGTTCGGCAACCCGATCGGCAAGTACCAGGGCGTGAAGCACCCGCTGGCCGAGATGTACGTCGACATCGAGTCGACCAAGTCGCTCCTCTACTACGCGGCCTGGGCGCTCGACGAGAGTCCGGGCGAGGTTCCGCGCTCCGCATCGCTCGCGAAGGCCTACGCCAGCGACGCGTTCGCGCGCATCGGCATCGACGGCGTGCAGCTCCACGGCGCGGTCGGCTACACGGCGGAGTACGACATCCAGCTCTACCTGAAGCGTTCGAAGTGGGCCCGGCCGACGTTCGGCGATTCCGACTTCCACTACGAACGCGTCGCCACCCTGGGAGGTCTGTGATGGACTTCAAGTTCAGCCCCGAAGAGGAAGCCTTTCGCGACGAGGTCCGCGCGTTCCTCGACGAGAACCTGCCCGAGAGCGCGAACCGCAGCGACTTCGCATTCATTGCGGAGTGGAACCGCAAGGTGCGCGAGAAGCGCTGGGTCGGATTCTCCTGGCCGAAGGAAGTCGGCGGCGGCGGCGGCGGCATCGTCGAGCAGGTGATCCTGAAGGACGAGATGTCGAAGCGGCACGCACCGGCGCTCGGCTCCTGCTTCATGGGCCTGGCCTGGGTCGGCCCGTCGATCGTGCAGTACGGCACCGAGGCGCAGAAGCAGCGCTTCATCCCCGACATCCTCGACGGCAAGTACCAGTGGTGCACCGGCTACTCCGAGCCCGACGTCGGCAGCGATCTCGCGTCGCTGCAGTGCAAGGGTGTCCGCGAGGGCGATGTCTACGTCGTGAACGGCCAGAAGATCTGGACTTCGATCGCGATGTGGTCGAAGTGGATGATCCTGCTGGTGCGCACGGACTCGAGCTCGGAATCGAAGCACGATGGCATCACGTGTCTGCTCGTCGAGATGGCGACGCCCGGCATCGAGGTTCGTCCGATCCAGAACATGTCGGGCTCGTCGATGTTCGCCGAGGTGTTCTTCAACGACGTCCGCGTTCCGGTCGAGAACCGGCTCGGCGCCGAGGGCCAGGGTTGGCAGGTGACGGTGTCGGCGCTGGCGAGCGAGCGCTCGAGCATCGCGGAGGTCACCGCGATGTTCCGCAAGCTCGAGGACCTGCGCGAGCTCGCGCAGCGCTCGCTGCGAAACGGCGCGCCCGCCGCGAAGGATCCGCGCGTGCGCCGGCAGCTCGCGGTCTTCGAGGCGAAGATCGAGGCGATGCGCCTGAACGGACTTCGCTACCTGACCAAGCAGCTCCGCGGCGAGCCGCTCTCGAGCGAAACCAGCGTGAACAAGCTGCACCGCGCGGACCTCGAGGTCGAGATGGGCGACTTCGCGCTCGAGCTGCTCGGCAACGCAAACCAGTACCTGCGTGGCGCCGACGAGGCCGTCGATGGCGGACGCTGGGCGACCGGCGCGCTCAACTGGCCCGAGGTCGTGATCGGCGGCGGCACGCCGAACATCCAGAAGAACATCATCGCCGAGCGCATCCTGCACCTGCCGAAGGACTGACGGTGAGCGACTTCGATGCGGCTCTGCGCACGCGCGTCGAAGTCCACCTCGCCCGTTTCGCCCGCCATGCGCGCCCCGACCCCGCGCTCAAGCACGCGGCCGTCGCGGCAACACTGGTCGGTGACGCCTCGGGCCAGGCCTGCTTCCTGATCACGCGCCGCACCTCGGGCCTGCGCAATCACGCGGGGCAATGGGCGCTTCCCGGCGGGCGGGTCGATCCCGGCGAGAGCGCCGAAGAGACCGCGCTGCGCGAGCTCCGCGAAGAGCTCGGCCTGGCGCTCGCACCCGACTCCGTGCTCGGCCGGCTCGACGACTTCGTCACGCGCTCGGGCTACCTGATCACGCCCGTCGTCTGCTGGGGCGGCGACGCGCGCGTGCTCGTGCCCAACCCGGACGAGGTCGAAGCCGTCCACGTCGTGCCCGTGCGCGAACTCGAGAACCCCGAGATTCCGCGGCTCAGCGCGATCCCCGAGAGCGACCGCCCGGTACTCTCGCTGCCGATCGCCGCACTCGGCACGAGCATCCACGCCCCGACCGCCGCCGTGCTCTACCAGCTGCACGAAGTCGCGCTGCACGGTCGCAATACCCGCGTCGCGCATTACGAACAGCCGGTGTTCGCCTGGTCGTAGCAGGATCGCGCTCGTGCGCGACTACTCCTCGCCGATCCGCGCGAGCAGGAGCTCGACGACGCGCGCGCCGTGGGTGTTCTGCAGGAAGTGGCCGGCGTCGGGAATCGGGTCGAAGCTCGCCTTCATCTGCTCCGCCCAGCGCCGCCCCCAGGTCTCGTCGAAGACGTCGTCCGCGCAGCCCCAGATGAAGTGAGCGGACTTCGACCAAGCGAGAAGCGTTCGGTAGTGGAAGGCCTGCGCGGCGCCGTTGCCGTTGTCGAAGCTGTGATGCGGAATCGAGAGCGGGAAGCGGCGCAGGCCGTTGAACGCCCCGTCGGGCAGTCCCCGGAACGGCGCGCTGAAGCCACGATACATCGTCGCGGTCGTGCCCTGCAGGTTTGCGGGCTTGCCCTGCGTCATCGCGGGGAACATGACGTCGGGGCCGATCAGTCCCGCGCTCATCGGCAGGAGCAGCCCGACATCCGGCGTCGGCCGACAGAACAGGCCACCCTCGTTCCAGTGCTTGATCCAGTTCCGGATCGCATCGGTGTACACGAACTCGGGATGGTGCAGCCAGGTGTTCATGATGCAGAGGCGTGCGAATCGCTCGGGCATCATCGCCGCCTGTGCGAGGCCCGTCGGTCCGCCCCAGTCCTGACAGAGAAGCGTGATCTCGCGCAGGTCGAGAGCGGCGACGAGGCTCGTCAGGATCTCGGTGTGACGCGCGATGGTGTACCAGTGGATGTCGGTCGGCTTGTCCGACTTCCCGAATCCGGCGTGGTCCGGCGCGATGCAGCGGTATCCCGCCGCCACCAGCGGCGGAATCATGTCGCGGTACAGGTAGCTCCAGGTCGGCATGCCGTGCAGCAGCAACATCACCGGCGCGTCGCGCGGCCCCTCGTCGACGTAGTGGATGCGCAGGTCCTGCCAGACGTGGTAGTGGGGCGCGAACGGGAAGTCCGCGAGGTCGGCGAAGTTCCGATCCGGCGTGCGAACGAATTCGGTCAATTCAGATCTCAAGCCCGTTCTTTCGGATCACGTCCGAGAAGAACGAAGCGCTCGCCTTGGGGATCCGCTCCTGCGTCGCGAAGTCCGTCCAGACGATGCCGAAGCGCTTCGAGTTCCCGAAGGCCCACTCGAAGTTGTCGAGCAGCGACCAGACGTAGTACGCGTGCACGTCCGCGGAGCCGTCCGCGATCGCGGCGTGCATGCCCGCGAGGAATCCGCGCAGGAGCTCGACGCGCCCCACGTCGTCGACCACGCCGTTCACGGGCTCGGTGTTGTCGCATACACCGTTCTCGGTCACGTAGATCCGCGGCCGGCCGTACTCGGCTGAGACGAAGCGCAGGAAATCGCCGAGCGCGAAGGGCGCGGCCTCGTAGCCCATCGGCAGGACGGGAAGCGTCGCGCGGCGCGCCGCGGAAGCCGACGCCGCGCGACGGATCGGCGACGACGCGCTCGCGGCTGTACAGGTTCACGCCCAGGAAGTCGGTGGGCGCAGCGATCGTCTTCAGGTCGTCGCCCTCGATCGGAAGCGCGGCGCCGCGGGATTCGTAGTAGCGCAGGACCGAGTCCGGGTACCCGCGGCCGTAGACCGGACCGTGCCAGGTGCGCGTGTCGAAGTCGCGCGCGAGCTCGCAGGCGCGGAGTGACTCGGCCGTCGGGTCCGCGGGCTCGTAGCTCGTGTTCGCGTTCGTGATGCCGATCTCGCCGCGGCGTCCCGACGCGCGATACGCGGCCACGGCGAGCCCGTGCGAGAGCAGCAGGTGGTGGATCGCGCGCCCGGTCAGGCGCAGATCGCGAATGCCCGGCGCCAGCAGACCGACGCGGTAGCCCATCACCGAGGTCACGATCGGCTCGTTGTGCGTGACGAAGCGCGTGACGCGGTCGCCGAGGCGAGCGAACACGATCTCCGCGTACTCCGCGAAGCGCTGCGCGGTATCGCGGTCGGCCCAGCCACCGCGGTCCTGCAGCGCCTGCGGAAGATCCCAGTGGTAGAGCGTGAGGCAAGGCTTGATGCCGGCCGCGAGCAGCTCGTCGACGAGCGCGGAGTAGAAGGCGACGCCCTTCTCGTTCACGTCACCGGCCCCGAACGGTTGCACGCGCGGCCACGAGACCGAGAAGCGGTACGTCTGCAGGCCCAGGCGCTTCATCAGCGCGACGTCGTCGCGGAAGCGGTGGTAGTGGTCGCAGGCGACCTCGCCCGAATCGCCGCCCATCACGCGGCCGGGCTGCTGGCAGAAGACGTCCCAGATCGAGAGGCCCTTGCCATCCTCGCGAGCCGCACCCTCGATCTGATAGGCCGCCGTCGCGGCACCCCACTCGAAACCCTTGGGAAACGAAACGAACGCCATGCGCGCATCGTATCAGGCGACGCTACGCTCGCGCGCATGAGAGAAGCGGCCGAGGTCCATCGCGAGCGACTCGCCGAGCGCACCGCCGTGCGAGAGAAAGCCGCGCGCGACGCACGACGGATCTCGAACCTGCGGCTCGGCGCGTTCGCGGTCGCGCTCGCGGTCGGCTGGCTCGCGCTCGCAGAGCGGGCGTTCTCGGCGCTGTGGCTGATTCCGGTGCTGGGGATCTTCCTCGCGCTCGTCGTCACCCACGACGCCGCGAGGCAGAGGCGCCTTCGCGCCGAGCGCGCGCGAGACCACCACGAGCTCGCGCTCGCGCGAATGGCGCATCGGTTCGCCGGACGGGGACGAACCGGCGAGCGCTACCTCGACCCCGAGCATCCCTACGCGATGCACCTGGATCTGTTCGGTCGCGGGTCACTCTTCGAGCTGCTCTCGCGCGCGGAGACCCGCGCCGGCCAGGATCGCCTCGCGAGCTGGCTGCTCACGCCATCGGAACCCGACGAGCTCCGCGCGCGGCACGTCGCCGTGGCCGAGCTTCGCGAGGGGCTCGATCTGCGCGAGGATCTGGCCGTGCTCGGGCCCGAGATCCGCCACGGCGTGCATCCGGAGCCGCTGGTGCACTGGGGAAACGCGAAGCTCGAGCTTTCGGGCGGAGCGCTTCGCGTCGCCGCGGCGCTGCTCGCCGCCATGAGCACGTTCGCGGTCGTCGCGGCACTTCTCGGCGCTTCGGGCTGGACCCTCGCGCTCGTCGCCATAGCCGCGCAGTCCGTGTTCGTCGGCGTCCTGCGCACGCGCGTCTCGAACGTGCTCGCGTCGATCGAAACCCCGGCACGCGATCTGGCTCAGCTCTCCGCGCTGATCGAGCGCGTCGAACGCGAGCCGGTCTCGGCGCCTCGCCTGGTCGAACTGCGGGCGGCGCTCGAGACCGAAGGCGTGGCCGCATCGCGAGAGCTGGCGCGAATACACCGACTGGTGACGCTTCTCGATTGGCGGCGGAACCAGATCTTCGCGCCGATCTCGCTCCTGCTCCTGTGGGGCACACAGCTCGCCTTCGCGCTCGAGGCCTGGCGCGCGCGCTGCGGCGGTCGACTCGCGGGCTGGCTCGAAGCGCTCGGCGAACTCGAGGCGCTCTGCGACCTGGCCGCCCACGCCTACGAGCACCCCGCGGATCCGTTCCCGGACCTCGTCGAAGCGGGTCCGGTGTTCGACGCGCGCGGGCTCGGCCATCCGCTGCTCGCCGAGGCGGCCTGCGTGCGCAACGACCTCTCGCTCGACTCGACGCTCGCGCTGATCGTGGTGTCGGGGTCCAACATGTCGGGGAAGAGCACGCTTCTGCGCAGCGTCGGGACCGCGCTCGTTCTCGCGCTCGCGGGCGCACCCGTGCGCGCGACGAGCTTGCGCGTCTCGCCCCTTTCTCTCGGCGCCTCGCTGCGCGTGCAGGACTCGCTCCAGGAAGGCGCGTCTCGCTTCTTCGCAGAGCTGCTCTGTCTGCGACGGGTCGTGAACCTCTGCGCCGGACCGCGACCGGCGCTCTTCCTGCTCGACGAGATCCTGCAGGGGACGAACTCGCACGATCGCGGCATCGGCGCGAGCGCGCTCGTGCGCGGCCTGCTCGCGCGCGGCGCGATCGGCCTGGTGACGACGCACGACCTCGCACTGACCGCGATGGTCGACGAGCTCGCGCCGCGCGCGCGCAACGCCCACTTCGAGGACGAGCTCCGCGACGGCGAGCTTCACTTCGACTACCGGCTTCGCGAAGGCGTGGTCCAGCGCAGCAACGCGCTCGCGCTGATGCGCAGCGTCGGGCTCGAGCTCGACTCGCCGCCCGGCCAGCTACCCTCGACGGCCATTCCCGGCTCCGACTCGGGTGCCTCTACAGATAGGTGAGTCGGAACCCCACGCCTTCGGGCTTCTTCAGGCGGATGTTGATCCCGATCAGCAGCGCCGTGATCTGCTCGACGTAGCGCGCGTTGTAGAGCGGTCCGCCGTCGATGGCGCGCGTGCCGGGAATGTCGCCGCAGAGCGCCATCACGCGCGCGCGAGGCTCCTTGGCGCCGGAGACGATCACGTCGCAATCGACCGGATGCGGCAGATCGAGCAGCCGATGCGCCGCCACGTTCTGGAATGCGGAGATCACCGGCACACCTTGGGGTGCGAGGGCCTCGCACATCTCGGCGCACGAGCCCTGCGAGACGCCGATCACTCGCGAAGCGACGTCGCCGATCGCGCTCGCGAGCGGGACGCCCATCGAGACGACGACGGTGCCGGGAACGAGCAGCTCGCGGACGGATTTGATCGTTCCCGCCATGTGCTCGAACGGCACCGAGAGGATCACGATCCCACCGGGCGTGGCGCGCACGGCCGCGGCGTTCTCGTGGCCCGAGACATCGGCGCCCGGAACCTTGGCGACGACGTCGCGCATCGCCTCGAGGGCGCGATCCTCCTTGCGGCTGCCGATACGAACCGGACGACCCGCCAGCGCGAAGCGGTACGCGAGCCCGAGCCCCTGCTCGCCGGTTCCGCCCAGGATCGCCACCGCTTCCTTCGACATCCGTGCACCTCCGCGCCGCGCGCGCGGGGATCTTAGCCCAGACACGAGCTATCTTCGTCGCGATGAACCCCCCGACTCCCGCATCGATCGCCCAGGCGGGCGGCGACAGGCTGCGCATCACCTGGAACGACGGACACGAGAGCGTCTACGCGGTCCGGACCCTCCGACTCGCATGTCGCTGCGCGCACTGCGTCGAGGAGTTCACAGGCCGGCCGCTGCTCCGGCCCGATGGCGTGCCGGACGACGTGAAGCCGGTTCGCGTGTCGCCGGTCGGGCGCTACGCGCTGCAGTTCGAGTGGAGCGACGGGCACGACAGCGGGATCTACACGTACGAGTACCTGCGGCAGATCTGCCCCTGCTGCGCGGAGGCAATTCAAGCGGCCAAGTAGGGGCGTCGATTCGAGGTCTGGATGGCCGACCTGATCGCCTGGGCCGAGCGTTTCATTGCGACCCCGTCCGAGTCGCGGCTCGGAAACGGGGCGATCGCCGCTCTCGCTTCGGAGCTGCTCGGCGAGCTCGGCCTGCCCGCGAGGATCGACGCGGCGCAGGTCGCCGGAACCCTACACCATGCGGTGATCTGCGACGTGGGCCCCGAGAGCGGAACGGGCGGCCTCCTGCTCGTGACCCATCTCGACACCGTTCCGCCCGGTGATCGCAGGGCGTGGACCGCGACCGGCCTGGATCCGTTCCGTCCCACGCGTGAAGGCGACCGGCTCTACGGTCTCGGGTCGGCCGATGCCAAAGTCGATTTCGTCTGCAAGGCGATCGCGTTGGCGTCGATCGAGAGGGCGAGGCTGCGAAGGCCGATCCGGCTGATCGGAACCTTCGGCGAAGAGGTCGGCCTGATCGGTGCACGCTGGCTGATCGAACGCGGTCTCGCGCGCGGGTTCCGCGATGCGCTCGTCGGTGAGCCGTCCGAGCTCGTGGCCATCCGCGCGCACAAGGGCTACGCGGTCTTCGAGGCGCGCGTCCCCCTCGAACGCATCGGCGAGAACGAGGTCCTCCTCGCCTCGAAACGAGTCTCGCTCGGGGTCGCTGCGCACTCGAGCGCACCGTTGCTCGGAACGAACGCGATCCTCGCCTCGCTCGGCGAGCTCGAGTCGAGCGAAGCGCTCGGCATCTGCTCGCTCGAGGGTGGCGCGGCCGTGAACGTCGTGCCCGATCGCTGCGAGATCGGCCTGCTGACGAGAGCCACGGGCGACGCCTGGACCGGACCGGCCTTCGCGAAGACGAGCCTCGTCCGCTTTCTCGAAGCGTGGCGGAGCTTCGAAGCGTCGCCGGGCACGCGACGCGATCCGGACTTCGATCCCGAGCGGACCGTGACGAGCCTCGGATGCGTCTCGCTCGACGGAGTCGAAGCGGTGTTCCGCTTCGACGTTCGGCCGATTCCCGGCGAAGACGCCGAGGCTCTCGTGGAGCCGCTCCGCGCCTTCGCACGGATCCGCTGCGTTCGCGCCAATCCGCCGCTCGCGACGACCTGCGATTCGAAGCTCGTCCGCGCGGCTCTCGACGCGCAGCGCGCGGTCGGCCTTCCCGCGCGCCAGGCGACCAAGGCCACCTGCACCGAAGCGGGTCTCCTGGCGCAGGCGGGACTCTCGGCGATCGTGCTCGGGCCGGGGCCGTCGGTGGGAAACGTGCACAAGCCCAACGAGCACACGCGCATCTCGGAGCTACACCACGCGGTGGAGCTCTATCGAGCGCTGCTCGTGCGGCTCGCGTGCCTGATCTGCTCGGGAGACACCGCGTGTTCCTGATGCGCGGAGCGCGGCTGTCGGACCTGCCGGCGGTGATGGAGCTCGCGGAGTTCCTCGACAGCCCGAACCTGCCGCACGACGACGCATTCCTGCGCCAGCGCCTCGCCAGATCGGAGCGCGCGTTTCGCGAGCCGGGACCTCCGGGCCGCGAGCGTGAGTACCAGTTCGTGCTCGTCGACGAGGGCGACGAGGTGGTCGGCACGTCGGCGATCCTCTCGAAGCACGGCACGCCCGAGATGCCCCACCTGTTCCTGCGCGTCGGCGAGGAGACGCGGCACTCCGCGAGCACGTCCGTGCGCGTCACGCACACGACGCTTCAGCTCGGCGCGTCTCACGACGGCCCGACCGAGATCGGCTCGCTGGTTCTGCGGCCCGAGATGCGCGGTCGTCCGGGCTGGCCGGGACGGCTGCTCTCGTGGGGGCGATTCGCTTTCATCGCCCGGAATCGCGGCTGCTTCGAGACGATCGTCCTCGCCGAGATGCGTGCGGCGATCGATGCACGCGGACGCAGCGCGTTCTGGGACGCCTTCGGCCGGCGCTTCACCGGCATGAGCTACGCCGAAGCGGATCGGCGGAGCGCGAGCGACAAGAGCTTCGTGCTCGACCTGTTTCCGCCCACGCCCTTCTACGCGTCGCTGCTCGATCCGCAGGTCGCCGCGCAGATCGGCGTCGTGCACGACGAGGCGATCCCCGCACTGCGCCTGCTCGAACAGGCCGGACTCCACTGGCAGGACGAGATCGATCCGTTCGACGGCGGTCCGTTCGTCTCGGCGCCGGTCGCGAAGATCATCCCGGTTGCGCAGACCGTCATCGGCCGGCTCGAGGAAGGCGACACCGGCGACGTCGACGCGCCCTCGATCCTCTCGACCGAGGAAGGCGGCGTGTTCCGTGCGGTCGCCGCGATCGCCTCGCGCGAGCACGACGTCGATTCGCATCCCCAGGGAAGCGCGCAAGCGCCTCGGTCTGTCGATCGGGCGACGAGATCGGATGGACGCCGCTTCCGCCGTCGCGAGAGAGGCGAGGCGATGGCTGATCCGTCCGACTTCGCGCCGCGCGGCGACCTGATCGACGGCCGCTTCGTCCTGCCCGATCGCGTCGCCGGCGAGATCGCGCTCGAGGATCCGGGCGACACGAGCGCACGCCTCGGCGTCTTCCCGTTCGCGGCGGATTCGGCCGATCGCGCGATTGCCGCGGCACGCGCGGCCTGGCCGGCCTGGCGCGACGCTGCACCAGAGGCGCGCGCCGCGCACCTGCGCCGCTTCGCCGATGTGCTGCGCGCGGAGGCCGAGCGGCTCGCACGCGTGATCGCGACCGAGGTCGGCAAGCCGGTCTGGGAGGCCCGTACGGAAGTCCAGGCGATGCTCGCGAAGATCGAGATCACGCTCACGCAGGGGCTCGAGCTCGTCGCGGAGCGCGCCTTCGATCTCGCCCCGAACCAGGTCGGGCGCTGGCGTGCGAACGCGCGCGGCGTGCTCGCGGTGCTCGGGCCGTTCAATTTTCCCGGGCACCTGGTGCACGGCCACGTCGTGCCGGCGCTCGCGACCGGGAACTGTGTCGTGGTGAAGCCCTCCGAGCAGACGCCCGCCACGGGTCAGCTCTACGCCGAGATCGCGCTGCGCGCGGGTCTTCCGCGCGGCGTCCTGAACCTGGTGCAGGGCGACGGCGCGATCGGAGCTTCGCTCTGTGCACACCGCGGACTCGACGGCGTGCTCTTCACCGGCTCGTGGGCGGTCGGTCGGCGCATCCTGGAAGCCAACCTGGATCAGCCCTGGAAGCTCGTCGCGCTCGAGATGGGGGGAAGAACGGCGTGCTCGTCTGCGCGGACGCCGACCTCGACGCGGCCGCCGCCGCGATCGCCTTCGGAGCGTGCGTCACGTCGGGACAGCGCTGCAGCGCGACGAGCCGCGTCTTCGCGGAGCGCGGCATCGCCGACGCGCTCTGCGAGAAGCTCGTTCGTCTCTTTCGTGGGATCTCGATCGGGCACTCCTCGGAGGAAGGCGTCTTCATGGGGCCGCTGATCTCGAGCGCCGCGCGCGATCGACACGCGCACGTTCTGGCACTGGCTGCGGACGATGGCGCCGAATCGCTCGTTCCCGGCGGCCCTTGCGATGGCCCGCGCCCCGGTCACTACGTCCGTCCGAGCCTGCACCGGATCCGCGCGCACGAGCGCACGAGCCGTTACCAGAGCGAGGAGCACTTCCTCCCCGACGCCTTCGTCCTCGAGGTCGGCTCGGCCGAGGAAGGGATCGCCCTGCTCGACGCCACCGACTTCGGACTCGCCGCGAGCGTCTTCACCCGCGATCGCGCGGTCTACGAGCGCGCCGCGCGGACGCTCCGCATCGGCGCCCTGAACTGGAACGCAGCGACGGTCGGCGCCTCGTCGAAGCTGCCGTTCGGCGGGGTGAAGCGCAGCGGCAACGACCGACCCGCGGGCGCGACCTCGACCGCGTACTGCACGTTCCCACAGGCGAATCTCGAGCACGAGCAGGCCGCGCCGCCCGCGGTCTGGCCGGGCTTTCCGACGCTCGAATGAGACACGTGGTCCTGATGGGCGACCCGGCGCACTTCTCCGTCGTCGGTGGCGCGAATCCCCACACGCGCGACAAGTACGGGCGACGCAAGTCCGTGGACCGAACGCTCGCGATCGCGCAGTGGGGCCGAATGCGCGACCTGCTTCGGGAGCTGGGCCTCTCCGTCGCCGTCGTGCCGTCCGATCCCGCTCACCCGGGTCTCGTCTACCCCGCGAACGCCGGATTCCGACACCGCGACGTGTTCGTGCTCTCGAATCTCACGCCGACGCGCGCGGGCGAGCAGCCGATCTACCGCGACGTGATCGAATCCCTCGGTCTTCGTTGCGCGACGATCGGCGCGCGATTCGAGGGCGAGGCGGACCTCTTCCCTGCCGGTGACGTGTTCCTGTTCACCCACGGCCGGATCCGGCGCCAGCGCTTCGTGCCGCGGATCGGCTGGCCGCCGTGGAAGCGGGTGTATGGCTTCCGCAGCGATCCTCGAGCGCTCGACGAGATCGAGGCGCTGGTCCCGCTCGAAAGGCCCGTGCTTCGCGTCGAGCTCGTGGACGAACGCTACTACCACGGCGACACCTGTCTGTGTTCGTTCGGCGCCGGGCGGGAGTCCCTGCTCGCGTACGTGCCGGTCCTCCACCCCCGCTCGGTCTCCGAGCTGCGCGCGCGCTTCGGTGATCGCCTGATCGAGATCGGCGAAGCCGACGCGGCGATCTACGCCGCGAACTCGTTCGCGCTCGAAGCGGGTGGAGAGCCGCACCTGGTCATGCCGCAGGGCGTTTCGCCGCGACTCGCCGACGAAGTGCGCGCCCGGGGCACGCGCGTCGTCACCGCCGACGTCTCCGAATTCCACAAGAAAGGCGGCGGCTCGGTGAAGTGCATGATCGGAGACCTCGGCAGAATCGAATCGCGCTGAGCGCCGCGGACCGCACGTGATCTAGAATCTGCGCCTCTCGTGACCACGAAATCCACCCTCTTCGATCACGCCGCGCCCACTCCGTTCTCGACGGAGTCCCCGTACTCGCTCGTCCTGCGCTGGTTGGTCCCGCTGCGCTTCCTCGCCGCGGGCGGGCAGGCCGCGGCGCTGGTCTTCGCGGATCGGTTCCTGCGCGTCGACCTGCCCTACCCGATGCTCTGGCTGATTCCGGCGGCGACGGTGGTATCGAATCTCGCGCTTCTGCCCCGCGCCTGGTCGAGTGCCCGGGCGCCGCTGCTCGCGATCGCCACGCTGATCTTCGACACGCTCCTGTTCACCGCCCTGCTTTACCTGACCGGCGGTCCCGACAACCCGTTCAGCGCCCTCTACACCGTACACGTCGCGATGGCGGCGATGACCGGCAGCGCGCGCGCGACCTGGCTCATCGCGGGCCTCTCGGCCGCGGGATATGCGGCGGTGTTTCGCTGGCACGAGACCCACCACTTCTGGCACGGACCGGTTTCTGCAGGCATGGACGTCGGCATGCACGCGGTGGGCATGTGGATCGCGGTGGCAGTCGTCGCGATCGTGATCACGTACTTCATCGGGAGAATCACCACGACGCTTCACGCGCAGGAGGCGAGCCTGCGCCGCGTGGGCGAGATCGCCGCGCGAAACGCGCGACTCGCATCGCTGACCACGCTCGCGGCCGGCGCCGCGCACGAGCTCGGCTCGCCGCTCGGAACGATCGCGGTGATCGCCGGCGAGCTCGCGCGTGAGGCCGAGCGCTCGTCCGAGCTCCTGCCGTGGGCCGACGACGCGCGCCTGCTTCGCGCCGAGGTCGATCGCTGCCGGGCGATCCTCGATCGCATGAGCGCTCGTGTCGATCGCATCGGAACGCCCGACGAGGCGCCGCTGCGCGCACGCGAGATCCGCGGCTTGCTCGGCGTCGAGGAGTTCGGCGCGGATGCGGAGCGAATCGATCTCGACGTCGCTGCGGACGCGGGCGCGGAGCTCGGCGCGCGCTCCGACTTCAAGGCCGTGGTCTTCCCGCTCGTCCGCAACGCGCTCGCGGCATCTCCCGACGGCGGGCGGGTGCGCGTCGACGTCGCGCACGAAGGCGATCGGGTTCGCGTCGTCGTCGGCGATCGCGGACACGGCATGAGCCCGGAGGTGCTCGAGCACGCGAGCGAGCCGTTCTTCACGACGCGACCACCCGGCCAGGGAACCGGGCTCGGTCTGTTCGTGCTGCGTTTGCACACGGAGCGGCTCGGTGGCAGGTTGCAGCTCGCTTCCGAACCCGGCGTCGGCACGACGGCCGACGTCGAGTGGCCGGTCGCCGCCACGAGTACCTCGACCCATGAAGTCCTGAGAGCGACGCGACGCGCTACCTGCTGGCCGACGACGACGAGCCGTTTCGCACGCGTCTGGCGCGGGCACTGCGCTCGCGCGGGGTCGAGGTCGCCGAAGCACACTCCGCCGACGAGGCCATCCGCGTGGCCCGCTCGTTCCGCCCGCAGCGCGCGGTGATCGACCTGCGCCTCGGCGAAGACTCGGGCCTCGATCTGGTCCGCGAGCTCTTGCGCGAGCATCCAGACCTGATCAGCGTCGTGCTGACCGGATACGGCAGCATCTCGACGGCGCTCGAGGCGGTGCGGCGCGGCGCGCGTCACTACCTGACCAAACCGGTCGATGCCGACGACGTCCTGCGCGCGTTCACGCAGGGCGTCGGGGACAGCTCATCCGTCGCCACGACGGATCCGGCGAAGGCTCCGTCCCTGCACCGCGTCGAGTGGGAGCACATCCAGCGGGTGCTCGGCGACTGCGGCGGGAACATCTCGAAGGCGGCGCGAGCGCTCGGCCTTCACCGCCGGACGCTGCAGCGCAAGCTCGCGACGCGACCGCCGAGGAGCTAGCGGGCCGGCCTCGATCGAGCCACAGGTACGTCGGTGCGAGATCTCGATATGCTCCCTTTCCATCGAGCCGGAGACCGGATGGACACGCTGGCGCTGCGCATCGAGCACAAGGATGCCGGAACCGCGCGAGGAGCCGTCGCCGACGGGGCACGTGTGGATCGAGCGCGGTGAATCGCGCGCGGTGCTGCTCACGCCGAGCGAGATCGACCCGGGAAGACGCTACCCGCTGATCACCGTGCTGCACGGTGCCGGCCGCCAGGACGAGATGCTCGTGAAGGCGTGTCGCGACGAGCCCGAGCGACGCGACGCGCTCTTCCTGGTGCCGCGCTCGCGGCTCTCCACCTGGGACTTGATCGCGAGTCCCGAGCGGTCCGACCTGGACTTCCTGGAGTTCGCCTACGACCTGATCTACCGGCGCTACCCGATCGACCCCGGCCGCCAGGCGCTGCTCGGCTACTCCGATGGCGCGAGCTACGCGCTCTCGGTGGGCCTCTCGAACGCGCACCTGTTTCGCGCCGTGATGGGCTGGGCTGCCGGCTTCATCGCGCTCGACACGACGTTCGACCTCGCCGGCGCACGCAAGCCCGAGATCCTGCTCGAGTACGGCACGCACGACGAGCTCTTTCCGTTCGAGCAGATCGCCGTTCCGATGCGCGAGAACCTGCGCAAGGCAGGCTACACCGTCGAGTTTCGCGTCGACCAGGGCGGCAAGCACTGGCCGTCGGCCGACTTCCTGCCCGAGGCGCTCGACTGGTTCTTCTCGGAGCCGTGGCAGCGGAGAACCTAGTCTCGCCGCCGGACGACGCGCCCTCGCGCGACGACCAGGATCGGACGAAGCAGCGCCGATAGGTCCTCGAGCGGGTTTCCATCGACGACGATCACGTCGGCGCAGAGCCCCGCACGAAGCTCACCCGTGACCCCGGCGAGGCCGAGAGCACGCGCGCTCTCGGAGGTCGCCGCGCGCAGGGCCTCGACGGGACGCAGGCCCGCGAGACGCGCGAACACGGCCAGGGCCTCGGGCAGGCGGTGGTGTGCGACGTTGGGAATTCCGGCGTCCGTCGATGCGATGAATGGAACTCCCGCGCGACGCAAGGCCGTGTAGGCCTCGCCCATTCGGGTCGCGAACTTCCCGGGCGCGCCGTGCTCGCCGAAGAAGCGCGCGTAGCCCGTGTTGATCGTCGGCGAGACGAACGAGCCGGCGCGCGCGATCAGCGACACGAGCTCGGGCGGCGGCGCGCCGCCGAATCCCTGCTCGCTCGCGAACGAGCAGTGCTCGATCGTGCGCACGCCCGCGATCGCCGCGCGCTCGATTCCCGTCGTGCCGTGGCAGTGCGCCGCCGTGTGCCGGCCGTGCGCGCGGGCTTCGGCGACGATCGCGTCGAGCTCGTGCTGCTCGAACTGGGCGTCCGAGGGTTTCGTGCCCTCGGTGAGCACGCCCCCGGTCGCCATCACCTTGATCAGATCGGTGCCGTGCTCCACCTGGCGGCGCACGACCGCGCGCACGTCGTCCTCGCCGCGCGCCTCGCCGCCCCAGAACCAGCAGTGCCCCTTCGGAGTCGTGACCGGTTGGCCCGCACAGAGCAGCCGTGGACCCGGGATCTCGAAGCTCGCGATGCGATCGCGGAGCGCGAGCTCGCGGAACTCGCCGCCGCCGAGATCGCGCGCGGTCGTGATTCCCGCCTCGACCATCGCGCGCGCGCGCGCCGCCATCGCCGCGACCGCGGTTCCGGCCGCGACCGCCAGCTGGTCCGCGGGCGCGCGTATCGCCGGATCGAGCGTCATGTGCACGTGCGCGTCGATCAATCCGGGCAGCGCGGTCGCCCCGTCGAGCGCGATCGTCGGGTCGTCCGCCCCCGGCCGGACGGCGGGGCCGAGCGCCGCGATCCGCTCGCCCTCGATGCGAAGCGTCGCACGCGCGGGCTCGAGCTCCTCGCTCGCGCCCTTCCAAACTCGCAGCCCGGTGAGCGCAAGCGCCACCGGAGAATGCTATCACGGTGCGCCGTGCCGTCCGCCGAGACCGTGAGCGAGCTCGAAGACCCGCCCGTGCTCACGCGCGAGTTCGTGGCGTTGCTCGCCGCGACGCTCGCATTCGGACTCGCGCACTCCGCGTACTTCCTGCTGCCGAAGTTCCTGGAGCTCGAGCTGCACGCGAATCCGTCGGAGATCGGCGGGATCTCCTCGCTCACCTGGTTCGCGAGCGTGGCGCTGGTCGGATTCGTCGGCGTCTGGATCGATCGGCGCGGACGCCTGCCGCTCGCCTACGTCGGCGCCGGGCTGATGACGCTCACGAGCCTGGGGTTCCTCGGAGTGGATTCGCTCGGAGTCTGGCTCGTGCTTCTTCGCATCGTGCACGGCTTCGCGTTCACGCTCTTCTTCGTCGCGGCCTCGACGCTGGCCGCAGACCTCGCACCGCCGCGCAGGCTCGGCCAGGCGCTCGGGATCTTCGGCGCGATGATGGTCTCGACCAACGCGCTCGCCCCGGCTGCATCGGAGTGGCTCGCGAACGCGGCCGGCTGGGACGCGGTTTTCGAAGCCACCGCGGCGATGGCCATCCTTTCGGGACTGCTGTTGATCGCCGTGCGCGAGCGTCCGCACACGCGCGGCGAGGCGCGCGAGGTCCCCGGGCTCCGCGACGTGCTCGCCCGGCCGGGCATCGTCTCGATCCTGCTCGCGTCGGGCCTGGCTGGTGTCACGTTCGGCGCGATGTTCACGTTCCACCAGCCGTACGCGCTCTCGCTCGGCATCACACGCGTCGCCGATTTCCTGGTCGCGTACTCGCTGGCTGCGGTGATCATGCGCAGCCTCTTCGGCGGGGTGGCGGACCGGCTGGGACGGATCGAAGTCACGCGCTTCGCGCTCGCCATCTACGGCACCGCGCCGATCGCGATGTTCGCGCTCGGAGCGATGGCCTACTCGTGGATCGGAGCGCTGCTCGGCCTGGCGCACGGGCTCTTCTACCCCGCACTGAACGCGCTGGTCGTCGAGGGTGCGGAGGACGACGTGCGCGGCAAGGTCATGGCCGTCTACAACGGCGCCTTCAACGTCGGCTTCTCGATCGGCTCCCTCGCCTTGGGCTACGTCGCCGAAGCCGCGGGCTACGGCGCGGTCTTCACGCTCGGCGGGATCTGTTCGTTCGCGGCGCTGGCTCTGCTCGCCAGGCGCGCTACGCGTTCCTGATCGTCATGCCGCCATCGACGGGCAGCACCGCGCCGGTGATGTACTGCGACGCGGGCAGGCAGAAGTTCAGCGTCGCGTGCGCGACCTCTTCGGGCTCCGCGTAGCGCTCGAGCGCGACGCGTCTTCGCGCGAAGATCAGCTTGTGCTCCTCCGGAACCGGGGCGGTCATCGCGGTGCGGATCGGCCCGGGACAGATGCAGTTCACGGTGATGCGCTCGGAGCCGAACTCGACGGCCAGCGCGCGCGTCAGACCGACCACTCCGGTCTTCGCGGCGGTGTAGGGGCTGCCGAACTTCGTCGCGCCGAGCGCCTCGGTCGAGGCGATGTTGACGATCCGCGCGGCGTCGGACCTGCGCAGGAACGGCAGCGAGGCGCGGATCACGCGAACGTGAGCCGTGAGCAGCACGGAGAGCGACGCGTCCCAGTGCGCCATGAAGTCGTCGGCGTCGATCTTCGCGAAGCGCACCATGCCCGCGTTGTTGATCACGATGTCGAGCCGGCCGAACGCGGCCGCGATCTCGGGCACGACGCGCGCGACATCCGCGTCGTCCGCGACGTTCATCACCCAGCCGCGCGCGGTGCCGCCGGCGGCGCGGATCTCGTCGACCACGCGCTCGACGCCTTCGGCGTTCAGGTCCGTGACCGCAACCTGCGCGCCCTCGTCGGCGAAGAGATGCGCGGTGGCCCGGCCCATGCCGCTGGCGGCGCCGGTCACGAGCGCCCCGCGGCCGGCGATCGATCTCGAGAGCAAGGAGAGCTTGGACATCGTGGGCGCGATCCTACTACGGCGCTGGCGCGGGCGCGCTGCACTCGAGCGGGCGCGAGCAGAAGGTGCGCGCGCGCTTCGACACCTGCTCGAAGGACGCGGGCTCTGGACCACGAGCGTCACGACTCCCGGCACCGAAGTCCCGCTGCCGGTCCAGCTGGCCGCACGCGACGCCCGAGCGGGCCGGCGCGCGATGTGGAGCCTCTGGGCGTACACTGCGGACCGAGGAGAACCGCGTGACGCGAGCGCACGATGACTCGATGACGGCGGCGTTCGCTTAGGTGTCTCACGATCGCGCACGCGCTCTGGTTTCGGACACGACCGGGCTCCTGGCCGCCGCGCTCTTTCTGTGCGCCCTGCTCTACGGCGTGCAGGCCGTGCAGCGCTCGCTCGGGGTCGACTACTACCAGTTCTGGGTCATGAGCCGCGCGGCTTCGGGCCCGGCGCGCGACACGCTGTACACCGTCGAGACCAGCCAGCGGGTCGGACTCGAGAACCTGGAGCGCGCGCGAAGCCTGCCCGAGTCGGCGCGATTTCGCGACGCGGCCGAGTGGAACCAGCGGACGAACCCCGACCTGCTCGATCCGATCTCGACGCCGTTCTACTACGCGGTGATCGGCTCGCTCGCGAGCGGTGACTACGACCGCGATTACTTCACGTACCAGCTCCTCGGGAGTCTCACGTTCGTTCTCGGGCTGATCGGTCTGTGCCGGATGCTCGGGTATTCCTGGCCGGGGACGCTTCTCGCGGGGACGCTGATCCTGCTCTGGTTCGGCCCTCTGCAATCCGACGTGCAGGCCGCGAACGTGAACCGGTTGCAGTTCGCCGGAGGGGTCGCCGCGCTGGCGGCGCTGCACAGGAGCGACGCTCGCGGCGTCTTCATCGGCGGCGTTCTCACCGCGCTGCTCGTGGTGTTCAAGCCGAATCTCGCCCTGGTTCCCGTGCTGCTCCTCGCCACCTGGGCGCTGCGCGGTCGGGGGCGCGACCTGCGCTTCGGAATCGCGGGGCTCGGCACCGGATCCCTGCTCGGGATCGGCGCGGGTTCATGGTTCTTCGCGTCCGTGTCGTGTTGGCTCGACTGGTTCGCGGTCACGCAGCGGCTGCTCGCCAAGCCCTATCCGCTCGAGAACTTCAACGTCAGTGCGGTGTCTCTGATCCACTCGCTCACTTCGGTCAACGTGTCGATCTGGCTCTTGCTCGCGATCCTCGCCGGCTACTGCGCTTGCCTGTTCCGCGGCGGACGCAGAGGCGCCGCATTTCACGACGACGTCCTGGCGGTCGGCGCCGGCTGCGTCGTCCCGCTGATCTCGGTGCAGATCGCGTGGGACCACTACTTCCTGCTGGCGCTTCCGCTCCTGCTGCATTTCCTCCGCCCGGACGCATCTCCGCGCCGGCGCGTGCTCTCGGTCGCGGTGCTGCTGCTGCTCGCGCAGTCCCCGCTCAACGTCGTGCTCCCGCTCCAGAGCGCGCAGCAGGTCGCGATCGCGTTCGCGATCGGAACCTCGACGTTGCTCGCACTCGCGCTCCGCGACGCCGCACGGAGCTGATCCGCGTCAGGCGTTCGGGTGCGAATCGACCTCGTCGAGCAGCCGGTGGTAGTTCGAGAGGCGTGCGGCGCTGAGCTCGCCCGCTTCGACGGCCGCGCGTACGGCGCAGCGCGGTTCGGTCCGGTGCCGGCAGTCGCGGAAGCGGCAGTCCGCGGAGCGCAGCTCGATCTCGGGGTACACGGGACCGAGCGCGCTCCGATCGATCGGCCCGCTTCCGATCTCTCGTACGCCCGGGGTGTCGATCACCACGGCGCCACCGGCGAGACGGATCCACGTCGAGGCCGAGGTGGTGTGCGAGCCTCGGTCCCACTTGCTGATCTCACCGGTCACGAGCCGGAGCTCGGGCTCGAGCGCGTTGATCAACGACGATTTCCCGACGCCGGAATGACCGGCAAGGACGGTCGTGCTGTTCGCGAGCTTCGCGCGGAAGCGCTCGAGGCCCACGCCGTTCTCGGCCGAGACCGGAAACACCTCGACGACCGATTCGTACGCGCGGATCTCGTCGGAGAGCGGCTCGCCGGTCGCGAGCAAGTCGAGCTTGTTCACCACCAGGACCGCTTCGAGCCCGCCGAGATGCGCGGCGAGGAGAAAGCGGTCCACCGCGCCCGACCGGAACGGCGGGCTCGAAACGGACGCGACGATCGCGAGACGATCCGCATTCGCGGCGAGCACCTGCTCGCGCTGTCTTCCGAAGCTGCGCTGGCGCGACAGCTTCGTGCGCCGCGGCCGCACGTCGATCACGATCCGACGCACCGGGTCGAAGCTGACGCGATCTCCGACCGCGAGCGAGGTCTCGCGGTGCGAGTGTTTGCCGACGAGCTGCAAGTGGACCACCTGCTCCGCGTGCACCACGTCGCAGCCGCCGCGCGTGACCGTGAGGACGGTTCCCTCGGATTCCGTCACGGGAAGCGGCGCGCGCGGGCGCGATCGACGAGCGCCGCGAATACGCGAAGCTGCCGCACGTCTTCGAGCGCCTGCATCTCGGGATGCCACTGCACACCGATCGCGAAGGGATGCGAGTCGAAGACCACGCCTTCGACGACACCGTCCGGTGCATGCGCCTTGACCTGCAGACCCGCGCCGAGCTTTCGCAGGCCCTGATGGTGCCACGAGCAGACCGGGAACTCGGTGTCCGGAAAGATCTCGGCGAAGCAGTCCCGATCGCTCGGCACGGACGCCGTGCGTCGTCGGCTCGCGGGGTGGAAGCCGGTGCAGGACCGACTCGCCATAGACGTCGGGCAGGTGCGGCTCGAGGTCGCCGCCGAGCACGATGTTCATCATCTGCATGCCGCGACAGATCCCGAGCACCGGCAGCTCGGAATCCTCGAGCGCGTGGCGCAGGAGCGACATCTCGAACGAATCACGCGTGGGGTTCACGCTGTAGATGGTCTCGTGGCCCGAGCCGCCGTAGGACTCCGGCGAGATGTCGCCGCCGCCCGCGACGATCAGCGCATCGATCGAGTCGAGCACCTCCTCGGCCGAGACCGAGCCCGAGACGAGCAGAACCGGCATTCCCCCCGCGGCCGCGACGGAGTCGGAGTAGTGCCGCGGCAGCGAGAACGAGTTCCGCTCTCCGTCGGGTCCGTAGGTGGTGATCCCGATTCTCGGCCGCATCAGATCCGCTCGAAGTAGCGCGCGCGTTCCCAGGTCGTGACCGTGTTCTCGAACTTGGATTTCTCGACGCGCGCGAAGTGCAGGTAGTGCTCGAGTACGTCGTCGCCGAGCGCCTGGCGGACGAACGTCGAGGACTCCGCCGCCGCGATCGCATCGCCGAGCGTGCGCGGAATCTTCGGGACGTCCTTCGCGGCGTAGAGATTCCCCGACAGCATCGCCGGCGGCTCGAGCTTGCGCTCGATGCCGTCGAGGCCGGCGGCGATGAGAAGAGCGAACGCCACGTAGGGATTCGCGTCCGCGCCGGGAATCCGGCACTCGCTGCGCAGCGACGAGCCGTGGCCGACGATCCGAAAGCCCGAGGTGCGATTGTCGGCGGCCCAGGCGATCGCGGTCGGCGCGAACGTGCCCTCCATGAAACGCTTGTAGCTGTTCACGGTGGGCGCGAGAAAGAGCGCGATCTCGCGCGCGTGTGCGAGCAGGCCGCCGAGCCAGAATCGAAACGTCTTCGAGGCGCGCATGGAGCTGCCGGGAAGCGGGTCGTCGCCCGCGAAGACGTTCTTCTCGTGGGTCGCGTCCCACAAGCTCGTGTGCACGTGCATGCTGTTGCCCGCCATCGCCGCGTCCCACTTCGCCATGAACGTGATCGCGAGCCCGAGCGACGCTGCGATCTCCTTCGCCGCGTTCTTGTAGATCACGTGCCGGTCGGCCATCTCGAGCAGCTCGCAGTAACGCAGGTTGATCTCCTGCTGCCCCGGTCCCCACTCGCCCTTGCTGAACTCGACCGGCACGCCCGACGCCTCGAGGTGGCGGCGGATCGCGCCGACGAGCGGCTCCGTCTTCGTTCCCTGAAGGATGTGGTAGTCCTCGACGTACTCGCCGAACGTGGTGAGCTTGTCGAAGCCCTTCGCGCTCGCGCTCGCGTAGCTCTCCCGGAAGGCGAAGAACTCGAGTTCCGAGGCGCCCATCGCCAGAAAGCCGAGGGACCGCGCGCGCTCGAGCTGCTTTCGGAGCATCGTCCGCGGTGCGACGGCGACCGGTGCGCCGGTCCGCTCGTCGAAGACGTCGCAGATCACGATCGCGCTCTTCTCGAGCCAGTCCGCGCGCCGCAACGTCGCCCAGTCGATCCTGCACAGCACGTCGCCGTAGCCCTTCTCCCAGGACGTGAAGGCGTAGCCCTGCACCGGGTCCATCTCCATGTCGCAGGCGAGCAGGTAGTCGCAGACGTGCATGCCCTGATCGGCGGTCTCGTCCAGGAAGAACTGACCGGTGATGCGCTTTCCGATCAAGCGCCCGTACATGTCGGGGACCACCGTGACGACGGTCTCGATCTCGCCGTTGTGCACCAGCTCTTCGAGGTCCGCACGCGAGAGCCGACCCGAAACGCGCGATCCGTGCTTGGCCATGGCTGATCTTTACCCGATCGACGCGGGCCTGCCATCATGCCGGCATGACACGAGAGTTCCTCGGACCGACCTCGCGCTACTTCTGGTCGCACCGGCTGCGGCTGCACTACGTGGACTGGGGCAACGAAAGCGCGCCACCGCTCCTGCTCGTCCACGGCGGGCGTGACCACTGCCGGAACTGGGACTGGGTCGCCGAACGGCTGCGCCACGACTGGCACATCCTCGCGCCCGACCTTCGGGGTCACGGCGACTCGGCCTGGGTCACTGGCGCGAACTACGGGATGGTCGACTACGTCTACGATCTGGCGCAGCTGATCCACCAGAAGAAGCTCGCGCCGGTCACGATCGTGGCGCACTCGCTCGGCGGATCGATCAGTCTGTCGTACACCGGCATCTACCCCGAGAGCGTCTCGAAGCTGGTGGCGATCGAGGGGCTGGGCCCGCCGCCCGCGATGATCGCCGCACGCGCAAAGCTGCGGATTCACGAGCGGATGAAGGAGTGGATCGACTCGATGCGTGCGCTCTCCGGCCGGTCACCTCGCAGGTACGGCTCGATCGAGGAGGCGTTCGCGCGCATGCACAGCGAGAACTCCCACCTGTCGGACGAGCAGGCGCGCCATCTGACGGTGCACGGCGTGAACCAGAACGAGGACGGCACGTACAGCTGGAAGTTCGACAACTACGTCCGCGCGTTCTCTCCGTACTCGTTCAACGCCGACGAGGCGCGCGATCTCTGGAGCCGCATCACCTGCCCGACGCTGCTCGTGCGCGGGAGCGAGAGCTGGGCGAGCGATCCCGATCTCGACGGTCGGGCGAAGTTCTTCTCGAATGCGACGGTCGTGAACGTCGAGAAGGCCGGGCACTGGGTGCACCACGATCAGCTCGAGAAGTTCCTCGAGGTTCTCGGCGGGTTCCTGCGCGCATGAGTTCCGCGCAAGAAACGCTGGGGCGGATTCGAGGTGTGCGCCACGCGGCGGAGCTCTCGGCGACGCCCGCGCACTTCGCCCGTCCCGCCGCCCGGCTCGGCTCGCACCCACCCCGATGGGAGGAAACACCATGAGTGAGAAGTATCTGCTCGACGGAATTCGCGTCGTCGAGCTCGCGACCTTCGTCTTCGGCCCCGCGGCCGGCACGATTCTCGGCGACTTCGGCGCCGACGTCGTGCACATCGAGCACCCGCAGACGGGCGACGCCTACCGCTACCTGACTCAGCTACGACCCCTGCCCGAATGCGAGGAGAACTACTGCTGGATCCTGACCTCGCGCGGCAAGAAGTCGATCGCGCTCGACGTGCGGCGCGAAGCGGGCCGCGCGGTCGCGCTCGACCTGGTCCGTGGCGCGGACGTCTTCATCACCAATCTCCACCCGTCGGTGCTCGAGAAGCTCGGCATGCGCTACGAGGACGTCGCCGCCGAGAATCCACGCCTGATCTACGCGCACGCGACCGGCTACGGTGACCGGGGAACGGAGGTCGAGAAGCCCGGCTACGACGCGACCGCCTGGTGGGCGCGATCGGGTCTGATGGACGCGGTCCGCGCGCAGGACGGGGACTTCGCGTTCGCCACGGCCGGAATGGGTGATCACCCGGGCGCCTCCGCGCTCTTCGGCGCGATCGCGCTCGCGCTCTTCGACCGCGAGCGGACGGGAAAGGGCCGGCGCGTGCGCACGTCGCTCGTCGCGAACGGCGCGTGGTCGAACTCGATCCTGATTCAGGCCGCGCTCTGCGGTGGAACGACCTATGCGGTTCCACCGCGCGCGAAGACGCTGAACGCGCTGGTGAACAGCTACGTCTGCGCGGACGGCCGCGGCTTGTACCTCGCGATGGTGCAGGAGGCGGTCGAGTGGTCGCGCTTCACCGACGCCGTCGGAAAGCCGGAACTGCGCGAGGATCCGCGCTTCGCCGAGCTCTCCAACCGGCGTGCCCATGCGCCGGCGCTCGTCGAGATCCTGGATCCGATCTTCGCGTCGAAGCCGATCGCCCACTGGCGCGCCGAGCTCGATCGATACGGCGTCACGTTCGGGATCATCGCGCGGATCGACGACCTGCCGGACGATCCGCAGCTGGAAGCGAACGGCGTGTTCCGCCCCGTCGTCGGGCCGGGCGTGCGCCCGGGTCTGCGCACCGTCGACAGCCCGATCCACCTCGACGGGGCCGAGAAGCGACCGGCCACGCGCGCCCCGGAGATCGGCGAGCACGGCCGCGAGCTGCTCGGCTCGCTCGGGTACTCGCGCGAGCGGATCGACGCGCTCGTCCGCGACGGAATCCTGCGCGAGTAGCGCCCGACGCTAGCGACGGTAGCGGCGCGTCAGCAGATCCTGGCGGGTTTCGAGCGGTACTTCCTGTCCACGGATCCACATGCGCTCGGCCCAGGTCGTGACCTCGAGCGGGTCGCCGTTCCAGACCACGAGATTCGCGATCGATCCGGCGCGGATCGTTCCGGTGTCGGGAATGCCGAAGACCTCGGCCGGCACGCGCGTGATCGACGCGATCGCCTCGTCGTATTTCATGCCGGATGCGACGGCGTTTCCCGCGGACTGGCGCAGCCGGTGCGCGAAGTGAGGACTGCCGAGATCCGCGAGGATCACGCGCACGCCCGCCTTCTGCAGAAGCGCTGCGGAGTCGGGTCGGCTGCGCAGCGCGCTGAAGCTCGAGGGCAGATCGGCGAACGCGTCGAGCGCGACCGGGATCCCGGCGCGCGCGAGCCCGCCGGCGACGAGCCAGGCCTCGGCGCCTCCGACGATCACCACACGGAGCGAGTACTCCTCGGCGATCTCGATCACGGTCTCGATGTCGGAGGCGCGGTCCACGTCGATGGCCACGATCAGCTCGCGCGCGAGCACGCGATCGAGCACGTCGAGATCGGCGGAGGAGATCGAGAGCTGGCGCAGCTTGTTCGTCAGATACGGCCCGCGGTTCCCGCGGTACAAGCGCGTGTCGGTCAGTGTTTCGCGCAGTCGCAGGAACGACGAGGCGCGCGCGCCCGCGAGCGGCGGACCGGACGCGCCGTTCGGTGCTCCGATCGCGATCCGAAGCGCCGCCGACCCGCGCCGGAGCCACTCCTTCCCCGCGAGATCGACCCACGCCGCCTGGCCCGAGATCTGGCCGCCGTCGGGCATGACGAGCGCCGACGTGATGCCGCCCGCGCGTGCGATCGGCACCGTGAACGACGCGGGATTGAAGCTGTCCGCCGCGCGCAACGCGGCGCGAACCGGATCGGCCGACGCGGGAAGCGTCGCCTCGACGCTCGACGCTTCGAGCTCGACGTCGAGCGTGCCGATCCGCGTGCCCACCGCGACCAGACCCGGCGTGATCACCTGGCCCGTGACGTCGATCACGCGCGCGCCCTCCGGTGCGCGCACCTTCGTGCCGACGCTGTGCACGCGCGCGCCGTCGATCACGATCGTCGCGTTCTCGAGCGGTGGCCCGTCTCCGGTGTAGACGGTGGCTCCGACGAGCGCGATCGCCATGGCGAGCGACTTCACTTCGCACCTCGCAGACCGAGCTCGAAGTCGGAGCGCGGCGGTCCGGGATTCTCGCGGTCGTACACGAGCTGGCCCGCGACGAAGACCTGGTCGGCGTGCGCGTACACCGAGAAGGGATCCGCCGACCAGATCACGAGATCCGCATCCTTGCCGGGTTCGAGCGTTCCCACGCGCGCATCGATGCCGAGGATCCAGGCGGGATTCGCCGTGATCCAGCGGAGTGCGGCCTCGCGCTCGACCGAAAGACCTGCCCGTCGGCCGGCGGCCATCGCCTTGGCCGCTTCCTGGTTCATGCGCTGGATGTCGTAGGGAGAATCCGAGTGGAGCGCGACGCGCACGCCGGCTTCGTCGAGCAGCGCCGCGTTCGCGGGCACGGCATCGACGAGCTCCATCTTGAGACCTCCCCAATCGGCCCAGACGACCGCGCCGACGCCGGCCTGGGCGAGTCGGTCGCGGATCTTGTAGGCCTCGACCGCGTGGTGAAACGCGCGCGGCGCGATGCCGAACTCGGCGAAGAGGTCGAGGCGAACGAGCATCTCGTCCGCGCGGTAGCAGTGATTCTGCACCAGGATCTCTCCGCGCAAGACCTGCGCGAGCGCATCGGTCGCGAAGTCGCGCGCCTTTCCCGGTTCGAGTTTGTAGGCGCGCGCGTTCTCGAGCTTCTGACGCAGCAGGGCGACCTCGGCCATGCGCGTCTGGGGCTCGGCGCCCTTGGCCTGGCCGTAGAGGCGGATCGGATTCTCGCCGCAGGCGAGCTTCATCGTCGGCGGAGCGTCGGGCCTGCGCATCTCGCGCGCGGAGAGCGCCGGAACGAGTCGCAAGGTCACTCCCTGCCCGCCGACCAGATTCGCCGAGCCGGGCAGCACGTGGATCGTCGTCACTCCACCGGCGAGCGCGCGCTCGATCGCGGGATCCTGCGGCCAGAACGAGTGCTCGGCACGGAGGTCCGGTTTGAACGGCCCGGTCATCTCGTTCCCGTCCGCGTTCGAGGGCGTCGCGGGCATCGAGTAGACACCGAGGTGGGAGTGGGGGTCGATGATCCCCGGCGTGATCCAGCGCCCGGATGCATCGACCACCGCGACTCCCGGCTTCGCGACCAGTGCGGTGCCTACGGCGCTGATGCGGCCGTTCTCGACCAGCACGTCGCCGCGCTCGAGCGTCGAACCGGCCGCGGTCATGACGGTGGCGCCGCGAAGCAAGATCGGAGCCGCGACCGGTGCGTCCGGCACCTCGCGCGAAGCGGCGGGTGACGGATGGGCATCGACGTGCGCGAAGCCGGCGCAGCCGAGCACCGTCATCGTGCACAGGACCTGAACCGTCACCTCTCGGAGCATCGCCGGAATCTAGCGCCGCCGTGCGCGCTCGCCGCACGATCTGTTCTAATGGCGATCATGAAGCACGGACTCATCCTGATGGCGCCGACGATCGCCGGTCAGCTCGAAGCCGCCCGGCACGCCGAAGCGCGCGGCTTCGACTCGGTCTGGGTGACGGAGTTCTTCAACCAGCACGGCTTCGTCCGGCTCGCCGCGCTCGCGCAGGCGACCACGCGCGTCAAGCTCGGCACGGCGATCGCCTACGCATTCATGCGTACACCGCTGCTCGCGTCGGCCGCCGCCATGGACGTGGACGAGCTCTCCGGTGGCCGGGTGATCCTCGGACTCGGGAGCGGCACGCGCTCGATGAACGAGCGCTGGTACTCGATGCCCTTCGTGGATCCGCCCGCGCCGCGAATGCGAGAAGCGGTGAAGCTCGTGCGCGCCGCGATCGCGGCGCAGAAGGGCGGCGGGCTGCGCTTCGATGGCAGCTACTACAAGGTCGACATCCCGCAGTACATGCGCCCGGGTGCGCCGCGCAGCGAGATCCCGATCTACATCGCCGCCGTGAATCGCGGCATGATCCGCGCCGCAGCCGCCGTCGCGGACGGCCTGGTCGGCCATCCGATCTTCACGCGCAAGTACATCTCGGAGAAGGTTCTCCCCGAGCTCGAGGGCTCGAAGTGCGCGCTCGCGCCCTACGTGATGTGCTCGCTCAGCGACGACGTCGAGCGCGCCCGCCGCGAGGTACGCGCGCAGATCGCCTTCTACTACACGACGAGCCTGTATCACACGGTGCTCGACGTCCACGGCTGGCGCAGCGTGGGCGAGACGATCACCGCCGCCTTCAAGCGCGGCGACTTCGCGTCGATCGCGGCCGCCGTGCCCGACGAGCTCGTCGACCAGATCGCGATCGCGTGTCGTCCCGACGAGGCGAAGGACCGCCTGCGCCAGTGGGACGGACTGACCGAACAGGTTCTCTTCTACCCGCCGAGCATCGGCGTCTCGCCCGCGCGTGCGAAGGAGAACCTGGCCGCGATCGCCGACACGTTCGGCAGCTAGCCGATCGTCACTTCGAGCGGCCGGTCGCCTTCGCCCAGCGCGAATGGGACTCCGCTAGCTCCTTCACGATCTCGGGATGGCGCTCGGCGAGATCGTCGAGCTCGGTGCGGTCGAGCTCCATGTCGTAGAGCCGCCACTTCAACGGATCGGAATCGCCGTCCCAGACGAGCTTCCACTTGCCGCGGCGGATCGCGCGATTCCGGGACCATTGCCAGAACAGATCGGTGTGCAGGTCGAGCGTTTCGCCGCGCAGAACCTGCGCGAGGCTTCGTCCCTCGAGGGGCGTGGTCTTCGCGCCGGTGAGCTCGAGCAGCGTCGGAAGCACATCGATCACGTGTCCGATCTGCTGGGTCTGCGTGTCCGCCACGATGTGCCCGGGCCAGCGAGCGATGAACGGCGTGCTGATGCCGCCCTCGTCCACCCAGCTCTTGTAGCGCCGGAAAGGCGTGTTCTGTGCCGAGCCCCAGGCAGGACCGACGGCGGTGTAGGTGGTCGCGAGGCCCGGCAGCTGCGTGTCGTCGCGGCCGCCCGGCTCCTCCCGTGTGCCGCCGTTGTCGGAGAGGAAGATCACCAGCGTGTCGTCGGCGATGCCGAGCGCGTCGAGCGCTTCGAGCACGCGGCCGATGCCGCGATCCATGCTCTCCACCATCGCGGCGTAGGTCGCCATGCGCAGGTCTTCCCATTCCTGGTTCGCACTCTCCCACGCGTAGCTTCTCGCGTCGGTCGGTGAGAGCGTCCAGCTCGGGTCGAGCAGACCCAGCGCGAGCTGGCGAGCGTGTCGCTGCCGCCGCAGCTCGTCCCAGCCGAGCGTGTAGCGGCCGCGATATCGCGCGATGTCCTCCGGACGTGCGTGCAGCGGGTAGTGCGGTGCGGTGAACGCGAGGTGGATGAAGAAGGGCGTCTCCGCCTTCGCGAAGCGCCGGATGGTCTCGACCGTGTGCGCGGCGAATGCGTCGGTCGCGTAGAAGTCGGGCGGGAACTCGCGAATCGGCTGGTCGTTGTGCACGAACGTCCGGATCCGGGAGCTCTTGAACTCGGGATCGGGTCGCGCGGGATCGAAGTAGCTCATCGCGCCGCCCATCAGCCCGTAGAACTCGTCGAAGCCGCGATCGATCGGCCGTTGCGGAGCGCTCGCACCCAGGTGCCACTTCCCGCTCATGCCGGTCTGGTAGCCGTGCGCGCGCAGCATCTCGGCGATCGTCGGGAACTCGAGCGGGATCGAGTCGCCGTGGTTGCGCGGGTACATGCCGGAGAGCAGCGACGCGCGCGTCACCGTGCACTTCGCGTTGTCGTAGAACTGCGTGAAGCGAAGTCCCTCGTCGGCGAGACGTTGCAGGTTCGGCGTGTGGATCTCGCCGCCGTACGGGCTGACGTCCGAGAAGCCCAGATCGTCCGCGAGGATCAGAACGATGTTCGGGCGCGGCGCAACCGCGAATGGGTGCGTGCAAGCAGAGCAGAGAACGACGAGCAGGACGAGAACGATTTTCATGGACCGCCGGCCTTCGTCGGTGCCCGGGCACCGCACGCGCCGCGAGGGTACCGAACCGAGTGTGAGCAAGCTCACTCCGAAACCAATCCGGACCCGACGGGTTCAACCTGGCGATGCGCACGCTGTTCCGCGCGAATCATGGCCGGTTTGAACTTCCCGTCGCAAGCACCGTCGAACCTCGCGAGGGGGCTGTGAAGCTCGGTCGGGCATTCGCGGTCTTCGCGCTCTGCCTCTCGGGATCGGTAGCGCTGGCGGGTCCGCCGCCACCGCCCGATTGGCGGCCTGCCCGCACCGAGGTGATCTACGCGCCCGCGCCCGCGGTGGTCTATTACGAGCCGCGTCCGCTCCCGCCGCCGCCGCGCCGCGCCCGCTCCCGATCGCCGTCCGGGCGGTCTATGCGCCCTTCTACGTCGCAGGTCTCACGATCCGGTACGGCCTGTACTACGGGATCGTCGTTCCGCTCGAGGTCTTCGGCCGCGCGCTCACCTACGGGATCGGCGGCGGCATCGACGGCCCCGAGGGACACAAGGATGGACAACGATGACTCTCACGATCGATCGCTGGTTCTCTCGCGCGCTTCTGGTTCTGTTGGTGATCGCTGCTCCACCCGCTGGCGCGGAGGATGACGAGAGCTCCGCGCTCGGCTTCGAGCGCACCCCTCCGCGACTGTCGTTCACCGACGGCGAGGTCTCGTACTGGCGCCCGGGTGACGACGACTGGACCGTGGCGCGAATCAACACACCGCTCGCCTCGGGCGACGAGCTTTCGACGGGCGCGGGCGCGAACCTCGAGCTTCAGATCGGGGCGCGCAGCTATCTGCGCGCGGGCGAGGCGACACAGCTCGCGCTCGGCGCGCTCGAGCCGGACTACCTGCAGTTCGAGCTCTTCAGTGGCACGGCTGCACTCGACGTGCGCGAGCTCGCGTCGGGACAGACGCTCGATGTCAACACACCCAACGCGGCATTCACGATCGAGCGCCCGGGCTACTACCGGGTCGAGATCGCGGGCGACGAGACGAAGTTCATCACCCGACGCGGTGGCCAGGCCGTCGTTCAGACCGGGAAGGGGTTGCCCGCGCCGATCTCCGCGAACGAGCAGGTCGTGGTGCGCGGTACGGACTCGCCGGTTCTCGTATCGTCGGGGTCACCCTCGCTCGACGACTGGGATCGCTGGAACTATTCGCGAAGCGAGCGACAGAGCGCACCGGTGAGTGCGCGCTACGTCCCCTCCGGTGTCTACGGCACCGACGATCTCGACGATCACGGCGCCTGGCGAACCGTTCCCTCGTACGGCGCGGTCTGGGTGCCGCGCGTCGCGATCGGCTGGGCGCCCTACAGCACAGGCCGCTGGGTTTCGGATCCCGTACTACGGGTGGACCTGGGTCGATGATGCACCCTGGGGCTGGGCGCCGTTCCACTACGGGCGCTGGGTCTACGTGAGCAACTACTGGGCCTGGTCCCCCGGGCCGCGCGTCACCCGCGCGTACTACTCGCCGGCGTTGGTCGCGTTCTACTCGAGCCCGAGCGTCTCGGTGAGCGTGAGCTTCGGCCGGCCCTACGTCGGCTGGGTGGCGCTGGGCTGGGGCGAGCCGGTCGTCCCCTGGTGGGGTCCACGCGGCTGCCGCGGCGTGGCGCGTTGGGCGGGCTGGGGTGGACCACGAGTGGTCAACAACATCGTGATCAAGAATCACCATCACGTGAACGTGAATCAGATTCGGCACTATCAACACCACGGTCGCCACGGCGCGATGGTGGCGGTCGATCGCGGGCGCTTCGGTCACGGGCATGTGAAGGACGCGCGCATCGCGCGGTTCGACTCCGCGAAGCTCGCTCCGGTGCGCGGCGGAGATCTCGGAATCCGGGCGAATCGCGACGCGTACGTGAAGGCGGAACGACGCGGCACGCGCCCGTCGCGTGGGACCCGCGAACGAAGCGTCGTCACGCGACAGGATCCCGGCCGCGTCCGCGGCGAGGCGCGTCCGCGCACGGACGCCCGAATCCCGCGAGGCGGAAGCCAACGCCGCGCGAGCGCTGCGTCGGCGGCACCTCCGACGCGGATGGCGCGTGCCGAGCGGGCGGAGCGACGCGATCCTGTGTCGAAGCCCGCGGTCTCGAGACGCGAGCCGACGCGCGAGCGCCGAGAGGCCTCGCCGCGCACACCGCGTGCTCAGGCCGACACGCTTGAGCGACGCGGCTCGGTGTCGAGCGCGCCGCGCGTCGGTCGCGACCGCGCGCGAGAGGCCGCGACGGCCTCGGAGCCGGCGCGATCACGTGCCGCGACCGCACAGAAGTCCCGCGGCGGAGCGCGTGGTGCTTCGCGAGTCGCGCGAAGCAACGGCTCGCAAGCGCCGAGCCCGAAGCAGGTCGAACGCCGAGAACGCCCGCAAACGCAGGCCCGCGCAGCCCGGTCCGAGCGGCACGGTGCCGCGCGCGAGGCACCCGCGCGCGTCGAGCGGGGGGCTCCGGCTCGGATCGAACGCGCTGCGCCGCGAGTCGATCGACGCGAGCGCGCAGCGGAGCGAAAGCGGTCCGATACCCGAGTCGATCCCGGCGTCGAGTCCAGCGGCGGGGACAATCGTCGTGACCGAGGAAGTACGCGCTGAGCGGAAATCACGAATCGCGCGCGCGTCTCGCTCGCGGGAAGTCGTCGGGCGCGAAGGCGTCTACCTGGATCACCTCGTCTCGCGCGCGGTCGGCGCTGCGCAGGAGCTCGAGCTCCTCGTCCGAGAGCAGCCCGATCCTGCGCGCTTCGGCTTCGAGCGCGTCCCCCGGCGCGTGCTCCAGCGTGCCGTCGCGCACCGCGCGACGAAGCTTCGCTTCGATCGGGAGCGCCGCGGCCGCCTCGACGCAGCGCGGCATCGAGCATTCCGAGCCCGGGCTCGTCGGCGGACGGCAGGTGGATCCCGGCGGTGAGCCGATCGCGAGCCTCCGCGTCGTCGAGAACGACGCGCGCGACCTCTGCGCCGAGCGCATCGCTCGGCCCGTGCAGACGCCGTCCCAGCGGCAGCACGAGCACGTGCAGCAGCCACGCCGCCGGCCGATTCGGCAGGTTGCGCACGATCGCCGCGAGCGCGGCCTCGGCGCGCTCGAACGCCGTCTCGCAGCCCCACTCGACGAGCGGGAGATCCGTCGGCTTCGAGCCCTCGTCGTGGAAGCGCTTGAGCGCGGCCGACGCGAGGTAGCACCAGGCCAACACGTCGGCGAGTCGCCCCGTGATCTTCTCGCGGCGTTTCAGTTCGCCGCCCAGCGTGATCATCGCGGCGTCGGAGACGAGCGCGAAGGCCGCCCTGAGCCGCGCCAGACGACCGAAGAGCCGCCGCGTGCTTCCCGGCGGCCTGCGACCCGCGAGTCGGCCGTTCGAGAGCGCGAGGCCGAAGGCGCGCGCGGTCGTGCGCAGCAGGAATCCCGTGTGGCCGAGGAAAGCGCGCGACGAAGCGCCGCAGATCCCCGGCCTCGATCGGCGCGGATCTCCTCGAGCGCGTAGGGGTGGCAGCGGATCGCTCCCTGACCGTAGATGATCATCGAGCGCGTCAGGATGTTCGCGCCCTCGACGGTGATCCCGATCGGCGCGGCGGCGTGCGCGCGGGCGAGCACGTTGCGCGGCCCGCGCTGGATCGCGGCGCCGGCGCGCACGTCCATCGCGTCGTTCACCACCGCGCGCATCGCATCGGTCAGGTAGGCCTTCGCGATCGCCGAGAGCACGGCGGGCTTCTCGCCCGCATCGACGTAAGCGACGGTGAGCCTTCGCGTGGCATCCATCAGGTAGGTGAGGCCGGCGATCCGCGCGATCGGCTCCTCGACGCCCTCGAAGCGCCCGATCGGCGTGTCGAACTGCTCGCGCACCATCGCGTACGCGGAGACGACGCGCGTCGCGACCTTCGCGCCGCCGACCGCGAGCGACGGAAGCGAGATCGAGCGGCCTGCGGCGAGGCTCTCCATCAGCATCCGCCAGCCCTGGCCCGCGCGCTCGCGCCCGCCGATGATGAAGTCGAGCGGCACGAACACGTCGTCGCCGACGATCGGTCCGTTCATGAACGGGATCCCGAGCGGATCGTGTCGCCGCCCGATCTCGATCCCGGGAAGCCGGGCGGGCAAGAGCGCGCAGGTGATGCCGAGATCGTCCGTCTCGCCCGAGCAGGTGCTCGGGATCGACGCAGCCGGAAGGCGAGGCCGATCAGCGTCGCGACCGGCGCCAGCGTGATGTAGCGCTTGCGCCAGCGCAGGCGGATGCCGAGCACCTCTCTTCCCTCGAATGTCCCGCGGCAGACGACGCCGACGCTCTGCATCGCCGCGGCATCGCTTCCCGCTTCGGGCCCGTGAGCGCGAAGCAGGGGATCTCCTCGCCGCGCGCGAGCCTCGGCAGGTAGCTCCGGCGCTGCTCGTCGGTTCCGTAGTGGAGCAGAAGCTCCGCGGGCCCGAGCGAGTTCGGCACCATCACCGTGACGGCGCACGCGACGCAGCGGCTCGCGAGCTTCACCACGACGGCCGAGTGCGCGGCGGCCGAGAATCCGAGCCCACCCCACTCCTTCGGAATGATCATCCCGAAAAAACGCTGCTCGCGCAGAAGACTCCAAACGCGCGGCGGGAGATCTCCGTCGAGGAAGATCTGCCAATCGTCGAGACGCCGGCAGAGCTCCTCGACCGGACCGTCGAGAAACGCCTGCTCTTCGGCGGACAGGCCGCGCACGGGCGTGTCGAGCAGGCTCTGCCAATCGGGGGCGCCCGAGAAGAGCTCACCGTCCCAGCCGACCGTGCCGGCCTCGAGCGCCTCGCGCTCGGTCTGGCCGAGTTTCGGAAAGATCCGCTCGAGCGCGGAGAGGACCGCGCGCGAAAGTGCATTTCCTTCAGAACTCACGCGGGAAGCGTCCACTTTCGTGCCTCCGGAAATCCAGATCATCGAGTCTACCGCTCGAGCCGCCGCGATTCCCGGATTCCGAGTCTCGGCTCCACTTCCGCGGGTGTTACACTCCAATCTGTATGGCCGATGTCGATCCGCGCCTTTTGGACTTGAACCTGTTCGAGTCGATCCGCGAGTTCGCGCGCTGGCAACAGGGCGCGCTCTGCCTCGAAGAGGACGGCATTCTGCTCGTCTCGGGGGCGAGCGATTCCCCTCTCGGCTATTCCAACTGCGCCATCCGCGTCGATCCCCGAACGCCCGCCTCGCTCCTGCTCGAACGCGTGCGAGGGTTCTTCGGCGACCAGGAGCGCGGCTACACGCTCTGGACTCGCGTTCCCGCCGACGAAGACCTCGAACGCGAAGCGTCGGCGCAGGGCCTGCGGCAGATCACCGAGTCACCATGGATGGTGCTCTCCGCGCCGCTCAGCACGAAGCCATTGACCGATGGATCGAGACTCGTGCGCGTGAAGAACGAACCGGGGATCCGAGATGCGGCCGCGGTGAATCGCGATGCCTACCAGTCACTCGCCTTCTCCGCGGAAGAGGTCGATGCGATCTACGGACGTCCGGACCGCGCGCTCGAACCACAGAACGCCGTCTTCGTCGTCTATCGCGGCGACGAGCCGGTCTCGACCGCGATGTTGCTGCAGACCGCCGAGGTCGGAGGCATCTACTGGGTGGGAACACGCGAAGACGCGCGGAGTCGCGGCTACGGCGAAGCCTGTACGCGCGCGGCGGCGAACGCGGCCTTCGAAGCCGGGGCTCGCATCGTCACGTTGCAGGCGACCCGGATGGGCGAGCCTCTGTATCGACGACTGGGCTTCCGCGTCGCCGGCGCACATCGCTGGCTGGTGGCCGCCGCCGCGAGAACCACGACCGCGCTCACGGTGGCGCTGGAGTGTCTGGTCGCGCTTCCCGCACTGACCTGAGTCGTCCTCGCCGAGCCGTTCATCGTGCGGCGCGGCCGTGCGGAGGGTGATAGGGTCCGCACGGCAAGTGCGTCGGGGGCCGTGCGATGAGTCGGAGCGGAAGCGGGCGCGGGCGGCTCGGGACGTTTGGCGGGGTCTTCACGCCGAGCATCCTGACGATCCTCGGTTTGGTTCTCTTCTTGCGCCTGGGGTTCGTGATCGGCCGCGGGGGGTTGATCGAAACGCTGGGCATCCTGGCCCTCGCCACCTCGATCTCGGTGACGACGAGCCTCTCTCTCGCGGCGATCGCGACCAACCGCAAGGTACGGGCAGGCGGCGACTACTATCTGATCTCACGCAGCCTCGGTATCGCCGCGGGTGGCGCGCTCGGACTGCTGCTCTTCGCCGCGCAGGCGTTCTCGGCCGCGTTCTACTGCATCGGGTTTGGCGAAGGCGTTGCGACGATGCTCGGCTCGAGCTCCGCTGGCGTCGCCACGATCGCCGCCGCATCCGCGGGCGTCATGCTGCTCGCGCTCGCGTTCGCGGGCGCAGATCTCGCCACGCGATTCCAGTTCGTGATCATGGCGATCCTGATTCTGGCGCTGGTCTCGTTCTTCCTCGGCGGAGTCGGACGCTTCGATGCCGATGTCCTGGCACGGAACTGGCGCGCGCCCGCCGACGGGCTCGGCTTCTGGCCGCTCTTCGCGATTTTCTTTCCCGCGGTGACCGGCTTCACGCAGGGCGTCAGCATGTCGGGCGAGCTGCGTGACCCCGGACGGAGCCTGCCTCTGGGCACGTTCCTCGCCGTCGGTCTCTCGACCGTGGTCTACCTGGCGGCGATCGTCGTGCTCGGCGGCGCGCTCCCGGCCGAATCGCTCGGTGGCGACACCGGCGCGATGCGCAGCCTCGCTTCGCAGAGCTGGCTCGTCGACGCCGGCGTACTCTCGGCGACGCTCTCCTCGGCGCTCGCTTCGCTGCTCGGAGCGCCGCGCATTCTGCAAGCGCTCGCACGCGACGGGGTGTTCTCGAGCCTGAGCGTGTTCGCCAAGGGCTCGGGCGCGTCGCAGAACCCCCGCCGCGCGGTGCTGCTCACCGGCGCGATCGCGCTGGTGACGATCGCTGCGGGCAACCTGAACTCGATCGCGGCGCTGGTATCGATGTTCTTCCTGATTTCGTATGGGCTCCTGAACTACTCGACCTACATCGAGGCCCGTGCGGCGAGCCCGAGTTTCCGGCCGCGCTTCCGGTTCTTCCACGCGCGCGCGAGCCTGCTCGGCCTGGTGCTCTGCGGTGCCGCGATGCTCGCGATCGATCCGATCTCCGGCGCGATCGCGGTCTCGATCCTGGCCGCGGTGTACCAGTACGTGCGGAGGACCGCCGTACCCGCGCGCTGGCGTGACAGCCGACAGGCCTACCGATTCCGCCGGGTTCGCGAAGATCTTCGCGAGCTTGCGTCGCGCGAGGGACAACCGGAGGAGTGGCAGCCGCAGATCATCGTCTTCACCGACAGCGCGGAGCGTCGCTCCCGGGTCTTGCGTTTCTCGTCGTGGATCTCCGGCGGCGCGGGACTCGTGACCGCGGCGCAGGTGATCGAGACCGAGAGCGCCGGGCAGTATTCGCCCGCGCCCGCGCTCGAGGCGGAGCGAGCTCTCCGCGCGGAGATCGAGGAGCTCGAGGTCGAAGCCTATCCACTCGCGGTCACGGTCCGGAATCTGCGCGAGGGACTCGGAGCCGTGCTCCAGAGCTGGGGAGCGGGGCCGATCCGATCGAACCTGGTCGTCGCCAACTGGACGCAGAGCGCCGCAAACGGAGCGACGAGCTCCGCGCTCTGGTACGGCCGGAATCTCGGCCAGGCGCTACGGCTGGGACGCAGCGTGGCCGTTCTCGAGGCGACCGAATCGAGCTGGGATCGGATGCTCGAGCTTCCGAACGAGAAGCGTCGCATCGACGTCTGGTTCTTCGACGACGAGTCATCGCGTCTGACGCTCCTGCTCGCGTACCTGATGACGCGAAACGAGAGCTGGGACGAAGCCGTGATCCGCGTGCTCGTGCCGACCCGGTCCGGCAAGGAGGAGCGCACGACGGCGAATGCCGAGCGCCGACTCGAAGAGAGCCGCATCGACGCCTCCGTCGAGAGCGTGGCCGATCCCGACCTCGAAGCCGTCGTCTCGCGATCCGCCGACGCTGCACTGGTCTTCATGCCGCTGCGGCTACCCGGCATGCGTCCCGAGGATCCGTTCGGCGTCGGAATCGATGAACTTCTCGAGCGGCTTCCGGTCGTGGCACTCGTCGCCGCCGCCGAGGACGTGCCGATCTCGGACGACGAGCCGGAGCCGATTCCCGAGGCCTCCGATTCGCCCGAGGAGAGCGAGTCCGGCGAAGCGAAGAACGGAGACCGCTAGTTCGGCCAGTAGTTGAAGTCCTCGCCCGGAACCCACGGCCCGAGAATCGTCCGATCGATCGGGATGACGGCCTCCACCAGCACGGGGAAGCTTCGCGGGCCGATCTCGCGGTCGTGCGCGTCGAGCTTCGCGGCGAGGGCGCTCGCGATCTCGGGCTTCTCCTCGGAGCGATCGATCCGCTCCGTCGGATCGGTTTCGAGGTCGAAGAGCCAGCGCTTCTTCTGCCGGCCATCGACGGTCAACTTCCAGCCGCCCGAAAGGACGGTCCGAAGATCGCCCGAGCGCCAGAAGAGCGCCTCGTGCGCGTCGCCGGATCTCTCGCCCGCTGCGAACGGAACGAGATCGGCGCCATCGATCACTCGGTCGTCGGGAAGCGGCACGCGCGCAGCGGATGCGGCGGTGGTGAAGAGATCGATGTGCGAGACGGGCGTGGCGCTGCGTGTTCCCGCGGGAATCCGCGCCGGCCACTTCACGAAGAACGGCGAGTGAAGTCCGCCCTCGAAGAACGTCATCTTCCAGCCACGGTACGGCTCATTGAGACCCGGGATGCCCACGTAGTGCGCGCCGCCGTTGTCGCTCGAGAACACGACCAGCGTGTTCTCCTCGAGTCCGTTCGAGCGCAGAGCGTCGAGCACCTGGCCGACGCCGCGGTCGAGCGAACGCAGCATCGCGCCGTAGACGCGCTGCGCGTAATCGTCGATGTGCGCGAGCGCGTCGTAGTCGGCCTTCGTCGCCTGCAGCGGTGTGTGCGGCGCGTTGTAGGCGAGGTACAGGAAGAACGGCCGATCGCGATTCGCACCGATCGCCTTCACGGCCTCCGCCGACAAGTAGTCGGTCATGTACGCGTCCGGCGTGAAGCGCTTTCCCGCGTCCTTGCGAACCGCGAACGGAAGCAGCTTCCAGATGAACACGTCGATCGGATCGAACTCCTGCCGCGCGCTGACGATCGCCGGATCGTCCTCGTCGCCGTACAGCGAAGCGCCGTCGTAGAAGCCGAGGAACTCGTCGAAGCCCTGATCGGTCGGGAGCTGGCCGGCGGTCGCCCCGAGGTGCCACTTGCCGAGCATCAATGTCCGGTATCCGTGCGATTGCAGAAGCTCGGCGATCGTGATCTCGGAGCCGGGAACCCCCTGCTTCCACATCGGCGGGACCTCGGACACGCGGTCCTCGTGGTAGATCGAGCGCGGTCGGCCTTCCGGAATCTCCGGTCCAATCGCCTCGAGCCCGATCCTTCCCATCGACGACGGCGCGGGCGTGGATTCGAAGCCGAAACGCGGCGGATACCGTCCGGTCAGGAGCGCGGCGCGGGACGGCGCGCACGTCGCGTTTCCCGCGTAGCCCATCGTGAACTGCGCGCCCTCTCGGGCGAGTGAGTCGATGCGTGGAGTCGGCACGCTGCCGGCGGCGAAGCCCCCACCGTTCCAGGTCAGATCGTTCCAGCCCAGATCGTCGACGAGGATGAAGACGATGTTCGGGGGCCGCTGCGCCGCATCGGCGGCGGGTTGGGCGGGTCCCGATTGCCAGCTCACTTCCTGATTGGGGCCGATCGGATCGATGATCCTCGAGGCGACCCGCAGGAGTACCGGGTAGCGGAGAGCGAGCGACGGTCCAGCGAAGATCAGCGCGCCGGCGGCGATCGCGACGAAGAGCACGAGTCCGGCGATCCATTTCACCAATGCGGCTACCTCCCCTGGCGTCGTTGGATGATAATCCTGCGCGCCGTGAAGCACTTGGGAGCAGCGCGATGAATCGACGGATCTGGGTCTGGGGAATCTCGGCGCTGATCTATGGCGCGTTCGTGTTCTGGTACACGGACTTCAAGGGCCCGCTTCAGCCCGACGAGATCGCGGGCTTCATCGCGAAGCTCGAGGCGAACGGCGCACCGCCGGAGGGGCTCGATCGGATCCGCCGTTTCATGGAGACCGACACCGGCCGCCAGTTCCTGATGGTCAACCTTCTCGACATGAACGAGGATCCGCCGGACGTTGCCGGAGCCGAGCCCGGGGAATCGGCGAGCCAGCTCATGGATCGCTACATGGAGCACATGTACCCGCAGCTCTTCACGCGGGCGTGCCACCCGGTGACGATGGGAATCGCGGTCAGCACGGCGATGGACCTCGCCGGGATCGAGGGCGCCGAGGTCTGGGACGTCGCGGCGCTGATGCGCTACCGGAGTCGGCGCAGCCTGATGGAGATCGCCTCGAATCCGGAGATGCCCGGACGCCACGACTTCAAGATGGCGGCGCTCACGAAGACGATCGCGTTCCCGATCGAGACGCGGATCTACCTCGGCGATCCGCGACTCCTCCTCGGGCTGACGCTCTTCGGTGTCGCGGCGCTCCTCGACCTCGTCCTCGCGCGTCGGAGCGGCTAGGAAAAGCCGAGCGACAGCAGGTTCGGCACCGGCTCGTAGAGCTCCTCGAGGTACGCGATGTCCGCCGCGTCCAGAATGATCTCCGTCGCGGCCACGAGCTGTTCGATCTGCTCGACCTTCGAGACGCCGACGATCGGCGCGTGGACCTCGGGCTTCGAGAGCAGCCACGCGACCGAGATCTGCGCCGGCGACTTGCCGTACTTCTCGGCCAGCTCGATCACGCGGTCCGCGATCTCGAAGGTCCGCGCTCCCGTGTAGAGACCCTGCGTGCGCATGCGATCGACGCCCTTGGATCTACTGGTCGATCCGTGATCGAAGCCACCCCGGTACGAGCCCGCGAGAATCCCGCGCGCGAGCGGCGACCACGGCGTGAGAGCGACGCCGGTCTTCGCGCAGTAGGGATTCATCTCGCGCTCCTCCTCGCGGTAGACGAGGTTGTAGTGGTTCTGCATCGAGATGAATCGAGTCCAGCCGTTCATCTCGGCCGTGAGCTGGAGCTCGGCGAACTGCCACGCGAACATCGACGACGCGCCGATGTAGAGCGCCTTGCCCGCCTTCACGACGTCGTGAAGCGCCTCGAGTGTCTCCTCGATCGGGACCTGCGCCTGGCCGGGGACGCCGTGCGGATGACGGTGAATCACCAGGTGATCGATGTAGTCGTGGCCGAGCCGCGCGAGGCTGCGATCCACGCCCTCGATCACGTGCTTGCGAGAGAGCCCGCCCTGGTTGGCGCCCCGCCCCATCGGCATCGCGATCTTCGTCGCGAGCACGTACTCGTCGCGCGGGAGCAGCTCGCAGAGCAGCTTGCCGACCACCTCTTCGCACGATCCGAGCCCGTAGAAGTCCGCGCAGTCGAAGTAGAACAGGCCGCGGTCGATCGCGGCCCTGAAGATCGGACGCGCCTCGTCGATGCCCAGCGTCCAGTCGCCCTGGTGACCCCGCCCGGGCACGCCGAGGTTCATCGTCCCCAGACAGAGCCGGGAGACACGCAATCCGGATTCCCGGCCGAGCTGAATCGGCTTCAACATGGACGCGATCATACGCGCGCCGCGGTGCTTCGTCTCAGGCCGTGCCTTCGAGCGCTTTGCGCAGCGCGGCGTCCTCGCGCTTGGCGCGCTTCACGTCCTCCATGCCGCGACGGGTGAACGTGCAGCGCTGGCCCGCGATCGCCTGCGCGTAGCTCGGTCGCTTCTGCAGTCGTTCCCAGTACCCGGCGACGATCGGTCGGCGGCCGTGGCCAAAGAAGTGATCGTCCCAATCGACCTCGGCCAGCCGATCGAGGATCGCCACCCAGCTCACATCGGCGAGCGTGAAGCTCTCACCCGCGATCCACGGTCCACCACTTCTCTCGAGCTGAGCGCCGAGCGCGTCGAGATGGACACCCATGTGCTCACGGCTCCGCACGAGCACCTTCATCGCCGCCTTGAACCCGGGCAGATCGTGGATTCCGCGCGCCTTCAGCGCCGCGAAGATCAGCGGCCGCTCCTTGTTCGGATGAAAGAACAGACCGTAGAGGATCCTGCGATACGGGATGTGGCGCACCATCGCCGCGAAGATCGGGATCGTGAGTCCGGGAACGCAGTGACCTGCGCGTTCCCGCGTGTTGCGCGTCGGATCGTCACCGACGAGGGACGCGCAATCGACCCAGCGCTCGACGAGGGCCCGTGCTACGGGGTCCGCGGGCAGCAGTTCGCGCCCCCGCGCAGCGGCGTGCAGAGCCGCGTAGGCGATCTGGTCGTGCGATTCGTAGACGGGATGCCCCTGATGCACGAGCACCGGCACCGTTGCGGCGGGATTCACGGCCCGGAACGCGCGGCTCAGGTTCTGATATCGGCCCGTCTCGATCAGGTCGATCGGATGGCTCTCGTAGTCGAGCCCGAGCTCCGCCATGCAGATGCGCAGCTTCTTGGAACAGAGCGAGAAGGAATTGTGGTAGAGGTCCCATTCGCCCACGTGCGGCAGGGTGATCTCCTCGTGCAGACCGCCGCTCATCACGCCGCGCTTCGGCATCCACTCGAGCATGGTCCGACCTCCGTGTCGCTATCGCGGCTTGATACCGAACCAGATCAGGTCGGCGAGCTCGGCGGCGAGCTTCGCGGGATCTCGCTCCAACGCCGGCTCGTACAGCCAGGCGAGCGAGACCATGTGCAGCATGCCGAGAATCGCGTAGCTCCAGGAATGCGCTACCGCGGGATCGCGGCCCGCCTCGGACCGCGCCGCCGCGATACCCGTGGCGACCGTCTCTGCCCAGTGCCGAGCGAAATGCACCGAGTCCTCGGGGCTCGTCTGACCGCCGCCCGCGCCGTTCACGAAGCTGTACAGGTGCCGGTCCGACACGACCGTCGCGATGTGCGCCAGAAGAGACGCCGCCACGGCCTCGCGTCCCGGGGGGCGTGAAGCGAGCGCGCGCAGCGCGGCGGTCTGGATTCGGCTCGCCAATCGATCCATGAGCGCACGCACGAACTCCGATCGGCCGCCGACGTGCGCGTAGAGGATCGGCTTGGATACGCCCGCCTGCCTGGCGATCGCTTCGAGAGAAACCTCCGGCCCCCCGCGGCGTATCGCGATCTCGGCGGCGTCGAGCAGCGCTTCTCGGTTGGTGAGCGGCGGTCGCCCCCGTCCTCGCCCCGATCCCGACTCCACCTTTCCTCGCGTACTCATCCGGATCGCCTGCAAGTGCAGTTGCAGAATGGCATCCGTTGAATTATCTACCGCCGGTAACTTATTGGTCGATCTTTTTCTTTGGGGGTGAAGGCATGTCCATCGCACGCCTGTTCGACCTCTCCGGTCAGGTTGCGGTCGTCACGGGCGCGGGGCGTGGCATCGGGGAGGGCATCGCGCACATCCTGTCCGAGGCGGGTGCTGCGGTCGTGCTGGCGGATTGCGCCACGGCCGAGGTCGAGAAGGTCACCCGAAGCATCACCGATGCCGGTCGGCCTGCGATCGCCGTGTCGGCCGACATCACCGACCAAGCGGCGATCGAGGCGCTGGCCGAGCAAGCGGTCAAGGAGTTCGGCGGCCTGGATGTCTGGATCAACAACGCCGGTGGCTCGCCGGTGCGCGCGCCGCTCACGGAAATCACGCGCGAGGTCTGGGACGCCGTGATCGACCTCAACCTGACCTCGGTCTGGATGAACAGCGTCGTTGCCGCGAAGCGCCTTCGCGAGGGTGGCCGGATCGTCAACATCTCCTCTGCGGCCGGGCACGGTCCGATGCCAGGGAGTGGACACTACGCCGCTGCCAAGGCCGGCGTGAACAACCTGACGCAGACGCTCGCGATCGAGCTCGCACCGCGCGTGCGAGTCAATGCGGTCTCGCCCGGCGTGGTGCCGACCGAAGTCACGATGGCATCGCTCGGCCTGCGGGACTCCGACCTCCCCGCGCTCGAGAAGGGCCTGCGCCTGCCCCTGCGGCGACTCGGGACACCCGCTGACCTCGCCGCCGCGGTGCTCTACTTCGCTTCGTCCGCCTCGAACTGGGTGACCGGGCAGGTTCTCAAGGTGACCGGCGGCATGTGAAGCGAGCCCCCTCAGCCGACGCCGGTCAGCTGCGGAAGCAGCAGCGTCGCGGAGGAGAGCACCAGGAAGAAGCCGCACATGTCGGTCACCGTCGTGAGCAGCGGCCCCGAGACCAGTGCCGGATCGAGCCCCATTCGCTTCAGGGCGAGCGGCAATAGACCGCCGAGGCAGACGGCCACGACGGTGTTCACCGCGAGCGCGCCACCGACGACCAGGCCGAGCCACGGGCTTCCCTGCCAGAGCAGCGCCGCGCCCCCGAGCAAGAGACCCAGAAAGAGCCCGTTCAGAATTCCCAGGCTGCTCTCCTTCATGAAGACGTGGCGCAGCTCTTCGGGGCGGACCAGGCCGAGCGAGAGCTCGCGCACGCTGACCGCCACGGCCTGATTCCCCGAGCAGCCGCTCATGTCGCTGATCATCGGCAGGAAGACGGCGAGCGCGATCGCCGCCGAGAGCGTGTCCTGGTAGTACGCGATCACGCTCGCGGCCACGATGTTGAGCACGACGTTGATCGAGAGCCAGGACAGCCGGCGGCGCGATCGCAGCAGGAGGGGAAGCGTGCGGATCTCCTCACCACCGACGATGCCGGTGACGCCGAGGAACTCGCGGTCGCTCTGCTTGCGCGCGGCCTCCTCGACGTCCTCGGGGAGCACCACGCCGACGAGCCGCTTCTCGTCATCGACGACGGGTACGCCGTAGAGGCGGTGCTGATCGAAGAACTCGACGATCGCGCCGACCGGCGCGCGTACCGAGAGCGTGAGCGGGTCGCGAACCATCAGCTGATCGAGCGTCGAGGTCCGCTCGGGGAAGAGCAGGTCGCGCATGCGCAGCACGCCGACGAGCCGCCGGCGCTCGTCGAGCACGAAGATGTACTGCACGTCGAAGCCCGAGTACTTCTCCCGGTTCGCCGATAGATCGTCGAGGACCTCCGAAATCCTCTGGCTTCGCGAGTAGGCGAGATACTCCTTGATCATGATTCCGCCCGCCGTGTCGCGCGCGTGCCCCATCAGCTCGCGCGCTTCCTCGGCCTCCGACGGAGACATCTGCTGCAGGATCGCCTCGGCCTCGGCGACGGAAAGCTCCGAGAGCAGATCCGCCTGCCGGTCGCTGTCCATCTCGTCGACGATGGCCGCCGCTCGCGCGGGCTCGAGGTCTTCGATCAGGTCGATCGCCTGGACATCCGGGATGTCCTCGATCAGGTCCGCGGCGTCGGCGGGCTCGAGCAGGAGGAGCAGACGCGTCTGGTACTCCTGATCCATGCGCGAGATCGCCCGCGCGGTTTCGGCGGGACCGATCTGCTCGAGGTAGTCGTGCAGCCGTTCGGCATCGCGCGCCTCGAGGATCTCGTGCAGCTCTTCCCAGGGGTTGCGGACGAACTCTTCGGCCATGTGCAGTCTCCGCGCCGCTCGACCGGATGGGTGAGCTCGCGATCGGAATTCGACGTGAACGATACCGTCGCCGGATCTCCGGTCGAGCCGATGCGCGCGATCCGGAAGCCGGCGCAGCGCGATGAACTCAGTCGGCCTCGCGGGCGAGGCTTCGCTCGGCGCGAATCACCACGTGTTCGTCACGAGAGCGTCCCGAGATCGAGCGGTCTCCTGGACTCCGCGTAGCCCGGCGCGAGTCGAGCGAGCTCACCGAGCACGTGCTGTTCGCTCTCGTAGTCGCGCAGGTCGTTCGCCGCGCAGGCCCGCTCGAGCTGGAACGCGAGGATGAGCGCACGTGGTCTGCCGCGCACACGACCGACGACGCGCGAGCAGAGCTCGAACGCGGCGCCCGAACGCCCCAGTCGACGAAGCGCGCGCGCGCGTAGGAGCAGCAGCGAGGCGGCGAGCGTCGACGTGTTCGTCACGCTGTCGGACAGGCGAAGAACGCGCCGCGCGGCGTCGTCCGGGCGGACCTTTCGGGCGAGCAGAAGATCAGCGAGGCAGAGGCGAAGCACCATGTCCTGCGGCGCGAGCCGGCGCAGATCGGTGAGCGCGGACTGCGCGGACTCCTCGCGTCCGAGCTCGCGCAGAAGCTGCGCCTGCGCGAAGAGAAGGCTCTCGCGTTCCGGCCGAACACAGATCGACAGCGTCGGCGTCAGCTCGAACCAGAGCCGGGCGTCGATCCCGTACCTGCGCAGCGCCCGGCCGAGGCGCCGCGATCCGCGCAGCGCCGCGTCGAAGGCGCGCTCCGCCTCGACGACATCGCCGTCGAGCAAGGCCAAGGCGCCACCCAGGAAGACGGCGTCGGGTGCGTCCGTGTCGTCATCGAGTCTGCGACGGGCTTCCGCGAAGCGGTCGGACGCGAGCGCGACGAGCGCGGCCACCAGCGACTCGTCGGCGGTCTGGACGAAACGACCCTCGAGGCGCTCGACGTCGAGAGAGATCGAGGATTCGCTCCGGGCCGAGATCTCGAAGACCGTTCGACTGCTGGGAATTCGCGTCCGCGTCACACCCCGCGTTCGCAAGAGTCCCCCGGTCCCACGCAGCTCCAGGCTGGCTCGCTCGGCGATCCGCCCTCGCGCGCAAAAGCTCAGCTCGAATTCCGACATCGTGCGCGCCCCCCCCGATTTCCTCACGGCATCGACCACTCGGTCACGATCCGGCGCACCGAAGCGTCCGGATCCGCCAGAACATGGCGCAGGCGGAGACAGGGTCGAGTGCGCGCCTCGCCGGCGCCGACCGGTTGGTATTCGCCGACCGCACGGCGGTAGGTCTCGAGCCGTCGGTCCATCTCTTCGGGGGGAAGCAACGAGAGCGGAATTCGCCGGAGCGAACGCAGCTCGGAGGAGAGCGCCTCGACGAGCAGCACGCGCATTCCCGCCTTCGAGGCCGCTCGGATCGCGGCGCCGCGCAGGCGCGGGCTGCCGAAGCGCGCGCTGACGATGATCGTCGGCGGGGATGATCGAGGTCGGCGCGACCACGATCCACGTGCAGCCGTCAGAAGCCGGAGCTCGGGGCCGGATCGCGTCCTGCCGAAGACCCCTCCCCGCGGCCAGTAGTCACTCTTCTGGTCGAGGTTGTCGATCGCCTCGAGCTTGATCACCCGCGGCAGGGAGTCGGCGAGGCCAGCGGCGATCAGGCTCTTTCCTCCGAGGGGCGGACCGAAGACCACGATCAGGCCGCCGCCCAGGACCGGCGCGAGACGCCAGTTCACCGGCTGCGACCCGCGAACTCGCACGGTGGAGGCGCGAGCGGCAGACGCGAGTCGTTGTGTCGGGCGTCCGCCCGATTCTGCGCTCGCTCGCCTCACGCGCCGCTGCCCGCCGCAACCCTCCGGAGTGCTTCCGGCTGCAAGACCAGAACTCGGCCGCGATCACGAGAGAGGACCTTCTCGGACACGAGGTCCCGGAAACTGTCGCTGACGCTTTGCCGTGTGGCTCCGACCAGCGTGCCCAGCTCGGCCTGGGTGATGGGAAGCTCGATCGAAACCCAATCGCCCTCTTTCTTGCCGAAGTCCTCGGCCAGGGTGAGCAGCGTGCGGGCGAGTCTGGAACGGACGGGACGGAAGACCAGATCCTCGACGCGGTTCTCGATCCGCTTCATCTTGCCCGCGACCTGCTTGGTGATCTCGAGCGCCGCGGTCGAGCTCTTCGCCATCAGCTGCGTCAAAGTCGCGCGATCCATGCACCAGACGACGGATCTGCGCGTGGCCTGCGCGAAGCTCTCGCGCGCCTTGTCGGAGATCACCGCGAGCTCACCGAAGATCTGGCCAGCGCGGACGTAGTACAGCGTGACCTGTTCGCCCGCATCGGAGATCCGGTGGACGCGGACGAGTCCCTGCTCGAGCAGGTACACGGATTCGGGCTCGGGGGTCGGCGCGTAGATCATCTGCCCGCGCTCGTACTCCAGGACTCGGCAGCCGCGACGCAATGTCTCGGTGACTGCGGGCTCGAGCGACCGCAGCCAATGGACCTTCGCGATGTGCCAGTGCTCCAGACGGCAACTCCCGGGCCCGCGTAGACCGTGGAAGTAGCGCGCGCTTCGTCGCACGCACTGTCCCACGGTCTTGGCGGTCCGGGAGTTTATCCGATATCGCCCTCGGATCATCGGGCGCGGAGTCGTCGCATCAGGGCCGTGGCGGCGCCGCCACATCGGTCGGACGGTCGGTCCGGGCCCGCTCGGCCGCATTCTGGCCGGCATCGAGGATCACGACCTCGACTCGGCGGTTGTGCTGCCGACCGGACGAATCCTCGTTCGTCGCGATCGGATAGCCCTCTCCGAAGCCGGTGGCCACGATCCGACGGGCCTCGATCCCGTTGTCGATCAGGAAGGCGCGGACGGCCTGCGCGCGCCGCCGCGAGAGATCGAGGTTGTAGTCGTCCGTCCCGACCGAATCCGTGTGTCCTTCGACGAGCAGCTCGCGTTCCGGGTTCTCGCGCAGGAAGCTCACCAGCTGAAACAGATTCTGCATCGCGCCGCGGCGCAGCTCCGCCTTGCCCGTGTCGAAGAGGACGTCACCCAGCGTGAGGATCATGCCGCGGCTGGTGCGCGTCGCCTTCAGGTCGGCGAGCGACTTCTCGAGGTCCGCGGCCCGTCTCTTGTGCTCTTCCGCCGCCTTCGCGGCCGCGTCCGCCTCGACCCGAGCCACGTCGACCTCTCGCGTGCGCGCCTCGAGCCGAACACCGGCCCGATCCTTCGAGAGCTTCTTGGCGTCCGCCTCGGCGGCCCGCTGCGATGCCACCTGACGGGCAATCTCCACGCGGGTGCGTGACAGGTACGCCATGTGCTCCATCTCTTCGATGTCTTCGCGCGTCCACGCGCTCTCGGCGGCGTCGAGCTCTCGCTTCGCCTCGTACAGGATCACGGGCACCTGACTCGCGACCGCCGTATCGGCGCTGAGCTTCGAGTAGGCATCGCGAGCCGCCACCAACTCGGAAGGCGGAACCGGTGTCGCGCAGGCGACGAGCAGGGCGGCGGCCGCTGCGATCGCCAGCGCGGCGAAACCGGACGAATGTCTCAGGGTCGTTCGCATGGAATCGTTCCTCTCTCTCATGGGTTTCACCGCGTCACCGGCGTGCGGCCGCGGTTCGAGGCGCGCTCGATCTCGAGCTGAAGCGCATTGATGTCGTCGCGCAGCTGCGTGACGGACGCGTTCGCGCGCGCAGCGTGGATCTTCGCGTCTGCGAGCTGAGCCTGGACCAGCGCGCGCTCGGCGTGTCGCTGCGCGGCGAGGTTCTCGTCCTTGGCGAGTGCGGCGCGCGCGGCCTTGAGCTCCTCGTTCGCGAGGTGGATCTCCAAGCGTGAGATCTCGCGCTCATCCGCTCGGCTGACCTCGGTGACCGCGAGGTCCGCGGCCGAGATGGTCTCGATCGGTGGTGCAATGCTGGCGCAGCCGATCAGAGCGCCGATCGCCGCAGCCGCGACGACCCATCTCAGGTTCTTGTGAATCGAAGGCACGTCTAGCCCCTCCTTTGGAATCAGTTCCCGGTCACTCTCGGGCATCCATCACGAGTCCGCTACCAGCCGCAGTGCATGTGTGTCGGCTGGCCGACTTTTTGCACCGCGAAGTGTGACGGGCGCCGGCGTCCCCGCCTCAGGCGGTTTTGGCGGGCGGGTCTGCGGGTGGTGTCCAACCGAGTACTTCCAGTTCGGCCAGGGCAATGTCGCGCTCGGATTCGTGCAGCAGGACGAGCGCCTCGTCCCCATTCACGGCCTGCCATTCCGCGTGCATCGGCTCCCAGCGCGGGCCGCGCTTCACCGCGAGGATCAGGTAGCGATCGGCCGATGCCGGATCCGGGTCTTCAGGGGACGACGCGGAATCGGCAGCCACGGGCTCCGCGGCAAAGCGCAACATGACCTTGTCCGCGAGCAGGTTGCTGAGCCGGACGTTCCAGCGCGCGAGATCCTTCGCGCGATCGAAGAGCACACGAGCGGCCACCCGCTGCGCGAGTCGGGCCGACACGTTGCCGCTGCCTCGGCGCGCAGCGACATAGAGATCGCGAACGTCGTACTCGTCGCGCGCCTGCGCCACGAAGAGCTGGTTCAGCTCCGGACGTGTCGTCAGGCCGATTGCCGCGCGCGCTCGCTCGAGATGCATCCGTTCGAGCGTCGTCGGCTCGGATGCGTCCCCGAAGACCACCTCGAAACCACGCCGCGCAGCCTCGCGGCAGTGATCCGCGTTGTTGTCGGCGAAGATCACCTGGCTCGATGTCTCGCGAAGAACCTCCGCGAGCGTGAGCCCGACCTCGTCCGCACCGAGTACGACGACACCGTCGCGCTCCGGCTGGCGCACGCGAAGTAGCCGGGCGACCAGCGGCGCAGCGCCACCGAGAACGACCACCGTCGAGAAGATCGTCAGGAAGACGAGCGCGCGCACCTCCCGGCCACCCTCGATTCCGAGGTCCTCGAGCACGACCGCAGCGAGAGACGCAACCGCCGCCGCGACGACCCCGCGCGGGCCGAGCCAGGCCACGAAGAGGCGTTCCCGTAGCGACAGGTCGGAGCCACGCGTACACCAGAGCGAGACGATCGGCCGGACGACGAACGCGACCAGCACGACGGTGAGGATCGCTGGCAATCCGAGCGACCGGATATCCGCGAGACGCACGTCCGCGGCGAGCAGGACGAAGAGCATGCCGATCACGGCAAGCGTCAGGGACTCCTGGAATTCCGACAGGTGTGAAGCGACGCCCTTGGCGCGATTTCCGACGACGATTCCGGCGACGGTGACCGCGAGGATCCCGCTCTCGGTCAGCGTCGCCTCGCAGAGGACGAAGCCCGTGAGCGCGCCGCCGAGCGTGACGAGGTTCTCCAGACCCTCCGGAATCGCGCGCTGCATGCGAAGAAGCGCCGCGAGCGCGAATCCGATCGCGAGCCCGGCCACGGTGCCAAAGCCCAGACGGGCGAGCAGACCGACCGCACCGGCGCCGAGCTGATCGAGCGTCGGTGCGACGACGACCTGCAGCGTTACCGCCGCGATCACCGCGCCGATCGGGTCGATCAACAGACCCTCGGCTTCGAGAACGGTCGCGAGTCGCCCGGGCAGGGGTACCGTGCGCAGGATCGGGCGAATCACCGTGGGTCCGGTCACGATCACGAGCGCGCCGAAGAGCAGTGCGCGTTCCGCTGGCCAGCCGAGCGTCAGCGCGGCCGCGAGCGCGGCACCTCCCATCGTGAGCAGCGCACCCCACGTGACCAGACGGCGTACCGAGAGCGCCGCCGCGCGCAGGCGTTGCAGGTCGAGACCCAGGCCACCCTCGAACAAGATCACGGCAACGCCGAGGGAGACGAGCGCGAACAGGCCGTCTCCGAGCGAGCGCGGCACGAGCCAGCCGAATCCGTCGGGCCCGAGCGCGACGCCAACCCCCAGCAGGATCACGATGCTCGGCACGCGCACGTGCCGGGCGACGGTCTGCGCGAGGACACCTACACCGAGCGCGAGCGCGAAGTTGAACGTCGGGCCTTCGACGAGCATCGCGCGGCTTCCCCCAAACTCTCCCGGATCGCCCGCCCAGCATTGCATCGGCGCTCGAGAGAAGAAAGGGGGACGGAATCAGGGCCCCGCCGTCACGCGATCCAATCGCAGAGTCGATCCACCGCCACGATCACGCGGGCGCAGTAGCGGTCGAGGAAGTCGTCCGAGAGCGGGTCGCTTCCGCCGATCTCCTCGCACGCCGCCATGGCCTGGGCACCGTCGAAGTCGACGTAGGCGATCCGCGCGGTCAGCTCGGCGGGACCGCGTCCGAACGCGCTGCCGGGAAGCATGGCGACGCCGGTATCGTCGAGCAGCCGCTCGCACAACTCGTCGCTCGTCGTGACTCCCCTCGATCTCAGCCGCTCGGCGAGCGGGGCAAAGTCCGGAAACAGGTAGAAGCCACCGACGGGTGGCTCGACGTTCGCCCCCGCGGCACAGAGGCGCCGGTGGATGCTCGCCCCGAGCGCGTGCAGGATGCGCCGCGCCCGCCACAGGTAGCGTTCGATCTCGAGGCTGCCGCGGAAGGCACGCACGGCGGCGCACTGGATCGGGGCACTGGTCGTGGTGTAGGTCTCGCTCGCGACCGCCTCCATCGCTTCGAGCAGCCAGCGCAGCGCCGGTGGGAACGCGAACGTGCCGAGGCGCCAGCCGCCCGCGCCACACCACTTCGAGAGTCCGCTCGAGACGATCGTGCCGTTCGGGTAGAAGCGCTCGATCGAGACGTGCCCACCGGTGTGGTGAAGCTCCGCGTAGATCTCGTCGGAGAGCACGACGACCCCGCGGCGCGCACAGACTTCGGCGAGCGCCTTCACGTCGGGCTCGGTGTACGTACCCCCGGTCGGATTGTTCGGATAGTTCAAGACCAACACGCGCGGGCGGTCCGGCTCGACGCGGCAGAGCGCGTCGAGGGCTTCGGGTTGCAGCCGCCAGCCGTCCGAGGCGTCGGTGTGAAGCAGCTGTACGGTTCGTCCCGCGATCTGCGCCTGTGGCGCGTACGAGACCCAGGCCGGAGTCGGAATCAGAAGATCTCCGCGGTAGACGACCTGGAGCAGGAACATCAGCTCCTTGGAGCCGGGTCCGATCAGGACGTCCGCCGCGTCGCAGCCGGTTCCGTGTCGCCTCCGGTGGTAGTCCGCAACGGCTTCCCGCAGCTCCGGAAGCCCGCGAACCGGCAGATACTCCTTGCGCGCGGCGTGCTCACGCAGTGACTCGACGACCTCCGCCGGAACCGGAAACGGTGACTGGCCGAGGCCCAGCCGGTAGATTGCGCGTCCGGCGTGAACGAGCGCGTCCGCGCGCTCCTGAATCGCCATCGTCGGTGACTTTCCGATGCCGCGGATGTTCGGGTTCAACGCGACCTCGGGTCGCTGCGGTGTCTGCATCGTCTTCACTCCCATTCCACGCTGCCGAAGATCGTCGGCCGTCTGCGTCGTGACGACTTCGAGGCCCACGCCGGCGCGATGTGCTGCTCGCGGATCTCGCGCAGCGTGGAGTCGAAGAAGAACTCGGGTTCCCCGAACGCGGGACGCAGCTGGTCGAGCCAGGTGGCTGCGGGGTCGAAGGCGGCGAAGAACGGACGGCCCACCCAACCGGGCACGCGCCCCTGCAGGAACTCGAGCACGAAGACGCGCTCGCCGCGGATCTCGGCGATACCGTCGATCCGCACCTTCCCGGGTGTCGCGGTCATCGACGGGCCGCGTACCGTCCGCGCCAGGCCGGAGACACGTTGGTAGGCACCGGAGAAGATCTCGTGTACGCGCGCGAGCGGGACCTCGAAGTACGCCTTCGGTCCGGTGTCGCGCTCGACGAACATGTAATAGGGGACGGCGCCGAGCTGCACCTCGAGCCGCCACAGCTCGGCCCAGGTTTCGGCGCTGTCGTTCACGTGGCGGACGACCGGCGCCTGGCAGCGCACGACGGCGCCTGCGTCGGTGATGCGTCGCATCGCGGCCTGGGCCTCCGGCGTCTCGAGCTCGCGCGGGTGCGAGAAGTGCGCCATCAGCGCGAGGTGTCGGCCCGACTCCCGCACCTCGCTGAACAGGCGAAGCAGATCGTCGGCATCGGGATCGGTCAGGAATCGATACGGCCAGTACGCGGGCGCCTTCGTGCCGATGCGGATGCTGATCAGATGGTCGAGCGCCGGGTCGAGAAGCGGCTCGATGTACCGGCGCAGCTTCGCGGTCTTCATCACGAGCGGATCGCCGCCGGTGAAGAGGACGCTCGACACTTCCGTGTGTTCACGCAGGTAGCCCTCGAGCCCCTCCGCCTCGCGGCTGGCGAACCGGAGCTCGTCGATCCCGACGAACTGCGGCCAGCGGAAACAGTACGTGCAGTAGGCGTGACAGGTCTGCCCCTGGCTCGGGAAGAAGAGCACCGTCTCGCGGTACTTGTGCTGCATTCCGGGAAGCCGGCGGCCCTGGAACTCGGGAACGTTCAGCTCCATCTGCCCGGCGGGATGCGGGTTGTGCGCGCGCTGGATCCTGCGAACGACCGGCGCGATCTGCCGCTCGGTCGCATCGCGCGAGACGAGCGCTCGCAGCTCGCGAAGATCGTTCCCGTCGAGCATGCCCGGCTGCGGGAACGTGAGCTGGAAGATCGGATCGTCCGGCACGCGCTTCCAATCGATCAGCGTATCGACGACGTAGGGGTTCGTCCGGAACGGGAAGACCGCGGAGACCGCCTTCATGTCGAGCACGAGACCGGGGTCGAGGCCCTCGAGCGCGGGCAGACGGTCGAGGTCCTTGCGAACGTGGGCGCGATATCGGCGGCCTCGAATGCGTGGGGCCATCTTGCTCCTCCGACTAGGGCGCGTCCTTGCCACCCGTGAGCCAGCGATCGAGCACGGCTGCGCCGACCGCATCCCCCCACACGTTCACCGTGGTGCGAAATCGATCGAGGATCCAGTCGATCGAGAGAATCAAACCGACGCTCTCCGCGGGCAATCCCACCGCGGAGAGCACGAGCACGAGAGTCACCAGGCCCGCCTCCGGAATGGCCGCGGCGCCGACCGCCGCGAGGGTCGCGGTGAGGAGAACGACGATCTGTTGCACGCCGCTGAGCTCGATTCCGACGACCTGCGCGATGAAGACGGCGGCCACCGCCTCGTAGAGCGCCGTGCCGTTCATGTTCACGGTCGTGCCCAATGGGACGACGAGCTCCGCGGCAAGCGGCGAGACGGAGTTTCGCTCGACGACGCCCTGCATCGTGAGGCCGAGCGTCGCCGCGGACGACGCCGTCCCGAACGCGGTGACGAGTGACTCGCTCATTCCGTTCGCGTATCGAAGTGGATTTCGCTTTGCGACGAAACGGAGCACCAGAGGAAGAGTCACTCCGCCGTGAATTGCGAGCCCCACGATGACCGTCAGTGAGTACGCACCGAGCGCCGCGAGCTCGCGCCCGATCGCCGCGCCGCCACCCGCCACTCCGATCCGATCGGCGACCAGCCCGAGGATTCCGATCGGCGCCGCCCAGACGGCCGCGCGCACGAGGCGGAGCAGTACCTCGTTGAGCGCGTCGATAAGCGGGACGAGCTTCTCCGCCGCGCGCGGGACGGACGCGATCGCCGCGCCCAGAAGCACCGCCGCGACGATCAGCCCGAGCAGATTCCCCTCGGCCGCGGCTCCGATCCAGTTCGGCGGGAAGAGACTGACGACCAGATCGTAGATCGCCGCGGCCGGACCGCGACCTTCGAGCGCGATCGCAGGCGCCGCGTGCGCGGTCAACTCACCGACGTTTCGTCCCGGCGCGATCGCGTTCACGAGCACGAGGCCGGTCGCGACCGCCGCGAGCGTGGTCGCGAAGTAGTAGAAGGCGACGGCCACCGCGCGGCGGCCGAAGCCGGCCAATCCGGCGAGCTGCGCCACACCGAGCACCACGCTGGTCACGATCAGCGGTACGACCAACGCCTTCAGGAACGAGAGGAAGACCGTCCCGCAAGCGCGCAGCGCGAGAACCAACGGGAGAAGAGCGGGGTCCTGCCAGCGCTCACCGAGGGACGCGCCGATCACGAGGCCGACCACCGCACCACCGAGCATCAAACCGGGCAGGAGCCAGGGAATCGATCTGGTCGGAACGGCTCTCAGCACGCGATCGGAGTCTCCGCTGGGAAGGGGCGTCGAACGTACCAAATACCTTGGAAAGACGCCAAGTTAGAACGCTTCCTCGGTGAGTCGATCAGCGCGGACCGCGTGAGCGCGAAGGGCAGCGGTCTCTCTGCGGGGACGCGCCGCACAACAGGCGTGACGGCCGGCATTCCCTCCCCCATCGCGCGTGCCCGCGAGTAGACTCGCGCGCAGGAGGATCGAGGAATGTCGCCATCTCTCGTCGCTCTCTGCAGCTTCGCCGCCTGGACGATGCTGCTCGTGTTCTCGCTCGCCGGGTTTCGCGTTCTCACGACGGCGCGCACCGGAAAGGCCGTCAACTCGTTTCTTCCCGACGGAACCGACATTGAAGGATTCGGGCAGCGACTGACCCGCGCGCACTTGAACTGCGTCGAGTTCCTCCCCGTCGCCGGCGCCGTGATCCTTTCGGCGGCGGTGATCGGCCGGGCCGACGTCACGGACGGACTCGCGATGCCTCTGCTCTACGCGCGCCTCGGGCAGTCGCTCGTGCACGTCGCATCGACCGCGCCGCCGATGGTTCTCGCGCGCGCGACGCTCTTTCTCGCCCAGCTCGCGATCGTCGCGATCTGGATCAGTCGACTTCTAACCTGAGCGGGTTCTCGTTGGGCACTCGGTCGCGCGCGATCGTCGTCTCCGCCACCGGCGGCCCCGAGGCGCTGAAGCTCGAGCATCGCGATATTCCCGAACCGGGACCGGGTCAGGTCCGGGTCCGGGTCGCGGCCGCCGGCGTGAACTACATCGACGTGTACTTCCGCACCGGGGTGTATCCGCGGCCCGTGCCGTTCGTCGCGGGACTCGAAGGCGCGGGCCGCGTGGAGGCGCTCGGACCCGGTGTGAGCGATCTCGCGCCAGGCGATCCGGTCGCCTGGTCGGGCATTCCCGATTCGTACGCGGAGCACGTCTGCGCGCCCGCGCAGCGGCTGGTGCGCGTGCCCGACGGCGTCGCGCTCGAGACCGCGGCCGCATCGATGCTCCAGGGCATGACGGCACACTACCTGGTGTACAGCACGCGCGAGACGCGTCCGGGTGACGTCGCGCTCGTTCACGCAGCCGCGGGCGGAGCGGGTCTATTGCTCGTGCAGACGCTCGCGGGCGCCGGGGCACGCGTGATCGGGACGTGTTCGTCCGATGCCAAGGCCGCGCTGGTGCGCGATGCGGGCGCGGAGCACGTGATCCGCTACGACCAGATCGACTTCGCGCCCGAAGTGCGGAGCCTGACCGGCGGCCGCGGCGCCGACGTCGTCTACGACTCGGTCGGCCGGACGACGTTCGAGCAGAGCCTCGCCTGTCTTCGCCCGCGTGGACTGTGCGTGCTCTTCGGCCAGTCGAGCGGCCCGGTCGAGAACTTCGACCTGCGCAAGCTGAACGACCTGGGATCGCTCTTCGTGACCCGCCCGTCGCTCGCGCACTACACCGCCACGCGCGACGAGCTCGTGCTCCGCGCCACTGCCGTGCTCGACGCCGTGCGCAGCGGTGCGCTGCGGATCCGGATCGGCGGCCGCTTTCCGCTCGAGCGCGCCGACGACGCCCACCGCGCGCTCGAGAGTCGCGCGACGACCGGGAAGCTCCTGCTCGAGATCTGAGCGCCGCGTTCGAGCTCTGCGAAACGTTCACCGGCGATCAGGCCGAGCGGATGACGCTGATGGGCTTCGCGGACGTGAAGGTCCGGCACACGCGCTGTCGCGCCGAGCGTGCCGCGAACTGCTTCTTGGATTTTTCGTGGAAGGGACGCGAGCTGCTCTAGAATCCCTGGCCTCGAATGAGGGAGGTCGCAGCGCGATGATCACGGTCTACGGTACCGCCAACACACGCGCGTTTCGCGTCCTGTGGATGCTCGAGGAGCTCGGCGTTCCGTACGCCCACGTGAAGACCGACTTCGCGAGCGGAGACACGCGCGCACCCGAGTTCCTGCGCATCAACCCGAACGGCCACGTGCCGGCGCTCGTCGATGGCGAGCTGCGGCTCTTCGAGTCGATGGCGATCAATCTCTACCTGGCCGAGCGGTACGGCGCGGACGGACTCTGGCCGACCACGCTCGAGGATCGCGCGCGCGCCGTGCAGTGGTCGTTCTGGGTGATGACCGAGTGCGAGGCGCACACGTTTGCCGTGCTCCTCGCTCGCGGCGGCAAGCAGTTCGAGACGTGGCGGGAGTGGACCCAGAGCGCGGAGTACGAGAGAACCCATCCCGTTCACGTCCCGCCGGATCCGAAGGCCGCGACCGCCGCGTTGCAGCTCCCCTTCCGCGTGCTCGACGACGCGCTCGCGGGGCGCGAGTACCTGCTCGGGAACGACTTCGGCGTGACGGATCTGAATGTCGCCTCGGTGCTGGTGACGGCCCGGCTCGCGCTGATCCGATTCGCCGCGTTTCCGCACCTCGATGCCTGGCTCGCGCGCTGCACGAGCCGTCCCGCCCTTGCGGCGGCCGCGCGCTGACCGTATTCACGCGGCGATGATGTGCTCGGCGGTCGAGCGGGACGGGGTTCGCGTGGTGCGGTGCGCGGAACCGACGGATCGAGAGACGTGCTGATCGACGCGGTGATCGGCTCCGACCCGCGCCGCGGGGAAAAGTTCGAGGCCTTCATCGCCGAAGCGAGACAGGGCCGCCAGTTTCGCGCCTTCATCGATCGAGAAGACGCCGAAGCCTGGCCCGGAACGGAGTAGAATCGGGAATGACCGCGCTGCCCATGCTCGAGCTGCTGCGCTCCTACCGCGAAGAGGACGAGCTCTCTGGAGCGATACGTCCGCGGACTCGCGGAGACGAGGTCGGAGCTCGAGATCCTCGAGGCCGGCTGCGGGCAGCACTGGCCACTCGATCTCGGACAGATCCGGCACAAGCTCACCGGGGTCGATCTCGACGAGGACGCGCTCCGCTACCGCGTCGACGTCTCGAAGGATCTCGACGAGGCGATCGTCGGCGACCTGCGCGATCTCGACCTCGGCAACCGCACGTTCGACGTCATCTACAACTCGTTCGTTCTCGAGCACATCGAGAATGCCGAGCGTGTTCTCGAGAACTTCTCCCGGTGGCTCAAACCGGGCGGACTCGTTCTCTTGAAGCTTCCAGACCGCAACACGGTCTTCGGCTTCGTCACGAACCTGACACCGTTCTGGTTCCACGTCTTCTACCACCGATTCGTGTTGAGGCGGAAGAACGCGGGGAAGCCGGGATTCGGTCCATATCCGACCCACTACGATCGGGTCGTCAGCCGCGACGGCATCCGCGATTTCTGCGCGAAGCACCAGCTGGTGATCCGAGAGGAGCGCGGGCTGGGGACGTACGTGATCGAAACCAGGACGCGAGCGCGATTGATCCGGCTCGTGACGATCGTGATCAGCGCGCTCTCGCTCGGCCGGCTACCCTGGAGGCACAACAACCTGACCTACGTCCTGGAGAAGAGCTGACCGGGGCGAGCCGAGGGGATTCCGATGCCTACACTTCTCTACGACGGGCGCGAGACGAAGCTCGACTCGGCCGCTGTTGGCTCGATCTGGCTCGATGCCGGCGCGCTCGATGCCGCAACGGGTTATCACGTCGAACCCCAGGGTCTGTGCCGAGGCGAACTCTGCGTGCCGATCCCTCCGGGCGGAAAGGCGCGCGTCGTCGATGGCTCGCGCGTGAACGTGGAGGCGCTCGCGGCGCTGCTCCACCGTCCGGTCGTGCGCGACGACGCACACGGTGTGATCTCGGTCGGGCCCGAGACCGGCTCGCGCCTCGCGGGCGGCGTCGCGCCGGACTTCTCGCTGCCCGACTTCGACGGCGTGCAGCACTCGCTGTCCCAGTACCGCGGCAAGAGGGTGCTGATCATGACCTGGGCCTCCTGGTGAGGCTGCCGCCACGACCTGCCAGTTTGGCAGGGAATCTTCGAGGAGCTCTCGGGACACGGCTTCGTGATTCTCGGCGTGAGCCTGGACACCGCGGGTGAGCGAGCGGCGGGCCGCTTCGCGCGTTCGGCCGAGGCGGGACCACTGGCCCGGAATCTGCCGGCGGACCTCGTGCTCGAACGCGCGACCTATCCGCTGCTTCGCGACGAGCAGCACGTCGTCGCGCAGCTCTACGGGATCACGAACGTGCCGATGGCGGTGTGGATCGACGAGAACGGGAAGGTCGTGCGTCCGCCCGAACCCGCGGGCAGCTACGACGTCGTGAAGCACATCGACCTCGCGACGTTTGCGATTCCGGACGAGATCACGAAGCGCGCGGCCGCGGTTCGCGCGACCTACTTCGACGCCGTCCGCGACTGGGTGAAACACGGCGCGAAGAGCCGCTTCGCGCTCTCGCCCGCGGAAGTGGAGAGACGTGCGCAGGGACCGGGCGAGCAAGCCGCGCGCGGCCACGCCTGCTTCGCGATCGGCGCGTGGCTCTGGCGAAACGGCGAGCGCGACGCGTCGAAGCGCTGGTTCGAAGCGGCGGTCTCCGCTCAACCCGAGAACTGGGCCTTTCGACGCCAGAAGATCGCGCTCGCCGACGACGCCGCGATCGGCAACTTCGCCGCGACGCCGGAGTTCTGGACCGCGGTGCAGAAGACGGCCGAGGCGGGTGAGCGCTATTACGATCTGATCGACATGCCGGGCATGCCGACCGAGTAGACCGACGATCTCGGAGCGGCGCGCGCCGGTCGCAAAGGGAGCGCGAGGTGACCGACCGATCGGAGCTGATCCGCCGCCCGCCCGCACTCGCCGTGCTGCCGCCGGGGTACTCGGCGCTCTTCGATCGGGCGGCCTCGGTGTTCGCGGCGGATCCGCGCGTGCGCGCGCTCTGGGTCTCGGGCTCGCTCGCGCGCGGCGACGCGGACTCGCACTCGGATCTCGACCTGCTCGTCGCCGTTCCCGATTCGGAGTTCGATGCATTCGCATCGTCCTGGCGAAGCTGGCTCGAGGACATCACCCCGACCGTCCTCGCGCGCGAGATCCCGTTCCTGCGAGGGAGCATCTACTCGCTGACGCCCGCGTGCGAACGTCTCGACGTCGTCGTCGAGCGCGTGAGCGGTTTGCGCACGAGCCGGTTCACGGCTCGTGCAATCGTCTTCGATCGCGACGACCTCGACGCGCAGGTGCCCCTTCCCGGCCCCGCGCCCGGACCCGATCGCGCCCGGCTCGAGACCGCGATCGAGGAGCCGTTTCGCTACCTGGCTCTCCTGCCCGCGGTGCTCGGGCGAGGAGAGCTTCTGCTCGCGCAGGAGGGCTACGGGCATTTTCGCCGGCGGATCGCAGAACTCTTCCTCGAGGCGAACGCGCCACTCCCGACCACCGGCGTGAAGCACTTTCGAGACAAGCTGCGACCCGATCAGTACGCGGTGCTCGAATCCCTACCCTGGCCCGCCGCGACACGCGAGACGCTGATCGCGGCGCACCTCGAGGCCGCACGCGCGCTGATCGCGCACGGCCGGCCGATCGCCTCGAAGCTCGGCCTGGCGTGGCCCGAATCGCTCGAGGGCGCGGTCCGTGAACACCTGCTCCGCCAGCTCGGAGTCGCGCTCTGAGGCTTCACCGACGCCACCGCAGTGGTACAATGTCACAGATGATTGAAATGCGTGAGCGGCGAATCGCGGCCGCATGAGTTCGCGCGTCTACGAGAACGTGTTCGAGATCCTGTCCGTCCACGCCGCGGAGCGTCCGGACGCGATCGCCCTCGAGGATCCCCACGACCTGCGGCTCACGCATTCGCAGCTTCTCGAGCACGTCCGACACCTGATCGTGTCGCTCCATGCCTCGGGCGTCGGGCGCAGCTCACGCGTCGCGATCGTGCTTCCCAATGGCGTCGAGATGGCCGTCACGCTGCTCGGCGTGACGTGCGTCGCGACCGCCGTTCCGCTGAATCCGATCTATCGCCGGGACGAGTTCCGGTCCTACTTCGACGAAATCAAGGTGGACGTCCTGCTGACGCGCAGAGGCTTCGAGAGCGAAGCGCGGGCGGTCGCAGCCGAGAAGGGGATTCCGATCCTCGAGCTCTCGTCGGACGGGGCGATGCAGCTCCCGGCCGGAGAACGGAGCGCCGGAGGATCCGACCTCGCGCAGTCCGGTGACGTCGCGCTGATCCTCTTGACGTCCGGATCGACGGGACGTTCGAAGAAGGTTCCGCTCACGCACCGAAACATCTGCGTGTCGGCCGCGGACATCTGCCGGACGTTGGCGCTCTCCCCCGAGGACCGCTGCTTGTGCATGTGGGAGCAGTTCCACGTCGGGGGTCTCGTCGATCTTCTTCTCGTTCCCCTCGCGAGCGGCGGCCGGGTGATCTGCGCGGGTGGGTTCGACGCTTCGCTGTTCTACAAGCTGCTCGAATCGAAGCAGCCGACCTGGTTCCAGGGCGTACCGACGACGCTGAACGAGCTCTCGGTCTTCGCGAAGAAGAACTTCGTCAACACCAGCGCGGCCCCGCTTCGATTCATCCGCGCGGTCGCCGCGGCGCTCTCTCCCCAGCTGATGGAGGAGCTCGAGAACCTGTTCAACGTGCCGGTGATCCAGACCTTCGGGATGACGGAGGCCGGGCCCCTGATCACGACGAACCTGCTTCCCCCGGCGAAGCGCAAACCGGGCTCCGTCGGCCCCTCGTGCGGCCCCGAGATCCGGATCACGGCGCCGGATGGGACCGTTCTTCCCACGGGCGAGACCGGCGAGATCTCGATTCGCGGCGAGAACGTCGTCGCGGGCTACGAGGACGCGCCCGAAGCCAACGCCATCTCCTTCCGCGGCGGCTGGTTCCACACCGGCGACACCGGGTATCTCGACGAGGACGGCTACCTGTTTCTCAAGGGCCGCCTGAAGGAGATGATCAACCGCGGGGGCGAGAAGATCACGCTCCAGGAGATCGACGACGTGCTGCTCTCGCACCCGGCCATCGCGCAGGCCGCCTCGTTCGCCATCAAGCATCGCACCCTCGGCGAGGACGTCGCCGCCGCGATCGTTCTGCGAACGCCGGGAGCCTTGACGCAGAGCGAGGTCCGCTCCTTCGTCTCGCAGAAGCTCGCCGATTTCAAGGTTCCGCAGCGCGTCCTGATCCTCGATGCGATGCCGCGGGATCCGATCGGCAAGGTGAACCGGCTGACGCTCGCGACGCTGGCCAGCGCTCTAGACGAGCCCAAGGCCGCCGAGGGCGCCACGACCGAGATCGAGCGGAAGCTCTCGCAGATCTGGGCGGCGGAGCTCGGACTTCCACAGGTCCGTCTCGACGACAATTTCTTCGCGCTTGGCGGCAACTCGCTATCGGGCGTCCGGCTCCTGGCCTCGGTCGAGGATTCCTTCGGAGTTCAATTGCCGGCGAACGCGCTGGTGGATCACGTCTCCGTCCGTCAGATGGCGGAGCTGCTCGGCCCCGACGCAGATCCGGTTTCGCGGTCGAACTGGGTTCCGGGCAGCGGCTCGTCGAAGTCACTCTCGGAGTCACAAGTCAGGCGCCTGGCCGCCGTGATGGGAACGGGAGTGATTCCGGCTCTGCGTCCCGGGTCGACGATCATGGTGGCGAACCCGAGTGGTTCGCGGACACCGCTCGTCTGGTGCTTCAACCGGCCGCAGACGGAGATGCCCGGATTGCTCCAGCATCTCGATCCGGAGCAACCACTGCTCGGACTGTATTCCGGCAGCGGCGAGCTTCCGAATACCGAGGACACGATCGAGAAGACCGGCGTCCACTATGCCGAAGCGCTGCTCGAGCTGTTTCCGAATGCCGATTTTTCGCTCGGCGGCAACTGCCACGGCGCAGCCGTCGCGCATCGGATCAAGAGGATCTTCCTCGCCGCGGGCAAACCGATCGAGCACGTCTGCTACCTCGAGCACTTCCACCCGGAACTCTTCGAGTACTCGGGCAAGCTCATGTTGATGTACGGGAAGCACAGCGACTTCAAGGTCTACGAGCCGATTCTGGAACGGGGCGTGACCGGCTGGGAGAAGCAGTTCGCGCGCGTGCCAGTCCTGGAATGGGTGAACGGCGAGCACGGACACTTCTTCGAGCCTCCCTACTCGAGAGACATCGCGACCAAGCTCGTTCGCTTCCTGGCCGACGAGCCGCAGATCCCCGAGCGCTTCGCCTCGCTGCGATTCCGCACGCGGCTCGCGATCCACCGGAACGACTCGATCTTCTACATGTTCATCCACGGGCGCAGGTTCGTGACCTGGCTCCGCTACGGAAACCAGAAGACGCGGCGCCCGGTCATCGCGCCACCGGACGGAGGCTGACCTGGAAACCCCGTACTTCCAGAAGCTGCGCCAGGAGGTCGTGCGGCGCGGCGGACTGTTGAACGCGCATCTGCACCTGTGCCGCTCCGGCACCCTCGACGAGACCGAGTTCCTCCTCGCCGAGGAGTCGAGCGACGGCATCTCTCACCTGTCGCTCTCGAAGAAGCATGGGATCATTCCGCTGATCCACGCGAGCTCCGGGTACGACCGCGAGAACGTGCGCAAGCGGCTCGATCACTTCCTCGACATGATGGAAGCTGCCGGCACGACGCGAGCCGACACGCTCGTGGACGTCACGACCGACCGGATCGGCCTGTCCGCGCTCGAGGAGTTCCTGCGGGTCAAGGAAGAGCGGCGCGCGCGACTGGACCTGCGCGTCGGCGCCTATACACCGCTCGGCTTCACCGACGCCGAGCCGGAGCGCTGGACGCTGATCGAGCGCGCCGGCGAGATGGCGGATCTGATCGGCGCCCTGCCCGAGCGCGACGACCACGCGATGTATCCGGACCACATCGGCTACGAAGAAGCGTGCCGCCGCACGCTGCTGCTCGCGAACCGGCTCGGCAAGCAGATCCACATCCACGTCGATCAGAAGAACGATCCCGAAGAACACGGCACCGAGACGATCCTCTCGATCATCGACGAGCTCGGCCTGTCCTATCCGGCGGGTGAGCCGATGGTCTGGCTGCTGCACGTGATCTCGCCGTCGACCTACGACGAGCCCCGCTTCGACGACCTGGCCGCAAGGCTCGCGGCGAAGAACATCGGCGTGATCTGTTGCCCGTCGGCCGCGCTCAGCATGCGGCAGCTTCGGCCCCTGCGCACACCGACGTCCAATTCGATCGCGCGCGTCCTCGAGCTTCTCGCGGCCGGAGTTCACGTCCGGATCGGATCCGACAACATCTGCGACATCACCTCGCCCGCGGGTACACCGGACCTGATCGACGAGTTCTTCGTGCTCTCGAACGCAATCCGTTTCTACGACATCGAGATACTTTCGAAGCTCGCCGCCGGCCAGGCTCTCGACGACGCAGATCGCGAGAAGATCCAGAGACACCTGCGACTCGACGCCATCGAGGTGCAGCGCGAACTCGCGGATCGTTAGACGGACCTCACGATTCGGTTTGCGTCTCGAGTCCTCGAGAGCTAACGAGGGTGTCAGATGCGAGCCGTAGGATCCGATTCCGAGCCGAGTGCGACGGTACCCCGTCTCGATCACGCCGCCATCGGGAACGGACGCATCCTGGCGCTCGTCTCACCGACGAGCGCGATCGAGTGGCTCTGCCTGCCGCGCTTCGATTCACCATCGATCTTCGCGCGTCTCATCGATGCGGAGAGCGGAGGGGCGTTTCGGATCCTCGATGGTGACCACGAGATCCACGGCGACCTCGACTATCTCCCGAACACGAACGTCTCACGCGTTCGCTTCGAACGTGGCGATCGTGCGTGGGAGGTCCTCGACTTCGCTCCTCGGGTTCCGGCGGGCCTCGGCGTGATCGCACCTCTGGAGCTCGTTCGAATTCTGCGTCCGCTCCGCGGGGTTCCGCGGCTGCGGATCGATCTCGATCCGAGGCCCGACTACGCACGTGCCGCCGCCCGATTCGTTCCGACTCCGGGAGGGCTCGTGATCGAGGGCGCGGAAGTGCCGATTCACGTGCAGACGAATCTTCCCCGCGAATGCCTGACGGAGCGGGTCGAGTTCGAGCTCGTCGCTCCCGTCTTCGTGACGCTGACCTGGGGTCCGCGCGAGTCACTCGCTTCGCTCGATGGGATTGACGAGGCGTTCGCACAAACCGTCGCCGGGTGGCGCGCGTGGGCGAAGACGTGCTCGCTTCCGAGTTTCGCCCCCGCCGCAGTGCTGCGGTCCGCGCTCTGCCTCAAGCTGCACGTGAGCGAGGACAGCGGCGCGATCATCGCGGCGACGACGACCAGCGTTCCCGAGGCGTTCGGCACCGAGCGCACCTGGGACTATCGGTACTGCTGGATCCGCGACGCCGCTTTCGTCGTCGAGGCGCTGCGTCGCCTGGGACATCTGGTCGAAGGCGAGCGCTTCATCGGCTTCCTGCGCAGGATCGCGGAAACGCGGCGACTTCAGCCGGTGTACGGAATCGAAGGTGAGTGGGAGCTCGTCGAGCGGATGCTTCCGCACCTGTCGGGATTCGGCGGAAACGGCCACGTGCGCATCGGCAACGCCGCGTACGAGCAGCGGCAGAACGATTTGATGGGCGAGATCATCCTCTGTCTCGACAGCGTGCTCGGAGATCCCCGCATCTTCGAGGACGATCCGCAGGCGAGCTTCGCGCTCGTACGTCGGCTCGTCGAGCAGGCGATCTCGGCCGCGGGCGAGCCCGACATGGGCATTTGGGAATTCCGCACCCAGCTCCGCAGCTACACCTTCTCTCGCGCAATGTGCTGGGCGGCGATGCACCGTGGCGCCGTGATCGCGCGACGGCTGGGCCGGATCCCGGAGGCCGAACGCTGGGAGTCCCTCGCGCGCACGGAGCGAGAGGTCGTACTGGAACGCGGATACAATTCGGAGCTGGGTTTCTTCACGCAGGCCCTCGATGGAACGTTTCCCGACGCCTCGAATCTTCTCCTCGCCTCGATCGGCTTCATCGACCCACGAGATCCCCGCTTCGTGTCGACCGTCGATGCCTACGGAAAGTGCCTCGTCGAGAACGGACTGATGCTTCGCTACCGAAACCCGGACGACTTCGGCGAGACCACGAGCGCCTTCACGATCTGCTCGTTCTGGTGGGCCGAAGCGCTCGCGCTGACGGGCCGTCTCGACGACGCGATCGCCGTCTTCGAGCGGCTTCTCTCGTACGCGAACCCGGTCGGGCTCTTCTCCGAAGACGTCGACCCCGAATCCGGTCTCCTGCTCGGGAATTTCCCGCAGGCGTACACGCACGTGGGCGTGATCCACGCCGCAACGACGATCGGAGAGCTGCTCCAGGCCCGCGACGGGCGCGTTCGGGCGTGGTGCTAGCGCCGTGGCCCGCACGCTTCTCGTCTCGAACCGTCTTCCAGTGACCGTGGATGCGCGCGCGGACTCCGTGCGCGTCGAACCGAGCAGCGGAGGGCTCGCTACCGGACTCCGCGGTCTGCACGAACGCGAGAACGGGCTCTGGATCGGCTGGCCGGGAATGCTGGCCCCGCTCTCCAGCTCCGATCTCGCCCGAGTTCACGAGCAGCTCGCTTCGCAGCGCCTGATTCCGGTCGAGCTCTCGGCAGATGAAGTGTCGAAATTCTACGACGGCTACTGCAACAGCGTGCTCTGGCCGCTGCTGCACTACCAACCCTATCAACTCCCGCTCGAGATCCAGAACTGGGACGCCTACGTGCGCGTGAATCAGCGCTTCGCCGACGCCGCGGCCGAGCACCATCGAGACGGAGACGTCATCTGGGTTCACGACTACCAGCTGATGCTCGTGCCCGAGATGCTTCGCGCGCGTCTGCCGACTTCGCGGATCGGCTTCTTCCTGCACATCCCGTTTCCGTCGTCGGAGATCTTCCGGATCCTGCCGCACCGCGACGAGCTGCTCCGCGGACTGCTCGGAGCGGACCTGATCGGCTTCCACACGGTTTCGTACATGCGTCACTTCGCCTCCGCGTTGCTCCTCCTGCTCGGCGCCTCGATGGAGATCGACCGCGTGCTCTGGGACGGACGCGAGGTCCGGCTCGGCTCGTTCGGGATGGGCATCGACGCGCGCGCGTTCGCCGCCACGGCCGATCGGCCGGACGTGATCGCGCGTGCGAAGGAGGTGCGACTCAGCGCTGGCGAGACGCTCCTGCTCGGTGTCGATCGACTCGACTACACCAAGGGCATCCCGAGACGGCTGCTCGCATTCGAGCGCATGCTCGAGCGTCATCCCGAGCTGCGCGGACACGTGCGACTCGTGCAGGTCGGTGTGCCGTCGCGCGAGGACGTCCACGCGTACCAGACGTCCAGAAGCGCCGCCGACGAGCTGATCGGCCGCATCCACGGGGCGTTCGCCACGGCCAGCTGGGTACCCGTGCACTGGCTCTACCGCGGCGTCTCGCGAGACGAGCTCATCGCGCTCTATCGAGCCGCGGACGTCATGCTCGTGACACCCGTCCGCGACGGAATGAACCTGGTCGCGAAGGAGTTCGTAGCTTCTCGCACCGACGAGGATGGCGTGCTCGTCTTGAGTGAGTTCGCAGGCGCGGCCAGCGAGCTCTCGGAAGCGATCTCGGTGAATCCCTTCGACATCGAGTCTACGGCCGCGGCATTCCACCGCGCGGTCACGCTTCCCGCCGGGGAACGGCATGAACGCATGCGGGCACTGCGCGCCCGGGTTCTCTCCCACGACGCGGATCACTGGGAGAAGAGCTTCATGAAGGCGCTCGGAGACGTCGGTCCGATCGGCCGAACGGGCCTTTTCCTCGCGACGACGGAGGCGGAGCTCGCCGAGCAGCTCGCTCGACTCGAGTCCGCGCCCGCTCGCGTCCTTTTGCTCGACTACGACGGAACGCTCGTGCCGTTCGCCCGAACCCCGGACGAGGCGCGTCCGGACCCGGAGCTGCTCGAGCTTCTCACTTCGCTCGCGCATCGGCCCGCGACGGCCGTGCACGTGGTCAGCGGGCGGATGCGCGAGTTCCTCGAACGCTGGTTCGCCGATCTCCCGATCGGATTGCATGCCGAGCACGGTCTTTGGTCGCGAGAAGCGGGTTCGAAGGAATGGAAGGGGGGATACGCGGGCGTGCTGCCCTGGCGCGAGAGCGTGCTCGCGCTCCTGCACGACTTCACATCGCGGCTGCCGGGATCGCTGATCGAGGAGAAGAGCGCGTCGCTCGCCTGGCACTATCGAGCCGCCGATCGCGAGTTCGGCGCGATTCAGGCGAAGGAGCTCCGAATCCACCTGAGCGAAACGCTGAGCAACGTGCCGGTCGAGGTGATCCAAGGCCATCTCGTCGTCGAGATCCGACCCCATGGCGTTCACAAGGGCCGCGTCTTCGAGCACGCCCTTCCGATCCCGAAGAGCAGTACGGCCGTCCTCGCGATCGGCGACGACCGAACCGACGAAGACCTGTTCGCCGCGCTGCCCGCGGATGCGATCTCGATTCACGTGGGGCTCTCGGCGAGCCGCGCGCGTTTCATCGTGCGCGACGTCGCAGCCGTGCGTGCGTTCCTCCAGTCGCTCGCAGGCAGGCTCGGAGCGGGCACGGCCCGGTGACACCGATCGATGTCGGGATTCTCTCGGCCTTCGCGCTCTGGGCGATCGTGTCGGGACTGCGAGCGCGGAGCCTCGCCTCGCGCGATCTCGAGGAGTATTTCCTGGCCGGCCGGACCCTTCGCGGGTGGCAGGCCGGGATCAGCATGGCGGCGACCCAGTTCGCCGCCGACACGCCGCTGCTCGTCACCGGAATGATCGCCACCGCGGGGATCTTCTCGCTCTGGCGGTTGTGGATCTACGCGGTCTCGTTTCTGCTGGTCGGATGGGTGCTCGCGGCTTGTTGGCGGCGCGCGGGCGTGCTGACCGACGCCGAGTTCACGGAGCTCCGCTACGGGGGGAGGCCCGCGGCCATTCTCCGCGCCGTGAAGGCCATCTACTTCGGCACGGTCTTCAACTGTGTCGTGCTGGCGATGGTGCTCTACGCGGCGAAGGAGATCGCCGAACCGTTCCTGTTCTGGGATCGCTGGCTTCCGGAATCGATCTTCGGCGCCGTCGAGCGCGTGGTGCAGGCCATCGGAGTTCCGTTCGCGCGCGGGGACTCCAGTGACGGCGGTCTCTGGATACGCTCGACCAACAATCTGATCTCGGTGCTCGCGATCGCCGGGACCACCCTCTTCTACTCCGCGACGGGCGGCTTGCGCGGCGTGGTTCGCACGGATCTCGTGCAGTTCGCGCTGGCGATGGGCGGAACCGCGCTCTACGCCTTCTTCGTCGTCGATGCAGCCGGCGGCCTCGACGCGATGCACGCGAAGCTTTCGCAGATCTACGGCGCAGGTGGACCGGGCGGGCTGAACGCGACGCAGCTACTCGCATTCACCCCGGATCACGCGGCGCAGGCCGGGGCCGCGCTGCTCACGGTGATCGGCCTGCAGTGGCTCCTGCAGATGAACGCGGACGGTACCGGCTACCTCGCCCAACGCGCGATGGCCTGCCGCAGCGACCGTGACGCGCGACAAGCCGCCGTCGTGTTCACCGTCGCGCAGGTTCTGATCCGCAGCTTGATCTGGCTCCCGATCGGCCTCGGCCTGCTCGTGGTCTTTCCGGCCTCGTCCGATCTGGCGTCCGATGCGCTGGTCGCGGATCGCGAAGCGAGCTTCGTCCGCGGCATCCGCGAGCTGCTTCCCGTGGGTGCCCTCGGCGTGATGTTGACCGCGCTCTTCGCGGCTCTCGCATCGACGGTGGACACGCACCTGAACTGGGGCGCCTCGTACTGGACCCATGACCTGTACGCGCGCTTCGTGCGACGCGGCGAACGAAAAGCGTCGGCCCGCGAGCTCGTCTGGGTCGCGCGCGCATCGACGATCGGAATCCTCGCTCTCTCGCTCGTGATCATGACCCAGCTCGGCTCGATCGGTGCGGCGTGGCGGGTGAGTCTCCTGCTCGGCGCTGGCATGGGCGTGATGCTGCTGCTTCGCTGGATCTGGTGGCGGGTGACGGCGCTCGGCGAACTCGTGGCGATCGCCGCCTCGCTCTTCCTCGCGCCGCTCGCGTTGACGTTGCTACCCGACGATCAGGATGCGTCCCGCCTGCTCCTGGTCGCCGGTGGCGCGAGCATCGCCGGCGTCGCAGCGTCGCTCGGATTCGGCCCCGAGACACCCACGCGGCTGCGCGCATTCTACGTCCGCGTTCGCCCGCCCGGGTTCTGGGGTCCGGTCGCGGCGGACGTCGAGTCGGACGCGCGAGCCGGCGCGAGCCGGCTGCTCCGCGGCCTGGGCGCGACGGCCGCGACCGCGCTCTCGATCTTCTGTCTGCTCGCGGGCGCGGGAACCTGGCTGGCGCGAAGCCCGGTGCCCTTCGACCTCGTGTCGCGTCCGCTCTGGGTTGCATGCCTGCTGATCGCTGGCGCACTACTGTTCCCGATCGGATTGCGCATCGCCGCACCGGTGAGTGGGCGGCCGTCACCCGTGGGAGAGATCGAATGAGCGAGCTCGATGCGAACGCGCGCGCGATCGTCGAGAAGGTGATCGTCGGCTCGCCCTACGGAAGGCTCCTCGGGCTCCGGCTCGAGACCTGCGAACCGGATCGCGTGGTGGTGCGGCTCCCGTATCGCACCGACGTCACCACGATCGGCGACACGGTGCACGGCGGCGCGATCGCCGGGCTCGTCGACTCGGCCGCGACCGCGGCGTTCTGGGCGAAGTCCGGACTTCCATCGAGCTCGCGCGGCACGACGATCGGCTTCTCGCTCTCGTTCCTATCGGCGGGACGCGGGGTCGATCTGATCGCCGACGCACGTGTGCGCCGCCGCGGCCGCGAGATCTGCAACGGCGAAGTCACGGTGCGCGACCCGAAGGGTGCGGAAGTCGCGCAGGCGATCGTGACCTACAAGCTGTCGAGCTGATCGAAGCTTCGAGCGAGCGCTCCGGAGGGGTCCGAAGCTCCTGCCTTCGCAGGAGCAGCTCGTAGAGGACGAGCGCGACGACCCAGCACACGAGTGCCGCCCAGAGACTGTGCGAAACGAAGTGCGAGCCCTGAATCACCCGACCCATTCCCAGGCCGAAGCCGTAGAGGAATCCGCCCCCGAGCCAGGCGAGCGCGAGTCGCGGGCGCTTGCGGCGAAACGCGAAATACAGCGACATCATCGCGAACCCCCCCGACGAGTGTCCGCCCGGCCAGCAGTGCCCGGGGTCGATCCCCTCGGGCACGGGATCGAAGAGGCGCACGTACGGCTGATCGCCGCCGTAGATCTCGAGGTCGTTGGGGCAGTGGATGACGGTGTTGTGCTTGATCTGCGCGACCACGATCGGCCCGGCCGCCAGACACAGTGCGGCGTAGAGGAACCCGCGGCGCCACGGACGCAGTGACGCTCGGCGGAACGACAAGAGAACCAGCACCACGAGTACCACGCCGAGCAGGATCACCGACAGCCTTCCGAAGTCGTGGATCACCGTGTCGAAGAAGTACTTCGCGCGATGCGGGAAGCGGCGCGCTACCGGATCGTAGAACAGGTTCTCGATCTGGAGATCGACGTGGGTCGTCTCGAAGATGCCGAGCACCACGAACGCGATGAGCGCGGGTACACCCGCATGGAGCGCGTAGAAGCGCCATCCGCTCTCGCGTGCCGGAGTTCCATCGCCGACCACTGCGCGGCTACTGCGTCTTGCTGGCAAAGGCCTGGCTTGCCGATTGGTAGTACGCGATCGCCTCGTCGACGCCGTCTCCGGCCGCGCGCGGCATGACCGGTGTCTGCTCGCCGTCGGTCTCGATGCGATAGACATCGACGCGCCTCACGGGCGAGAGCACGGTGAGCATTCCGTGCTTCAGGTATCCGAGTCGCTGGTAGGTCCCGAGCAGAGCGCGCTCCTCGGGCGGACCGGCTCCGAGGATGTCGTGGCCGAAGAACCGGCTGCGGTACGAGAAGCCGAGCTGAGCAAGGAGCGTGGGAGCGACGTCCATCAAGCTCGCGAGGCGATCGACCCGTCCGGGCGCGATGTGACCCGGCGCGTAGATGAGCATGGGGATGTGATACTGATCGACCGGGATGTCGAGTTCCCCTGCGCTGCTCGCGCAGTGATCGGCGACGATCACGAAGACGGTGTCGTCGAAGAACTCCTCCCTGCGCGCGTCGTCGATGAACTTCCCGATCGCCCAGTCGGTGTACTTCACGGCTCCCGCCCGTCCGTCACCGGAGGGAATGTCGATTCGGCTGTCCGGATACGTGAACGGCCTGTGATTCGAGGTCGTCAGCACCAGCGACAGGAAGTGCTCGCCCGCTTCGTGTGAGCGTCTAGCCTCGCGGAGAACCCGTCTGAACACGAACTCGTCCGCGACACCCCAGGCGTTGGCGAACTCCGCTTCGTCGCCCGACAGATCCGTACGGTCGATCACGTCGAAGCCATTCCCCGAGAAGAACGGTCCCATGTTGTCGAAGTACGAGTAACCGCCGTAGAAGAAGCGTGTCCGGTACGCGTGCTCCCGAAACACGGTGCCGAGCGAGAACAGGTTCGCGTTCCGCGGCCGCTTCACGATCGAGTAGCCGGGCGTCGGCGGAACCGAAAGCGCGATCGCCTCGAGTCCGCGTACGGTTCGCGTGCCGGTCGCGCGCAAGTTCGCGAACAAGAGCCCCTGTCGCGCGAGCCGGTCCAGATTCGGCGTCAGCCCCTCCTCGTTCCCGAACGTGCCGAGGAATTTCGCCGACAGGCTCTCGACCACGATCAACACGACGTTCAGGCGCCGCTCCGGGCGGGCCGAGGTGATCTCTCGCGTGAGCCCGATCGGATCGTCACTCGAGAACTCCGTGCGCGGCTCGTCCAGCAGCGAGCGGAGCTCGCGTGTTACGTCCGACGAATCCTGGGTGACGTAGAACGGCGCGTACTCGAGCTCGCTGTTCCGGAACGCGGAGAACAGATTGTAGAGACCGTTCGCAGCGAGCTCGTTTGCGAGTCGATCCTGATCTACGCGCGGCGGCCGGTCGGGGGTGAGGCCGAAGCAGGCGATCGCGGTCGCCGTCGCGAGCGTTCCGACCGCCGCGCGTAGGGGCCAACCGATGGGGGAGTCCACCGAGCGCTCGATCGCGCTGCGGACGAAGCAGGCCCAGAGGATCACCGCGGCGGCGAAGACGAGAGCGGTGACCGGAACCACGGGATACGACTCCCAGACGTTGTTCAGTACCTCTCGCGTGTACACCAGGTAATCGACGGCGATGAAGTTCAGACGCGCGGAGAACTCTCCCCAGAAGATCCACTCCGCGACCGCGGCGAAGGAGAATACGAAGAGCCCGGTGATGGCCACAGCGTGAGCCACGATCCGGACTCCCCAGAGCTTCCAGAGCATCTCGGGCACCAGCACCATCAGCCAGACGAACGGCACGCTCGCATACAACGCCACGGCGAGATCGAAGCCGATGCCGGCGCCGAAGACCCGGGCCAGCATCGGCAGCGAGAACGCCACGTCGGAGAACACGCGCACGGTGAGCGCGACGCGCGTCAGCGCGAAGAGCGCGAGCACCACGAGCGAGAACGAGATCAGCGGGCGAAGTCGGGTGAACACGGCTGCCAAGGAGAACGAACGCCGCCTTGGACGCCGATGAGCCTCTCATGAGATGGCTCTAATTCGCGGCGTCGTCCGCGATCGGGAGCTGCAGGGTGAAGACCGCGCCGCCGGGGGAAGCGGCCCGGACGTCGCCGCCGTGCGCGCGCGCGATGGCACGTGTGATCGGCAGGCCCAGCCCGGTGCCCCCCGCCAGGTCGGGCGCCGTCGAGTAGAAGCGCTCGAAGACGCGCTCGAGATGTCCGGGGGCGATTCCGGGACCGGTGTCTGCGACCTGCACCTCCGCCTTTCCCTCGACCTCGGCCACGCCGACGTCGACCGCTCCGCCGCGAGGCGTGTGGCGGACGGCGTTGTCGATCAGGTTGGCGATGGCCTGACGGATCTGTGAAGGGTCTGCGCGGACGTGGACCGGATGGCCGTGCACGCGCAGTGCGACGCCGCGCTCAGCGGCGATCACGTTCAGGTGATCGACGAGCTCTCGAGCCAGCGCGTGCAGATCGACGCGCGCGAGCTCGAGCGAGTCGAGAGGACGACCCTCGAGTCGCTCGAGCAGGAGCAGCTGATTCACGAGCCGGACGAGCTCGTCGACCTGCTCGAGCGAGGACTCGAGCGCGTCGACATCGCCCTCGCTCGCTCGACCGATCTGAAGCTCGAGGTTTCCGCGGATCGCGGTGAGCGGGGTGCGCAGCGCGTGTCCGACATCCGCCGTCAAACGGCGCACGTGCAGCATCTCGGATCGGATGCGCTCGAGCAGGTCGTTCAGCACCGCGGCGAGGCGATCGACCTCGTCGCCGGAGCCCGTTCGCGGCAAGCTGCCTTCGGCAAGCGCGCCCAGGCTCCGCGCACGCGCGGCGATCTCCGCGATCGGCCGCAGCGATCGCGCCGCGACCCACCACGCCGCCAGCGCTCCCAGACCGGCAATCACGACGAGCGAAGTCGCGAGCGTGGCGCGCAGGTTCCAGTACCAGCGCTGGACCTGCTCGAGACTCAATGCGACGCAGAGCGTCCGCGACCCGACCCGCAGCTCCGCGGCTCGGATGCGCCGCGCGCCGCTCCGGCTGCGCGGATTCGGAAATTCCCAGTAGCGCGTTCGCCTTGCCGACGGTGACTTCTCGATGCCCTCGAGACCGCAGCCGGGGACGTTCTTGCTCTGCGCGATGATCACTCCGTCGGCATCGAGCACCTCGACGAAGAACTCCGAATCCTTCGGATGCTGTCGTCCGGCGAGCGCGATCCACTCCTCGAGTCGGTCGGTGTCGACGACCGCGCGGAGCTCCGTGAGCTCCCCGTCGAGCTGCTTGTCGATCTCTTCGCGAAACAGGCGCTCGAAGCGGTTGAGCACGTAGAAGCCCTGCGCGCCGACCAGGGTGACGACGACCAGGAAGACGCCGAGCGCGACGCGAAGCCGGATGCTCCGATTCATGGCTCGACCGCGAGCACGTAGCCGACGCCACGACGCGTGTGGATCAGCTTCTTCTCGAAGGGCTCGTCGACCTTCCGGCGCAGATAGCGGATGTACACGTCGATCACGTTCGAGAAGCTGTCGAAGTTCATGTCCCAGACGTGCTCCGAGATCATCGTTCGCGTGACCACCTCACCCGCGTGGCGGGCGAGATACTCGAGCAGCGCGAACTCCTTCGCGGTCAAGTCGAGCCGCCGCCCCGCTCGCTCCGCGCGCCGCGAGACGAGGTCGACGCGAAGATCGCCGACCTCGAGCAGGCTCGGTCGAGAGGTTCCGCGGCGCAGCAGCGCGCGCAGTCGCGCGAGCAGCTCCGCGAACGCGAACGGCTTGGGCAGGTAGTCGTCCGCACCAGCGTCGAGCCCGCGCACACGGTCTTCGACCTCGTCGCGCGCCGTCAGAACCAGGACCGGAGCCGAGCGGCCCGCCGCGCGGAGCTCGCGCAGGACCGAGAGGCCGTCCTTCTTCGGCAGCATGAGATCGAGGACGATCGCGTCGTAGGGGTGAACGAGCGCGAGATCGATGCCGGATTGTCCGTCTTCGGCGACGTCCACGGCGAAGCCGGCCTCCGAGAGCCCGCGCTCCAGGAATCCGCGCACGCGGCGTTCGTCTTCGATCACGAGGATTCGCACCTTACCCGGTCCTCGGCGGCGGGTCCGGATCGATGCGTGTCGGCGAACCTCCGCTTCCGATCGACGACGAGACCCCCGTGAGCGCGCCAGCGAGGAAGATCGGGAGCGAGTTCCACCAGCCGTTCAGCAGGAGGTCGATCGAGCGCATTCCGACCATCACCATCAGGGCGGCGAGAAGCGCCATCAGGACGGGATCGCGCAACCGACGGGAACGCCGCCAGGCGAGGATGACCGGCCAGGCGAAGATCGCGTAGTGAAGCTCGACGCCGATGATGCCGTGCGTACCGATCCGGTTCACCCACCAGCCGTCGATGCCGACCTCGCCCACGCCGAACGTCTCGGCTCCGGGCGTGCGCACGTAGTTGCCCCAACCGAACCAGAACTTCTCACCGAGCTTGCCGAGCACGAAGTCCTCTTCGTCGAAGCGACCCTGGAGGGAGCGCGCCCGCTCTCGGTCCCAGCCGCGCGCGAACTCGACGAGCTCCTCGTTCGGGAACATCTTCGCGGTCCGGAGCATGGGATAGGAGCACGAGAACGTCACGAGTCCGAGGCCGATGGTGGCGATCGTTCTCGGCTTCAGGAGCGCGATGGCGATCGTCAGGACGTGCCCGTAGACGTTCCCCGCGACGCTACGGGTCATCAAGAGACCGAAGGCGACGACGAGTCGCGCGCGCGTGGCGCGGAGCGGGAGCAGGTTCAGTCGCACCTTCGCCAGGGTCCCGACCGCAATCAGACAACCGGCCATGAAGGTCGCGACGGAGAGGCCGTTGTCCATGAAGACGACGGGTTGGATCACGCCCCAGCGCCAGAGCGGCTGTTGGCGGATCCCGTAGACGCGTTCGCCGAGCTGGAAGACCTTGAAGGGGATGCTGCCCGCGACCTCGATCACGATCAGCACGGTGTAGACCAGGCCGATGATGCCCAGCGTCTTCATCAGCACCACCAGGTCTTCGCGGGTTCGGAACAGCGACCTTCCGACGAAGTACGGCAGGCCGATGCCGAGGATGTCGTCGCCGGTCTTCGCGACGACGTCCCAGATGCCGAGTCCGGCCTCGAGCTTGCCTTCGTCCCACATCGGCTGGGTGTTGAGCAGCGCCGTGATCACGTTCTCGACGAGCATCAGGAGGATCAGCGCTTCGAGACCTCGGCCCGGGCGCGCCGACGAGATGCTCCGGGCGTGGTAGGTGAGCCCGCCTGCGAGGGCGCAGAGATAGGTGATGTACTCCTTGCCGAGCGGCGGGATCGCCGGGAAATCGAAGGCGGCCTGTTCCGGTAGAAAGCCGATACCGACGAGAAAGACGATCGATGCCGCGACCCCGCGCGGCTTCCGCTTGAACATCCGGAGCGCGAACGGAACGAAAAGGATCAGCGCGAGAAGTGCTCGATACGGGCCCACCACGGGCGGAAGTTCTCTCTACTCGTCGCCCGGCTCGCGCTCGCCGTCCACGGCCGGGAGCAGCGGCAGCTCTCCGCTCGACGGGTGGGAGAGGAGCCCGGCCTTGGTGTAGATCAGCAGCTTGTCTCTCGTATCGCTGATGTCGAGGTTGCGCATCGTGAGCTGACCGATCCGATCCTGCGGCGAGAACACGGAGCTGCCCTTCTCCATCGTCAGTCTTTCGGGCTGATAGGTGAGATTCGGGCTGGTCGTGTCGAGCAGCGAGTAGTCGTTCCCCCGGCGCAGCTCGACGGTGACCTCGCCGGTGATCGCGCGCGCGATCCAGCGCTGCGCGGACTCGCGAAGCATCATCGCCTGCGGATCGAACCAGCGTCCCTGATAGAGCAGTCGACCGAGCCTGCGACCGTTCTCGCGATACTGCTCGATCGTGTCCTCGTTGTGGATGCCGGTGACGAGCCGCTCGTAGCCGATGAAGAGCAACGCCATGCCCGGCGCCTCGTAGATGCCGCGGCTCTTCGCCTCGATGATGCGATTCTCGATCTGGTCGCTCATGCCCAGCCCGTGACGACCACCGATCTCGTTCGCATCGAGCATGAGCTGCACCGGATCGGTGTAGGTCATCCCGTTCAGTGCGACGGGCTGGCCCTCCTCGAACCGGACGGAGACCGTCTCGGTCGCCACGGCGACGTCGTCACGAAACGCCGCGACCCCCATGATCGGCTGCACGATCTTGATTCCCGCGTCGAGCCGCTCGAGATCTTTGGCCTCGTGCGTCGCGCCGAGCAGGTTCGAGTCGGTCGAGTACGCCTTCTCGGTGCTCATCCGGTACGCGAAGCCGGCGCGCTCCATGTACTCCGACATCTCCTTGCGGCCGCCGAGCTCGTCGATGAAGGCCTGATCGAGCCACGGCTTGTAGATGCGCAGATTCGGGTTCGCGAGCAGCCCGTAGCGGTAGAAGCGCTCGATGTCGTTGCCCTTGTACGTGCTGCCGTCGCCCCAGATGTTGACGTCGTCGTCCTTCATCGCGGCGACGAGCAACGTGCCGGTGACCGCGCGGCCGAGCGGTGTCGTGTTGAAGTACGGAACACCCGCGGTCGTGATGTGGAACGCGCCGCACTGCAGCGCCGCGAGGCCCTCGTGAACCAGCGCCCGGCGGCAGTCGACGAGCCGCGCCCGCTCCGCGCCGTACTGGAGGGCCTTGCGCGGGATCTCGTCGTAGTCCGGCTCGTCCGGCTGTCCCAGATTCGCCGTGTACGCGTAGGGGGTCGCGCCCTTCTGCCGCATCCAGTGCAGCGCCGCGCTCGTGTCGAGGCCGCCCGAGAAGGCAATGCCGACTCGCTCTCCGACCGGAAGACTCTGCAGGATGTTCGCCACGTGGCTCCTCGGCTGAAGGGGACGTCTGATCGTATCCGCTCGGGGCCCGATACGGTACGCCGCCGGAACGCGGCTTCAACCCGGGCGGCCGGGCTACTGCAGATCCGTGAAGTGGGTCGAGATCTGCGCTTCGAGCTCCGAATCGCCTTGCTCGCGGGCGAGGAGCAGGGCCCGACGTGCATCTTCGAGGGCCGACGCACGATCTCCGAGCACCATCCGGGCGTCCGCGAGGCCGACGAAGGCCATCGTGAATTCCGGGTGGACCCGGACGGCTTCACCAAACGGTGTCAGGGCGTCGCGCGCGCGGCCCGCCCGAAGAAGCGCGAGACCCAGATTGTACTGGGCGTTCGCCGCATTGGGATCGAGCTCGACCGAGCGCTGGAATGCCTGCAGCGACAACGAGCTCTCACCGAGACCCCGATAGGCGTGGCCGAGCGCTTCGTAGGCGACCGCGAAGTCCGGTCGGAGTCGCACCGCCTCGCGCAGCGGACCGAGCGCCTCTTCGGCCCGGCCGTACCACAACAAGAGATTGCCCAGGTTGTACTGCGAGTTCTGGCGTCGGGAGTCGATCTCGAGCGCGCGCCGGTACAAGCCGAGCGCCTCGCCGTGGCGATTCTGCTCCTCGGCGAGCACACCGAGCACCTCGAGCGCGAGTGGATCGCGCGGATCGACCGCGTGCGCGCGAGCCCAGAGGACGTTGCTGTTTCGCCAGTACTGAGTCTGCACTCGCGTGAGCGCTCCGAAGACCGCGAGCACCGCGATCGCTGCGAACACGAGCGAGCGCGAACGCAAACGGTGATCGGGAACGACCGCGGGAATCCCCCACGCGGCGATCACGAACAGACCGAGCGACGGCAGGTAGGTGTACCGATCGGCCATCGCCTGCTCCCCGACCTGGATCACGCCGATCACGGGCACGAGCATGCCGACGTACCAGAGCCATCCGATGGTGAACCAGGGACGCGTCGGGAGCGCACGCAGCGCGACCGCGGTGATCCCCGCGAGAGCCAGTCCGCTTCCCACGAGGACGCCCACGGGCCAGCTTCCCGGATGCGTGTAGCTGATCGAGAGCCCCGTCGGCCAGAGCGTCGCGACGACGTAGCGACAGAGCGAGACGATCGCGTTTCCGATTCGCTCCCCGAGCGTGAATCGAGAGGCGATCGAGATGGCCGTGCCCTGCGCGATCACCGTCATCACGCTCGCCGCCGCGCTCAGCGCCAGGAGCGGCAGCTTCTCGAGCGCGAGCGTACCCAGCCGCCGCAGGTCGGGCGAAGGCGCGAGGCGAACGCGTCCGAGCGGCCAGACGTCGAGCAGAAGGAGGACGGCGGGCAGCGTCACCAGCATGGGCTTGGCCGCGAGCCCGGCCGCGAACGCCAGGGCGACCCACAGGTAGCGCAAGAGCGATGGCCGCTCCGCGAATCGAACGTACAGACAGAGCGCGACCGCGAAACAGAGCGCGCTGAGCACGTCCTTGCGCTCCGCGACCCAGGCCACCGACTCGACGTGCAGCGGGTGGAGCGCGAAGAGCCCCGCGACGAAGGCACTCTGCCCGAGCGCGCCGGTCATGCGGAAGAACGCGCGGAACAAGAGCAACGTCGTCGACACGTGGAGCAGGAGGCTCGTCCGGTGATGCCAGACGGGGTCGAGGCCGAAGAGCTCGACGTCGAGCATGTGAGAGAGCCAGGTGAGCGGGTGCCAGTTGTGAGCGGCCGTCGCACCGAGCGCCCAGCGGATCGACTCGAACGTGAGCCCGGACTTCACGTGCGAGTTCCCGGTCACGTAGACGTTGTCGTCCCAGTTCACGAACTCGAAGCCCGTGAAGCTCCCGTAGGCGGCGGCCGTCGCCAACGCCAGGACCGCACCGATCGCCGGGACCCGGCGGGTTGTGTTCGCGCCGACGCTCATCTCGGACTCAGGGTAGTCCCGATCGACCGATCCCTGTACACCGCCCGCAGCGACGCGAGCTACCCGAGTGGCAGCGTGAAGTGGAACGTCGCGCCGCGGGAGGGCTCCGACTCGACCCAGATCCGGCCGCCGTGGCGCTCGAGAATGCGGCGGCAGATCGCGAGCCCCACGCCCGTGCCCGGAAGCTCGCCTGCGTGCAGACGCTCGAAGACGCGGAAGATCGTCTCGTGGTGCTGTGCGGGAATGCCGATTCCGTTGTCGCGCACCCAGACGAGCACGTCGCGCTCGCGTGCCTCTGCACCGACGGAGATGATCGCGGGCTTCTCGCCGCGAAAGCGCAGTGCGTTTCCGATCAGGTTCTGGAACACGCGCGCGATCTGGATCGGATCGGCCGCGGCGCGCGAGAGCGTCTCGATCTTGACCTCGGCTTCGCACTCGGCGATCGCTGGCCGCAGGTTGTCGAGCGCCCAGTCGACCGCCTGCGAGAGGTCGACCGATTCGACCGCGAGGTGAACCGCGCTCGAGGCCGCGTAGTCGACCAGATCGCGCAGCAGATCCCGCATGTGGGCGATCTGACGCAACGCGAGCGCCAGGTCGGTCGATTCACCCGTGAGCGCCTGCTTCAGCGTCTGCTCGACGCTGCGCAGCGGCTCCTGCAGATCGTGCGCGCCGGCGAAGGCGACCTCCTCGAGCTCACCGCTCACCGCCTCGAGCTTGGCGACGTCCGCGCGGGCTCGATCGCGCGCCTCGACGAGGTCGTCGATCTCGAAGAACGAGCCGACGAAGCCCGTGAACCCCTCTTTCGCGTCGAAGCCCGGAGACGCGGAGACCCGCACCCATCGGTGGACTCCCGAAGCGGTTCGCACGCGCAGATCGAGCTCGAATGCGGCCGACTCCTCGAGCGCCGCCGAGAACGAAGCCGCCCAGGCCCCGCGGTCGTCGGGATGGAGGCTCTCGACCCAGCCGAGACCTCGCGCGGCGCTCTCGGGAATTCCCAGATAGGCGAGCCAGCGGCGCGTGAAGTGAGTGAAACCGCCGCGTGAGTCGGTCTTGAAGAGCATCGCTGGCGCGCGCGATGCGTCGGCAGGTGCCGCGGGAGAGAGACCGAGCAGCTCGTTCAACGCCGTCGATACCACGGCACTCGTCGCACTCTCACTCGCGAGCACCGTGCAGTGGCGCAACGTGCGCCCGCGCTCCGCGGCCTCCGTGTCCCCGTGTGGTGCCAGGAGCAACGCGGGCACGGTCGAGCCGCGCACGCGACGTTCGCGAAGCAGGTCGAGCGCGCCGTGGCCGCCGCTCGAAAGGTCGATCACGAGGGCCGCCGGGGTCGATGCCTCGAGCGCGGCGCGAAGCTCGGCGAGCGTGCGCGCGCACACGACCTCCGCCGACACGCCCGAAACGCGGACGTCTCCCGGATACGACACCACGCGCACCGGCACGCGCCCGGCTCCCTCACCCACGCCGCCAGCTTAGGACACGATCCGAGAAAGGCGTAGGTCTAACGGCCGAGCTGACCGCGCAGGTAGCTGCGCCAGGTTCTCTCCGCGAAGTCGCCGACCGACAAGCCGTACCTCGCGAAGTAGCGGTCGAGGTTCTGCACGTCGCGAAGAAGGTGCAGGTAGCCGTCGTGGCTCGCGTGCAGATCGACGGATTGGGGCACGTCGATGATGACGGGGCGCTCCTGCCACCAGAGCACGTTGTAGGCCGAGAGATCGCCGTGTACCCGGTGGCAGTCGAGCATGCGCTCGACGTCCGCGAGCAGCCGCTCGAGCGCCGCCCGCGCCTGCAGCGGCGTGAGCTCGACGTGCCGGAGCTTCGGTGCCGCTCCGCCGCGATCGCCGACGTACTCCATCAGGATCGCATCGTCCGAGGCGGCGAGCGGATTCGGAACGCCGACGCCCGCGTCGTGAAGCAGACACAGCGTCTCCCACTCCCACTCGATCCACGCGTGGTGCGCCATGCGCCGCCCCTTCTCGGTGCGCGTCTTCATGGCACGGCCGGCCCGCGCGTCGAGCACCACGCGCGAACCCGCATAGGCGCGCGCACGGGCGAACGCGCGGAACTTCCGGGCGCGATAGACCTTCGCCGCCAGAAGCTCGACACCGGTCGACGGGTCGGCGGCGCAGCAGTAGACGGTTGCCTCCTTGCCGTCGCCGATCACACCGAGCACGTCCGTGATCAGACCCTGCCCGCCGAACTCGCGCAGGACGGCGGCCTTCTCCTGGTCCGCGAGCATTCCGCGCGTGAACGCGGCGCCGGACAACGGCGAACCGATTCGCTCTTTCGACACTTCGATCTCCACGGCGAGGAGAAACGGAAACGAGCCGCAGACTCACGCCTGCGACTCGCCGGATTCCTCGCCAGAGATCGGTCTTCGAACCTACCGGATCTACCGGGTACGCCGGGGGCGTGAGCACGAGTAGCCAACGAGTCTGGCTGCCATGTCACGCCTCCCTTCGCTCCACGGGTTCGGAGCTCGGCGCAGATTAACCCGGTCGCGGAATCAGGTCGAGGACTTTCATGCCGTCCGCCCCGCCATCGCCATCAGCGTCGTCTGCATCGCCGCGTCCTGAACCGCGCCGGGCCGAGCGCCGAACGCGGTCGGACTGAGG
>CAVPHD010000004.1:0-645486 GCA_963704165.1 uncultured delta proteobacterium | reverse complement strand
GTGCTCCGGCGGGAAGCGGTGGGGTTCCTCGCGGATCAGCTCGAAAACGGCAGGGGTGCAGGAGAAGCGCAGCAGGCCCCAGGGGTGCTGGGGGCTGCGGCCACCGCTGGGCTGGAGCACCACCAGCTGATCGTCGACCGAGGTGCCAAAGAACAGGCCACCGCACACATGCAGCAGGCGCTGAAGGCGGGCCAGGGCGTCGTCGTGTTCGGCGTCGCTGCTGCGGCGGGCATTGCCGTCTTCATTGAGCAGCACCAGCCGGTCGACACGCAGGCAGCGGATCAGACCGCGCTGATGGCCGATCTCGGCCGTTTCAAAGGCCAGATACCAGCTGATGGTGCGGAAGAGCAACTGCACGGGCCAGGCACGGAAACGGCTGGCCTCCGGCTGGTGGCGCAGCCACACGCGGCGGCGGTCGCGGATCGCCCGCTCCAGCCGGGCCGCCTGCTCGGGGCTGGCCAGGGTGCCGGGCACCTCGGCGGTGATGGAGCGGTGGGCGAGGGCGCGCTTGGCCTGATGGCGACGGCCGGGGCTGCCATCGCTGGCCAGGATGCCGGCGCGCTTGAGGCGATCCTCCAGGGTGAGCAGCAGGGGCTTCTGGGATTGGTCGCTGAGGCGATCGAGGGAGGCCTTGAGCTGGGCGTGCACCTCAAGAAGTTGGTCGGCCGAGAGCAGGGCGGTGCCGATGGCGTAGCCCTGGCGGCGGCTGTGGGGCCGGCCCGTCACCTGGGGGAGGAAGCCGTAGGGGCTGAGCACGTGCTCCACGTCGCGGCGGAACACGGCCTCCTGCTCGGGCGATAGCCACCCTCGATCGCCGCCAGGCGGTCGATCAGGTGGCGGTAGAGGGGGCTGAACTCGCTGCTGTCGCGGCGGGCGCGCTTGCGGCGCGGCGGCGCCTTCGCTGGCGCCTGCTGCTGCGGCTCGCCCTCACTCTCCGGTGCATCGAAGGGCTCCTTGAGGATGTGGCGCAACAGGGTGAACACGCGACGGAAGGCATGGCGTTCAGCCAGGGCGGAATAGCCACCGTTCACGCTGCTGGCGGTGTGGGCCCCCTCGACCTCGAGGGTGATGGGCTGGTCGCCCTGCCAGTCGAGGCGGAAGAAGCCGTTGGCCTCCAGCCAGGCCAGGTCGGCGCGGATCGCCTCCACATCGGCGTACACGTCGCTGTTGCCGCCGTGCACTTCCTTCCAGCTGGCCAGGTAGGCGGCAGCCCGCTCGGCCAGATCGCCCTGGGGCGGCGGGTTGCAGATCTGGATCAGCTCAGCGGCGGTGCCCGGATCGCTCTCGTCGAGCCCGCCGTAGCTGGTGAGCAGCCGCAGCAGGAACAACAGGCGTTCCTGATCGAGCAGGCGGGAGTAGCGGTGCAGCTGGGCGGTTACGGCGCGCTGGCGGTTGCAGGCGTTGCGGATGCGGCCCGTGAGGCCAGCCAGGCGGCCGCGCAGGTCGTCGTCTGTGGTGCCTTCCCCGGCAGCGGGGTTGAGGGCCACGAGCGCTGCAAAGCCCTCGGCGCGGTGGGGCTGGAAGAAGCGGTGGTTGATGTTCGCGTGGAACTCCACGATCACCGCCTCGGGCACCGGACGATCACGGCGCAGCGCCCAGGCCTTGCACTGCTCCAGCGGGGTGGTGAGCCACCAGCCGATCCACTCCACCGGCTGGGGCAGCTGCAGCTGCTGGGTGTAGAGCAGGCGCCAGGGGCGGCGGGCATGGGTGGCATCCACGATCACCGGCCGGCCGGCCGCCACCGCCTCGCGCAGCCGCTGCAGCATCAGGGCGCGGATCTCATCCCAGGGCCCCTGCACACCGGCATCACCGAACAGCTCGGCGCGGATCACATCGGTGGAGAGCACCAGGCCCGGCTCGCCGCTGGCTCCCTGGAGCAGGGACGCGAGCTGGCCGGCAAGGGTGGTCTTGCCACTGCCGGGCGGGCCGATCAGCAGGTGGCAGCGCAGCGGTGCTGGGGTCATCCCCCCATCCTGAACGGGCTGGCGGGCCAGGACCAGGCTGTCTTGCGAGTGACGACCTTGAATCGACACTAGCCGGCTGAGCTCAGTGATCGGCTCCCATGACGGTGCAGCGAAGCCGTCTGGGGCGAACTAAACTAAGACTTAGTTCAGCGCATGCAGCAATGGATCCGGTGAACATCCACCAGGCCAAAACCCAGCTCTCCCAGCTGCTGCACCTGGTGGAGCAGGGGGAGAGGTGATCGCCCGCTCTGGGGTGCCGATTGCGCGGTTGGTGGGCTGGCAGGCTGCGGCCCAGCCGGTGGCAGCACCTGGGGCGATGCGCGACCAGATCCAGCTTGCGGACAACTTCGATGCACCGCTGGATCACCTGTTCGAGGCGCTGCAGTGACGCGGCTGCTGCTCGACACCCATCTGGTGCTGTGGTGGCTGAGTGACGACCCGCGGCTGCCGGCGCCGGTGGTGGAGCAGGCGCAGGCACCGGAGGCGGAGGTGTTTGTGAGTCAGGCCTCGTTGTGGGAGATGGCGATCAAGGTGTCGATCGGCCGGCTGCAGGTGGACCTGGCGGAACTGGAGCGCCAGGTGCCGCTGCAGGGGTTCCGCTGGCTGCCGATTCGCAACACCCATCTGCTGGCGGTGGCGGAGCTGGAGTGTGATGGCGACCATCGCGATCCTTTTGACCGGCTGCTGGTGTGCCAGAGCAGAACGGAGCCAATGCTGTTGCTCACGGCCGACCGGCAGCTGGGGCGGTACGGCAACACCGTGACCGTGTTGGCATGAGCTAAGAACACCCGGGTGCGCCCCGGTGTTCGCAGTAGGGGCCCCCAACATTGGCTCTTCGCCGACAAGGGTATGAGCCCTGCAGATCATCCAGCTGGAGCTGGACGACTGGAACTTCTTCTGTCCGCTGACGGGACAGAGAGTGTTCCACGACGACGGCCAGGCCAACGCCCCCACCCTGCGCGGTGGCTGGTGCCATGAGGTGCCCGACGAGCCCGTCTACCTGGCCGAGGAGCTCAAACCGCTGTGGCAGAAATACCTGGCAGCCCAGGAAGCGGCCGAGGATCTGCTGGACATCCCGGCGTTCCTGCGGAGTGTGGAGCTGCCGAACTGGGTGGCGTTTGAGCTCACAACACGCGGGATAGCCTGCGGACCGGTGTGGAGCCAAGAGTGGACGGTGTTGGAGCTCAACAACCCAGACGAGCCGGAGGAGGGCTGAGCCATATTCCGCTTCCGTGCCGACAGCCAGGGGTCGCTGGGCTTTGAGCAGTTTCTGCGCCTGGCCGAGCGGTCGGCTGCAGCGATCCCGGCAGCACCCTGGTGGAGGTGCTGCGCTCATGCTCGGTGCCCGGCATCGACCTGAACCGGATCCTGAGCAGCCCCAGCTCAACCCGGTGGACCGGCCAGAAAACCTGCTGCGCTTTCTCTGCCACATCGCCGAGCAGGGCGGCTGGGCGGTGAATCTGGATATTCGAATTGATTGATTGAGTTACGGCGTGGATCTCGCACTGACCTCAGGAGCGATTCGAGCGTCGCCAGCGTGCAAGCACAGCGGCGGCCTCGAGTAGGTGAGGCTGCTCACGGTTTTGGCGGCATCCAACCCGCCGCCCATGAGTTGCTCCAGGCCCTGACCCGGCTGGTTGAGCTGCTCCCTGAACGCCTCCATCACGGCCTCCAGCTGCTGGTGCAGCAGCGGTATCCGCCAGGTAGGCAGGGCCTCTGCCAGGTCTGCGATGCCATAGAGCTGGGCGTTCGCCGAGCGGCCGAGACTGCGGAGCTGGGGCAGCACGAACCAGATCCAGTGGTTGCGCTTGCTGCCAGAGCGCAATTCAGCCAGCGCGACCTCCACAACAGGGGGCGCACCGGCATTCTGGGCGTCGTGGAAGCGATTGAGGGCGCCGGCGGGGAAAAACACGCAAGCACACTCCGTCGTTCGCGGTAGAAGCCCTCAAGTCTGGCCCGCCTGGAGCCAGGGTATGGACACCCCGTTCGGCCAGGTCCCCCTGGGGCGGGGGGTTGCAGATCTGCAGCAGCGCCGAGGCTGTGCACGGGTCGGCCTCGTCGAGGCCGTTGAAGCTGGTGAGCAGGCGGATCAGGAACAGCAGCCGCTCCAGATCCAGCAGCCGCCCATAGCGATGGGGCTGGATCTGCTTGCTGCCCTGGCGGTTGAGGGCATTGCGCATGCGGCGAGCGTGGGTGGCATCGATGATCAACCGGCCTACCCGCCTCTACTGCGGCCTGCAAGCGCTGCAGCAACAGGGTGCGGATGACATCCCAGGGCCCCTGCACCGCCGCATCACCGAACAGCTCAGCGCGGATCACATCGGTGGAGAGCACCAACCCAGGCTCGCCACCGGCACCTGACAGCAGCGGTGCCAACCTATGGGCCAACGTGGTCTTGCCACTGTCGGGGGGGGCCGATCAGCAGGTGGCAGCGCAGCGGGCTGGTGCTCATCGCTCCATCGTGCATGGGCGGCATGGCGGTTGCAATCGCCTTCTGCGAAGCACCGCATGAAGATAGTAACTGTCAATTTTCACGGACATCCAGCCAGCATCCTCCGGGCATCATTGGAGAATGGCGCAATAGGTTGGATCTGCTAATTGCCTTAGAGCATGTGCATTACGGCAGTCTTCAGGCGGCGGTGTCCCTGGACAAGGAGCGCGGCCTGGCCTTGCTGGCCGGCCGGTTGCTGCTGGCGCTGCTCGAGCTGGCGGTGCCCGTGAAGGTGCAGGTGTTGCAAGACCTCCGCAGCGAGGGCCGCAACATCAGGGCCTATCAACGGGAAGAACCCGATGATCTGCACCAGGCCCGCCAGGAGCTGGAGGCGCTGCTGACGCAGATCCAGCCGGAGCCCTACAACTTCTATGAGCGCTGGGAGGTGCTGCTGAGCAGCGACCGCGGCACGCGGCGCACGGGCAGTCTGATCCACGATCTCTGGCGTCATCTCCCCGAGCAGGTGCGGCTGAAGCCAGAGGGAGCCGGTGAACTGCGCCGCTTCACTGGATTGCTGCAGGAAACCCGAGGGCTGTGCATCAAGCTCCAGCAGGACCGGCACCACGCCTCCCACTCCAAGGCCGATACGGCCTTTCATTCCCTGTCGTGGCATGCGGCGGTGCTGCGCCTGGCGGAAATGCCGATGGAACTGCAGGCCAGCGCGCAATGATCCTGGCGACGGCCGCCACCATCCCTACCCCGTGCAGGCCGGCCTGGAGCAGGCGCTGCAGGTGCTGGATGGCATCGAGACGCAACCGCTGCTGGGTCATGTGGAGCGGGCCTTCGTGCAGCTGGCCGGGGAACGCACGGGCCTGGGTGAGCGTTGGCTCGCGATCCATCCCCCGGCCCCCGAGAGCAGGGGCTGCCCTGCAGGCTGAGGAGCTCTCCCAGCTGCGGGAAGAGATGGCGATCCTGCAGGACCGCTTCGCGGCGCTGAGCGGGCTCGATCGGGCCGGTGCTCAACCGGCTCAGCGACGACATCGAGGGCATCGGCGCTCAGCTGCGGGAGCTGATGGTGCTGCAGGCCCAGGCCAACAAAGCCATGCGTCAATCCCGGCGGGGACACTCCCATGGATGAGGCCACTGCGCTGGCGAGCGTGCAGGCCGCCTATCGGCAGCTGCAGGATCTGCGCTTCACCATTGCCCAGGAGATGGGGCAGATGGATCCGGACTTCCGCTTCTATCACTGCATCGTTTACCGCGAGCTGATCGTGCAGGCCCTGCGGCAGCGGGTGGTGCGGGTGGAGCAGTTGGTGGAGTTGTCGCGGCAGACGATCCTGCAAAAACCCTGCGCAGTGGCGGTGACATCGATCTGGCAGAGCGGCTGGTGAACGAGCAAGCCCAGCGGTTCGGTGAACGCATCCAGGTGATTCTGGATCGGATCACCTACCCCACGGAGGCTGTGGCAGCTGGCGATCTGATGGGCCGCGAGGAGTCAGCGGGTCACTGAGTGCCCCCATGGAGGGGCGTCTCGATCGGCACCAGTGCAGGGGGCTGCCGCTGGATGAGGCGGTCAAAGTGCTGCCACACGGCGTCGGCACGGCTGCCGGAGGGGAAGTGAATGCCGAGCTCGCAGTTGTCGAGCTGGGCGCTGTCGCTGAGGTTGGCGCTGGTGACGAGCAAGTCGTCGTCAGCCACGCAGCACTTCACGTGAAACACGGTGGGGCGTTGGCGGGCCAGATCGAGGGAGCGCGGATCGAAGTAGCCACGAGGCCGCGGCGCGGCCAGGATCCCAGAGGTGCCGCCAGGTGTCGTGCACGAAGGCCTGGCGGAGAAGGTCAGCCAGCCACGGTGCTGCCCCTTGGACGGGGGATGTTCACCACCATGCGGGCCTCCAGTTCCGGGTTGGCCACCAGCCGCTGCTCAGGTCGTCGCCGCGCTCGCGGCCGAGCCCGGGGGGGTCGAGGCGATCGTCGCCAGCGATCTGCGCCCCCTGCCCGCGCAGGAGACTCCGACGGGGGTGACCACCGACGCGCTCGACGTTCGAGACGCGGCGGCGTGCGCCGCGAGCTTCCGGCGTCATCGTCCGGACGTCGTCGTTCACCTCGCCGCGATCGTCACGCCCGGACGCGGCTCGAATCGAGCGCTCGAGTGGGAGGTCGACGTCGGTGGAACGCGCAACGTGCTCGAGGCGTGTTTGGAGTCCGGCGTACGCAAGCTGGTGTACACCTCGAGCGGAGCCGCCTACGGCTACCACGCCGACAACCCCGAGTGGCTCGACGAGTCGCACGCGCTTCGCGGCAACGCGGAGTTCGCCTACTCCGACCACAAGCGGCAGGTCGAGGAGATGCTCGCCGAGTACCGCGCGAAGCACCCCGAGCTTCTGCAGCTGGTGCTGCGCCCGGGCACGATCCTCGGCGCCAGCACGAAGAACCAGATCACGGACCTCTTCGACGGCCGATTCGTGCTCGGCGTCGGCGGCTCCGCGAGCCCGTTCGTCTTCATCTGGGACCAGGACGTGGTCGGCGCGATCCTTCTCGGCATCCGACGCGGGGGCACGGGCTGCTACAACCTGGCGGGCGACGGTGCGCTCACCGTGCGCGAGATCGCGCGGCGCCTCGGCAAGCCGTACATCGAAATTCCGCCCGCTCTCCTCCAAGCCGGTCTGTGGGTGCTCTCGAAGCTCGGGCTCACGCAGTACGGCCCCGAGCAGGTCGGCTTCCTGCGCTATCGCCCCGTGCTCTCGAACCGGCGCCTGGTTCAGGAGTTCGGCTACCGCCCGCAGAAGACCACGAGCGAGACGTTTGCGTACTTCGTCGAATCGCGCGCGCGAGCGTCGCGCTGACCGAGTCCGCTGCGAGGCTCCGCACGCAACTCCCCTGACGATCGCGGACCGACGGAGCTTCGCGACCGTCGTTGGCTCGTCGCCCTGCTCTTTCTCGCGCTGCTGCTCCGCGGGATCCACCTGTTCGAGGTGCACGACACGCCGTTCTTCCTGCACCTGCACACGGACGCGCTCGACTACCACGACTGGGCGAAGCGCATCGCGGCCGGCGACTGGCTCTCCCGCGCGGAGCCGGTCTTCTACCTCGGGCCGGCGTATCCGTACTTCCTCGCGCTCCTCCACGCGCTCGTCGGGCCGTCGGTGCTCGCCGCCGCGGGGGTCCAGATCGGCTTGTCGACGGCGAGCGTGGGAATGGTGAACGCGCTCGGCCGCCGGCTCTTCGACCCCGGGGTCGGGAAGGTCGCCGCGCTCCTCGCCGCGACCTACGCGATGTACGTCTTCTACGCGGGACTGCTGCTCGCCGAGACGCTGATCGTCTTCCTGAACCTGGCCATGCTCTGCGCGCTGGTCGCCGGCACCGAGCGCGGGTCGCTGCGCTGGCTCTTCGCGTCCGGGCTCTGCCTGGGTCTGTCCGCGCAGGCGCGCGGCAGCATTCTGGTCTTCGCGGCATTCGCTTCGCTCGCGATCCTCCTGTCCGCACGCGCGCGCGGTCCGCGAGCGTGGAGGAAGCCCCTCTTCGCGTACTCGGCCGCGCTCGCGCTCGCGCTCGCGCCTTCGCTCGCACACAACCTCTGGATCGGCGGCGATCCCGTGCTGCTCACGTCGAACGCCGGCGCGAACTTCTACATCGGCAACAACGCCGACGCCGACGGGATCTACATGCATCCCGCGCGCTACGAGGGCCGCGTGCTCGGGCTCAGTGCCGGGGACCAGAACCTGAACTTCCCCGAGGTCGCTCGGCTCGAGCTCGGCCGCGAATCGCTCCGGCCTTCCGAGGTCTCGGCCTTCTGGATGCGCGAGGCCTGGCGCCAGATCGCGGCCGATCCGGGGCGCTGGCTCGGACTGCTCGGCACGAAGCTGCGCTACCTGGTGAACGCCTACGAGGTTCCGAACAACCGCAATCTCTACTTCGCGCGCCGCTTCTCGCGCCTGCTCGACCTGCCGCTCACGAGCTTCGGCGCGATCTTCCCCTTCGCGGCGGTCGGCCTGGCGCTCGCGCTCCGCAGCGGACGGCGCACCCTGCCGCTGTACGGATACGTGCTCTCGCTCGTCTTCGCTCTGCTCGCGTTCTTCGTCAACGACCGCTACCGGATGGCGCTGACGCCCGTCCTGCTCGTCTTCGCGGCCCTGGCCATCGTCGAGATCACGCGATCGCTTCGCGCCCGGCGCTTCGCGCTGCCGCTCGTCTGCGCGCTCGCGCTCGCCGTGCTCTATCCGATCACGTACTCCGACGTGGACCGCATCAGCTTCCAGAGTGACTTCGCGAATCTCGGCATCGCGTACCAGAGTCAGGGCGATCTGCCCGGGGCCATCGAGCAGTACGACGCCGCGCTCGCGATCGCTCCGGGCTTCTACCCGGTCTGGTCCCTGAAGGGGCAGGTCCTCGCCGAGCTCGGCCGGCGCGACGAAGCCGAAGCCGCGCTGCGCACGGCGCTCGCTCTCGCGCTACGAAGCCGCGATGTCGTCGAGATCGAGCGCATCCGCGCGGCGATCTCCGAACTCGAGCCGGCGCGGCGCTAGAGGCGCCTGCTCAGCCTCCGAACGCCCGGTACTTCGCGAGCAGACGCTCGGGCTTCTTCAACGCGTCGCGGCGGAAGGGTTCGCCGAGCTCGTCGTTGCACATGATCTCGAGCACGGTCGGACGATTCGAGGCGACGGCCGCGCGCAGGGCGTCCCCGACCTGATCGGGCGCGTCCACGGTCACGCCGTCCGCACCCATCGCGCGCGCGATTCCCGGCGAAGGACGGATTGTCGAGGTTCGAGCCGACGAAGCGGCTGCCGTAGTAGTCGATCTGATTGCGTCTTCTCCGCACCCCACTGCCGGTTGTTGAAGACCACGGCGACGACCGCGAGTCGCTCGCGCACGCAGGTCATGACCTCGGTCTGGCTCATGCCCCACGCGCCGTCGCCGATGTACGCGATCGCCGGGCGATCGGGCGCGGCGACCTTGCAGCCCATCGCGGTCGGCAGCGCGTAGCCGCAGTTGCCCCACATCATCGGCGCGAACATCGAGAGCGGCTCGTCGAAGCGCAGGTAGCTGTTCGCCACCGAGCAGATGTTGCCGATGTCGGTCGTCACCATCGCGCGCTTCGGCATCGCGCGTTCGAGCTCGCGCAGCGCGCGGCGCGGCGAGATCGGCGAGCCGTCCGCCGACGACCACGACGAGAGCTCCGCCTCCCACTCCTGCTTTCGGCGCGCGACCTCGGTCAGGCGCGCCTCGCGCGTCTTCTGTCCCGCGATCTCGAGGTTCTTCGTGCGGGCCAGGAGCTCGGCGGCTGCCGCACGTGCGTCGCCGTGAACCGCCACTTCGACTTCCTTCACGAGGCCGAGCATGCGGTGGTCGGTGTCGACCTGAATCAGCTTCGCCTGCTTCGGCCAGTAGTCGATCCCGTGCTGCGGCAGCGTTCCGAACGGGCCGAGCCTGCGTGCCCAGACACAGAATCACGTCGGCTTGCGCGACGACGTGCATGGCCGACTTGGCGCCCTGGTAGCCGATCGGACCGCACATCAGCGGGTGGCTCGCCGGGAAGGCGTCGTTGTGCAGGTACGACGCGATCACCGGCGCGGAGAGGTGCTCGGCGAGCGCGACGAGCTCGCTCCGGCCGTCGCCCATCACGACGCCCCCGCCGGCCATGATCACCGGAAAGCGCGCGCCGGCGAGCAGCCGCGCCGCCGCGTCGAGGCTCGACGCCCCGCCGGCCCCTCGCTCGATCGGACGCGCCTCGCGGATCACGTAGTCCGCTTCGCCGAAGAAGAGATCGCGCGGGATGTTGATCTGCACCGGCCCACGCTCCGCGAGTGCGAGAACGAACGCGCGGTGGGTGAGCTCCGCGATTCGCTCGTGTCGATTCACGTGCGTCTGGAACTTCGTGATCTTCGAGAAGATCGGCAGCTGCTCCGTCTCCTGGAAACCGCCGGTGCCGATTCCCATCGTGCCGGCCTCGGGCGTGATGCACACGACCGGCGAGTGCGCCCAGTATGCGGCGGCGATCGCGGTGACGAAGTTCGTGATCCCCGGCCCATTCTGCGCGACGCAGACGCCGTGGCGTCCGGTCACGCGGCTGTAGCCGTCGGCCATGTGCGCGGCGTTCTGCTCGTGAGCGACGGACCAGAAGCGGATTCCCGCGGGAGGAAAGAGGTCGAGCGCGTCCATGTAGGCCGATCCGACGATTCCGAACACGTCGGTGACTCCGTGCGCGACGAGTGTCTCGACGAAGGCTTCGCTGGAAGACATGCGGGTCATCTGGGATTTCCTCCGATGTACTGATCGACGCGGGTGCAGATGCGATCGAGACGTTCGGCCAGGTCGGCGAGAACATCGCGGTCCGCCACGAGCGGAGGCGCGATCGCCATGAAGGTCGCGCCGCGATCGTCGGGACGGATCAAGATCCGCGCCTCGCGGATGTAGCGGAGCAGCAGGCCGCCGCGAAGAGCGGTCGTCTGATCCGCGTCGAGATCGCGGCCGGAATCGCGGTCGGCCATCAGCTCGACGGCGTAGAAGTACCCCTGCCCCCGGACCTCGCGCACGCAGCGGTGCCGCGAAGCGACGTCCTCGAGAAGCGAGCGCAGGTGCGCCTCGTTCGCGAGGACGTTCTCGAAGACCTTCTCGTCGCGGAAGGCGTTCAGGTTCGCGACGGCCACCGCGGTCGCGACCGGATGGCCGCCGAACGTCGAGCCGTGCACGAACGAGCCGCCCGGCGAATCCCAGATCGCCTCGATCACCGGGCGTCGCACGACCACGCCCGCGAGCGGCTGGTAGGCGGACGTCACGCCCTTGGCGAACGTGATCAGGTCCGGCACGACGCCGACGCGCTCGCTCGCGAACCACGTTCCCAGCCGGCCGAAGGCGTTGATCACCTCGTCGGCGCAGAGCAGCACGCCGTACGTGTCACAGATCCTGCGCAGCTCGGGCCAGTAGCCCGGGGGCGGTACGACCGCGCCGCGCCCGTTCTGCACGGGCTCGGCGATCAGCATCGAGACGGTCTCGGGGCCCTCGCGCAGGATCGCCTCTTCGATCGCGCGCACGCTCGGCAGCTCTCGCGCCGGGGCTCCCGGCGCACCCGGCGGAGCGTCGAGCGTGTTGGGCACGCGCACCACGCCGTCCCAGAGCATCGGCGCGTACGGCTCGCGCATCGCCGGGATTCCGGTCACGGCGAGCGCGCCGAGCGTCGTGCCGTGGTACGACCAGGTCCGCGCGATCACCTTCACGCGCGACGGCTCCCCGCGCGCGACGTGGTAGTTGCGCGCGAGCTTCAGCGCGGACTCGACCGCCTCCGATCCCGAGCTGACGAAGAAGACGTGGTCGAGATCGCCCGGCGCGACCTCGGCGATCCTGCGCGCGGCCTCGATCGACGGTGGATGCGCGTAGCCCCAGTTCGTGGCGAACGCGAGCTTGCGCATCTGTGCAGCCGCCGCGTCCGCGAGGTCCGCGCGCCCGTGGCCGATGTTCACGCAGAAGAGCCCCGAAAGGCCGTCGAGCCAGCGGTCGCCGCCGGCGTCCCAGACGTAGCACCCCTCTCCGCGCTCGAGCACCGGCAAGTCGTCGGCGTGCCACACGTTGCTGCGCGTGAAGTGCGGGATCAGGTGCCGTTGGGCCTGCTCGCGGGACGACATGGCCGACAGGGTACGCGAGGAGCGCAACGCGAGCGAGCAGCGCGCGGCTCGAGATGCTAGGCATGGACCCTCACGTGTCGTTCCCGGAACCGAACGCCGCCCCGCGAATCGCCGCGATCGAATGGCTGCGGCTGCTGGCGATGTTCGAGATCGTGGCATTCCACACCGGCATGGCGCATCGGCTGCCGTGGCTCGGCGGCTTCGGTCTTCCGACGTTCCTGCTCCTCGGCGCGGCCTTCAGCGTGCTCGCCGCGGATCGACGCGGGGCACGCTCCGTTCTGTCGCGAAAACTGCGCACGCTGGGGGGAGCGTGGGTCTTCTGGACGCTGCTCTACGCGGCGCTGCTCGCGCTCGTCGCGATGCGTCGCGGACAGACGCTGGGCTCGGTGCTGCATCCCGAGATGATCGTCTCGGGCGTGCGGACCCACATGTGGTTCGCCCCCTTCGCGGTCTTCGCCGGTGGTGTCTCCGCGGGCGTGCATGTCTTCACGCGCCGGGTATCTCGCACGCTGCGCTTCGTCGCGCTGCTCGCGCTCGGCTACGCCTGGATCCTGGTCGCCGAGAGGTTTCCCGCGAGGAGCCTGGTGCTCTGGCAGTGGAGCTTCTCCCTGCCCTCGATTCCGCTCGGCATGGCGCTGGCCGAATTGTTGCGCGCCAGGGAAGCCGAGCGCACGAAGGTGGCGATGGCGGTCGGCGCATTCTGCGCGCTCGCGCTCGCCACCGCGTACGCGTTGCCCGAGGCGATCCCGGTCGACGCGCCGAGCGCCGTGGCCTCGCTAGAGCGCTACGCGCTCTCGCTGGCGGCGATCACCGCGATCGTCTTCCTGCCGCTCGGGTCGAACGCGGTCGTCGCCCGCATCGCGCCCTACATGCTCGGGGTCTATTTCTGCCACGTCGCCGTCATCGACGTGCTGCGGCCGGTGTTGAGCTCGCACCAGGTGCTGGCGAGCCTTGTGGTCTTCGCGGCCTCGGTCGCGGTGGTCGAGATCGTGCAGCGAACTCGGTTGCAGCGGTACGTCGTCATGACACCGAGCCCCGTCGACGCTGCCGTGTCGCGAATTCCGAAGCCGCCGTAGGATTCACGCGTCCCGGCTCCGTACCGGCGAATGCGATCCGCGATCCGGCTCGGGTACACTCGAATGCGGGAGTGGAGACCGAATGAGCCGAGCCGGAAGACCTGCCGCGAGCGACGAGCCCGTGGACGTGCTGATCATCGGCGCGGGGGCATCGGGAGCGGCCTTCGCGTGGAGCATCGCCGACACGCGGATGCGCGTCGTTTGCCTCGAGCAGGGCGGCTGGATGAATCCGGCGGAGTACCCGACCGCGTTCGAGAACTGGGAGCTGCGGGCACAGGGCGAGTGGAGCGTGAATCCGAACACGCGCGGTCGCGCCGAGGACTATCCGATCAACGAGGACGAGTCGCCGATCAAGGTGGCGAACTTCAACGCGGTGGGCGGCAGCACGGTGCTGTACGCGGCCCACTACCCGCGAATGAAGCCGTCGGACTTCCGCGTGCGCAGCCTCGACGGCGTGGGTGAGGACTGGCCGATCGAGTACGCGGACCTCGAGCCGTACTGGGCCGAGAACGACCGGATGACCGGCGTCGCCGGGCTCGCGGGCGACCCGGCCTATCCGCCGAAGGACGTGCCGCTGCCCCCGGTTCCGCTGGGCAGACTCGGCGAGACGGTGGCCCGCGGATTCAACGATCTCGGTTGGCACTGGTGGCCGTCGGACAGCGCGATCGCCACGCGCGAGCACATGGGCCGCGCGAAGTGCATCAACCTCGGCCCGTGCATCTCGGGTTGCGCGCAGGGCGCCAAAGCCAGCACCGACGTGACGTACTGGCCGGCCGCGGAGCGGCGCGGCGTCGAGCTTCGTACACACTGTCGTGTACGCGAGATTCTCGTGCGCGAGGACGGCCGTGCCGACGGCGTGGTCTACTACGACGCGGACGGCGTCGAACGGCGGCAGCGCGCGGAGATCGTCGTGCTCGCGTGCAATGGAATCGGCACGCCGCGGCTTCTCCTCAACTCGGCGTCGAAGCTCTTCCCCGACGGGCTCGCGAACCGCAGCGGACTCGTCGGACGGAACCTGATGTTCCATCCCTACGCGATGGTGCTCGGGCTCTTCGACGAGCCGCTCCACGGCCACCAGGGACCGACCGGCTGCGGTCTCTGGAGCCACCAGTTCTACGAGACGGACCTGTCGCGGGGCTTCGTGCGCGGGTTCTCGTTCGAGCTGATGCGCGGCTTCGGACCCGTGACCAGCGCGCTCCTGGGAATGGCGAACGGCCTGCTGCCCTGGGGCGAGGGACACCACGAAGCGTACGCGGGGATCTTCGATCGCGTCGCGGGGCTGCTCGCGATCTGCGAAGACCTGCCGGAGGAATGCAATCGCGTGACGCTCGACCCGGTGCTCGTCGATGCCCACGGCATACCCGCGCCGAAGATCACGTACCGCCTCGGCGAGAACAGCCGCAAGATGCTCGAGTACGGCGCGGCGCGCGCGACCGACGTGCTGAAGGCGGCCGGCGCCAACCGCACGATCTCGCAGGCGCCCCTCGCGATGGCGGGCTGGCACCTGATGGGCACGGCGCGGATGGGCACGCGACCCGGGCCGTTCCGTCGTCGACGCCCACGGACGGTGCCACGACGTCCCGAACCTGTTCATCATCGACGGCAGCATCTTTCCCACGGCCGGAGGGGTGAATCCGTGCTGCACGATCCAGGGTCTGGCGCTCTACGTCGCCGACCACATCAAGAAGAACCTGACGACGTTGTTCGACTGAGATGAGCGACACGATGACTCTCACGACGGAACACGGAGCTGCGCTGACGGCCGTGCTCGACGCGATCCTCCCTCCGAGCGCCGACGGTCGCCTTCCGGGCGCGGGGCAGCTCGGTCTCGCCGAGTCCCTCGCGTCGCGTGTCGAGCTGCAGACGCTGCTCGCGAACGGGCTCGCCGTCGTCGATGAGCTGGCGCGGGCGCGTGGCCGGAGCGGATTCGCCGCGGTTCCCGCCGCGGAGCGTCGGGAGCTTCTCGAAGCGACGGGCACTCGGGCGCCCGGCTTCCTGCCGACGCTGGTCGCGCAGACCTTCGTCGCCTACTACCAGGCGCCACGCGTGCTCGAGGCCATCGGCCTCGACCCCCGGCCGCCCTTCCCGCGCGGCTACGAGGTCGCGCCCACCGACTTCGCGATCCTCGACCCCGTCCGGGCGCTCGAGCCGATCTTCCGCAAGCCCTGACCCGCGGAGCGCGGACGAGCGGCGCTCATTCAGCCCGCGCGTGACTTCGGATCTCGCGCATCATCCGCGCGACGTGATCGCTGAAGACGGCATCGACGCCGAGCGCGAGCATGCGCGTCAGTGCGGACTCGTCCTGAGCGTCCCACGCGAGGATCGCGCGCCCGCGGGCGCGGAACTCGCCGGCGAGTGACGCGTTCCAATCGGTCCAGTGCAGGTTCAACGCGTCGATCCCGAGCGCGATCATGCGCTCGGCGCGCTCCGCGGGCGCGGTGCGCATCACTTCGACCCGCGTCGAATCGACCAGCCGAACCGACGGATCGAGCGGGCGGAAGGACGCGACGACGCGCCAGTTCCAGTGACAGAGCCAGAGCCGTGCGGGATCGCCGACCTCGCGCGCGACCTCGGTCAGCGCGCGCGCCGCGTCGGGATCCTTCACGTCGAGCGAGAGCTCGAAATCGCGTCCGCAGGATTCGTACAACTCGCGCAGCGCGGGAACGTGCGCGGGCAGCGACGCGCGGGGCACGTCGCGGAAGGGAACGCCGTTCGGAGTCCGCCCGTCGTGGTCGAGCACCGGTACGCCGTCAGCGGTGATCCAGACGTCGGATTCGAGCCCGGTCGCGCCGAGTCGGAGCGCGAGGGCGAACGCCTCGATCGTGTTCTCGGGCGCGTCGGCCGAGGCGCCGCGGTGCGCGAAGCCGATGCAGCGCTTCTCGGGAATCACGGGGGCGGGCATCGGCACCATTGGACCACGGCGTTCGGTACCCTGCCCGGGTCCGAAGGAGAGCGAGCGTGGACGACCCGCGGCCCTGGTGGCACCCGAAGCGATTCGCCGAGCGAAGCGCCCGCCTCGAGGTGCGCGCGCGGATCGCGACGGGACTGCGCGCGCACTTCGCGAGCGCGGGATTCGTCGAGGTCGAAACCCCGGCGCTCCAGATCTCGCCGGGGCTCGAGCCGCACCTGTTCGCCTTCGAGACCTCGCTCCGCGCCCCGGGTCGGCCGGGAGCGCGCGCCCGCTACCTGCACACGTCCCCGGAGTTCGCGATGAAGAAGCTGCTCGTCGCGGGCGTTCCCCGGCTGTTCCAGCTCTCGCACGCGTTCCGGAACGCCGAGCGCTCCTCGACCCACCATCCCGAGTTCACGATGCTCGAGTGGTACCGCGCGGGCTGCGACTACACCGCGCTGATGGACGACTGCGAGGCGCTCCTGCGCGTCGCGCTCGAGGCGGGCGGACGCGAGCGGCTCGTCCACCGCGGGATCGAGTGCGATGCGCGCCAGCCCGCGGAGCGGCTCAGCGTGCCGGACGCGTTCGCGAAGCACGCCGGGCTCGACGTCTTCGCGCTCGAGGCGGGCGCGGGCGACACGTACGAGGATCGCTTCTTCCGGGTGCTCTTGAACGAGATCGAGCCCAAGCTCGGCGTCGGCCGCCCGACACTCTTGTACGACTGGCCGATCGCGCTCGGCGCGCTCGCACGCGCGAAACCCGGCGACGCGCGCGTGGCCGAACGCGTGGAGCTCTACGTCTCGGGCTTCGAGATCGCGAACGGCTTCTCGGAGCTCACGGACGCGGCCGAGCAGCGCCGCCGCTTCGAGCGCGACCTGGCCGAAAAGGCGCGGCTCTACGGAGAGCGCTATCCCATCGACGACGACTTCCTGGCCGCGCTCGAACACGGGCTCCCTGCGAGTGCGGGCATGGCGCTCGGCTTCGACCGGCTCGTGATGTGCGCGACCGGGGCCGAAAGGATCGAGGACGTGCTCTGGGCGCCAGTGGCCGACGAATGAAACGAATCCGCGAACTCGATCGGCTCGTCGAGGCGGGCCTCGTTCCCGCCGAGCGGCTCGACGCGCTACACCGCGTGGCGTCGCGCTGGGCGGTCGCGCTCACACCCTCCGTGCAGGACCGGATCGACCCGGAGGACCCCGCAGATCCGATCGCGCGGCAGTTCGTCCCGTCCGAAGCGGAGCTGCGGATCTCGGCCGACGAGAGTTCCGATCCGATCGGCGACGCGGCCTTCACACCGGTGAAGGGAATCACGCACCGCTATCCCGATCGCGTGCTGCTCAAGCCCACGCACGCCTGTCCGGTCTACTGCCGCTTCTGTTTCCGGCGCGAGGCGGTCGGGCCGGGCGGCGAGTCGCTCTCGCCCGCCGAGCTCGACGAAGCGCTCGGCTACGTGTCTCGAGACGAGCGCATCTGGGAGGTGATCCTCTCGGGCGGCGATCCGCTGATCCTCTCGCCGCGACGGCTCGCCGAGATCGTGCGACGGCTCGACGAGATCCCACACCTCGGCGTGATCCGCGTGCACACGCGCGTCCCCGCGGTCGAGCCCGAGCGCGTGACGGCGGAGCTCGTCGCGGCGTTGCGCGCGCGCAAGGCGGTCTGGATCGTTCTGCATGCGAATCACGCGCGCGAGCTCGACGAGCGGACGCGCGTCGCCGTCGCGCGACTCGTCGACGCGGGCCTGCCGATGCTCTCGCAGACGGTGCTGCTCGCGGGCGTGAACGACGACCCGGCTTCGCTCGAAGCGCTGTTCCGCGGCTTCGTCGCCATGCGCGTGAAGCCGTACTACCTGCACCACGCGGATCTCGCGCCGGGCACCGGCCACTTCCGCACCTCGATCGAGGCCGGTCAGGCGCTGGTCCGTTCGCTTCGCGGGCGGGTCTCGGGACTGTGTCAGCCGAGCTACGTGCTCGACGTTCCGGGCGGCGCGGGGAAGGTGCCGATCGGTCCGGGCTACCTGCGCGAGTCCGCCGACGGCGACACCGTCGTCGTCGAAGACTGGCAGGGGAAGCTGCACGCCTACCCGGATTCCCGCGAGCGGTAGGTCGCGGCGGAAAGCGCGCGAGCGCTCTTCAGTGCGCGGTCAGCGGCTCGATGCGGCGGATCGTCGCGCGCGCCTCGAGGCGAAGCGCGCGCAGCAGCTCGAGTCGCTCGAGGCACGATCCACAGCCGGCGACGACCGCCGTGAGCGGATCCTTCGCCACCGAGACCTGGAGCCGCAGCTCCCGCGTGAGCAGCGTCGCGAGACCGGTCAGGAGCGCGCCGCCGCCGGCGAGCACGATGCCGTTGTGCGCGATGTCGGCCGCGAGCTCCGCGGGGGCGTCCTCGAGCACCGTCCGGACCGCGTCGATCAACGTCGCCACGGGGGCCGCGAGCGCCTCGCGAAGCTCCTCCGCCTTGACCCGAATCACGCGCAGCTCGCCGCTGATCCGGTCGCGCGCGTCGATCGTGACCGCGCGCAGATCCTCGCGGGGAATCGCGCAGCCCAGCTGCTCGGTCAACGCGCGGGCCGTGCCGAGCCCGACCTCGACGTCGAGCTTCTTCTTGAGCCAGGTCTGGACCGCCTCTTCCAGGCGCACGCTGCCGATCCTGAGGCTGCGCGCGTGCACGACACCCGAGAGTGTCACCACCGCGATCTCGGTCGTACCCGCGCCGAAATCGATCACGAGCTTCCCGCCCCGTTCAGCCGCCGGCACGGCCGCGCCGAGCGCGGCCGCCATCGGCGACGCGAGCAGGAAGACCTCGCGCGCACCCGCGCTTCGCGCCGCCTGTTCGAGCGCCCGGCGCTCGACGGGCGTGAGCTCGCACGGCGCAGAGAGCACGATCCGCGGGCGCCGGAAGGCGATCGGATTTCGCGCGCGCCGCACCATCGCGCGGAGCAAGGCCTCGGCCGCTTCGAGATCGGCGATCGCGCCGTCTCGAACCGGGAACACCGCGACGATCGATTCGGGCATCCGCGCGATCATCGCCTCGGCCTCGCACCCGGTCGCACGGACTTCGTGCGTGTGGCGCTCGCGCGCGACCACGCTCGGCTCGGAGAAGACCTCTCCCGTTCGCCGGCTGAAGACGCGCACGTTGGCCGAGCCGAGATCGATGCCGAGATCGGCGGAGAACCTGCGCAGGAACGCTGACACGCGGGGATTTTGGGTCATTCCGGGCCTCCGGGTTGCCGCGCTCGGTGATGCAGAACGTGTGCCCGGGGCTCGGGAGCAGGCAGACCAGAGGCAGCTCGAGCGGCGGAGTCACCCGGGCCGCAGGCATTCGCGGGATCGGACGGCGGAGCCCTTCGATCGGGCGCCTGTGTAGTTTGCCGCTCTCCGAGGCCGTCGAGCGGTCACTGCTCGTCCTGAAGCTCCGCCCGCGCGCTGCGCTGATCTGCGCGCGCGATGCGCTTCTCGAGCTTGTCGAGTTCGTCCTCGCGCAGCCTGCGCCAGCGACCCGGCCGCAGCGTGCCGAGCTCGATGTTCATCACGCGCACGCGCAGAAGTCGCTTCACGCGCAGGTCTTCCGCTTCGCACATGCGCCGGATCTGCCGGTTCCGGCCCTCGGTGAGCACCATGCGGAACGTCCGCGGGCCGAGTCGCTGGACGGTGCACGGGAGGGTGCGCCGGCCCAGGATCACGATCCCGCTGCGCATGCGCCGCAGCGACGCCTCGGAGATGGGGACATCGACCTCGACGAGGTACTCCTTCTCGTGCTGTCCGCGGGCGCGCAGAATCTGGTTCACGAGCTCGCCGCGGTTCGTGAGCAGGATCAGCCCCTCGCTGAACTTGTCGAGCCGGCCGATGTGGAAGACCCGCTCGGGATAGCCGACCGCATCGATGATGTTCTCGGGCACGCGCTTGTCCGACGTGCACTCGATTCCCGGCGGCTTGTGGTACGCGAGCACGACCGGCCGCTTTTCCGGCGCCGCGACGGGCTTGCCGTCGAGCGAGACGCGGTCGCCCTCTTTCACCGTGTCGCCGTGCACCGCGACCACGTCGTTGATGCGCACGCGCCCCGCGTCGACGTACTTGTCGGCGGCGCGGCGCGAGCACACGCCGTGCTCGGTGAAGAAGCGGTTGATGCGGATCGCGGGGCTCATGCGCCGCGCAGGGTATCAGCCGCCGAGCGTGCGGGCGAAGAACGCCCTCATGTCCTCGCGGAACTGCGTCGCCTGATTGCCCTTCGTGCCGATCGTCGCGCCCCGCTGGCCGTAGCCGGCCCGAAGCGCGTACACGGCGAGATCGCGATCGACGAGCGCGGGGTCGGCGAGGCCGGTCGCCGGGTGGATGAACGCGCCGTCGTCCGCGAGGTATGCGGTCGGCGCGTCGGGCGAAACCGCGGCTTCGGGGATCTCGTGTACCGGCTCGAGGCGGTCGAAGCTGTGCTCGGCATCCGCGAAGATGCGGATCGAGGCTTCGCCACCGCGCAAGCGGATCGCCTGCACGAATCCCTGCGCCTGCTGCGCGGACACCCAATCGTCCTGATCGCCGATCAGGACGCGAATCTCCGTGCCCGCCACGTCGGGGTCGAGCGGCTGGTGACCGCACCACGGGTACGCCGCGAGCACGGCGCGCACCCGCACGTCGTCCCGCCAGACTCCAGAATCGAGCCGCCGCATCACCGCCGAAAGCACCGCGCTCCCGCCCCGGCTGTGTCCCTGCAGCCCGATCCGGCTCGAATCGATCTCCGGCAGGGCGGCGAGCTGGCGCACGGCCACCATCACGTCGTACGCGCTCGCCGCGAACGAGAACTGCGTCTGGTTGGCGACCGTGGACGTGACGCTGCGTCCGCCGAACGGATCGAGCACGAAGCTCGCGAAGCCGAGGTCCGAGAAGGTCTCCGCGTGCGCGAGGTGTGACGGCGCGACGCTCAAGCTGCCGGGCACGACGATCACGAGCGGCCGCGCGCCACGTGCGTCCGGCGGCAGGAAGAGCTGACCGTCGATCGTCACCGGCGCCATCTCGGCGGGCGCGCTGACCAGCTGGTGGTAGTTCAGCGGGTTGGCGCTCCGGATCTCGATCGACCGCCCGAGCGCGCCGTTCGCGAAGCGGATCTCCTGATCGCGGAAACGTTTCTCGGCCATCGGTGTAGGCTACCGGAGTGCGATCGCGAACGTTCGAAACGGTGCACGGGCGTCTGGCCTGCGTCGATACGGGTGGTGCGGAACCCGCGGTGCTCTTCATCCACGGGAACTCGTCCTGCAAGGAGATCTTCGGGCGACAGCTCGAGAGCGACCTCGCCGTTCGACATCGGTTGATCGCCTTCGACCTGCCGGGACACGGCGCGAGCTCGAACGCGCCCGATCCCGAGCTCTCGTACTCCATTCACGGCAGCGCCGACGCGGCGATGCGCGTGCTCTCCGCGCTCGAGATCGAACGCGCGGTCGTCGTCGGCTGGTCGCTCGGCGGCCACATCGCGCTCGAGCTGATGTCGCGCTGGCCCGGCTGCGTCGCCGCCTGGATCACGGGCACGCCCCCCGTCGGCGCGAACGACCTCGCGCGGGGGTTCCTGCGCTCGCCGCACATGGAGCTCACCTTCAAAGAGAAGTTCAGCGCCGACGAGGCCCGCGCGTTCGCGCAGGAGGCCGTCGGTGCCCGCGTGCCGCTCGAGCCGTGGATGCTCGAGGCGTGCGAGCGGACCGATGGCCGCTACCGCCCGATGATGCTCGCGTCCGCGGCCGCGGGCCGCGATCTCGACGGGCGCGAGATCGCCGAGAATTCTCCGCTCCCGCTCGCGGTGGTCTCGGGTGAGCTCGAGCCCTTCGTCGACAACGCCTTCCTGCACTCTCTCGCCTACCGAAATCTCTGGGACGGTCGGGTGCACGTGCTCGAGGGACTCGCGCACATGCCGTTCTGGGAGTCGCCTTCGCGTACGAACCCGCTGCTCGCGCGCTTTCTCGACGAGGTATCCTGACGCATCGCACGAGCAGGCGTCCCTGCTCCTGGAGACCCCCATGATCGGCTACACGACCTTCGGAACCAACGACATCGCGCGCGCCGGGAAGTTCTACGACGCGCTGCTCGCGGAGCTCGGCGCGAAGCGCGCGATGGAGATGCCGACCTTCATCGCGTGGGCGACGGCGCCCGGCGCCCCGATGGTGGGCGTGATCAAGCCCGACGACGGCAAGGCCGCGACCGTGGGCAACGGCGTGATGATCGCGCTCGCCGCGTCGAGCAAGGCGCAGGTCGACGCGATCCACGCCAAGGCGATCGCCCTCGGCGGCAAGGACGAAGGCAAGCCCGGACCGCGCTCCCCGAGCTTCTACGCGGCGTACTTCCGTGACCTCGACGGAAACAAGCTGAACGCCTTCTTCATGGGCTGAGCCCGCCCTCGCGCCCTTCCGCACCGCAGCGTCGGTGATTGGATCGCGACTCGCGCTGACAAGCTGGCTTGACAGACGCGGCTCGTCGCGAATAGTGATCGGTTCGCGGAAGCGGGAAGGGAGCGGGATGCACGGGCTCTGGGGATTCGTTCGGCTTGCGAGAGGTCTGCGGCGCGCGGCGTGGGCGGGACTCGCGATTGGCGGCCTGGCCGGCGCGGTTCATGCGGATCCTCTGCCGAGCTATTCGACGCTGACGCCGCTCGCCGGCGACGATCACCGCCACGCCGGATCGGCCGCCAGCCATCTGAAGCTCGCCCGCGGCGTGTGCACCGATTCGGGCCTGGGCGATCCGCACGAACGCGGACTGAACATCGCCGTCTACGACGCGATTCGAAGCGCCGGGTACGACTGGGGAAATCTCTCGTACCACGACTGGGCGATCAGCGCCGGCGCGCAGAATCAGACCTTCCTCGACTGGATCGCGCCGGGTCCCGCGCGCGGCATCGACCTCAGGTACGGCTACCAGGTGATTCCGACGACGTCCGGCTTCCCCGACTGGACGAACTGCGGGACCGGCGGCCCCGCCGATCAGCCCTGCAGCGGATCGACCGGGTCGAACGAAGCGCTCTCGCACTCGACCGCCGCGAACCTGAAGAACACGCCCGGCCAGTTCGTCGCGTTCTCGGGACGCGAATACACCAACGGCCAGAATCCGCACACCGTCGTGATTCCCGCGGGCGACACCGACACCGTCTGCCGCATCTCTCGCGAGTCGCCCGAGCAGACCGTGCCGGTTCCGGAAGCGGACCGCTGTGCGAACGAGGGCGATCTGTACCGGTGGATCCACCGCAGCAGCGTCGATCACGGCGGCGGGGACGGCGTGCTGATCCGAGCCCATCCCGAGGATCCCACGACGACGTCCGGTCAGAACTGGCACCCGCATTACCGTCCCCACGGCTTCTCCGATCGGTCGATCTACGGCATGGAGGTCGGCAAGCAGTACGCGACCGGACCGAACTGGGAGGTCACCTACCAGAGGTATCTCGCGCGGGGCCACCGTCTGTTCCCGACCTACGGGAGCGACGTGCACGAGCTACACCAGACGATGTCGACCTGTGCGGGTGAACACCCGCCGTTGCTGCGAACCGGCGCGACGATCTGCTGGGTCGAGGCCGGGGGCGCGCCGTGGAATCGCTCGCACCTGATCGGCGCGATGCGCGAGCGGCGCTGCTACTACTCGAGCGCCTTCAAGCCGCGCCTGGAAATCGAGGGATGTGGCCTGACCACGGGCGCCGCCTGCGCGCAGATGGGCGGCTTGCTCGACGCACCCGACGGCCGCGTGCGCTTCAAGGTGCGAGCGACGAACGACCCGCGCAGCCAGGGCGCCAGCGCCTCGCCACGGCGGCGGCTCGGGCACGTCGAGGTCGTGAATCAGCAGGGCACGGTGCTGCGCTCCTGCACCAGCTGCTGCGCGCGAAACGACGCGAGCGGCGACGTCTGCGAGATCGACTTCTCACCGGTCACGTTTCCGAGCACCGGTGGCGCCGCGTACGTGCGGATCTGCGAGGGCCCGACGGCGTGCGGTGCCGACGAGGACTCGACGGCGGTGATCAGCTCGCCCGTGTTCGTGAACTGGGCCAGCTTCCGCGTGAGCGTCGGCCAGGAGCCGGACTCCGTCTACGACACGGACGGCGACGGCATCGAGGCGCAGCGTGACAACTGCCCCGCGCAGGCGAACGCCGACCAGGGCAACTTCGATCACGACGCGTTCGGCGACCGCTGCGACCCCGACTGCATCTCGAGCGCGATCGACCCCGACGGGGATGGCCAGTACACCTGTTCGCGCTGCATCGGTCCCAGCCCCGACTCCGACGGCGACGGCATGCCCGACGCGTGCGACAACTGCCCGACGGTCGCGAACGGCCGGGCGCAGGCCGCGGTCCCGCGGATCGGCAACCAGACCGACAGCGACGGCGATTCGATCGGCGACGCGTGCGACAACTGCGTGTACGACCCCAACCCCGCGGCCATGCCGGTGGCCGGCCGCACGACCACCGGCGGCCAGCGCGACGACGATGCCGACGGTTACGGCAACGCCTGCGACCCCGACTTCGACAACGACGGCGTCGTCGGCGCCAACGCCCTGGCCGATCTCACCGCGAGTCACGGAAAGCTCGTGACATCGAACGACTGCGGCGTTTCACGGTCCCTTCCCTGCGATCGCTTCGACCTGGACGGACGCGACCTCACGCTCGGTGCGTGCGTCTACGACTGCCCCGACGCCACGGCCTTCTTCCGTCTGCTCCTCGACCCGCAGACGGGCGCGCTCCTGCCGACCCCACGGCTCGGACCGAAGTGCCCCGACTGCGGCGTCGCGTTCGACGCGCTGCGCTGCGAGGGCGACGCCTGCGACCCCGACGGTGACGGCGTCCCGCACTCGAGCGACAACTGCCCGTTCACCACCAACCCGCTGCAGGACGATGGCGACGGAGACGGGGTCGGCGACGCCTGCGACAACTGCGTGAACGACCCGAACTCCCGCGCCGCCCCCGGCTTCCTCGAAGCGAATCCCTGGGCGGTCCTCACCGGACGCCAGCGCGACGACGATGCCGACGGCTACGGCAACGTCTGCGACGCGAAGTTCGTCGGCGTCGCCGGAATGCCCGTCAGCACAGCCGACCTGCGGGAATTCCGCAGCTCCACCGGCCACGAGCGCGCCTCCGCCAGTTGCGGAACCGCCGGCAGCTCACGCTGCGCGCCGTTCGACCTCGACGAGAACGGCGCCCACATCTCGTCTCCCGACCTCGCCCGCTTCCGCGAGCTCCACGCCAAGATGCCCGGTCCGAAGTGCGCCCCCTGCCCGCTCCCGTGCGCGGCGGGAACCGCCGCGTCGTGCACGGCGGCGGCGCCGTGAGTATCGGCGGAGAGCCCTCTCGTCAGTCCCGTTGGATGAGGTGATCGAGCCTGTACTTGTGAATGCGGTGGCGGAGCGTCCCGCGGGGGAGATCGAGGCGACGGGAGACTCGCGATACGTTCCCACCCGCCTCGCGCAGCGCCGTCGCGATACGCGAGGCGTCCGCGGCCTCGTCGGTCTCGAGTTCCGGACCGAGGCCGGGGTTGCGCCGCCCCCGATCTGCACCTCCAACGGGAACATCGCTCGCCAGACTCGCGCCCTGCAGCAGCTCATCGAGATCCTCTGCGTCGTAGACGCGCGCGCCCCCCTGCACGAGAAGGCGCTCGAGCACGTTCACGAGCTCCCGCACGTTGCCGGGCCACGAATACCCGCAAAGCCGCTCGTGAAATGAGTCCGCAAAGCTCGGCGACGGAACTCCGAGCGTGGCGCAGAGTCGTTGTGCAGTCGCACGAACGAGCGCGGGGACGTCGTCCTGCCGTGCGCGCAGCGGTGCAACCACGAGCTTGATCACGTTCAGGCGGAAGTACAGATCCATCCGGAATCGACCCGTCTGCACCTGATGCAAGAGGTCGTGACACGTTGCAGCGATCACGCGCGCATTCATCGGCAGTGACTGACTCCCGCCCACTCGCTCGAAGACACGGTCCTCGAGCACCCGCAAGAGCTTCGATTGCAGTCCCGCATCAAGGTCCCCGATCTCGTCCAGGAAGATCGTCCCACCCGCGGCCAACTCGAACCGCCCGCGCCGCATTCCGGTCGCGCCGGTGAACGCTCCCTTTTCGTGTCCGAAGAGCTCGCTCTCGATCAGCGTCGGCGAGAGCGCCGCACAGTCCACATGGACGAACGGGCCCTGTTTGCGATGCGAGAGCTCGTGGATGAGCCTCGCAACGAGGCTCTTGCCCGTACCTGTCTCACCCTGGAGGAGGACCTTCGACTCGACGCGCGCCGTGCGCGCGACCTCCTCGCGAAGAGCCCGCATGGGTGAACTCTCGCCGACCAGTGCCGCCAGTTCCGACGATCCGCCAGAACTGGCCACCTGAAGCGAGACGCGCGCCACCGCGTCGAGCGGCTCACCCGGGAGCTCGATGAGGTCCGCGACACCGAGACGGCTGAGCCGGAAGGCGCTCTCCGCACCGAGTCCGCGTGCGAGAATCACGATCGGCGCACCGCGAAGCAGTTTCGCGAGGGCGCGAACACGTTCGAAGTCGGTGTCGTCGCCGCGGGAAAGCCCGAGAACCGCGACGGCCACGCTCTGCGGCTGCAACTCGGCGGGTACGCCGCCACTCGCATCGACGACGCGCAGCCCACCGCGCGCACACCACCCGGAGAGGGCCGCAGCGAATGCGTTCTCGACGTCCAGCAGCAGAACCGTTCGACCAGACACGCTTCCGCCACTCCCCTTCACATCTCTGCGTATGACAGCGGACCCCGCACGGCCTTGTCAAGCCAAAATGCCCGGATGTTTCTGGCATGCGCCTTGCGTCCGCAAGTGTGACCCATGGATCTCAGAGTTCTCGAACGCACGCCGGGCCCGTCGATTCGCACCGTCGACGTCGAAATGATCTACCGTCGCGGCGCGGACGAGGTACGAGCCCTCGACGGGGTGACTGTCGCGATCCCCTCGGGGCAGTTCGTCGTCGTTCGTGGGCGGTCCGGAAGCGGCAAGAGCACGCTCATGCACGTGATCGCGGGCATGCGCAAAGCCACCGGCGGGCAAGCATTCGTGGGATCGACGGACATCCAGTCACTTCCGGCCAGCGACGCCGACCGCTTCCGGCGGCGGAACGTCGGCTTGATCTTTCAGTTCTTCAATCTGATCCCGTCGCTCACCGTCGAGATGAACATCGCGCTACCGCTTCTCCTGGACGGCTTCAAACTGCCGAATCTCCACCGTCAGATCGATGAGCTGGTCGAGCTATTGTCGATGTCGCATCGGCGCACGCACGCACCGCACGAACTCTCGGGGGGCGAGATGCAACGTGTCGCGATTGCGCGTGCGTTGATCATCAAACCCGCGTTGATTCTCGCCGACGAGCCGACCGGAAACCTCGATACGCGAGCATCGGACGAGATCTTCTCATTGCTTCGCGATCTCTCGCGCGAGCGCGGGGTCACGACGATCGTCATGACTCATGAAGTCGAGGCGACGAGGTACGCGGACCGTGTGCTCGAGATGAGCGACGGTCGAGTGATCGCGGATTCCGCGGACGGATCGACATCGTGAGCTTCGAATGGTTGATCGGGAGCACCTCCCGATTGCCTTTCTCGATCCTGCTCTCGATTCGATCGCAGCTCTCCGATCGCTTCGTCGTGTCCGTTCTCACGGGCCTCGCCATTGCAGCGAGCGTCGCACTCGCCATGAGCGTCGAAGTGGCGTCGCGCTCCCTCCAAGAGGAGCTACAAACAACGACGCAGGCGTTGATCGGATCTGCCTCGCTCTCGATCTCCGCGGGGAAAGTAGGTGTTTCCGAGGATGTGCTGGAGCAGGTCCGCGCGCTTGCCGGGGTACGCGCTGCCTCTCCCCTGATCCGGCGCACGTTTCGGGTCGCGTCCGGTCCCGAGAAGGGGCGATCCCTTCACGTGATCGGGCTCGATCTTCTCGGCGAGAACGATGTGAGACGCTACGAGATCTCGCGCGCGGGCGTGGTCGTGCGAGATGCCGTCCGTCTGCTCGCGCTTCCGGACTCCGTCGTCATATCGGCCGCCTTCGCGACCAGACTCGGGATCGGCGACGGGGACCCCCTGGCGCTCACTCTCGATGGGAAGCCCATCGATCTCGTCGTGCGGGGCGTGCTCGGCGGAGAGATGGCCGGGGCGTTCGGTGGCCAGATCGCGGCAATGGACATCTTCGCACTGCAGCAAGTTCTGGGGATGAATGGTCGCTTCGAGCGCATCGATCTCGCCGTCGATCCGAGCCGACCCATCGACGAAATCGCATCGAGGATCGAACGGGCGATCGGCGTGGGCCTTTCGGTCGGACGGGACACCGAACGGGAGAGCTTCGGGCTCTCCCTTCTGCGGACCTACCAACGCGCACTCTGGGCCATCGTCCTCGTCGCACTCGCGACATCCGCTCTGCTCACCTACGCCGTCAGCTCGATGTCGATCGATCGCCGACTCGAGGAGCTCTCCCTTCTCCGTGCGGCCGGGATGGAAGGCGCACGAGTGGGTCGCGCCATGCTCATCGACTCTTTCGTGCTCGCAGGCGTGGGAACCGTGCTCGGAGCCGCAGCGGCGCCCTTCCTCACGCGCGCTGTCTTCGGCGTGATCTCCGTGGCGTCCGTGGTGCAGCAGGGCGTAGAGCTCGGAGAGGCGCGAGTGGCGCTCTCGACCGTCGCGATCGGAATCGTGACTGGAATGGTCAGCGTCGTGGCGGCCGCGGTACCTGCAGCAAGCCGCGCAGCGAAGATCGGCCCGTTCGAGCTGATCGATCTGGGCCGCGGAGCAGTCCGCCTCACACGAACACGTCTGCAAGCCTCGCGATTCGCAGTGCTCGGATCCGTTCTTCTGGCCATCGCATGGTTGGAGAGTCCCGCACCCGGCGCACTTCGCATCGCGGCCGGAGTGGTTGGAGGAATCGCCCTCTCCGCCGGTCTTGGACACCGACTGATCGACCGCGGTGCGGATCCCTACGGGTGGATCAGTCGAGTCATCCCGCGCATCGGGTTTCTGATCGGCCCATCGCTCCGCGATCGACCCGTCGAGACCTCTCTTACGCTCGCCGCATGGACCACGATCGCCGCAGGCTTGGTTGCGGGAGTGACTACGATCGGAAGCTATACCGGAAGCATCGACGGTTACTACTATGGACTCTACGGCGACTCTGCAGTCGTTCTCCTGGCGGGTGACCCGTTTGGGGGCAACGGCCTCGAGCCGATCTCGCCCGCGACGATTCAGATGCTGCGCGCGCATGACCGGGTCGAGGCGATCGCACCGTTGCGTGGCGTCGAAGTACCGTTTCGCGAGACCGAGATCACCGTCAGCTCCTTCTCCACGGACGTGATTGCGCTGCGTGGCCAACTCCGCTTCATCAGTCCGAATCCAGGGGAGACGCGGGCGATCCTCGAGCGAGGGGATCTCGCGATGAACGAGTCGTTCGGGAAGCGCTTCGGACTCGATGTCGGTGACCGCATCACCCTCCCGACGCGAGACGGACCGCGCTCGTTTCGGATCGGCGCCTCCGTCAGTGGAACGGCGGGAAGAAATTCGTCGCTCCTCCTCGATGAAGCCGTCTTCGACCGAGTGTTCGCAAACGCTGAAGAAACCTGCTGGATGGCCGCGTTCTGGGTCAGCCCGCCGGACGAGGAAGTCGTCGAGTCCTTGCGTCGCATCGAGAGCTCTCAGCCGCTCTTCTTCCTTCGTGGTCGGGAGGCGCGAATGTGGGTCGCGCGCTCTGCCGAGAAGTATCGCGCGCTCCTCTCGGTACCGATCGCCCTCGTCTGTGGCCTCGGTGTCGTCTCGCTCCTGAGCCTGATCTTCGGCTCGATTCGGTCCCGTCGGCGGGAGTTCGCGCTTCTTCGCGCCGCAGGCGCGACGCGCTCGAACGTGGTCGCGATCATCACCTTGGCCGGGAGCTTGGTCGGCATTCTCGGTTCGACGCTTGGAATCGCTGTGGGAGCGCTCTGGTCGAGCGTCGTATGCAGTTTCCTCTCCGAATCGATCGGCTGGCGTATCGAGCCGTTGCTTGCCTCGGACGTGGTGCTCTCGGTCTGCGGGGGCGCGGCGATTCTCGCCGTTCTCGGCAGCCTCCTGCCCGCGTTGGTGGCAACACGGTCGAGAGAGCTAGGGGGACCTCAGGCACCCTAACAGCCTGCTGACGAAGCGACTCGGATGAGTTGTTTCGGTGGTTGGCGCTTTCGGCGGTACGCCTGAGTGGGCGCTGCCAGGGTGGCGTACGCCTCGTCGGCACAGCGGTCCGTGGGGGAACGTCGAAGACGTGGAGTTCGCGACACTTGCGTGGGTCGACGGGTTCGACAACCGCGGGCCGCGCAGCTCGATCGGGAACGTGCCGCCCGTCGGGTTCGGGGAAAGGCACTATGCAGACAGGAAGAGCCCGGCCGCGAGCGCCTCGGTGATCAGCACTTCGCAGAGGCCGCGAGTCAGGCGGGTATCGGCGGATTCCACGCCGCCATCGGCGATATAGTGCTGGCTCCATGACCCCACTTCTGGTTCTCGCCGAGTTCGGGTGCTCCGAAGCCGGAGAGGCCGAGCTCCGCGAGCATCTCGAGCGGACGCTTCGCGAGGCGCGGGCGGTCGCGGGTTGTCTACAGGCCGTGGTCTGGGAGCGGCCGGCGGAGCGGCGCTTCCTGTTCACCACGTTCTGGACGGACGGCGAGGCGCTGCGGCGCTGGGTCGAACACGAGTTCCACCGCCAGACGCTGATGCCGGGCTTCCGGCGCTGGTGCGTCGAGGGGTCGTTCAGCGAGTTCACGATGGCCGACGACCACGACCGGGCGCGGAAGTGCGGTGCCTGCGGGCGCTGGACGCAGGCGCGCCCGGGCTGGTCGGAGCGTGGGCCCGCGAAGTGCCGGCAGTGCGGGGCCGAGCTCGCGCGCTACGAGATCGCCGTGGCCGGGAGCGACACGTGAAGCGCCATCCGGATCTGCGGCCGCTCTCCGATGATCATCACGGCGCGCTGGTGCTTGCGCGGCGCACGCGGCGTGCGGCGGAGCGCGCGGACGATGTGGGCGCGCTCGGCGCGCAGTGGCAGGACGTGTGCCGGAAGTTCGCGGCGGAGCTCGAGCCACACTTCAAAATCGAGGAGCGCTGGCTGCTTCCGAGGCTCGAGGAGGCGGGCGAGACCGCGCGAGTCGAGCGCGCGCGCGCGGATCACGCGCGGCTTCGCGAGCTGGTGCGCGAGGGCGCGAGCGCGCCGGTCCTCGCCGAGTTCGCGGCTCTGCTCGAGCGGCACGTTCGCTTCGAGGAGCGCGAGCTCTTCGTGCGCTTCGAGGCGCTGCTCGCCGAGTACGAGGACGCCTCCATGCGCGGGCTCTGCAGCGAGGGCGCGTGGGAGGCCGCGATCGGGGCGCTGCGCGGCGCGCGGCGGAACGCGCAGCGCGATTAGGCGCGGTGCAGGATCGCAATACGGGCCAGCCCGTACGCGTCGAGCGCAGAGCCAAGGGCGTCGCCACCGTCACCATGAACCGGCCCGAGCACGTGAACTCACTCACCGGTGGGTGAGCGCCATTGGCGCTTCCTTCCCTCTTCGCTCGGGCTGGATCAAGGTAGTGGCGCTGCGTTCGTCATGACGTCCGTTCCCGGCCGCCAGAACCCCTCTGGTTCTTCCCATCCCCTCGTCACGCGGATGCCCAACCCTTCTCCGCGCCAATCGTGCTCGGCTTGAACCGCAGGCGCCGGCGCGCACGTTGCAGCAGTCTCTTGAATCCTTCCGTCTCCGACGCCGACGATCGAAAGATCTCGATACCGATGCCCAACAAGATCCTGTGTCGGTTCTCCATCAACGCGTTCACCGTGTACCCAGGAATCGCTCCGCTTCCCGTCGTTCCCTTCGACGCGAATCGACGCTCGGGATCCGTCGCCGAACGATGCGTCGCGTTGCTGCGCTTCTCGCCCCGGAAGTCCACGGCTCGGTGGCCTGGATCCTGCGCTCGCAGCCGCCGCGTGTACTCGCCCGGATCGATCGCGACCTCGATCGGCACGAAGCTCTCGCAGCTCGCGTCGAGAACGCCGGACGCGTCGAGCCGGTAGCCACCCATCAAGGCGAGCAAGAGCTGGTTCGCTGGTAGAACAACGTCCGCTGCGGATTCGTTCGACTCGCCCACCCTCGACCGGCACTCCCCGACGTCCGCTTCACGACGACGGCGACACGCGCACACTCGTTTCGAGTTGCTTCGTCAGCGACCTGCTAACAGGCGTCGAGGTACACGATACACGCGCACAGCGCTGCAACGCGAAGTGCAATCACGACCAGCTGCGCGACGATCGGCATGATGCGGGATCACCTTCTTGCATCCGAGCTGGAACGCCGTCGAATCGCCCCGACGGCCGAAGAGCCCAGGGAACAGATCGAGAGAAGCAACGCCCCTGCCGAAGGCGACGATGCGTGTCGCGACACGAAACATCGAAACCGTGTGGCTCTCGGGAATCAGCGTACCCCTGACGCACCCCCCACGGCAATACGGCGCAACGAGCCGTCCGGGCGATCCGAGCCGGTTCATGGTCGCAGGTTCGACCTTCCTCGCGCCGATACCCGCCGCTCACCCCGTACATCACTCGGCACCGACACTCGTCCCCGCCGTTCCCGCGAGCAGCCCGGCGGCGTCTTCGAGGGCGCCGATGGCGGCGCGCTTGCCGGTGCGTTCGGCGAAGCGGCAGGCAGCTTCGGCTTTCGGGCGCATCGAGCCGGCGGGGAGCGTGCGGGCGCGGAGGGCGGCGGGAGTGATGCGGCGGATCGGGCGTTGCGCGGGGTTCGGCCAGTCCTCGTAGATCGCCGATACGTCCGTCAGCAGCAGGAGCACGTCGGCGGCGAGCTCGACGGCGAGGAGCGCGCTCGTCAGGTCCTTGTCGATCACGGCTTCGACGCCGCGAAGCGCCCCCGACTCGGTGACGGCGACGGGGATTCCGCCACCGCCCGCGCAGATCACGATCACGCCCGAGTCGACGAGCCGGCGGATCACGCCGATCTCGCGAATGCGCTTCGGCTCGGGTGACGCGACGACGCGGCGGAATCCGCCGTGGACCTCGCCGATCGACCAGCCGCGCTCGGCCGCGAGCGCGCGCGCACGCGCTTCGTCGTAGACCGGGCCGATCGGCTTGGTCGGCGTGCCGAACGCGGGGTCGCGGGGATCGACCTCGACCTGCGTCAGCAGCGTCGCGATCTCGCGGCCGGGCAGGAGCGGTGCGAGCTCCTGGTCGATCAGGTAGCCGATGACGGCGTCGGTCTGCGCGCCGAGCACGTCGAGCGGGTCGGGGCGCGCGCCGATACCCGACGCCTCGGCCGCGGCCTCGGACTGGAGCGCGAGAAAGCCGATCTGCGGGCCGTTCCCGTGAGTCAACACCAGCGTGTGTTCGCGCGCGATCTCCGCGATCGCGCCCGCGGCGCGGCGCAGGTTCCGTCGCTGCACCTCGACCTCGGGGCGCTCGCCGGAGCGAAGGAGCGCGTTCCCGCCGAGCGCGACCACGACGCGCATCACGCGCCCTCGAGCGCGCCGTCGAGAAGCGCGGACAGCACGGCGACGGCGGTGTGAAGCCGGTTCTCGGCCTGTGCGAAGACGACCGAGCGCGGACCGTCGACGACCTCGGCGTCGACCTCTTCGCCGCGGTGCACGGGCAGGCAGTGCATGAAGATCGCAGCGGGCCGCGCGCAGGACATGAGCCGCGCATCGACCCGGTACGGGCCGAGCGCCCGGAGCCGCTTCGCGCGTTCCGATTCCGGATCCCCCATCGAGAGCCACGTGTCGGTGTAGACCGCGTCCGCGTCGCGCACCGCCTCGCGCGGGTCGGTGCCGATCTCGATCCGCGCGCCGCTCTCGCGCGCGAGCTCGCGCGCGCGCGCGACGATCGCGGGATCGGGTGCGTAGCCGGTCGGCGTGGCGACCGCCGTGTGCACGCCCGCGAGCGCGCAGGCCTCGAGCAGGCTGTGCGTCACGTTGTTGCCCGCGCCGACGTAGGCGAGCTTCCGGCCCGCGAGCGCGCCGGTCTTCTCGCGCAGGACGAGCAGGTCCGCCAGGCTCTGGCACGGATGGTGCGCGTCGGTGAGCGCGTTCACGACGGGGATCGTCGAGACACGGGCGAAGCGCTCGACGTCTTCGTGCGCGAAGGTGCGGATCACGAAGGCGCGAGCGTAGCGGCCGATCACGGCCGCGGTGTCCTCGATCGTCTCGCCGCGGCCGAGCTGAAGATCCGTCGCCCCGACACCGATCGGCGTCCCCCCGAGTCTCGCCACTGCGGTCTCGAACGAGATCCGCGTGCGCGTCGAGGGTTTGTTGAAGTAGAGCACGACCGACTCGTTGTGAAGGCGCGTGCGCGCGCTTTGCGGGTCGGACTTGAACGCAGCGGCGAGCGCGAGCAGGTGCTCGAGGTCGCCGGGCGTCAGGTCGCTCGTGCGAAGCAGGTGCCGCAGCACGCTCAGCTCCCCCGCCCGCCGGACGCGTGTCCGGCGACGAACGCATCGACGATCGAGCCGAGCCCCGGCGCGTCGACTTCCTCGAGCTCGTAGCGGACGCGGACGACGGGCTTCGTCAGGCCGAGCAGCGAGGCGAGATCGATCGGCGTCGCCGACACCACGACGTCGGCCTTCGAGGCCTCGATCGTCCGGCGAAGCGCCTCGCGCTGCGCCTCGCTGTAGCCCATCGCGGGAAGCACGCGGCCGATGTGCGGGTAGCGCGCGTAGACCTCGGCGATCCCGGGCGCGGCGGACGGCGCGCGGGTCGACGATCTCGGCGACACCGGCGCGCGTCGCGGCGACGAAGCCCGCGCCGTACGACATGCCGCCGTGGGTGAGGGTCGGGCCGTCCTCGACGACGAGCACGCGACTTCCCCGACACGGCGTCCGGCGTCGTCGAGCGAGCGACCGGCGAGGCGGTGCGCACGATCCGCGCGCGCGGGTTCGACACGCGCGCGCGCATCGCATCAGCGCGCTGCACGTCGGCGCTCGGCGGCGGCATCGACCTTGTTCACGACGACGACGTCGGCCATCCGCAGCACCGCCTCGCCCGGGTGGTGCGTCGTCGACCTGGTCCGGGCGCAGCGCATCGACGATGGCGATGTGCAGGTCCGGGCCAGAGGAACGGGAAGTCGTTGTTGCCGCCGTCCCAGACCAGAACGTCGGCATCCGCCTCGGCCCGCGCGAGGATCTCGGCGTAGTCGACGCCGGCGAAGACCACGGCTCCGGCCGCGACGTAGGGCTCGTACTCCTCCCGCTCTTCGATCGTGCAGTCGGCGGCCTCGAGATCGGCGCGGGTCGCGAAGCGCTGCACGCGCTGGCGCTCGAGATCGCCGTAGGGCATCGGGTGGCGCAACGCGGCGACGCGCAGACCCGCGCGCGCGAGGCGTCGCACGATCCAGCGCGAGGTCTGGGATTTGCCGCAGCCCGTGCGCACGGCCGAGACCGCGATCACCGGCCGGCGCGAGCGAAGCATGGTGCGCGCGCGGTCCGAGCAGGACGAAGTCGGCGCCGCAGGCGAGCGCGCGCGAGGCGAGGTGCATGACCTCGGCGTGCGTGAGTCGCTGTAGGCGAAGACGACGCGATCGACCTCGTGCGTCTTGCAGATCCGCTCGAGCTCGGCTTCGTCCACGATCGGGATTCCCTTGGGGTACTGCGGTCCCGCGAGCGACGGCGGGATAGTTCCGCGTCGCGATCCCCGGGATCTGCGCGGCCGTGAACGCGACGACCTCGCTCGAGGGATCGTCGCGGTACACGATGTTGAAGTAGTGGAAGTCGCGCCCCGCGGCGCCGAGGATCAAGACGCGCACCCGCTTCACTCCCCCGCCCTCCCGAGGTGCCCGCGTCGCTGGACCTCGGCGAACTTCGAAGCCGTGCCGGATTCGGGCGTGAGCAGCGAGACGACGATCGCGGTCAGGAACGAGAGCGGAATCGTGACGAGCGCGGGGTTCTTGAGCGGGAACCAAGCGGAGTCGGCGCCGAGGATCTCGAGCTGGATCGTCGGCGAGAACCAGATCAAGAGAAGCGTCGACACCGTGCCCGTCACCATGCTCGCGACCGTGCCCATGGTGGTGCAGCGACCCCAGAAGATCGAGAGCAGCAGCGCCGGGAAGTTCGCGCTCGCCGCGATCGCGAACGCGAGCGACACCATGAACGCGACGTTCTGGCCCTTGAAGGTGATGCCGAGCGCGATCGCGAGCAGGCCGAGCACGACCGTCGCGAGGCGCGCGACGCAGCAGCTGCTCGCGCGAGTCCGCGTGTCCGCCGCGCACGACGCTGACCCAGAGGTCGTGCGAGAGCGCGGCGGCGCCCGAGAGCGTGAGGCCCGCGACCACCGCGAGGATCGTCGCGAACGCGACCGCCGAGATGAAGCCGAGGAACGGCGTGCCGCCGAGCAGCTCGGCGAGCAGCGGCGCCGCCATGTTGCCGCCCGCGTCGACCGCGCGGATCGCAGCCGGGCCGACGAGCACCATCGCGCCGAAGCCGAGCACGAAGGTCATCAGGTAGAAGAAGCCGATCAGCCCCGTCGCGTAGAAGACGCTCGTGCGCGCCGCGCGCGCGTCCGGCACGGTGTAGAAGCGCATCAGGATGTGCGGCAGCCCCGCGGTGCCGAACATCAGCGCCATGCCGAGCGAGATCGCGTCGAGCGGATTCGAGACGAGCTTGCCGGGCGCGAGCACGGCGTCGCCGTACAGTCCGCGGCCGCGGCGAAGAGCGTCGAGCGGATTCATGTCGAACCGCGCGAGCACGAGCACCGCGAGCAGCGCTCGCGCCCGCGAGCAGCAGCACCGCCTTCACGATCTGCACCCAGGTCGTCGCGATCATGCCCGCCGAAGAGCACGTAGGCGAGCATCGCGACGCCGACGATCGTCACCGACAGCTCGTACGAAATCCCGAACAGCAGCCGGATCAGGCCCCCGGCGCCGACCATCTGCGCGATCAGGTAGAAGATCACGGTCGCGAGCGTGCCGAACGCCGCGGCGATCCGCACCGGTGTCTGCCGGAAGCGCAGCGCCACGACGTCGGCGAAGGTGTAGCGGCCGAGGTTGCGCAGCGGCTCCGCGATCAGGAAGAGCACGACCGGCCAGCCGACCAGCCAGCCTGTCGAGTAGATCAGCCCGTCGAAGCCCGGTCGTCGAGACGAGCCCCGCGATGCCCAGGAACGACGCCGCGCTCATGTAGTCGCCCGCGAGCGCGAAGCCGTTCTGGCCGGCGGTCACCTTGCGCCCCGCGGCGTAGAACTGCTCGGTCGTGCGGGTGCGGCGCGCGGCCCAACAGGTGATCGCCGAGCGTGATCGCGATGAAGACGAAGAAGAAGCCATCGCGATCAGGTTCGGCTCGCCGATCTGCGTGCCCACGCGCTAGCCCTTCAGGCGCTCGAGCGCGTCGTCGTAGTGCCGATTCGCCCAGTACACGTAGATCAGCGTCGACAGACACGCGAGCACGATCACCAGCGCTCCGAGCAGGATGCCGAGCGTCAGTCCGGGCACGACCCGCAGGGCGAGCAGACCCGGATCGAACGCGACGAGTGCGATGAAGCCGAAGTAGACGATCATCACGAGCGCCGTCAGCGTGATCGCGAGCCGGAAGCGGCGCGCCGAGAGCGCTCGCAGCTTCTCCGCCGCGTTCGACGCGATGTCGCCGTCCGCGCTCAAGTGCCCGGGCGCCGCTCTTCGCGCGCGCCGACCGGATCCACCCCTCGCGGTTGGTTCAGCTCGACGAGATTCCCCGACGGGTCGCGGAAGAACGCCTGACGTCCCGCACCCGGCACGATCATCGGCGCGCTCACCTTCACGCCGCGCGCCTCGAGCGCGGCGCAGACCGAGTCGATGTCGTCGACGCCGAACGCGAAGTGCTGGCCTTCGGGCGCATGGTGATCCGCGACTTCGATCAGGTGGATCTGCTGGCCGCCCGCGCGCAGCCACAGGCCCTTGAACGGGAAGTCGGGCCGGGGGAGCACCTCGAGCCCGAGCACGTCCGTGTAGAAGCGGCCGGTGAGCTCGACGTCGTGGACGTTGATCGACACGTGGTGAACACCGCCAAGCTTCATGCGTTCGATGGTACCATCGCGCTCCCATGACCGACATCCGCAAGATCAACGTTCCCGAGCTCGGCAAGTTGAAGGCCTTCTCTCACGCCACGCGCGCCGGTGGCTTCATCTTCGTGTCGGGCACGCTCGGCACGAAGACCGGCTCGTTCGAGCTCGTCCCGGGCGGCGCCAAGGCCGAGACGCGCCAGACGATCCTGAACATCCAGTCGATCCTGCGCGGCGCGGGCGCGGAGCTTTCGGACGTCGTGAAGGTGAACGTCTTCGTCACCGACATGGCGAAGTTCGGCGAGATGAACGAGGCCTACCTCGAGTTCTTTCCGAGCGACCCGCCGGCGCGCATCACCGTCGGCTGCTCGGCGCTCGCGCTCGGCGCGTTCGTCGAGATCGATTGCGTGGCCTACAAGCCGTGAAGGTCTGGCTCTCCGTCGACATGGAGGGCATCTCGGGTCTGGTGCGTTGGGCCGACGTGATCTCGTCCGGAATGGATTTCCAGCGCAACCGCCGGCTGATGACCGCGGACGCGAACGCGGCGATCGAGGGCGCGTTCGAGGGCGGCGCGACCGAGGTCGTGGTCGAAGAGAACCACGGCGTCGAGGAGCTCTGCGATCTGGTGATCGACGAGATCGATCCGCGCTGCCGCGTGATCCGCGGCGCCGGTCGGCCCGCGGCGAGCACCATGTCGGGCCTCGACGCGACGGTCGGCGTGGTGTTCTTCGTCGGCCACCACGCGCGCGCGGGGTCGTTCCCGGGAATCATGGCGCACACCGTCTCGTACGAGCGCTTCAAGAGCGTGCGCATCGGCGGAGTTCCCGTCGGGGAGTCGGAGATCATGACGATCCGCGCCGGAGAGCTCCGCGTGCCGGTCGGCCTGGTCAGCGGCGATCAGGTGTTGATCGCCGAGCTCGCCAAGCGCGCGCCCTGGATCGAGCGCGTCGAGGTGAAGCGCGCGCTCTCGAACGTCTCGGGCGACGTGATTCCACCCGCGCGTGCGCGCGAGGCGATCCGGTCCGGTGCGAAGCGCGCGGTCGAACGCGCACTCGCCGGCGAGCTGCCCGCCTACCTCGATCAGCCCGGGCCCCACGAGATCGAGGTCGAGCTCCGCGCCCCGATCGAGGACGCGTTGCGCGAGAACCTCGCGAGGCTCCCCGAGTTCGAGATCGCCGACGAGCGGACTTTGCGAACCGTCGCCGACGACATGGACATCGGCTTCCGCAGGATCGCGTACCTCGGCTACGCGAATCGGCCCGGCATCACTCGGTACTGACTCGCGCTACGTCGGGGTCACGTACGCGGCGGTGATTCCACCGTCGACGAGGAACGTCGCGCCGGTCGTGAACGACGACTCGTCCGACGCGAGCCAGAGCGCGGCGCGCGCGATCTCCTCGGCCTCGCCGAAGCGTCCCATCGGCACGTGCACGAGCCGGCGCTGGCGCTTCTCTTCCGTATCGAGGTACTTCATCAGAAGCTCGGTTCGAAGCGGTCCCGGACAGAGCGCGTTCACCCGGATCTTCTGTCGCGCGTGAATCACGGCGAGCTCGCGCGACATCGCGAGCACGCCCCCTTTGCTGGACGTGTAGGCGAGCTGCGGCGTGGCCGCGCCGAGCACGGCGACGAACGACGCGACGTTGATGATCGATCCGCCCCCGGCCCTCTGGAGTGCGGGAATGCCGAACTTGCAGCCGAGGAACGGGCCCTTCAGGTTGACGCGCATCGTCAGGTCCCAGACCGATTCCTCGGTGTCCACCGCGCCGTTGTCGTCGATGTGTGAGATACCGGCGTTGTTCATCAGCACGTGCAACGCGCCGAACTCGCGCTCGGCCACTTCGACCATCGCACGCGCGTCCTCGACCTTCGAGACGTCGGCGCGCACCGAGATGCAGCGGCCCCCGGCCTGCTTCACCTCGCGCGACGTGCGCTCGCCCGCGACCTCGTCGAGGTCTGCGATGACGACCTGCGCACCCTCGCGCGCGAAGAGCAGCGCGGTCTCGCGGCCGATGCCGCTTCCCGCGCCCGTGATCAGCGCGACCTTCCCCGAAAGACGCATCCCCGACCTCCTCGACTCTATGCCGGGGGCGAGGGTAGAGCTTTCGACAGGTGTTCCGCGAGCAGCGTCAGCAGCGCGCGCCGGTCGATCGGCTTGGATGCGAAGGCGTCGCAGCCGACGGAGAGACACCGGTCACGGTCCTCTCGCATCGCGTGCGCGGAGAGCGCGATGATCGGTCGCGCGTAACCACCTTCGCGAAGCGCACGCGTCGCCGCGTAGCCGTCGAGCTCGGGCATCTGCATGTCCATCAGCACCGCGTCGAAGGGTGAACCCGACGGCTCCGCTTCGAGCGCCCGATCCACCGCGAGGCGGCCGTTGGCGGCGACCTCGACCTCGAGCCCCGCGCGTTCGAGCAGTCGGACGATCAGCCGCTGGTTGTCCGGGCCGTCCTCCGCCACCAGCACCCGGCCGCCAAGCGTCGGCAGCGGACCCGCCCACGACGTCTCGGGCTCGACCGGCTCGCTCCGCGGCCATGGTCGATGCCGGGCGTCCCGCTCGTCCACGCTCGGCTCGATCACGGGCAGGCACAGGCTGAAGGTGGAACCGGCGCCGGGCGCGCTCGCCAGGGTGAGCTCGCCACCGAGTCCCTCCGCGAGCCGGAGCGAGATCGCGAGGCCGAGCCCCGTCCCGCCGTAGCGTCTGGACTCCGTCGCATCCGCCTGGGAGAACGGCTCGAAGATGCGCCCGCGGTCGGCGTCGGCGATTCCGATCCCGGAATCGATCACATCGAAGCGGACGCGCTGGATCGGGGCATCCGATTCGAGTGACACCGACACGCGTATGCCGCCCTGCTCCGTGAACTTGATCGCGTTGCCGATCAGGTTCACGAGGATCTGCTGCAGCCGGACCGGATCGGTCCACAACGCCGGCGGCAGATCGGACGTGAACTCGGCCTCGATCGCCATGCCCTTCACGCGTGCGCGGTCGCGCAGCAGCGCGACGACCTGCTGCACGGCCGAGATCGGCGAGATCTCGCGCTTGCGGATTTCGAGGCCACCGGCTTCGATCTTCGACAGGTCGAGCATGTCGTTGATCAGCGCGAGCAGGATCCGGCCGTTCCGGCGCAGCGTCTCGATCGCCTCGTTCCGCTCGCCCTCGTCGAGACCCGGCTCGGCGAGAACGTCGGTATAGCCGAGGATCGCGGTCATCGGCGTGCGGATCTCGTGCGACACGTTCGCCACGAACAAGCTCTTCGCGCGGTTCGCCTGTGTCGCCGAGTCGCGCATGGCCACGAGCGCCGCCTGCGCCTCCTGTTCGACCACTCCGTTCATGTACACGAGCCCCGCGCAGAGGATCGCTCCGGCGCAGATCGCGACCACGCGCTTGACCCCGAGCGCCGCGCCCGTCGGAGCCGGGGGGACCGGCACGCCGTAGGTCTCGAAGAGCGCGAAGGTGAGCACCACGACCAGCGACGCAGCCGCGAAGACCAACGCGCTTCGGCTACCGCACAGGGCGCGCGCGACGACCGGCAGGACCACGAACCAGGAGAGTCCCGGCGCGTCCATTCCGCCCTTGGTGTACGTGATCACCGTGATCACGGTGAAGAGCGTGATCACCGTGGTCCAGGCGGCAGCGGCGCTGTCGGCGCGTCGGCGCAGCCAGGCGAGCGCGGCGAGCCCGGCGCCGACTCCCAGAACCAGGATTCCGATCGCGAGCTGCGCACGCTCGCGGGTCTCGACCGCGATCTCCATCGCGCCCTGGAAGACCCCGTAGGCGAGGAACACGGAGGTATTGAAGACGACCAGACGGGCCCGCTGCCGCTCGATCGGATCGGCGTGGTGAATCGCGGTCGGCACGACGCGATCGATCAGCGCGAGCCAATTGCGCATTCGTCGCGATGCACCCGACATCGGCCGTCCTTTGCGACACGAATGCCGCGATCGATTCCATCGGTGTCCGCCCGAAAGAGCTTGATGATTCGGGCGTTTCCGTTAGAAAGACGCCGCATGGAAGGCAGCGAGCGGCGGATTCGCAGCGAGGTCGAGCGCCGTCGCACGTTCGCGATCATCTCGCACCCGGATGCCGGCAAGACGACCCTGACCGAGAAGCTGCTGCTCTTCGGCGGAGCTCTGCGCGAGGCCGGCGCGGTCCGCGCGCAACGCGCGGCACGCCACGCGACGAGCGACTGGCTCGAGCTCGAGAAGCAGCGCGGGATCTCGGTCTCGAGCTCTGTGATGCACTTCGACTGGTCGGGCTACCGCGTGAACATCCTCGACACGCCCGGTCACAAGGACTTCAGCGAGGACACGTATCGCACGGTGATGGCCGCCGACGCCGCGGTGATGCTGATCGACGCCGCGAAGGGAGTCGAGGCGCAGACGCGCAAGCTCTTCGAGGTCTGTCGCCTGAGGCACATCCCGATCTTCACGTTCGTCAACAAGATGGACCGCCACGGGCGTGATCCGCTCGACTTGATGAGCGAGATCGAGGACGTGCTCGGGATCGACGCCGTACCGGTGAACTGGCCGATCGGCGCGGGCACCGAGTTTCGCGGCGTCTACGACCGGATCGGTCTGCGCTCGCTCTACTTCGCGGGCGGCAAGCACGGTACGCAGAAGGTGGACCAGCGCGAAGTCGCCGGATCGCCCGAGGACGCGAGCGTCGGAGACGCGCTCGCGCTTCTCGACGGAGCCGGGGCCGTGTTCAGCGCCGAGGCCGTGCGCGCGCAACGCCAGACGCCGATGTTCTTCGGCAGCGCGCTCACCAACTTCGGGGTGCTTCCGTTCCTGGAACGCTTTCTCGAACTCGCGCCCTGCCCCGGACCGCGCGAATCGTCGGCGGGCGTGGTCGATCCGATCAAGGACGGCTTCTCGGGATTCGTGTTCAAGATCCAGGCGAACATGGATCCCGACCACCGCGACCGCGTCGCATTTCTGCGTATCTGCTCCGGCCGCTTCGAGCGGGGCGCGAGCGCGACGCTCGCCCGCACCGGAAAGCCCGTGAGGCTCGCGAACTCGACGCTGCTCATGGGACAGGGCCGCGAGGAAGTCGAAGAGGCGTTCGCCGGCGACGTGGTCGGCCTCTTCGATCCGGGCGTGTTCCGGATCGGCGACACGCTGGCCGAGAAGGCCGGGCTCGCCTACGCGGGAATTCCCACGTTCTCGCCCGAGCACTTCCGGCGCGTCGAGCTCGCGGGCGTGGAGCGCCGCAAGGCGCTCGCCAAGGGTCTCGACCAGCTCGCGCAGGAGGGCGCGGTGCAGCTCTTCACCGACACCGGTGCGGCCGCGCAGATCCTCGGCGTCGTCGGCCCGCTTCAGTTCGACGTGATCGTTGCGCGGCTCGCGTCCGAGTACGGCGTCGAGCTGCGACTCGCGCCGCTGCCCTACAGGATCGCGCGCTGGGTCCACGGCGCCGTGGCTGCGGATCTGCTTCGCTACTCCGAGAGCATGAAGCTCGTGGCGGATCGCGACGGGAAGCCGGTCCTGCTCGCCGAGAGCGAGTGGCACGTCGAACGCGCGGTCGCGCGCCATCCCGAGCTCGAGCTCACCGAGACGTCGGACCCCCGTCTGAAATAGACCGCGGCGGCACCGAGCGAAACTGCCAGAGCAGGAGCAGGTCGTAGACGATCTTGACGGAGCCCGCGACGACGAGCGGCCAACCGAACGACGACCGCTCGAGCAACGCACCCGCGATCATCGGCGAGAGAGCGGAGGCGAGACTTCGCGGCACGTTCGTGACGCTCGCCGCCGCGGCGCGCTCCTCGGGGGGCACGACCGCCATCACGTAGGATTGGCGCGCGGCGACGTCCATCTGCGAGAGCGATGAACGCAGGAGCAGGAACGTCGAGCGCGAGCTCCGCGTTGGGCATGAACGCGGCGGCGATCAGGAACAGGTTCGCGGGAATGTGGGTGTAGACCATCGTCTCGATCAGGCCGAAGCGCGCGGCGAGGCGCGCCGACGCGAGCTGCGAGAACGCGCCGAGCACGCCGGCCGCCGAGAAGAACGCGCCCGCTTCCGCGAGCGAGAGCCCGAAGCGCTGGAAGAGCCAGAGCGCCATGATCGTCTGCACCGCGAAGCCGCCGCCGAACGAGTCGAGCGCAAACAGAGTCGTCAGCCGGAGCACGATGCTCCGCGAGCGCGTGAGCGGCCCGCGCGAAGCTCGCGCGCGGCGGCGCGCCGGTCTCGCGCCCGAGCCGCGCATAGAGCACGACGAGCACCACGCCGAACCCCGCGTAGAGCGCGAAGACCGAACGCAGCGCGGTCGGGAGCTCGACGTCGAGCATCGAGACGGCGAGCTCGGGCAAGCCCGTCGCGAGCGCGCCGAGGGCGCCGAGCAGCGCACCCGCGAGGTTGTAGCGCGCGAACAGGGCGGTACGCGCGCGTGTGTCGCTCTCGCGGCCGAGCAACGCCACTTCGGTCGGGCAGGAAGACCGACACGTCGCCGGCGGTCGGATTCAACGTCCCGACGAATGCGATCGCGAGCAGGAACGCGAACGACTCGACGCTCGCGAAGCCGAGCCCGGTCGCGATCATCAGCGCGCAGGCTCCGAGCAGCACGCTTCGCGGCGGGGCGCGATCGCCCGCGAGCCCGACGCCGAGCGTGAGCAACGCGCTGCCGAGCAGCGCCGACGTCGCGAGCGCGCCGATCTCGCCCGACGAGAACCCGACGAGCGTCAGATAGCCGGGCAAGACGACGCTGACGACCCCGTCGGCGAACCCGCGCAGGCCGCGGGCCGCGACGATCCGTCCGTTCATCGACCGTTCAGCCGGGCCGCTCGGCACCCTCGCCTTCCGCCATCGCTGCGACGACACCCGACCCGTTCGCGTGATCGAGGTGCGCACGCAGCGTCTCGACCGTGATTCCCGCCTTGCGCAGCCGCAACGCCGGACCGACGCGAAGCAGGTGAAAGGCGAACGCCGTGAACGAGAAGCCGGCGGTCACGATGGCGAGAACCGCGAATGGTCCCGGATTCCCGCCCGTGGCCGCGAGGTCGTAGATCACCCAGACCGCGACACCGATCGAGAGCGCGAGCGACGCGATCGTGACGCGCACGACGTCGCCGAGCGCGCGCTGCGGGCCGTGGCGCAGCACGCGGAGCAGCTCGCCGCGCGAGAACGTGTCGAGGAACCAGCCCGTCTTCTCGTCGACGTCCTTGTGCCCGGGCGGCATCACCACCTGACCCGTCAGCGGATCGATCGCGGACTCGCCGCGCTTGTGCGCCGCCACCCCGAGCAGGATCTGGCGGTGGATGGCCTCGGTGATCGGAAAGCGCCAGGCGATGAAGAACGCGACGATCGAGAAGGCCGCCGGCGTCAGCGCGAAGATCGCCTTGATCGCGAGGATCACCTCCGGAGTCTGCGGCTGGTTCGGTGCGTAGCCGAGCCACGCGAGCACGGAGAGCGGAACCGAGGCGCTCGGAATCACGATGAACTTCGGAACGAGTCCCCAGAACGCGAGATACTGCGCCTCGCGACGCTTTCCGGTGTGGAGCTCGTCGTAGTCCGTGACGTCGGCCTGGATCGCCGGCGGCAGGAAGAGCCCGGCGCCAAACGACGATCCCGACCACGCGATCAGGAACAGGAGTCCGATCGTGTCGCCCTTCCCGAGGAAGAACATCGCCGTTCCGCCCGTGATCCCCATGATGAAGCTCGCGAGCCAGGCGTTCTGCTTGCCGAATCGCCGCGCGGCGAAGAGCCAGAGCGGCAGACAGAGCAGACCCGAGCCGAAGTACGTCAGCAGGAAGACACCGAGCCAGCGTTCGGGGTGCTCGGGCTGGATCACGTACTCGTTGAAATAGGGCATGAGCAGACCGGGAATCGCGCCGGGGATGCTCGCGACGATGTAGCAGGCGAAGAGGATGAAGAAGGGGCGATTGCGCAGCGCGCGCCGCACACCGGGCACGAGCGGATTCGATTCCCGCTTCGCGAAGTCCGGGCGTTCCCGGACGACGCCGACGAGCGTCCAGTAGAGAACGATCATCAGCGCGGCGTAGACGACCGCCATCATCGTGAACTCGCGGCGCGGATCGCCGAAGACTTCGTGCAGCAGCGACGGCGCGATCGCGGCGAGGATCGTCCCGACCAACGCGAACGCCTCGCGCACGGAGAACAGGGTCGAACGCTCGTGATAGTCGAGCGTGAGCTCCGGCCCGAGCGCGCCGTGCGGCAGGCCGTAGACCATCTGCAGGGTGAAGAAGAGCATGAGCGTGGTGCCGAACCAGATCGCGGCGTCGGTGGAGTCGAGCGAGGCGGGGGGAGTGAAGAGCGCGATGAAGGCGAGCGCGGCGAGCGGCGCGGCGACGGCGATCCAGGGACGGCGCCTTCCCCAACGCGAATGCGTGTGATCGCTCATCCAGCCGACGAAGGGATCGAGGATCGCGTCGAGCACCCGCGCGAGCGCCATGGCGAGTGCCACCCAGCCCAGCGGCACCAGCACCGAGTCGGTGTAGAACTTCGGCATGTGGACGGCGACGGGAATCGCCATCGCCGCGCCCGCGAAGCTCGGCGCTCCGTAGACGAGCTTCACCGCCAGCGAGAGTTTCTCCGAGCCGGACTGGCTCACGGAAACCGCGCGCGCAGCCAGGAAGCCGTGATCTCCATCGCCTCCGGGCGGCGCCCTTCCAGGTAGTGCGGAGCGCCCGCGAGCTCGTGGTACTCGATGTCGGGAGACGCGCAGGCGTCACGGATCGCCCGAGCCTGCGACAAGCGGATCTCCGTGTCGGCGGTCGGATGGAGGATCAGCGCCGGCACCCGCACGAACGGCATCGTGTCCTCGAGCTTCGCGTGCGACGAGATTCCCGACCAGGTCGAGAGCCAGCCGCGCGCCGTCATCACGCGCGCGAGGCCGAAGCGCCCGTAGTTTCCGTCGAATGGGTCGGGGAACGCGAAGAGCGAGCCCATCGGCCGGTCGTCGGGATCGATCGTCAGATCGAGGTACGCCGGATCCGCGAGCGTGCGGTAGATGACCATGTACTTCGCGTGCACCGCGCGCTGTCGCCAATACCGCCACGCCCCGGGATCCGACTTCCGGTCGATCGGCTTCCCGATTCGCGCGGCGCTCTCGGCGCTCGCGATCGAGCTCTTGGCGATCGCGTCGATCCGCGCGACGCGCGCGACCTGCGCCGCGCGGTAACGCGCGAGCCAGGCCCGGTCGTAGCGACAGGGTTCGGGCCACGGCCGCCAGCCATTCCCCGGGTCGTACATGTCGAGCTCGGGAATCACGGACTCGGGATCGTTCTCGTCGGCGACCGACGGGTCGATCACCTGATTCATGAACACGCCCTCGCCCGGGTGCGCGGCGATCGCGATCCAGCCGTCACCGACGCCCTTCTCCTTGTGCGAGAGCGCCATCAGCGAGCCGCCGCCGCTGTTTCCGAGCAGCACCACGGCCTCTGCGCCACGGCGACGCATTTCGGTGACGGCCGCCTCGACGTCCACCGTACAGCTCTCGTGCAGGCAATCGATGTCGTTGTTGATGTAGCGCGTCGCGAAGCCGAGCACGGCGTAGCCCGCGGCCGCGAGCAGCGGACACGCGTAGTGGATCGAGAAGTCTCCGCGCGGATGCGAGAGCACGATCGCCGTCTTCCACGGCTGGCCCGCGGGTGGCGTCCAGAGAACCCCGCGCACGAGCGCTCCATCGGGAGTGACGATCCTCACGTCCTCGCGACGAATGGCGACCTTCGGGTCGTCCTCGGGCAGCGGCCAGTACGCCAACCCGAGCGGCCGTCGGCCTCCCATTGCGTGCGGCATCTCTCGGTCCCCTTCACGGATGGCGGTGCAGCATACAAGATCCGCCGACCGGGACCTTCGAGGTGAGCGGAACTGAGCCGACTCGAGCGACAGAGGAGAGGGCTCGAATCGGACGGCCGGGATCCCGTTTCGCGTCCCGCCCGCCCGTCTAGTATGATCCCGCCCGTCCGCTTCCCTCATTGCCGGAGGACTGCCCATGTCTCGTGAAGCCGTGATCGTCGACAGCGTCCGCACCGCCCTCGCGAAGGCGCACCGCGGCTCGTTCAACCTGACGCGACCGGACGATCAGCTCGCGCACTGTCTCACGCAGCTCTTCGTCCGCAACAAGAACGTCGACAAGGCGGAGGTCGGCGACGTGATCGCCGGCTGCGGAATGCCCGAGGGAGCGCAGGGCATGAACGTCGCGCGCATCGCGACCATCGTCGCCGGGCTTCCGACATCCGTCGCCGCGACCACCGTGAATCGCTTCTGCTCGTCCGGCTCGCAGGCGATCATGATGGCCGCGCATCAGATCGTGAACGAGGGAGTGGACATCGCCATCGGCTGCGGTGTCGAGACGATCACGATGATGCAGGACGGATCGCAGAACACGAAGCGCCTGGTCAATCCGGTCGCGATCAAGAAGTCCCCCGGCCTGTACATGGCGATGGGAGTCACCGCCGAGAACGTGGCCGAGCGCTACAAGGTCTCGCGCGAGGATCAGGACAAGTACGCGCTGCTGAGCCAGCAGCGGACCGCCCGCGGCCAGGAGCTCGGCTACTTCGACGACGAGATCGTCCCGATGAAGACGCGTCGGCTCGTGCAAAAGAAGGGCGAAGAGCCACGCGAGGAGGACTGCGTCGTCGACAAGGACGAGTGCAATCGGCCCGACACGACGATCGAGGGATTGCGCAAGCTCGCGCCGGTGTTCAAGCCCGAGGGCGGATCGGTCACGGCGGGAAACGCGAGCCAGCTCTCCGACGGCGCATCCGCGACGTTGATGATGTCGGCGGGTCGCGCGAACTCGCTCGGAATCGAACCGATCGGGATCTACCGCGGCTCCGCGGTCGCGGGCTGCGAGCCCGACGAGATGGGCATCGGCCCGATCTACGCGGTGCCGAAGCTGCTGAAGCGGCTCAACATGAGCATGGACGACATCGACCTGATCGAGCTGAACGAGGCGTTCGCCTCACAGGTGCTTCAGGTGCAGCGCGTGCTGGAAATTCCCGACGAGAAGCTGAACGTCAACGGCGGCTCGATCTCGATCGGGCATCCGTTCGGCATGACCGGCTCGCGACTCACCGGCCACATCCTGCGGGAGCTGAAGCGCCGCAAGAAGCGCTACGGCATCGTGACGATGTGCGTCGGCGGCGGTCAGGGCTTCGCGTCGCTCTTCGAGTCGGTCTGAAACAGGGCGCGCCCCTCGGACTTCGCCGGGGGCTCGATGCCGAGCAGCGCCGCGGCGGTCGGCGCGACGTCGATCACGCGCACGTCGCCGAGCCTCGCGCCCGCGGGCACACCGCGACCGAGGGCGAAGAAGACCGCTCCCATTTCGGGAATCTCCGGGTCGTACCCGTGCGCGCCGCCGAGCGCGCGCAGTGGAGCGAGCAGTCGCGGAGGCGAAGCCACCAGCGTGAGGTCGCCGCTGCGGCCGGGGAAGAAACTTCGGTACGACGGCGGGAGACTCTGTTCCGTGTAGGCCCGAAGTCCGTCGACGTCCGCGAGCGCGGCGAGCGCCGCCTCGCGCTCCGCCGGATCCTCCAAATACACCTGCGCCTCGCCGCCGCTGGGTTCGAGCCGCGCGCGAATACCCCGTGAGCGCAGCGCAGTGCTCGCGTCGATGCGTTCCACGACCTCGCCCATTCCGTGGTCGCTCGCGACGATCACGGTCGTGTGGCTCCAAGCCCGCCGCGCGTCGAGTCCGGCGAAGAGCCGCGCGAGTTCCGCGTCCTGGGCGAGGAGCTGCTTCGCGATCTCCGGGCTGTTCGGCCCGATCTCGTGCCCGACGTGGTCGCAGCCGTGCCACCACGACATGACCAGTCCCGGGCGTCGATCGGGCGGCAGGTCCAGCCACTCGAGAATCTGGTCGACCTTCGCGGCCTCGCCGATCGAGCTCGTGAACGGCTTCATCCGGTAGGTCGCGGAGCGACCGCGCCAATCGGTTTCGGATCCGACCCAGAAGAACGTCGCCGCCCGCACGCCCTGCCGCTCGGCCGCGATCCAGAGCGGCTCCGCCTCGATCCAGCTCGCATCGTTGCTGTAGTCGAACTTCCGGCCCGCACGATCCGTGAACCGATTGCCGATGATCCCGTGCCGATCGACGTAGGTGCCGGTCGCGAGCGAGACGTGGTTGGGAAACGTGCTCGACGGAAACACCGGGATCAGCCGCGCCGCGCGCACACCGTCGCGCTGCATGCGCGCGAGCGCGAGCGTCTTCGTGCGGTCGGGGTAGTCGTGCCGCATCCCGTCCCACGAGAGCAGGATCACGACGGGGGCCTCGGCGGCGCGCGCGCGAACCGACAGGGAAATGGCGAGCGCGAGCACGAGAAGCGCGAACCGAAGACCGCGAGTCACGCGGGGATCGTAGCGGACCGACGTCACGGGGCTCTAGAGCCCCGCGTACGGATCATCCGGCAGGTCGGGACTGTGTCGAAAGCGCCGGTGACTCCACATCCACTGCTCGGGAACCTGGCGAATGAAGGCCTCGAGGGCGGCGTTCCCGCTCGCGGTGAGCAGCTCCGCGTCCTTCTTCCGGTCTCCGGTATCCGGAATCGGGAGCGGCGGTCGCACCACCATTCGGTGTCGGTCGGGTCCGATTCGGATGAATGCCGCCGGCAGGATCGGTGCGCCGGCGCGCAGCGCGATCACCGCGGGTCCGGGCGAGGTCGAGGCTCGCACACCGAAGAACGGCACGAAGATCCCCTTCGATCGGGGCTTGTACTGGTCGTTCAGCACGGCGATGAACCGTCCCTTGTGAAGCGCGCGCAGCATCTGCGGCGCGACGTTGCGGTGGAGCAGGAGCTCGGCGCCGGTGCTGGTGCGCTGCGCGTGCATGTCGCGGCGCAGAAGTCGATTCGTGAGCGGCCGCCCGATCACGGTGAGCGGCAGCCCGATGGCCGGCACGATCCGCATCACCATTTCGAAGCTGCCGAGGTGAAGCGTGAGCCCGATTGCACCCCGTCCCTTCGCGACGGCCGCGTCGATGTGCTCTTGACCCTCGATCTCGACGCGCGCGAGAAGCTCTTGCGGTCCCCAGCGCGCACTGCGCGCGACGTCGATCACGGTCCAGGCGAACTGGACGTAGCTCTCGCGTCCGATCGCGCGCCGTTCGGCCTCCGGCAGCTCGGGAAAGGCAATTCGAAGATTCGCGAGCACGTAGCCGACGCGTTTGCCGCCGAAGTCGAAGATTCGGCGCGCAGCGGCCGCGCCGATCCGCTGCGCCTGCGGAAGCGGAAGCGCGCGCAGCGCCGCCATGGCGCTTCGGAATGCGGCGTATTCGGCGATCTCTCGCGGGGTGTACACGCGCTCCTCCCGGACGGCGCGCGAGAATAACGCACGACCGCGCGCGCGCCCCGCCGCTCTGTCCTAGACTCGGCGCCGTGCTCGAGGGCGAGAGCTACCTCAGTCTTGCGACCTTCCGCCGCGATGGGCGCGCGGTCGAAACGCCGGTCTGGTTCGCCGCCGACGGAACGAGCCTCTGGGTCTTCACCGCCGGGGACTCGGGGAAGGTGAAGCGCCTGCGGAACTCGCCTCGGGCGCGCGTGGCGGCGTGCGATGCGCGCGGAAAGCTCCACGGCCCGTGGCACGACGCGCAGGCGAGAATCGTCGACTCGAAGGCAGAGATCGCGCGCGCCAACGAACTCCTGCTCGCGAAGTACGGCTGGCAGATGCGCCTGCTCGACCTGTTCTCGCGAATCTCGGGCCGCTACGGCAAGCGCGCGTATCTCGAGATCCGCATCCAGGGCTACGGCGGGCTGGCGGCGGTGCAGACCTGATCGATTCCCGGCAGGAGCGGCGTCGGCTCGAGCGCGCGGACGATCACGGCGACGTCGAGCACCTCGCAAGGCCCGGAGCTGTCGATCACCGAGCACTTCGCGACGCCGGCGGGTGTCAGCCCCAGAGCGATCGGGTCCGCGAGCGCCTCGCGATACGCCTCGATGTCGAGATCGTCGACGACTCCGTTGTCGTCCACGTCCGCGCACTGGCACGCGTCCCCGATCCCGTCCGCGGACGCGGTCAGGATGCCGCCGCCGTCGGTCTGCGCGGGGTTGTAGCTGAACGGGCAGTTGTCACGGTAGGCCGCGATCGCGTCGGCATCGACGTCGAGCGTCGGGAAGCCGCCCCCGAGGATCGGCCAGAAACCGGGCGCGATCGTGCGCAAGGTCAGCAGGCTGCCGGAGAACCCGAGCGCCTCGGACTGCCCGATCGAGCCGCCGAGCGCGCCGATCCGGGGACTCGGTGCGGTGCTGGTCATGGCCACATCGCTTCCACCGCTCAGGCTCGAGCCCAAGATCCGGTAGCTCGCGCTCGAAAGTTCGACCGAGCTTGCCGGCAGAGCGATCGCCCAAAGCGCGACGGCAAGCGCCATCCCGGTCCAACGTCGCGACACCAAGGTGTGAACCTCCGCCGCCATTTTGCGCCCTCGCGCGATTCTCGCGCAATCCCTCTCACTCGGACGCCCCGCTCTCGGAACCGGCATCGAGCGCGGAGTCCGCGGAGATTGACTTCGCCTCCTCTGGGGGTGGAGGATCACGCTGCCGGGACGATCTGAAATCACCAGGAGGTCGATGCGATGGTCCGGGAGCAGCGCGCGAGTCGTCCAGCCGATCGCCGCGCATCGCGTGCACGCTCGATCGGAAGGGCGTGCCTCTTCGCCTCCGCCCTCGTCATCGCCCTGGCTCACACGGCGGCGGCGGCGCCGGCGCTGATCAACTACCAGGGGCGTCTCCTCGACGACGCCGGGGCGCCTCTCGACGGAACTTTCGCGCTGACGTTCCGGATTCTGCCGACGCTGACCGGCGGGACCCCCCTCTTCGTCGAGACGCACCCGTCGGTCCTCGCGATCGACGGTGTCTTCCAGGTCGTGCTCGGCTCTGTCGCCGCGCTCGATCCGTCGGTATTCGATCTCGACGATCTCTGGCTCGAGGTGGTGGTCGAGGGCGAGACACTCGAACCACGCCAGAGGATCACGTCCGAGGCCTTCGCGTTCCGCGCGCAGGGCGCGGAGACACTTCTACAATCGTGCAGCGAAGGAGACATCCTCCGCTATCTCTCGGGCGTCTGGACCTGTACCCCGGTGAGCGCGCTGCTCGGCACCTGCACTCCCGGACAGGTCGAGGCGTGCTACTCCGGGCCGCCCGGTACGCAGGGTATCGGCGTCTGTTCGGCCGGCACTCGAACCTGCACCGGCGGGAGTGTCTGGGGAACATGCACCGGTGAACTCCTGCCCGCACTCGAAGTCTGCAACGGTCTCGACGACGACTGCGACGGCGCGATCGACGACGGCAACCCGGGTGGCGGTGGCTCCTGCTCGACCGGTCAGCCCGGAATCTGCGCCGCCGGTACCCAGAGCTGCCTGTCCGGCGCGCTGATCTGCTCCGCCAACAGCTCGCCAACCGCGGAAGTCTGCAACGGTCTCGACGACGACTGCGACGGCGCGATCGACGACGGCAACCCGGGCGGCGGTGGCTCCTGCTCGACCGGTCAGCCCGGAATCTGCGCCGCCGGCACCCAGAGCTGTCTCTCCGGCGCGCTGATCTGCTCCGCCAATTCCTTCCCGAGCCCGGAAGTCTGCAACGGTCTCGACGACGACTGCGACGGCCTGGTCGACGAAGGAGGGGTCTGCCCCTAGCGAGGCGATCGCGTCGGAGCGTCCTCGACGCGGAACCTAGGCCTCGCGCTCCGACACTCCCGGGCGATGCGAAACGCGCTCGGAGAAGAATCGCGCGCGCGCGAGGCGCACGAGCGGCTTCGCGACCACCAGCACGCAGGCCGCGGCGAGCAGCGGCCCGAGACCCGCGAGGATGACGAAGGCAGTCGGCGTGCCCGATCCCGCTCCGACGAGCAGGACGCAGCCCGTGCTCGCGAAGGCGGCGCTTGAAAGGGCGGGCCCCGTCTCGCGCAACGCGAGCGAGAGCGCGATCTCGAGATCGGCCCCCGCTTCGAGCCGCTCCCGGATCGACGCGAGAAGCAGCAGGCCGAACCCCGCGCCGATGGCGGCGGAGATCGGCGCGAACGCGGCTCCCGCTCCGCGCAGCCCGTCGGGAAGCGCGCCCGACAAGCCGAGCAGGACCGCCGAAACGATTGCGGCGTGCAACGCGCAGATCCATCCGCCTCGCGCGCTGCCGAGAAGCGCGAATCCGATCACCGCGACCAGACCGATGGTGAGGAGCGCGCTCGCGATCGGCCGAGCGGGTGCAGGCGCAGGCACTTCGAGGCTCGGTGCGATCAGCAGGTCGACGGCGACCCTGCGATTCTCCCGGTCGATCTGTCGCGCGAGAAGCGAGCGATGCTCGCGTTGCCACGGGCGGAGCGCGCGATCGACGTCGGTGCGGGTCAGGGGTACGGTCGCGAACAGGACGTCGCCATCGTGAAGCGCGCGATTCGCCGGCGCGAGCGCCGTATCGACCAGCGAGGTCGACCAGAGGACTTCCGGGCGCGACTCCACCCGGCGCTGGAACGCCGCGACCCGTTCGAGGAAGACCGGGTCGAGAGCACCGCCGGGCTCGCCCGAGTCGAGCACGACGCTTCGCAGCTCCCGCGCTCCCGGATCGGGCGAGAGCGCGACGAGCATCCCCCCGACGAGCGCGACGCCGACGACGGCGAGGGCTGCGATCGAGCGCGTGCCGACGAACGCGCGCTCGACGCGCCTCGAAACCTCCGACGCGAATTCGCCGACGCTGTGGCTGAGCAGAGCGGGCCAGGCGATCAGGCCCAGGAGCGCGATGCCGAGTGGATACGCGACGAGCGCCACGGCCAGTCCCGACGCGACCGCCAGCCCGCGGGCGAGCGGTACCTCGGGCTCGAACGCGAGCAGGGCCGCGAGACCGCCGAGCGAGACGAGAGCGCCGAATGCGAGTGAGGGGCCGAACGCCGCGAGTGCCGACGCGGCCGAGGTCCGCGGCGAGGACCCGCGAAGCCGCTCGGCGCGCGAGCGAGCGATCAGCAGGAGGTTCGTCGAGAACGCGCTCGCGGCGAGAAGCCCGGGAACGAATCGACCGCGCGCTTCGATCTCCCCGCCGAAGATGCCGAGAAGCGTGTGCGCGAAGCCCGCGAACGCGACGGCCCCGACCCCGGCGATCAACCCGGCGCGAAGCCCTCCCGGTGCGAGCAGGAGCGCGAGCGCGAGCGACGCGACGGCCAGCCATTCCAGCCAGGCCTGCGCGGGCTCGCCCGACCCTACACTGACGAGCGTCACCCGGAGCTTCGGCGGGCGTTCGAAGGCCGCGCGGATCGATTCGACGAGCGCGCGAAGCTCTGTCGCCTTCCGCCCGCCCGCGAGCTCCGCGTAGACGAAGGTCGCGGGGCGATCGGGCGCGACGAATCGCTGCACCAGCGCGTCGTCGCCGCGCACGCGAGCGTGCAGCGCGCGAAGCTCGGGCTCGTTCGCGGGCGGGCGCGCGCCGAGCGGCTCGACCCGCAGCTGCGAGTTCCGCACGCGCACGACCTGAGCGCTCGCGAGCGAGCGGGCGTCCACCACCAGGTCTCCGTGCTCCTCGAGCGCTTGGGTCACGCGCGTCACGAGACGCAGACACGAGGACGTGAACACCCCGTCGGCGCAGCCGAGCTCGAGAACCGCGACGTCGCGCCCGGCGAACGTCCCTTGGCTCGGCAGCGCGCGCGGCAAGACATCGCCCGTGACGCGGACGAAGCCCGGCGAGACCAGCAGCGTCAGTATGACGAGCGCGATCCCGACACCGCGAGGTGTGTCGGCGAGGCGACGTGCGAGCTCTTCGATCCGCAACACGCTCCCTCGACCGCCCCCTACAGGGTTCTTCCCGCCGTTCCGAAATCTCCGGGGGTCGCATTGCTTTTCGGCCTGGGGAGTGGGCGCTTGAAGACACTTCTTGCTGGCCTAGTCTCGGCGCGCCGGTATCGGGAGCAGGCAGAAACGATGGACAACGCCCTCTGGGTCTTCGGATACGGATCCCTGGTCTGGCGGCCCGCGTTCGCCTTCGCCGAGCGCCGCAATGCCTGGATCCGCGGCTTCACGCGGCGCTTCTGGCAGGGCTCGACCGATCACCGCGGCGTGCCGGGCTCGCCCGGACGAGTGGTGACGTTGCTTCCCGAGGTCGGGTCGAGCTGCTACGGCGTCGCGTATCGTGTGCCGGAGTCCGGCGTGAAGTGCGTGCTCGCCGATCTCGACCACCGGGAACGCGGCGGATACGACCGCCGCCAGGTCGATCTGTACTTCGGGGACGGAACGGGGACGGCGGGCCTCGTCTACATCGCCACGCCCGCCAATCCGAACTACCTCGGGCCCGCACCGCTCGACGCGATCGCCGCCCAGATCGCGCAGGCCCGCGGTCCGAGCGGATCGAACGCCGAGTACGTGCGCGAGCTGGCGCGTTCGCTCCGCGAGATGCCCGCCGACGACGACCACGTCTTCGCGCTCGACGGCCTGCTCCGCGAGTGCGGCCCCGAGCTCTCCGGACCTCCGACGAGCTAGTCCTCCGCGGGTCTGCGGCGGGCGGACTTCGTCCCGGCGCGGCGCTTCTTCTCGCGGATGCGCCGCTCGACGGCGCCCCGGCTCGGCCGCGTCGGCCGGCGCCGGGCCCGCGGCTTCGCGACCTGGCGCAACATCGAAGCGAGCTTCTCGAGACAGTCGTCGATGTTCCGCGAGCGGTCGCGGTGGCGCTGCGACGAGATCACGAGCTCCCCTTCGGTCGTGATCCGGCTCGCGTAGGCGCGAAGGAAACGCGCGCGGACATCGTCGGGAAGCGAAGGGCTGTGCCGGACCGCCCAGCGCAGCGTCGCCTTCGTCTCGGTCTTGTTCACATTCTGCCCGCCGGGGCCGGAGCTTCGCGCGAACGTGAAGGTGAGCTCGCGTTCCGGAATCGCGAAGGGCAGGTCCACCGGGGACATCGCCCGAGGATAGCCTTGACCCCGCGCGAGGCGACCGGAACACTGCGCGCGTGCCACGCCTTCCCAGCGAAGCTCCCGCCGGAGCGAAGACCGCGACGATCTCCTACCGCGTGCCGTTCTACGACACCGACGCGATGCGCGTCGTCCACCACGCGCGCTACGTGCACTACCTGGAGCTCGCGCGGATCGAGTATCTCGACCAGCACGACCGGCCCTATCGCGAGTACGTCGCCGAGGGGCTGCACTTCGCGGTGACCGGCCTCGAGGTCCGCTACCAGCAGGCTGCGCGATACGACGATCGCCTCCAGGTCACCTGCTGGCTCGTCTGGCTGAAGCGCGTCTCGCTCGCGATCGGCTACGCGGTGCGCCGTGGCGACGCGCTCATCGCCACCGCGGTCACCGAGCACGCACTGGTCAACGACGACGGAAAGCTCGTTCCGATCCCACGCGCACGGCGTGCGCTCTTCGCGGCCGCGCTCGCGCCCTAGCTCGAGGCGAGCGCCACCGCGTCGGCGAACGCGCTCTTCTCGGCGATCCGCCGCCGGTACTTCGCCAGGTCACGCGGCCGGCTGAAGCAGAGCACGCCGGTGAGTCGGCCCGCTCGGCCGTAGAGCGCGGTGAACTTGCGCTCCTCGAGCGAGCCGGCGACGACCTCGACTCTGTCGTCACCGTGCATCCGGCCGGCGAACTGGATCTTCACACCGTACTGCTCGGACCAGAAGAACGGCACGGGCGCGAACGGCTCCACGCCGGCCGAGCTGCCCGCGAGCCGCTCCGCGACGTAGACGCCCTGCTCCACCGCGTTGCTCCAATGCTCGACGCGCATCGTCTCCTCGAAGAGCGGGTTCTGCCAGCGCGCAACGTCGCCCGCCGCGAAGACCCCCGGCGGTCCGGCCGCACAGTACGCGTCGCAGACCACGCCGTCGTCGAGAACCAGGCCCGAACCCTCGAGCCAGCGCGTCTCGGGTACCACGCCGATGCCCACCACGACGACGTCGGCCGCGACGCGCGTGCCGTCGGAGAGAGCGACGCGCTCGACGCGGCCGTCGCCCTCGATGGCGGAGACGCCGACTCCACAGCGCAGGTCCACACCGTTCTCGCGGTGAAGATCCGCGCAGAGTCGGCCCATGCGCTCGCCGAGCCCGCGCGCGAGCGGTACCGGCAAGGGCTCGATCACGACGACCTCGAGTCCGCGCGCGCGGCACGAGGCCGCGACCTCCGCGCCGATGAATCCCGCTCCGACGACGAGAACGCGCGGCGAGCGTTCGAGCGAGGCGCGCAGCGCGAGCGCATCGTCGAGCGTGCGGAGAAGATGCAGCCCCGCGAGCTCGGGCTGGCCGGGAAGTCTGCGCGCGGACGCGCCGGTCGCGATCACGAGCGCGTCGTAGCTCTCACGCCCTCCGTCGGCGAGCGTCACCTCGCGCGCGCGGGTGTCGAGTGCGGTCGCGCGGATCCCGAGTCGAAGATCGACGCGCAGATCCTCGAACGGTCGTTTGCGGAGCGACAGCCGGTCGGTGTCCCAGCGGCCCTGGAGGATCTCCTTCGAGAGCGGCGGGCGATCGTAGGGGAGGTGCTTCTCGGCACCGACGAGCACGATCTCTCCCCCGAACCCGAGCTGACGCAGCGACTCGACGGTCCGCAGGCCCGCGAGCGAAGCTCCGACGACGACGATCTTCTCGAGCCGCGACACGCGTCGAGCTTAGTGCAGACGAGCGCGCGACTTCCATTCGCGACTTCGAGAGCGGCCGGCGATCGGTCGAGCCACGCGGCGGGACCCGGCACGGGGGGCATGCGATGCCTCGGCTCGCGACGCCCGGGCTGCCCGACGAGATCCTCGGCGAGCGAGATCTCGTCGTGCAGAAGTTCCCGGACTTCCGACTCGCGGAGCGGCGGCGCGTCTAGTCGACGCGAATCGTCGCCTTCTTGATCTCGAGCTTCTCCTTGGTCTGTCCGTTGCTCGAGCCCGCCTTCTCGAGCGCTTGCACGGTGTCCATTCCCTTGGCCACCTCACCGAAGACGGTGTGCTTGCCGTCGAGGTGCGGCGTCGGCACGAAGGTCAGGAAGAACTGGCTGCCATCCGTGCGTGGGCCGCGGTTGGCCATCGACAGGATGCCCGGCTTGCTGTGCTTCGGGCCGCCGAACTCGCCGTCGTACTCGTAGCCCGGGCCGCCCGTTCCGGTTCCGGTCGGATCTCCGCCCTGCGCCATGAAACCGGGGATCACGCGGTGGAAGATCACGCCGTCGTAGAAGCCCATGTTGGTCAGGTAGATCGTGCTCGTCACGTGCATCGGCGCAGCATCCGAGAAGAGAAGAACCTCGATCGGACCCTTGTTGGTGTCGAGGACCCAGGTGTACTTCTTGCCCTTCGTGAAGCTCGCCATCGCGGGCTTGGGCAGGCGCTGCTTCCAGCGATCGGCGGTCTTGTCGATCTTCGCGTTCGCGATCTGGGCGTCGATTTCGGCGATCGCCGGGTCCGTTGCGGCCATGGGTTTCTCCTCTGCGGCGATTGCCGGTGTGATGAATCCGAACAGGGTGAAGGCCGCGACGAACGCGGCCAGGATCGATCGGTGCATGCAGTGCGTCTCCTTCAGGTGAGATCGAGTCCGAGATTGCGCGCGATGATGCGCTTCATGATTTCGTTCGTTCCGGCGTAGATCGACTGGACGGCCGCGTCGGCGTAGTCGGTCGAGATCGGGTACTCGAGCATGAAGCCGTAGCCGCCGTGCAGCTGCAGGCACTCGGCCGTCAGCCGCTTCTGCAGGTCGGTGGCCCACCACTTCCCCATCGAGACCTCGGTCACGATGCTCTCCTTGCGCACGTGCGCGGCGAGCAGCCTGTCGGTGAAGGCCTGGCCGACCTCGACCTCGGTGGCGAGCTCCGCCAGCTTGAACTGCGTGTTCTGGAAGCCGGCGATCGGCTGGCCGAACGCGCGGCGCTGCTTCACGTAGTCCATCGTGTCGTCGAGCGCGCGACGGCACGACGCGATCGAGGCCACGGCGATGCAGAGCCGTTCCTGCTGCAGGTTCTGCATCAGCTGCTTGAAGCCTCGGCCCTCGTGGCCGCCGAGCACGCTCGAACGCGGCACGCGGCAGTCCTGGAAGAAGAGCTCGCTGGTGTCCTGGCCGCGAAGTCCGAGCTTGTCGAGCTTTCGTCCACGCACGAAGCCCGGCGCGCTCGCCTCGACGAGGATCAGGCTGATGCCGCGGTGCGGCGGGTCCGAATCGGGCTCGGTCTTCGCAACGACGACGAAGAGGTCGCCGATCTGGCCGTTCGAGATGAAGGTCTTCGAACCGTTCAGAACGTACGAATCCCCGTCGCGGATCGCCGTCGTCTGCACGTTCGCGAGATCGGAGCCGGTTCCCGGCTCGGTCATCGCGATGCCGAGGATGATCTCGCCCGCGATCGTGCCGGGCAGATACTTCTCCTTCTGCTCCTTCGTCCCGAACTCCGTGATGTACGGCATGCAGATGTCGGTGTGCAGCGACGCCATCAACCCGTGCGCGCGCAGGTACGCGAGCTCTTCCATGACGATCGCGTTGAAGAGGAAGTCGCCGCCCGCGCCGCCGAACTCCTCGGGTGCGTTCGCGCCGAGGAAGCCCTCCTCGCCCATGCGCCGCCAGCTCTCCCGGTCGCTCATGCCCTTCTCGTTCCAGCCGGCGATCTTCGGCTCGAGCTCCTTCACGGCGAAGCGCTTGAACTGCTCGCGGAAGAGCTCGTGCTCGTCGCTGAAGATGTCTCGCTTCAAGGGGATGACCTCCTGATCGAAGGCGCGATTCTGGGAGAATTCCCGCGCGCCCGCTAGTCTGCCGGACCTTGACGCCGGACCTCGTACTCCCCGCGCTCGCCCTCTTGATCCTCTTCGGTGTACCGGCCCACGCCGCGCGCGTGCGATCCCGTGCGTACGCCGTCTTCGGTTTCGCCGTGCTGGCGATGTCGCTGCCGGGCGCGGTGCTCGTGCACGCGCGGCTGCGAGAGCTCTTCGGCACCGTTCCGCGCGGGCTGCTCGACGGGCTCTTTCTCTGGGGCATGGCGTCGGCGGGGATTCACCTGCTCTCGCTCGTCCACGCGCGACTGCGCGCGCCGGTGTTCCGCTGGCTCGTCTCGGTGGCCGGACAGACCTTCCTCGCGGCCGGCTTCCTGTCCGGCGTCTACCTGCTCGCGCTGCTTCCGGTGCGTGGGGCGCTCGCGCTCTTCGGACTCGATGCGCCGCTCGAGGCGTTGCGTTGGCTCGACCTGCTTCCCCTCGCGCTCGCGGGTGTCTCCGTGGTGACGTCCGCGAGATCACGCGCCGAGCTCGTCCGCGTCGAGCTCGACGACCACGCGCCCGCCGAGTTCGTTCGGGCGAGGTCTCAGCGGCAGCGGCGACACGGGAACGTGTCGGACCGGCGGGGACTCCGGATCGTGCAGATCGCGGATCCGCACCTGGGGCCGTGGCAGCCGGTCGGGAAGCTGCAGCGCACGCTGGAACGATTGCTCGCGTCCGATCCCGACCTCGTGCTCGTGACCGGCGACCTGCTGACGATGGAGGGCATGGGCTCTCCCGGCTCGCTCGCGCGCGCGCTGCACCCACTCGAGAAGTTCGCGGGCCGGAGCTTCGCGTGCCTGGGAAACCACGATCACGAGGCACCCGAAGAGATCCGCTCCGCGCTCGAAGCGGTCGGTGTGCAACTGCTCGTCGATGCACAGGCCTGCGTCGAGACGTCGGCGGGACCCGTGCAGATCCTCGGCTCGGACTGGGTCTCGCGCGACCGCGGAGCCCACCTCGCGGAGCTCTGCGCGCGAAACCCGCGGCTCCCCGACCACCTGCGACTTCTGCTCCTGCACGATCCTTCGGCGTTCACCCTCGTTCCCGACGGCGAGGCCGACCTCACCCTCTCCGGTCACACGCACGGCGGCCAGATCGGACTCGTCTCCCTCGGGCTCGACTGGACCGTGCTCTCGCGCACGCGCTGGCCCGATCACGGCTTCTTCGCGCACGGGCGCAACCGACTCTACGTGCACCGCGGCACCGGCTTCTACGGATTTCCCCTGCGCATCGGCGTGCCCGGCGAGGACTCGGTGCTCGAGGTCGCGTTCGGACGGGGCCGGGTCGCGCCGACGACGTGATCGCGCGGATGCGGTAGAAGGGACGACACGGAGAAACGAAATGCTCTTGCAGAACCGCGTGGCGATCGTATCGGGCGTCGGGCCCGGCATGGGTCGCGGGATCGCGCTGCTCTTCGCGCGGGAGGGCTGCGATCTCGTGCTCGCCGCGCGCACGCCGGCCAATCTCGAATCCGTGGCCGCGGAGGTCCGCGCGCTCGGACGGCGCGCGCTGGAAGTTCCGACCGACATCGCGAAGCCGGACGATTGCGCGAATCTGGTCGCGCGCGCCGAGGCGGAGTTCGGCCGCGTGGACGTGCTGGTGAACAACGCGTACCACCCCGGCCACTACCAGCTCTTCGAGAAATCCGATCTTCAGAAGTGGCGCGCGCCGCTCGAGACCAACGTGCTCGGCTCGCTCGGGCTCACGCAGCAAGTCGTGCCGCTGATGAAGCGTCAGGGCGGTGGCTCGGTCGTGATGGTCAACTCGATGATCGTGCGCGACGTGCTGCCGACGATGGCGAGCTACGCGGCGTCGAAGGCTGCGCTGCTCGCCGCGACGCAGGGAATCGCGCGCGAGCTCGGCCGATACCAGATCCGGGTGAACTCGGTCCTGCCCGGCTACATCTGGGGCGCGACGCTCGAGGGCTTCTTCTCCCTGCAGGCGAAGCAACGCGGCGTCGATCCGAAGCTGATCTACGACGAGGTCGCGCAGAAGATCGCGCTCGGCCGAATTCCCGACTCGGACGAGATCTCCGGCGCGGTGCTCTTCTTCGCGTCGGATCTCTCTCGCGCCATCACCGGGCAGTCGCTCGACGTGAATGGCGGACAGGTGATGGCGTGAGGAGTTCTCCGGGATGAGCTGGCTTGCGCGCGAGGGTGTGCTGCGGCGCGTCGTCGACGGAGCGCTGCGCGGAAGCGCGCCGGTCGTCTTCGGCGGACCGGGCACCGGAAAGACGACGCTCATCGAGGCGGCAGCCACCCGCCTGCGCGAGGGCGGCATCGACGTCGTGGTACACGAGCACGGCGACGACGACGATCAGGTGCGCGAGGCGCCCGGCGCGGTCTGCCTGCGTTCGGGGGGGATCGCGCTTCACCGCGCACTCGTGCGCGCCCGCGGTCTGCGCGAGATCGACGGTCGGAAGGTCCAGCGCGTGCCTCTCGTGCCGCTCTTTCGCCGCGACCTGCGCGCCTGGACCGCTGCGTCCGGCTACCTGCTCGCGGAGAGCGAGTTCGAGCTCGCGGTCCGCAACAGTGGCGGTCACGCGTACGTGTTCGCGGCCTGGCTCGAAGCATTCCGCTACACGCGCGTGCCCGAGGTCCTCGAGGCGCGCGTCGCCGAGGCTTGCAAGCCGATCTTCGAGCGCATCGATCGCGAGTTCGCTCACCCCGAGCTCGGGCCGCTCTGGGACTGGCTCGCACGGGTCGGGAACGCGAGCGTCGAGGAGATGACCCGCGCGACCGGAGCGACCAAGCCGGCGCTCGACCGGTTGACGATCGCGGGGCCGATCGCGCGCACCGTGGGCGCGAAGGCCGAGATCGCGGTGAGCTGCGAGCTCTATCGGAGACACCGCACGCGCTAAGATGGTGCCCGCTCCACGGACGGGGCGGGAGGATCACGATGCCGCGTCTTCGCCAGGTTTCACGCGCAGAAGCCACACCGTCGGTGCTGCGGATCTACGACCTGCTCTTCGGTGCGCGCGATCCGGTCGCCGAACCGGGCACCGCGACGGGCACGCCGGGGAACTGGTGGACCGTCTACGCACTCGTGCCCGACGTCTTCGACCACGCCGTCGCGGGCTTCGCGTTGTACCGGAGCGCAGAGCGCAAGATCGATCCGAAGCTCCGCGAGCTCGCGATGATGCGCGCGGGCTTCGCGCGCGGCAGTCAGTTCGTCTACTCGCAGCACTGCAAGGCCGCGCGTGCGCTCGACATGCCCGAAGCGCAGATCGCGGCGATCCCCGCCTGGCAGACCTCGGAGGCGTACTCCCCGCTCGAGCGCGCGGTGCTCGCCTACACCGACGGCCTCGTGCTGCAGGGCGGGCGCGTTCCCGACGAGACCTTCGCGGCGCTGCGCGCGGGGCTTTCCGACGAGCAGGTGCTCGAGCTCACCTACATCACCTGCACGTACGATCTGCACGCGACGATCTCGCGCGCGCTGCGGCTCGAGTACGACGACCGCGACGACCCGATCGTCGAGGTCTGATCCGCGTCAGGCCGCGGCCGTGCCGCGGAAGTACCCGCGCGCGGACGTGTAGAGAAGCAGACCGACCGGCCCGAGCATCAACGTGAGGAACAGGACCGGTGCCAGCCGGTAGCCGCCGTTCGGTGCGTCGCCCATGATCCAGCGCGCGACGAAGAGATCGAAGCACAGGTAGTGAACCCAGCCGGCGAGCGCGCCCCACTCGTCGTCGAAGAGCGCCATCACGCCCGCGAGGCTGTTGAAGTCGGGCGACGCGGCGCTTGCGTCCGCCGCGCCCGCGCCGGCGAACAGAACACAGAGGAAGATCAGATACAGCGCGGCGAGAATCCGCCACGGCCAGAGGGACTCGACGAGCAACCTCGACGCGCGGGCGCGCGGCGCGACCAGCCAGATCAACCAGACGGGCAGCGGAAGCAGGTTCACGATCGAGAAGACGGTCGCGGGATTCATGCAGTCCTCCGTGCGGGTGGCAGCACTTCGGCGAGGGCGCGCTCGTCTGCGGCGAGACACAGACGCGCGGCGGGATCGTCGTCGAGCAGCGGCCACGACGCGACGCGGTGCCCCGCATCGACTGGCCACTCTCTGGCTTCCGGTGGAAAGCCGAGGTAGAAGGCAGCCTCGCCGTGCACGAGCCCGGCGCGAAATGCACGCGTCACGAGGCCGATCGCGACGGTGCCCATCGTGTAGCGCGCGTTCAGCTCGACGACCGGGCGCAGGATCTCCGACCCGTCCTCGGCTCGAAAGACGAACGCGTCGAGGCCGCACGCCCCGGTGAAGCCCGCGCGCGCGGCCTCGGCCCCGAGCACGCACGCAGCCGCACGCAACGGGGCGTCCCACGTCGTTCCCGAATCGACCCGGCCCGCGCGATCGATCCGGCCCGCGTGTCCGGTCGGCCCGCCGTTCCGGGTCAGGACCTGACGCAGCGTGCCGAGCACGCGGACGTCGTCCGGACCCGCGACGAAGAGCTGTGCCGAGAGATCGAGCGTGCGCTCGAGCCAGGGCTCGACGAGCGCGCCGCCGCACGCGCGCAGGCGTTCGAGCGCCCCGGCGAGCCGCGTCGCGTCGATCCGTCCCGAAGCGCCGTCGATCCGGCCACGGCCGCTCGTCCCGAGCCGCGGCTTGACCACGAAGCGCGCGCGCAGCGCGAGCGGCCAGCTCGCGAGCTCCGCCTCGATCCGACACCGAACGGCGTCGGCATCGACGAGCTCTCCCGGCTCGAACACGAGCGCGGCGGCTTCGAGCGCGGAAGGGACGAGCGCCGACGCCCGGGCCACGCGATGCGCGAACGCCTTGTCGTGCACACGTCGGACGATCGCGGCCGGCGCCGCGGCGAACGGAACGCCCTCGCTCCGCGCGAGAAGCTCGGCCTCGTCCGTCGCGAGCCAGGGCACGAGGACCTCGCCGGGCGCGCAGAACGGAAACGCGGGAAGCTCGCCATCTCGCGCGAGCGCGCCGGCGAGCCGCGGCGCCGACGAGGCACCCGGTCCGCAAGGCGTCGCGCTCGCGGGAAAGAGCGAAGCCCAGAGACGCGCGGCCGTGCGCACGCGCGGGTGCCCGCTCATGCCGAGCCACGCGTCCGGCTCCTCCGCACCGAGATTCGCGAACAGCCGCGTCACGCCGCTCACGTCCGCGGGTCCGCCTTTTCCGGCCGTCGTAGCTGCGAGGCCGGGCGCGCGGTGCGCACGTACTCGATCAGCGCCTCGGAGAGTCCGGAGGCTCGACGCGCTTCGGCGTTGAAGACCCTTCCCTTTGCGCGCGCGGCCTCGAGCGGAAACGGCACCGATGCCCGATACGCCGTGACGTCGTCCTCGCCCGCCGGTGCGAGCCGCGCGAGCCACTCGACCGCGAGCCGCACGTGGCGCCGCTCCTCGGCGTGAACGATCTCGCTGACACGCGCGCTGGCCTCGTCGCCACCGCTCCGGAAAGCCTCGGCGTAGATCAGCGTGAAGTCGAGACTCGCCTGCTCGAGCGTGAGTCCGATCGCGGCGAGAAACGCCGCGGGTCCGCGAGCGTGCGTGCGGATCGCCGTCGCGTGCTTCCAGAAGTAGTCGGAGAGCGGCTCGTCGCCGAGCTCCGCGCCGTGGGCGCGCAGCCGTTCGAGGTACATCCGGCAGTGTCGCTGCTCGTCTCCGAGCGCCACGAGCCAGCCACGACGCAGCCCCGCGGGTGCATCGGGCCAGAGCAGCAGCGCCCACGCGAAGAGCTCCACGGCCATCAGCTCGTGGTGCGCGAAGCGGCGCAGACAGGCGATCCGCGCCCTGGGATCGCCGAGCTCCGCCGGACGTGGAAGCCGCTCTACACCGGACCGCATCTCGAGCCCCGGCGCACGCACCGGCCGCTCGAAGACGAGAGCCGGTCCGGGCTCGCGGTCCGGCAGCGGGCGCCCGTCGGTTCCCGCGATCGAGGCGAGCTTCGCCTCGAGTTCCCCCTTGCCGAGGATCTCGAGGCAGAGCTCACGGATGGTGGCGGGCGGCTCGGGCATTTCGGCTCGGTGCGCGTTTGCGCCGTCGGAGACTACAGCTCGAGCTCGGATTTCGGTAAGGTCGCTCGACCCCCCGCGTTTCGGATCCCCGGAGCCGACCGGGCGATCGCGCGTGAGGGGCGATGGTCGATGCGTTTCGCGAGTTCGGGATCTCGGACGCGTTCGACGTCGGTATCGTCGCGGTGCTGCTCTACGCCGGAATCACCTGGCTGCGCCGCTCGCAGGCCGCGCTCGTCGCGCTCGGAATGGCCCTACTGGGTCTGGTGTACCTGGGCGCGCGGCTCTTCGACCTGCAGCTCACGACCTGGGTCTTCCACGGCTTCTTCGCCGCCGCGGCGCTGGTGCTGGTGGTGATCTTCCAGGAAGAGCTGCGTCAGGGGTTCGAGGAGCTCGCGGCGATGGCGATGGGTCGCCGCGAGGACCACCGCCCCCGCATGGACGCCGCCGAGGTGCTCGCGCGCGCGCTGACGCGGCTGGCCCGAGAGAAGAACGGGGCGCTCGTCGTGCTCGCCGGGATGCAGAAGCTCGACCGTCACCTGACCGGGGGCGAGGAGCTCGGCGGGCGCGTCTCGACGGCGCTGCTCGAGAGCATCTTCGACCCGCACTCGCCCGGACACGACGGCGCGGTCGTGATCTCCGACCGCGACGTCTCGCGCTTCGGAGCGCACCTTCCGCTCGCGCGCGGAGCGACGCTGCCTCACGGAATGGGGACGCGACACAGCGCCGCGATCGGTCTGTCGGAGCGCACCGACGCGCTCTGCCTCGTCGTCTCCGAGGAGCGCGGCACCATTTCCGCCGCGCGCCACGGACTCCTGCACCCGGTCGAAGGCGCGGACGACCTCGGGCGCGTGATCGCCGCCTTCTACCGCGAGCGACGCGCGCTGCGCAGCTCGCGTCCGAGCCTGGGCTCGGTTCTCCGCGGACACCGACTGGAAAAGGCCGCGGCCCTCGCGCTCGCGGTCGCGCTCTGGTGGATCGTGGCGGGAGCGAGCCCGGACCGCTCGGTCCCCAGCGCTGGGGCCGAGCGCGCGCGCGCCGTGCCGAGCGCCAGGCGCTGATCCGATCCCGGAGCGGAGCTAGCGGACGGGAAAACGCTTCGACGCGCGCAGTCCCAGGCGCGCCAGCCGGAACTCGACCCCGGTCGCGAGGCAGCCGAGCCCGTAGCGCACGCTGCGCGAGAAGTTGATCGACGACGCCTCGGGAAAGTAGAGCGTGGGACAGGTGATCTCGGCGATCTCGGAACCGCGCCAGAGGATCTCGGCGAGCATCTGGTTGTCGAAGAGGAAGTCGTCGGAATTCTCGTCGAGTGGCAGCTCGCGCAGGAGCTCGGCCGAGAACGCGCGGTACCCGGTGTGGAACTCCGAAAGCTTCGAGCCCAGCAGCCAGTTCTCGGTCAGCGTCAGCACGCGGTTCGAGACGTACTTCCAGACCGGCATTCCACCGCGAAGCGCCCCGCCGCCGAGGATGCGCGAGCCGAGCACGCACGGATAGACGTCGCCGGCCACCAGCGCCACCATCGAAGGCAGGAGCTTCGGCGTGTACTGGTAGTCCGGGTGCACCATCACGACCACGTCCGCACCGGCGTCGAGCGCCGCCCGGTAGCAGGTCTTCTGATTGGCGCCGTACCCGCTGTTCTTCGCGTGCACGATCAACCGGGTCGAGGGCAGCGTCGCGGCGATTTCCGCGGTCTCGTCGGTGCTCGCGTCATCGACGACGACCAGCTCGTCGACGATCCCCTGCGCCATCACCTCGTCCCAGGTGCGACGCAGCGTTCGCGCCGCGTTGTACGCGGGCATGACGACCACGACTCTCTTGTCTCGGTACATACTCGGCTCCGGGCGCATGATAGGGTCTGCGACCGAATTCGCCCCGGGGAGATGCGCATGAACGAACTGGAGGGGTTTCAGCGCCGCCATCTGCGGTCGCTCGCGCACCCGCTGCGTCCGGTCGTGATGATCGGCAAGGAGGGTCTCACCAAGGCCGTGCTTGCGAAGACCGACCAGGAGCTCCTCGCGCACGAGCTGATCAAGGTGCGCTTCGGTGACTGGAAGGACGAGAAGCGGGTGATCCTGGCCGAGGTGGCCGAGAAGCTCCTCGCCGAGGTCGTCGGCGTGGTCGGCCACGTTGGCATCCTGTTCCGGCAGAACCGCGAGCCGGAGAAGCGCAAGATCCGCGTGCCGGCCCGTCCTAGAAGTCGAGTGGCAGCGCCAGGTGGGTCCGGTAGATGAAGTCGCGGTGCTCGAACAGGATGTCGTCGGCTGCCGCGCGCACGGCGGGATCGCGCAACACGTAGCCCTCGCGCAGCCGCGGGTGGAGCGGGCACAGATCGTCGGGCAGGGGCTCGACCAATAGCGCGAACGCAGCCCAGTACAGGTCGAGTGCGGTCAGGCCGTCGCCGACGAAGTATCGACTTCCGTCGGCGCGCTGCGCCCGCAGCTGTTTCGACAGGAGCAACAGGGACTGCGCCGTCCGGCCGGGGGCCGCGGCGGCCGCGGCTTCGCTGAAGCCGTAGCGACGGGCGAGCGTGCGGGTCGCGTCGTTCCCTCCATCGAACGCCGAGAGCAACATCAGGCGGCGCTGCCAGCCGAAGCCGAGCTCGCCGCAGATCTCGTGTGCAAGTCCGAACATGCGCGCGCGCAGCTCGGGATCCGTGGGCACGAGCGCCGGCTCGGGCGCGAGTCGCTCCGCGAGCCCGAGGATCTCGGCCCATCCGCTTCGCGGCGGCTCGTCCCCGTAGACCGCGATCGGCGCGTTCGACTGCCCGGTCCAGCGCCGCAGCGCCTCGCTCTCCGTGCCACCGACCTGACCTTCGACGTAGTTCACGCGCGCTCGCCCGGGTCAAGAGCGGGATCGTGGTCGGCGAGAAGCGGACCGTGCGGGGCCGGCGTCTCGAGCAGACGCAGTGCGGCTTCGAGGACCGCGTGCTGTCGCGCGGGGTCGTTCGGCGCGTCGAGCGGGTAGCCGTGCCGGAACGGCAGGGCGAGCGCGCGAGGCGGTCGCACGCGTTCCGCGACGTGACGGAGCAGGACCAGGCTCACCGTCGAGATCCCGTTTCGCTCGAACTCGGCCGCGGCCAGGCACACGGCCTGGTTGCACATGGGTCAGACGGGGACGAAGAGCGCGACGTCGACACCATCCTCGACCGCGGCCGCCGCCATTCGCGGAAGCGTGTCCGCGACGAAGCGTCCGGGCGCGGTGATGCTGCCCATGAAGCTCCAGTGCCTGTGATTCACCGAGCCGATCCGCCCGCGGCCGGCGAGCTCGCGCACGCGCTCGAGCGGAAACGCGAGATTCGGATCCCGGCGCATCGCGTCGTGATCGAACGACTCACTTCGGTGTGTATCGACGAGCGCGGAGGGATCGGCGTCGAAGGGAATCTCGCGGTAGCTCGCATCGCCGCCGCGCGCCGAATCGTCGAAATGCGCTTGACCCGGCATCACGAAACCCGCGCTCGAGACGAGCGCCAGTCGCGCACGGGCAAGAGGAACACGAAGCGGAGCCCAGGGAACCGGGTCGACGACGCGCCAGCGGTAGGCCTTGAGGAAGAGCCGTACCGGCAGCGAGAACTCCGAGAGATCACCCACCTCGCACGTCCATGTCGCGAGGGTTCCCCCGAATCCGTTCGGCCGCAACCGGGGTTGCCGTGGTAGCCTGGGCAGATGGCATTCGAGCGCGTCACCCAGCTCTACCGCTTTGCGAAGTACGGCTTGCCACTCGCTCGCACGCGTCCGGAGAGCCCGCGCACGATCGCCGACGTGATCGAGGAGCAAGCCGCCGCCCGCGGCCGCCACCCGTTCGTCGTCTTCGAAGGCCGCACCGTGTCCTTCGACGAGTACAACCGCGGCGCCAATCGCGTGGCGCACTGGGCGCTCGCCCACGGGATCGGCCGGGGGGATCGCGTCGCCCTCTTGATGCAGAATCGTCCGGAGTTCCTCGAGACCTGGGCCGGGCTCGCGAAGGTCGGCGCCACCAGCGCGCTCATCAACACCAATCTCACGGGTCGCGCCCTCGAGCACGCGATCGAAACCGCGGAGCCGAAGCACGTGATCGTCGGCTCGGAGCTGCTTCCCCTGCTCGCAACGGTGGACGACACATCGAAGTGGCAGGTCTGGGTCGCGAACGATCCGGGCAGCGAAGCGACGGCGTGGCCGTCGGGCGCGCGCGATCTCGCGGCCGAGCTCGCGGGCCGGCCGTCCGCGAACCCTCCCGCGTCTGCGCGCGCCGGAGCGGTGGCCGGTGACGATCTCTTCTACATCTACACCTCCGGCACCACGGGACTTCCGAAGGCTGCGCGCTTCAGCCACCTGAAGTTCTTCACGACGGGAACGGCGGGCCGCCTGGCGGGTTTCACACCGAGCGACGTCATGTACTGCGCGCTGCCGCTCTACCACTCCGCGGGCGGTGCGATGGCGGTCGGCAGCGTCCTGCTCTCGGGCGCGACGCTCACGCTCCGGCGCAGGTTCAGCGCGCGCGAGTTCTGGAGCGACGTGCGCGAGTCGCGCTCGACGTCGTTCCAGTACATCGGTGAATTCTGCCGTTACCTCTTGAACCAGCCCGCCGATCCGCGCGATGGCGAACACCAGCTCTCGTTCTGCATCGGCAACGGCTTGCGGCCCGACATCTGGGAAGACTTCCGCGACCGCTTCCGAATTCCCAACATCGTCGAGTTCTACGGCGCGACCGAGGGCAACGTCGCGATGATGAACCTCGACAACAAGGTGGGTTCCGTCGGCCGCATCCCCTCGAAGCTGCTGATGGACGCCCGCATCGTCCGGTACGACGTCGAACGCGACGAGCATCTCCGCGACTCCTCCGGACGACTCGTCGAATGCGCGGTCGGCGAGGTGGGCGAGCTCGTCGGCGCCATGCCCACGCGCAAGGGCGAGACCCGCGGGCGCTTCGAGGGCTACACCTCGAAGGAGGCGACCGAGCGCAAGATCCTGCGCAACGCGTTCGCCGAGGGAGACTCGTTCTTCCGCACGGGCGACCTGCTGAAGAAGGATGCAAAGGGCTACTTCTACTTCGTCGATCGGATCGGGGACACGTTCCGGTGGAAGGGCGAGAACGTCTCCACCCAGGAAGTCGCCGAAGCGGTGAGCGCCTATCCCGGCGTCGAGGTCGCGAACGTGTACGGCGTCGAAGTACCCGGTGGAGACGGCCGGGCCGGGATGGCCGCGCTCGTGCTCGCCGATCCCAAGAGCTTCGACCCGCGCGCCTTCTACGCACACGTCGTGTCGTCGCTGCCGTCCTACGCCGTTCCGGTCTTCCTGCGACTCCAGCTCGAGGCGGAGGTGACCGGGACGTTCAAGCTGCGCAAGGTCGAGCTGCAGCGCGAGGGCTGGGACCCGGCCAAGCTCGACGATCCGCTCCTCGTCCGCGACGACGCGTCGAAGACGTACGTCCCGCTCGACGAGCGGCGTCACGGTGACATCGTCGCCGGAGCGGTCCGGCTCTAGAACACCCCGGAGTGTAAGGGCGCAGCAATCTCCGGACGATACGGGCGATCGCGATGATCGTTCATATCGCCGACGAGAACGACCGAGCCGAGCGCGTCCCCTGGGTGACACTCGCGCTCATCGCGGTCTGTCTCGCCTGCTTTCTCGTGCCGCGCTTTCGGCAGTTCCTGACCGGCGAGGGAGCGCAGGTCGAGCTCGAGCAGGCGTCGGACTACTGGCTCGAGCATCCCTACCTCGAGCCGGATGCGAAGATCCTCGAGGCCGCTGCGGACGCCGCGGAGCGCATGGACCTCGAAGCCTTCCTCGCGAAATCGCGGAGGCTCGGCACGATTCGGCCGATCGACGCCGAGGTCGTCGCCGAGGAGCAGAACGCGCTCGCCCATCTCACGCGGCTGGCGCTGCTCGGATCCGACGAGAAGCCGGGCCCGGCGCACGCGTTCCGCCGATTCGGACTGGTCGCGACCGCGAAGCGCCCGCTCGCCTGGTTCACCCACGCATTCCTGCACGCGGGATGGAGCCACCTCGTGCTCGCGCTTCTGCCCGTCGCGCTCGTCGGTCCCGCGCTCGAGCAGCGGTTCGGCGTCGCGCTCTTCGTCGGGCTGGGCTTTTCGAGCGGGCTCGTCTCTGCGCTGACCCACGTGCTCGCGGTCCCTGGCTCGAGCGCCCCGCTGATTGGCGCGTCGGGAATCGCCGCCGGCCTGGTCGGTGCGTTTCTCGGCCGGTTCGGAGTCAGCCGCTTGCGCGTTCGTGGCATCGCGCTGCGAACGACTCGTGCGAGCGCCGCATCGATCGAGACTCGCGGCTGGATTCTCGCTCCCATCGCAGGGCTGGTGCAGATCCTCTTCGCGCTGCTCTTTCTCGACGCGGAGGTCTTCGCGGGGAACTCGTGGACCGCGAACGTCGCGGGCCTCGCGTGGGGCGGAGCGTTTGCGTGGGCCGTGCAGCGTTCGAAGCTCGAAGGTCGCGTCGAGGCACGTTCGCTCGTGACACGCGCGCGCACGGGACTCGATCCGCGCATCCGGCGCGCCATCACGGCCCGCGAGCAGAGCCTGCACGCGGAGGCGATCGAGCTCGCGGAATCCGTCCTGCGCGATCGCCCGGACGACGCCGATGCGCTGCAGGCGTCCTGGCAGGCGCACGTCGCGGCCGGAAGTCAGGCGGACGGCGCGCGCGCGGCGGGTCGCTTGGTCGAGGTGTACGCGCGCCGGGGAGATCTCGCGAGCGCCGCGGGCACCTGGGAAGAACTCGTGCGCAGCGCGCAGAACGTCCCGGTCGGCGCGACCGCGCTGCTGCGAATCGTGCCGGAGCTCGTCGTGGGAGCGCATCGCGACGCGGCGATCGGGGCGCTTCGCGCCGCCCTCGACGCGGCGAATCCGGGCCTCACCGTCGGACAGGCCTTCCGTGCGGCGGAGCTCGGCGCCGAGCTCGACCCGCCGACCGCGCTTCGCGCTGCGCGGCTCGCGCTCGCGAGCGGTGAGCTCGTCGAAGAGCGACGCGAGAGACTCGAGCAGCTCGTTCTCTCGCTCGAGGGCGACTCCGCAACGCCTGTCCCCGAGCCCACGCCCCCACGGGACGAGCTCTTCGAGATCGAACCTACGCAACTCGGTGTCGAACCCGACGTGCCGGACGTCACGGTACCCGCTCCGTCCGACGAGCTCGTGCCCGAAGCCGAGTCCGCGACCGCGATCTTCGCTGCACCCCTCGGGATTCCTCCGAGCTCGGCTCGAATCAAGGCCACTCCCGTCCTGCCGGTGGCGCTCGACGTCACGGGCGTGCGCGTTCGGCTCGAGGGAGGAGCGCCGAGCCTGATCGAATGGACGCAGGTGCAGGCGGTCGCCGTCGGACTGATCTCGGGCCTCGGCCCGAATCCAGTGGTCGTGATCGATCTGGCCATGAACTGGGCGGATGCGCCCGACGGCGCAATCGACGTGATGCGAATGCGCAGCGACGCGTTCCGCGCGCGGCACCTCGTGACCGGACCGGAGAACGCCCTCGACGCGCTGCGCGCGTTGCTCGCCGAACTGCTCGCGCGAAGCGGAGCCGTCCCCCTGCCCGACCCGGCCGGCGCTCACGGTCTGCCGTTTCGCGAGTACGCGTCGCTGGACGCCTATCAGAGCGCCGTACTGCTCGCGGAGACGTGATAGCGTTCCCCGTTCGACCGCACGGAGGAACGCGATGAAGTTGCGCCGACTCGGCCGCACCGGCCTCAAGGTCTCGAACTTGTGTCTCGGCACGATGACGTTCGGGAACGAGCAGTGGGGCTGCGACGAGCCGACCTCGACTCGGATCGTCTCGCGCTTTCTCGACGCTGGCGGCAACTTCATCGACACCGCCGATGTCTACTCGAACGGCGTTTCCGAAGAGATCACGGGACGCGCGATCCGGAGCAAGCGCCAGCAGGTCGTGCTCGCGACCAAGGTCGCTGGACCGATGGGCCGCGGACCGAACGATCTCGGCGTTTCCCGAAAGCACGTGCTCGATGCCGTCGACGCGAGCCTGCGCCGGCTCGGGACCGACTACATCGACCTCTACCAGGTCCACGCCTTCGATCCGACCACCCCGCTCGACGAGACGATCCTGGCGCTCGATGCCTGCGTGCGCGCCGGCAAGGTCCGCTACCTCGGCTGCTCGAACTACTCGGCGTGGCAGCTGATGAAGGCGATCGCGCTCGCCCGCGAGCTCGGCGCCGTTCGCTTCGATGCGCTGCAGCCGCAGTATTCGCTCGTCTGTCGGACGATCGAACGCGAGCACATTCCTCTCTGTCTCGAGGAAGAGATCGGTGTGATTCCGTGGAGCCCGCTGGGCGGTGGACTTCTCACCGGGAAGATCCGCAGGGGTACGGCCGCACCGGCCGGCTCTCGCGCCGCCGTCGACACCGCGATGCGCGAGCGCTTCGCCTCGGAGCGCAATCTCGCGATCGCCGAGGCGGTCGCGAGCGTGGCGACCACTCTCGGCAAGAGCGCGAGTCAGGTTGCGCTCGCCTGGGCCTCCGGTCAGCCCGGAGTCACGTCACCGATCTTCGGCGCACGCAATCTGGAGCAGCTCGAGGACAACCTCGGCGCGGCCGACCTGATGCTGCCCGACGAGGCGCGCAAGCGCCTGGACGAGGTCTCGGCGCTCGAGCTCGTCTACCCGTACGACTTCCACGAGCGCGTGCGCGGGATGATGGCGGCTCTCCAGATCTCGTAGCGCGCTCAGAGCAGAGCGAGGCCGCAGCCCGGGCACTCGCCGACACCCTCCGTCACGGGATCTCCGCAGGCGGGACACCGATTCGTGTCGAGCGCCTCCGGATCGAAGTCCTCCGGAACGTCGGGCATGACCGCGCGCATGACTTCGCGGTCGAGCTCACGTGCGCGGGACAGATCCCGTTGCCGCACGTAGAGCCCCCAGGTGCTGTCGGTCGCGCGCCGCTCGCCGAGCGGATTCACGTGGCGAGGGATGCCGGCCTCGGTGAGCCGTTCGGCGAGCGCGTGAATCCAGTCGAGCTGCGCGCTGCGCACGAGGTGGAGCTCCTCGCCCGGCGTGATGTCGTCCTCGGAGCTCAAAAGCCCAACTTCGCGCCGGGCTCGAGCAGACCCCGACCCGGAACGAAGTTCGCTTCGAGTCGGATTCCCTCGGGATCCTCGAAGAGAACCGAGTAGTAGCCGGGTGCGAACGCGCCCGCTTCCGGTGGGTGCACGATGCGCGCTCCCCGGGCGACGAGGAACTCGTGGATTCCGTCGACGTCGTCGCGCGAACGCGCGCGAAAGCACAAGTGGTGCAGACCCGGGCGCTCCTGCGAGAACGCCTCGGGGGATCGCGCGCCGCCGGCCGGCCGAATTCCGAGCGCGGTGCGCCCACCGACGCAGTAGAGGTACTCGGGCGAGTCGATCACCGGTTTGAGGCCCAGAAACACCAGGAGATCGCGGTAGAAGGGACGCGCGCGCGCGAAGTCGCCCACCGTCAGGATGACGTGAGCCATGCCGTTGATCTCCAACTCCGGACCTCCGGCCCGCAGTGTAGCAGCCGGTCCATTCTGCTAAGCATCCGGCATGGGCGAGACGCTGCAGGGACTGCTCGAGCTCTTGGACCTCGAGGAAATCGATCAGAACATCTACCGCGGCCGCAACGAACGCGGGCAGCGAGAGCGGCTCTTCGGAGGGCAAGTCGCCGCCCAAGCGCTCGCCGCCGCCGGACGCACCGTGACCGGCCGCAAAGCCCACTCGCTGCACGCCTATTTCCTGCGCCCCGGCGATCCGCGCGTGCCGGTGCTCTACACCGTCGATCGGATCCGCGACGGCCAGAGCTTCACCACGCGATGCGTGGTCGCGATCCAGCGCGGTCAGGCGATCTTCAACATGTCCGTCTCGTTTCAAGTGGGCGAGACCGGCTACGAGCACCAGCAGTTGGAGATCCCCTCCGCGCCGACGCCCGAGTCGCTGCCGACCTGGGCCGAGCGCGCCGAACGGGCCCGCGACTTGCTGCCGAAGGACAGCTTCCATTGGGTGCGCGACGATCGCCCCATCGACCTTCGCCACGTCGAGGCACCGACGTTCCTCGGCGGCGGACCGCGACGCGGCGGGAACATGGTCTGGTTCCGCGCCTCGTCGGCGCTTCCCGAGGATCCGTTTCTGCACCAGTGCGTGGTCGCCTACGCTTCCGACATGTCGCTGCTCGACACGGTGGTCCTTCCGCACGGCCGCTCGGGGTTGCTCGGTCCGGTGATGACGGCGAGCCTCGATCACGCGATCTGGTTCCACCACGCGATTCGCGCCGACGACTGGCTGCTCTACGTGCAGGAGAGCCCGGCCGCGTCGGGCGCGCGTGGCTTCGCGCGCGGCACGATCTTCACCCGCGATGGCAAGCTCGTCGCCTCGGTCGCGCAGGAGGGCTTGATGCGCCCGACGCGGAAGGCGCACGACCGCTCGATCTAGGGCGCGGGCAGGACCGGCCTCCAGTCCGACGGCAGGTCCCCGCGCAGAATCGTCTCGCCACAGTACAGTGTCGCGTACACGGAACTCGAACGGACGAACGCGCTGTACACGAGCGAGCGGCCGGCGGGCGGCTCGCACGCGGCGGGCTTGTCGAGGTCGAGCCGCGCGTGCTCGAAACGGCCCTCGTGCTCGCGCACGAGCTCGATCCGGCCGGACCAGAACGCGACCGCGGCCGTGCCGTCGGGCGCGAAGTGGACATCCTGGGCGAAGTCGTGCGGCAGCCGCGGGCCGAGGTCGACCGTGGCGCGCTCGCGCCCCGACTCGAGAATCGAGAGGCGGACCTGCCCGGCTTCGTCCTCGATCAGAACCCCGCGGCCGTCGGGGGCGAACGCGACGAAGACCAGCTCGGGATCGCCCACCGCTCCGTGCACGAGCGACAGCTCCGCGTCGAGCTCGAAGCGGGCGTACTCCACACCCCCGTCGTCGAGGATCACGTCGGCGTTGACGAAGACGTGCCCGGTGCTCGGATCGCACGCGACGCTCTTTGCCGCGGTCACGGCACCATCGCGCGCGTGCAGGCGGATCTCGCGAAGCCTCTCACCTTCTTGGGACAGCACGACGAGCGCGCCGTCGGATCGAGCTCGGGGGTCTTCGACTCCGGAGCCGTAGCGCGTCGCGAAGATCCGCCCATCGGCCGCGAGCGCGAGCTCGTTCAATCCGCGGCCGAGGCTCGAGAAGCGTTCGACCGCGCCCGTCGCCGGATTCACGCGACCCATCTCTTCGTAGAACGTCGTGTAGTAGACCCAGCCGTTCGGGTGCGCGAGCACGTCCCAGACCGATGCGCGCACGTCCGGCCCCGCCTCGCGCGCGACGAGCGGCTTCAGGAACGACTCGCTCGCGAGGTCGAAGCGCCCGATCCGATGTGCGCCGGGCTCGCGAAGCTCGGCCATCGGATCCCCGGTCGCCCAGAACGAAGTCCAGAAATCGGAGAGCCCGAAGTAGACGACGCCGTCGCGCTCGTCGGCGAACCACGCCGAATAGCGCTCGGGCGCCTCGGCCGACTCGGGCGCGCGAAACACCGCCGGACCGAGCGATGGCGCGGGCGCTGTTGCACAACCGATGACGACGAGACACAGCGCCCCTGCTCGGATCCAATTCACTGTGGCAGACTCCTCGGTGCAGCGAGTGACGGGAGAACCGATGTCGATCTTCGATCAGGTGAATGCACAGATGAAAGACGCGATGCGCGGTCAGCGCAAGCTCGAGCTTCAGGCGCTTCGAAGCATTCGGGCGGCGTTTCTCGTGCGCATGAAGGAAGATGCCTCGGAGACCGTGTCGGACGAAGAGTGCCTGCCGATCTTGCGCCGCCTCGAGAAGCAGCGCCACGAGAGCATCGAGGCGTTCGAGACGGCGGGCCGAGCGGAGCAGGCCGCGGCCGAGAAGGCGGAGCTCGAGGTGATTCTGACCTTCCTGCCCAAGCTCGCCGACGAGGCGACGACGCGCGCCTGGGTCCAGGCCGCGATCGCGGAATCCGGCGCGCAAAGTGCCAAGGACCTCGGGCGCGTGATGGGTGCGGTCATGAAGGCGCACAAGGCCGACATCGACGGGAATCTCGCGAGGCGAATCGCGAGCGAGCTGCTTCCGGCCGCCTGAGATCAGGGCGTCAGACGCACCAATCGACGAAGAGGTTCTCCTCGGATCCCGGCGTCGCGGGCACGAGACAGACGATGTTCCGAAGCACGTCGGGGAACTGCCATTCCTCGGCGACGCCGGCATGGAAGACCTCGGCGAGATCGTGCGTCAGCTGCCGCAGCGTGCCGCTCGCGACCTCGTCCTCCGACTCCCGAAGCAGCAGGTGCAGGTCGAGTTTGGGCTCGGCGCCGAGCCCGCCTTTGAAGATGGCTTCATCGGCCGCGCGCAGCTGGGCGTCCGGCGCGAGCTCCGACAGGCACGTGATCAAGCGCAGGAAGAGCGCGTACGGCGAGGTCTCCTCGCCGTACTCCGCGACGCCGATCACCGCGAGCGGTTCTTCACCGACGATCCGACCCACGTAGTCGAGCCCGTCCGCGCGAGGCCGCTTGAGATCCAGGCTCCGGGAAACTGAAGAGACGTCGCGCGCGACGCAGAGAAACTCGTAGGGCACCAGGTCGAAGACCGAGACCATCCCCTTCCCGAAGAGCTGGTCGAGGGACGCCTTGCGCTCCTTGGCCGAGGCGTCGGCGGGCGTGCACACCGAGAAGCGTTGGTCCGCGGGATCGCAACAGCTCTCGACCGCGGTATAGGCGTCGATGAACTCCTCGATCAGAACCTCGGGGTTCTGCAGGTAGTCCACGCACTCGCGCACCTGGGCCGCGATCGGCAGGCTGCGAGCGCGCTCGAAGCGCTGTCGCAGAAGCGTGCTCGGAAATGCCGTGCTTGGTTCCGCCATGGTGAGCTTCGGTAGCTCTGGTATCGGCGGAGCGCGTGAGGAGGTTCAGCGGAAGATCTCGACCGCGCGAGGGCCGCGTCCTCTCGTGGACAGGAGCGCCGGATCTGCGCCCTCAGGAGCGGCCGAACCCGCCCGAGACGCTGAAGGCCTGCCCCGTCACCCAGCTCGCCTGGTCGCTGGCCAGGAAGACGATCATCGACGCGATGTCGGCGGGCTCGCCGAGCCGGCCGAGCGGGTAGAGCCGTGCCGCCCGCTCGCGGATCTCGTCGCTCATGCTCGCCGTCATCGGCGTTCGGGTCACGCCGGGGCAGACCGCGTTCACCCGCACGTTCGCGCGGCCGACTTCGGTGGCGAAGGCCTTCGTGAACGCGATCACCGCACCCTTCGTCGCCGAGTAGGCGACCATGCGTTTCTCTCCGACCTTGCCCGCCTCGGATCCCAGATTCACGATCGCTCCGGCTCGGCGCTCGACCATGTGTGCGCCGACGACGTGGTTCACGTGGAGGACGCCCATCACATTCACGTCGAGGAGCGCGCGCCAGTCCTCGGGCCGCTGCTTCAGGAAGAAGTCCTCGCGGTTGATTCCGGCGCTCGCCACCAGGATCTCGACGTCGCCGAAGCGGTCGATCGTCGAACCGAGCAGTCGCTCGCAGTCCGCGTAGCGGCAGACGTCGGTCTCCACGCCCGCCGTCTCGACGCCGATCTTCTCCAGCTCCGACCGCGCGCTCGCGATGCGCGCGGGGTCGAGATCCGCGATCACGATCCGCACGCCCTCGCGCGCCAACACGCGCGACGTCTCGAGGCCGATGCCCGAGGCGCCGCCCGTGACGATCGCCGTCCTGCCGCGGAGTCCGAGGTCCACACGGCGATCCTACGCGAATCCGGGCGTCAGGACTCCGCCAGCAGCTTCTCGAGCGGGTCCTCCTCGGATTCCTCACTCGAGTGCACCAGCTTCACGAAGACGCGCAGGAAAGGATCGACGTCGGCGAACCGCAGCGCGCAGCCCGTGACGGTGTCGCGCACGTGCTTCGCGAGCATGCGGATGGGCGGGTCGACCTTGAAGGTCTCGATTTCGATCATGATGCTCGCACCGGGCGCGATCCCGAGCGGCGCACACTCGACGAGCGCACCGCTGGCGGAGATGTCCACCATCGCGGCTTCGATCGCCCGCTCCCCGACGTGGAGAATCACTCCAATCCGGACGACGTAGCGCGTCGCGACCCGTCGCGTCGGCAGCGGTCGAAGAGAGTCGGATTCGTAGACCACGCAGCGTAATTCGGCTTTTCGCAGCCGAGATTGAGCGTCGGAAAGCCAACGCGACCCGGTCGCTCGAGCGTCAAGGATCCGACGGCGCGGGGCCTCGCCGGGCCCGCTCCGGGGGGGCTTCACCGAGCCGCGTACCCGACCCCGACGCTCCGGAATTCCCGTGCATTCTCGGGATCTTCCGGTGTGCTGCGCGGTACTTGCCGGTCCTCAAGGGCGAGCCATTCGGAGCCGATTCAGCGCCGGGCACCCGCCTTGCACATCCGAGCGCGCGCAGGTCCGAAGCAACTCGCGGAAGCTCGTAGAGGAGAGGGAACGGATGGAGACTCTGATCCGGAAGGCTTGGGCACGACATGGGCGGGTCCCGCCTGAACTGAAAGAACGGATCGTGATCGAACACACCTCGTTGATCAGTTACATCGTGAGCCGGATCGCGGTGCGGCTGCCCTCCCACGTGGACCTCGAGGATCTGCACAACACCGGCGTGATCGGCCTGATGGACGCGGTCGACAAGTACGACCCGACCAAGGACTGCAAGTTCAAGACCTATGCGGAGTTCCGCATACGTGGCGCGATCCTCGACCAGCTTCGCTCGCTCGACTGGGTTCCGCGCTCGGTGCGCCAGAAGAGCCGCCAGCTCGAGCAGGCGACGAACTCCGTCGAGCAGAGACTCGGCCGGCCCGCCACCCACGACGAGGTCGCGGGAACCCTCGGCCTCCCGATCGACGACTTCCACACCTTGGTGAACCAGACACGCGGCGTGTCGATGGTGAATCTCGACGACCTGCGCGGACAGAGCGACAACGATCAGCCGCTGCCGAGCGGAAACCTCGAGGACGTGAACGCCGAGGACCCGTTCGCTCAGCTGAAGCAGCGCGAGCTGACCCAGGCGCTCGCGAACGGCATCGCCGGGCTGCCCGAGAAGGAGCGCCTGGTGATCTCGCTCTACTACTACGAGGACCTGAACCTGAAGGAGATCGGGCAGATCCTCGGGATCACCGAGTCCCGCGTCTGCCAGATCCACTCGAAGGCGGTCTCGCGGCTGCGCTCGCGCATGCGCGCCGCGATGATGAACTGAGCGGGGCGCGCGGAACGAGCGATCCGCTACCCTGCGCCCCGTGCTCGTGAAGCTGGCCATCGACTTCGAGAATCCCGCGCGGCTCTGGTGGGCGAGCGGCGGCCGCGCGCTCTGGGAAAGCCTGCTCGAGTCGTTCGACAACTCGAGCGTCGTCGTCGAGGAATCGATCGCGCGGTCGTGGCTGGCCGAGGCCGAGCGGATCCCGGGCTGGAAGGACGGACCCGAGTACGCGCCCTCGCCGATCCTGCTGAAGCCGATCGACGAGGACGAGGACGTCTAGCGCTCGGTGGCCTCGTCCGGGTTCCGTCGCACGACCACCTGCGTGATGCGGGTGCCCGAAATGTCGGCGATGCGGAACTCGTAGCCGGGCACGCACACGACGTCACCCTCGCGCGGCGCGCGGCCGAGCTCGTGGAAGACCAGGCCGGCGAGCGTGTCGCCACGCTCGGCCGGAACCTCCCAACCCGTCTCGCGGTTGAAGTCGACGACCTTGACCCGGCCGAGCGCCTCGCAGGCTCCGTCGGGAAGCTCTCGGATGGTGAGCAGCTCCTCGCGGTCGAACTCGTCGCGGATCTCGCCGACGATCTCCTCGAGGATGTCCTCCTGCGTGACCAGACCGAGGGTCACGCCGAACTCGTCCTTCACCACGGCGAGGTGCACGAAGTTCCGCTGCATGTCGGCGAGCAACCGCAGGATCGGCTTGCGCCCGGGTACGCGGAGGATCGGCTTCACGATCGACGCCAGATCCCCGCCTTCCGACGAGAGCAGCTTGATCAGATCCTTCAGGTGGACGATCCCGAGCGTCTTGTCGATCGAGCCCTCGTAGATGAGGACGCGCGTGTAGCGCTCCTCCATCACCTTCTCGAGCAGGTCCGACGGGGAGATGTCGTTCGGAAATGCGACGATTTCGGCGCGCGGCACCATGATCTCCATCACGGTCATGTTCGCGGCACCCGCGGCGGAGCCGATGATCTCGAGCGGGTGTGCGTCGGGGTGCGCATCGGATTGGGAAGCCGACGCGGCACGCGCGAGCCGGAGCACGTCCTCGACCGTGGTCATCGGCGGCCCCTCCTCGGCGGTTCCCGCCACTCGCCGAACGAACGGCTCGATGATCCGCGCGAAAACCAGGTGCGCCGGCCAGAGCATCTTGTGGAGCAGGTACAAGGGCAGTGCCACCGCGTGGGAGACGCGGCGCGGGTGGGAGGCCGCGAGTGCCTTGGGCAGAACCTCGCCGAAGACCAGGATCAGCGCCGTCATGACGGCCGTCGAGGCCAGGACCCCGGGCTGAGCGCCCAGCCATTCGACGGCCAGCGCGGTCGCGACGCTCGGACCGAGGATGTTCACGAGCGAGTTCGCAAGCAGGATCGTCACGAGCAGCCGCGAGGTCGAGCCGAGCAGGTCACGGATCGCGAACGCGGCGGGTCCGCGCGCCTCTCGGATGTCCTTCTCGAGCTCGTGCGCACGCATCCGCAGAAGCGCCGTCTCGCTGGCGGAGAAGAAGGCCGACGACAGAAGACACGCGACGATGATCAGGGCACCGAGAAGAGGATCCATCGGCTGCGAGTGTAGCGGGCGTTGGACAGTGCGCGGTGCCAGCAACGATAATGGCCGCGAAGGAGCCCCCATGGACCTCGAGTACGGACCCGAGTACGAGTCGTTCCGGTCCGAAGTACGCGCGTTTCTCGACGCGCACGCGGAGGGCGCACCGAGCGCGGCGATCGGAGGCGCGGTCGGCTCGCCCATGAGCACGCTCGCGTGGCAGCGCCTCTTGATCGAGAACGGCTACGCCGGGCGCACGATTCCCAAGGCGTACGGGGGGTACGGCGCGGAGCCCGACATGCTGAAGTCGATCATCATCGACGAGGAGTTCGCCCGCGCCGGAGTCTCGCGCGGCATCGGCAATCAGGGCGTCTCGATGCTCGTACCGACGTTGCTCGAGCACGGCTCCGAGGAGCAGAAGCGCGCCTACGTGGGACCGACGATCCGCGGCGAGATGGTCTGGTGTCAGGGGTACAGCGAGCCGGGCTCGGGCTCCGACCTCGCGTCGCTGCAGACCCGCGCGGTCGAAGACGGCGACGACTTCGTGATCAACGGCCAGAAGATCTGGACCTCGACCGCCCGCGAGTCGAAGATGATGTTCGCGCTGGTGCGCACCGAGCCCGAGGCGCGAAAGCACGAAGGCATCTCCTACCTGGTGTTCCCGATGAGCACGCCGGGAATCGAGGTGCGACCTCTGCACACGCTGACGGGGAACGCCGAGTTCAACGAGGTGTTCTTCACGAACGTGCGGGTCCCGAAGTCGTCGCTGGTCGGAAGGCGCGGCGAGGGCTGGAAGATCGGCAACACCACGCTGCGACACGAGCGGAACATGCTCGGCAGCACCACGCAGACCGAATCGTTGTTCGCTTCGCTCGTGGCCCTGATGAATCAGGAGACCATCAACTCGAGGAGCGCGATCGAATCCCCGGTGCTGCGCGATCGCCTGGTCCGACTGGAAGCGAACGTGCTGGCGATGAAGTACCACGCGCTCCGTCTCTTGACCTGCGGGCTCCGCGGCGAAAGTCCGGGTGTCGCGGGGCTGATCGTGAAGCTTCGCGGCTGCGAGCTGAATCACCAGATCGCGGCGCTCGCGCTCGACGTGCTCGGCGAGCTCGGTCCTCTCGTCCGCGGAACCCCGCACGAACGCGCGCGCGGCGGCTGGCCGTGGCAGTGGATGTTCTCGCTCGGCTTGATCATCGGCGGCGGCACCGCGCAGATCCAGAAAAACATCATCGGCGAGCGGGGCCTCGGGCTGCCGCGCGAGCCGAAGGCGGCCTGACGATGGACTTCGGATTGTCGGACGAGCAGCGACTTCTGCAGGAGACGGTTCGGCGGCTGCTCGAGGACGCGTATCCGACGACGCGGGCGAGAGAAGTCTCCCACTCCGCAGTCGGGCACGATGCGAATCTCCACGCCCAGCTCTGCGAGCTCGGCGTGTTCGGAACGCTCGTGCCCGAGGCACACGGCGGGAACGACCTGTCCTTTCTCGACGCGATGCTGGTCGCGGAGGAGCTCGGTCGCGCCGCCGCCCCGGCGACGTTCGTCGCCACCGGCGTCGTCGCCGCGATCGGGATTCGCGACGGCGGCTCCGAGCCGCTGGCCAAGGAACTCCTGCCCGAGATCGCCGCCGGACGGACGCGCTTCGGAGTCGCGCTCGCCGAGAGCTACGCCGCCCGCGACGGAGCCGGGGTCCGACTCGAGCGCGGGCGCCTCGTGGGCAGCGCGCTCTTCGCGCTCGACGCCGTCGGTGCGGACCGGCTGCTCGTGCACTGCACGGGCGGGGTCGCGATCGTCCCGGCGGCTTCGAGCGGCGTCGAAATCGTTCCGCTCGACAGCGTCGATCGCACGCGGAGGATCGCCGAGCTCCGCTTCCACGGCGTCGAGTCGATGGCCGTGCTCGAAAACCCGACGCGCATGCTCGCCGCGGGCCGACTCGCCCTCGCCTTCGATTCGCTCGGCTGCTGCACGCGCGCGCTCGAGCTGTCCCTCGCCTACGCCATGGAGCGCAAGCAGTTCGGCCGCGTGATCGGCTCCTTCCAGGCGGTGAAGCACATGCTCTCCGAGATCGCCGCCGAGCTCGAACCCGCCCGCTCGCTCGCGTGGTACGGCGCGCACGCCTTCGATCACGATCCCGAAGAGGCGGTGCGGCTCGCGACGCTGACGAAGGCGCACCTCTCCGAGGTCGCCTCGGAAATCCTGCGCAAGGCGACGGAGGTCCACGGCGGGATCGGCTTCACAGAGCAGTACGACCTGCACCTGTGGTTCCGGCGCGTCGCGCTGTCGCGCCAGCTGCTCGGCGGCCCGGAGCTTCTGCGCGATCAGGCCGCGCGCATGCGCGGCTGGGCCAGCTGACGCTCGGCGAAAAGTAGCGCCCCGGTTATATTCCGCGGCCCCGACCCGAGGAGTCGCCCGTGCCCGAGTTCGTCTTCGTGATGGAGGATCTGCGCAAGGTCGTCCCGCCCGATCGCATCCTGCTCGATCAGATCTCGCTCTCGTTCCTGCCGGGCGCGAAGATCGGCGTGCTCGGACACAACGGCTCGGGCAAGAGCACGCTGCTCAAGATCATGGCGGGGCTCGACCCCGAGTTCGTCGGCGTCGCGCGCCCGGCCGAGGGCCTTCGCATCGGCTATCTCGCGCAGGAGCCGGTCCTCGACGAGTCCAAGACCGTGCTCGGCGTCGTCGAGGAAGGTGTCGCCCCGACACGCGCCCTGCTCCAGCGCTTCGAAGAGGTCTCCGCGCGTTTTTCCGAGCCTCTCGACGACGACGAGATGAACGCGCTGATCGAGGAGCAGGCGAAGCTCCAGGACCAGATCGAGGCGGTGAACGCGTGGGAGCTCGACCGCACGCTCGAAGTCGCGATGGACGCGCTTCGCGTCCCGCCGGGTGACGCCGAAGTGCGTACGCTCTCGGGTGGCGAGCGGCGGCGCGTCGCGCTCTGCCGGCTCCTGCTCCAGAAGCCCGACCTGCTCCTGCTCGACGAGCCGACCAATCATCTCGACGCCGAGTCGGTCGCCTGGCTCGAGCGCTTCCTGCACGAGTACCCGGGCACGGTCGTCGCCGTCACGCACGATCGCTACTTCCTCGACAACGTCGCCGGCTGGATCCTCGAGCTCGATCGCGGCCGTGGAATCCCGTACAAGGGCAACTACAGCTCCTGGCTCGAGCAGAAGCAGAAGCGCCTCGAGGTCGAGGAGAAGCGCTCGACGGCGCGCCAACGGACGCTGCAGCGCGAACTCGAGTGGGTGCAGATGGCGCCGCGTGCGCGGCAGGCGAAGAGCAAGGCGCGGCTCTCCGCGTTCGAGAAGCTGCGCGCGGAGGAAGCCAACCGCGCGCCCGAGACGGTCGAGATCGCGATCCCGCCCGGACCGCGCCTCGGCGACGTGGTGATCGAAGCCGAGCATCTCTCGAAGGGATACGGCGATCTGCTCCTGATCGACGATCTCTCCTTCGAGCTTCCACCGGGCGGCATCGTCGGAGTGATCGGCGGAAACGGCGCCGGCAAGACGACGCTCTTCCGCATGATCACCGGCAGCGAGAAGCCCGACTCCGGCGCGATCCGCCTCGGCGAAACGGTGAAGCTCGCCTACGTCGATCAGTCGCGCTCCGATCTCGACCCGAAGAAGACGGTCTTCGAGGCGATCAGCGGCGGCGAGGAGAAGATGAAGGTCGGAAGCCGCGAGCTGCCGAGCCGCGCGTACGTGGGGAGCTTCGGATTCAAGGGGCCCGACCAGCAGAAGCGCGTCTCGATGCTCTCGGGCGGCGAGCGCAACCGCCTCCACCTCGCGCGCACGCTGCGCGAGGGCGGCAACGTGCTCCTGCTCGACGAGCCGACGAACGACCTCGACGTCGACACCCTGCGCGCGCTCGAAGAAGCGTTGCTCGGCTTCGCGGGCTGCGTCGTCGTGATCTCCCACGACCGCTGGTTCCTCGACCGCATCGCGACCCACATGCTCGCGTTCGAGGGCGAGAGCCACGTCGAGTTCTTCGAGGGGAACTACCAGGAGTACGAAGCCGACCTGCACCGCCGCAAAGGCACCGACGCGGACCAGCCGCATCGCATGCGTTTCAAGCAGCTGATCCACTAGAAGCTAGAAGCGGAACGTCCAGGCGATCTTCACGAACGCTTGCGTGACGAGCGGGCGGACGTGCTCGTGGTCCGCGTTCCATCCGTTGTTCCAGATCAGGTAGAGGTCCCTCCCCGACTCGACCTCCCAGCGCAGACGACTGTTGACGCCGACCGTCTTCGAGGCGTTGTCGTACTGCACGAGGTTCGTCCACGAGATCGATTCCGTGAACGCGAAGGCGAGATTCGCGATCGCGAGCCGGTCGGTGAAGTTCCCGTCGTAACGCTCGCCACCCGGACCGGTCCGCGGCTCGAGACGGCCGTCGTTCTGCCGGTACTCGAGCGAGAAGAAGAGATGCGGGGACGGCCGGAGCTCGACGCGCGCGAGCCAGGCGTAGAGCGTGCCGTCGTAGAACGGACCCCAGATCAGCTCGAAGATTCCCGCGACCGGGCGACCGAGCGAGGTCTCCGCGTGAACGACCCAGCGTTGGAAGTCGTAGTCCCCGGCGGGGACGAGAGAGTCGGTGAAGAAGGTCGAGGGCGCCTCGAGTCTCTCCTCGCGGATCAGGTAGCCGAAGTACACCCGGTCCTCGTCGTTGCTCGTGAGGTCGAGCGGGGTGATCAGGATGCTCGTCGACTGACGTTTTCCGTCGAGCCCGGTGAACATGAACCCGGTGAAGCCGGTGTCGATCGTGCGCAGGATCGTGTTACTCGGGCGCCAGCGCTGCCGGTAGCGACCGATCCAGGACTGCACGCCCACGCGCGGCGCGAAGCCGAGCGGCGGATCGTACTCGTCGCCCAACCACTGGTAGCCGAGCCCGAAATTCACCTTGTCGTTCGGGTAGTCGAGTCGCGCGCCGTACGCGTGCTCCTTCGCGCCCGTTCCCGCGCGCAGCGCGAAGAAATCCGCCGCGATGATCTTCGAGCCCTGGAACTCCGAGTCGCGCAGGCGCAGATCGATTCCGCTCACGGTGTCCGAGTCGCGCGACGTCGGGTCGCCGCGCGTCAGGACGGTGCCCACCGACGACTCGCCCAGGAAGTTCAAGCTCGCGCGCGCCACCGTCAGGCTCTCGCGGTCGTACGCTCCGGTGGGGGCGGTCATGACCGAGAGCGCGCCGAAGTTCAGTTCACCGACGCGGCCCGTCGCCTTCAGGCCTGCGTCGATCGGAGCGACCTCACCCGGAACGATTCCGATCCGGCGCGAGAAGAACGGGCGGCCGTTGTCGATGATGCCGGCGAAGTCGAAGATCCCCGCGTCCTGCAGGAAGAAGTCACGCGTCTCGGGGGTGAAGATCGGAAAACGCGTGAGGTTCGTCTGGCGCAGATCCTCGGGCGTGTCCGAGAAGTCGGTGTTGAACGTCGCGACCGTGGTGATCGACGAGGTCGGCTTGTAGAAGACGTCGAGGCCGGGCCGTCCGAGCCAGTCGTCGTCGCCGGAGTCGTACCTGCGGTCGAGTCCCGCACGATACGTCGGCTTCAGGTCGAGACCCGTTCCCGACACACCCTCGAGCCCTTCGATCCGGCCGATTCCGGCGACGTTGGTGATCAAGTGGTTCTGCGAGTGATTCGCCCAGCGGATCTTCTGACTGTCGCGGCGCACGATGCGCTCGACCTCGAAGCCCCAGACCGGATCGTCGGGCCGGAACGTCAGGCTCTGGAACGGAATCGCGATCTCGGCGCTCCATCCGCCGGCGTCGACCCGCGCCTGCCCGTACCAGATCGTGTCCCACTCTCGCCGGAAGATCGCGTTGTTCTCGATCAGCGCGTCGGAGCGCGCGCTCACCGGGTTGATCTGGAAGAAGTAGCCGTTGCGCGAGTCGTGAAACGTGTCGAAGACGAAGTTCACGCGGTCGTCGGAGCGCATGTCCACGTCGGGGAGCAGCGTCTTCGCGACGATGCCTCCGGGATCGGTGTCGTGACAGCGCACGGCGACGTAGACCGCTTCGTCGTCGTACGCGACCCAGACCTCGGTCCGCTGCCTCGGCGCTCCGCCCTCGATCGGGTCGACCTCGCGAAACGCGTCGCTCCGACCCGCCGACCGCCAGGCTTCGTCGTCGAGCCGGCCGTCGATCACGGGTGGGATCGAGATGCGCGAGGCCGAGATCGATGCGTCTGCCTGCGCGCGCACGGCGGCAAGCGCGCACACGCAGAGCGCGAGCGCGGCCACGAGCCAAGAGCGCGCCTTCGGGACCCCCATCGAGCGCGCGCATTCTAGCCCGCGCGACCGATGGATCTCCGAACGGGTCGAGATCCAGAGATGCCTATCTGCTCTTCCCGGCGCTCTTGCGCGTTCCTGCGGGGCGGGCGGTGGCGAGTCCCTCGAGCTGGAGCTCGAGCGCCCGCCGAAGGCCCGGTTCCACGCTCTCGACTCGAAGCATCTCGCTGCCGAGCCAGCCGAGAATCCAGAACGCGTAGTGCGCGTAGAAGGCCATCGCGGCAGCTTCGGGCTCGACGTCGTTGCGGATCTCGAAGCGCTTCTGTGCGCCGAGCACGAGTTCCGCGACGTGATCCGAATACTCCAGCGTGAGCCGGCCGATGCCTTCGGGTTCGTGCGGTCGGAAGAAGAGCTCGCGAACGATCGCCTTCGAGAGCGCGGGGTCGTCGGCGTAGTACGCCGATGAAGCGGCGGAACAGGCACATCAGTTGGGGCACGAGGCCGACGGTACGCACGGCCTCCGCCCGACCCTCCGCGAACAGGCGCCGCGCGTCGGCCTCGAAGCACAGGAAGAGCAGCTCGCGCTTGTCGCGAACGTAGAGGAAGAGCGTGCCCGTGCCGATCCGCGCGCGTTCGCAGATCTCGCGCGCGGTCGTCTCGTCGAAGCCCTTCGAGCGGAAGAGCTCGCGCGCCGAAGCGGTGATCCGCTCGAGCTTCTCGCGCTTGTTCCGCTCCCGCAGGCCGACCGCGGCTTCAGGCATTCGAACCTCCCCGAACGCGATCAATTATGATCGTATTCAGTTTTCGCCGCAAGCCCGCTCGGAGCGCGCTAGAGCGGGGCCAGCTCGACCGGGATGCCCGTCATGAAGGCCTGGCTGGAGAGTGGCTCGAAGGAATCCGGGCCGATCGGAAGCAGCGCGTTCGCGTTCACGCCCGGCGTTCGCGCCGCGAGCCGCATGCCCGGCGTGCTCTGATTTCCCCAGCCGTGGACCAGCGCCACCACACCGCGCATCAGCGTCGAGTCGCATTCGACCTCGAGCTCGAGCGCGCCGTTCTCGTTCCAGATCCGCGCCTTCGCGCCGTTCGCGAGCGAGCGAGCGGCCGCGTCCTCCGGGTTCACGTGAAGCCGGTTCCGATCGCGGCTCCCGCGCTTCATCTTCGCGACGTTCGCGTACCAGCTGTTGTGCATGTACGGGTCGCGGAGCGTGATCAGCTTCAGGCGCGCGAGCCCCTCGCCTTCGAGCTCGACGAAGATCCGCTCGGCGCGTTCGAGCGCGTCGGCGAACGCGGGCGGACAGCAATCGACGCGGTGGTCGGGCGTCTGAATCTGCTTCTCGTAGAAGCTCCCCGGTGTCAGGGGCTCGAAGACGATGCCGTGCGGCGTCGCGCGGAGCTCCGCCAGCGAGTGGCCGCGCGTCTTCAGCATGTGATCGATCCGGCCCCACAGGTCGGGATCGGGGCCCGCGTCGAGCGCGGACTTCAAGCCGAGCGCCTGCGAGAGCCGCGCGAGGATCCACCACTCCTCGCGCCGCTCCGCCTGCGCGGGGACGACGGCGTCGCTCCACTGGATCCACGGCTCGTGCTGAAGACCGAGTCCGGTGATGTTCACGTCCGCGCGCTCGAACATGTCGGTCGACGGCAGCAAATAGTCGGCGTACTCGCCCGTCGCGTTCGGATACAGATCGATGCAGACGAGCAGGTCGAGCGATCCGAAGGCCTCTCGCAGGCGCGCTTCGCCGGCGATCGAGAGCAGCGGATTTCCCGCGACGACGAAGAGGGCGCGCACCGGGTTCTCGGCGTCGAGGATCGCGTGCGAGAGCAGGTTGCCGGGCAGTGCGCCCTTCCGCAGCCGACCGAATTCGGTGTCGGAGAAGGAGCTCTCGAATCCGCGCCGACCGGCCTTCGCGGCCTCGTAGAATCCCACCGAGAGGATGTTCCCGCCGCGCCGATCGAGGTTGCCGGTCGCGAACGAGAGCATGTGCCCGAGCCAGTAGCCGAGCGTCCCCTGTCTTCCCATGTTCACGCCCGTCGAGAGGTGCACCGAACAGCTCCGCGAAGCTGCGATCTCGCGCGCCAGCTCGCGCACGGCCTGCGCGGGAACGCCCGTGACGCGAGAGGCGCGCTCGGCCGGATGGCGCGCGATGAACTCGCGCATTCCGGCGACGTTCGCCCCGTGCGCGTCGAGCACGGCCGAGTCGAAGGCGCCGATGCGATCGAGCTCGTGCAGCAGCGCCGCCATCAAGTACACGTCCGTGTCGGGACGGATCAGGATCGTCTCTCCCGGCTCGGCCGACTCGGTCTCGCGCGGGTTCACGAAGCGGATCCGGGCGCCGCGCCCTCGTGCGTTCTTGAGGGCGCGCGCCGGGTCGGCGATCGAGATGAAGCTGCCGTGCGACACGCGCGGGTTCGCGCCGAAGACGAGCAGCAAGTCGGTGTGCTCGAGGTCCGGAATCGGGTGGATCGTGGTCGACCCGAAGACCGCCTCGCTGCCAGCGAACTTGTTGGCACAGTCCTGTGTACCCGAGCTGAACGATCGCCGAGTACCGAGCTGGGTGAAGAACGCTCCCGCGGCCGGACCGAGCTGCGCATTGAACGCGCTCGGATTGCCGATGTAGGAGGCGACCGCGTCGGGGCCGTGCTTGGCGATGATCTCGCGCAGTCGCGTTGCGATTTCCGACGTCGCGTCGTCCCAGGAGATGCGCTCGAGTCCGTCCGTTCGCGCGACGGCGCAGCGGATGATTCAGTCGGTCGGGGTCGTGGTGGATCTCGACGCCGGCCAGACCCTTGTTGCACGCGAAGCCGCGCGTCACCGGATGCTCCGGGTCTGGACGCAGCGACTCGAGCCGGCCGTCACGCACCGATGCCAGCAGCCCGCAGGCGGGCTCGCAAACCCGGCAGAACGTGTGAACCGTGCGATCGGTCAATTCCGCTCCTCCCCTTCCATCCGGCGATCGGATCGCCGCCTTGCCTAGTTGATCGCGTAGGGCTCGGCGAGCTCGAAGAGCCCCACCACCGCATCGAAGCTCTCTCCCGAGTCCGTCACCATCTGGTAGGTGCCGCTCATCGAGCCGAACGGCGTCACCAGGGGACACGCAGATGTGTACTCGAACGCGTCGCCGGGTCCGAGCACCGGCTGTTCACCGACCACGCCAGGCCCACGCACCTCCTCGATGTGGCCTTCGGCGTCCGTGATCCGCCAGAAGCGCGAGATCAGCTGCACCGTCTCGCGACCCTCGTTCGAGATCTGGATCGAGTACGCGAAGAAGTACTCGTTCATCATCGGGCGCGATCGTTCCGGCACGTACTTCGACGCGACCTTCACGCGGATGCTCCGCGTCAACGCTTCCGAGCTTGCCCAACTCTGCCTCCGGTCGCTCTGCCCCGACGGGGTGCATGGTACGATGCCCGACGCCCGAGGCCAACGAGGGATTTTCGATGAGCGAGCTCGAGTTCCGCACCGCCACCGACCTCTGTACGCGCCTGCGCAGCGGCGAGCTCAAGAGCCGCGACCTGCTCGAGCGCGCGCTCGCGCGGGTCGCGAAGCTCGATCCGAAGATCCACGCGGTCGTCACGGTCGACGCCGAGCGAGCGCGCGCGCAGGCCGGACGAGGCCGATCGCGAGCTCGCGCAGGGGCGCGCGGTCGGAGTGCTGCACGGGCTTCCGATCACGATCAAGGACAGCTTCGAGACCGAGGGGATCCGCACGACCTGCGGAGCGCCGGAGCTCGCGGAGCACGTTCCCGCGCGCGATGCGGTCGCGGTCGCGCGGCTGCGCGGCGCGGGAGCGATCGTCTTCGGCAAGACCAACACGCCGTACATGACCAGCGACTGGCAGAGCTACAACGAGCTCTTCCCCACCACGCGCAACCCGTGGAACCTCGAGCGCACGCCCGGCGGATCCTCCGGCGGCGCCGCGGCGGCCGTCGCCGCGGGTTTCACCGCGCTCGAGCTCGGCTCCGACATCGGCGGATCGATCCGCGTGCCGTCGCACTGGAGCGGCGTCTTCGGGCACAAGCCGAGCTACGGGATCATCCCGCAGCGCGGGCACATTCCCTTTCCGCCCGGATCGTTCGCCGAGCCCGATCTGAACGTGCACGGGCCGATCGCGCGCTGCGTCGAGGATCTCGAGCTCGCGCTCGGCGTGCTCGCCGGCGCGAGCGACCCGGAGTCGAAGGGCTGGCGGCTCGAGCTGCCGAAGCCGCGGCGCGCGACCCTCTCCGAGTACCGCATCGCGGCCTGGCTCGACGACGCCGACTACCCCGTCGATGCCGAAGTGAAGCGGGTCCACGCCGAGGCGATCGAGAAGCTGCGCCGCGCCGGTGCCAGGATCGACGAGCGCGCGCGCCCGCCGTTCGGCCTGCGCGAGGCGGTGCGCAGCCTATCAGCGGCTGCTCATGCCGGTCATGGGCGCGAGCTTCCCCGCCGACGCGATCCGAGAGCCTGCGCGAGCTCGCCGCGAACGCGGCTCCCGACGACGACTCCGAGATGATCTTCACCGCGCGCACGACGGCAGCAACCCATCACGAGTGGCTCGCAGCCCACGAGCAGCGCGAGGCGATGCGCGCGCGCTTCGCCGAGTTCTTCGGCGGGCTACGACGCGCTGCTCCTGCCGGTGAATCAGGTCGCGGCGATCCCGCACCAGCACGACGGTCCGTTCACGACCCGCACGATCACGGTGAACTGCGGAGAAGCGCCCCTACACCGATCTGTTCGGCTGGATCGCGCCGGTGACGATGTGCAAGCTGCCCGCGACGGTGGTCCCCGCCGGTCGCACGCGCGAGAACCTGCCCGTCGGCTTGCAGATCGCGGGGCCCTACCTCGAGGACCGCACGACGCTCGATCTCGGCAAGCGGATCTCGGAGGTGCTCGGCGGCTTCACGCCTCCGCCCGGGTTCTGAAGCTCGTCCGCGCGACGACGAGCGCGAGCGCGCAGAGAATCGCGGCGACGCCGTAGGTCCCCGGCCCGCCGAAGCTCGGCCAGAGACCCGTCGTGAAGAGCAGCGGCGAGACCACGCGCGAGAGCGCGGTCGCGCTTCCGTTCAGCCCCTGCGCCTCTCCCTGCACGTCCTCGGCCGCGCGCGAGATCAACGCGGTCAGCGTCGGAGCGAGCAGCGCGAAGCCGACCGCGACCGGGATGCCCCCCGCGAGCACGCCCGTCCAGCTTCCGCGAAGCCGAACACGGCGAGGCCCGCGGTCATCAGCGACGCAGCCGGCGGCGAAGAGGGTCTCGTCGGAGATGCGTCCCTCGATCCGGCGCAGGAGTCCGCCCTGCACCAGCGCCGACGTCACGCCCATCACGAAGAGCACGCCGGCGACACCGCGCGGTGACGCTCCGAGCGCGTTCTGGGCGAAGAAGCCGAACGTCGTGTCGACGGCCATGCGCGCGGTCGAGGTCAGGAAGCTGCAGACGAGGAACGGCGCGAGCGGACGTGCGATCTGCGCGAGCGGACGTCGCGGCGTCGCCTCGCGATCGCGAGCCGCGCGCGTGGCCGCGTCGAGGCTCTCGGGCAGCGCGCGCGCGACCACGAGCGCGTTCGCCAGCCCGATCGCACCCGACACGAAGTACGGCGCACGCAATCCGTAGGCGGCGTAGGTGAGCCAGCCGAGCACCGGGCCGAGCGTCACGCCGAGGCCGAGCCCGGCACCGAGCGCGCCCATTCCGGAGCTGCGCTTCTCTGGAGTCGTGACGTCGGCGACGTAGGCGAAGAGCGCCGGAAGCGCCGCCGCGGAGACGAGCCCGCCGAGCACGCGCGCAGCGAGAAGCTGGGTGAAGCGTCTCGCCGAGGCCGAAGAGAATGAACCCGATCGAGTAGCCGACGAGTCCGACGACGAGCGCCGGCTTGCGACCGTGTGCGCTCGAGAACCGCCCCCAGAGCGGGCTCGCGACGAACGAGGCCAGCGGATACGACGCGAGCAGCCAGCCGGCGTGCGCATCGGAGATGCCGAGCTCGCGGGTCAGGAACGGCAGCACGGGAAAGAGCACGCCGATTCCGAGCATGAGCACGAACGCGGTGAGCGCGGCGAAGCCGACGGAGCGGGGCATGGGCGCGGGAGGGTGACACACGCGCCGAACGCGAGAAAGCGCGGCGGGCGCGTAGAATCCCGAAATGGACGAAGGACGCGCGGAGGCCCTGCTCGAAGCCCTGCGCGAGATGTCCTCGAGCCTTCGCGTCTCCGACGTCGTCGCACGCCTCCTCGACGCTTCGATTCGGGTGGCGGGCGCCATCGGCGCGGTTCTCGAGCTCGACTCCTACGGAGAGAGGGATGCGCGCGAGGTCGGCCGGGGCGATACGAGCGCCGGGCCCGCCCGTCCGCTCGAGCTGAACGCGCGCGGCGAGCGCATCGGGAGGCTTGCGGGTCTTCGCGAGCGCGGGCATCGACGAGTCTGCGCTCCGGGCTCTCGTCACGCACGGCGCGCTCGCGCTCGCGAATGCGCGCGACCACGAGCAGGCCCTCCTGCGCGCCGAGCGCGACGCACTCACCGGGCTCGCCAACTACGGCCGGATCGTCTCGGCGCTGGATCGGGAGCTGGAACGCGCCCAACGCTACGGACGGGCGCTCGCCGTCGTCATGTTCGACGTCGACGACTTGAAGGGGTGGAACGACCGCTTCGGTCACGCGGCCGGAAACGCCGCCCTGGTGCGCATCGCATCGCTGCTCCGCGAGCGCTCGCGCGCGAGCGATACCGCGGCGCGATACGGCGGCGACGAGTTCGTGCTCGTGCTGCCCGAGACGACCCGAGACGGCGCACGTGCCGTAGCGGAGAAGGTGCGCGCGGCCTTCGAGTCGCCCTCGCCGACCGGCGCGGGCGCGGCGCTTTCGGTCTCGGCCGGAGTGGCGAGCACGCCGGCCGACGGAAAGACGGCTGCCGAGCTGATGGAGGCGGCCGACACACGCCTGTACCGCGCCAAGGCCGAGGGACGAAATCGCGTCATCGCGTAGAATCGCGAGCGAGGAGGAATCGATGTCGGGCTCGATGCAGTTCGGGGGGACGCTGCCGCAGATCAAGCGCAGCTGGCAGGAGGCGCGCGCCGTCGCCGAGGAGCTCGATCCAGCTCGGCTTCCACTCCGCCTGGGTCTGCGATCACGTGTACGGCGTGCCGGTGCCGAACCTGCCGATCTTCGAGGCGTGGACCGAGCTCGCCGCCGTCGCGGCCGTCACCTCGCGCGTGGAGCTCGGCACGCTCGTCACGCCGCCGTTCTTCCGAAATCCCGCGATCCTCGCCAAGCAGGTCGCCACGCTCGACCACATCTCGGGCGGGCGCGCGATCGTCGGCCTCGGCGCGGGCTGGTTCGAGGCCGAATTCACGGGCACCGGCAGCCCGTTCCCGCCGCTCGGCGAGCGGATGAAGGCGCTCGAGGAGACCGCGATCCTGCTGCGCCGCCTGTTCAGCGAGGAGCGAGTGACGTTCGCGGGCCGTCACTTCTCGGTGTCGGACGCCTGGAGCGAGCCGAAGCCGCTGCGCCGCACGCCGATCCTGATCGGCGGCGCCGGCGAGAAGGTGCTGCTGCGGATCGCCGCGCAGCACGCCGACATCTGGAACAACCTCGCGGTCTTCCAGGCCCAGCTCGGCGCGAAGATCGAGGCGCTGCGGCGCCGCTGCGACGACGTGAAGCGCGACGTCGGCGAGATCCGCATCTCGCAGCAGTGCGTGGTCGTGATCGAGGAGACCGAGGCCCGCGCGAAGGAGTCGCTCGAGAAGGCCAAGAAGATCTACGGCGGCCACATGGGCGGCGCGCTCGAGGAGCACGGCATCTGGGGCACGCCCGAGCGCGTGATCGACGGCATCGAGCGGCATCGCAAGCTCGGCTGCGGATTGCTCGTGATCGAGTTCTTCGGTCGCGACACGCGCGTGCCCGCGCGGCTCTTCGCGGAACGCGTCCTGCCCGCGTTCGCAGACTCGTGACCCGCTTCGAACGGGACAGCGCCGTCGCGCTCGCAGCCGACGGCGCCTTCGACGCGCGCATCGATCGCGGCTGGTGGATCGTGATGGGCGCGAACGGCGGCTATCTGGCTTCGATCGTGCTGCGCGCGTCTGACGGCCGCGGTCGGGGACGAGACGCGGCTGCCGCGCTCACTGACGATCCACTACGTCGCACCCGCCGTCGAAGGTCCCGGCGCGCGTGCACGTGCGCGTGGAGCGGAGCGGCCGCTCGATGACGGCGCTCTCGGCGCGACTCGAACAGAACGGCGAGCTGATCGCGCTCGCGCTCGCGTCGTTCGGTCGCTCGCGCGAGTCGGTCGAGTTCCACGAGCTGCACATGCCCGAGGTCGCGAATCCCGAGAGCCTGCCCGCGCGCGATCCGACGGGCGGGCCGGCGCTCCCGATGCACGAGCGCTTCGAGATGCGGCCCGCCTTCGGAGCCGTCGGACCCGGGACGTCGCTCGCGCGCGATCAGCGGTGGCTGGCTGCGCCTGGCCGAGCCGATCGTTCCCGATGCGCCGGCGCTGGCGCTCTTCAGCGACGCCTGGCCGCCCGCGATCTCGCAGCGCCACTCGATCGGCGGCGCGTTCGCTGCGCGGCGTGCCGACCGATCGACCTGACCGTGCACTTCCGCGGCGCGATCCCCGCGAACGCCCGGCCGGACGACCACTACCTGTGTCTGTTCCGCAGTCATATCGCGCGCGACGGTTACGTCGAGGAGGACGGCGAGATCTGGACACGCGACGGAATCCTGCTGGTGCAGTCGCGTCAGCTCGCGCTGCTGGTCTGACGCGCCGCGCGGATCGAACCCGAAGACGACCGATTCCAAACGCATCGAGCTCACGGGCTGATACGATGCGCGCGTGACGACACAGACCTTCTCGCCCGCCTATCTGCGCTACGCGCTCGGCCTGCTCTGCGTCGTGTACGTGGTGAACTTCGTCGATCGTCAGATCCTCGCGATCCTGCTGCCGTCGATCAAGGCGGACCTCTCAGCTCACGGACACCCAGCTCGGCCTGCTCTCCGGCACCGCGTTCGGACTCTTCTACGCCACGCTCGGTGTTCCGATCGCCCGGCTCGCGGATCGCGTCTCGCGGAAGTGGGTGATCGCGATCTGCCTCGCGCTCTGGAGTGGCATGACCGCGCTCTGCGGCTCGGCCGTCGGCTTCGCGAGCCTGCTCGCGTTCCGCGTCGGTGTCGGCGTCGGCGAGGCCGGCGGCAGCCCGCCCGCGCACTCGATGATCTCGGACTACTTCCCGCCCGAGCGGCGCGCGACCGCGCTCGCGATCTTCTCGCTCGGCGTGCCCCTCGGAATTCTCGTCGGCTTTCTGGCCGGAGGCTGGCTGAACGAGAGCCTGGGCTGGCGGATGGCGTTCGTCGTCGTCGGTCTACCGGGCGTACTGATCGCGATGATCGTCGCCCTCACGCTTCGCGAGCCGCCGCGCGGACACTCCGAGGGATTGCAGAGCGAGGGCACGCCACCGTCCGCACTCGACGTGATCCGCTTCCTCTGGAGCTCACCGCACGTTCCGCCACCTCTCGTTCGCGTCGGGTCTGTACGCGTTCGTCGGCTACTCGGTGATCAACTGGGTGCCGTCGTTCCTGATTCGCACCCATCAGATGAGCAGCGGAGAGGTCGGCTCGTGGCTCGCGCTGATCATCGGCGTCGGCGGCGGCATCGGGAACTACCTCGGCGGCGTCTTCGCGGACGGCTGGGGGGCGAAGGACGTGCGCGGTCGGGCGCTCGTGCCCGCGATCGCGATGGCGATCGCGGCGCCGTTCTCGCTCGCGATCTATCTGACCCCGAACGCGACGGTCGCGCTGATCCTCCTGGTGGTGCCGACGGGGCTCGGGCTGATGTACCAGGCACCGGCCTTCGCGATCACGCAGTCTCTGGCCACGCCGACGATGCGCGCCACCGCGGCGGCGGTGCTCTTGTTCGTGATCAACATCATCGGGCTCGCGCTCGGTCCGCTCGCGACCGGCGCGCTCAGCGATGCGCTCGAGCCGCGCTACGGTGCGGACTCGTTGCGCTGGGCGCTGATGATCGTCTCGACGCTCCTGATCTGGTCTGGGCTCCACTTCTATCTGGCTTCGCGCACGCTGGAACGGGACGTCGAGCGCGCGCGCGACGCAGGACGCCGCGAAGCGCGCGGAACCGTGTAAGCTCGGTTCCGGCACCACCGAAGGGAGATCGACGATGGCGAACGCGATCCCGAAGGACGAAAAACCCTGGCACCTGTCCGGCAACTACGGACCGGTCGCGGACGAGCTGACCCGCTTCGATCTGCCGGTGACCGGGTCGATTCCGCCGGAGCTTCTCGGATTGTATGTCCGCAACGGTGCGAATCCGAAGAGCGGCGTGTCGAGCCACTGGTTCATGGGCGACGGCATGGTTCACGGCGTCCGGCTCGAGGCGGGTCGCGCGGTCTGGTACCGCAACCGTTACGTGCGCACGACCAAGCTCGAGCGCGATCTCGACGCGATGGATCCCGCGACCATGATGGACCGCACCGCGAGCGCCGCGAACACCCATGTGGTCGGTCACGCGGGCCGCATCCTCGCGCTCGAAGAAGGCCACTTTCCGTACGAGCTGTCGAGTGAGCTCGAAACACTCGGATGTGACGACTACGGCGGTCGACTCACTACCGCCTTCACCGCGCATCCGAAACTCTGCCCGATCACGAACGAGCTTCACTTCTTCGGCTATGGGTATCTCGCGCCTCATCTCGTCTATCACGTGCTCGACTCGAAGGGCGCGCTCGTTCACACGGCCGACATCACCGTGCCCGGTCCGACGATGATGCACGACTTCATGGTGACGCGGGATCACGCGATCTTCATGGATCTGCCCGTCACCTTCAGCATCGAGAAGGCGATGAAGGGCGAGATCCCTCTCGGCTGGGATCCGGACTACGGCGCGCGCATCGGCATCCTGCCGCGCATGGGGCAGGACAAGGACGTGCGCTGGTTCGAGATCGACCCGTGCTACGTCTTCCACCCGATGAATTCCTGGGTCGAGGGAAACAAGGTGATCTGCGACGTCGGCCGGCACGCGTACATGTGGCGCGAGTCGATGAACGACTTCCCCCCCTCCTATCTGCACCGATGGGAGTTCGATCTCTCGACGGGCAAGGTCAGCGAGCGGCAGCTCGACGACGTCTCGCACGCGTTTCCGCGCGTGGACGACCGCGTGGTCGGGCTGCGAAACCGCTACGGCTGGGCCGTCGCGTCGCGACCCGGCGAGGAGGCTGGCTTCGGTTCGGCGGGGGTCTTGCTGAAATACGATCTCGAGCGCGGCACGTCCGTCATGCACGATTTCGGGCCGAGCTCCCAGCCCGGTGAGTTCGTCTTCGCGGAGTCGACTGACTCGGCTGCCGAGGACGAAGGGTACGCGCTCGGCTTCGTCTACGACAAGGCACGCGACGCCTCGGACCTCGTGATCCTCGACGGGACCGACCCCGCGAAGAAACCGGTCGCGACGATTCACATGCCGCGCCGCGTCCCGCACGGCTTCCACGGCAGCTGGATTCGCGGCTAGCTTCGGAGGCACGGATCGGAATGGAGTCGGAGACATCGGCGAAGCTCGTGCTCGTGCGTCACGGACAGATCGCGGCGAACACCGCGCGGATCTGGCACGGATCGACGGACAGCCCGCTCACCGACCATGGACAGCTCGAGGCGCGGCGCACCGGCGAGCACCTCGCCCGAACCCGGCCGAGCGTGCGCGCGCTCTACACGAGTCCGCTCTTGCGCACGCGCCAGACCGCAGCCGAGATCGGCGCGCGGCTCGGACTCGAAGCGATCGTCGAGCCGGATCTCGCGGAGTACGGGATCGGCGAGCTCGAGGGGATCTCGTACGAGGCGCTGCTCAACGTGCACGGCTTCTTCGCGCGAATAAGCCACGACCGTGACTTCGCGCCGCCCGGAGGCGAGTCCGCGAACGCCGTGATGGCGCGCGTCACCGCAGCGCTCGCTCGGATCTCGGGCTCGCATCGCGGCGACGAGGTCGTCGTGGTCAGTCACGGCGCGGCGCTCGGCATCGCGCTCGGTCAGATCCTCGATCGCGATCCGATGCGCTGGCAGCACTACCACCTGTCGAACTGCGGTCTCTCGGAGCTCGTGCTCGAGCCGGAGCCCAGACTCGTCGCTTGGAACCAGACGGATCACTTGTAGCGGGGGAATTGCATGCCGGAGACCGCGGGCGACCAGGACGCGTGGGTGGCCGCACGGCTCGCCGCACTCGAGCGCGGGAACCGGAGGCTCTGGGCCGGAGTCGCGGCGCTGGGAATGACGCTGATCGGACTCTGCATCGCGGCAGTGTTCCTGGCCGCGACCGTCACGGTACCGGGCATGCTGAGCCCGGGAACCAAGGCGCAGCGCGGCGTGAGCACCGAAGTGGACGACCTCACGGTTCGCGGTTCGCTCCGCGTGGTGGACGACGCGGGGCGAAGTCTCGTGTTCATCGGTCGCGAAGCCGCTCCCGCGGGGGCGAGCGCGGGATCCGGGCAGGCCGTGATCGGGCTCTTCGCGGGCTCGGGCAAGACGGCGCCGACGCAGACGATCCGACTTGCGACCTCGGGGCTCGGTTCGGCGCTCTCGCTCAGCACTTCGGACGGCACGAGCTCGAGCTCGATCTTCGCCGGTGAGAGCGGCGCGTTGCTCGAGCTGCGCCGCGGCGAGAACTCGCGACTCGTGTCGGAACGCGACGAAGGCAAAGCGCCCGGCAAGCGGACTGCGGCGTCGAGCGCGGGCCTGCGCGTCGAGGCCCCGGCAATCGCGCGGGCCCCCTCGCGAGGAACCGAGCAGGGAGCGGTGGTCGATCTGAACGACCCCGCGCTTCAGCCGATCGGCGGCGGTCTGTACGTCGGCCGTCTCTCGATCTCCGACCAGAGCGGCGCCCTGCGGGTGCAGGGCCGGCTCGTCAACGGAACGAGCGTCGATCAGACCCGCGCCGAGTTCCGGCTGACGGTCGCCGGCCGTGAGCTCCCGTTCAGCGTCGGCCGGATCTCCGCCGGGAGCAGCACGCGATTCACCGTCGAGATCCCGACGGCCAGCCCGGCGTCGCTGCGCGAGGCGCGAATCCGTTGGGTTCGCTCGACGCTCTCCTACCTTTCGGAGTGAGTCGGGGACGGACTCGTCGTCCCACGCTGCGCCCGGTCGAGCTCGCGCAGCGTCGCCAGGAGTCTCGCGACCGCGAGCGCGTCGCGGGCGCAGTACTCGCGGAGCTCCGCGAGAAGCTCGACCCCGCGCTCCGGCGAGAGCTCGCCGCGTGCGAGCGCGAGCCAGCCGCGCGACGCGGCCCCACCATCCGCGATCCCCGGCAGATCCTGAAACGTGAACCCCGAACACAGCGCGGGCGCGACCCGCTTGAGCGAGAACGAGCCCAGAAATGCCGGGTGGTACACCGAACGGCGTACCACCGGCAGCAGGTCGCGGAGCCGTGCGCGAATGCGCTCGATCCCGTCCGCGAGATCGGGAAACACCCGCGCGAGCGCGGCGAGCACCTCGGACTCGAATCCGGAGTAGACCAGGATCGGGAGCTCCCGGTCTGCGATTTCGGCGATCAGGCTCTCGGCGAACTCCCGTCGCGGATCCCCGCTGCCATCGGCGAGGAACTCCGCGCGCGTGAGCTCCGCGCCGTCGGATGCGAGACACGCCGACCACTGGAACGGCACGACCTCGAACGGCCGGGTGCCCGGGAAGATCGGGATCTCGGGCAGGATCGCCTCGAAGTCGAGGCCGTCGGCGGGCGGGCCGAAGCCCGTGAGTCTGCGCGCGAGATCGGCCGAGACGAACGCGGCTCCGCGCTGCAAGCTGTGGCGGGCGTTGCGCTGCGCGGGTGCGCGGGAGAAGTCGTCGGAGAGGTCCGAGATCCGCTCGATCCCGCGAGCGCGAAGCTCGGCGAGCGGATTCGGGCGCAGCCCGGGCAGGTAGCCGATCCAGTCCTGTCTCTTGTCCGCCGTGCAGTGCGAGAGGAACTCGCACGTGTCCGGCCTTCGGCAGTGCGGCGAGGGCTCGACGTCGGGCGCGGCGGCGCGCGCGAGAACCGCGCGATGCGCCGCGAGACGCACCTCGAGATCACCGGCCAGGAACCGGACCTGTCCCGTCACGTCGACGCGGTGCAGGAGCGCCCGCGGATCGGGCGCGAGCGGACCGCGCGTGTACTCGGCGTCGAGCAGGATCAGCTCGACGGACGTGATCTCGATTCCCGAGCCGCGCGCGACGTGGTAGCCGAACGCGAGCTCGTCGAGCGCCGTCTCGCTCGGGCGAAGCGCGGCACGCACCGAGCGCAGTCCGAATCCGCGATCGCCGAGCCGCTCGACGAAATCGATCCGCGCGCGCGCGTAGCCGGCCGCGAAGACGGCGGACCGGACCACCCCGACCGAGACGTTCTCGAGGAGCTCGCGCGTGCGTGCGATCGCCCGGTGCTCGTCGGGCTCCGAGACCTCGCGCGCACCGGGAAACAGCTCGGCCGCGATCTCGCGGAGCTCGCGCCGGGTCCGGCTGCGCGCCGCGCGTTCCGCCGCGCGAGCCGGGTCCGAGCCACGCTCCGCAGCATGCGATCCGAGCCAGAGTCGCCGCTCGCACTGCAGCCCCTCGAGGTACTGGCGCGAGTCGATTGCGATCGCTTCACTCATCGCGCGACCGATTTTCGAATCAGACGATCGCCTTGGACTCCCGCAGCGCGCGGATCTCGGCCTCCGAGAATCCCCAACCCGCGAGCACCTCGAGGCTGTGCTGCCCCGCGTGAGCGGGCGGCCGAGCGATCTCGGGCTTCGTGCGGCTGAAGCGTGGCGCGGGCGCGGGCTGCGTCATGCCGGCGATCTCGACGAAGGTCTCGCGCGCGGCGTTGTGCGGGTGCGCGGGTGCCTCGCTCATCGCGAGCACGGGCGCGAAGCAGACGTCGCTGCCCTCCATGATCCGGCACCACTCGTCGCGCGAGCGGGTCTTCACCAGGGCCGCGACCCGTTCCTTCATCGCCGGCCACTGCGATCGATCCATCTGCGAGGGCAGCTTCTCGTCGCCAAGGCCCGAGAGCTTCAGGAGCTCCGCGTAGAACTGCGGCTCGATCGAGCCGAGCGAGATGTACTTGCCGTCGGCACACTCGTAGACCTCGTAGAAGTGCGCGCCGGTGTCGAGCAGGTTCGTGCCGCGTTCCTCGCTCCAGAATCCCGAGTGCCGCATGCCCCAGAACATCGACATCAGCAGCGCAGCGCCATCGACCATCGCCGCATCGACCACCTGTCCCTTCCCGGAGCTCCTGGCTTCGAGAAGAGCCGCGAGCACACCGAACGCGAGCAACATCCCACCGCCGCCGAAATCGCCGACGAGGTTCAGCGGCGGAAGTGGCGGCTCGCCCCTGCGTCCGATCGGCTCGAGCGCACCGGCGAGCGCGATGTAGTTGATGTCGTGGCCGGCGGCCTGGGCCATCGGGCCGTCCTGCCCCCAGCCGGTCATGCGGCCGTAGACGAGGCGCGGATTCCGCGCGAGACAGACGTCGGGACCCAGACCGAGGCGCTCCATCACGCCGGGACGAAATCCCTCGATCAGCGCGTCCGCACCTGCGACGAGCCGGAGCACGGCCTCGATCGCCTGAGGTTGCTTCAAGTCCAGGGCGATGTTGCGTCGGCCGCGCAGGAGCGGGTCGGAGGGCGGCTTCGCCGGATCGCCGCCGCGGGCGTTCTGTGCGCGATCGATGCGCACCACTTCGGCACCCATGTCCGCGAGCAGCATCGCGCAGAACGGTCCTGGACCGATGCCTGCGAACTCGAGAATCCGGATTCCTGACAAAGGACCCATGCGCCACGCTCCTCCGACTCCACACCACTCACCTGGAGACCGGCGAGCATACCACCGGGGCGGCCGCGTCTGGCGCGTCTGTTACCTTGCGAGATCTCAAGCGTGCTCGTCGTGGCGACGAAGAGGGCTTGTCGGTCGGGGGTAGGATTCGTGAGTGGATTCCCGCGCGTGTTCGGCATCGTTGCGCTGATTTGCGTATGCGCGGGTCTGCGCGCGCAAGCGGCGGCTCCGAGCGATCCGTTCCCGGAGCCGGAGAGCCTGCGGCCGGCCGTCGCCTTCTGGATGCGGGTGTATCTGGAATCGAGCACCGACGGCGGCTTCCTGCACGATGCGCGAAATCTCGGCGTGGTCTACGACGTGCTGCGCTTCGAGGGCGAACGGAACGCGCGAAGACGCGAGGCGATCGTCGAGAACTCGAAGGATCGCTGGCGCGCCGCGCTCGATCGCTTTTCCGCCGGCTCCGAGGCGCGCGACGACCGCGAGCGCGAGGTCTTGCTCGCCTTCGAGGCAGCGCTCGGCCGCGCGCCCAGACGCGGCGACTTCCGCGAGGCGCGAGAGCGCCTGCGCTTCCAGCTCGGGCAGCGCGACAAGTTCCGCGAGGGCGTGATCGTCTCCGGCGGATACGAGGCCGAGATGCGCGCCCACTTCCGGGACCGCGGCATGCCCGAGGATCTGGCGTACCTGCCCCACGTCGAGTCGTCGTTCAACGTGCACGCGTATTCGAAGTACGGCGCCGCGGGTGTCTGGCAGTTCATGCGCAGCACCGGCAAACGCTTCATGAAGGTCGATTACGTGGTCGACGAGCGCCTCGACCCGGTGACCGCGACCGATGCCGCGGCGCGACTCCTGCGCGAGAACTACTCCGTGCTCGGAAACTGGCCGCTCGCGCTCACCGCCTACAACCACGGTGCGGCCGGCATGAACCGCGCGGTCAAGAAGCTCGGCACGAGCAAGATCGACGTGATCGTCGCGCGCTACGACGGCCCCACCTTCGGATTCGCGTCGAGGAACTTCTACGCGCAGTTCCTCGCCGCGCGAAAGATCCTGCCCAGCTACGAGTCGTACTTCGGCCCGCTCGTTCGCGACGAACCGCGCGTGGTCGATTCCGTCGTGCTGCCCTTCTACGCGGACGTCGCCGATCTCGAGGCGGGCCTCGGGGTGTCGCGCGAGACGATCGCGGCGCTGAACCCGGCCCTGCGTCCGCCGGTGCTCCGCTCCGACAAACGGATCCCGAAAGGCTACACGCTTCGGCTCCCCGCGGGCACCGTCGTCGGGGACGCTTCGACCTGGCTCGCCGCCGTGCCGAAGGCGAGCCGGCACGCGACCCAGCACGAGAACCGCTACTACACCGTTCGGCGTGGCGATTCACTCGGCCGGATCGCCCAGCGCCACCGCACCAGCGTCGCCGCACTCGTGGCCGAGAACGACATCGGCGCGCGAAAGACGATCTACCCCGGCCAGGTGCTCCAGCTTCCCGATCGCGCGGGCGCGGCTCCCGCATCCAAGCCCGCCTTCGAGGTCGTGCGGACGGCGCAGGCCTCGACGCTGCCGAAGCCTGCGCCCAAGACGTCCGCAGAGCCGACGGCGCGCGCTTCGGCCGAGGCGCCGCCTGCCCCCCTCGTCGCCGCCGTGAGTCCTCCTGCACCCGTTCCACCGCTGGCGCCCGACAGCTCGGACTTCCTCCGCGTCGATGGCGACCGGGTGATCGTCGATGCCGGCGAGACGCTCGGCCACTTCGCGGACTGGCTGCAGGTCACCCCACAGCGTCTGATCGCGTTGAACAAGCTGAAGAGGGGGCGCGCCATCCGGGTCGGCCAGAGCCTGAAGCTCGACTTCGCGAAAGTCACCGCCGAGGTCTTCCTTCAGCGCCGCCTCGAGTTCCACAAGGGAATCGAGGAGGACTTCTTCGGCAGCTTCCGCGTCGCGACCACGGTCGAGCACAAGCTGCGACCGGGGGAAACGCTCTGGCTGCTGTCGCACAAGAAGTACGCCGTGCCGACGTGGCTGATCCGACGCTACAACCCCGACGTCGATCTCGCGAAGCTCGTGCCGGGGGTGGTGCTCGTGATCCCGATCGTCGAGAAGGCGAGCTGATCGAAGCGCGCCCTAGCGCCCCTTGATCAGCTCGCGCGCGATGATCGTGCGCTGGATCTCGGACGTGCCCGCACCGATCTCCATCAGCTTCGCATCGCGCGCGATTCTCTCCACGGGATAGTCGCGCGTGTAGCCGTAGCCGCCGAAGACCTGAACCGCGGCGAGACCCGCGCGCGTGGCGATCTCCGATGAAAACAGCTTCGCGGCCGAGGCCAGCTTCGAGACTCCACCGCTCTGGCGGATGCACAGCTCCGCAGCTTCGTAGACGAGCAGCCGCGCGGCGGTGAGCTCGACGTACATGTCGGCGAGGATCTTCTGGATCATCTGGAAGTCGGCGATCGGCCGCCCGAACTGCTCGCGCTCGCGCGCGTAGCGAAGCGCGTGGTCGAGGGCGGCCTGCGCGAGCCCGACCGAGATCCCCGAGAGCGTCGCGCGCTCGACGTCGAGGCCGCGCATCATCATCGCGACGCCGCGGTTCTCGTCTCCGAGCCGATCGGCGACGGGAACGCGCACGCCGTCGAGCCGGAGCTCCGCGGTCGGGCTGCCGCGCATGCCCATCTTGTCGAGCTTCCGGCTGCACGAGAATCCGGGCGTCTTTCCATCGACCAGAAACGTCGAGACTCCGTGCGCCCCGAGGGTCGGATCGGTGAGCGCGTAGACGACGAGCGTCTCGGCCTCGGAGCCGTTGGTGATGAAGGTCTTGCTCCCGTCCAGGACGTAGACGTCGCCCTCGCGGATGGCGCGCGTTCGCATCCCGAGCGCGTCGGAGCCGGAGCCCGGCTCGGTGAGCGCCCAGGCGCCGATCGCCTCGCCCGTGCAGAGCCTCGGCAGGACACGCTGCTTCTGATCGTCGGTCGCGTCGCGGGCGATCGCGCCGACGCACAGGACCGCGTGGGCGCCGTAGGAGAGCGCGACCGAACCGCTGTGACGCGCGAGCTCCTCCATGATCAGCGTCGCGCCGATGTAGTCGCCGTTGCTGCCGCCGAACTCCTCGGGCACGAGCACGCCGAGCGCGCCGATCTCCCCGAGGCGCGCGAAGAAGTCGCGCGGGAACCAGTCGTCCGCATCGACGCGAGCCGCGATCGGAGCGAGCTCTTCCTCGGCGAGGCGCCGGACGGTGTCGCGGATCTGTTCGTGTTCGGGGGTGAAGTGCATCAGGAGGTCTGGAAGATCGTCTCGTCGGGCAGCCGGATCGCGGAGAGCGGTCCGCCGTAGACCGCGCCCGTGTCGATCCCGATCGAGTACGGCACGTTCCATCTTACCCCAAAGTCGGGAAGCGGCGTGTGGCCGTAGACGGTCGTCACGCCGAGGCTGTGCGGAAGGTCCGCCGTCTCGCGCTGCCAGAGCAGATCCTTGACCCGCTCTCGCGAGAGCGCGTACTTCGGGTCGGAGAGCCCGAGCGCCGACTTCGAGAGTCCCGCGTGGACGAACGCGTACTCGCCCTCGAGGTGCCAGATCCGCAGGTCGCGGTAGAAGCGTTCATGGTCGGGAGGAAGCTCGAAGCTGCCGTCGAACTCGAAGTAGCCGTAGCTCGCCAGCGTCGTCTCTCCCCCGTTGTGCAGGAAGGCCTCTTTCCCGAAGTAGTTCGGCCCCTGCCAGCCGATGAACGACAGGAACATCGACTCGTGGTTGCCCATCAGGAAGATGCACTCGCGTTGCCGTGCGAGTTCGATCAGATAGTCGACGACGCCCTTCGGGTCCGGCCCGCGATCGACGTAATCGCCGATGAAGATCAGCCGGTCGCCCGGCTCGAGCGGCAGGAGCTCGATCAGCTTGGCGAGCTCGTCGCGCATGCCGTGAATATCGCCGATGGCGTAGAGCATTCGACGGTCTTATCGGCCGACCGCATCTCGGCTTGTCGCGCGGTCCTGCGACTCGGAGAGCGCGCCGAGCTGGCCGCACGCGGCGAGGATGTCGTCCCCGCGCGAGCGCCGAACCGTTACCTGGACGCCGGCTTCGGTCAAGACGGCGAGAAAGGCGTCGATGCGCGCCTCCGTCGGCCGGCGGTACGGACTCGAGGGGTGCTCGTTCATCGGGATCAGATTCAGCTTGGCGCGGATGTCGAGCGCGATCCGCGCGAGCCTCCGCGCGTCCGCATCGCTGTCGTTCACGCCCGCGAGCAGCGCGTACTCGAACGAGAGGCGGTCGCGCTTCGCCACGGGGTACGCCGCGCAGGCCTCGAGCAGGGCCGCGAGCGGAAAGCGGCGGTTCAGCGGCACGAGCTCGTCGCGAAGCGCGTCCGTGGTGGCGTGGAGCGAGACGGCCAGGCGCACGGGCGAAGCCCGGCCGAGCTCGGCCAGCTTCGACACGACACCCGCGGTCGACACCGTAATGCGTTTGGGTGAGAGCGCGAACGCTTCGCCGTGCGTGAGCACGCGGATCGCCTGCACGACGGCGGCGAGATTCAGAAGCGGCTCGCCCATGCCCATGAAGACGACGTGGGTCAGCGCGTGCCCGTCCGCCGCGAGGATTTCGCTGGCGTGGAGCGCCTGATCGACGATCTCCTCGGCGCGCAGATTCCGTCCGAATCCCATGCGGCCGGTCGCACAGAAGGAGCAGTCGAGGCTGCAGCCGATCTGTGACGAGACGCAGAGCGTCTGTCGGCGGCCCTCGGGGATCAGCACGGCTTCGATACGCGCGCCGTCGCGCGTGCCGAGCACGAGCTTGCGCGTGCCGTCCGACGCCGTGTGCAAAGCCAGTCGCTCGAGCGCCCGCGGATCCCACGTCGCGGCGAGCGACGCGCGAAGCGCGCGCGGCAGGTTGGCCATCGCCTCGAAGTCGCGGACGTGTCGCGCGTACAGCCAGTTCGAAACCTGAGCGGCCCGGAAGCCGGGCACGCCTTCGGCGGCGAACGCTGCGCGCAGCTCGTCGGGGGTGCGGGCGAGCAGGGAGTTCACTTGGATCTACGATAGTCGAAGTACGCGATCGTGCGACCTTCCGCGCGCCACTCGGCTTCGTAGGCGGTCTCGCGGCGATCCGGTTGCATCGAAACGAAAGGCACGGGTGCGTGCAGGTTCACGAACGCGGTCTGGTTGGCGAAGACCTCTGCGATCCAGTCGCGATAGCCCTCGTGGTCGGTCGCGACGTGCAGGAGCGCGTCGGCACGGAGGATGCGTGCGAGCGATTCGATGAGCGGCGCCTGCACGAGCCGCCGCCGCCAGTGGCGCTTCTTCGGCCAGGGATCCGGGCAGTTCACCCAGCACTCCTCGACCGAGTCCGCGGGCAGCACGCGCTCGAGCACGTACTCGGCCGGCGCGTGGATCATGAAGACGTTCGCGATCTCGCGCCGCTGCGCGCGCTTTCCCGCCTTCTCGACACGCTTGCGCGACACCTCGACGCCGAGATACACGCGCTTCGGATTCGACTCGGCGAGGTCGAGCAAGAGCTCCGCGCGGCCGAATCCGAGCTCGAGCACGACCCGCTCCGCGCCGAGACACGCGCGCAGGCCCCGCTCGCGCAGCGTCTCGGCGGAGACGACCGGCGCTAGCGCAACGGGATGCGGATCGGACACCAGAGCTCCGGGGCGAATGCGCGTGCGCGCGCCTCGAATGGACGACGCGTGAGAAACCGTTCCCAGGGTCGGACGTTCGGCGTGTAGTAGTAGACGTCCCCCGCGTCGCCTTCGAGCCCGGCGCGGGAGCGCGCGCGGACGAGTGCGGCGTCGAGCCCGCCGAGCGAATCGACCAGCCCGCGATCGTGCGCTCGGCGCCCGGTCCAGACTCGGCCCCGGGCGACGGCTTCGATCTCGACCTCGGATTTCCCGCGGCACTCGGCGACCTTGCCGACGAAGCGCGCGTAGATGCCTTCGACCTGGCGGTGGAGGAGCGCGCGTTCTTCGGGCGTGCGCGGGCGCGAGAGGTCGTGGATGCCCGCGTGCTTGCCCCGCTGCACACCGTCGAGCGAGATGCCCATCCAGTCCAGCAGGCCGTCGATCTCGAGGCCTGCGAGCACGACCCCGATCGAGCCGGTGAGGCTGCACGGATCGGCGACGATCTCGTGCGCCGCCATCGCGACGTAGTACCCGCCCGACGCCGCCGTGTCGGCGAGGCTCGCGATCACGGGCTTCCGCTCCGCGAGCAAGCGAACGGCGCGCCAGAGCAGATCGGAGGCGAGCGGATCGCCACCGGGGCTGTCGATGCGCAGCACCACCGCTCGAACCTGCTCGCGCTCACGCAGCGAGCGCAACACGCCGACCCATCCGGAGGGCTCGCCTGCGCCCGGTCGGATCGCGCCGAGCAGCGGAACCACGGCGATCTCCGTGCCACCGGACCGGACCGGCTGCCAGACGAAGCGCTTTCGCGCGACGCGCAGGTACGCACCCAGTGAGATCAGCCGCGCCTCACGCGGCTCCGACGCATCCCCCACCGGCTCGCTCTTGGCTTCACTCCCGTCCTCGAGAGCTGCGAGCCTGGCCGGCAGCTCGTCCGCGTAGAGCAGGTCATCGACGATGCCGGACGCCCTCGCCTCGTTCGCCGTATAGGGACCCGCGTCGACCCACGCACGCGCACGCTCGTCGCTGCCGGCGCGGCCGGAGGCGAGTCCCGCAATGAGCGCCTCGTACAGATCGTCGACCGTGGCCTCGAGCGCTTCGCGCGCGGGATCGGAGAGTGAGTCGCGCTCCAACATCTCGCCGGCGGACTTGTACTCTCCGGTTGCGAACACGTCGGGCCGGACGCGCAGACGGTCCAACGCCCGGCGCAGGAAGACGCTCTCGACGCGAAGCCCGACGAGGTCGAGACGGCCTTCGGGTGCGAGCCAGAAGCGATCGGCGAGTCCACCGAGCCAGGCGCCGGCGTTTCCGGTCGATGCCGCCCAGACGACGACGCGTTTCCCCGCGCCGCGCAGCCGCGCGAACGCGCGCGCGAGCTCGGCCGCGCGCGCGAACCCGAGCGGCGCCTGCCCGAGCTTGACGATCACCCCGCGGACCCGCTCGTCGCGGGCGGCGCGGGTGAGCGCTTCGTCGAGCACGAGCAACGGCACCCGCGCACGCCCTTGCTGCAGGAAGCGCGGCAAGGTCGAGGGAGCTTCGGCGATGCCGCGCTCGAGACCGATCGCGAGCCAGTCGCGCGGGACGCGAAGGGCGGTCGGCAGCGTCGCCGCGTCGCGCGCCCAGCTCCCGACGTTGCGCGCCGCACGCAGTGCCTGGGCCGCCGCGTTCGCGCCGCCCCTCGTTCTCGCGGGCATCAGCGGATCTTCCGGCGTTTCCGCGACAGGTAGTCGACCATCACGTACTCGCCGATCTGACCCGGCGTGGTGTAGAAGGCACGACCCTTGTTGATCCGGGTCATCGCCTCGACGAAGTGCATCAGCTCCGGCGCGTCGTCGAGCATGAACGTGTTGATCGTGATGCCCTTGCGCGTGACGCGCGAGACTTCGCCGAGCGTCTCCTTGTTCGCGCGCGGACTCGTACCGCCCACGCCACTCGGCCATTCGACGCGCAGCTCCTCGCCGACGAAGTAGGCGGTCGGCTGGCCGTCGGTGATCACGATGATCTGCTTGTTCGCCGACGGATGTCGATCGATCAGGCGCTGCGCGACGCGAAGCCCGTCCTGCAGGTTCGTGAACGGGTCCTCCATGTTCCAGACCAGCTCGGGCAGCTCGGGAATCCGCAGCTCGCGGGCGCGCGTGTAGAAGCCGACGGTGAAGAATCGGTCGCGTGGGTACCGTGTCCGGATCAGTTGGTCCATCGCGATCGCGACGCGCTTGGCCGCCGGCCAGCGGCCCGACCACGACATCGACCAGCTCATGTCGAGCAGGAGCACCGTCGTCGTGTCGGTCTGTTGATCCGTGTCCCAGACTTCGAGATCCTGAGGTTCGATCGCGACGGGCACGCTCGCGTGCGCGGGGTCGCGAAGCAGCGCGTTGCGCACCGTGGCCACGGCGTTGATGTGCGCGGGCTCGCCGAAGACGTACGGCCGGCTGCGTTCGATCGTGATCGCGCCACCGCCGCGGTGCAGGGTCGCATGTGCTCCGGGCGCGCCGCGCTTGAGCGCACCGTAGATGTCCTCGAGCGCGAGCTCGCCGATGCGCCGGATCGCACGCGGCGTGAGCTCGAGCCCGCCCGAACCGTCGCGAACGTAGCCCGCCTGATCGAGACGTCCGCGCAGGTCGCGCAGGATCAGGAGCGACTCGACGCCCTCTTCGCCCGCGAGCTCGCGCAGGTCGTCGAGCGAGATCGACTCGAAATTCCCCTCGAGGAGATTGCGGGCCATCTGACCGAGCTGCTCGACCTGCCGCATCAGCTCGAGCGCCTCCTCGAAGCTCAAGCTCTGCCCGCCGCGGAGCTGCTGACGGTTCCGCGCCTGGAAATCCTCGAGCGCGCGGATCTCGTTCTGCTCCTCGAGCAGCTCGCGGTAGTCGGCCTCGGCGTCTCCGTCCTCCCACTCGTGGCTCTCGAAGCGGCGCAGGGCCTCGGACAGGCGCCTGGGCAGCGGCTCGCGCCGGTCGCGGAACTCGTTCAGGCGCTGCGACTCATCTCCGTGTCGCCCGCGCAGCGCCGACTGCTCGCGGTCGAGCGCGTCCTGCAGTCGCGCCCAGCGCTCGTCGAAGACGTGATCCATGTTCCGGCCGGACATCAGCTCGCGCGCCCTCTGCCGGAGCTGCTGAAGCAGCTCTTCGACGCCCATCACGCGGAAGTCCTGACCGGCGAGCTCGAAGCCCTGATAGCGCATCCAGGAGAGCGCCTCGTCGACGCTCATGCCCTCCATCAGGTGGCGCGCCAGCTCGTCGAGCGCGGCCTCCGCGGCGAGCGAGAACGGCCGCTGCGTGCCGTCCCAGCGGCTGTAGCGCAGCACCGGCATCGCTATCCGTAGACGACGCGGTCGCCCGAGATCTCGCGATTGAGCCGATTCGCGAGGTGCAGGCCCTCGAGGACGAACTCGACCGCGGCCGCGATCCGCGCCGGGCTCTGTCCGCAGCCGAGCTCTTCGACCGCCTTGCGCAGGCCCGCGATGTTGTCGAGACCTTCGGCGTACTCGCTCGCCGGCAGCTCGTCGCCGACCTCGACCTTCCAACCGTCGTCGAACGCGCGCACGACCGCATCGAGATCGAACGAGGAACACATCTCGGTGAAGACCTCGAGCACCGCGCGGCGCACCAGGTTTTCCAGGATCTCGGACTCGGTCTTGTCGGTGCCGGCGTACTCGAGCTCGACCTTGCCGCCCATCGATGCGCGAAGCCCGGGCAGATCGGTGAGGCGCGGAACCGCCTCGTCCTCGCCGAGCCTGAGCGCGCGGCGTTCCGCGGCGGCGAGCAGCGTCTCGTAGTTCGCGATCGAAGCGCGCACCGACACGCCGGAAACCTGGCTGATGTCGACGCTCTGGCGCGCCTGGATGGTGAGCTCGGCGACGATCTGCTCGAGGAAGCCGGGTGTCCAAAGCGGCACGGCCTCGGTGAGCGGCTTGCGCCGCTCCTGCTTCATCACCTCGATCTCGAGCTCGCGCGTGGGCGGGTAGTGCGTGCGGATCTGCGCCTGATAGCGGTCCTTGAGCGGGGTGATGATGCGACCCCGTCGCGTGTAGTCCTCGGGATTCGCGCTCGCGACCACGAGCACGTCGAGCGGCAGCCGCACCTTGAATCCCTTCACCTGGAAGTCGCGCTCCTCCATCACGTTGAAGAGCCCCACCTGAACCTTCTCCGCCAGATCGGGCAGCTCGTTGATGCAGAAGACCCCGCGATTGGTGCGCGGAATCAGCCCGTAGTGGATCGTGGATTCGTCTGCGAGGTAGCGGCCTTCGGCGACGCGGATCGGGTCGATCTCGCCGATCAGGTCGGCGATCGAGACGTCGGGAGTGGCGAGCTTCTCGCCGTAGCGGGCTTCGCGCTCGATCCATTCGATCGGCGTCGCGTCGCCTTCCTTCTCGATCCGATCGCGTCCGTAGCGGCTGATCGGCGCGAGCGGATCGTCGTTGACCTCGCTGCCCGCGATGATCGGTACGACGTCGTCGAGCAGCTCGACGAGCTTGCGGATCATCTTGCTCTTGCCCTGCCCGCGCTCGCCGAGATAGATCATGTCGTGGCCGGCGAGGATCGCGCTCTCGATCGCGGGCACGACCGAGGTCGCGTACCCGATCATGTCCGGGAAGAGCGGCTGTCCTTTGCGAATCCGCGCGATCAGGTTCGCGCGCAGTTCCTCGCGCACGCTGCGCGATCGGTAGCCCGACGCCTTGAGCTCGCCGAGCCGTCCAGGTCGTCCCACTCTCTCGCGCCTCCGGCTGCAGTCCCGTGCAGCGATCCAATTGTACGCCGGAACACTACTCGTCGTCCGTTTCACCCTCTTCGTCGTCGGCGGGCTTTTCCCGGTCGGTGCCGACGATCAGGCGCAGGCGTTCCTGGATGATCGGAAGCTTCCCGTCGTCGAGCCTCAGCTTGTCGGAGCCTGGATACTTCGCGATGTCACGCTGGACGTTCTGAATGCGCTCGTCCGTGGCCGGGTGACTCGAGAGGAACTGCGGACCGCTGAAGCCGCCGGACTCCTTCTTGAGCGTCTCGAACATCGTGACGAGGGCCTCGGGATTCCACCCCGCGTGCACCATCGTCTCGACCGCGAGCGCGTCCGACTCGCGTTCGGCATCGCGTGTGTAGGTGTTGATGTACGCCTGACCCGCGACGGAGCCCGCGAGTCCACCCGCGTTCGCGAGATACGGATTTCCGGTGAGGATCGCGACCAGCATGTAGAAGATGTTCGCGACGAAGCCCGTGTTGCGGCTGCGGTTCGCCATCTGCGCGACGTGGCGTGCGGTGACGTGCCCCATCTCGTGCGAGAGCACGCCCGCGAGCTCGGCCGAATTCTCCACGGCCAGGATCAGCCCGGTGTTCACGTACATCGCGCCGCCGGGGATCGCGAAGGCGTTCAGCGTCTCGTCCTCGACCACGTAGAAGCGGAACTCGAACGGCGAGGGACGTGCCGCCGCCGCGAGGCTCTCGCCGAATTTCCGCACGTAGTTCACCGTGACGGGATCGCGCACGAAGGTGAGCTGCTTGCGCAGCTGCGCCTGAGCCTGCGCGCCCATCTGCTTCTCCTCCTGGACGCTGAGCGTCCCGCAGGCGGAGAGCGCGAGCGCGAACGCGCAGAGCCAGAGCCGCATTCCCACTCGTGGCACGCTTCCTCCTTCTACGCCTGTGGTCGCAAGGCCGGCAGGGTCGCGATCACGGATCGGATCACCGCGACGACGGCGGTGTCGAAGTGCCGATTGTCGATGATCGGCAACTCGTGGCGCTCCGCCTCGGCGAGCAGGTAGTTCTGGATCATCAAGATGTCTTCGAAGTGCTCCAGGTACCGATCGGCCGAACGGCCGCGCGCCTTGGCAGCGCGAGAAGTGAACCGGCTGCGATAGGCCTCGCGATCGAGCGTTCCGGTCATGATGAACGAAACGTGGGCGCGTTCGCGATAGCGGGCGAGATCGAGCATGCCGGGAACCAGATTCGCACCCTCGATCAGCATGCTCGTGTTCTCCTCGACGGCTCGATCGAAGAGCGCGTGCACGCCAACCGCGATCTTCTGTGCCTGTTCGCGGAATCCGACGACGACGGGCTCGCCGGTGGGCGCGACCGTGTGCGGCATTCCGATGTGCGCATCGAAGGTCGAGGAGTGGATTTCCGGCATCAGGTCCGGAGAGAACATCAGGCGCATGATCTGACGTATCGAGTCGGTGCCGATCACGCGCGGAATCTCGAGCCGTCGCGCGACCTCGATCGCGATCGACGTCTTGCCCGTGCCCGTGGCGCCTCCGAGGAGCACCAGACTCGGCTTTCCGTCGTCGCGCGCGGCGCGCCAGATCCGGTAGCGGCTCGCGGGGCCTTCCCCGTGCGTGCGCTCGAGCGTTTCGGCGACCAGGTCGCGGAGCTTCGTGCGGTCGATGTTCGCCACACCCTGGCGAAGAAGTCGCGCCTCGATCTCGCGCGCCGCGTCCTGCGCGACATCCGGCTCGAGCCCCGCGCCCATCAGGGAGACCGCGAGGATCCCCTTCGAGAACGGGCTGCCGGATCCCGTCTCCTCGAGCACGCGCGGAGGCTCGGCGATGGCGGCAATGACGGGCGCGTCGAGGTCGTATCGATCGTCGAGCAACTCGTCGACGAGGCTCGAGAGCTCGGCGACGAGTACCTGTTGCTTGGCCGCGATGCGGTCGCGAATCGCGGTCGCGGTCTCCAGCGCGACATCGAATGGCACGCCGCGTGAGACGAGCGATTGCACCAGGATCCCGCGCATGAACGGACGCGGCCCGTCCGGACCGACGACGACGAGGATGGTCTGTTCCACAGACCGATGGACGTTATCAAATGACCATCTCGCCAGCGAGCACGCGGAGCGCGACGCCGTGCCGTACACCCCGGCCCGACACCGCAAAGCGCCGCGCGCGAAGTCGCTCGAGAACGCCGGCGAGCGCGAGCAGGCCGGCGACGATGACGTCCGCACGCCCGGCCTCGAGACCCGGAAGTCGCTTGCGCTCGGCGACACCGAGCCGTGCCAACCGCTCGATCCACGTGGCGAGCGTCTCCGCGTCGAGCTCGAGTCCCTCGATCCGCGCTTCGTCATAGGGCTCGAGCCCGAGATCGAGCGCGGCGAGCGTGGTTGCGGTACCCGCGACCGCGACCACGGCCGCGCCCACGGGCAGGCCGCTCGGCAGAGCGCGTGCGAGCGGCTCCGTCGCGCGCCGTACCTCGGCGCGGACGAGATCGAGATCGGACTCCGGAACCGGATGACGCGGCAGCATCGCCTCGGTCAGGCGCACGCTCCCGAGCGGTAGCGAGACCCCCTCGATCGGCGAATCCGCGCGCGCGCGCCAGGCGATCTCCGTACTGCCACCGCCCACGTCGATCACGGCCAGCGATTCGGCCCGCGCGCCGATCCGCTGCCGCGTCGCCTCGACGGCGACCTCGGCTTCCTGCTCACCGGAGAGAACGCTCGCAGCATCCACGACACCATCGCTCACCAGCCCCGCAAGGAAGTCTGCGCCGTCGCGTGCGCAGCGAAGCGCCTCGGTGCCGACGGCGATCAGGCGTTCGACGCCGTCCGCGCGAGCCAGCGCTGATAGCTCCGCGATCGCTGCACGTGTGCGCGAGATCGCGTCGGGCGCGAGCGCCGAACTCGTGAAGACTCCCTGGCCGAGACGCGTGATTCGCGCGGTGTCGCGGATCACGTTGCCCTCGGCATCGGCTACGAGCAGCAAGACGGTGTTCGAGCCCAGGTCGAGCACCCCGATTCTCGTCCGGTGTGGCTGTCCGGAGTTGGCCATCGGATTCTCCTGCTGCTACGTTTCGTTCGGTTCGAATGGGGGTGGAGAGTTGAGGGAGATCTTGCGATCTGCCTCGTCGGAATCGAGCGGAGCATCCACGCGTGATCCGCGGGATGCTAGGCCGCCCCTTCCGTTGTCGCTCATTCGCTTGCCGTTGCACGCCCCCGTTCGGATCTCTGTCTCGTAAAGGGGAGGGACAGGCATGCGCTGCATCGCGGTCATGAATCAGAAAGGTGGTTGCGGCAAGACCACCTCCGTCGTGAGTCTCGCGGGATGTCTCGCCGCCGAGGGTCATGCGGTGCTCGTGGTCGACATGGATCCGCAGGCGCACGCCACGCTCGGCCTCGGCATCGATCCCGAAGAAGTCGACGAGAACCTCTACGAAGTGCTGGCGGAACCGGATGGCGCCGGTGCGAAGCTCGACGAGGTGATCACCAACGCCTCGCAGAACCTCGACGTCGCTCCGTCCGGCGTGATCCTCTCCGCGCTCGAGCAGAAGCTCGGCGCCGAGGGAGCGAGGGGTCGCACGGAGCGACTCGCCGCGGCGATCGCGAAGCTCGAGAAGCAGTACGACTTCATCCTGATCGACTGCCCGCCCAACGTCGGGATCCTGACGTTCAACGCGCTGCGCGCCGCGCAGGAAGTCATCATCCCGCTCGAGACGAGCTACTTCTCGATGCACGGCGTGAGCAAGCTGCTCGAGACGATCGGCCTGCTCGAGGATCGGATCGGCCACTCGCTGAAGATCCGCATCCTGCCGACGCTCTTCGACGGCCGCACGCGATTCGCGAAGCGAGCGCTGGCGGAGATCCGCGAGACCTACAAGGACCTCGTCTTCGACACGGTGATCCGCTCGAACGTGCGCCTGCGCGAAGCGGCGCAGCGCGGGATTCCGATCGCGAAGCTCGACCGCCGCTCGTACGGATTCGTCGACTACATGTCGCTCGCTCTCGAAGTCCTGTACGACCGCGAAGAGGAGCAGCTGCCCGCCAAACCCAAGGCTCCGCAGCCCGATCCGATCGAGGTCGCGTCGGCCTCCGCCAAGGGCGTGGTCTTCACGTTCAAGAACCCGAACGTGCGCGAGGTCCAGCTCGCGGGCGACTTCAACAACTGGATCCCCGACCAGGGCGTCGAGACGAGGCTGGGCCCGAAGGGCACCTGGGAGAAGGTCGTGCGTCTGGGACCGGGCGTGTATCAGTACCGCTACTTCGTCGATGGTGAATGGCAGCCGGACCCGAGCAATCCCCGTCGCGTCGAAGGCCCCGCGGGCGGGGTAAACTCGGTGCTCATCATCAGCTAGCACGAGAGCCGGCTTTGGCGCGCAGGAACCTCGGAGACGTCCTTCATTACTTCATCTCCGAGGAGGAGCAGAGAGAGGCTCGCGAGGCGGCAGATGCACGCGAGCGCCCCCGTTCGGCTTCGGCGTCGCGCGCGGCCCGTTACGGCCTGCCCGCGGATCCCGATCGGCCCCTGACCTGTTCGCTCGCGCTCGAGCTCGCCGGCGGCATGATCGCCGAGGCCCACGGCGCGTGCGTCATCAGCTCGTTCCCTGCGTCTCCCCTGCTGCCGCGCGTCCCCGGCGTCGTGTGGCAGATCAGCGAGGATCCGGCCGAAGCGCTCGCCGCGGTTCCAGACGACGTGCCGGCGATCGCGATCGAGAGTCCGGCACGGCTTGGGGCGATGCTCGGCCGGATCCCCACCGACGGCCTCGACGCGGTGCTGCTTCCGGTCGAGCTCGCGCCCTGGGGTCTCGGCAAGACGCTCGGATTCCTGCGCGAGTACGCTCCGGCGCTCACGAACCGGCGCGTACTCGCTCTGGTCGTCGGCTCCGATTCACCGGCGGCTGCTGCGGAGCTGATCGGGCGACTCGCCGCGGCGTCGCGCCGCCAGTACGGGGTCGAGATCGAGCTCCTCGGCGGGCTCACCCGCGACGCCGCGAGCTATCGCCTGCTGCTCCGGGGCGAATCGCTGCACGCGCTCGAAGCCGGGAGCGCGACGGCCCGGGATCTGCGAGCGCTCTGTCAGCGGCTCGGCCAGCGGCTCGCCGCCTGATGCGCCGCTCGACCGAGTCGAAGTCGATCGCGGGCGTTCCCGGGCTCGCGCTGCGCCGCGACGGCGCGAGGACGGCGTGGAGTCTGCTCTCGCGGGGCGACCGCGTGCACGGGTGCACCGTTCGACCGACGGGCCGCGGTCCCCACCCGGTGATCCTGCTCGCCGGACCCGATGGCTGCGCGAGCTCCGCCTTCGTCGAAAGCGCCGCTTCGGCCTGGTGCGCGCACGCGGCGCTCGTGACGTTCGACCTGCCGCTCTGTGGTGCGCGCAAGAGCGACAAGCTCTCGGCGCTCGCGCTCGGCACGACGACCGCGCTCGCCAAGCGGCTCCGACCGGAGATCGAAGCGCAGGTCGCGGCCGACCTCGCGCAACTGCTCGGGCTCGTCGCCACCGACCCGGCGCTCGACGAGACGCGGGTGACATTCGTCGGTGTCGGTCTGGGCGCCAAGCTCGCACGCGCCTTCGCCGCGGCCCCGAACGGGGTCGCCCGGCTCGAGTTCGAAGCCAGCGCGAATCCAAAGGCGATCTGGTTCCGGAAGATCGCCGACCGCGTCACTCGCCCGGCGTGACGGCCGTTCGCCCGTCCGGCGGGCCGAGGTCGAGCGCGAGCAACGTGCCCGAGGTCACGAGCCACGGCAGGCAGAGGAACGAGAGGCCGGGCACGAAGAAGAGCACGACTCCGAAACCACCGAAGCCGAGCATCTCGGGCGCGTGACCGAAGATCCATCGCCTCCGCAGCCGGAACGGGACTCGGCGCCGATCCAACGCGTAGGCGGTGTAATCCAGTGGCAGGAAGAGCGACGTGAAGCCGAGACTCGCGAGAGCGGCGATCGGCTGAACACCGGGAATCAGGCCGAAGAGCAGGATCCCGAGCTGCACCGACAGGAAGAACGCCGCGCGCTTGCCCTCCTCGACGATGCTGCGGAGCGCGCCGCGAACGAAATCCGCGAGCGTGGAGTCCGCGCGCGGAGACGCACCCGTCACGATCTGCTCGACCCGTTCGGAGAGCACGTCGAGAAATGGGGCCGCGACGACGCCGCCGAGAACCGTGAACAGGAAGTAGATCGCGACGCCGAGCACCGCGAGCAGAAACCATCGCGCCAGGAACGCGAGCACGAGCAGCGGCCCGGCCCAGATCCAACCCCAGACTTCCGCCGGCTCGCCGGGGTCGAGCGCGCGCTCGAGCGGCGCCGCGATCCCGTCGAGGTTCGCGACGAACGCCCAGATCGCCAGCCCGAACGCCGTCAGGTTCAACAAGAGGGGAAGCGCGGCCCAGGGCCAGAGCGAAGGTTCGCCGCGCAGCAATGCGAAGCCGCGCCGGAGGACGTCCGGCCCGGCGAGGAAACCCCGGCGCGCGATCTCAGCCTTCGATCAGCGCGAGCAGGGCGTCGCGCTTCGCGGCGACCTCGGCGTCGCTCGCGGCCTCGAGGTTCAGGCGCAGAAGAGGCTCGGTGTTCGACGGGCGCAGATTGAACCACCAGTCGGGATAGTTGACGGTGAGCCCGTCGAGCTCGTCGGCTTCACCCGCCGCGTGCGCAGCACGAACGCGCGCGAGCGTCGCGGGAACGTCAGCGACGCGCCGATTGATCTCGCCGCTCTGCCGGTATCGTCGATACGGCCGCCACAGCGTCGAGAGCTTTTGCTTGCGCGTCGCGAGCGCCTCGAGCAGGAGCATCACCGCGGCCGCGCCATCGTCGCCGATGTATCCCGCGGGAAACCGGAAGTAGTAGTGGCCCGAGAGCTCGCCGCCGAAACAGGCGCCGCGCTCGCGCATCACGGCCTTCATGAAGGCGTGGCCGACGCGGCTGCGGATCGGCACCGCGCCGCGCGCGCGAAGCGTCTCGGGCACGATCCGGCTCGAGCGCAGGTCGTAGAGCATCGAGGCGCCCGCTCCCGCGCCGAGCAGCCCGCGCTCGAGGATGACTTCACAGAAGAGCGCGGTCAGAAGGTCCGCGGGGATCGGCTCTCCGGTCTCATCGACGAAGACCGCCCGGTCGCCGTCGCCGTCGAACGCGATGCCGAGGTCCGCGCGCTCGGCGAGTACCGCTTCTCGCAAGTCCGCGAGGTTCTCGAGCTTGAGCGGGTCGGCTTCGTGGTTGGGAAAGGTCCCGTCGGGTTCGAAGTACAAGCGCTTCGCGTCGAGCGGCAGCCGGTCGAGCAGGCCCGAGAAGGCTTCGCCCGCGATCCCGTTTCCGGCATCGATCACGGCGCGCAGTCGCGGCCGCGATGGAAACAGCTCGAGCAGCATCTCGTAGTAGCGCGGCTTCACGTCCTCGCGGCGCAGCGTTCCGCGCGGGGCCGGCGCCGGTTGCCCGTGGAGACCGAGTGCGACGTCCCGGACCTCGCGAAGTCCCGACTCGATCCCGATCGGCGCGGCATTCGGACCGCAGAGCTTGAACCCGTTGTAAGCGCCGGGATTGTGCGAAGCCGTGATCATCGCGCCGCCGACGGTTCGCAGCTTCGCCGTTGCGAAATTCAGGATCGGCGTCGCGACGCGTCCGATGTCGACGACGTCGGCCCCCTCACCGCGAAGTCCGGCGACGAACGCCTCGTGAAGCGTGGCGGCGCTGGTGCGCATGTCGAAGCCGACCGCGACGGTGCCCGGGCCGAGCTTTCGCGCGAGCGCGCGGCCGATCGCGAGCGCGGCGGGCGCGTCGAGCTCCTCGGGAACGAGACCGCGGATGTCGTAGGCCTTGAAGATCGCAGACTTCATGTGCGTGCAGTGTTCCGGGTCGACCGGTTGACTTCAACTCGGCCGTCGCCGAACCTCCGGTCATGTTCGGCATTGGCGCAACCGAGCTCCTGATCCTCCTCGCGATCGTGATCGTGATCTTCGGGGCGAGCCGTCTGCCGCAGATCGGAAAGGGCCTCGGCGAGGGCATCAAGAACTTCCGGGGCGCGCTGAAGGAGCCGACCGCGATCGACGTCACGCCCAAGAACGGTGACGACGAGAAGAACGAGTAGCCTCGAGGCTACTCCGGCGCGGGTGCAGCGGGAACGACCGCGTCCGACTCCGGGAGGCCCGAGGACGCCGCAGGACTCGGCGACGCGGTCTCGGTCGCTGGGGCGGCCGCGGGCTCGTCGGCGGGCGGCGCCGCTGGAACGTCGGCCGTGGCCGTACCGGCCGGGGTTCGCTCGGGCGCTCTCAGCGAAACCTCGACGCGGTGGATGCCCGGCGGCGGATCGGGAATCACCGCCGTGAAGCCTGTGACCATCTGGCCCATGCCGGCGATGTCGCCACCCGCCTGCGCCAGTCGGAGTTCGAGTCGCTCAGGCGCGATCTCGGCGTCGTCGATCCGCTCGAGCCAGGTCCTCGGGGAGACCACGAGCGCCTCACCATCTGCGCCGAGCAGTCGTACCTCGACCCGGGGAGGCGGGGCCGAGCCCTCCGGGAACAGGTTTCCCCGCACGACGACCACGCGCTCGCCGTCCGCGTTTCGCGCGACGAAGGTCTCGAGATCCGCCGCGATCCAGCCCGCCGCCTGCACGACCTCGGGCGCCGATGAATCGCCGCCGCGCTGGAGCCAGAGTATGCGGCCGGCGGCACCCAGGAGCGCCAAGCCGACGATCACGGCGGCGACCCGCAGAATCAGACGGATGGGACTCACCGCTTCGGGATCGAAGGTCGGGGCCTCGGCCAACGCACGCCGCTTGGGTCGAGCTGCGGGCTTGGGTTGGATCGAGTCGAGAACCGTCTTCGTCGCCGGTGTCGGCGCCGGCGCCGGCGCTTCGACCATCCCCGCGGCCGGCGTGGATGCGGGCGTCGAGAGCGGATCCCAATCGGCGAAGGAGCTGTCCTCGTCCTCGCCGAGCTCCGCCGCGATCGCGGCGATCTCGGCGGAGGCCGGGCGAGCGGGCGGAACGACCGCGAGCGATTCGCTCGACTCGGTGAACGCGTCATCGAGCTCCGTGCTCGCGGTCGAGACATTCGGTTCGTCCGGGCTGCCGATCAGGCTGTCGGTCTCGCCGAGCGAGCCGAGAACGTCGATGCGGCCCGTCGGTAGATCCGGAACACCCTCGTCGAGCATCTGCTGCGCGGTCACCCCTCCGCTCGAAACGACGCGCTCCTCCCGAGGTGCGGGCGGCGTCGCGGGTTCCGGCGGCTCGGCGAGATGCGGCTGTTGGCGTCCCGAGTCGGCGAGGTCGGTACGAACGGAACCGGTCCTTCCGTGGTCACCCTCCGGCCGATCGAAGATGAACTCCGGATTGTCGAGCTGGTCTTCTTCGCGCGCGGCCTCGCCGCCGAGGATCTCCTCGGCCGCGTTATCCTTGGCTGCGGCGGTCGACTGCCCGGGCGCGGCGGAAGACAGGGTGATGTGGAACCGATGGTGGCAACGCGAGCAGCGGACGCGCGCACCCTTGGCGGGAATGCGGGCATCGGCGACGTGGAAGCGCGTCTGGCATTTCTCGCACTCAACGGTCATTCATGGGCCCCACTCCCCGGTCGGCGCGAGCGTCGCTCCGCTTGAGGTGCGCCGATGTCGGAACTGACGAAGCAACTGCTCGCGCGGCGCCTCTTGCTCGTCACCGGCAAGGGTGGCACCGGCAAGACGAGCGTCGCCGCGGCGCTCGGCCGACTCGCCTCGGACGCCGGCGTCAAAACGCTCGTCGTCGAGCTCGGCCACACGTCGGTGCTGCCGGATCTGCTCTGCGAGAACCGGCCTCTCGCAAGTGCGAACCCGCGGCGCGATCCGGTCCGGGCTGCGCCCAATCTGTTCACGCTTCGGATCCTTCCCGAGGAGGCCCTGCTCGAATACCTGGAGCTGCAGATCCGCGTGCGCGCCCTGGCGCGGGCGATCGTCGGGAACGCGGGCTTCCAACGCTTTCTCGAGGCGGCGCCCGGCTGGCGCGAGCTGATCACGCTGGGAAAGCTCTGGCACCTGGTCTCGCTCGAGGATTCGAAGGGATCAGCGCTCTGGCCGCTGATCGTGATCGACGCACCCGCGACCGGCCATGGGCTCTCCCTGCTCTCGACCCCGACGGTGATCCTCGACACCGTGCGGATCGGCCCGCTTCGCCGGAACACCGATCTGGTTCAAGCGCTGCTCACGGACCCCGCTCGAACGGCGGTCCTGATCGTCAGCCTGCTCGAGGAGCTACCGGTGAACGAGACGCTCGAGCTGCGCGCGCGGATTCGCGAGCTCGGGCTCGCGCTCGGTCCGGTGATCGCGAACGGAGTCGAGCCCCCGCTCGCGCTGCCCGACGCCGAGCGCGTGCTGGAGGTCGTCGCGTCCCTCGACGCCGCGAGCGCCCCGTCTCCGCTCGTGGAGCCCGTCGCGCTCTGTGCCTCCGTGCGACATCGGCTCTCTCGCACGCGCATGCAGGCGGGGTTCCTCGCCCGACTCGAAGGCGAGTTCGGCGTCGCTCCGGTCGTTCTGCCCTGGCTCGATCAGGGCGTGGATGGTCCATCCGGCGTCGCCGCGCTCGCCGATCATCTCGGAGCGGCGCTCGCGCAGTCGCGAGCCGAGGTCTCGAAGTGAAACCCGAACGCTGGCTCGACTGTCGCGTTCTCGTCACCGTCGGCACCGGAGGCGTCGGCAAGACCACCATCGCCGCAGCGCTGGGCCTCGCCGGCGCGCGCGCCGGGAAGTCCGTGCTCGTGATGACGATCGATCCCGCGCGACGGCTCGCGGACGCGCTGGGAACCGGCGCGCTCGACCACGTTCCCCGCGAGGTTCCGCGCGACCGACTGCGCGAAGCGGGTGTGACGGGCGACGGCAAGCTCGCCGCACTCATGCTCGACACCAAGCGCACGTTCGACGAGCTCGTCGAGCGCTTCGCCTCCGATCCGGACGCGCGCGCGCGGATCTACTCGAATCCGATCTATCGAAACCTGACCGACGCGCTCGGCGGGAGCCGCGAGTACTCGGCGATGGAAAAGCTGCGCCAGATCCACGCCGACGGGGAGTACGATCTGATCGTGCTCGACACGCCCCCCGCCTCCCACGCGCTCGACTTCCTGGACGCGCCGCGCCGGCTCGCCGGATTTCTCGAGAGCCAGTTCCTGACGGTGCTCCTCCACCCCGCCGCGGTCGTCGGACGGGCCAGCTTTCGCCTCTTCCGCTCCGGGTCGGAGCTGATGATGCGCGGTCTCGAGCGGATCACCGGACTCGAGTTCCTGACGTCGATCTCCGAGTTCCTGCTCGCCTTCGAGGAGATGCTCGGCGGCTTCTCCGAGCGCGCGCGCGAGGTCGCCGGTCTGCTTCGCGACCCGATCTGCGGCTTCGTGCTGGTGGCGGGGCCCGATCTCCAACAGGCGAAGAGCGCGGAATCCTTCTGGCGGCGTCTGCAAGAGGAAGGGATCCAGCTCGCCGGACTGGTCTTGAATCGCGTGCACACCTGGCCCGGCGCCGGCGATCCTCCCGCCGACGACGTTCAGGAAGTGGAGCGCGCGATCTCGTGGCTGACGGGCGCGATCGACGCGGCCGCGCCCGAACTCGACTCCGCGAGCAGCGCGCGCGCGTTGGTCGCGTCGACGCGGGCGCAGGCCGCGCTCGCGCGTCGCGACCTCGCGGTGCGGGCACGGCTCGAGAAGGCACTGCCGCTCGAGGCCGATGCCGTGCGCGTGGTGCCGCTCTTCAGCGAGGACGTTCACGAGCTCGAGGCGCTCGCGCGCATCGGGAGTCTGATCTTCGCGCCGAAGGCCGATGCCTGACCCCGGTCAACGCGCGCTCGAGCATCTCGTGCGCTCCGCGCAAGAGCTCGCTCTCGCGCTCGCTTCCGGGGCCAGCGTGCTCGGCGGAAGCGCGCCTTCCCTCGAGCGCGTGCGCGCCGCACTTCGCGCGGAAGAGAAGCGCTGGGCGGAGCGCGCCGCCCACGATCCGGCCGCCGAGCGCGTGCGCGAGATCTTCGCCGCGCTCTCCGATGCGATCGCGCCGAGCGTCCACACGCGACGGAAGCGCGAGCGCGAAGGGTTTGACCGACCCAAGGTGCGGTGGGATACTCGCGACCGATGGCGATCCTGATCAAGCGCTACGCGAACCGGAAGCTCTACAACACGGAGTCGAGCCGGTACATCACGTTGAAAGGGATCTCCGAGCTCGTGCGCGAGGGTCACGACATCTGCGTGATCGACAACGAGACCGGCGAGGAGATCACGCCGATCGTGCTGTCGCAGATCCTGGTGGATGATCAGCGGGGGAATCGCGGAGACCGCGACTCTGCAGTCTCCGGCACGCTTCTCACCGAGCTGATCCAACGCGGTGGAGACGCCCTCTACAGCCTGGTGCGGCGCGGTGTAGGGGACGTCGAGACCAACCTGAACGAGATGCGCGACAACATGCGACGCTGGATTCGTACTCCTGGCGACGGCGCACCGTTCGACCCGTCCGAGATCACGCGAACGGTCCACGCCGCGGTCGAGCACGTGCTGCACGTGGCCGATCTGCCGACGCGCGGCGACCTCGAGGCGCTGAACAAGAACCTCGAACGGCTCGCGACCGCGCTCGAGAGCTTCGAGGCCCGACTCGCGACCGTGGATCGTCCGCGCGAGCGCTCCCTCTAGCGCGCGCGCATCCGGATCGCGACGGCGGCGAGCAGCAGCCCACACAGCGCGAGCGCCGCCCAGTAGGGCAGCGTCCGGATCAACAGCGCCGGTACACCGATGGCGTAGGCCTGACCGAGATCCGGCAGCGGCCCGATCTGACGCGGATCGGGCGCCTGCGGCGTGCCGGTCTGCACGAGCAGGTCGCGAAGTGCGAACGGGTCGAGCGGCGCGTGGCCGCCCGCCCGTCGCAGGCCTTGCACCGCGAGCGCGACGCCGGCCACGATCGCAGCGGCGGACGAAGAGCCCCCGAAGTTCGACTGATACTTCTGCAACGGGTCGCCGCCGCCGAAGAGCGAGCCCCCGCCGAGCGTCACGATGCCCTCCGCGACTCCCTGAACGTCGACGCGGCTGCCGTAGGACGCATAGGCGAGCGGCGCGCGCGACGAAGCCGATCCCGCACCGACCACGATCGCACCGGTATCTCCGAGCCCGCGATCGAAGACGCCGTTGCAGCTCGGCGCGTCGAGATCGACACCGCCGTTGCCCGCCGCCTCGACGACGATGACACCGAGCGCCGTGGCGGTCGCGATCGCGGCACGCCAGGCCGGATATCCCTCGACTGGACCCGCGCCCGTCTGGCCCCCGCCGGAGCCATCGAAACCGCAGACGTACATCTGCTGCTCGATCAGGATCAGGTCACCGGGGCCCACGGTCGGGCCGAAGGCCACGATCGCCTGCTCGATCGCGCGCCCGACGTCCCAGCCGTGCTCCGCCGTCTGCGCGGCGGCGACACGGACCTGCGACGCCGGCACGAGCCCGGTGACGCCGTACCCGTTCGCGCGCGCGGACAACAGGCCGAGCACCGCATTTCCGTGACTGCCGTCGTCGGGAAACGGATTCACCGCGGTTCCAACCGGGACCACCGTACTCGCGGCAAGCTCGAGATCCTCGTGGTCGAGGCGCCACTCGTACTCGACATCGACGAAGCGTGTCCCGTAGCCGTCCGCGCCCGTGATTCCGACGAAGCCGGCGGCGCCGATGCCGACGGGCGCAGCCGCCTTGAACGTCTGCAGCGCGGAGTAGTCGGGCGTGGGTGGATCGAGGTCGAACGGCGGTGGTGCGGGCTTCGGCCAGGGGTCGGCGCTCTCGACCTCGGGGAGCGCGCGGAGCGCGGCGACGAATGCGGCCACGTCGGTTCCCGGCGCGACTTCGAGGTTGAAGAAGAGCGCGAGCTCACCGAGCCGGCGTCCGCCCCTGCGCTCGGCGAGCGCGTGCTCGGCTCGCAGAGCCGCCGGACTTCGCACGAAGGTGGGGGACAACGCGCCCGGACGGAGGTCGAACTCCGCCAGTACTCGGTGCAGCTCGGTCAGATCGGCCCCCCGCGCGACGAGCTGACCGCGTTCGAGCGATGCCTGGCTTCCATCGCGCAGCTTCAGCGCGATGCGTTCTCCTCCGCCCTGTGCGGACGCCTCGAGCGTCACGGCGAGGATGAGCGCCAGAACGCACGCCGCTCCCGTACCGCGCGAGACGTGAAGCGACCGTTCGTCCGGCAAGGAGTCCGCGGCCGCCGATGCCATCAGGAACGATCTCGCATCAGGAGAATATGGATCGGCGACGTGGCAGCTCTTCTTCAAGCAGGGCTTGAACGGCTCCGCGCACCTGCTCGCGGGTGCGATTCACGTAGAGGGGATCCGAGACGCGCTCCCGCGAATCGTCGTCGAACCAGATGGGCTCGCCAAAACGGATCCGCCAGTGACTCGGAAGCGGAATGACTCCGAGCGGACCCAGGAGTGGGAACGTGGGGGTGATCGGAACGGGAACGCCCAACAGCCGTCGAAGCAGTCGCGGTTCGAACAGGATCGGGTAGAGCTCCTCGGCTCCGACGACGGCGACGGGGACGATCGCGGCGCGCAGGCGCGCGGCGAGCGGCACGAAGCCGCCGCGCGCGAAGCGCCGCAGTCGGTAGCGATCGCGAAACGGTTTGAGCGCGCCCTTCTGTCCCTCCGGAAACGCGATCACCCATTGATCGGCGAGCAGAAGCCGCTCGGCGTTCTCGGTGCAGGCTCGAACCGCGCCCAGACGCGCCAGCCTCGATTGAGAGAAAGGCAGCGTCGCGAGCCAGTCCGCGACGAGCGGACGGGGACGCCGGCCGGAGGGGTGCAGACGCTCGACCGCGTGCGCGACCATCAGGCCATCCCACGGCAGGATCCCCGACGAGTTGGCGACGAAGAGCACGCGGCTCGCGTCCGGGATCAGCTCGATTCCCGTGACCTGCACGCGCCACCACGAGTCGAAGAGCCAGTCGAGCCAGCGTCGCGCGCGCGTCAGGTACTGCGCATCGAGCCCGAGCTCGTCGACTTCGGCGGACACGTCCGCCGCGCCCGGGATCGAGACGCGTTCGCGCAGCGCCTCGTAGAGCTTCACGATGTCGATGTCCTCGAGGCGCCCGCGAAGCTGGCGGGCGAGCCCCTCGAAGAAGCCGCTACCGGACTCGGCCGGCGGGTCCTCGATCTCCGGGTCGTCGATCGCAGCTTCGCTCTCGGGCGGACCGCCATCGCGGATGCCGAACCGATGGTCGAGCTCGAAGCGCAGCGAGCGCACCGATGCGCGCAGCTCGTCGAGAAGCTCGAGCCGAGCGCGCTCGCTCTCGTCGGATGCGCCCGGCGGGCTCACCGGTAGCCCCGGAGCTTGCGCTCGACGACGAAGCTCATCCACGCCTCCTTCGTCGTGTAGACGGGATCGAAGCCGAGCTCAAAGCGAGCGCGGGCGGTATCGACGATCCAGAGGAAGCGCAGGTAGTCGAAGAAGGCCGCGGGCGGATCTCCGGTTCGCGCGATCGACTCGAGGTAGGTGATTCGATGGAGCAACGGATGCGGGAGCGGCAAGGCGCGCTTTCCCGCCAGTCGCAGCAGCGTCGAGAGCGGCAGCACGCCGTCCGCGGCGAGGTTGAAGGCGCCGGGCGCATCACGTTCGAGTGCGAGCTCGACGGCATCGAGCCAGTCGGATTCGTGCAGGAACTGCAGCAGCGGGTCGTAGCCGAGCAGCGTGAGCACGCGACCGACCTCGAGCCTTCGCGTGACCGCCGATGCATAGCTCGGACCGACGATCCAGCAGGGCCGAAGCGACGTCACGACGAGCGAACGGTGGCGTTGCGCGAAGATGCGGAGCAGTCCCTCGACCTCCGCCCGGTCGCGGAGCGAATGTGCGCCGCGGGGCGGTCGAAGCGGGTGTTCTTCCGTCAGGAAGTTCGGGTTGTCCGGGTGCGGTCCGTAGACCTGCGCGGTGCTGGTGACGACGAGCTTCCTCACTCCCGAAGCGGCCGCGGCGTTCATCACGTGCAGCGACCCGACCACCTCGAGTTCGTGGGAGTACTCGACGTCCGGATGGGGATCGGTGAAGAAGGCCGCGTGCAGGATCGTCTCGCAGCGCTCCTTCTCGAGGATCTCGGCGACGATGCTGTCGGCGGTCGGCTCGGTCAGATCGACGCGGTGGAACCGCACGCGTCCCTCGAGACGCCTCGGCTGGCGCAGGTCGAGGCCGACGACCCGCACGGGCGGATCCTGCTCGAGTAGCCGCTCTGCAATGTGCGCACCCGTGAAGGTACCGAGGCCCGTGATCGCGACCGTCGGCCGCGGCTCGACGCTGCGGGGCGCTCGTCTCGCGCTCACGATGGCCTGTATCGGTCATGGGTGAGAGGGTGTCAATCACCGCTATGATCGATTTCGATGCGTGACCCCCGACCGCTCGTCGTCCGTGATCCCCGTTTTCGCGAACACGTGCCCGCTCGCGCGCATCCCGAACGCCCGGAGCGGCTCGTCGCCGTCGATCGCGCGCTCGAAACGCTTGGCGACTCGATCCGCACGCTCGAGCCGCGAGCGGCGACCGACGAGGAGGTGCTCGAAGTTCACGAGCGCGGCTACCTCGACGCGCTCGATTCGTGTGTGGGCCAGACGCGCCGACTCGATCCCGACACCTACTGCTCGCCGCGCTCGGTCGAAATCGCGCGACTCGCAGCCGGATCGCTCGTCGAGGCTTCGCTCCGCGTCGCTCGCGGCGAGGCCACCCGGGCCTTTGCGGCGCTTCGCCCGCCCGGCCACCACGCGGAGCACGACGCGCCGATGGGCTTCTGCCTGCTGAACAACATCGCGATCGCCGCGCGCGCGCTGCTCGCGCAGACCGGCATCGAAAGGATCGCGATCGTCGATTGGGACGTACACCACGGCAACGGCACGCAGCACGCCTTCGAGTCGGATCGCGACGTGCTCTTCGCGTCGCTGCACCAGTTTCCCTTCTATCCGGGGACCGGAGCGCTCGACGAGCACGGACAAGGGGACGGCCTCGGCGCGACCCTCAACCTCCCGCTGCCCGAGGCTTGTGGGGACGCGGAGTACGGACCGCTCTTCGATCAGGTGTTGACGCCGACCCTGCTCGCGTTCGAGCCCGAGATCATCCTGGTCTCGGCCGGGTTCGATGCGCACGAACGCGATCCGCTCGGTGCGATGCGCGTGACGACGCGCGGGTTCGGTCGCTTGACGGAGCGCCTGTGTGCGATCGCGGACGAGACTTGCGGTGGGCGCATCGTCCTGGCACTCGAGGGCGGGTACGACCTCGATGCGCTCGCCGATTCGGTCGCCGAGACCGTCCGCGTGCTGGCGAGCCCCGCGCCGGCGACACACGACTTCGAATCCGCGAGCGAGCACGGGAAGGAGCTCGTCGGATTTCTTCGCGAGGCGCACGCCGGCTTCTGGCCGACCCTCGCGCGGCGCGTTCAAGCGTGACTCCCGAGGCCCCAGATATTGCGGCTGTGACTCGACTCACCTCAACCGGCAGGGGCTCCAGCCGCACTTGGCGAGATCGCCCGCAGAGACCGGATTTCTTTCGGTTTTTTCGTGAAAAAGTGTTGACCGCTGGGATGAAGTGGCTGTATGGTGGGACGCAGTGGGATAGGGTTCCAAGGACCCAAGGTGCTGTTCAGGGGGGGAGTGCCGGGTCCTTGGAACCCCCTTCCCACCGGTGCGTGCGGGGGCCGGTGGAAGAATGTTCTGGGGGTGCCACGAGCACGTTCTCGATGAGAAGGGGCGCACCAGCCTTCCCAAGGACTTCCGCGACCTTTTGACGCGCGGAAGCCAGCCACCCTGGCTCACCGCACGATCGCGCTGTCTCGCGATCTACCCGGCCGAGAAGTTCGACAAGATCCGACAGCGGCTGTCGGACGACGTGCTGAACGACGCAGCCGAGGCGCTCGAACGCTTGATCATCGGACACGCGACGCCATGCAGTGTCGATCGAGCCGGACGCATCCTGATTCCACCGACGCTGCGGCGCCTGGTTCGGATCGACCGCGAGATCACGTTCCTGGGACTCACCGACCGCGTCGAGATCTGGGATCGCGTGCGTTACCAGGCGGAGATCGAAAGCACCCAGGAGCACGAGGCCGAGAACTCGCGCTACCTGCGCGGCGCGACGCGGTGAACCCCTCTCACGCCCCGGTGATGGTCGCCGAAGTCCTCGAGCTGCTCTCGCCCCGCGAGGACTCGCGGATCGTCGATGCGACGACCGGACACGGAGGTCACGCCGAGCAGATCCTCGAGCGGCTCGGCCCCGATGGTCTGCTCGTCGGGCTCGATCGGGACCCCGAGATGCTCGAGGTCGCCGAGCAGCGTCTCCGCCGCTTCGGCGCGCGCGCGAAGCTCTTTCACGCGCGCTTCTCGTTCGTGCGCGAGGTCGCCGCGGCCGCGAACGCCCTGCCCGTCGATGGCGTGCTGCTCGATCTCGGTGTGTGCTCCGCCCACCTCGACCAGATCGAGCGCGGCATGAGCTTCCGCGTCGGCGACACACCGGTGCCGCTCGACATGCGCATGGACCGGTCGACGGGGGAGACCGCGGCCGAGCTGCTCGACCGGGTCAGCGGTGCTGAGCTCGTGCAGCTGCTCCGGGACGGTGGCGTTCCCGCCGCCGGCCGCGTCGCGCACGCGCTCGACGCTCGGCGACCGATCCGCACCGTGCAGGAGCTCGTGGCGGCGCTCGACGGCGTGAGACTTCCGGAACGGCGACATCACCCGGCGACGCTCGTGTTCCAAGCGCTGCGCATGGCCGTGAACGACGAGCTCGCGGAGCTCGACGCGGGGCTGGAGAGCGCGCTCGACGTGCTCGCGGAGGGGGGGCGGCTCGCCGTGCTCTCGTATCACTCAGGCGAGGACCGCCGGGTGAAGCAGTTCATGGCCCGCGAAGCGAAGGGCTGCATCTGTCCGCCGGATCTCCCCGTGTGCGGCTGCGGGCACGTGCCGCGCCTGCGCATCGTCGCGCGCGGAACGAAGCCCTCGGCGGCCGAGATCCGACGCAACCCACGCGCGCGCAGCGCGCGCCTGCGCGGAGGTGAGCGATGCTGAACTCGCGGCTCCAAGACCACAGACCCTGGTTCGGCGCCCTCGTGGCCCTCGCGCTCGGCGCGATCGCGGCCTCGGGCGTGCTCGTCTACGTGCGCACCTACGTGACGTCGCTGCGCTACGAGCTGGGTCGCCGCGTCTCTCACGAACACGAGCTGTCGCTCGTCGTCGAGCGGCTGCGTGTCGAGGTCGCGGCGCTCGCCGCGCCCGAGCGCATCGAGCCACGCGCCCTCGAGCTCGGCCTGATCTACCCGTCTCCTGAACAGGTCGTGTCGCTCTCCGACCCGCATCTCGCAGCGCTTCATGGCGTCGCGGATGGCGAGCCACGTTGAGCGCCGCGCGGAGAACGCGCCGGCGACGAAGCTCGGGCCTGAAGCCCGGCCGCTTGCAGGCCGTTGCGCTCGTCGGCCTGCTCGGCTTCGCCGCGCTGCTCGGGCGCGCGATCCAGCTGCAGACACTCGACGCCGAGTTCCTCGCCACGCGCGCGGCGCGTCAGGGTGCTGCAAAGGTCGAACTCACCGCGCTGCGCGCGGAGCTGCGCGATCGAAGCGGACGACCGCTCGCGGTATCGGCGAGCGTCGAGTCGGTCGCCGCGTCCCCGCGACAGATCCGGGATCGAGCCGGCGCGGCGCGCTCGCTCGCGAAGGCGCTCCATCTGCCGGCCAAGGAGATCGAGCGTCGGCTCGAGCAGGCGACGAGCTTCGTCTGGCTGCAGCGCTGGGTCACGCCGGATGCGGCCGATCGCGTGCGCGCGCTCGAGATCGCCGGAGTCCACCTGCACAGCGAACGGCGCCGCTTCTATCCCAACGGCTCGCTCGCGGGCCCGATGCTCGGATTCGCCGATCGCGACGGGCGTGGGCTCTCGGGTGTGGAACTGCTCTTCGATCGCGACCTGCGCGGTGCGGGCGCGGAGCTGCGGGTGAACCGCGACGGTGGCGGGCGGTACCTGCCGTCGGAGGTGAAGGCGCCCAAGACGCGAGAGGGGCAGCCGGTCACCCTCGCGCTCGACCTCGAGCTTCAGCACTTCGCGGAGAAGGCGCTCGCCGAGTCACTGCGCAAGACCGGCGCGAGACACGCGACGCTGGTCGCGCTCGACCCGAGGACAGGCGAGATCCTGGCGCTCGCCGAGTCACCGAGCTTCGATCCGAACCGTTTCTGGCTCGAAGACACCTCGGCGTACCGCGCACGCGCTTTTGTCGACACTTTCGAGCCTGGAAGCACGTTCAAGCCGTTCTCGATCGCGCTCGCACTCGAAGCCGGAGTGACGAGCCCCGGCGAGGTCTTCGACTGCGAGGGCGGACGCTACCGGATCGGGCGACGCACGATCCGCGACTACCGGCCCCACGACCTGCTCACCGTCAGCGACATCATGCGCGTCTCGAGCAACATCGGCACGGCCAAGATCATCGCGCGGCTCGGATCGCAGCGACTCGTCGACGGCGTGCGCCGCTTCGGCTTCGGCCGCACGACCGGTAGCGGGTTCCCCGGCGAGGTCGCCGGCAGCGTGCGAGAGATCCGCGAGAAGCAGGCCATCGAGCGCGCGAATCTGTCCTTCGGCCAGGGCGTCACCGTGACTCCCGTGCAGCTCGTCGCGGCGATGGCGGTATTTGCGAACGGAGGCGTGCGGGTGACCCCACGCATTACCCGTGCGTCCGCCGACACGCCCGCCGTGGCAGGCGAGCGTGCGATCTCCGAGCGCACTGCGCGCACCGTGCTCGAGATGATGCGGATGGTCGTCGTCGATGGCAGCGGCAAGGCGGCGGGGCTCCCGCACGTCTCGGTCGCGGGCAAGACCGGGACGGCGCAGAAGGTCAAGAACGGCACGTACTCGCAGACCGACTATGTCGCATCGTTCGTCGGGATCGTCCCGGTCGTGAATCCGCGACTGGTGATCGGCGTCTTCATCGACGAGCCGCGCGGGTTCCGCACCGGCGGCGTGGTCGCTGCACCCGTCTTCAAGGAGGTCGCGGGCTACGCGATCGATCGGCTGGGAATCGGGTATCCGACGCCTCGGAATGCCGTCGCGCCGAGCTCGACCGCAAGCATGCCGCGATCCGGGACGCGAGAGAAAGCCGCGCGAGGCCGAGCAGGATGACCGAGACACTGGCGGGACTCGTCGATGGACTCGACGCGATCATCGACGGCCCGGCTCGTGCACCGGTGAGCGACGTGACCTACGACTCCCGCACGGTTCGCCCGGGCGCTCTCTTCGTCGCGCTGCGCGGCGCACAGAGCGATGGACACCGCTTCATCCCGCAAGCGATCGAGGCCGGGGCGAACGCCCTCCTCGTCGAGGAATCACCGGGCGATCGCCCGCCGCACGTCGCCATCGCCCGCGTCCCCGACACGCGCGCGGCACTCGCGAGCGTCGCAGCGCGCTTCTTCGCATTTCCGGCACGCGATCTCACGCTGATCGGAGTCACGGGGACGAACGGCAAGACGAGCACCGTGCGGATGATCGAGTCGATCCTGCTCGCGTCCGGCAGACCCGCCGGAAGCCTCGGAACGATCTCGATCCGCTATCCGGGCTTCGAAGAGAAGGCATCGCTCACGACGCCCGAGTCGCTCGACCTGCAGCGCTGGCTCCGCCGCATGCGCGACGCGGGAGTCGAGGCCGTCGCCCTCGAGGTCTCTTCCCACAGCCTCGCGCTCGGACGCGTACGCGGGCTTCGATTCGCCGTCGCCGTCTTCACGCACATCACGCAGGACCACCTCGACTTCCACCCGGACATGGAGAGCTACGGGCGCGCGAAGTCGTTGCTCTTCGGAGCGGACTACCTTTCGGGTACGGCCGTTCTGAACGCGGCCGATCCTTGGACGCCGCGCCTCGCGGAGATCGCGCGGGCCTCGGGGCGTCCGGTCGTCACCTACGCGCGTGGCCGGGAGGTGGGCGCGGACTACTGCACGATCGAGGAGCGCATCGAGCTCGCGCGGTCGCGGTTGCGCGTGCGGGGTCCCGACGCCGAGATCGAGATCGACCTTCCGCTCGCCGGCGACTTCCAGATCGACAACGCGCTCGCCGCGCTCGCGACCGGGCGCACGCTCGACCTCGCCTGGGACGCGATCCGGCGCGGGCTCGAGGGCTGCCCCGCGGTGCCGGGTCGCCTCGAGCGCGTCGGCGAATGCCGACCGATCGTGCTCGTCGACTACGCGCACACGCCCGACGCCCTCGACCGCGTGCTCGCGCGGGTGCGACCGCTCGTCGAGGGCCGGCTGATTGCGGTCTTCGGCTGTGGTGGCGACCGCGATCGAAGCAAGCGCGCGCCGATGGCACGTGCGGCCTGCGCGCGCGCGGATCACGTGATCGCGACCAGCGACAACCCGCGCAGCGAGGATCCCGACGCGATCCTGCGCGACGTCGCGGTCGGTCTCTCGGGCTCGCACGAGGTTCTTCGCGATCGGCGAGAGGCGATCTCTCGCGCGATCGCGATCGCCCGCGCCGAGGACTGCATCGTGATCGCGGGCAAGGGCCACGAGGACTACCAGATCGTCGGTCGGGAGAGGTTCCCGTTCGACGACCGGGAAGAGGCGCGCCGGGCGCTCGTCGCTCGGGGGGTGGCCGCGTGAGCTGGACACTCGGCGAGCTCGCGCGTTTCTGCGGCGGCCGCGTCATCGGATCTCCCGACACGCGGATCGAGAGCGTCTCGACCGACACGCGCACGCTCGGCCGCGGCGCGCTCTTCGTCGCGGTTCGCGGCGAGAGCTACGACGGTCACGACTACGTACGCGATGCGCTCGAACACGGCGCGTCCGCGCTGCTCGTCTCGCGTGCCGTACCGGGCTCGCCGACCGCGCCCGCCATCGAGGTCGACGACACGGTCGACGCGTTGGGGCGTCTCGCCCGTGGGCACCGCGCGTCCTTCTCGGGCCCGGTGATCGCGATCACGGGCTCGAACGGAAAAACCACGACAAAGGAGCTCTGCGCGAAGGTGCTCGAGGCGGCCGGCCGGCGCGTGCGCCGCACGCCCGGAAATCTGAACAACCACATCGGCCTGCCGCTCTCGGTGCTCGCGCTCGAAACCGCGGACGAGGTCCTGGTCGTCGAGATGGGGATGAACCACGAGGGCGAGATCGACCATCTGGCTCGAATCGCCGAGCCGACGGTCGGCGCGATCACGAACGTCGCACCTGCGCATCTCGGCCCGCTCGGCTCGCTCGCTGCGATCGCGCGCGCGAAGGGCGAGCTCTTCGCGCGCATTCGACCGGACGGTGTGGCGGTCGTGAATGCCGACGATCCCCACTGCGTCGCGCAGAGCGCGCGCTTCGCCGGGCGAAAGCTCCGCTTCGCGACGATCGCGGACGCCGATGTGCGCGCGCGTTCCGTCACGTCGGATTCGGGCACGGCGAGCTACACGTTCGAGTGTTCCGCGGGCGGCGTCGCGATCCGAATGCGCGCACCGGGGCACCACCTGATCGAAGATGGCCTCTGCGCGGCCGCAGCCGCGCTCGCGAGCGGAGCCCTCGGATCGAGCCCGCTCGAGGCGATCCGCGGCGGCCTCGAGGCCTTCAGCGGCGTTCCCGGCCGCACGGCGCTTCGGGAGAGCCCCGACGGACTGCGGCTGCTCGACGATTCCTACAACGCGAACCCGCACTCGGTCGCGCGCGCGCTCGAGACGCTCGCGCAGCTGCGCGGCTCGGGCCAGACCATCGCGGTGCTCGGCGACATGCTCGAGCTCGGCGACGGGTCCACGCGGCTGCACGCCGAGGTCGGGCGCGGCGCCGCGAGCACCGGGGTCGACGTGTTGATCGCGGTCGGTCCGCTCTCCCGCGACGTCGCGAAGGCCGCGCGCGAGGCGGGTCTGGACAAGAGCTTCGAGTGCGACGCTCCGGAGGCCGCGATCGAGCTGGTCCGCAAGCATGCGCGCCCGGGCGACGTCGTGCTCGTGAAGGCATCCCGCAGCATGCGCCTCGAGCGTGTCGTCTCGAGACTCCTGGAGCCGCGCTGATGCTGTATCACCTCTTCTACGAGCTCTTGTCGGCGGAGATCTCGGGCCTGAACGTCTTCCGCTATCTGACGTTCCGCAGCGTCGGGGCTGCGCTCACGGCGCTTCTGATCGCGTTCATCGCCGGACCGACGCTGATCCGCCTGCTCGAGCATCGCCAGATCGGCCAGACGATTCGCGAAGACACGCCCGACCGCCACCAGACCAAGCGCGGCACACCGACGATGGGGGGAGTGTTGATCCTGTCCGCGGTGCTCGCGAGCACGCTGCTCTGGGCCGAGTGGACCAACCCGTTCGTCTGGGTGGTGCTCTTCGTGACGTTGGGCTGCGGCGCGATCGGCTTCGTGGACGACTACAAGAAGGCGGTCGAGAAGAACCCCAAGGGCATCAGCGCGCGCGCAAAGCTCTTCGGACAGATCGGCGTCGCGACGGTCGCGGCCGTCTGGTTGTATCTGCTGCCGAGCTTCGACGGAGCGATGTCGCTTCCGCTGCTGAAGAACTTCCATCCGATGCTCGGCTGGATGTACGTTCCGTTCGCGGTCGTCTTCATCGTCGGCTTCTCCAACGCGGTGAACCTGACCGACGGGCTCGACGGCCTCGCGATCGGCCCGACGATGATCAGCGCCGGCGTGATCGGGCTCTTCAGCTACGTCGTCGGCAATAGCGTGATCGCGAGCTATCTGGAACTGAAGCACGTCCCGGCGGCCGGTACGCTGGCGATCTTCTGCTCGTCGCTGATGGGAGCCGGGCTCGGCTTCCTCTGGTACAACACGTACCCGGCGTCGGTCTTCATGGGTGACACCGGAGCGCTCGCCCTCGGTGGCGCGCTCTCGACGGTGGCGATCATCATCCGGCAGGAAGTGGTGCTCGTGATCGTGGGCGGCCTGTTCCTGGTCGAGATGTTCTCGGTGATGATCCAGGTCGCGTCGTTCAAGACGCGCGGCAAGCGCGTCTTCCGCATGGCGCCGATTCACCACCACTACGAGCTTCGAGGTTGGCCCGAGCCGCAGATCATCGTCCGCTTCTGGATCATCTCGGTGATCCTGGGGCTGGTCGCGATCTCGCTGTTGAAGCTGCGATGAGCTGGGCGGGGAAGAACGTGCTCGTACTCGGCATGGCGCGCTCCGGACGGAGCGCCGTCGAGTTGCTTCTGCGTGCCGGCGCTCGCGTCTGCGCGTACGACCGCACACCGGACACGCTCGCCGAATTGCCGCCGGACGTGAAGCGTTTCTGCGCGCCGACCCCGCCCGACTTCGCGGACTTCGACGCCGTGGTCGCGAGCCCCGGCGTGCCCGTCGCCGCAGGCGAGAAGATCGTGCCCGAGGTCGATCTCGCGGCCGAGTTCCTCGACGCCGAGCTGGTCGGTGTCACCGGTTCCAACGGCAAGAGCACCACGACCGTGCTGATCGGCGAAATGCTCGAAGCCAGCGGGTTCGACACGGGCGTCGGTGGAAACCTCGGTACGCCCCTCTGCGCGCTGGTCGGTCGCGGTCACGTGAGGATCGTCGCGGAGCTCTCGAGCTTCCAGCTCGAGCACGCGCGAAAGCTCCGGGCGAACGTCGCCGTGCTCCTGAATCTCGCGCCCGATCACCTCGACCGGCACGGAAGCCTGGCGAAGTACGGCGCCGCGAAGGCGCGACTCGCCGAGCTCCAGGGCCCGGAGAACTTCCTGGTGGTGAACGAGGACGACGCCTGGGCCCGCAGCGTCGGGGAGCGCGCACGCGCGCGCAGGTTCGGTTTCTCGACCGAACGGCGGCTCTCGGCCGGTGCCTACCTCGACGGAACCGATCTCGTCCTGGCACCCCACGGCCAGGTCACCCTGCGCATGCCGGTCGACGAGCTCTCCGCCGCTTCGCGACGACCGGTCGCGAACGCGCTCGCCGCTTCGCTCGCGGCGCAGCTCGCGGGCGCCACGACCGTCGCGATCCGAACGACCCTCGCGAGCTTCGCCGGGCTCCCCCACCGCGTTCGCGACGTCTGCGTGCGCGCGGGGGTGCGCTACGTGGACGACTCGAAGGCGACCAATCCCGCCGCCGCGTGCGCGAGTCTCCTCGCGCAGACGACTGCGATCGTCTGGCTCGCGGGCGGGCGAAACAAGGGTCTCGATTTCAGCGAGCTGGTCGACGCCGCACGCAGCGCTCGCGTCCGTCGCGCCGTGGTGTACGGAGAGTCTGCGGTCGAGCTCGAGCGAGCGCTCGCCTCGGTCTGCCCGGTCGAGCGCGTCGGGACGCTCGAACAGGCCGTCGAACGTGCCGCCGCGTGCGCGCAGCCCGGCGACGTCGTCTTGCTCGCGCCCGCGTGCGCGAGCTTCGATCAGTTCTCGGGCTTCGAGGAGCGCGGACGACGGTTCGCAGAGCTGGCCGCCGCGCTTTCCGACGAGAGCGCGGCCGGAGGCGTGGGATGCTGAGTCGCTTCGGAGTCTCGGAGCTGCTCGTCGCCGCGATCCTGCTGCTCGGCTTCGGGCTGGTCATGGTGTACAGCGCGAGCGCGGCGCGTGCCGAGGTGGTCTTCGGCACCTCGTTCGCATATCTCGGCCGGCAGACGCTCGCGCTCCTGATCGGATTCGGGATCGGCGCGCTCTGCTACGCCACGCCGCTCGCCTGGATCGAGAAGATCGCCTACATCGCGTGGGCCGCGTCCGTGCTCGCCCTGATCGCGACGTTCACGCCGCTCGGCGTCGGCGAGAACGGCGCGAGGCGCTGGGTCATGCTCGGCGGTCTTCCCTTCCAGCCGCTCGAGCCGGCGAAGCTCGGCGTGATTCTCGGTCTCTCGCACTGGCTCGCCTCGAATCAGGACCGGATGGCGGACTACCGCGTCAGCATCGTCATGCCGGCGATCCTCGCGGGAGTTCCCGCGTGTCTCCTGCTCTTGCAGCCCGACTACGGCGGCGCGATGCTGATCGCGACGTTCTCGGGCGTGCTGATCTTCGCCGGCGGTGTGCGCCTCGATCACCTGGCCTGCACGGCGGCCGTGGTCGCGCCTCTCGCCGGTCTGGCGATGATCCTGCGCGAGTATCGGGTGGCGCGCCTGATCGCTTTCCTGGATCCGTGGGCCGATCCGCTCGGCGGCGGCTATCAGCTCGTGCAGTCCCAGCTCGCGTTCGGCGCGGGTGGACTCTTCGGCGCGGGATTCGGTGCGGGACAACAGAAGCTCTTCTTCCTTCCCGAGGCGCACAACGATTTCATCCTCTCCGTCGTCGGCGAAGAGGTCGGCCTGCTCGGCGTCGCGGCCGTGCTCGTGGGCTTCGCCGTGCTGACGCTCTCGGCGCTCGGCATCGCGCAGCGCGCGAAGACACCGTTCGCGACGCTCGTCTCCGTCGGTGCCAGCCTTCTGCTCTGGCTGCAGGCGCTGCTCAACGCCGGGGTCGCCATGGGACTGCTGCCGACGAAGGGCAGCACGCTTCCGCTCGTCTCCTACGGCGGCACTTCACTGATCGCGAGCCTGGCTGCGATCGGTTTGATCTTGAACGCGGCGCGCGCGAGCAAGCGCGGGAGACCGGGATGGCGCTAGTCGTCGTGCTGGCCGGTGGCGGAACCGGTGGCCACATCTTTCCGGCGCTCGCGCTGGCCGAAGCGATCCGCAAGCACGAGCCCGAGGCGCACGTGCGCTTCGTCGGCACCGCGCGCGGTCTCGAGACACGCTACGTGCCGACCGCCGGCTACGCGCTCGACCTCGTGCCGAGCGCGCAGGTCGCCGGCCGGGGCGCGTTGCGCGGATTGCTCGGACTGCTGGTGCTCGCGCGCGGCACTCTGCGCGCGCGGCGTCTGCTGCGCGATCTCGACGCGGACCTCGTGATCGGCGTCGGAGGGTATGCCTCGGTCCCCGCGGTGGCTGCGGCCCTGACGCTCCGCATCCCGACCGCGCTGCTCGAGCCGAACGCCCTGCCCGGCCGCTCGAATCGGTTGCTCGGGCGCTTCGCGAAGCGTGTCTTCGTCGCGTTCGAGGACGCGATCCCGTTCTTCCCCGCCGGGCGCGCGCTGCTCACGGGCCGGCCCGTGCGCGCGATGCCGCGCTCGCTCGGCCGCGGCAACGGCGGGAAGCTGCGCCTGGTCGTCACCGGCGGCAGCCAGGGCGCGCGCGCGATCAACCGCGCCGTCTGCGGCGCGCTGCCGAGCTTGCGCGAGATCCCCGGGCTCGAGATCACCCACCAGACCGGCGCGGCGGATCTCGAGGAGACGCGCGCGGCCTATCGCGCCGCGGACGTGGCGGCGGACGTGGCCGCGTTCTTCGACGATCTTCCGGCGCGCTTCGCGCGTGCGCACCTGGTCGTGTCGCGGGCCGGTGGAACCGTCGCCGAACTGTGTCACGTCGGGGTCGCCTCCCTGCTCGTCCCGTTGCCGACCGCCGCCGACAACCATCAGCTCGCCAACGCGAGGGAGCTCGAACGCTCGGGCGCGAGCGTCGTGGTCGAGAACTCCGAGCTCGAAGCGCGCTTCGCACGCGAGCTCGGCGACCTCCTGCGCGACCGTCCACGGCTCGCGCGCATGGGCGAGGCGGCGCTCGCCCGCGCCAAGCCGCGCGCGGCCGAGGAGATCTGGGCGGAATGCCGGGTCCTGCTCGGACTCGATGGAGGCGCGCGATGAGGCGCCGGGTCCAGCGCGTCCACTTCGTCGGCATCGGCGGCGTCGGCATGTCGGGGATCGCCGAGATCCTGAACACGCAGGGCTACTCGGTCTCGGGATCCGACCTGCGCGAGAGCGCCGCGACCGGGCGCATGCGCGGGCTCGGCATCCGGATTGCGATCGGCCACGACGCGGCGCTCGTCACGGGCGCGAACGTGGTCGTCTACTCGTCGGCCGTTCCGCGCACGAACCCGGAGCTGCGCGCGGCCGAGGCCGCGGGAATTCCGGTGATTCCGCGCGCCGAGATGCTCGCCGAGCTGATGCGGATGAAGTACGGCGTGGCGATCGGCGGCTCGGCCGGCAAGACGACCACCACGTCGATGACCGCCGAGGTGCTCGCCGCCGGCGGGCTCGATCCGACCACGATCGTCGGCGGGCGCGTGATCAGCCTCGACGCGAACTCGCGTCTGGGCGCGGGTGAGGTGCTGGTCGCGGAGGCGGACGAGAGCGACGGCTCGTTCCTGCGGCTCGTGCCGACCGTGGTCGTGATCACGAACATCGACCGCGACCACGTCGACCACTACGGGAGCTTCGAGAACCTGCACGCGGCGTTCGTCGAGTTCGCCAATCGCGTGCCGTTCTACGGCGCGACCGTGCTGTGCATCGACGATCCGCACGTGCAGACGCTCCTGCCACAGGTCACGCGACGGGTCTGGACGTACGGCCTCTCGCCCCAGGCCGACGTCACGGCCGAGCGCATCGAGACGGCGGGATTGGGCATGCGCTTCGAGGCGCGCGCCCGCGGCACGTCGCTCGGAGCCTTTTCGCTGCGCGTACCGGGCCGGCACAACGTCCAGAACGCACTGGCCGCGCTCACCGTAGGGCTGGAGTTCGACGTTCCGGTCGCGCGCATCGCCGAGGCGCTCGCGGAATTCCGCGGCGTCGAGCGCCGCTTCGAGATTCTCGGCGAGCGCGACGGCAGTGATGGTGATCGACGACTACTCGCATCACCCCGCGAAGATCCGCGCGGCGCTCGCGGCCGCGCGCGCCGGCCTCTCCCGACGCGTGGTCGTCGCGTTCCAGCCGCATCGGTACACCCGCACGCGCGACGTCTTCGACGAGCTCGCGCGCGCATTTCACGACGCCGACGTCGTGCTGCTCACCGAGATCTACGCCGCCGGCGAGGACAAGATCCCCGGCATCTCGGCCGCGGGCCTCGCCGAGGCCGTGCGCGCGTGCGGTCATCGCGGCGTCGAGTTCGTGCCCGAGCGCGCGCAGCTCGTGCCCCGCCTGCGCGAGATCACGCGCCCGGGCGATCTCGTCTTCTTCATGGGCGCCGGTGACATCGGCCGGCTCGCCGGCGATTTCCTGGCGCCGGACGGAGGGGGCCCTGTCACTTGACCCGCAGATTCGCACCGAGCTCCGAAGCGCTCCTTCCCGGACGGGTGGTTTTCGACGAGCCCCTCGCGCACTGGACCTCGCTTCGCGTCGGAGGCCCGGCCGACGCGCTCGTTCGCGTCGACACGCGCGAAGAGCTCGCGCGCGTGCTCGACTTCTGCCGCGCGCACGCGCTTCGCGCTCACGGTCCTCGGCGGCGGCTTCAACAGCCTGGTTCGAGACGGCGGCCTACGCGGCGTGGTCGTGCGGCTCGCGGGGCTACGCGGGATCGAGCTCGGCCCGGACGGGCTCGTGCGCGCGGAAGCCGGCGTCACGCACACCCAGATCACGCGGTTCTGCGCGGAACGCGCCCGCACGGGTCTCGAGTTCGCGGTCGGCATTCCCGGTACCGTCGGAGGCTGGATCGCGATGAACGCCGGCGTCCACGGCCGCGAGATGAAGGACCTGGTGGTCTCCGTCGAGCTCTTCGAGCCGGAGCGCTCGGCGATCGTCTCGCGCGCGCGCGAGGAGCTCGTGTTCCGCTATCGCGCCACGGAGCTCCCGGCGGGCGCGGTGGTGCTGTCCGCGACGTTCCGGACCGGCTCCGCGGATTCGGGCGAGATCCGCGAGCGGCAGAAGTCGCAGCTCGCGCAGCGCCGCGCCACGCAGCCGGTCGATCAGCCCTCGTGCGGCTCGGTCTTCAAGAACCCTCCCGGCGACTACGCGGGCCGATTGATCGAGGCCGCGGGTCTGAAGGGCGCGCGCGACGGAGACGCGATGATTTCCGACCTGCACGCGAACTTCATCGTGAATCGCGGCGGCGCGACGGCCGCGCAGGTGCTGCGGCTGATCGAGCGCGCTCGTGTCGCCGTCTCGACGCAGTTCGGCGTCGCGCTCGAAACCGAGGTTCGGATCTGCGGAGAGGAACCATGACGCGCAAACGCGACTCGAGCTCCCTGCCACGCCCGCTCGTCTTCATCCTCGCGCTCGTCTCGATCGGCTTCGCGGCGCTCTGGGCGCAGCACCACGGCTTTCTCGACCCGAGCGCCCTCCGTCAGGGCCTTCGGAGCGAGCGCTTCGCGCTCCGGCAGGTCGACTTCGTCGGCACCTCCTCGCTCGATGCCGCGACCCTCTGGAATTCCGTCGGGATCGCGGCCGGCACGGCGCTGATCGACGTCGATCCCGACGTCGTCGCGAGCGCACTCGCGGCCCATCCGAGAATCGCGCGCGTGCGAGTCGCGCGGGTCCTTCCGGGGCGACTCGTGATCGGGATCTCCGAACGCGTGCCGGTCGCGCTCGAGATGTCCTCCGGCCTCGGACTCTCGGAGAGCGGTGCCCGCTTCCCGCTCGTGAAGGGCGAAGCCGAGCTCCTGCCGCAGGTCTCGGGTGAGGCCCGACGCGCGTTGCCGGTCATCGCCGCCGCGCGCAATCGCGGGGTGGAGCTCGCAACCGTGGACGCGCCGAGATCCCGCGAGGTGCGCGTCCGGGCGGTGGGCCGGCCGACGGTGCTCGTGCTCGGAAGGAATCAAGACGCGGCGCTGGCCGATTGGCAGCAGCTCGCGAACTCGGGGCTGGTGGAGAGCACCGGCGCGGGTGAAGTGGATCTGCGGTTCCGGGGAAGTCCGGTGCTGCGGGGCATTCCGAAATCGACAGGGGGTGGCAATGGCGAGACACGATGAGCTGATCGTAGGGCTCGATGTCGGCACGACGAAGATCTGCGCGGTCGTCGCGGAGCCGAACGGGGATTCGATCGACGTGATCGGGATCGGAACGCATCCGTCCCGTGGCCTGCGCAAGGGCGTCGTGATCGACATCGAGGCGACGGTCGACTCAATTCGAAAGGCAGTGGACGAGGCCGAGATGATGGCGGGCTGTGAGATCAGCTCGGTGTACGCCGGGATCGCCGGCGGCCACATCCAGGCGCACAACGAGATGGGCATGGTCGCGATCAAGGATCGCGAGGTGAAGCCCTCCGACGTGAAGCGCGTGATCGAACAGGCGCAGGCGATCGCGATTCCCGCCGACCGCGAAGTGATCCACGTGCTGCCGCAGGAGTTCGAGATCGACGGCCAGGACGGGATCAAACAGCCGATCGGGATGTCCGGCGTCCGGCTGATCGCCCGGGTGCACATCGTGACCGCGGCCGTGACGTCCGCGCAGAACGTGATCAAGAGCGCGAACCGGGCCGGGCTGAACGTGATCGACATCGTGCTCGAGCCGCTGGCCTCGGCCGAGGCCACGCTCTCACCGGACGAGAAGGAGCTCGGCGTCGCGCTGATCGACTTCGGTGGCGGCACGACGGACGTCGCGGTGTTCGCGGCCGGCGCGATCAAGCACACCGCCGTGCTCTCGCTCGGCGGCTACCACCTGACGAACGACGCCGCGGTCGGCCTGCGGACGCCGTTCGATCAGGCCGAGCGGATCAAGCGGCGCTTCGGCTGCGCGGCCGCGCGCTACCTGCCACGCGAGGAGCTCCTGACCGTGCCGAGCGTCGGAGGACGAGCGCCGCGCGAGGTCTCGCGCAAGATCCTGGCGGAGTTCCTCGAGCCGCGCGTCGAGGAGATCCTCTCGCTCGTTCGCGAGGAGCTGCTCCGCAGCGAACACCTCGGCCGGATTCCCTCGGGAATCGTGGTGACCGGAGGATCGTCGGCGCTCGAGGGCTTCCCGGAACTCGCGGAGGAGATCTTCGAGCTGCCGGTGCGACGCGGGACGCCGCGCGGGATCAGCGGCCTCGTCGATCGCGTGCAGGGTCCGGAGTTCTCGACCGCCGTCGGTCTGGCGCTCTACGGCGCGAAGCGACGGGGCAAACCGCGCTTCCGCGTCTACGACGGATCGTCGTTCCGGAAGGTCCGTTCGCGGATTCGAGAGTGGTTCTACGGCGAGCTGCGCTGATGACGGTGCGGCACGCCGAAGATGAGCGAAGAAAAACAAGGCAGGTACCACCGGATCTCGTGAAAGCGAGTTACAGTGAGACCGCGATCAGGGGGGGTTGAGATGATCGAATTCGAGCATGAGACGGATCTCCGCGCGCGCATCAAGGTCGTGGGCGTCGGAGGTGGTGGTGGAAACGCGATCAACACGATGATTCGCGCCGGGCTCTCCGGTGTGGACTTCGTCGCGACCAACACCGACGCACAGGCGCTGGCGATGAACCTGGCCGCGACGAAGATCCACCTCGGTGAACGTGGCCTCGGAGCGGGTGCCGACCCGCGCATGGGACGCGTTTCGGCGGAAGAATCGCGCGAGCGTCTGGCGGAAGCGCTGGCCGGTGCCGACATGGTGTTCGTGACGGCCGGCCTCGGCGGCGGTACGGGGACCGGCGGCGCGCCGATCGTGGCCGAGGTCGCGAAGGAGCTCGGTGCGCTCACGGTCGCGGTCGTCACCAAGCCGTTCGTGTTCGAGGGCGCGGTTCGCAAGCGGCAGGCCGAACAGGGCATCGACTCGCTCCACGACGTCGTGGATACGCTGATCACGATTCCGAACGAGCGGCTCCTGCTGATGGCCGGCGAAGACACGACGATGACGGACGCGTTCCGGATCGCCGACGACGTGCTGCTGAACGCGGTCCAGGGCATCTCCGATCTGATCACCGTCCACGGCATCATCAATCTCGACTTCGCGGACGTGCGCACGATCATGAGCGAGATGGGAATGGCGCTGATGGGCACGGGCCGCGCACGCGGCGAGAACCGCGCCCTCCGAGCCGCTCAGGACGCGATCTCGAACCCGCTCCTCGACGAGGTCTCGATCAAGGGTGCGCGTGGCGTGCTGGTGAACATCACCGGCGGCCCCGACATGAAGCTGAAAGAGGCTCACGAGGCGGTCAGCCTGATCCACGAGGAGGCGCACGAAGAGGCGAACATCATCTTCGGCTCGGTCGTGCAGGAGAACCTCGGCGACGAGATCCGAGTCACCGTCATCGCGACGGGTCTCTCCGACACCAGCCGTGCTCGCCGTCCCGCCCCGGTCATGGAGGGCTTCGACAACGTGACTCCGCTGCGACTTCCGCTGCGCGAGGCACAGACGGCGGAGAGCCTGACGGACGCGAGCTACGCGCCCCCGCGTCAGCAGGTCTTCGAGGCCAATGGCACGAACAACGACTTCCTCTCGCCCTTCGACGACGAGGACGACGTGCCGACCTTCATCCGCCGGAGGCGCGACGCGGACTGATCGTTCCATTGACCGCTTCCCGTAGCCCCGAGCGCCGGCGCGCGCTCGGTCCGGTTGCCCTGCTCGCCCTCCTCGTGGCGGGTCCGAGTGCCTGCACCTGGACGACCGGACCGAGCGACGCCCCACGGCCCGCGCCGATGGGTCGCTCGATCACACCCATGGGCACGTTCGACTACCGGCCGCTCGACCCCGAGACGGTCAAGATCCAGCCCGAGGGGCTCACCGTGGAGCAGAGCTGGGTGCTCGACCTCTACACCCTCTTCCACGCGCGCGACTACCGGGCGTTCCGGATCGTGTTGAAGGACGAGGCCGGCGAGGACCGCATCGGCCATCTGCTCGTCCCGCCGGGCCCCGGTCCGCACCCCACGGTCGTCGCGTTCGAGATCCTCGCGGGTCCACAGGACGTCTCGGAGGGCATGGCCAAGGCGCTGGTCAATCGCGGCTACGCGGTGGCCCGCCTCGACCGGCGCGCGCTCGACCTCGACAAGCAGTCGGACCCGGACGTCGTGCGCGCGACCCTCCGCGAGGGCGTGATCGATGCCCGCCGTCTGCTCGATTGGCTCGTGACTCACCCCAAGGTGGATTCGAGCCGGATCGGCACCGCGGGCTTGAGTCTCGGCGCGATCCAGGCGCTCTTGCTCACGAGCTGCGACTCACGGATCCGCGGCGGCTTCTACGCCCTCGCGGGCGCAGATCTCCCGGACATCTTCTGGGAATCCACGGAGGGCGCCGTGCGCCGCTTCCGCGACCGCCTGATGGCCGAGCGCGGCTGGACTACGCGCGAGCAGTTCAAGGTGGGAATCCGCTCGTACACGGAGTCGGTCGACCCGCTGACCTACGCCGCGTCCCTGGATCCGAGCGCTCTCGAGATGGCGACCGGCCGCTTCGACGCGGTGATTCCGGCTGCGAACGCGCAACTGCTCTGGGAAGCCCTCGGGAGACCGCGCTGGTACAAGCTCCCCTGCGGTCACTACTCGGTCTTCCCGTTCTTCTGGTGGACGATGTCGCGCGCGGCCGATCACTTCGACCGGTTGCTCGCGCCGATCGCGTCCGATGAGGCCGTCGGTCTATAGCCGACGCCGCGAGCTTACCGAAGGGGATGGACATGGAAGCCGCGGAATCGAAGTCGGAGTCGAACGGCGCGCTGCGCCGGAACCTGATCCTGGTCACGTCCTACCTGGTGGTCATGGCGCTGATCGCGATCGGGTACACGTGACGGGCCAATCGCGCGCTAGCGCCTGACCAGCTCCGTCTCCGAAAAGAAGTACGCGATCTCGACCTTGGCGGTTTCGGGCGCGTCGGAGCCGTGCACGGCGTTCTGCTCGATGTTGGTCGCGTGGAGCTTGCGGATCGTGCCGGCGTCGGCCTTCGCGGGATCGGTCGCGCCCATCAGCTTCCGGTAGCGCGCGATCGCGTCGTCGCCCTCGAGCACGGACACGACGACCGGTCCCGAGGTCATGAACTTGACCAGGCTCGCGAAGAACGGGCGCTCCTTGTGCACCGCGTAGAAGCCCTCGGCCTTGGCCGGGTCGAGCTGGATCATCTTCGTGCCCACGATCTTGAGACCGGCGCCCTCGATCATGGCGAGGATCGCACCGGTCTTGTTCACGCGGACGGCATCGGGCTTCACGATCGAAAAGGTTCTTTCCATGGCGCGGCAGGGTAGCCGGACGTCTCGACTCGGCAAATCCTCCGGCCGGTCGAGGTCGCGGCCGTGCGCGGGGTCGAGGTCGACGAAGCGGACGGAGTCCGGGCGGCTCGCGATCACGCTCCGCCCGCCCTCGCGACCGCGAAGGGCGAGGAGCGCCGCGAATTGCTGCCGGGGAAACAGAGACAGGGGACCCGGGCTCGCCCGCGTAGCGCGAGCGGACGATCGCCCGCGGCGCACGCGCGTGCTCGGCGATCAGCGCTTCGAAGTCTGCGGATTCGAGAAACGGCTGATCGGCCAGCGCGATCAAGAGGCTCGCCGCGTCGGACGAGACCGCGCGCACGGCCGCACGCACCGAGGCCGCCCGGCCCTCGTCCGGGTTCTCGGCCTCGAGCGGCGTCGCGCCGAGCCGTTCGACCAGCGCGCGGCCGGACGTGTCGCCGGACGCGAGCACCACGTACACGCGCGCGGCGCTCGTCCCCGCGAGAGCTCTCAGCACGCGCTCGAGCAGCGGAGCTCCGTCGACCTCGAGCAGGTGCTTCGCGCCGCCCATGCGCGACCCGCGCCCGGCCGCGAGCACGCAGGCCTCGATCACGAAGGCGCGGTGTCGTCCCGGCGCAGGCCGAGCAGGCGCAGGATCGTGCGCCAGAGCAGTTGGATGAACGAGCGCGCGGGCGGAGCGACGACCTTCTCCTCGGGCGCTTCGGGACGCCAGCGTTCGAGGGCCGAGAAGAACTGGTCGGCCATCTCGCGCGTGACCCCCGAGATCATGCGCTGGCCCAGCCGCGCGATCTGCCCGCCGATCTGCACGTCCGCGGCGTAGTGGAGGCTCGTGCCCTCGTCGAGCTCGGAGAGGGAGAGCGTGACCTCGCCGTCGACGAAGCCGACCGGTCCCTTGCCCGAGAGCCGCAGGCGCAGTCGCTCGCGCGGGACGCGCTCGAGATACTCGATCGTGCCCTCGAAGCGTCCGGTCAGCGCGGGCAGGCGTACCTCGAGCAGCGCGTCGTAGTGGTCGGCGTCGCGCGCCTCGAGCTTCTCGAGCCCCGGCGTGCAGGCGCGCAGAACGCGCGGGTCTACGATGCGGTCCCAGGCCGTGGCCAGCGGGACTTCGATCACCTGCCGCCCTTCGAGCTTCACGAGGCCGCTCGCCCGCACGCGGCGACGAGTGCGCGAAACGCGAACACCCCGGCGAGATGCGCGCGGTACTCGGCGGACGCGTGCAGATCCGTCATCGGATCCGCCTCGTCGATGCGCGCGCAGAGCGGACGCAGCGTCGCGGCCTCCGGCATCGCGCCCTCGAGGCGCCGTTCGAGCGCCCCCGCGCGGAACGGCACCGGATTCACGCCCGTCACGCCGACCGACGCGCGATCGATCCTGCCCTTTCGGTCCAGGGTGACCTGGGCGGCCACGCCGACGATCGCGAAACCCGACGCCAGCTGCCGCATTTTTGCGTAGGCGGTTCCGGCGCGCTTGCGCTCGACGACGAACCGGACCTCGGTCAACACCTCGTCGCGACGCGGCGCCGAGGCCAGCATTCCCGTGAAGAACTGCGCGGCCGGGATCTCGCGCTCGCCCTTCGGCCCGACGACGACCGCTTCGCCGTCGAGCGCGAGGAACGCGGCGGGCCAGTCCGCCGCCGGATCGGCGTGGACGAGGCTTCCGCCGATCGTGCCGCGATTTCGCACCTGAACGTCGCCGACGGCGCCGGCGGTTTCCGCGATCACGTGCACGTCTTCGAGTCCCTCGGCGCACGCGAGCGCGCGGTGGGTCGCGCGGCCGCCGATCGCGATCCGGCCGCGCTTCTCGGACACGCTCTCGAGATCCGGCACGCGGCCGAGATCGACGAGCGCGGACGCCGAGGCCAACCGGTGCTTCAGCGCCGGGATCAGGCTCATGCCCCCGCCGAGCAGCTTCGCGCCCGGGTTCCGGGCGACCAGCTCGATCGCCTCCTTCAGGCTCTTCGGCGCGAAGTACTCGAAGCTCTCCGGGATCATCGCGCGGCCTCTTGCAGCGCGCGCCAGATGCGCTCGGGTTTCAGCGGCATGTCGAGGTGAGTCACGCCGCGCGGACGAAGCGCGTCGAGGACGGCCGAGACGAGGCATGGCGTCGAGCCGATCGTTCCGAGCTCGCCGATGCCCTTCGCGCCGAGCGGATTCAGGTGGGTGGGCGTGCAGGTCGAATCGAGCTCGATGCGCGGGAACATGTGCGCCTTGGGCATCGCGTAGTCCATCAGCGTCGCGGTCAAGAGCTGCCCGCTCTCGTCGTAGACGACCTCTTCGCAGATCGCCTGACCGAGTCCCTGGACGATCCCGCCGAGCCGCTGCCCGTCGGCGAGAAGCGGGTTCACGATCCTGCCCGCGTCATCGACCGCGACGTAACGCGTGAGCGCGAGCTCACCGGTGTCGGGATCGATCTCGACTTCGCAGAAGTGCGCGCCGAACGGAAACGTCGTCCCGGTGGGCTCGAAGCGCGCGACCGCCTCGAGGCCGGGCTCCTCGCCGGGGATCGGCACGTTCCAGAGGTGTGCGGCCTCGGCGACCTGGCGGAACGTCATCGTCCGCTCGCTGCCCGCGACGCGGAACGACTCGCCGTCGAAGCTGACCTGCTCGGGCTTCGCGTCGAGCAGGTGCGCGGCGATCCGCGACGCCTTCGCCCTCACCTTCTCGAGCGCCATGTGCACGGCCGTGCCGCCGACGACGAGGCCGCGGCTTCCGAACGTGCCGACGCCGTGCGTGACCACATCCGTGTCGCCGTGCAGGACCTCGACGTCGTTCAGGTCGATTCCGAACGCGTCGGCCGCCATCTGCGCGAAGGCCGTCTCCTGACCCTGGCCATGCGGCGAGATCCCCGTCGTGATCACGACGTTTCCGGTCGGCTCGACGCGCACGACACCGCTCTCCCAGCTGCCGGTGCGCTGGATCGGCGACGCGCCCGTGCTCGGACCGAGACCGCAGATCTCGGTGAACGTCGACACGCCGATGCCGACGAGCCTCCCCGCCTCGCGCGCCTGCTTCTGGCGCGCACGCGCGCCCGCATAGTCGAAGCGCTCGAGCGCCTTCGCGAGCGCGAGCTCGTAGTCGCCCGAGTCGTAGATCGCGCCGGTCACCGTCGTGAACGGAAACGCGTCCTTGGGGATGAAGTTCCGGCGCCGCACCTCGACCGGATCGATCCCCGTCGCGACCGCGATCTCGTCGAGCACACGCTCGATGGTGTAGGCGGCTTCGGGTCTTCCCGCGCCGCGATAGGCGTCGGTGGCCATCGTGTTCGTGTAGACGCAGACGACTTCGACATCGAGCGCCTTCGGGCGATAGCAGCCCGGCATCATCAGCGGCGTGAAGGTCGCGATGCTCGCGCCGAAGAACGACGGATACGCGCCGACGTCGGAGATCACGCGTCCGCGAATCGCGAGCAGCTCCCCGTTCTTGCGGTAGGCCGCCTCGATCTCGTGGACGTGGCCGCGGCCGTGCGTGGTGCCGAGCAGGTTCTCGGTGCGCGTCTCGGACCACTTCACCGGGCGCCGGAGCTCCCGCGAGATCCACGGCAAGAGACACTCTTCGGCGTAGACGGGGATCTTGGCGCCGAATCCCCCGCCGACCTCCGGCGCGATCACGCGGATCCGGATCTCGGACAGCCCCAGGCACTGCGCGACGGACTGCTTCACCAGGTGCGGAACCTGCGTCGAGGTCCAGAGCGTGAGCCGCTGCGGTCCCTCGTCCCAGTGCGCGAGCACGGCGCGGCCTTCCATCGAGACCGGCGCGAGCCGCTGGTGGAGAAGCTCGAGCCGGACGATCCCGTCGGCCTCGGCAAAGAGCTTCTGCACGTCGGGGCTTCCGGTGGCGGGCACGTGAAGCGCGACGTTGTCGGCATGATCCTCGTAGACGCGCGCCGCGCCGGGCGCGAGCGCGGCTCTCGGATCGACGATCGCGGGGCGCGGCGAGATCTCGACCGAGACGTCGAGCGCGCCGTCGCGCGCGACGTAGCGATCCTCCGCGACCACCACCGCGATCGGCTGGCCGACCCAGCGGACCGCGCCGTCGGCCAGCAGCGGATGCTCGGCGTCGCGTCCGGGATCGGGCCGCGCCACGCACGGCGTGCGCCCGACCTTGCCGCGCAGGTCGTCGAAGGTGTAGACCGCGACCACGCCGGGACGCGCGAGTGCTCGAGAGACGTCGATCTTCTCGATCCTTCCCGCGGCGTAGTCGCTGCGCACGAACGCGACGTGCAGCCCGCCGTGGAGCTTCAGATCGTCCGTGTAGCTCGCGAGGCCTCGAATCAGGCGCGGGTCCTCGCGCCGCTTGATCCGTTCGCCCACGCTCACGGGCCGGGTCGGCACTAGCGCCCTCCCTTTCCGAGCCGGGCGGCGTGCTGAACCGCGTTCACGATCTGCTGATAGCCCGTGCAGCGGCAGATGTTCCCTTCGATCGCGTGGCGGATCTCGGTCTCGCTCGGGTTCGGGTTCTCGCCGAGCAGCGCCGAGGTCGTCATGATCATGCCGGGCGTGCAGTAGCCGCACTGAAGCCCGTGCTCTTCCCAGAATCCCGTCTGCACCGGGTGCAGCTGATCCGCGTCGCTCGCGAGACCCTCGATCGTCGTCACAGCGCGACCGTCGGCCTGCACGGCGAAGAGCGTGCAGCTCTTCACGGCGCGACCGTCGAGGTGCACGGTGCACGCGCCGCAAATCGTCGTCTCGCAGCCGATGTGGGTGCCGGTCAGCCCGAGCGTCTCGCGCAGGAAATGTACGAGCAGCGTACGTGGCTCGACGTCGCGCACCTGCGCTCTCCCGTTCACGGTGATCGAAACCTTCACCTGGCCATCTCCTCGATCAGCTCGGGAACCTTCTCGTGGACTTCCTCGGGCACGCGGAACGTGGTCATCCAGCCGAGCACTTCGAGATCATTCCGCTCCACCTGCCCGCGGCCGGCGAGAAGCGCGTGCCCGCGCAGGAGCTTCACCGCCTTCACCAGAAAGCTTCGATCGGTGAGGAGCGAGTTGGTCTCGTCGCAAGCATAGTCGACCACGAGTCTGCGAAGGAACTCGATCAGCCGGTCCTTCTCGGCGTCGGGGACGACGATTCGCGCCTGCGCTTCGTGAAGCGCGTCGAGATCCGCGCGCGTGAGGATCGGCTCCGGCTCCGGCTGCTCCACCACGCGACCGTCCGCGAACTGGTCCACAAGCGCGCGAGCGAGCGTCCGCTCGCCCGACTGGATCAGCCCCGACACACGCAGCTGGATCGCGAAGCGATCGAGGTTCGCCGGGTCGAGCGGCTCGTTGTAGTACTCGTCGCGGAGCGGATTGCTCGTGGCGATCGCCGTCAGAAGCGGAATCGGTTCCTCGCCGAACTTCCGCTCGTTCAGGATGCGCAACAGAACGTTCAGCGCCTCGCCCGGAGCGCGCGAGATGTCGTCGAGAACGCAGATCTCGGCCTTCAGGATTCCGCCCGGCTCGATCGTCTGGTGGATTCGCTCGCCCTCCCCGCCGGGAAGCGCGCGGCGCTCGAGCACGACGTCGCCGACGAGCTCGGAGAGTCGAGTGTCGCGGTGCATCTGGTAGAAGAAGAAGCCCAGGCTCGAGCCGCGCGCGGCGACCTCGGCCATGCGCGTCTTCGCCGAGCCGGGCGGGCCCTCGAGGTAGATGTGCTCGCGGCAGACGAGCGCGAGCAGAAGCGCATCCTTCGCCTCGTCGTGTCCGACGACGTGCCGGTCGAGCAGCTCGCGCAGGCGGCCGAGATGCTGCTTCAACGCTTGCCTCCGCACTTCATCCGCGCCCACGCTTCGTCCGCTCGAGAACCGTCAAGCGGCCATCCGGCCTCGGCCTGGCGACGAAGCACAGGCCCCGTGTCTCGCGTGAGATCTCGTCCAGAACCTCGGGGCACTCGCCGAGCCCGAGGAAGACGGTGTGTACCTTAACTCCGAGCTCGCGAGCCAGCGCGCGCTCGCGCCGTACGTACGGGTCACCGAGGACCGGCACGCCGTCGGTCAGCAGCACGACGTGGCGCTCGCGGCCGGCGGTGCCGCGCAACTCGGTCGAGAGCCGCGCGCAGCGGCGCCTCGTAGTTGGTTCGTCCCTCGGCGCGGCGGCGCGACGAGAGCCCGAGCAGCCGCCGGTAGCGGCGATGGAGGAAGACGCCGCCCGCCTCGAAGCGCTCCGCCTCGTGATTGAACTCGACGTAGCCCATCCGCATGCGCTGTCGCGCGCCGGTGCGCACGAGGCCCGCGACGACCTGCCCTGCCCAGCGCGACAGGCGCCCCTCCATCGAGGCCGAGACGTCGCGCAGCAAGGCGAGCGCGCCGCCGGCATTGCGCCGTTCGCGGCGCGCGACGCGAACGCTCGAGCCGTCGCCCTGTGCGAAGAGCAGTCCATCGACGGGATCGGCGTCGAGCAGTTCGTCGAGCCGGCGCATGCGCCGCCAACCGCGAGGCTGCCCGCCGGGGTCCTCACCGCGTGAGACCGCGCCGCGTTCGAGTCGGCCGAGCAAGGCCTGTACGAGATCATCGACCGACGCCGCGTCGTCATCGCCGCGCGCGCGCGGCTGCGCGACCACGCTCTCGAGCGGGGTCGGAACCGTTTCGATCCCGGCGACCGGAACGGGTGCCTCCGCGCCGCTACCGCCCTCACCCGCCGCGGCGGTTCGCCGTGCGTCCGCGGGCAACGCCGCAACGGGTGCGCGTTCGAGCAGCGCGTCTTCGAGGATCGCCGGGATGTGCGGCTTGAGCGACTCGGGCACGCGCCGCGCGAGCATGAACCGCAGCGCGCGCACGTCGATCGCCTCGACGCGCGTCGCCCCGCGCAGGTAGGCGTGGGCGCGCAGGATCTGCGGCGCGGAGGTCGCAAAGGCGCGATCGCTGAGGAGCACGGGCTCGTCACCGGCCGCCGCTCGCAGCCCTTCCACTGCGCGCAGGAGCGCGTCGCGCGCCGCCGGTTCGATCGGGACATCGGCCACCTCGCGCTGCAGCCGATGGCGCTCGGCGGTCTCGAGCCGCGTCGTGATCTCCGGTTCCTGCACGCGGTCGAGGAGCTCGCGGGCGCGCGCGAAGTGGCGCCCGAGCACGAGCCCGCGCATCCGCACCTGAATCGCGAAGCGATCGAGCTGACTCGGCTCGAGCGGGTCGGCGTAGCTCTCGAGATCGTCCGGGCCCGCCGTCGCAATCGCCGTCTCGAGCGGCAGCTTCGAGCCGCCGAGGCTGCGTCCGGAAAGGACGCGCAGGAGCGGCGCGAGCGCCTCGCCCGGCGCGCGCGAGAGATCGTCGAGGAGCAGGATCTCGGCGTCCGCGACGCGCCCCGGCGATCTCTCGAACGACAACCGCTCGCTCGATCCCCGACGCCGGCGGCGGAGACTCTGTACGCCGAGAAGCTCGCCGGCGCTGGTGTCTCGGTGAAAGCTGATCTCGGTCGCGCGCGCACCGATGATCCGCGCAAGCGCCGACGCGAGCGCCGATTTTCCGCAGCCCGGCGGCCCTTCGAGGTAGGCGTGCTCACGGGCCAGAACTGCCAGGAGCAGGCCGGTCTTCGCATCCTCGTGGCCGAGCACGACGCCGGCGAGCGCGGAGCGGACGCGCGCGAGCGGCGTTTCTCGATCGGCGGGGGACATCGGCACGAGCCGAGATTGGCGCTTGCCCGCTCGAAGGGCCAGCTGTAGGTTGCGGTCCGACCGATCGGTCGGTACTGGCACTCGAGGCGCGAATGACGGACGAGAGCGCACCCGCGGCGACCGAGATGTCGCCCTCGACCCGGGGGAAGATCCTCGACGCCGCCGAGTCACTCTTCGCCCGCTTCGGTTCTGCGGGCGTCGGAATGCGCGCGATCGCCTGCGGCTCTTCATCGAGGGCGTGATCGACTCCCTGGCCGAGAACGCGGCGCGGGCGCCGCTCTTGCTGCGGTCGCTCTTCGAGGTCGACTACGCGGAGCCAGCCGATCAAGCCTCCCACACCGTTCTGCAGCGAGCTCTCGCGCGCGTCGCCTCCGGCCTCGAGGACGGCATGGCCCGCGGAGGGCTCCGGCGCGTGCCGGTGCAGCACACGGCGCAGACGCTGATCGGCATGACCGTCTTCCACTTCGCGACCGGCGATTTCGGCGCGGAGCTCCTCGGCGCGAACGTGAACGATTTCGTCGAACCGGCGCTCTGCGTTCGGTCGGACTGATCCGGAGGGGCCCCATGGAGTGGAACGCCAGCGCCGACGTCGACGGGCCGCTGCCGGTCGCGCGCGACGAGTGGATCGCCAACCCGGAGACGTCTCTGCTCGGTCAGGTGACGAAGCTCTTGGGCAAGGACGAGGCGACCCAGAAGGAAGCCGCCTTCGACGAGGTCGACGACCTGCTCTCCCAGCTCCTCCACGGCGAGCAGGCCGCGCTCCAGATCTGCGGCCAGCTCACCAACCTGTGGCCGATCACGGACGAGAAGTCCTACGCGGCGAACCCGGTCTACGACGAGGCGCGCCATGCCGAGGTCTTCGCGCGGCTCCCCGGCGAGAAGCTGGGCACGATCCATCCGATCATGGCGGAGCTGAAGATCCTGCTCGAAGAGCTGCTTTCGGTCGATGTCTACACGATGAAGTGTCTCGGAATGCAGACGCTCTTCGAGGACACGATGAACGAGCTGGTACGCGACGGGATCCGCCGGGTCGAACGGGTCGAAGCGCGTAACGCGGTCTTCCGCGTGCTCACCATGCGACGGAGGGTGAAGTCGGCGAGCCGCGAAGAGATGGCGCGCCTGGAGGACCGGGCGTTCGGCAGCCTCGAAGCGCTGAATGCGAACCAGCAGCTCGACATGGTGAACCTGTTCGCACCGAAGTACGGCTACGACCCCGAGAGGATCGTCCACATGTTGCTCAGCCTGATGAGCGATCGACGCGGTGCGAGCGGTCAGCTCCCGCTCGTCGGCTAGTCCGTCCGCGCTCGGGGAAGGCAAGCCGGATGGGACGATTGCTTCTCGTGCGTCACGGAGAGAGCGAGGGCAATGCGCTCCGCCGCTTCACCGAGTCCGATCTCGTTCCGCTGACGCAGAGAGGGCGGGAACAGGCGGAACGCGTGGTCGCGCTTCTGCGCAATCGGTTCGCGCCGGCACGGATCGTCTCGAGCCCGTTCACGCGCGCGCAGCAGACCGCCGAGATCATCGCGTCCGCGTTCTCGCTTCCGATCGAGATCGAGCCGGGAGTTCGCGAGCAGTTCCTCGGCGAGCTTCATGGCCAGCCATACGACGCGGCGGTGGGAACGCCCGGATTCGACACGCTTCCGCGCTGGGAATGGCGACCGCCCGCGGGCGAGACCCTGCTCGAGGTCCAGGCACGCGCCGTCCACGCGCTGCGCCGGATCGCGCGCGCCTCGATCGGAGCCGACATCGTCGTGACCAGCCACGCGGGCACGATCCAGTCCTGCTGGGCGCACGTCGAACGAACCTGGGAGGCCGTCCCTCACGTGCCCAACTGCGGCGTCGTCGCGATCGAACACGACGGCTCGGAATTCGCCGAGCCCGAGCTCCTGGTGCTCAGTCCCTGAAGCGCGAGGTCTCGCTCGAGAGCGCGAGCGACGCGGCCTGATCGGGGTGGATCTCCTTGGCGCGCGCGAAGAGCAGGTCCTCGCTCTCGACGTTGTTCGGGTCGGGCACGCAGCAGTCGACCGGGCAGACCTCCGCGCACTGCTCCTTGCCGTGGAAACCCACGCATTCCGTGCATAGCTTGGGATTGATGACGAAGGTCTCTTCACCCTCGCTGATCGCCTCGTTCGGGCACTCGGGCTCGCAGACTCCGCAGTTGATGCATTCCTCGGTGATCATGGTCGACATGGGAAAGACTCCTGGATGTGATTGGCGCTAGTGCGTCAGGGTCAGGTCGGAATGCCCGCGCGGGATACGCCCGGCGAGCAGGAGTTCATTGGAGCGGGCGAGCCGGAACTCGAGTTCGCCGTCCTCGGAAGAGGTCTCGAGCTCGAGGTTCGTCGCGAGGAGCTGGCGGCCGAGCCTGACCAGCGCCTTGAGCTGCGCGGCCGTCACGCGGTCGAGCCGCCTTCCGGCGAGCTTCTTCAGATTCGAAACGGCGAGGTGGACGTCGGGCACCTCTCCCGAGCCGGCGCAGACGGGACAGAGCCGACCGAGAGCCTCGCGCAGCACGCCTTCGACGAAGGCCGTCTGGTTGGGCAAGTGACGGAGCGCAGCGGCAAGCTCGGGATCGACCCGAAACGTGACCCGCTGCTTCGCCCGCGTACCCCGACTCATTGCGTGCAGCAATATGCTGTACGAGCCGAGCGCCGTCAACGCGACGAGGACACCGGACGGGATTTTTCGCCGGGGACGAGCGGCCGGGCGAATCGTGCATATACTGTGGCTCGCATTTCCCTGTTGCCGGGGGTCTATCCTGGAATCGGATAACGACCAACCCGTCGACGCACCCGGCCCTCCCCGACGCCCCAGGCGTCGGCGCAGACGGCGCCGGGGATCTCGGCCCGTCCTGGCCGAGGGCGCGACGACCGAATCACCGCTCGACGACGCGAACGCGACGCCGCACGACGGTGCTTCGCCCGAATCCGGCTTCGAGCCGTCTCCCGACCCCGCCTCCGATCCGGTCGGGTCGGGCCGCTCTCGACGAAGGCGCCGCCGGAGACGGCGCTGGGTTGGAGGCCCGCCGTCGGACCTCTCGCCCAACGGCCCCCCGTCCGAGGAGCCCCAATCCATGAACGACCTCGGGTCCGAAACCCCAAACGAAACCGGTGAAGAGGCGGTCGAGGGCGAATCGCCCGATTCGTCCTCGCTCGGCGGCGATCCGGGCTTCGTTCGCCCGCGCCGTCGGCGGCGCCGTCGCCGGAGTGGAGGGGAGTTCGTCAGCGACGATCGGCTGCGGCAGATGCTCGACCTGCTGCGGCGCGAGTTCGGGCTGCGCCACTTCCGACCGGGACAGGAAGAGGTGATCCGCGCGGTCCTCGACGGCCGCGACACGCTCTGCGTACTCCCGACGGGCGGCGGGAAGTCGCTCACCTATCAGCTTCCGAGCCTGCTCCTGCCGGGACTCACGGTAGTGGTCTCGCCGCTGATCGCGTTGATCCGAGATCAGTTCGAGAAGTTGCGGGCGCAGGGGATCGAGACGGTCCGGCTGGACAGCTCGCTCACCGGCACCGAGAAAGAAGAAGCGCTCACCCTGCTCGAGGCGGGCTCTCAGAAGATCGTGCTGATCACGCCCGAAGGCGCGACCGGCCCCGCGTTCAAGAAGCGCGTCTCGGGACAGCAGGTCTCGCTGCTCGTGATCGACGAGGCGCACTGCGTCTCCGAGTGGGGGCACGATTTCCGGCCCGCGTATCTGGCGCTCGGCGCGCTCGCCGAGGAGCTCGGCCGGCCCCCGATCCTCGCGCTGACCGCGACCGCGCCACCGCTGGTGCGCGAAGAGATCGTGAGGCGCCTCGCGCTCCGCGAGCCGGCGTTGGTCGTGAAGCCCGTCGCGCGACCGAATCTGCGCTTCGAGGTGAAGGACTGCCCGTCGGAGGACATCAAGCGCCGTGAGCTGGTGCAGTACATGCGCCGGCTGCGTCGGCCCGGGATCGTCTACTGCTCGACGGTGAAGGACGTCGAGGAACTCGGCGCACTCTGCAAGATCGCGCGCATCCCCGCCGAGATCTACCACGGCCGACTGACCAAGGCCGAGCGCGATCACGCGCACCGGCGCTTCATGTCCTCGGGCAAGCGCATCGTGATGATCGCGACGAGCGCCTTCGGCCTCGGCGTGGACAAAGCCGACATCCGGTACGTGCTTCACTACCAGGTACCGGGCTCGCTCGAGTCGTACGTTCAGGAGGCCGGTCGCGGTGGACGCGACGGGCTGCCCACGCGCTGCATCCTGCTCTGGGATCCGAGCGACGTGGACGTGCAGCGGCACTTTCTGTCCGAGGGCCCAGCGACGCGATCGCAGATCAAGAAGGTGGTCGAAGGGCTCTCGGCCTGGTCCAAGGACGGACGCGCGGTCGAGGCCCCGACGCTCGCGATGGCGACTGAAGTCGGCGTCACGCGCACCAAGGCGATCCTCGAGGGACTCCGCGACGCGAACCTGGTCACGGAGGCGGATTCCGGCTTCACCCTCGTCGGCGCGATCGACGTGAACGATGCGGTGAAGCTGCTCTCGCGCCGAAACGAGGAACGGAAGACCACGGATCGGCGGCGCCTCGAGAGCATCATCAATTACGCGAACAACACGACCGAGTGTCGAATGATGCACATCCGGCGCTACTTCGAGGACGGTGAACCGACGCCCTGTGGCCACTGCGACGTCTGCGAGCCGAAGCTGCGCCGCAGGCGGCGGCGATCGAAGGGCGGATTCCGCGGCGCCGGCCCCGCCTCGGACGGAGACGACGACGAGTGAGCTTCGAACGCGAGGCGGACGTCGCGCGCGAGGCGGCGCTCGCCGGTGGCTTGGTGATCGCGCGCCATGCCTCGGCCGAGCGGCGCGCATCCTGGGAGAAGTCGGACGACAATCCCGTCACCGCGGCGGACCTCGAGGCGAACACCGCGATCACAGCGGTGCTGCGCAAGGCGTTCCCGGACGACGCGCTGCTTTCCGAGGAAACCGTGGACAGCTCCGCTCGGCTCCAGGCCGAACGGATCTGGATCGTCGATCCGCTCGACGGCACGAAGGAGTTCGTCGAAGGCGTGCCTCAGTTCGCGGTCTCGATCGCGCTCGTCGTGCGCACCCGCCCCGTCGCGGCCTGCATCTACCAGCCGATCACGCGGGAGTGCTTTCACGGGCGGCTCGGTGGGGGCGCATGGCTCGGCGGCGATCGCGTCGAAGTCTCGCGCAGCACGAGTCTCGCGGAGAGCACGATGCTCTCCTCGCGGACCGAGATGAAGCGCGGGCAGATCGAGACCTTCCGCGGTCTCTTCGCGCACATCGAGCCGGTCGGCTCGGTCGCGCTGAAGCTCGCGTTGGTCGCCGCCGGACGCGCAGATCTCTGGGTTTCCGCGGCACCGAAGAGCGAGTGGGACGTGTGTGCCGGAGACCTGCTCGTGAACGAAGCCGGCGGGACCTTCATCGAATTCGCTCGCGGGGAGCGCAGCTACAACCAGGCCGACCCGTTGCTCCTGCCGCTGCTCGCGGCAGGACCGGCTCGACTCGTCAAGGAGCTCCGGAGACACACGTGCAGCGACTGAAACACCCGATGCTCCGCATCGCGCCGGTCTCGGACGAGCTCTACGAGATCTCCGAGCTCGCGATCGAGCGGCTCTCGGAGCGGAAGATCTGGCTCTTCGACCTCGAGGCCACGGGCCTCGACACCACGCGCGAGCGCGTCACGCAGATCGCCGGCTGCCTGCTCGAAGGCGGCCGGCTCCGCGAGGAAACCGCGTTCACGAGCTTCGTCTGGCCGGGCGACGGGATCGAGATCCCGAAGGTCGTGCGCGAGCTGACCGGGATCACGCTCGACACGCTGCGCGGTGCACCCGAGTTCCGCGAGGCCTGGGGTCGGCACCTCGACGCCGCGCGGGGTGCAGATTTCTGGATGGGACAGAGCGTCTTCGAGTTCGACGTGCCGCTGCTCGAGGCCGAGCTCGCGCGAAACCGGATGCCCGTCGAGCTACCCGCGATCCTCGACTCGGTCGCCCTGGCGACGTGGCTCCTCGGCACGCAGGACGACCGCTGGAGCACGTCGAAGCTGCTCCACCACTACTCGGTCGATACCGTCGGACTGCGCCGGCACGATGCGCTCGACGACGTGAAGATCCTCGGCCGCCTGCTCGTACCCATGCTTCGGGCCGCGAAGCAAGATCGCGGGGACCGGATCGAGATTCCCGCGAGCACGCCGGTGGCGGTGCGGCGACACGCACCTGTCAGGACCGAGCCCTCCTAGCGGGACGAGAGCACTTCGAGCGCTCGGCGCTCGACGAAGCGGATCAGCTCGTCGGATAGACACCGGTCCGTGTAGAGCGCGGGATCTCCGCCGAAGCCCATCGATTCGTCTCGCATGGAGGCGAGCTGCGGATAGAGCACCCGGCGTGGGCCGTAGCTCGACTTGCTCCCGATCGGCTCGCGCGTGAGCTTGCCCTCGAAGCCGAAGAAGCCGAGCACGCGCGCGCTGCGCGGCGCCTCCGACTCGAGAGCACGCAGCGCGCCGATGGCGGCCTGCATGCGGCGCGTCTCGGCCGCGTGCGAATCGAGCCAGGGCTCGAGCTCCGCGAGCAGCTGCGCGTCCTCGAGCCCGGCACGCAACGCCTGGTTCGCCTCAAGCCGCAACCCCAGGAGCGTATCGATCTCGACGAGGTTCTCCCGGGGCCGCTCGATCGCGCGCTCGAGATCGCGATCGCGCTCTTGGGGCGTGAGCGCGGAGAAACGGTGCGCGAGCGCGAAGATCCGCAGAGCCGACGCGACGTTCGACCCGAGCGCATCGACGGACCGCTCCCACGCGCGCTCCGCGTCGTAGGCGCGCGGGTCGCGAAGGTACTCCGCGGCGCATCCAAGCGTGACGGCCGATGCGCGCAGGTGCTCCATCGGATTCAGGAGGACTCCCGAGACGTGCGCCTCGAGCCCGCGCTCGCGCCCCGTGTAGGGATTCAGATGGAGCATGCAGCGCATCGGCCCGTCGGAGACCGGCGTGTTGTCCCAGATCAGGACGCGCCGGCGCAGCGTTGCCGAGCGCGAAGCGGCCTCGTCCACTCGGATCTCGGGCGAGACGACGGTGCGCCCGGTCCAGGAAACCTCGACGGCCGGATCGAGCCGCTCGCCGATCTCGGCGAGATAGTCGGTGGCTTCGACGCCCAGATAGTCGGTAGGTCCGAGCCAGAGCAGCGAATCGCGACCGAACGCATCCTGCAACTCTCGCATCAGCGCGAGCTGGGCGTCGGCGAGCGATCGGAACGTGCGCCGGTCAGCGTCGTGCACGAGCGAGGTCGGGACGTCGTCCACCGCGAGCGAGAGCACGCGGGCGCCGAGCGCGTGCAAAGCGCCGAGCTTCGCGACCAGCGCCGCGCGGTCGTCGCGATCGGAGTACACGATCGAGCGGCCGGGCGAGACCGCGAATCCGACACGCACGCCGACGCGCTCTCCGGCAAGCACCAGCGCGCGGAACTCCGCCATTCGCTCGTCCGGATACGGCTCGCGCCAGCGCGCGAGGTGGAACGGATCGTCCTTCGGCGCGTACACGTACGTGTTCATGCGCCAGCGCCCCATGTGCTCGAGCAGCCAGAGCCGATCCTCGTGCGCCCAAGGCTTGCCGTAGAAGCCCTCGACCACGCCGCGAATCGCAAAGCCGCTCACGCGCCGAGGATGGCCGACGAAACACGGTACGTCACGAACGCTCCGAGCCAGGCCAGACCCAGCATGTAGCCGAACGCGAGCGCCGGCCAGCGAAAGCCCCCGGTCTCGCGCGCCATGACCACGATCGTCGAGGTGCATTGCAGCGCGAAGACGAAGAAGACCAGCAGCGCGAGCGCGACGGGCAGATCGAAGACGGGCTCACCGGTCTCGGGGTCGCGGTCGGCGCGAAGCGCGTCGCGCAGGCTCGAGGAGTCCTCCGTGTCCGCCACGGCGTGGATCTGCGCCAGCGTCGAGACGATCACCTCGCGCGCGGCGAGGCTCGCCACGAGGCCGACGCCGATCTTCCAGTCGAAGCCGAGCGGTTCGATCAGAGGCTCGATCGCGTGGCCGATGCGCGCCGCGGCGCTCGCTTCGAGACCGGCGCGCGCGTCTTCGGCGGGCGTGCGCTGCGGGTCGGGATCGGCGTGGGGAAACGAGAGCAGCCCCCAGAGCACGATCGACGCGGCGAGGATGATCGTGCCGGCGCGGCGCAGGAACGCGCGCGCGCTGCGTTCGACCTGCCTCGCGAGCAGGCCGGGGGTGGGCCAGCGGTACGGTGGAAGCTCCATGTAGAAGACGGACGGCGTGCCCTTCAGCAACGTCGAGTTCAAGAGTGCCGCGGAGGCGAGCGCGGTCACGACGCCGAGCAGGTAGAGGCCGAACATCACCAGCCCCTGGATCCCGAGTACCCCGAACAGCGTCGAGCTCGGCACGAAGGCAGCGATCAGCAGCGTGTACACCGGCAACCGCGCCGAGCAGGTCATGAACGGCGCGACCAGGATCGTCGCGAGCCGTTCGCGCGGCGACGCGATCGTGCGCGCGGCCATGATCCCCGGCACGGCGCAGGCGTAGCACGAGAGAAGCGGAACGAAGCTTCGCCCCTGCAGGCCGACCCAGCCCATCACGCGATCGACGACGAAGGCCGCGCGAGCCATGTAGCCGACGTCCTGCAGCAGATGGATGAACGTGAACAGGATCACGATCTGCGGCAGGAAGACCAGCACCGAGCCCACGCCTGCGAGCACGCCGTCGGCCCAGAGATCCGTCAGCCAGCCGGCCGGCAGCGCTTCGCGCGAAGCGCGTGCGAGCGCGCCGAAAGCCGCATCGATCGCATCCATCGCGGGCACCGCCCAGGCGAAGATGCCCTGGAAGAGCAGGACCATGACGGCCGCGAAGACCACCAGGCCAACCACCGGGTGAAGCAGCACCCGGTCGATCCGATCCGTTCGCGTGTCGGGCTCGAGGTCGTTCGCTCCCACTGCGCGACAGACCTCGTCCACCCACGCGAAGCGCTGCACCGCCGTTTCGACGGGTGGCAGCGCCACGGCGCGCGACCAGAGAGACGGGGCGGGAAGGAGTCGGTGCAGCGGGTCCATGCCGACGCCGCGGTGACCGACGACCCCGAGCACCGGAATGCCGAGAATCCGAGACAGGCGGCTTGGCTCGAGCTTGCCGCCGCGCGCGCGTACCTCGTCGATCATCGTCAGGACGAGCAGCGTCGGAAGGCCACGTTTCAGAACCTCGCGCAGCACACCCAGCCCGCGGCGGAGCGTGGTCGCATCGACGACGCAGACGATCCCGTCGAGTTCGGGCTCACCCGCGAGCCGACCGGCGAGCACCTTCTCGACGATCTGCTCGTCCGGTGTCTCGCCGATCAGGCTGTAGGTGCCGGGCAGATCGAGCACGTGGACCTCGGACGACGCGCCCCGCAGCACACCCTCGCGCCGCTCGACGGTCACGCCCGGGTAGTTGCCGACCTTCGCGCTCGAGCCGGTGAGCGCGTTGAAGAGCGTGGTCTTGCCCGCGTTCGGCCCACCGACCAGCGCCACGCGCACCGGCGCGGCGGACGACTCGACGGCTGCGCTCATTCGCTGGAGTCCGCGCGATTCGGAACGACGCGGAGGCCGGTCACCTGCTCGGCCCGAAGGCAGAGCCGATAGCCGCGGATCTCCACCTCGATCGGATCCCCGAACGGGGCGCGCCGGACCACGCGCAGGAGCGTGCCGGGTACGAACCCGAGGTCCTCGAGCCGAGTTGGAATCGCACCGGATCGATCCGGTTCCGCGATCCGCGCGGTGATCCCGACCGCGAGGGCCAAGAGCGGGATGGACGCTTCTCGGTTCGGGCCCGCGCCCCTCTCTGCACCCTGCATCGAGACCCTCTTTTTGAGAACGAGTCTCATTATCCAGGATACCGGAGGCGGATGCCAGAGCACCCGGCCCGCTCAGCCGGTCGTCCGGCGCTCGGGCCGGAGCGAGATCGGCAGGGACTTGTAGGCAGGCGTGCGACTGCCCTCCGCGTGCGCATCGACGGGAACCAGCGGATTCGCCTCGGGGAAGTACGAAGCCGCACAGCCTCGGGGCAGGTCGAACGGGCGGACACCGAAACCGCCGAGCGAGCGCGTCTCTCCGCGCCAGTGGCTCGTGATCTCGACCTGCTCCCCGGCGACGAGCCCCAGCTCGATCATGTCGTCGCGATTCAGGAAGACCACTCGGCGGTCGCCCGCGATTCCCCGGTAGCGATCGTCGTCGCTGTAGACGGTGGTGTTGTACTGGTCGTGACTGCGGATCGTCATCAGCCAGAGCCGTCCGGGTTCGAGCTCGTGCTCGGGGATCTTCTGCACGCTGAAACCCGCGCGCCCGGTGACGGTCGCGAACCGGCGCGCGCCGGCCTCGCTCGGGAGCACGAACCCGCCCTCGGCGCGCACGCGCCGATTCATGTCCTCGAAGCCGGGTACGACGCGCGCGATGCGCTCACGCACCCGATCGTAGTCACCGACGAAGGACTCCCACGGAATCGGATGCGTCGGACCGAGCGCCGCCCGCGCGAGGCCGCATACGATCGCGGGCTCGCTGCGCAGCTCGGGCGACGCGGGTTCGAGGCGACCCTGCGACCGATGGACGCACCGCATCGAGTCCTCGACGGTCACGAACTGCGCAACGCCGTCCCGGAGGTCGCGCTCCGTGCGGCCGAGCGTGGGCAAGATGAACGCCTCGCGACCGTGCACGAGGTGCGAGCGATTCAGCGTCGTCGAGATCTGCGCGGTCAGGGCCGCGCGCCGCAAGGCCCGCTCGGCCCGTTCCGAATCCGGCGCCGCGCGAACGAAGTTGCCACCGAGCGCGATGAACAGCTTCGCCCGACCGTCGTCGAGTGCATGGATTGCCGACACCGTATCGTGTCCGTGCGCTCGCGGCGGAGAGATGCCGAACTCGGCTCCGAGCCGGTCGAGGAACTCGGGCGTCGGGCGTTCCCAGATGCCCATCGTGCGATCGCCCTGCACGTTGCTGTGCCCGCGCACCGGACACGGTCCGGCGCCGGGACGACCGATGTTCCCGCGAAGCAGCAGCAGGTTCACGACTTCCCGCACGTTCTCGACCCCGTGCACGTGCTGCGTGAGCCCCATGGCCCAGCAGGCGATGACCCGTTCGGAACGCGCGTAGAGCCGCGCCAACTCGCGCATGCCCGCACTCGCGACGCCGCTCGCTCGCTCGAGCTCGTCGAACGAGCGGCGCTCGATCGACGCGCGCCAGTCCGCGAATCCAGACGTGTGCTCGGCGATGAACTCGTGGTCGAGAACGCGGCCCGGACTCGCGGCTTCGAGCTCGAGCAGGCACTTCGCGACTCCCTGAAGGAGCGCGACGTCGCCGCCGACGCGAAGTTGCACGAACAGGTCCGCGAGCGGCGTGCCGATGCCGAGCAGCCCGAGCGCCTCCTGCGGGTTCGCGAACGCCACCAGTCCACGCTCGCGCAGCGGATTCACGCTCGCGATCGCGCAGCCGCGCCGCTTCGCCGCCTGGAGCACGGTCAGCATGCGCGGGTGATTCGAGCCTGGGTTCTGGCCGAGTACGAGGATCAGATCGCAGCGCTCGAAGTCATCGAGCCCGACCGTGCCCTTCCCTTCGCCGATCGTCTCGACGAGTCCCGTCCCGCTCGATTCGTGACACATGTTCGAGCAGTCGGGGAGGTTGTTCGTGCCGAAGGTGCGCGCGAAGAGCTGCCACAGGAATGCCGCCTCGTTGCTGGTCCGGCCCGACGTGTAGAAGATCGCCTCGTCGGGAGAAGCGAGCGCACGAAGCCGATCGGCGATGCACGCGAACGCCGCTTCCCAGCCGATGGGCTCGTAGTGCCGAGCGCCGGGCCGCAACCACATCGGCTCCGTCAGCCGCCCCTGAGCCTCGAGCCAGCGGTCGTCGTGGGCCGCGAGCTCCGCAATCGAGTTCCGGGCGAAGAGCTCTCGCGTGACGCGCTTCCGCGTCGCTTCGTGCGCGACGGCCTTCGCGCCGTTCTCGCAGAACTCGAATCGAAGCCGATCCTTCGCCTCGGGCCACGCGCAGCCGGGACAGTCGAAGCCGTCGATCTGGTTCAGATGTGCGAGCACGTCGAGCCCGCGCGGAAGACCCATCCGGCCGACGCTTCGCAACGTCGAGAGCACCGCGCCCGGACCCGCGGCGGCGGGTCGCGTTGCGCGCGGCACCGGCTCGGACATGGGCGGATGCTAGCATGCGTCCCGGATGTCCGACCCCGCGCAGATCCCGCCTGGTCCGCTCGACGGACTCCTCGTCATCGATCTGACGCGCGTGCTCGCCGGTCCCTATTGCACGCTCGTGCTCGCCGAGCTCGGCGCACGCGTGATCAAGGTGGAGCGACCGGGCCGCGGCGACGATGCGCGCGAGGTCGGACCGTTCGTCGCCGGAAAGTCCGCGTACTTCATGTCGCTCAATCGCGGCAAGGAGAGCATCGCGCTCGATCTCGGCGCCGCCGACGATCGCGTGATCTTCGAGGCACTGCTCGCGCGCGCGGACGTTCTGGTCGAGAACTACCGCCCGGGCGTGCTCGCCAAGCACGGATTCGGATGGGATGCGCTGCATCGACGCTGGCCGCGGCTCGTGCTCGCGTCGATCTCGGGCTTCGGCCAGACCGGTCCCTACGCGGCCCGGCCCGCGTTCGACATGGTCGTGCAGGCGATGGGCGGGGTGATGAGCCTGACGGGTTGGCCCGGCGGCCCGCCGACGCGCGTCGGCACCTCGATCGGCGACATCACGGCGGGCCTCTTCGGCACGATCGGCGTGCTCGCCGCGCTGCAGGAACGCGAGCGCACGGGGCTCGGCCGGCACGTCGACGTCGCCATGCTCGATTCCCAGGTCGCGATCCTGGAGAACGCGATCGCGCGCTATGCAGCGACGGGTTCGGTGCCGGGCCCGCTCGGAGCGCGGCATCCGTCGATCGCTCCCTTCGCGGCGTTTCGCGCGCGCGATCGGCATCTGGTGATCGCGGCCGGACACGACGAGATGTACCGCCGGCTCTGCGAAGTCCTCGATGCCCGCGAACTGCTCGACGATCCCCGCTTCGTCGGCGTTCAGGAGCGCGCGCAGCACGCCGACGCACTCACCCCCGAGATCGAGAAGCGGCTCGCAACGCGCGATGCTTCAGAGTGGCTCGAACGACTGGCCGCCGTCGGCGTGCCCTGCGGACCGATCCACGACATCGCGGGCGTGCTGGCCGACCCACAGATTCGCGCCCGAAACATGATCGTGTCGGTCGACGATCCGATCGCGGGCGTCCTCGAGATGCCGGGGAACCCGATCAAGCTCGACGGTCGCCCCGATCCGACGACACGGCCGCCCGCTCCCGAGCTCGACGCGAATCGCGCCTCGATTCTCGCGGAGCTAGAGCGCGAGAACGGTTCCTAGGGTCGCGAGCGTCGCGATCAGCGCGAGGGCGTAGGAGCCGAACGCCGCGATCGGCGCGACGGCGTGCCCGAACAGGTCGAGCGCGAAGTGACGCAGGTGGTGCGCGCAGTGCCAGAAGGTCAGCGTGAGCACGGCGCACAGGAAGATCTTGCCAACGGGGCTCGAGGCCAGCGCGAGCGCTCGCTCGTAGCCGAGCCCACCGCTCATCAGGTCGCTCGGCCCGAGAAGCAGGACGCCGATGATCAACCCGGGCAGGAAGAACCCGGCGATGAAACCCCCCGCGCCGAACAACAACCACCAAACCGGCTCGAGCCTGCGAATCAGATTCATCCGATCGCCCCCCCGAGGATCAGGATCACGACGAGCCAGAGCGCGACGAAGCCGCCGAGCGGTGCGACTCCGAGAATGGGCAATGGAAGGGGCGGCTTCGGAATCGGGCCGATCCGGCCCGCCGCGATCTTGCGCCCGACCCAACCGAAGCGGAAAGCGAAGTAGAGCGTGAACGCGAGGCAGAAGACGTTCAAGGCGCGCAAGCCGGGACTCGCGAGCGACGCGAGCCAGGACGTCCACGCCTGCTCACCCTGACCGAGGGCCGCGACGCCCTGCAGGAGCAAGGCGGCCGAGATCGCCATCGGAATGCAGGTGAACGCGAAGAGCGTGTAGCTGCGGTAGCGGCGCCATCCGAGCGGAAAACCCGACGGTTTGCGCGCGGGAGCGGTCTTCGTGATCGGCGCTTTCGCGTGGGCTCGGCTCATGTGAAGCTCTTCTTGGGCAGGACGTGCAACCACTGCAGCGCGGAGGTCAGCTTCGCCTGCTGGATCGCCATCGCCGGATCGACGTGTTTGGGGCAGACCTGGCTACACTCGTTCGCGTAGGAGCAGGCCCAGACCCCATCGGCATCGGCGAGCGTCGTCGAAGCGCTCGGCATCGCCCTCGTCGCGTGAATCGAGGTTGTAACGGTGGCCGAGCGCGATCGCGGCCGGGCCGACGAAAGCCGGCTCCGAGGCGAGCACGGGGCACGCCGCGTAGCAGAGCGCGCAGTTGATGCACATGGAGTACTGCTTGAACTCGGCGAGCTGCTCGGGTGACTGCCGGTACTCGCCCTCGGCGACGTCCTTCTCGATCTTGCGGATGATCCAGGGCTTCACGCTCTTGATCTTCGAGATGAACGACTCGAGATCGACGACGAGGTCGCGGACGACCGGGAAGTTCGAGAGCGGCTCGACGCGGATCGTGCCCTCGTAGTTCCGCACGAAGGCCGCACAGGTCAGAATCGGACGGCCGTTGACGAGCATGCCGCAGCTTCCGCACACACCCATGCGACACGACCAGCGGTGCGACAGGGTCGGGTCGATGTCGTCCTTGATCGCGTTCAGCGCATCGAGGACGACCCAGTCCTCCATGCACGGCACCTCGTAGGTGTCGAAGCGCGGTTCCTGATCCGACTCCGGAAGAAAACGCAGGACTTCGAACTTCACCACCTTCATCTCGGCCATCTCAGTACTTCCGCTCCTCGAGTTCCCAGCGCGTCTTCTTCACCGGCTTGTACGACAGGCGCGGCCCATCGGCTGCGAACGTCACCAGGGAGTGCTTCCAGAACTCCCCGTCGTTGCGGATCGGGAAATCGGTGCGCGTATGCGCACCGCGCGACTCGCGCCGGTGCAGCGCGGAGAGGATGACGGTCTCGGCCACGTCGATCATGTTCCCGAGCTCGAGCGCCTGCACCACCTCGGTGTTGAAGATCAGGCTTCGATCCGTGAGACCCACGTCTACGTAGCGACCCTTGAGCTGAACGACGGTGTCGAGCCCGGAGCGGATCGATTCCTCTTCGCGGAAGACCCCGCAACCCGACTCGGTCGCCAGATTCAGCTCGCGTCGGATCTGCGCGATCTTCTCGCCTCCGTGCTTGCCGCGCAGTCGCTCGAGCCGGCCCTCTTCGGAGCGCGCCTGATCGAGCGCGTTCTTCTCGTCACCCGACGTCGAACCCTTCGAGAACTCCACGGCAGCGCGACCGGCGCGTGCGCCGAAGACGAGGCACTCGGTCAGCGAGTTCGAGCCGAGCCGGTTCGCGCCGTTGATCGAGACGCAGGCGACTTCACCCGCCGCGTACAGCCCCGGCAGATTCGTCGCACCGTTCACGTCGGTATCGACGCCGCCCATCATGTAGTGGACGACGGGCCGCACCGGAATCGGCTCGAAGACCGGGTCGATTCCGACGTAGTTCTTCGCGAGCTCGCGCACGAACGGGATCTTCTTGTCGATCTTCTCTTCGCCCAGGTGCATCAGCTCCAGATGCACGTAGTCGCCGTACGGCCCCTTGAAGCCTCGCCCGGCCTGGAACTCGCGCATCTCGGCGCGCGAGACCATGTCGCGCGGGCCGAGCTCCGCCTTCCCGCCGACGCCGTAGTCGTAGTCGATCAGGAAGCGCTCGCCCTTGTTGTTCTTGAGATGACCGCCTTCGCCCCGCGAAGCCTCGGTGATCAGAATCCCCGTGCCGGGCAGCCCCGTCGGGTGGTACTGCACGAACTCCATGTCCTTCAGGCCGACGCCGGCGCGGTACGCGAGCGCCATGCCGTCGCCGGTCTTCACCGCCGCGTTGGTCGTGAACGGGAAGATCCGACCCGCGCCGCCCGTGCACAGGATCACCGCGCGTCCGAGCATCGCGTGCATCTTCCCGGTGCGCATGTCGAAGGCCGCGACGCCGACGGCGCGGCCATTCTCGACGAGGATCTTGGTCGCGAAGTACTCGTCGTAGCGGACGATGCGGTCGTGCTTGAGCGACGTCTGGAAGAGCGCGTGCAGCATGTGGAAGCCGGTCTTGTCGGTCGCGTACCAGGTGCGCTTCGTCGTCATCCCGCCGAACGCGCGCACCGCCACGCGGCCATCCGTCTCACGGCTCCACGGACAGCCCCAGTGCTCGAGCTGGACGAGCTCCTTCGGGGCGGCCTCGACGAAGACCTCGACGGAGTCCTGGTCCGCGAGGAAATCACTGCCCTTCAGCGTGTCGTAGGCGTGCAGGTCGAGGTTGTCGTCCTCGCGTGCGACGGCCGCGGCACCGCCCTCGGCGGAAACCGTGTGGCTTCGCATCGGATACAGCTTCGAAACGCACGCCACCGTGAGCTTCGGGTCCGCCTCGACGGCCGCGATCGCGGCGCGTAGCCCCGCACCTCCACCGCCGACCAGAACGATGTCGTGACGACTGACCTCCACGCGTCCTCCTCGTCCGGGTCAAAGGTCCGTTACGGGGCGGCACTTTACCGGATTTCATCCGCGCGCGCGCGTCGGCGTCCTCGTAGAATCGGCCTGGAGGCGACGATGGCCAGACTCGAGTTCTTCTTCGATTGCAGCAGTCCTTGGACCTACCTCGCGTTCCACCGAATCGAGGACATCTGTCGTGAATCCCGCGCGGAGCTCGTGTGGCGCCCGATCCTGGTGGGCGGGGTGTTCAACTCGGTGAACTCGAGCGTCTACGAGCAGCGCTCGAATCCCGTTCCGGCGAAGGCGCGCTACTACGCCAAGGATCTGCGGGACTGGGCGCGCTCGTACGGGCTGCGCATCGGCCAGCCTCCGGTGTTTCCGGTGAACAGCGTGAAGGCGATGCGCGGCGCGTTCTTCGCGCTCGAGCGCGGAGTCCTGCCCGGATACGTTCGCGGAGTCTTCGAGGCGTACTGGGGCGACCTGCAGGACATCTCGCAGGACGCGGTCTTGGAGCCGATCGCGACTCGCGCGGGTCTACCCGCCGGCGAGTTCTTCGCTCGGATCGCGTCGCAGGAGTACAAGGCGAGGCTTCGCGAGAACACCGACGAGCTGATCGCCCGCGGCGGGTTCGGCTCGCCCACCATGTTCGTGAACGGCTCGGACATGTACTTCGGAAACGACCGGCTCGAGCTCGTCCGAGAGGCGCTCGAAGCGAGCGCCGGGTCCGGCTGACGCGGGATGGCGTCTCCAGCTCGGGTGTAAAGCCCCACGAAGGGGCCTCCGATGAAGGGGTCGGAGACCCCCCCATGCGACGAGCCCCCCCCCTGCTCGCGCTGCTCGTGCTCTGTTCCTGCGCCCCGGGCGCGGTCAACCTGGAGCGCGTTCGCGGCGCGTACAGCACACACTTCGAGCAGATTCCCGATCAGTCGGAGATCTGCGCCGTCGTGCGCAATCAGAGCGCGCGCCCCGTCGAATGGGTGGAGCTGCGCATGCGCTCGACCTCGAACCTGGCGGACGCGCCTGCGACCTGGAAATCGAGCTGGGTCTACCGCGGCCACCTCGAGCCGGGCCAGCGCGTCGCTCTGCGCTTCGAGAACCCACCCATGGCCGACGAGATCGAGCTCGACGTCGTGCGCGTCGGCAACGGCCCGCGGGTGCCCCGAAATGCCCGGCCTCTGCACATCGTCGGGGAGTGCAGTGAGGAGGCCTTGCGCAGCGCGCTCCTCTCCGAGCTCGAAGGCCGGGCCGCCCCCGAGATCGAGATCCGCACCGCGACCCGGCTGACGCCGGACGCGGAGTCCGATGCGCTGATCGCTTCACCCGACTGACCCGCCGCGGAGCGTGGCCGGGGCTAGGGATCGTCCGGATCCTCGAGCTCGGCCCAGACACGCTCGGGATCGCCTGCCGCCGCGGGCTCGAGATCGACACGTCCGCGATCTCCGATACCGAGCGGCGTAGAGCCCCGCTCGTGCCGGGTATACGCGAGCGCGAGGTTGCGCGCAGGAACGCGCGCGAGCTCCCGTGCCAGCGTCGCGCGAAGATCGGCGGGGAGACCCTCGGGCAAAGCGCCGAGCACGCGGGCGCGGAGCGCCTCGGGGTCGCGGGCCGCGAGGCCCCGGCGCAGTTCGACCTCCGCGGCGCGGCCGGGCGCATCGTCCGCGTCGATCGCGATCCGACGGCGAACTCGGCCCGGAGATCGCGCCGCGAGCGCGCCGCCGACGACGGCGCCAAGTCCCGTCCCGACCAGATCGACGCGCGAGATCCGAAGTGAGTGAAGCAGGTCGTCGAGTTGCGCGGCAACGCGTGCCGGCTCGAGGGACTCGACATCGCGTCGAGAGCGGCCAAAGCCCGGCAGATCGATGCCGATCGCGCGTCGGCCGTGCGCCGCGGCGCGAGAGAGCATCGGCGCGAAGACACGTGCGGATGTTCCGACGTCGGGCAGAAAGAGCACCGGGATCGGATCGAGCGGCGATCCGTATTCGCGAATGCAGAAACGCGTCCCGCCCGCCTTCAGGCTGGCGCTGAGGTCGTCCTCCGGGTCCGCCACCCCCGGCGCGCCATCGCGCCGCTGCTCGAAGCGCGCGCGGAGCTTTGCGAGCGCACGCCTCTCGAGAGCGAGGATCCAGCGCCACGGTAGCGGCAGCCGGAGCGCGCTTCCGAGGTCGACGAGTGCCGGCGCGCCACTCGGCGTGACGAGAACGTTCGTCGGGCTGCGCAGATCGAGGTAGGCCACCCTGCGGCGGGCCAGCCGCTCGAGAATCGTCTCGAGCTCCGCGAAGAACGCCGATGGGAGAGCCCGGCCGTGCGAGTGCCGGTGAAGCGGCTGACCTTCGAGGTACTCCATCGCGAGGGCGAGCCGATCGATCCGCCCGCGCAGACGGGGGATGCCGTCGATACCGTCGGCGCGGGTCAACATCGCGGCCTCGTGGCGGGCGAGCCAGGGAGCGACGAGCGCACGGACCCACGCCGAGCGTCTCCCCCAGTCCTTCACGACCAGCTTGGCGCCCGAGCGCTGGACGAGGAGCACGTCGGGGTTGGCGAACCCGCCGAGATTCAGGACTGCGATTCCCGGACCGTCCAGGTCCGGTCGCGTCAGGAGGAGAGTCCCCAGCGCACCACCATGCACAGCACGCCGAGTGCCACCACCACCGCCGTCCCGGTCTCGTTGTTGTCGGCGAATCGCACGCGCCGCCAGGCCGTCTCGGGCGCGCGCTCGGCCTCGAGCGGCTGGTAGGGGTGAAGTCGAGGCACGAGGCGCGGGACCGCCGCCGCGTAGCGCCGGTAGGCGTCGCCGTAGATCGACTCGAGCCGCGCGCTCTCGATCCGATCCTTGTAGGGCATGTAGTAGCCGAAGTAGACCAGCAGGAAGACCGCCGCGAACCCGAACGCGACCGCGCTCCAGGCCATGATCAGAAAGCCGGCACCGATCAGGAGCGTCCCGAAGTAGAGCGGGTGACGCAGATAAGCGTAGGGCCCGGCGATCGTCAGGGCATCGTTCTTGTGCAGGTGCCCGGTCGCCCAGAGCCGCAGGCCCTCACCGAGCGCGATCGGAACCGCACCGACGAGGAGAGACGTCGGCGTGGGCGATGAGAGGAAGACCGCGGCGCCGGCGAGCGCGTAGACGACGAGCAGCCGCGGGCGAAGACGTTTGCGTACGAAGCTCACCCCGGAAGGGGTAGCCGCGGAGCCTCAGTTTGAAAAGCGCTCGCGGCAGAGCACGGCGAGCCGCGCGCCGATCGACTCGAAGGCACCCGGTCGCGCTTCGCAGGGAAACCGGTCGGCGGCGAGGAAGAGAGCGAAGTCACCCGCGTCGAGCGCTTCGATCTCGTATTCGACCGCGTCCCAGAACCGGGTGCCGAAGCGCACGCTGACCGCATGCGCCGACCGCTGCCCTCTTCGGTTCTCGCCCATCGTCTGCCCCGCATCCGGGCGGAGGGCCGATCCGGCCCACGCGCCCGCCCATCTCTACGCCTCATAGGTGGGCGGAGGCTGCGCGTTGGTGACGCCCCCGGGGTGATCAGAGTGCGAGACGAGCGCCGGGAAGCTGCGCAGCCAGGGAGCGGCGGGCGCGGTAAAGGCTCGACTTCACAGCGTCTTCGCTGCGCCCGGTCAGCTCGGCGATCTTGCGGATGTTCATGCGCTTGCCGTGGCGCATTTCGAGCACCCGGCGCTGCTCCTCCGGCAGCTTCCCGATCGCCTCTCGGACCCGACCGAGCGTCTGGCGCGCCTGGGCCAGCGGCTCCGGCCCCAGATCGAGCGGTGCGGCCTCCTGCGGGATGTCCTCGAGCGAGACGAGCCGTACCCCACCCCGGCGGCGCAGGCGGTTGTTGAGGATGTTCCGGGTAATCCCGTAGATCCAGACGATCAGGTCCGACTTGCCCTCGAAACGGTGCAGGCAGGAGAAGACCGCCTCGAAGACGTCCTGACAGACGTCCTCGGCTTCGGCCACGTCCCCGAGCCTGCGCAGCGAGAAGCTGTGGATGCGGCGGAAATGCCGCTGGTAGAGGTCGCGAAACGCGCCGGGGTCCCCGGCTCGAATCGCCTCGACGATCACTCGGTCGTCCTCGGTCACTTGGCCGCTCGGGGACACATGCGACACAAGGGGGAGCAATCGCCATGCCAAGCGGGCATCCATTGGAGATTCCTGCGAATTCACCGGTAACGCTGGCGAATCCCGGGTGGCGCGCGCGCGCCGATGGCGCGGAGCACTCGCGTACAGTGAAGCGGACTACCCTCTTCGAGGAAAAGAACTTCACACGGGTGCAGGTCGGCGGCGACCGAGGTGTCAGAGCTTCTCGGGAACGATCAGCCAGACACCGTCGATCCGACGCCAGACGTCGCGACGGTCGAGGTCGATGTCCCAGAAGCGAAGCTCTCGCTCGTGCTTGCCGGTGATGACGACCTCGACGACGGCGTGGTCCGGTGAGTCGAAGTGGAACTCGCGGATGCGCACACGACGCGCCTGCCCGTATCTCAGCGTGTTCTGGCGCGCGATCGTCGCGAGCGACGAGTAGTAGTCGGCGAACGCGGAGGGCGTCGGAAAGTACCGATGCAGCTCCGGGTTGTAGAAGGTGACCGTCGCCGCCAGCGGAACGCCCTGCAGCGAGCGGTAGAAGCTCTCCGCACGCAGGGCGAATCGCATCGCCTCTTCGTCGGAGACGATCGGCTTGCTCGCACCCGGGTCGGCCCCGCCGCCGAAGCAGGCCAGAAGCGCGCTGACGGCGACGGCGATCAGAAACAGGCGCACGCGCGGTTTCGGAAGCCGCTTCATCCGCCCTTTCCGGGAATGGTCGCTTGCGCGGCGGCCAGCCGGGCGATCGGCACCCGGTACGGCGAGCAGCTCACGTAGTCCATTCCGACCTCGTGGCAGAACGCGATCGAGCGCGGCTCTCCGCCGTGCTCACCGCAGATTCCCACCTTCAGGTCTCTTCGCGTCTTCCGTCCGGCTTCGATTCCCATGCGGATCAGCGCTCCCACACCTTCCGTGTCGAGGGTGACGAACGGATCGTCGTCCATCAGCCCCTTCTCGACGTAGGCGGGGAGAAATCGCCCGGAGTCGTCACGAGAGAGCGCGAACGTCATCTGGGTGAGATCGTTCGTGCCGAACGAGAAGAACTCCGCGATGCCCGCCAGACAACCGGAAAGGAGTGCCGCACGCGGGACCTCGATCATCGTGCCCACGCTGTAGCGGATCTTTCGTCCGCGCTCCTTCATGACGGTCGTAGCGGTGCTGTCGACGAGCGCGCGCAGCGCTTCGAGCTCCCGCGTTCCCGCGACCAGCGGCAGCATGATCTCCGGATGCGTTCGCACGCCCGCATCCGCGCAAACACAGGCCGCCTCGACGATGGCGCGCACCTGCATCTCGTAGATCTCCGGATAGCTGATCGCGAGGCGCGAACCGCGATGACCGAGCATCGGGTTGAACTCGCGCAGCGCCTCGACCTTGCGCCGCAGGTCGAGCTCGGCCAATCGGAGGTCGCGCGCGAGATTGGCCATCTCCTCGCCGGTGTGGGGCAGGAACTCGTGCAGCGGAGGATCGAGCAGGCGAATCGTGACGGGCCGCCCGGCCATCGCGCGGAAGATCCCGACGAAATCCTCGCGCTGCATCGGCAGGATCTTCGCGAGCGGGAGCGCGCGCTCTTCGCGCGTCGACGACAGGATCATGCGGCGCACTTCCAGGATTCGCTCCGCCTGGAAGAACATGTGCTCGGTTCGACAGAGCCCGATCCCCTCGGCACCGAAGCGGAGTGCGAGCTCCGCGTCCTCGGGGGTATCGGCGTTCGCGCGAACGCGGAGCCGACGCATTCCGTCCGCCCAGCGCATCAACGTCATGAAGTCCTTCGAGAGCTCGGGCTCCACCGTCGGCAATTCGCCGCGATAGACGTTTCCGGTCGAGCCGTCGAGCGTGATCGTGTCCTTGTCGGTCAGCTCGACGCCGCCGATCCGCGCGATCCGTCGCTCGAAATCGATCTGAAGATCGGCGCAGCCTGCGACGCAGCACTTGCCCATTCCGCGCGCAACCACGGCTGCGTGCGACGTCATCCCGCCGAGCGCGGTGAGAATTCCCTGCGCCGCGTGCATGCCGTGGATGTCCTCGGGCGAAGTCTCCCTGCGCACGAGAACGACACGCTCGTCGTTCGAAGCTGCGGCTTCGGCGTCCTCGGCGGTGAAGACGATTCGGCCCGACGCGGCACCGGGCGACGCGGGCAGGCCGTGCGCGAGGCGTGCGGGGATGCTGCCCTCGTCGAGCGTCGGATGCAGGAGCTGATCGAGCTGCTTCGGATCCACGCGCAGGATCGCCGTCTTGCGATCGATCAGGCGCTCGTTCGCCATGTCCACGGCGATCTTCACCGCGGCGCGTCCGGTGCGCTTGCCGGTTCGAGTCTGCAGCATCCAGAGGCAGCCGCGCTGGATCGTGAACTCGAGATCCTGCATGTCGGCGTAGTGACGCTCGAGCCGCTTCGCGAGGCGCGAGAGCTCTTTGAATCGCGCCGGCATGAGATCCTCGAGCGACCCGAGCGTCCCGGATTGACGATCGGCATTCCCGAGCGGCTGAGGCGTGCGGATGCCGGCGACCACATCTTCGCCCTGTGCGCGCGGCAGGAATTCACCGAAGAAGCGCCGCTCGCCCGTCGACGGATCGCGCGTGAACGCCACGCCGGTCGCGGAGTCGTCGCCGAGGTTCCCGTACACCATCGCCTGGACGGTGACGGCCGTACCCCACTCCGTCGGGATCGACTCGAGCTCGCGGTACCTTTGCGCGCGCGGCGAGTACCAGGAGAGGAACACGGCGGCGATCGCGCCGCGGAGCTGCTCGAAGGGATCGTCGGGAAAGCCGTCGTGGGTGGTCTGCTTGACGATCTGCTTGTAGGAATCCACCAGCCCGGCCAGATCGTCGGCATCGAGCTCCGTGTCGAGCTCGACGCCGCGCTTCTTCTTCAGCGCCTCGAGCGCCTGGGCGAAATGGTCGTGCTCCACGCCCATCACGACGTCGCCGTACATGTGCACGAATCGGCGATACGTGTCGTACGCGAAGCGCCGGTCGCCGCTCTCGGCGATCAATCCCTGCAGCGTCTCGTCGTTCAGTCCGAGATTGAGCACCGTATCCATCATTCCGGGCATCGACGCACGAGCGCCCGAACGCACGGAGACCAGGAGCGGACGGGTCTTCGAGCCGAAGCTCCCGCCCATCACCTTCTCGACCTTGACCAGCTGTGCGCGGATCTCGGCGTCGAGGGCACTCGGGAGCTTTCGGCCGCCGGCATAGAACTCGGTGCAGACTTCCGTCGAGATCGTGAACCCGGCGGGCACCGGCACGCCGAGGCGCGTCATCTCGGCGAGGTTCGCGCCCTTTCCGCCGAGCAGACTCTTGAGCGACGCGTCGCCGTCGGCTCGGCCGCCGCCGAAGAAATAGACGCGTCGCTTCGGTCGCGTCGAGCGCTTGTGGCCGCGTGCCGAGGAAGTCTTGCGTGCTCGCTTCGCCAAGCTCGTGGCCTCCCTCTCGGGCTCGTTGACGTCAGAGGCGCCGATCGGTCTCGAGATCGAGGCGCGAAAGCCCGGTCTGCATGGAACCGCCGTCCGGAGCGACCGCGGGCGGAGTATCTCCGCGCTCTCCGACGGCGTCAACCGCTCGCGCGTGCGCTCGGGATTCCTCGGCATCGGCGAGCACTTGGCGAAGAAACGCCGTCGTTCGCAGCTCCGTTCCGATCTGGAAGCTGAAGAAGCGCTCGACGAGCAGCTCGGCACGCTCGACGTCGCGCGCGCCGAGACCGAGCTCGGCGCGTGTGCGAAGTGGCTGACGCAATCCGGTCTCGAGCGCGCGCAGGAGCTGCACGGGGACGGTCGATTCCGCGGGCCCCGCACACGATCGACAGACCGCCCCGCCGTGCCCCGGCAGGAACGCGACGCGTGCCGATCCCGAGGGCAGCTCGCTGCCGCACGTCGCGCAGCGGCTGAGCTGCGGTCGATACCCGAGACGCGCCAGCGTCTTGGCGAGAACGAGCACCGACAGCAGTCGATCCGGCTCGGCCTCGCGCAGCATTTCGAGCGCGCCCACGGCGAAGTGGAGGAGATCGGGGTGCGCTTCGCGCTCGGCAGTCAGCCGATCGAGCAGCTCGAGAAATCGACACGCGATCGCGTAACGGCCGAGGTTCGACGTGATCCCCTCGAATGAACCGACGAGCTTCGCGGCTTCGAGCCGCATCAGCTGCGCGCGCGGCGGGTCCACGCAGCCGGACGTCGATCAACGAGAGGATCTCGAGCGTTCCGGGAAAGCGCCGCTTCGAGCGACGCGCGCCCTTCGCGATCGCGCTCACCCGGCCGTGCGACTCGGTGAACAGATGCACGACGCGGTCGGACTCCCCCTGGTCGAAGGTCCGAAGGACCAGGCCTCGTGTCCGATACTCCGGGGGCATGCCCGGAGGTTAGCCCAGACCGGGAGTGCCGGATCAATCCGGACGGAGAAGTCTCTCGACGTAGTCGGGCTTGTAGACGACGGTCGGCGCACCGCCGCGGGCGAATTCTCCGGAGAGCCAGAGGCCGAGCAGCCAGAGCGCCGCACCGATCAGAAGCGCGAGCCCGGCTCGCCGCCCGAAGGTCCAGACGATCCCGCGCAGCCACGCCCATCGACCCGAGCGAGCGCCGCGAACCGTGCGCCGCTCACCCAGAAGCGACGCGGCTTCGTTCGGATCCGCGCCGATCGCGAGCGCGAGCGCGCGAGCGGTCGCGCGACCGAGACCGTCGGTCTCGAGCGTCTGCCCGGAGTCCTCGATCTCGCGCACGCGCTCCGGCGTCAGCTTGGTGCGCGCGGCGACGTAGAAGATCGAGATCCCGCGCAGCTCGCGCTGACGTCGATACCAGTGGCCGAAGACGATCGCTTCGGGCGCAGCCGCTACTGCAGCACCCTCAGGTAGTCGTTCGACTTGCGTACCCACTCGCTCTCGCCTCCCCGGTCCACGGCAACCCGGAGCGAGTCGAGCGCCCGATCGCGCTTGCCCAGCCGGATGTACGCCTGGGCCATGCGATAGCGCGCTTCCGCCTCGACCGGCCCGAATACCTGCACCGGCCGCTCCGCGAGGATCTTCACACACTCCTCGAAGTGGGTGACGGCCTCGACCAGCTCGCCTTGATCGTAGTACACGATCCCGAGATTGAGATGTGCGACGTAGTTGGAGCGATCCTGCTTGAGCGCGCGCTCGAAGTCGGCCTTGGCCCGCTCGAGATCGCCGGACTTGTAGTGAGCCCAACCCAGGTTCACCAGAGCGCGCGTCGGTCGGACGAAGGTCGGGTCGGCCGCGAGACGCTCGAACTCGGCGGCCGCGTCGCTCCAGCGCTCCATCAGCAGGAACGCCACGCCGAGCGCCAGACGAGCCTCGTTGTGTTCCGGGTCGAGGCGCAGCGTCTCTCGCAGCTCGCGCTCCGTGTCCTGCATCAGGTTCTTCCGCCGGTAGGCCTCGGCGATCCCGTAGTGGCTCTCCGGATCGTCGGGATTGAGCCGGATCGCGGTCTGGTACTCCTTGATGGCGAGCTCGGTCTCGCCCTTGGCCAGCTTCACCTCGGCCAGATCGCGGTGCGAGTCGGCCCGGCTCACGTCCCTGGGTGCCACGGTGGTGCACGCGGCCGTGGCACCGAGCACGAAGATCGCGGCGAGAAATGCCTTCCACCCGTACATGAAGCCCTCCCCCTAGTACGACGCGAGCAAACGAGCGATCAGCTCGAGGCGGCGCGCGTCGGCGCCGCCCTTGCGAACCAGTGAGATCCGACCGAGCACGGCGCTCGACGCGGGCGAGCCGGATTCGAGGCCGCGTTCGGGCATCGGTGCGGGGGTGGCGCGCGGCCGCTGCACGTCGAGATCGTCGAGCTCGATCTCGTAACCGGTCGGCACCTCCGAGGGATCGCCCGCCTCGAGGTCCGAAGCAGGGGCGATCGGTGCGCTGTCTCGCTCGACGGGAGCCGGCGGCCGCAGCTTGCGAAGCTTGTTCCAGCGGTAGATGCGCTGCTCGCGCGCCTCCGCGGAGAGCATCGGGAACTCGGGAGCGTCCATCGAGAAGCCCATGCCCTCGGCAAACGCGATTCCCTCTTCCACCGCCGCATCGAGCTCGGCCTCGCTCAGGATCGTCTCGGAGCCGACGTAGCGCTCGATCGCCGCGGGTTCGATGTCGCGCACGATCAGCGCGACGTGTCCCTTGCGGCCGTTCCAGACGCCGGCCAGGGCCGCCAGGGAGGACACCGTCGACACACCCGAAGTTCGCTCGATCCGATCGTGCGAGAACGAGAGCGCGTGTATCAGATCGGAACGCAAGGCCGTCGGGCCGTCCGCTTTCGAAAACATGAGAGGCCTATCGGGAGGAAAGCGGCCGCCCTTGATGGATCTGGGAAGCAGAGCTGCGCAGGCGAGATGGCGCCAGCCCGATTGCGGAGTTCAGAACCGGGTGAGCCTGCGAAACTCCTCGAAGCGCTCGTCGATCTCGGCGCGCGCGAGCGTTCGGAAGCGATCGAGGCTGAAGCGCTCGACGCAGAACGAGGCGAGCACGGACCCGTAGATCACCGCCCGTCGCACGGCGTCCGGAGCCAGCGAGCCGCCCGAGGCCAGCGCCCCCATGAACCCGCCGGCGAAGCTGTCGCCCGCGCCGGTCGGATCTTGTACCTCGCGCAGCGGGAATGCCGGCGCGGCGAAGACGCCCGCCTCGTCGAAGAGCAGCGCGCCATGCTCGCCGCGCTTCACGATCACGGTCGAGGGGCCGAGCGCTCGGATCGCGTCGGCCGCGCCGACCAGGTTCGAGCACGCCGGTGAGCTGGCGTGCCTCCTCGTCGTTGATCACGAGGCCTGCGACACGCGCGAGCGTCGCTTCGAGCTCCTTGCGCTCGCCCTCGATCCAGAAGTTCATCGTGTCCATCGCGGAGAAGACCGGCGCTCGGACCTGGCTCGAGCACGTCGCGCTGGAGCGTCGGATGGATGTTGGCGAGAAAGACCCACTCCGAGTCCAGATAGCGCGGGCGGTAGCACCGGATCGAAGTGCTCGAAGACGCCGAGTTCGGTGAAGAGCGTGTCGCGCTGATTGAGCGAGGCGTGATAGCCGCCCGCCCCAGCGGAAGGTGCGGCCCTTCGCGCGCGTCACTCCCGCGAGATCGATCCCGCGAGACGCGAGAAAGTCGAGGTGCTCCTGCGGGAAGTCGTCGCCGGTCACACCGACCGCAGAGGTCCGCACGAAGTAGCTCGAGGCGACCGAGCAGTACGAGGCGGCCCCGCCGAGCACGGACTTCACGCTGCCCGCCGGCGCCTCGATGTCGTCGAGCGCGACGGATCCGACGACCAGCAGGCTCATCTACAGGACGCCGCGCGCCGCACGGCGCAGCGTCTCGCCGATCAGCGCGGGAGTGGGAACGACGGGAATGCCGGCCTTCTCGAGCGCCTTGGACTTCCCTCGGCCGTCCCCTTGCCGCCGGAGATGATCGCGCCCGCGTGGCCCATGCGCTTCCCCGACGGCGCGGTCACGCCGGCGATGAACGCGACCACGGGCTTGGTCATCTCGGCGGCGACGAACTCGGCGGCCTCTTCCTCGGCGCTGCCGCCGATCTCGCCGATCATCACCACCGCCTTCGTCGCCTTGTCCTTCTGGAACAGTCGCAAGCACGTCGACGAAGTTCGTGCCGGGAATCGGATCGCCGCCGATGCCGACGCACGTCGACTGCCCGATGCCGAGCTGCGAGAGCTGGTGCACGGCCTCGTAGGTCAGCGTGCCCGAACGCGAGACCACGCCGACGCTGCCGGGCTTGAAGATCGAGTAGGGCGCGATGCCGATGCGGATCTTCAGCCCCGGATCGAGCAGTCCCGGGCAGTTGGGGCCGATCAGCCGTCCCTTCCAGCCCGCGCAGGGCCGCCTTCGCGCGCAACATGTCGCGCACCGGAATGCCCTCGGTGATCGCGCAGATCAGCTCGATGCCGGCGTCGGCCGCCTCGAGGATCGCGTCCGCGGCGCCCGAAGCGGGAACGAACACGACCGATGCGTTTGCGCCGGTCTCGCGCACCGCCTCGCGCACCGTGTTCCAGACCGGGAGCCCGCACGCCTCCGTGCCGCCGCGGCCCGGCGTGACGCCGCCGACCACGTTCGTTCCGAACTCGAGCGACAGATTCGTGTGGAGCTGACCGGTCTTGCCCATGCCCTGCACGATCAGCTTCGTCTTCTTGTCGACCAGAATGCTCATGCGCGCACCGCCGCGACGATCTTCTCTGCCGCGTCCTTCATGCCCTCGGCCGGGGTGATGTCGAGACCCGAGCGCGAGAGCATCTCGCGTCCCTGGACCGCGTTCGAACCGTCGAGCCGCACGACCAACGGCACCGTCACGCCGACCGTCTTCGCCGCGCTGATGATGCCCTCGGCGACGCGGTCGCAGAGCACGATCCCGCCGAAGATGTTGACCAGGATCCCCTTCACGTTCTTGTCCGAGAGGATCAGCCGGAAGGCGTGCGCGACCCGCTCGGCGTCGCGCCTGTCCGCCGACGTCGAGGAAGTTCGCGGGCTTGCCGCCCGCGTGCTGGATGATGTCCATCGTCGCCATGGCGAGACCGGCGCCGTTGACCATGCAGCCGATGTTGCCGTCGAGCGAGACCCAGTTCAGATCGTACTTCGCCGCCTCGCAGCTCGCGCGGCGTCCTCCTCGTCGAGATCGCGCAGCGCCTGGACGTCCGTGTGCCGGAACAGCGCGTTGTCGTCGAAGTTCAGCTTGCAGTCGAGCGGGATGACGGCGTCGCCCGAGATCACGAGCGGGTTGATCTCGGCGAGCGAGACGTCCTTCTCCATGAAGAGCCGGTACATGTTCGCGGACCAGCGACACGAACGCATCGCACTGCTTCGGCCGAGAGATCGAGCTCGTAGCCGAGGTTGCGCGCCTGGAAGTCGCAGACGCCGACGAGCGGATCGATCTGCACCGTGAGGATCTTGTCGGGCGTCCGCTCCGCGACCTCTTCGATGTCCATGCCGCCCTCCGTCGAGCCGAGTATCGCGACGTTCTGCGTCGCACGATCGACGAGGAAGCGCGAGGTAGAGCTCCCGGTCGATCTTCGAGCCCGCCTCGACGTAGAGGCGCGCGACGACCTTCCCCTCCGCGCCGGTCTGCTTGGTGACCAGCCGCATGCCGAGCATGTCGGACGCGCGTCTGGCGCGCCTGCTCGGGGGACTTCACGACCTTGATCCCGCCGGCCTTGCCGCGGCCGCCCGCGTGAACCTGCGCCTTCACCACGACGGTGCCGCCGATGTCCCTGGCGGCCTGCTCGGCTTCCGCCGGCGTGAGCGCGAGGCGACCGGGTGGAACCTCGATGCCGTACTCGCGCAGCAGCGCCTTCGCTTGATACTCGTGGACGTTCATGGGGGGGTCTCTCCGCTCAGAGCTTGATGTCGGCGACGAGCTTCTTCACGTGGTCGATCGACTTCGCGACCTCCGCCTTCTCGTCGGGGAGAAGATCGAGTTCGAAGATCTTCTCGACGCCGCGTGACCCGAGCAGGACCGGAACGCCCATGTAGATGCCGCGCGCGCCGTACTCGCCGTCGAGGTACGCTGCGCAGGCGAGCACGCGCTTCTGGTCGCGAAGGATCGCCTCGGCCATCGTCACCGACGCGGCCGCGGGCGACACGAACGCGGAGCCGGTCTTGAGCAGACCGACGATCTCGCCGCCCGCATCCTGCACGCGCTTCACGATCGCCGCGAGCTTCTCCTTCGAGAGCAGCGACTGCAGCGGAATGCCGTTCACGCTCGAGAGGCGCGGCAGCGGCACCATCGTGTCTCCGTGGCCGCCGAGCACGAGCGCGACCACGTCCTGTACCGCCACGCCGAGCTCCTGCGCGACGAAGAAGCGGAAACGTGCCGAGTCGAGCACCCCCGCCATGCCGACGACGCGCTGCTTCGGAAAGCCCGTCAGCTCCTTCATCGCGTAGACCATCGCGTCGAGCGGATTGCTGACGACGATCACGATGGCGTCGGGCGAGTTGTCCTTGATGCCCTTCGCGACGCTCTTGATGATCCCGAGGTTCGTGTTCAGCAGATCGTCGCGCGACATGCCGGGCTTGCGCGCGATGCCCGGCCGTGACGATGTACAGATCGGATCCGGCCGTGTCCTTGTAGTCGTTCGTACCGACGACGCGGACGTTCGAGCCCCAACCGTCGAGCGCGTGGTCGATGTCGAGCACCTTGCCCTGCGGGACACCTTCGACGACGTCGAGCAGCACCACGTCGCCGAGCTGCCGCTGCGCGATCAGCTGGGCCTGCACGCCGCCGATGTTTCCGGCGCCGATCGAGAGAGATCTTCGGTCGCTTCACGCGCTCACTCCATGTTCTCGATGATGGCGTCGCCGAACTCCGAGCACTTCAGGAGCTTGGCGCCATCCATCAGGCGGTGGAAATCGTAGGTCACTCGCTTCTGCGTGATCGCGCGCGAGATGCCACGGTCGATCAGCCGCGCGGCGGCGCCCCAGCCGATGTGATCGAGCATCATGACGCCGGAGAGGATCACGGAGCTCGGATTCACCTTGTCCTGGTCGGCGTACTTCGGCGCCGTTCCGTGCGTGGCCTCGAAGATGCCGTGCCCGGTCTTGTAGTTGATGTTCGCGCCCGGCGCGATTCCGATGCCGCCGACCTGCGCCGCGAGCGCGTCCGACAGGTAGTCGCCGTTCAAGTTCATCGTGGCGATCACGTCGAACTCGTCGGGGCGGGTGAGCACCTGCTGCAGCGTGATGTCGGCGATCGAGTCCTTCACCAGCACCTGGCCGCTCGGCGGCTTGCCGTCGCAGTCGTCCCAGCCGATCGCACGCCCGGCGTATTCCTTCTTGACCAGCTTGTAGCCCCAGTCCCGGAACGCGCCTTCGGTGAACTTCATGATGTTGCCCTTGTGCACCAGCGTCACCGACTTGCGCTTGTGCTCGATCGCGTAGTCGAGAGCCGCGCGCACGAGACGCTCCGTGCCCTGACGTGAGATCGGCTTGATGCCGATGCCGCTCGTCGCCGGGAAGCGGATTTCCTTGACGCCCATCTTCTTCTGCAGGAACGCGATCAGCTTCTTCGCGTCCGCCGAGCCCGCTCGCCACTCGACGCCGGCGTAGATGTCCTCGGTGTTCTCGCGGAAGATGACCATGTCGACGAGCTCGGGATGCTTGACCGGGCTCGGCACACCCTCGTACCAGCGCACCGGCCGCAGGCAGACGTACAGGTCGAGCATCTGGCGCAGGGCGACGTTCAGGCTGCGGATGCCACCGCCGATCGGCGTCGTGAGCGGACCCTTGATCCCGACCAGGCACTTCGCGAAACGTCTCGACCGTCTCGTCGGGGAGCCAGTTCTTCGTCCGGTCGTAGGCCTTCTGTCCGGCGAGCATCTCGTGCCAGCCGATCTTGCGTCGGCCGGCGATACGCCTTCGCCACGGCCGCGTCGAAGACCCGAACCGAGGCCTTCCAGATGTCACGGCCCGTGCCGTCACCCTCGACGTAGGCGATCGTCGGGTTGTCGGGAACCTCGAGTGTTCCGTCGCGGCGCTTGCGAATCAGGGAGCCAGGCTGGCGTACCAGCGGGGCGTCGGACATCGGGGATCCTCCTCGGCGCGGCGCAGTATAGGCGCTACGTCGCGGGCGTCGCAACGAGACGAGCCGCGTCTTCGAAGGCGCGCTCGAGCTCGGCGTACTCGCGCGTGACCGGGAACTGCGGGAACTCCGCGATCACGTTCGCCGGTGGGCGGAACAGGATGCCCGCGTGCGCGGCCGAGAGCATGGTCGTGTCGTTGTAGCTGTCGCCCGCGGCGATCACGTGGAAGGCGAGCGCGCGAAGATGTTCGACGCTCTGGCGCTTCTGGTCGGGCATGCGCAGCCGGTAGCCGGAGATGCGACCGGACGTCTCCACGACGAGGTCGTGCGCGAACAGCGTCGGGAAGCCGAGCTTTCGCATCAGGGGCTTCGCGAAATCGTAGAAGGTGTCGGAGAGGATCAGCACCTGATGGCGCTCGCGCAGACGATTCAGGAAGTCGGGCGCGCCCGGCAACGGCTCGAGCGTCGCGATCACCTCCTGGATCTCGCGGAGTCCGAGCCGATGCCGGTCGAGGATCTCGAGCCTCGCCCGCATCAGCTTGTCGTAGTCCGGCTCGTCGCGCGTCGTTCGGCGCAGCTCGGCGATGCCGGTGCGCTCGGCGACGTTGATCCAGATTTCGGGCACCAGCACGCCCTCGAGATCGAGACACGCGACGATCACGTCCCGCCCCCGCCCGACTTGCGCTTGTAGACGATGCCGTTGCGCATCACGAAGACCGGGCGCAGAAGCTCGGTGACGTCGACGAGGGCGGTGCGCCGCGTCGCGATCAGGTCGGCCTGCTTACCGACCTCGAGCGTGCCGACCTCGGACTCGATGCCGAGCAGGCTCGCCGATCCGACCGTCGCCGCGCGCAGCACATCCATCGGCGTGAGACCGGCCTCGACCATGTAGCCGAACTCGCGCGCGTTCTCGCCGTGCGGGAACACGCCCGCATCGGTGCCGAATGCGATCTTGACCCCACCCTGGTGGGCACGGCGAAGCGCGTCCTGGACCTGCGGGCCGACGAGTCGCGCCTTCTCCGCGACGGCGGGCGGATAGAACCCGGGCAGCTTCACGCGCTCCGCGACGGTCTTGCCCGCCGTCACCGTCGGCACGTACCAGGCGCCCGTCTTCTTGAAGAGATCGATCGACGTGGCGTCGAGAAACGTCCCGTGGTCGATCGAGTCGACCCCGGCTCGCAGGGCGGCGTTCACGCCGTTGGTCCCGTGAGCGTGGGCCGCGACCTTGCGGCCGAGCATGTGCGCCGTGCTGACGATCTCGGACGAGCTCGTCGTCCTTGAACTGCACCTCCGTGCCCGCGCTCGTGTTGGAGAGCACGCCGCCGGTCGCGGTCAGCTTGATCAGGTCGGCGCCGCGCTTGACCTGCGCGCGGACCGCCTTTCGCGCCTCGAACGGACCGTCCGCGATGCCGAGATACGCTCCGGGCTCGTCGAAGAGGTCTTCGCGGTAGCCGTTGGTCCGGTCCCCGTGCCCGCCGGTGGGCGAGATCGCGTAGCCCGCCACGACCATTCGCGGCCCGGGAATCCGGCCCGAGGCGATCGCGTCGCGCAGCGCGAAGACCGCCGGCCCGCCGCCCAGGTCCCGCACCGACGTGAACCCCGCTTCGAGCGTCTTGCGGGCGTACACCGAACCGCGTAGCGCGGCCGTGGCTTCGTCCTCGGTCACGCGGCGCACGCGGGTGTCGGCGTCGAACTCGAACGTGAGGTGCACGTGCGCGTCGATCAGCCCCGGCATCACGAAGGCGTCGCCGAGATCCAGCACCTCGGGTGTGCCGGTCTTGCCCGACATGATCGCATCGGCGCCGACGATCCCCGGCAGGATCTCGACGATCTTCCCGTCGTGGATCACGAGCGTCGTCGCAGTTCGCGCCGGCTCTCCGGGGACGAGCAGCACGGAGCCGCACTGCACGATCGTCCAGCGCCCGGGCGGCAGGTCCGCGGCGCGCCCGACGAACGGAACGAGCGCGAGCACGGTCAGCAGCGCGCGGCGGATCGCGGTCGTCGCCCCCATCTAGATCTGCCTCCCGAGGCCCTGCCAGTAGCGCTCCCGGATGGTGCGGCGCTGTACCTTTCCCGCCTCGGAGCGCGGCAGCGACGGATCGAAATCGACGCCGCGGGGGCACTTGAAGTGCGCGAGCCTCGCACGACAGTGTTCCATCAGCTCGAGCGCGAGCGCCTCGCTCGGCGCGGCGCCGGAGGTGAGCTGAACGACGGCGCGGACCTCTTCGCCGAACTCCTCGTTCGGGACCCCGACCGCCGCGGCGTCGGCCACCGCGGGATGCATCAGCAGCACGGCATCGATCTCGGCCGGGTAGATGTTGACGCCGCCCGAGATGATCAGCTCCGATGTGCGGCCCGTCAGGAAGACGTAGCCCTCCGCGTCCTGGTAACCCATGTCGCGCATCGTGAACCAGTCACCGTCGTAGCTCGACTGCGTCTTCTTCTCGTCGCCGAAGTACTCGAAGCGTCCGACCGCGGGCGCCCGAAACCAGATCGTTCCGACGCTGCCGGCGGAAACCTCCCGGCCTTCGTCGTCGCGCACCGAGAGATTTCCCTCGTCGGCGGGCCGACCGACCGAACCCGGACGTGCGAGCCACTCCTCGCTCGAGATGAACGTGCCGCCGCCCTCGGTGGCGGCGTAGTACTCGTAGACGATCGGCCCGAGCCAATCGATCAGCGACTTCTTCACGTGCACGGGCGTCGGCGCCGCGCCGTGCAGGAGCACGCGAAGCGAGGACACGTCGTGTCGTGCCTTCACGTCGTCGGGCAGCGAGAGCAAGCGATGGAACATGGTCGCGACCATGTGCGTGTGCGTGACGCGGTGCTGCTCGATCAGGCGCAGCGCGGTGGCCGCGTCCCAGCGGTCCATGAGCACTGTTCCGATGCTCGCCGCGAGAGGCGCGGCGAGATTGAACGCGAGCGGCGCTGCGTGGTAGAGCGGCCCGGTGCACAGCATCCGGTCGGTGTCGGGTCGGTACTTCGCGACCTGCGCGATGGCTCGCCCGAGCCCGGTCACGGGCGGAGCCTGACGGCGGTACACGCCCTTGGGTCGGCCGGTGGTTCCCGAGGTGTAGAGCATCGTGCCGCCGAGCACGGGCGCCTCGACGTCGGCCGTGCTCTCCGCTGCGAGTGCGGCGTCGAAGCTCTCGAAGCCCTCGATCGGACCGGCGATCGCGAGCCGGATCGATGCCTTCGACGCACCCTGCGCGACGTCGGCGGCCGTCTCGGCGAATCGCGCGTCCGCGAGGAACGCGCGGGCCTCGCAGTTCTCGACGATGTAGGCGATCTCGTCGCGCTGCAGGTGCCAGTTGATGCAGGTGAGCCGCAGTCCGCCGCGGAGCGCGGCCGCGTAGGCGACCGCGAACTCGGGCCGGTTCGAGCAGAGCAGTGCGACCGCATCGGACTTGCCGACCCCGCGCCGCGCGAGCGCGCGCACGAGCTGGTTCGCGCGCGCGTTGAGCTCGCCGAACGTCAGCGATCCCGCATCCGAGAGGATGGCCATGCGATCGGGCGCTTCGCGAGCCGCCACCGCGATCGTCATCCCGTGTGCTGCCGCCTCTTCCGCTCGCAACGTCGTGCGCCCGTCCGGATCGTTCATCGACTCTCCTGACGGCGATTCTAACGGGAATGGAAAGCGACCGGGCGGCCTAGGCGAGCCGGCCCGCCCAGCGTTCGGGCAGCAGCACGATCAGCGCCGGCACCAGCAGGATGGCCGCGAGCGCATTCACACCCATCAGGATCGAGAGCAGAAGGCTCATCTCGGCCGAGAAGCGGAGGCTCGAAATCGGAATCCAGAAGACGATCCCCACGAGCAGGGTCGATGCGGTGAAGCCGATGGCGAGCCCGGTGGTGCGGATCGCGTGCTGGACGGCTTCGATCCGCGTCGCGAAGCGCGGGCGTTCCTGCAGGACGCGATCGACCAGATACAGGGCGTAGTCGATCCCGACCCCGACGCCGATCGCCTGAACCGGAAGCGTGTTCACGTCGATCGCGATGCCCGTGACGGCCTGCACCGCCAGCGCGGCGAGCGACGCCGTCGCGAGCGAGCTGACGAGAAGCAAGGCGATCGCGAGCGAGCGGTAGCTCGCCAGCACCACCAGGAACGTCGTGACGAAGACGATCGCGATGCTGACGTCGCTCGAGGCGCGGATCTCGTCGATCGACGAGGCGAGCACCCCGATCGAGCCCGCCGCGTAGCGCAGCTCGACGCCATCGCGAAGCCACGTGCCCCCCGGCTGCGGCTCGAACTCGGCACTCGGGCCGGCGCGGACCCAGAGCTCCCAGGGCGAGCGCCAGCCGGAACGTCGCACCTCGGCCTCGAGTCCGTCGGGGCCCTGCCAGCGTCGACCGTCGACGGCCTGCGGGGCCGAGCCCGCGAGCGTCACTTCGAGCTTCGGCTCGACCGGCGGCAAGATGGGCGCGATCCAGTCGAGCGCGTGAAGCCAACCCGGATCTCCGGGACGCAGCCGGATCGCGAGGCTGCCGTCGAGGCGAACGTCGCCGGCGAAGCGCTCGAGGCGTTCGATCGCGTCTTCCACCGTGGGCGTGCGGTGGTCTCGATAGAAGACGCGAACCGCGAGAGATCGCGCGTCGCGCGACCGGTACGGATCGAGAAGGCCCGGAGCGGGTACGCTCGTCTCCATCAGATAGGAGATTCCGGAGATCTCCGAGGTCGTCTGCATCCACATCGCGAAGCGCGGGTCGTTGTTGTGGAAGAGGCGGCTCGTCTGCTTCTGCAGATCGACGAGCGAGATGCTCCCGCCCGCGTTCTCGTCGGTCTCGAGCGCGCGTTGGAGGGATTCGATCAGCTTGAAGGAATCCGGGCTGTACACCCGCCCCGGAACGTTCGAGTGCGCGACCACGAGCAGGTCGTCGAGTCCGGAGAATCGCGCACCGATCTCGCGCGCGGCGACGTTGAACTCGGAATCGGGATAGAGGATCGGCGTGCCCGGGCGATGCTCGCCGACGGGTACGTCGCGCGCGAGCACCGCACAGACGCCGGTGACCACGGCGAAGACGCCGACGATGGCGAACGCGCTCGTGCGGGATCCGACGAGCCGTGCGGCCGCTCCGAGCATGCGCGCCGCCAGCGGCTGCACGTAGTGCCGACGTTCGCGCGGCGCGGGCAGGTACAGGATCAGGAGCCGATTGAGCAGAACCTCGGTCGCGAGAATCGACGCGGCCCAGAATGCACAGAGGAGGCCGAGCTTCTGCATGATCGGAATCGTCGCGAGCGCGATCGTCAGGAGACCGATGCAGTCGGTGAGAATGCCGAGCGTGCCCGGCAGGAGCAGCTCCGCCATCGATCGAATGCACGCCTCGTCCTTGTCGCCGAGCTCCTCGTACTCCTCGTAGAAGCGCTCGACGAACTGCACCGAGTGACTGATCGCGCGCGAGGTGATCAGCATTGGTATGACGAGAACGAGCGGGTCGAGGTTGTATCCGGCCCAGGCGGCGAAGCCGAGTCCCCAGACCACGTTCACCGCCGCGCCCGACATCGGCAGGAAGACGCCGTAGATGCGCCGGAAATAGGCCCAGAGCAGGAGCACCGAGACGATCAGCGTCAGCGCGAAGATCAGCAGGATCTCGGTCGCGAACGCGTACGTCCAGCCGAAGAGCAGCGGCTGTCCCGTCATGTGGACCCGGACCGGGAACTCGGCCTCGATCTGGCGCTTCGAAGCCTGCATGTGCTTGAAGAGCGCCCCGTAGTCGAGCCGGGTCTCGACGAAGCTCGCGCGCACGAGCGCAGCCTTCTCGTCCGTGGCGACGAGCACGCCGTAGACCGAGGGGTTGCGCCGCACGCGCTCGCGGAGCGCGTCGAGTTCCTCGATCTCGGTCGGGATCTCGTCGACGAGCTGCGGCGAGTCGAGCGTCCCGTCGAGCCGCACCCGGGAGTCGCGCGCCGAGCGATGCGTGAGGCTCGTGACCAGATTGTGATCGACGCCGGTCTCGGCCGGTTCGGCGCTCGACGTGCGCAGGACCCGATCGACCAGGGACACGAGCGCGTGTACCGTCGTCTCGACCGCCCCGCGCGGCTCGACCGATGCACTGGTGGGCTTCGCGTTCACTTCGGCATCGACGACCGACGAGTCCATCCGCTCGGTGAGCTTCGCGACCGCGCGGAGGATCTCGGGCCGGTAGATGTCGCCTTCGAGCGCGACGACGGCGGCGACGACCGTGTTCGCGTTGCCGTAGACGTCGCGGTACGTCTCGTAGGTGCGGATGAACGGATGGTCGCGCGGGAGCAGATCGAGGTACTGCGTGAAGATCTCGAGGTGCCGCATCTGCACGGCGAAAAACCCCGTGATGATCACGATCGCGACCGCGAACCAGTGTCGCCGCCGTGCGAAGAACCTCGAGAATCGCTCGGCGGCGCTCACGACCCGCCTCCACCGCGCGCGACCCCGAAGCTCGCGCCGCCGTCGTCCGAGCGCAGCACGAGCCCGCGCGACCCGACCGCGTAAGCGTGCTTCGCGTCCGCGAACTCGACGTCGGTGAGCGTCACCGGCGGGATCGACGCGTCGATCGCACGGAAGGTTCGGCCCGCGTCCTCGGAGAGCGCGAGAAAGCCACCCTCCCCCGAGATCAGGATGCGCGCGCCGAAGCCGCCCACTCCGAAGAGATCCTGCTTGAAGGGCAGCTTCACGCGCGTCCAGCTCGCGCCGCCGTCCTCGCTGCGCACGACGGCGCCGCCGAGCCCGACGGCGATGCCGACCTGGCCGGACGCGTCGAGCCACACGTCGAAGACGTACAGATCCTCCGGCACACCGCTGAGCACACCGCGCCGACCCGGCGGATTCCCGCCCGGCAAGCGCTCGAGCGTACCGAACTCGCCGGCGGTCACGGCGTCGTCGCCCGCCTTCGCGATGCGGCCGAGGATCACGTCCTGCTCGCGCGGGATGCACGCCCAGTTCTCGCCGCCATCGACGCTGCGGAGCTGGAGCCCGTAATCGCCGACGGCGAGCACCTCGCCGGGCGCCGACGCGTACAGACCGAAGACGTGGCGGTCGAACGGGGTCGGTCGTCGCGTCCAGGACCGTCCCCCGTCTTCGGAACGGATCACCACGCCCGCACGCCCCGCGGCCCAGATCTCGTCCTCCGCTCCGAACGCCACGACGTAGAGCGGCTCGTCGGTTCCCGTCTTCGGTGCGGCCCAGGTCTTCCCGCCGTCGTGCGAGACGATCACGCTGCCGAAGTAGCCCGCGACCGCGACGCGATCGCCGGTCGCCGCGACGGAGAACAGGTCGGCGCGATCGTGCAGTCCGTAGCGATCCGCGACCGTGCCGTCCGTGGTCCCGCGCGCGAGCTCCTTGTCGGGATTCACCTCGGCGGTGATCTGTCGCACGAGCTCGTCGTCCGAGAGCGATGCCGCGCCACAGCGGATCTTCTCGGAGAGCAGCCCCTGCGCGAGGATCGAATACTCGTGGCTCTGGTCCTCGAGGAAGCGGCGGAGGATTCGCGAAATTCCGCGCAAGGCGTCGCGATTCCCTCCGGCCGCGGCCGTGCCCGCGATCCGGCTCGTGAGCGAACGTCCGTAAGTTCCGGCCGGACCTTGCTCGCGCGAGAAACCCTCGAGCACGACCCAGATCGCCGACTCGGTCGGCGCGTCCCACTCTCCGTTCGCGACGCGCGCGACCAGCGCTTCGAGCGAAGCGTCGTCGACGCTTTCGAGAAACCGGTCTCCGCTGCGGATCTCGACGAGCTTCGGGTACGCGCTTCGCGTCTCTGCGATCGCGTCGGCAAGCTCCACAGACAGGTCGGCGCGCGCGACACCGGTGAGGACCACCGCCGCGAGTGCACAGACGAGCGCAGCCAGAATGCGAATCCGTGACTCGAGCAGGCGAAGGACTCCTATGAGTGGCCTATCGGCGAGGAGCCGCGCGTTCCGAATGGCTCCGGCTACGGTCTAGGCGAGCGATCCGTCTCCTGCAAATCAGCGGCGTACGTCACGCGGTAGATCGCGCCCGCGAAGTCGTCCGACACGTAGAGCGCGCCGTCGGGACCGTCCTGCACGTCGACGGGCCGGCCGATCACGTTCTCGTCGACCTCGAATCCGGTGAGGAAGTCCGACTCGAAGATCTCACTGCCGTCTTTGGACCATTCGAGGAGAACGATCTTGTATCCGCTCTTCGTCGTGCGGTTCCAGGAACCGTGCAGCGCTGCGAACGCCTGGCCACGGTACTTCTGCGGGAAGGCATTCCCGCGGTAGAAGCGCATGCCGAGCGGGGCGGTGTGTGCACCGAAGCCGTGCGCCGGCGACAAAGCCGCCTCCGCACGTGCGCCACCCTGGCCGCCGAAGTCCGGATCGCGAACGCCCATTCCGTTCACGAACGGCCAACCGTAGAAGCGGCCCCGCTCGATCCGGTTCAGCTCGCAGGGCGGGAAGTCGTCCCCGAGCAGATCGCGGCCGTTGTCGGTCGCGTAGAGGGCGCCATCGGCGGGCCGCCAGTCGAAGCCGGCGGAGTTCCGCAGCCCGGTGGCGAAGACCTCGAAGCCACTGCCGTCGGGTTGCATCCGGGCGATCGTCGCGCGGCGCTCGTCCTCTTCGAGGCAGACGTTGCAGGTCGAGCCGATCGAGACGTAGAGCCCGCCGTCGGGTCCGAGCCCGATCGTCTTGGTCCAGTGATTGCCGCCGGTCGGCAGAGCGTCGATCACGGTCTCGCGCTCGCCGCGTACCGTGCGAGTCGAGGCGTCGAAGCGCACGCGGACGATCGCACCGACCTCGGCGACGTAGAGCCAGTCGCCGACGATCTCGAGCCCGTGCGGACGCTCGAGTCCCTCGACGAGAACCCGCGTGCCGTCGGCGCGGCCGTCGCCATCCGCGTCGCGCTCGAGCAGGAAGACCTTCCCCTCGCGCGGCGACGAGACGAGCAGATCGCCGGTCGACGTGAAGCGCATGACGCGCGCGTTCCGGATGCCGTCGGCATAGAGGCCGAACGTGAAGCCCTCGGGAACCTTCATCCGCGCCTCGAGCTCCGACTTCGGCGGCGGCTCCGAGCCGAAGATCTCCCCCCGCAGGGGAACGTTCACGGCCCAGCGCTCGGGCCAGAACGCCTGACAGGCGATCACCAGGGCGGCGATGCTGATTCCGATCACGATCAAGGCTCGTCGCATTCCGGCGCTCCCTCCCGAGCGTGACTATACTCGCCGCGCTGGAGGTGGATGGAGGATCGCTGCCCGCGCCGGCCTTCGGGCTCGCGCGGGAAGAGGAAAGTCCGGGCTCCACAGGGCAGGGAGATGGCTAACGGCCACCGAGGGTGACCTCAGGGAAAGTGCAACAGAAATCACACCGCCAACCTGCGCGCCTTAGGGTTCGCAGCGGTAAGGTTGAAATCGTGGGGTAAGAGCCCACGCGCGACAGCCGGGTGACCGGCGGCGAGGCAAACCCCTCCCGGAGCAAGCTCGAATAGGGACACCGACGAAGATGGCCCGTCTCAACTCTTTCCCGCGGAGACGCGGGTTCGAGGGGTGTCCGGGTCTGAGTGCTCGAGCCCGTCGGCAACGGCGGGCCTAGACGAATGATCCTCGCCGCACGCCCCGCAAGGGACGCGCGGAACAGGACCCGGCTTACAGTCCACCTCCAGCAAATTCCCTCGCCCAGCCTACGCAGATGGGTGTAGACTGTCCCAATGCAGGCACGAGCTCTCGTCACGGCCCTCCTGATTGCCGGCGCGAGTCCAATGGCCCAGGCAGTCACGGTTCGGGTCGACTTCTCGGGCACCGTCGACTCGGTACTGGGTAGCGGGTCCATGGAGGATCCGATCGGGTCGATCGGCGGATCGATCGAGCCTGGAACGCCGTTCAGCGCGTATCTCGTCTTCGACGACGCGGTCCCGCCTATCAGGGAGGAGCCGGGGCACGCCAGTTATGCGTTCGCGCCAAGTGAGGCCGAGTTCCACAGCGAGGTCGGGGATTTCGTGTTCGACGCGACGTATATCGATCCCGACGCGCCCGAGTTCGGCATCTTCTCGATCACCCTGATCGACTACGAGGTAATCTGGAGCCAGGTCTACTGGCAAGCGTGGGTCATCGACAGGCCGACGGGACCGGATCTGGCGCCTGACCTCTTCGGTGTCGAGCTCGCTGGCGACTCGAGCGGAGAGCCGCTCGCTTCGTCTGCCCTCTCCGATGTCCCGTGGATCTTGGAGTCGTTCCCGGTAGCGGAGATGTACTGGAACTTCTCGAACGGCAGCATCGAAACAGTTTACGTCAACGGGACGATCGAGAACCTCTCCGTGACCGTTCCGGAGCCGGGCCCGGGGGCGCTGGGCGCGGCGATGCTCGTCGGCCTGGTCGCCCTGGGCTTTCGCAGGGCCCGCGATTGATCTAGAACACCTCGCCGGATGAGGCGGGTACTCCAGCAGCTGATCGAGCTTCTCGATCTCGAGCAGATCGAGGTCAATCTGTTCCGCGGGCGCAGCCCGCAGGACGGCTGGCAGCGGGTCTTCGGCGGGCAGGTGCTCGGGCAGGCGCTGGTCGCGGCGGGGCGGACCGTCGAGGGGCGTGCGGCGCACTCGTTCTCGGCGTACTTCCTGCGGCCGGGCGATCCGAAGGTGCCGATCCTGTACGACGTCGACCGGATTCGCGACGGGAAGAGCTTCACGACCCGGCGCGTGGTCGCGATCCAGCACGGCAAGGCGATCTTCAACCTCGCGGCGTCGTTCCAGATCGACGAGCCCGGACTCGAACACCAGATCGAGATGCCCGACGTGCCGGGGCCCGAGGGGCTCTTGAACGAGGTCCAGCTGCGCGAGAAGCAGGCGGACCGGATTCCCGAGAAGATGCGCGCGACGTTCCTGCGCGAGCGTCCGATCGAGGTTCGGCCGATCGACCCGATCGACGAGTTCGCGCCCGAGAAGCGACCGCCGTTCCAGAACGTCTGGTTCCGCGCCGTCGACACGCTGCCGGACGATCGGGCGCTCCACCAATGTGTGTTGGCCTACGCCTCCGACCTGACGCTGCTCGACACGAGCGCCCTTCCGCACGGAGTTTCGTGGTGGAGCGAGAAGCTACAGACCGCGAGCCTCGACCATGCGATGTGGTTCCACCGCCCCTTCCGCGCCGACGCGTGGCTGCTCTACGCGCAGGACAGCCCGCGCGCCGCGGGCGCGCGCGGCTTCAACCGCGGCAGCGTCTTCACACGCGAGGGAGAGCTGGTCGCGTCGGTGGTTCAAGAAGGGCTGATCCGGCTGCGAAGCTGACGCGCCGCTCGCCGGGCCTGCGGAACTGCGCGAACCCGGCCGGCTGATACGTCAGCACGAAGGCGCGCCGGCTCGCCTGCGTGCGGTTGCGGCGCGAGCCGTGCACGACGTCGCCGTTGAAGAAGATCACCGAGCCCGCGGGGGCCTCGATCGGCACGAACTCGGCGCCGGGAAGCGCCCGATCCACATCGGTGTAGAGGCGGCCGAGCGTGCCCTGATCCTCGAAGCACGGCAGGCGGCCGTGCGCGTGCGAGCCGGGGATCATCCACAGGCAACCGTTCTCGACCGTCGCGTCGTCCAGGTAGACCTGCAGCGACACCAGCCGATCGACGTGCGGACAATCGAAGACGAAATACGGGCTGTCCTGGTGCCAGGGAAAGACCGCCCCGCCCGGGCGCTTGAAGTTCAGCTTGTCGGTGAAGAGCGCGAGCTCGTCCGCGCCGCAGAGAGCGGTCGCGGGCCGCCAGAGCCGCGGATCGTCGACGATCGCCTCGAGCTCCGGATCGAGGTGCAGGAACGGCTCCATCGAGCGCACGTCCGCGCGCTCCTCCTGCCATTCCCACTTCACGAGCGAGCCGAGCAGATCCTGGTAGCGCTTGCCGTCGATGCGCTCGACGCCGGCCGCGCCCGGCTCCGCCGCCGCCGCCCCGACGCACCGGTGCACGCGCTCGACCGCGCCGCGCAGGCGCTCGAGGTCGGCCCGGCCGAGGACGCGCTCGCGCACGAAATAGCCGTCACGGCGGTAGCGCTCGAGCTCGAGATCGGTGGCGGCGTCCTTCACGGCGCGGCAGGATACCGGCAGATCGCAACGGGAGTCGAGCTTGATCGTCGTCACGGGCGCGGCCGGGTTCATCGGCAGCAATCTGGTTCGTGCGCTGAACGCGCGCGGCCGCAGCGATCTGCTCCTGGTCGATGACCTCGCGGACGGCCGCAAGTTCCGGAACCTGGCCGACTGCGACTTCCTCGACTTCGCCGACAAGAACTCGTTTCTCGACCGGATCGGATCGCGAACGCTCTCCGGCGTCGAGGCGATCTTCCACCAGGGCGCCTGCTCCAACACCATGGAGTGGAACGGCCGCACGATGCTGGCCGACAACTACGAGTACTCGAAGACGCTCCACGGGTTCGCGACCGCGCGCGAGATCCCGCTGATCTACGCCTCGTCGGCCGCGGTCTACGGCATGGGTCCGGTCTTTCGCGAGGACCCGGCGCTCGAGAAGCCCCTCAACCTGTACGCCTGGTCGAAGGTGCTCTTCGACCGCTGGGTGCGGAGACACGCGTCGAGCGCTCGCAGCCAGGTCGTCGGCCTGCGCTACTTCAACGTCTACGGGCCGCGCGAGGCGCACAAGGCCGAGATGGCGAGCGTCGCGTGGAAGAACCACCTGCAGCTCCGCGAGGGCGACGTCGTCCGGCTCTTCGAGAGCTCCGACGGCTACGGCCCCGGCGAGCAGCGACGCGATTTCGTGTACGTCGACGACGTCGCCGCGGTGAATCTCTTTTTTCTCGATCACCCCGACGTCTCGGGAATCTTCAACGTCGGCACCGGCCGGGCGCAGACCTTCAACGACGTCGCCCGAGCCGTGATCGCACATCACGGCCGCGGGCGGATCGAGTACGTGGACTTCCCGCCCGGACTTCGAGGCAGCTACCAGAGCTTCACGCAGGCCGACATCTCGGCGCTTCGCGGAGCCGGCTGCGACCTCCCCTTCGCGAGCGTCGAGGAAGGGGTCTCGCGCTACCTGAAGCAGGTCGGAATCTAATTGATCTCGATGCGTCGGGGCTTCGCGGCCTCGATCTTCGGAAGCTCGACCTCGAGCACGCCGTTCGCGAGCTTCGCCGAGATGCGCGCTCCGTCGATCGTGTTCGAGAGCCGGAACCGCGCCTCGTAGTTCCCGACGTTGTACTCGCTGTAGATCGGCGTCAGGCTCTCGTAGTCCGCGGTCGAGACGCGGCCGCGGAGCGTGATCACGTCGTCGACCAGCTCGACGTCGATCGAGTTCTGATCCACGCCCGGCATGTCGGCCCAGAGGCGCAAGCCATGCTCCGTCTCCAGGATGTCCACGTTGGGCTGGTAGGTCCGACCGGGACGCGTGTGCTGGTCGTCACTTCCCTTCTTCGCCCGCTCGCGCGAGTCTTCGATGTTCGCCATGTCCGTCATCCTCCGCTGATGCTGATCTGCTTGGGCTTGACCTCGTCACGCGCCGGAACGCGGATGGTCAGCACGCCGTGTTTGCACTCTGCCGTCGCGCGCGCGGGATCGACCTCGCGCGGGAGCTGGATCGAGCGCGAGAAATCGCCGACGTGACGCTCGCGCCGGTGATAGCTGCCCGAGGGCTCCGCCCGCGCGGCCGTCTTCCCGCTGACGCCGAGCGTCTGTCCCTGGCTCGTGATCGAGAGGTCTTCCGGTGCGAATCCCGGAACCTCGATGCGCAGGACGACATCCTCGCCGCTCCTGAACATATTGCACGCGGGATGCACGCCGCGACCGAGCAATCCCAGGTCGTGACCGAAGCGACTGTCGAACGCGCGCTCGAGCTCGCCCTGCAGGCGGTAGAGCGCGTTGGCCGGGTCTCGATCGGGTCCGTAGCGGAACAACGCCATGAATGGATCCTCCTTTCGGGTTGCTGCAACTCCTAGAGACCGGATTCGACGGGTCAAGTCGCAGTCCGGGTGCTGCGCTAGACTCCGGACGTGCGGGAGAGCGCGTGCATTCGCCATCTTCGCGAGTACATCGCGATCCCCTCGGTGAACCCGATGCGCCGCGACGATCTGGATCCCGCGATCGTCGGCGAACGCCGCTACGCGGAGCATCTACGCGAGCAGCTGCGCCGACTCGGCCTCGATGCCGAGCTGGTCGGGGATCCGGCACGACCGTCACTCGTCGCGCACGCCCGGGTCGCCGATGCCGGAGACACCCTGCTCGTCGCCTCGCACCTCGACACCGTTCCGGTCGACGGCATGGAGATCCCGCCCTTCGATCCACGCGTCGCCGACGGTCGCGTCTTCGGCCGCGGATCCTGCGACACGAAGGGCGGAATGGCGGCGCTCGTCGCCGCGCTCGAACGCGTGCTCGTTCAGGGCACGCTGCGGCGAAATCTGATCGTCGTCGGCGAAGCCGACGAGGAGCTCGGCAGCAGCGGCGCGAACGACGTGATCGCGCACCTCGGGTCCGATCCTCCGGAATGGGTGATCGCGACCGAGCCGACGCAGCTCCGCGTGGTCACGCGCCACAAAGGGGTCGTGCACGCGCGGATCCGCGCGAGCGGTGTGTCGTGTCACAGCTCCGATCCGGCTCGGGGACGGAGCGCGGTGCTCGCGCTCTGTCGCACGGTGATCGCGCTCGAGGAGCTCGCCGCGGAGCTCGCGCAGCGCCCGAACCCGCTGCTCGGCCCCGCGACGCTATCCGTCGGACGGATCGGCGGTGGGACCGCGACCAACGTCGTGCCCGACGACGCCTGGCTCTTGCTCGACCGTCGCTGCCTTCCCGGCGAGAACGACGTCAGCGTGCGCGCCGAGCTCGAGGGCCTTCTCGCCAAGCACTCGCTCGACGGCGTCCGCGTGGAGTGGTGCTCGCTCGAGAAGGCGGCGCTGGCCACGCCCGACGATGATCCGTCGGTGCAGTCGGTGCAGGCGGCGCTGCGGGTCGCGGCGCTCGACCCGACGCCGGGCAGTGTCGGATTCGGTACCGACGCCGGTGTGTTCGGCGCCCACGGCATCCCGGGTGTGGTCTTCGGTCCCGGCTCGATCGATCAGGCGCACACGTCGCGCGAGTGGGTCGAGATCGATCAGGTCGAAGCCGCGAGCGCGATCTTCGAGCGAATCCTCGCTTCGCGCGACTGATCTACTTCGCGCTCTTCGCGAGCGTGTCGATGTCGGCGAGCACGAGCTTCGGATTCAGCAGTCCGGCGGAGTACACGTTCCGGACACGAAGCTGATCGTCGATGAGGAAGATCTTCAGCACGTGGCGGAAGCCACCGTTCTCGAGCGGGGTCGCGTCCTGGCCGTAGTCGTCGAGCAGCGCGGTGAGATCCACTTCGCCGGCGGGCGCGAAGAAACCCCAGTCCGTCTTCGGATCCATCATGTCGCGCAGCTCGCTCATCCGCTCGGGCGTGTCGTTCGCCGGGTCGAAGCTCACGCAGGCGAGCCGCACGCGCGCGGCGCGTTCCGGCGCGGCTTCGAGCCCGCGGTCGAGCTCGCGGAGCAGCGCGAGCGAGGCCGGACAGCCCTGTGCCTCGTGACAGCCGCGGAAGATGAACGCGACGAGCGCCACCTGCCCCTTCGCGAGCTGCGGGAAGCCGACGCGAGCGCCGTCCGCGTCGACGAGCACGTGCTCGCGAACCGTCGAGATCGGCGGAAGCTCGTAGCTCCCGGGCGCGGGCGCCTCGTAGAGCGATTCGGCACCCGCGGACATCGCAATGCCGAGAGCGAGAAGGAGCGGAGCCGCGAGCCTCAATCGAGCCGTCCGCGACGGAATGGACCGGGCATGGGCGTCTCCTCCTTCGTGCCCGCTCATGCTAACTCGTAGCTCGAGCAGGGGGGAATCGGAGAATGGCGAGTCGGCTCGAGTTCTTGCCACGGCCGCGTGAGCTGCGGATCGAGTCGGGGGTCCTGCGGCTCGACGCGATTCCCGCAGTGCACGTCCGTGCGGAACGGCCGCTCGATGCCGAGCGCGCGCGCGCGCGCCTGCTCGCGTGCCTCGGCCGCGATGCCCGACTGCCGGCGATTGCGCCGGCCGGTGATGCACCCGCGATCGAGCTCGCGATCGACCCCGCGTCCGCGTTGCCCGACGAGGGCTTCTCGCTCGAGATCGCGGCGAACGGTATCGCGCTTCGCGCGCGCGATCGGCGCGGGCTCAACTGGGGCGCGGGCCTGCTGTCGCAGATCGTTCTTCAATCGGGGAGGGAGCTCCCGCTCCTGCGCATCCGCGACTGGCCCGACCTTCGCGTGCGCGGCTACATGCTCGACGTCAGCCGCGACCGCGTACCGACGATGGGAACGCTCTTCGAGCTTCTCGATCTGCTCGAGGAGCTGCGGCTGAACGAGCTTCAGCTCTACACCGAACACACCTTTGCGTACGCGGCCCACGAGCGCGTCTGGCGCGACGCTTCTCCGCTCACGCCGCTCGAGATCCGCTGTCTCGACGCCGCCTGCGCCGAACGCGGCATCGAGCTCGTGCCCAATCAGAACAGCTTCGGCCACATGGAGCGCTGGCTCCGACACCCGGAGTATCGCCCGCTCGCCGAGCTCGATGGCCACTCTCCGACCGCCGCGTGTCTCGCGCCCGCCGCGGAGAGCGTCGCGTTCATGCGCTCGCTCTACGCGGAGCTGCTGCCGAACTTCACGAGCCGGAGCGTGAACATCGGCTGCGACGAGACGTTCGAGCTCGGACGCGGAAGGAGCCGCGGTGCGTGCGAGGCGCGCGGCAAGGGACGCGTCTACCTCGACTACCTGCTCGAGCTGATGCGCGGACTGCACGCCGACGACCGCGACGTGCAGTTCTGGGGCGACATCGTCGTGCAGCATCCGGAGCTGATCGGCGATCTCCCGCGCGAACGGACCGTCGCGCTGGCCTGGGGCTACGAGGCACCGCGCGACCCCGCGACGCTCGGCGCTTCGGTGCGCGAGGTCTTGAGCGGCGTGGGGATCGACCTCGAGGGCGTGCGCGGATTCGCGACGCTCGCCGGACCCTACGCGCGCGCGCGCGTCCCGTTTCGCGTCTGTCCCGGCACGTCGAGCTGGCTCTCGCTGCTCGGCCGACTGCCGAACGCGCTCGCGAACCTGCGCGACGCGGTCGAGATGGGAGTCGGCGGCGGTGCCGACGGCGTCTTGATCACCGACTGGGGCGACCGCGGCCACCTGCAGCCGCCGGTCGTCAGCCTGCCCGCGCTCGCGTACGGCGCGGCCTCGAGCTGGTGTCTCGCGAGCCAGAGCGATCTCGACCTCGAGCGCGCGCTCGACGTGCTCGTGCTCCGCGATCGCGAGCGCGTGATCGGCGCAGCTCTCGTCCGGCTCGGCGAGATTGGCGCCGAGACGGGCCTCGACGTGCTGAACTCGAGTCCGCTGGCGACGGCGCTCTTCACGCCGCTCGGCCGCGCGCCCGCGCTGACCTGGGGCGAGACCAGTGGCCCGCGTCTCGAAGCGATCGCCGACGAGCTTCGCGCTCTCGGCGAGTCACTGGTGCGCGCCCGACCGGCGGGCTTCGGCGGCGAGATCTGCGCGCGTGAGCTCCGGCAGGCCGCCGCGCTCGCGCGACACGGCGCGCTGCGATTGATGCACGCGACGAGCTCGGGCGGACCCCCGGCATCCGAGCTTCGCGCCGATCTCGAGCCGCTCGTCGTCGAGCAGGCCGCGTGCTGGCGAGAGCGCAGCCGCGAGGGCGGGCTCCGCGACAGTCTCTTCCGACTTCGAACGGCACTCGCCGACTACACCTAGAGTCACTCGCGGGATCTGAACGGCCGCGCGAGATCCGCGGGCGCGCGCACGCGGCCGGCGAAGAGCGCGAGCACGAGCAGCGTCAGCAGGTACGGCGTCATCAGCAACAGGTTGTAGGGAATGGCCGAGCCGGAGGCCTGCAGGCGGTACTGCAGCGCGTTCGCGGCGCCGAAGAGGAGCGCGCCCGCCAGGATGCGCAGCGGCCGGTAGCCGCCGAAGAGTACGAGCGAGAGCGCGATGAAGCCGCGTCCGCTCGTCATGCCCTCGACGAACGTGTCCGAGATCCAGAGCACGAGCGACGAGCCGGCGAGACCGGCGCACGCGCCGCCGAAGAGCACGGCCAGCCAGCGCAGCCGCAGGACGTTCACGCCCTGCACGTGCGCCGCCTCGGCGCGCTCGCCGACGGCGCGGAGCTCGAGCCCGAAGCGTGTGCGGCCGAGAACCAGCGCGACCGCGGCGACGAGTGCGAGCACGACGACGAGGTACAGGTTCATCCCGGACGCGAGCTCGCCGACCTGCGGCGCACGCGCGAGCGCACTGCCGGGCGGATTCAAGCCGCGAAAGATCACGCCGGTCAGCCCGAGCGCGAGCACGTTCAACGCGGTCCCCGAGACGATCGGATCGGCGTTCCGGCGCAGCACGAAGTACGCGAAGAGCGCGGCCATCGCGACGCCGGAGACGATCCCGGCGACGCAGCCGGCGAGGACCGAGTCCGTCGCGGCGCCGACCGAGAACGCCGCGAGCGCGCCGGCGAGCATCATCCCCTCGATGCCGATGTTGAGCACGCCCGCGCGCTCGGCCACCAGCTCTCCCATCGCGGCGAGCGCGAGCGGCGTCGCGAGCCGCAGCGTCGAGACCAGAAGCAGGAGCGTCGCGGGCTCGATCACGACGCCCCCCGCTTCGGCATCGCGAAGCTCACCGAGAGGAAGATCACGAGCGCCTCGATCACCTGGACCGCGACCGAGGGAACGGCCGCCACGCGCTGCATCGCACCGCTTCCCGAGGCGAGCGCGGCGAAGAAGAACGCAGCCGGAAGCACGCCGAGCGGATTCAGACGCGCGAGCAGCGCGACCGCCACCGCCGTGAAGCCGTAGCCCGAGGCGAGGTTCTCGAACAGGCGTCCGGTGACGCCGCAGACTTCGAGCGCGCCCGCGATCCCCGCGAGCGCACCCGAGATCACGAGCACGCGCACCGTCTCGCGCTCGGGTGACACGCCCGCGTACCGCGAAGCTTCGGGCGAGAGCCCGACCGAACGCAGGCGCAGACCCGCCGACGAGCGGAACAACAGGACCCAGACGGCGAACGGCAGCGCGACGGCGAGCGCGAGCCCGGCGTGCACACGGCGCAGCCCGGGCAGAATCGCGAGCCGGGCCAGGTCGGGGAACGCGTCGCTCTGCGGATATGCGCCACTCGCTTCCTGGAGCGGACCGTGAACGGCCCACGCGACGGCGAGGACGGCGACGAAGTTCAGCAGGATGGTCGAGAGAACTTCGGAGACACCGCGACGCACGCGCAGCGCCGCGGCGATCCCGGCCCAGAGCGCGCCGGCCCCGGCGCCGACGAGCAGCGCGAGCGGGACCGCGACGGCCCCGGCCTCCGGGCCGAGCCCGCGCGTCACGAAAGCGGTGGCGGCGAGCGCGCCGACGTAGAGCTGCCCTTCCCCGCCGATGTTCCAGATCCCGCAGCGGAACGACATCGCGACGCCGAGCCCGACCAGGAGCAGCGGGCCCATACGCACGACGGTGTTCTCGAGCGCGATCGAGTCGCCGAAGGCCCCGGACGCGAGCGCGGCGAAGGCCGCGATCGGATCCGCGCCGATCAGCGCGAGCAGCGCCGCCGACGCCGCGAGCGCCACGACGGCCGCACCGAAGGGCTGTGCGAAGGCACGCAGCCGCGTCACGTCGCGGCCTCACCGAGCATCAGCCGGCCGATCGCCACCCGAGTTCGCGCATCGGATGCAACGGGCAGGAGCCGGCCGCGAAACAGAACCGCGATCCGCTGGCCGAGCTCGAGAACCTCGTCGAGCTCGGTCGAGATCAGCAGCACGGCCGTGCCTTCGCGCACCTCGCGGCGAAGCTCTTCGCGCACCGCGGCCGTCGCTTCGAGATCGAGCCCGCGCGTCGGGTTCACCGCCACGAGCACCCCCGGACGCGCGCGCAGGGCGCGCGCCACGCAGAGCTTCTGCTGGTTGCCACCCGAGAGAGAGCGCGCGGGATCGTCGGGTCCGGCCCGGATCCCGAAGCGCTCGATCGCCGCGCGCGTCTCGAAGCGCAGCTCGGACGGGCGCGCGATCCCCGCCCGAAACACCTGCGTGTCACCACCGCGTGCGGCCTCGGGCAGCACCAGGTTCTCCGCCACGGAGAGGTCGAGCACGAGCCCCGTGCGCTGGCGATCGCCGGAGAGCAGAGCGAGCGGCGGGCGCAGGACGCGAAGCGTGCCCGCATCGAGCGCGCGCACGCCCGCGAACAGCTCCTCGAGCGGACCCTGGCCGTTGCCGTCGATTCCGGCGAGCGCGACGAGCTCACCCGCGCGCAGCTCGAGATCGATCCCGGCGAGCCCGGGTACACGTACACCGGAGAGCGACAGCGCGAGCGGACCCGGCTCGGTTTCCGGTGGACGTCCCGGAGGCGGCGGCGCGTCGCCGACCATCAAGCGGCCGAGCTCGCTCGCGTCGAGCCCCGCGAGCGGCTGGCTCGAAACCGTCTCCCCCGCGCGCAGCACCGTCACCCGGTCGCAGACCGCCGTGATCTCCTCGAGCTTGTGCGAGATCAGGACGATGCTCTTGCCCTGGTCGCGAAGGCGGGCGAGAAGCGCGAGAAGCTCGTCGACCTCGGACGGCGCGAGCACGGCGGTGGGCTCGTCGAGAACGAGAACGTTCGCGCCGCGCGCGAGCGCCCGTGCGATTTCGAGACGCTGCATCTGCGCGACCGCGAGCGTCTCGGTCCGGGCCTCGGGGTCGAGCGCGAGGCCGAAGCGCTCGAGCAGCGCGGCGGCCTCGGCGTTGCGCTTCGCGCGCGGCAGCCAGATCGAACCCGGCTCGCCGAGCAGAAGGTTCTCGGCGACCGAGAGCGCGGGCACGAGCATGAAGTGCTGGTGCACGAGGCCGATGCCGAGCGCGAGCGCCGCGCGCGGGCTCTCGATCTCGACCGCACGCCCGTCGATCTCGATCACGCCCGAGTCGGGACGAACACTTCCGTACAGCGTGCGAACGAGCGTGGTCTTGCCCGCGCCGTTCTCGCCGAGCAGCGCGTGGACGGAGCCGGGCTCGAGCGCGAGGCTCGCGCCGCGCAGCGCCTCGGTGGCGCCGAAGCGCTTGCGAATGTCGCGCAGCGCGACGCGCGGCAAGCGCTCAGAAGCTCCCGCGCGGCACGGAGATCGATCCCGAGACGACATCGGCCTGTAGCTTCTCGACTTCCTGCCGCAGCTCCGCCGGGATCTTCTCGCGCAGGGCCTCGTTCCACTCGATCTTCACGACCCCGCTGCGCAGACCGAAGCGCATCGCGCGCGCGTTGAACGAACCGGACTTCACTTCCTGCGCGACCAGAACCAGCGCGCGCGGGACGTCGAGCGTCGCCGAGGCGAGCACGCGTTCGGGCGCGCGGTCGTTCTGGTTCTTGTTCGTGCCGAACGCCCACACGCCCGGGCTCTCGGTGACGGCCTGGAAGAACCCCGCCGCGGCTTCGTTCGCGTTGTGGATCACGACGTCGACGCCGCCCGCGATCTGCGCGAGCGTCGCCTCGCGCGCGGCCGAGACGTCGGTCCAGCTGCCGATGTACGAGACCGTCGTCTCCGCGTGTCCGCGCGCGCGGATCGCGCCGGCCTGATACGCGGTGAACGTGCTCTCGACCGACGGAATCTTCACGCCCCCGATCGCGCCCACCTTGGAGCGCACCGACATGCGCGCGCCGAGGAAGCCGAGCAGGTAGGTCGCCTCTTCGAGCTCGAAGACGATCGGCGCGACGTTCGAGCGGATCGTCGAGCCGCTCGTCGTGACGAAGATCGTGTTCGGGTACTCCTTCGAGACCCGCGAAGCGGCGTCCTGGAACTCGAAGCCGTGACCGAAGACCAGGCTGAACCCGCGCGCGGCGAAATCGCGGAAGCCGGACTCGAAGTCCTGCGGGGTCTTCGCCTCCTGGTGCGCGATCTCGGCGCCGAGCTCGTCACGGATCCGCTCGAGCCCCTCGTACGCGCTCTGGTTCCAGCCACCGTCGCGAATCGAGCCGGGAGTCAGGAGCGCGACGCGAAATCCCGCGGCGCCCGTCGGAGAGCCCGAGTCGTTGCAGCCCGGCACGAGCGCGAAGCAGCGCGAGCGCGAGTGCTGTGCCGAACGCGGAAGCTCTCACGGCGCGTAGCCTAACAGAGGCGCCGTTCGATCGCCTCGACGAGCGAGAGCACGTGCAGGCAACGGGCCTCGCTCACGTACGACTCCGCGCCCTCGGTGACGCGCGCGACGAAGCACTCGAGATCGCGCGCGAACAAGCCGCGGGGGCGTTGCTCCGGCGGATCGCCGATCGATCCGTTCTCGCACTCCACGCTCCAGCGCGTGCCGCGTTTCAGACCCGGCGCGCGCTCCTCGACCAGATCCGCGCGGCCGCCGGCCTCGAAGCCGAGCTCGACCCCGAGCCGATAGCCCGTTCCGCGTTCGAGCGTCGCCCCGCGCACCTCCGCCGCGCCGAACAGGTCGACCAGCCGATGCAGCCGCGAGAGCGCGCAGAGCGCCGAGCTCCCGGAGAGCTTCGGATCGGCGAGCCAGCCCGTGAGGTTGCCCGTGAAGTGGACGCTGCCGCTGCGCGGCCGGCCGACCGCGGCGGCGCGCTCGCGCAGCCAGGACTGCGCGGGCGAGAGCAGCTCGATGTGCTCCTCGTGCAGAACCCGACGCCGCGCGTGCGCGTCCGCGAAGAGTGCGCGACCCGACTCGGGTCCGGGCGCGAGCGGGAACTCGACCAGCACGTGCTTGCCGGCTTCGAGCGCTTCGCGCGCCTGCCCGGCGTGCAGGAGATTCGGCGTGCACAGGATCACCCCGGCGACGGTCGCGTCCGCGAGCACGTCCGCGAACGAGAGCTCCCCCGCTTCGCGGCGCGTGACCAGACCCGCGAGCCGCGCGGTCGGGCTCTCGGCGAGCGCGCGCACCCGCGCCTGACCGGCCCAGCCCGCACCGATCACCGCGAGCGGGAGTCGCGCGTCCATCGGCCGCTAGCCGAGCTTGCGCGCGAGCGTGACCCCGTCGGCGACGCCGATCATCACCGCTTGAACGCGCCGGTCGGCCGCGACGTGGTCGTTGATCGCGCGGATCGCGACCGTGTCGGCGCTCTGGTCCGCCTCGCGCAGGACCTGCCCGTTCCAGAGCACGTTGTCGATCGCGATCAGCCCACCCGGGCGAAGGCGCCGCAGGATCTCTTCGTAGTACGTGTGGTAGTTCGCCTTGTCCGCGTCGATGAAGCCGAAGTCGAACTGGATCTCGTCGGGCAGCGCGCGGAGCGTCGCGTCCGCGGGTCCGAGCGCGAGATCGATCCGGTCCGCGATGCCGGCCTTCTCCCAGAACCGCCGAGCCACCGCGGTGTATTCCTCGGACACGTCGCAGGCCAGGAGCTTCCCGCCGGGCGGGAGCGCACGGGCCATGCACAGTGCGGAGTAGCCCGTGAAGGTGCCGACCTCGACCACCCGGCGCGCGCCGATCGCCGCGACGAGCAGGCCGAGAAGCGTTCCCTCGTCGGCGGCGATCTGCATGACGCTGCGTGGACCCATCAACCGCTGCGTCTCCTCCTGCAGCTCCCGGAGCAGCGGGTCGTCGGGCGTGCGGTGCTCCAGTACGTAGGCGTGCAGGGCGTCGTCGATCGGTGTGTACTTGCTCATCGTCCCCGGCAGTCTACCGGAAGAAAACCTCTGGGAAGGCCCGAACGCACTGCTAGAATCGCGTCACCGTCACGTGGGGAGGAGAGGCCAGCGATGGGTGCGAAGAAGAAGACGACCGCGAAGAAGCCCGGAAAGAAGGCTCCCGCGAAGACGACTTCGCGAAAGCCGATGAAGAAACCGGCGCCCGCCGCGAAGAAGAAGGTGGCCGCCAGGGCGGCTCCGCGGCGGCCCTCGCCCTCCGAGGACGTCGCGAACCGGATCGTCGCCGCGATGGACGACGAGCTGAACCTCGATCTCGGGAAGTTCTACACCGAGGACGCCGTGTCGGTGGAGCCCGCGGGCGGAACCATCACGGGATTGCAGGCGCTGCGTTCGAAGCTGGCCGGCTGGCTCGCGGGTCTGCGCAGCTCGGAGTGGACCGCGCGACACGTCTTCGCCGGGAAGAACGCGATCTGCATCGAGTGGGAGGCGGATCTGGTGATGAAGGACGGCCGCCAGCTGAAGCTCACCGAGGTCGCGGTGCACGAGCTTCGCGGCGAGAAGATCTGCCGCGAGCGCTACTACTACGATCCGCGCGCGCTCATGCCGCCCGCGCAGGTGGCTCCGCCCGAGCGGCCGAGGCCGAAGACGCCGATCCCGACGGCGAGCGAGGACACCGGGCCGTCGATCGACCCGATGGACCTCTAAGGCCCGAGCGCCGGCCGGACTCACGCGGGCCGGCCGACTCCGGCCGCCTCGCGCACGTCGTGCATCAGCTCCGCGACCGCCGCGCGCGCGCGCGCGGCGCCGTCGCGAAGCACGTCTTCGACGGTGTCGGCATCCGCTTCGAGCGCGCGCCGTCGCTCTCGCGCCGCCTCGAAGTACGAGAGGATCTTCTCGTAGAGCGCCTTCTTCGCGTCGCCGTAGCCGGTGCCCCCGCTACGGAACGCCTGCGCCAGCGCCGCGCGCTCCTCGGCGTTCGCAAGCAGTGAGTAGAGCGCGAAGATCGTCGACGTGTCCGGGTCCTTGGGCTCGTCCACGCCCTTCGAGTCGGTGACGATCCCCATCACCTGTTTTCGCAGCGCCTTCTCGGGCGCGAACATCTCGATCGTGTTGCCGTAGCTCTTGCTCATCTTGCGGCCGTCGCTGCCCGGCACGACCGCGACGTCCTCGAGGATGTACGGCTCGGGGAGCGTGAAGACCGCGCGATAGGTCAGGTTGAACTTCGTCGCGATGTCGCGTGTCACTTCCAGGTGTTGCTTCTGGTCCTGACCGACGGGAACCAGGTCGGCGCGCCAGATCAGGATGTCGGCGGCCTGCAGCACCGGGTACGCGAAGAGCCCGTGGTCGGGTGCGTGCCCCGCTTCGAGCTTGTCCTTGTACGAGACACAGCGTTGCAGCAGCCCCATCGGAGTCACCGTCGTCAGGATCCAGGCGAGCTCGGTCACTTCGGGCAGGTCGCTCTGCCGGTACAGGATCGAGCGCGTCGGGTCGACGCCGAGCGCCAGGAAGTCCAGCGCCACGCCGCGCGTCAGCGCGCGCCGCTCCTTGGCGTCGCGGATGCTCGTCAGCGAGTGCAGGTCCGCCATGAAGTACGAGGCGCGGTTGCCGTCCTGGAGCGCGATGAACTGCCGCAGCGCGCCGAAGTAGTTGCCCAGGTGCTGCACACCACTGGGCTGGATGCCCGAGAGCACGCGCGCACCGGTCACGCGCTTGCGCTCGCCCTGCTCCGCGGCCGGCACGCTAGACGGCCTGCAGCCAGCGCGAAGAGAAGACCCGGTCCTCGTCGGCCACGAGCTTCGCGAAGCGCGCGACGAGCCGCGCGGTGATCGGGCCGGGAATCGGCGTCGGCAGCTCGAGCGCGTCGACGCGCGAGACCGGCCACACGTTCGAGGTCGTGCCGGTCAGGAACGCCTCTTGCGCGCGCGCGAGCAGCGACCGCGGCATCGGCTCCTCTTTCACGGGGATGCCCTCGTCGCGGGCGAGCTCGACCGCGAGCCGCCGCGTCACGCCCGCGAGCACCGCGTCGAGCGGCGCGCTGCGAATCGAGCCGTCGCAGACCAGGAAGAAGCTCTGCGTCGACGACTCGGTCAGCTGGTCGTGCTCGTCGAGGAAGATCACGTCGTGAAAGCCCGCGGCCTTCGCGCGCGCCTTGGCGAACGCCGCGTGCGTGTAGGCCGCCGCGATCTTGATCTGCGGCGAGAGCACCGACGCCGGCATCTTCCGCGACTCGGAGACCTGAAGCCGCGCGGGTCCGGACGCGGACGCGCGGCCGGCCTTCGAGAGATCGGCGATCGCGAACGCCGCGATCGCGACTTCGGCCTTCGGATCGACCGGCAGCACGTCGAGCGACGCGCCGGGGTAGTAGGCCGAGATCTTCACGACCTCGGCGCCGGGATTCGCGCGCACCGCCTCGGCGATGCCCGCGCGAAGCTCCCCGTTGGATGCCGGGAGCGTCATGCCCGAGAGCTCGGCCGACTGCTCGAAGCGCAGGACGTGCTCGTCCAGCCCCAGGATCGCCGGCCCGCGCGCGAGCCAGTAGACGGGCATCACGTCGAAGACGAGCGTTCCGCGCTGGATCGACTGCGAGAGCACGTGGACCGTGACGTCGGCCCAGGGCACGAGCTTCCCGTTGCGCCAGATCACGCGTTCGGCGAGCGACATGGGGCGCAGTCTAGCGAGTCTGGTCCGGCGCGGCGCGCCTCGGCCGGCCCCGCTAGTTTCCCGCGCGTGGGTGGGAGAGAGCGTTGAAGCCTCCGGGCATACTCGTCAACGCGCGCGCTCGGCGCGCCGGTCGCGACGGTCGGCTCGGCGAGCGGCTGCGCCGTCTGCTGCCCGCCGAGTTCGTGCACTTCACGCGCGACCCGGCCGAGCTCGACGTCGCGCTCGCGCGGCTGCGCGCGATCGGCGTCGAACACCTGGTGCTGGTCGGCGGCGACGGCACGGTCGGCGGCACGCTGACGCCGCTGGTCGCCGCGTTCGGCGGGAGCCCGCTGCCGCGCATCTCGCTCGTCGCCGGCGGCACGATCAACACGATCGCCCACTCGCTCGACGCCCACGCCAGCGCCGAGCAGACCGTCCGCCGCATCCTCGACGACGAAGAGCCCCGCCTCGATTCCGTCCGCCCGCTGATCCGCGTCGAGCCCGACGTCGGCCCCACGCGCGCCGGCCTGATCTTCGCGAACGGCGTCGCCGCGCGGTTCCTCGAGCAGTACTACCAGGGCGACGAGCTCGGCGTGGTCGCGACCGCGAGCCTGGTCGGCCGGATCGCGACGTCGGGGCTGCTCGGCACGCGCCTGGCCCGCGACCTCTTCGCGAGGCGCGAGATCGAGATCACCGTGGACGGCGAGCCGACCTGCGCGCGTGCCTACACCGTCGCCGGCGCCTCGAGCGTGCGCGACGTCGGCCTGGGCTTCCGCCCCTTCCTGACCGCCGGCACCGACCCCGAGCGCTTCCACTTCCTGTACAGCTCCGCGAGCGCGGCGCGGCTGAGCCTCGAGCTTCCCGCCCTGCGGCTCGGCTTCCACGGCCCGGCCTCGTGCCTGCGCCACCACCCCGCCCGCTCGGTCGAGATCCGCCTGTCCGTTCCCGAACCGTGGAGCATGGACGCCGACCTCTACCCGCCCGCCCGAACCCTGCGCCTGTCCGCCTGGGCGCCGATCCGCTTCGTGTCTTATTGACGCGCGAGGACGCGCGCGGAGCGGCCACCCTACGGGGTCGCGCTCTGTTGTCCGGCCCCTGCCCCTCCGCTAACCCTACCGCCACGCCGACGTAGCTCAGTTGGTAGAGCAGCTGATTCGTAATCAGCAGGTCGCCGGTTCGAGTCCGGCCGTCGGCTCTGGGAATGCGCGGGCGTGTCTCGTTCGCCAGCAGCAACGCGTCGCGAGTGAGACAACCCGCGCGCGAAGCCCGACCGAGACCGGACACGTCGCTGGGTTCGACTGAAACGGCCTCCGGCATCGTTGCGGAGCGCCGATCGAAGCTCACCCCGTCGGGAAGCGCGCAGCGTAAGGCTCGAGCGGTAGGCGCAGACCGTTGGTGAGGTAGGCCACCATTCGGTAGAAGCCCGCCAGCATCAGCAACTCGAGCACTGCGCCCTCTGAGAAATGACCGCGCAGCTCGCTCCAGAGCGCGTCGGAGACGTCGCAGCGCTCGTGCAAGCTGTCGCAGAGTCGGAGCAGCGCGCGCTCGGGCTCGCTCCAGCACGCGTCGTCGGGCCCGCCGTGCACGAGGGACCTGGTTTCTTGCCCGGTCAACGACACGCGCGGGCCGAAGAACGTGACGTGGACGCCCCACTCGTACTCCGAGCCGCAGCTAGCGGTGACGCGGTCGATCACCAGCTCACGGTGGCGTAGCGTCAGGTTTCCGCGGTCGAGCAGTCCGCCGGCCGAGAAGCGTTGGAACAGACGCGGGTCGCGCGCCAGGGTCGTGAAGAGCAGGAGCGGCGGCGTGCCGGCGGGCATCAGCCGGTCGAATACGGTTTGGACCTCGGGCGAGAACGGCGGCTCGGCGGGGTGGATGCGGATCGACATGGAGGACCTCCATAGGAGAGTGCTACGATATTCATAGCATGCCTACGATCCATGTTGCTACGAATTTCGTAGCATGAGCACGCCCCGTCCCGGCCGCAAGGTGCGCGGTTCGACCCGCGGGCGTCCGATCATGGCCCTGCTGGATCTGCTCGGCCGCCGCGGCGCGCTGCGGGTGCTGTGGGAGCTGCGCGCAGAATCGCTGACGTTCCGCGCGCTGCAGCAGGCGGCGCAGACGAATCCGAGCGTCCTCAACACGCGGCTCACCGAGTTGCGCGAAGCCGGCATCATCGAGCACGACGGTGACGGCTACGCGCTCACCACACGGGGCCGCAGCTTGATCGAGCGCCTGGCTCCACTGCACGCTTGGGCGGAGGGCTGGGCACGGCGGCTCGAGCACGGCGGCCGCTAGCCATCCGCTCATGGACGAGATGCTCGGCGCTCCCGATCACGAGGCCAGGCTGGCGAGGTCGAGCCCGACGGCGATCGTCGCCGGGCGTATCGGTCCGCCACGAACGAGCCGAAGCGGCCCCATAGCGTTCGCGTCGCGACGACCCGGAGACCCGCTTCCTCGATTCCATTCTCGCATCCTGGCGCGTCGAAGCGATCCTCCTAGGGTGAATCGTCCCGACTTCTTCGGAGACCCGTCTAGTTCAGTCCGACCTCCGTAGCGCGCGCTCACACGCCTGCCTGCCGTGCAGAGAAGTCGGCATCTCCCCCATCCCCGCTCGATCGTGGAAGCACCGCCCGCCGATCTTCGGGCCATGCTGAGCATCGACACCCGGCCGTGTCTGGCCTCACGGCGAGATGCGGCTAGGTTGCCCTCATGCCGACTCCGCCTCGAGCCCGTGCGCGCTGGGCCAAGCTTTCGGACGATGCGCTCCTCGATGTCCGGCTCTGCGACCTCGGCGTGGGCGTGGAGGATGGTGCGCTGGGCGAGAACGTGGCGCGGCTGCACGGCGAGCTCGAGCAGGCGGGCCTGCGCTTCCGGCCCTACCAGTGGCTCTCGACCGACTGGTTCACGCCCGACGGTGTCACCGGGTTCGGCATCCCCTTCTTCCTGGCGCACCCTCGACTCGCCCGCCTCGAGCGCAAGCAGATGTTCGAGGTCGAGGGCGGCACCCAGGAGTGGTGCATCAAGCTGCTGCGCCACGAGACGGCGCACGCGCTCGACAACGCCTACCGGCTGCGGCGGCGCAAGGCGTGGCGGGAGCACTTCGGTCCTACGAGCGCGCCCTACCGCCGAAGCTACGTGCCGAATCCGAACAGCCGCAAGTTCGTGATCAACGTCGACAACTTCTACGCGCAGAGCCACCCGGTGGAGGACTTCGCGGAGACCTTCGCCGTCTGGCTGCGGCCCGGCGGTCGCTGGCGCCATCGCTACGCCAGCTGGCCGGTGGCGCTCCGCAAGCTGCGCTTCGTCGAGGCCCTGATGCGCGAGCTCCGCGACGCGAAGCCGCTGGTCCGCACGCAGGAGCGAATGGACTCGCTGCCGACGATCCGCTTCACGCTGCGCGAATACTACGCGCGGAAGAAGTCGATCTGGAGCGAGGAGGACCTGACGATCTACGACCGCGACCTGCTGCGTCTCTTCTCCGACGCCGCCGGGAACGGGCGCCATCAACGCGCCGCCGCGTTCCTGCGCTCGCATCGGAGTGAGCTGCGCGGGCGGGTCGCGAACTGGACCGGACAGTACGCCTTCGTCGTCGACGAGGTCCTGAAGGGGATGATCATGCGGGCCCAGGCGCTCAAACTGCGCCTCGCACGACCGCAGCGCGAGGTGCTCCGAGACGCGATCGTAATGCTGACCGTGCACACCATGCGCCACGTGAGAAGGCGCCACTGGGAGTACTTCCGATGAAGCGGCGGCGCGTCGTGCTGCTCTGCCACGAAGACCTGGTCCCGCCGGACGACATCGCCGGTCGCGACACGGGCGACGAGATTCTCCCCTTCCGCACGGAGTACGACGTCGCCCAGGCGATCCGCGAGCTCGGTCACGAGCTCGAGGTGCTCGGCGTGTCGCACGACCTGCTGGCGATCCGGAAGTGCGTCTCCGAGTTCCGTCCCCACGTCATCTTCAACCTGCTGCGCGAGTTCCAGGACATCGGGACCTTCATGGTCAACGTGGTCTCCCATCTGGAGCTCCTGGGGGCGCGCTACACCGGCTGCAACCCGCAGGGCCTGACGCTCGGGCGCAACAAAGCGCTCGCCAAGAAAATCCTTCGCTACCACCGCATCCCGACTCCGGCCTTCCACGTGTTCAGGCTCGGCCGCCGCGCCCACTCGCCCGCCGGCCTGCGCTACCCGATCATCGTGAAGAGCATGGACGAGGACGCGTCGTTCGGGATCTCGCAGGCATCGGTGGTGCGGGACGCGGCGGCGCTGCGGGAGCGCGTGGCGTTCGTGCACCGCAACGTCGGAACCCACGCGATCGCCGAGGAGTACGTCGAGGGACGCGAGCTGACCGTCGGGGTGATCGGAAACCAGCGCCTCGAGACCTTCCCACCCTGGGAGATGCGCTTCGACAAGCTTCCCAGCGGAACGCTGCCCATCGCGACCGAACGCGCGAAGTGGAGCGCGCAGTATCAGAAGCGCCTGGGCATCGCGACCGGCCCCGCGAAGATCGACGACTCACTCACCGAACAGATCCAGCGAGTGGCCCGCCGCAGCTTCCGGGCGCTCGAGCTCTCGGGCTACGCTCGCCTCGATCTGCGACTCACCGAGGCCGGGCAGGTGCACGTGATCGAGGTCAACCCGAACCCGGATCTCGCGATCGAAGAGGACATCGCCGAGTCCGCCCACCACCGCGGGATCGAGTACCCCGCCCTGATCCAGCGGATCCTCGGCCTCGGCATCTCGTACCGACCGCCCTGGCGCCGGCGGAGGAGCGAGTAGCGCGGGTCGGAGTCCGCGGTCGCCTGCTCGTAGGCGTTGCCGGCAAGCGGGGCCGTGGCTTCGTCGAACGGACGACGGAGCTCTTCAGGCCGACGGGGAGGCCCGCTCGCGTGAAGCCGCAGGACAGCGAGAGCGCCAGCAAGTGGGTGGTGTTGAACGGCGCAGAGCAGCGGATCATGGCGCCGAGCGCATCGACGCGGGCTTCAATCGCTCCATCCGACCCAGGTAGGAATCGGTCCGCTCGAGCGGCGAGATCGAGATCAGCCATCGCGCAGGCCGTTGTCGAATCCGGCGCGCGAGACGCCGATTCTTAAAGCATACGCGGCGCGAGCGAGCGCCTTCGCGGAAGTCGGACCCGTCCGTAGGCTCGCGGGAGTCGCGAAGCCGCCTTGTGCGGCTAGCTCCAGGTGATGTGCGTGCAGAAGTACAGGACGATCAGGTTCTCGTGGTTATCCGGATCTGGCACTCGAAACGGCTGGCATTTCAGCTCCATCCCACGCTCTTCGCACGATTCGTCGTGGTAGCCGAGAGCACACTGTTTCTCCCGATGCAGGTGCGTGTCGATCTTCAGCCTGATCGGGGACACCACTTCGCGAGCAATCTCGAACCAAGGCATTCGATCGCCTCCCAGCCCAATCTCTCACCCCGATTTAGCCAATGTATCTGCCTGCGAGACTCCTTGTCTACCAACATCGGAGACCATGCAGCGATTTGTCACTCTCCGGATCATTGGAGTCGCGTACCCGGAACCAACGCGAGGCGGAAGCCCGAATCGCTCTGAGAACGTTCGGCTTCTCGACGGCCGCGAGCGCTCCGGTGTGACTGCTCGGAGCTCGGGAGCTACCGAACGGGGCGCTGACTGCAGAGTCCCGTTCGCCTACGCCCGCCTCCAGTCGCGTCGGGTCATGCCGACAGACCGTGACCCTGAACCGGACGAGCGGCGATCGAGTATGTCCCGCGGTGTCGCGGTCGACTCGATCGCATCAAGACCTTCTCTCGTGAACGTCTCGAGTCGGTTCGCGGTGTTGCCCCAGACGTGCTCCGAGAGGAGCGGGTTGGTGAGCGCTTGCGAGAATGCGTCCATTGCGACCGTCGCCGTAATCAGCGGCGGAAGCGGCCCATTGGCAGAGCGCGGCTCGGCAAACACGCCGGTGTAGCACTCGAGCTTCTCGACTGACTGGTACCAGGCCTCGAGGCCTCTGGGGTGATTCGCTCGCCGCTGAATCTCGAGCGGTTCGGTGCCGCGTCCGACGAGGTCTTCGGGGAAGCTCGGAGCCTTCATCCCCTTCGTCCGGCGATAGGCGGCGTAGCCCTGGAGCCGATTGGATCGCGCTTGGCGAATCGTCTCCAACTCCGCATCGCGCATGAGATCCGCTGCATCGCCGAAACCAAGCTCAGGTGCGTGGTTCGCGGACTGACCGACGAACGCCTCCGCCAGTCCGGCACGCAGCAGTCGGGAGTTATCGAGCAAGAGATACTCTTCGTCGATCAGCTCGTTGCCTCAGCGCATCGTCTGCGGCACCAGCGAGTGCCAACGGCAGAGAAGCGTGAACTCGGTCTTCGTCCAGTTGGGCCGGTTCCAGTTCGCCGCCCACTCGACTTCGGGCAGAGCGCGGAGTCGGAATGCGAACGTCTTGATGTGGTTGATGTACTCCTCGACCACGATCTTGATGAACATCACGATCAGGACGTTGCGCGTCCCCTAGAGGCCTTGCTCGCCGTCCCACCCGGGGTGGTTGGCTTCGATCACGCCGGTCGTGCGATTGTGCTCGCGCAGGAGCAGCGTGTTCGTCATCGCGGTCTCGGGAGCAGCGTTCACTCGGTCGCCGCCCGCCGCGAACAGCGTTCCCCTCTTCGCCCAAGCGTTGGCGACGCCCAGCGGCTCATCGACGATCGGCTGCCCGCTTCTGTCAAGAGAGTCCGGTTTCACCGTTCCCGCAGCGTCGTAGCGGGTGGGCGACCACGCTCGCCCGGATTCCCCGACCACAGACGTCGGCGAAACGTTTGTGCCTCTGCGCGGCCGCGGAGCGGGCTCGTGTCGATTTCGTGATTGGAAGTTGTCCGAGCCCGGTCTTCCTTCGTCGGGTCATTGGATAGCCGGGTGCGCAGAAATCCGTCGGTCAAATTCTGGGCGAACGCGGGAAGGAGACAGGTCGACTTCGGGCACTCGCGCAGGCCACTCGGGCACACGGCCGAACTCGGCGCGGAGCCGCGCGCGATCTCGGTGCCGATCCCGCCGGTCGCGCCCGTCACGACCGCGAGCGTGCGGTCGAGCCTCGGCGTGTCGGGGCAGCGCGGCGTCCGCGGCGCCGGGTCGCGGGCGTCGAGGATCGCGTCGGTTGCGTCGGGAGTGCGCGCAGCCGCCCTCAGGGCACCGCGCTCTCGCAGACCTGCGCCGCGCCGAGCGGTAGCGTCGCGAGGGCGCGCTCGAGCCGTACGAAGTCCGCGACATCGCAGTCGCGCCGCGCGCCCGAGGGCAGCACGCCCGCATCGATCGCACCCGTGACGCTGCACCGCTCGGGCGCGGCCATCGGCCCGCCGGCCGCCGCTAGCGCCGTGCGGATCGCGAACACGTCGCTGCCCAACACGCGGCCGTCGCCCGTCACGTCCCCGCACTGACAGACGTCGCCGATTCCGTCGGCGCCCGCCGCCCCGACGCCGCCCGCGTCGCTCTGCGAGGGATTCGAGACGTACGGGCAGTTGTCGTCCGAGTCGCAGACACCGTCGAAGTCCGTATCACCCCCCGTCAAGAGGCAGTTGTCGTCGCTCGACCCGCAGTCGGCGGATCCGCTCGTGAGCGGACACCAGGTCGTGTTCATCTTCACCAACAGGTCCGCACTTCGTGGAACGAAGAAGCTGATGTCACGGACGGTGAACGCCGAGACGGTGTTCACGACGGGCGGGATCTGCTCGAATCCGAAGTACGCCAGCAGCCAGGGCGAACCGCTTCGCCAGTTGAATCTCGCCGCGGACGCCGGGATCTGTGTCGATCCGACGGTGTATCGAATCACGCGATCGTCCTTGCCGGTCGCGTAGAAGCCATCGGTCTTCGGTCCCTCCGCCGTCTTCCCGAGACGAGACGTGCACGCCTCGAATCCATTCAGCGTCTGCGCGTTGTCACCGATGCAGCCCGGAATCCCGTCCGGACCGGGACCGATGTCGTACGTGCGTGCCCAGTCGCTCTGCGTCACGTCTCCGCCACCCGGCCCGTACCGGTAGCTGAAGCCGTTCTCGAATCCGGGCAGCACGCTGCCGAGCGCCGCGGCGTCCCAGGGGACCGGGAGGCCGCCGAGGCAGCAGGGCTCGTCGATGTTCAGCGCCACGCCGTTCGCGAACGTTCCGCCCGCACCCACACCGCTCGCGAACGGAGCTCCATTCGGGTCGACCGGGCCGAGGTCAGCGAGATCGACGGCCGGCGCGCCCTCGTCGGCGAGATCTCGGAAGTCCGCGGCCGCGTTGCCGGTGGTGCCGACGACGATGAGCGGAAGGCGGATGTGGCTGCTCTGGCCCGCGATCCCGCCGATGCGCTGGCCCGAGACGAGATCGAGCTCGGGTCGGCCGTGCGTGGCGTAACCGATCGGCAGGCCGAGTGGGTTCGTGATCGAGTCGTACGGACCCATGCAGGTGCGGCAGCTGCTGCCGTTGCTCGGCGCGGCCGCGCAGACCGCGTCGCCGGCGCTACCGGGTGCACAGACGCGCGAGCCATTGCTGCAACGCCCGACCACGCCGGGCGCGTTGCCCCAACCGCCCACCTTGCAACGCAGATCGGTGTCGACCAGGAACGTGGTCCAGGTGAACACCGAAACGCCGATCGCGTCTCGAAGGCCGGCCTGGCGCCCCGCGGCCTCCTCGCCGCTCTGGATCGCGAGCTGGAGACCCGCGTACGGGTCCATGGCACCGGCCTCGACGAGATTCCTGCACCTCGGGGGCGAGAGCTCGAAGTCCTTGTTGCAGTTCGGCGGACAGACCCGCTGCCCCCCGACGGTGTAGGCCGCGATCTCCGCCGGGGTCAGATCCCGGGCCCAGAGGAACGTCAGTCCGTCGCGCGCGAGCTCGTGGCAGTGCAGGCCCCCCGAAACGGGAGTGCCCACGATCCAGCCGACGGGCGGATCGCACGGGAGTCTGACGTCGTGCGTGTTGTACGTGCCCGAGACCGCGGACGAGACGAACGCCCAGTCCTCCCAGTAGGAGTCGCCAAACGACTTCATCTTCCGCACGTCGACCGGGGTTCCGATCGCGGGGTGAACGTACGGAACCACCTCCCGCGCCTCGGTGGTGCGAATCGGGCGGATCGGTCCAATCCCCTGCGCAGGGGCACGCGCGACGCTGCCGGCGTCCCGCTGGGGATCGAAGCTGATCGGCGGATTCTCGATCGGGTACGCGGGCGAGCTCGACGGCGTGCCGGAACCGGTGAGCGATGGACCGAGCCCTGCGAATGTCTCCGCGCCGGCGCCGCCGACCTTGAGCTCCATTCCGCGCGCGACACCCAGGCCTCCCACGTCGCGCATCGGATCTCCGTCGGAACAGACCGAGAGGCTCCCGCCGCAGATCGCGATCTCGAAATCCGGCGCCGCGGCGTCGGTGCCCTGGCAGTTGCACTGCCCGCCGTACGAGGACGCGAGCTCGCCGAAGACCGAGATCGTCAGGTCGCAGGCGCCACCGACATCGGCGCACTGAGCGTTGCTCGAGCAGCCGACCTTCGGATTGACAGCGCAGCGTCCCGCCCAGTGCGGGAACACACAGCTCGTACCGAAAGGACCGACACCGCTGGTCAGGCTGCCGTACGTGCAGCGTCCCGCGGGAACGATCTGCAGGTTGCAGAGCTGGTTCGGGTTGTCCGAGCAGCGTGCGCCGAGGTTCGTGTAGCAACCCTCGGCCGTGTCACACGAGAGGGCGTTGGAGTCGATCGTGTTGTTGCGTCCGGCGTTGCCCACCGCTTCGTAGGAGAAGACGTCTGCATGGGCGAGGCGACCGATCGCAAGAGCCAAGAGGACCAGCGCGAGGCGCCTCGGGATGTACATCGCCACTCCCGTCGATCGGGAACTCTACACCCCGGGACCCCACCCCGGGCGGAGATCCCCCCGGAGACACGGCCCCACCCGCAGGCCCACGAGACACTACCGCCGAGGAGACGCGAATTGTTCTTCCGATGGGTGAACGCGTGCTTCGAAGCGCCGTTGGTCAGATCGCTGCATGGAGCAAGAGCCCGCCGTCGAGCCGAATTCGCGTCTCCGTGAACGCCTCGCAGCTCAAGCTGGCTCCGAGCTTCGTGGAGCTCGTGAAGGCCACGCTGACCTGACACGCGCTCCGAGTCCTTGTCGAGCTGCGCGCGTTGGGCGTCCGGATCGGGCTCGACGACTTCGGTAGCGGCCACTCGTCTCGCCGCCTCTGGGGCACGGTGCGTGCGGCGCGCTGTGGCCGTCTCGTGTTCGCCGAGCCGGGCCGCGCGCTCTTCCCGGGCTACAGGACCCTTCGGCCCTGAATGACGCGGACCAAAATGACCACGACCGCAATCACCACCAGGATGTGGATCAATCCTCCCATCGTGTAGGAGGACACCAGGCCCAGCAGCCAGAGCACGATCAGGATGACCGCAATTGATTCGAGCATGCTCGACAGCCTGACGGAACGAGGCGGGAATGGGAAGCGAGTCGCGCAGCTACTTCTTCTCGGGCTCGCTGTCGAACAGATCCCAGATCCAGCCGCCGATGCCCGTCGCCGCGTCGCCCGCGGCCTCGCCGCCCTCGAGCCCGATCATGCCCACGCCCTCGACCAGACCACCGATGCTCAGGCCAAGCGCCTTCGCGAGCGAGTAGGTGAGCTGCGTGCTCAGTGCTTCGTTCAACGAGAACTCGGGGTTGGTGACCGCACCTTCGATCGCGAAGTCGACGGTGATTCGCTCTCCCTTCTCTTCCAAGCTTGCGATCGCCGCGCGCCGCGAGAGGCCCATGAACGTGCCGAATACGCCCTCCGGCGGCTCGAGCTCGAGGCCGGTGATGGTGAGCGAGCCGGGAGCCCTCAAACGCCCGTCGCGGACCTCGGAATGCAGGTCCAGGTCCGCGCGACCCGCCCGCATCGGGGGCTCGTCCGGCTTGATCAAGTAGGGCGCGAGCGGAACCAGATCGACCGAGCGCAGACGCGTCGTGATCGACGAGTCCTGGGTGCCGATCTCGACCCAGCCGTCGACGTGCGCGATGCCGTCCGGCGGGGCGCCCTTTACGACGCCGTCGAGCGTGAATGCGCTGCGACCGCTCAGGCCCGGCACGATCACGTCCTCCAAGCGGGCCTCGATCTGCTCCAGCCGAATGCGGAGCGGTGGCGTCGCGACCGTGGCGTCGAAGATCTCGATCACACCGTCCTCGAGTGTGATCTCGTAGAAGACCGCGAGCGTGCCGCCGCCGGGCGCGCTCGCCTCGCCACGCAGGCCCGGCAGGGCGAGGGATATCTCACCATCCTTGCGCAGCGCGGACAGGTACGGCCGCGTCACCGTGACCAGGCGGATCCGATAGAAATCGCCCGACACGAGGCTGCGCAGGGTCGGTACGATCAGAACGCGCTCCGCACGCAGCGCGTCGGGCGAGGGCCAGCCCGATGGAGCCGCGATGTGAAGGCCCTCGATCACCACGCCCGACCAGCCGACCCGGAGCGCTGACATCTCGCTGCTCGGGCCGAGCACCTCGGCGACCTTCCGCTCGAGCTGCGAGACGGCCATTCGAAAGGCGGCAAAGCCAGCCGCCGCCGATACGACTACGGCCAGCGCGGCGGCGAGGTACCCGCGTCGTCGCGTTTTCGAGTTCATCGCACTCTCCGTCCCGACCCAATTGCTAACAACCCGACGCCGAGGTGTCCGATGGACTCGGGTCCTCGGGGGGAGAATCCGCCTCGGAGGTCGGATCGCCGCCTCATTCGCCCGCATCTCCACCGTCGAGGACCGCCGCCGAACGCCTCATACCGGAAGTTGCGGAGCAGAATCGCGCTTGTACTTCGTATCCTCCTTTGCTCTTCGGCCCGCCTGTCCGCGCAGCCTGCGCCCATCGTGCCGTGTCGGAATCAGCCGAGGTGCGACGAATCGACTGGGCGAACCACGAGGGCGGCGCGGCAAGGGAACGAAGATGTGTCTCGCCCTCGCAATCGTCGCCCACGAGACACCGGCACTTGCCCGACCGTGCGCGTCGGTGCCAAGGTGTCTCGTGGTTCCGCAGACACCCAAGGTCGTGCTCGTCACCGGCGCGTCGTCGGGATTCGGGCGCTGCATCGCGCGCACGCTGGCCGAGCGGGGTCACCGCGTGTACGGCACGAGCCGCAAGCCCGCGGGCGACGACGGGGCGGTCCACATGCTCGCGCTCGACGTCGCCTCCGACGACTCGGTGCACCGCTGCGTCGAGGCGCTGCTCGCTGCCGAGCGTCGCATCGACGTGCTGGTCAACAACGCCGGCGTCGGGCTCTGCGGCTCGGTGGAGGACACCGAGCTCGACGAGGTCCGCTGGCAGATGGAGACGAACTTCTTCGGCGCCGTGCGCATGATCCGCGCGGTGCTTCCGCAGATGCGCGCGCAGCGGGGCGGGCGGCTGATCGCGATCGGCTCGCTCGGCGGCCTGGTCGGCCTGCCCTACCAGCCGTTCTACAGCGCGAGCAAGTTCGCGCTCGAAGGGCTCGGCGAGGCGCTTCGACTCGAGCTCGCGGGGAGCGGCATCGACGCGACGTCGATCACGCCGGGCGACTTCAAGACGGGCTTCACGGCTTCGCGCGTCTTCGCGCGCGCGGCGCGCTCGCCCGCTCACGCGGCGCGTCTGGAGCGCGTGGTCTCGATCTACGAGCGCGACGAGCGCAACGGCGCGGACCCGCAGCGCGTCGCCGATCTCGTGGCGAAGCTCGTTTCGGCGCGCCGCGTCGGCGTGCGCTACGCGGCGGGGCGCCGCGACCAGCGCGCCGGGACGTTCGCGAAGCGCCTCCTTCCCGCCGCGCTCTTCGAGCGCATCCTGGCCTCGATCTACTCGATCCACTGAGGGCCGACGCGAATGCAGCTTCCCTTCACCGACGGCAGCTTCTGGCTCGAGCCTCCGGCGCCCCTCGCTGCGAAGCTCGAAGGGGATCTGCACTGCGACGTCGCCGTCGTCGGCGGCGGGATCACCGGCATGTGCGCCGCGTTGCGGCTCGCCGAGCGCGGGGTCGACGTCGCGCTCGTCGAGGCGGAGTTCTGCGGCGCGGGCGCGAGCGGCCGCAACGCGGGTCACGTCACGCCGACGATCGGCAAGGACATCGTCAGCGTGATCCGACAGGCCGGACGCGAGCGCGGCGCGCGACTGATTCGCTTCGCCGAGCGCGCCGTCGAATTCTGGGAAGAGACGATCGCGGCGCGCGGCATCGAATGCGAGTACGTGCAGAGCGGAAACGTGATCGCCGGCGTGCACCCGCGCCACCGCGAGCCGCTGCGCGCGAGCGCCGAGCTCGCGCGCGACCTCGGCCTGAAGACGAGCTTCCTCGACGAGGCCGCGATGGGGGAGCGCGGCCTGCCGCCGGCCTTCCGCTTCGGCGTGCTCGAGGGCTGCGGCGGTCACATGCACCCGGGCAAGTACGCGCTCGGCCTGCGGCGCGCGGTGCTCGCGTCGGGCGCGCGCGTCTTCGAACAGACGCCCGTGCAGGCGCTCGAGCTTCGCGGCGAGCCGCGCATCGAGACATCCGGCGGCACGCTCCGCGCGCGGAAGGTCTTGCTCTGCACGAACGCCTACACGCCCGTCGCGTTCGGCCTGCTGCGCGGCAAGACGGTCCCGGCGCGCGTCCACCAGTTCGTCACGCGGCCGCTGACGCCGAGCGAACGCGAATCACTCGGATGGCGCGGCGGCGAAGCGATCTACACCGCGCACGAGATCCTCGAGAACTACCGCATCACCGCGGACGGCCGCGTCGTCGGCGGATCGAAGGACGTGAACGTTGCGTTCGGCCGCCGCCTTCCCGCGGCCTATCAAGAGGATTCGTTCGCGCTGATCGAGCGCGCGTTCCGCGAGCGCTTCCCGACCCTCGGCGGTGTACCGATCGAGCGCTATTGGGGCGGCTGGATCGCGCTCACCGTGGACTTCCTGCCCGTCCACGGCGCGCTCGGCGGCGGCAACGCGCTCTACTACAGCGGCTGCAACGGCCACGGCGTGCCGACCTGCACGATGATGGGCTCGGCGCTCGCCGACGAGGCGCTCGGCGAGCCGCCGGAATTCGCACGCGCGCTCGAGCGCTTCGAATGGCCCTGGCCACCCGAGCCGCTGCGCTGGCTCGGAGGCCAGGCGCTGCTCTGGTACCTGCGACGCCGCGACCGCCGCGTCGACGAGGATCTGCGCAGCGGCGACCTGGACGGCTGAGGAGGTGCGATCCGCGAGCGGGCCGCCCCGCTCGATTCACTCCTCGCTCGAACCCTCCGCCCAGGCGTCGAGCCGCTCCATCGTGTCGGCGTACTCCTGCGCCATCTCCTCGATCACGCGCCGCGTCGGCCGCACGTGATTCATGGAGCCGACGACCTGACCGACGAAGTAGTTGATCAGCTGCTCGGCGCCGGGCGACTTGTGCGCGGAGCGCGCGATCCGCACCTGCGCCTCGCGGACCAGGCGCGGCTGGAGCGGCATCGGCAGCGGCGCCGGATTCGCCGGGTCGTCCCAGGCCTCGGTCCAGGCGGTGCGGAGCTGCCGCGCGGGCTTTCCGGTGACCGAGCGCGAGCGGACGGTGTCGCGCGAGGACGCGCGCAGGAACTTCTCCTTCACGACCGGGTGCGTCTCGGCCTCTTCCGTCGTCAGCCAGACCGAGCCGGTCCAGACGCCCTGCGCGCCGAGCGCGAGCGCCGCGGTGATCTGGCGCCCATTCGCGATCCCGCCGGCGGCGAGCACCGGCAGCGGAGCGACGGCGTCGACGACCTCGGGCACGAGCACCATGGTCGAGATCTCGCCCGTGTGGCCGCCGGCCTCGTAGCCCTGTGCCACGACGATGTCGACGCCCGCCTCGACGTGCCGCCGCGCGTGCTCGACGGTGCCCGCGAGCGCCGCCACCTTCACGCCCTTCGCGCGCCCCTGCTCGATCATGTATTCCGGCGGAGGCCCGAGGGCGCTCGCGATCAGTCGGATGCGGTGCTCGAAGCACAGGTCGAGCACGTCGCGCTGTTTCTCGAAGCCGACGCTGAACTCCGGGCTCGCGGCGTCGCCGGGCGGAAGCTGCGGTACCCCGTACTTCTCGAGCAGCTCGTCGAGGAAGCGGCGATGGCCTTCGGGGATCAGCGAGTCGAGCTTCGACGCGTCGAAGCCGCCCTTGTCGCTGCCGACGAATTTCGTCGGCAGGAGCAGATCGACGCCGTACGGCTTGTCGCCGACCTGCTTCTCGATCCACTCGAGCTCGATCTTCAGGTCGGCGAGCGAGCGCCCGGCCACGCCGAGCACGCCGAGCCCGCCGGCGTTGGAAACCGCGGCGACCACGTCGCGGCAGTGGGTGAATGCAAAGATCGGGAACTCGAGGCCGAGATCCGCGGCAAGCTTGGTTCGCATGGTCGTCAGGCTCCTCGGGCCCATACTGCCATGCCGGTGCACTGCCTTGCTCGTGCTCAGCTGATCGCGGCGGCCTCGAGAACGATCCAGCCCGGACCCACCTCGTCGAGCGCCGCCTTGACCGCGGCTTCCAGGCTGACGCCACTCGCGACGATCTGGCAGGTTCGGGGGCCCCCGTTCTGCTTGATTCGGATTCGATACTCGCGGAGCCGGACCGGCTCGGGGCTCGCCGCCCCTGTCGCCGGTCGCGCGAGCGCGATCGCGCCGTGATCGGCGGGCCCGGGCACGACGGGACGAGCACGCTTGGGAGTCGGTGGCGGGGGCGGCGGGGCGGGCGGTTTCGACTGCTTCGTGCCGAGCCGCTCGACGAGCTTCGCGAACTCCGGCGCGGCATCGGAGAGCACGAGGCCGAAGATCCGCGACGCCTTCTCGTCCGCACCGTGACTCAGCGTCCGAACGTGCCAGACGAGGGCGCGGATCACGATCGTCTTCCCCTCCGCGCGCAGAGTCACGCGGACCGCATCGCCCTGGTCCGCGCCCGGTGCCACCGCAGTGACGCCGAGCCCGCTCGCGGAGACGTTGCAGACTTTGCCCGTGAGCGAGCTCTTCCCGATCTGCAGCGTGCAGGGGATGTTGCAGCGAATACGCGGATTCCGTCGACGCTCCGATCCCATCGCGTCTCTCCCTGAAATCACTGATTCGGCAGGTCGGCGGTGAAACAAAACGGTGCAAGTGAGCTTGTCAGATCTCATGGACGGATCGGGACGGCTTCCACCTGAGATACTCGATGTGACTTGCGAAGGCGCCGCGGGGACGCCGGATCCCGTCGAACGGCGACCCTGAGTGGCTGCGTTCGCGCGCCGATTGCAGCTCGCGGCTCGCGGCTCCGACACAATCCTGTTTCGACGTCTCGCACCGAGTCCAGGGCATACGCCCCGGGGCTCGCTGCGGCTGGCTGGGCATCCGCGCCGTCGCGGTTCCCGGGGGTCTGGTCACCCCGCGATCCTCGGATCCTCTGGCCCGCGGCATGCATGGGGTCCTGTGTGAGAGCATGGAACGGTGCGTCGGCGGGGTCGTGTGTCCCACGGCCGCGTCGTGGTGTGTTGGTTTGCGCCGGTGAGCGGGGAGGAAGGCATGGGTGCCGCGGCTTCGGGTGAGCGGGAGAAGTTCGACGCGATCGTGATCGGATCGGGCCTGGGTGGCCTCGCCACGGCGGCGTACCTGTGCGCGGCCGGCCGGCGGACGCTGGTGCTCGAAGGTCACTACGTCGCGGGCGGAAACAGCCAGGTCTTCCGGCGCAAGCACCAGGGTCGCGAGTACGAGTTCGACGTCGGCATCCACTACATCGGCGAGTGCGGCCGCGACGGGGTGATCACGGCCGTGCTGAACGGGCTCGGCCTGGCGGAGCGCGTGGTGTTCCGGCCGATGGATCCCGACGGCTACTCGACGCTGCACTTCCCCGACCTGTCGTTTCGGGTTCCGTTCGGCTGGGACCGCTACCGGGCGCGTCTGCACCAGACGTTCCCCACCGAGACCGCGGCGCTCGACGCGGTTCTCGACGTGATGCGCGACGTGGCGACCACCGGGCACGCGCTCGGCCGCGGCGAGATCGCCATGGCCGACATCCTGACGAAGTCCCCTTCCTTCCTTCAGCAGGGTCTGCGCCCGGTGACCGACCTCTTCGCCGAGCACAAGCTCTCGCCGCAGGCTGCGGCGGTTCTGCTCGGCGAGCAGGGCTGCTACGCGGTGCGTCCCTCCAACACGCCGGTCGCGATGGCCGCGGGGCTGACCGATCACTTCCTGCGCGGCGCGTACTACCCGGAAGGCGGCGGGCAGGTGCTGGCGGGTCGACTGGTCGAGTCGATCCGCGCCAACGGCGGCGAGGTCCGGACGCAGAGCCCGGTCCGGCACATTCGCATCGAGAAGGGCCGAGCCGTCGGCGTGGTCACGGGAAGGAAGGACCGCCCGCCGACGGAGATCGACGCGCCGATCGTGATCTCGAACGCCGACCTGAAGCGCACCTACTTCGAGCTGATCGGTGCCGAGCACCTCAAGCCCGAGACGCTCGAGCGGATCCGCGATCTCGAGATGGCGATCCCGCTCTTCTGCGTCTACCTCGGCCTCGACATCGACCTCGCCGCGCAAGGCATGCCGAACAGCAATCATTTCATCTGGGGCGGACTACGACATCGAGTCGATGTACGACGAGCTCGACGCCGGTCGATTCTCGACGAAGGCGATGGCGTACATCACGACCGCGAGCCTGAAGGATCCGGTGAGCACGCATCTCGCGCCCGCGGGTCACACGAACCTGCAGATCATGACGCTGGTGCCACGCGACTACGCGATCTGGAACGTCGAGAAGGGCCCCGCCGACGGCGGCGAGTACCACCGCGATCCCGTCTACCGCGAGCGCAAGAAAGAGCTGATGGACCACCTGATCGACACGTCGGAGCGGGTGATTCCGGGCCTGCGCGAGCACATCGTCTGGCAGGAGGCCGCGACGCCGATCAGCCAGGAGCGATTCACGCACTCGACGGGCGGCACCTCGTACGGGATCGAGATGTCCTGCACGCCAGGCCGGACCGATGCGCGTGGGACCGCGCACGGAGATCGAGGGCCTGTTCCTGTGCGGCGCGAGCACGCCGTCGGGTCCGGGCATCTCCGGCGTGCTGCGCAGCGGGGTCGCGGCGGCGAGCGAGGTGCTCGAGACGGACCTGCTGCGCCCGATTCTCTCCGGCGAGGTCTTCGGCGACCGCTCGAAGCTCCCCGAGCTCAGCGACGACTGGGATCCCTGGCGCGAGAGCCACTGACCGCGCGTCTCCTCGGAGTGCGAGCGCGGAGATCGGCTAGGATCCGGCCGTGGATCGGAGGACCTGCGCTTCGGCAGTCGCGCTCGCGCTCGCCGCGCTCTTCGGCTGGCATGCACCGAGCGTGGCCTTCGCCGCCGACCATGTGATCCAGATCAGTGTCGATGGGCTCTCGGGCCCCCTGCTCGAAACGCTGGTCGCGAACGACACCGCGGGTGACTACGAGACGTTCGCGCGCTTCGTCGCCGAGGGCGCCGTCACCTTCAACGCGCGCACCGACACCACGCACACGAACACGCTGCCCAACCACGTCTCGATGCTGACCGGACGCCCGGTCTCGCAGCCTTCGGGACTGCCGAACACGGTGCACCACGGGTACACGGGCAACAGTGATCCCGCGCCGACCGTCACGCTGCACGAGTCCGGGAACCCGAACCTCTCGTACGTCGCGAGCGTTTTCGACGTCGCCCACGATCACGGGCTCTCGACGGCTCTGTACGCGTCGAAGAGCAAGTTCGTGCTCTTCGAACAGAGCTACGACGCGGCGCACGGCGCGCCCGACGTGACCGGCGCGGATGACGGCGCCGACAAGATCGACCGCTACGTGAACACCTCCGCAGCATCGATGCACGCGACCTTCCTCGCGGACATGGCCTCGAGCCGCTTCCGCTACGCCTTCGTCCACTACAGCACGCCCGACGACGTGGGGCACGCGAGCGGATGGGGCAGTCCGGCCTGGAACGCCTCGATCCACACGATCGACGGCTACCTCGCGGACGTCCTCGCGCTCGTCGAGGCGGACCCGCAGCTCGACGGAAACACCCTCGTCATCCTCTCCACTGACCACGGCGGCACGGGCACCGGACATGGAACCGCGACCGACGCCGCGAACTACACGATCCCGTTCTTGGTCTGGGGGAACGGCGTGACCGGCGGCGGGACTCTCTACACGTTGAACGCGCCGACGCGCGCCGACCCGGGCAGCGCACGACCGAGCTACACCGAATCGGTTCAACCGATCCGGAATGGCGACGGAGGCAACCTGGCGCTCTCCGCGCTGTCGCTGCCCGCGGTGCCGGGCTCGAGCATCGACGCGGGCCAGGACCTCGTGCTGTCCGCGCCCGCGGTTCCACTGCTGCCATCGGTCGGCTACGCTCCGGCCCGATGCAGCACGGCGAGCGCCGTGGAATCCGCATTCTGAAGGGAGTCCCATGAAAGCCTCGTTCCGCACCGTGATCGCAGTCCTCTTGGTCGCCTCGCTCACCGGCTGTCTCGGCACGATGGTGCAGGCTCCGACCCCGAAGGGCGATTCGTACGGCGACACCCGGGTGCACCTGATCGGCTCCTCGACCGAGATCGACGCGAGAAGCTGTCCGAACGGCCTGCACCAGGTCACGACGTGGGTCCCGCTCTGGGGGGTCGCGGTCGGTATCCTGACGTTCGGAATCATCGTGCCGATGACGACGGTCTTCACCTGCTCGAGATAGCTTGAACGTCCTGCTCGTCACGCTCGACCAGTTCCGCGGGGATTGCCTGTCCGCCGCGGGGCATCCGGTCGTGCGCACGCCGAACCTCGATCGGCTCGCCTCGCAGGGTGTCCGGCTCGCACGGCACTACAGCCAGTCCTCGCCGTGCAGTCCCGGGCGCGCGTGCCTCTACACCGGAACGTATCAGCTGAACAACCGCGTGGTCGCGAACGGTACGCCGCTCGACGCGCGATTCGACAACCTGGCGCTCGCGGCCCGCCGCGCCGGCTACGCGCCGACGCTCTTCGGCTACACGGACCAGAGCATCGACCCGCGCGAATCGACCGGTCCGGACGACCCGCGTCTGTCGAGCTACGAGGGCGTGCTGCCCGGCTTCGACGTCGGGCTGGATCTGAACGGTGATCACCGGGCGTGGATCGAATGGCTGGAGAGGCTCGGCTACCCGCGACCCGCCGACGCCGACGCTGCGCTCGAGCTCGAATCCGAGCGACCGCTCGAGCACAGCGCATCGTCGTTCGTCACGGATCGGCTCGTCGAGTGGATCGAAGGACAGCGCGGGCCGTGGTTCGCGCACGCGAGCTACTTCCGCCCGCATCCGCCCTACGCCGCCGCCGGACCCTTTGCGCACGCCTACGATCCCGCGTCGATTCCGTCACCGCTCGCACCGGCCACGAGCCGCCACCCGCTGCACGAAGGGCTGATGCGCCACCCCGAAACCGCCGCGCCGAGCGGCGACGACGCGATCCGCGCCATACGCGCGCAGTACTTCGGGATGGTGAGCGAGGTCGATCACCAGCTCGGCCGCGTCTGGCAGACGCTCGAGGAACGCGGGCTCTGGGACGACACGTGGATCCTGGTGACCTCGGACCACGGCGAGGATCTGGGCGACCACGGACTGATCGGGAAGTCCGGGTACTTCGAAGGCTCGTACCACATCCTCGGCATCGTCCGCGATCCGAGGCACCCGGCGACGCACGGATCGGCTTTGGACCGGTTCACCGAGAACGTCGACGTCTTCCCGACGCTCTGCGACGTGCTGGGAATCGACGTCCCGACGCAGTGCGATGGCCTTCCGCTCACTCCGTTCCTGCGCGGAGAGACGCCACCCTGGTGGCGCGACGCCGCGCACTGGGAGTTCGACTGGCGCTTCACGCGCATTCCGAACGGTCCGCATGTCTGGCCCTGGGATCGGCGCCTCGAGCGACAGCACCTCGCCGTGCTGCGCAGCGAGCGCTTCGCCTACGTTCAGTTCGGCGACGGATCGTCGCGCTGCTTCGATCTCGCCGCGGATCCGACCTGGCGGACCGAAGTGACCGACGCCGCGCTCCTGCTCGCGAACGCGCAGGCGATGCTCACCTGGCGTTCGGAACACGCGGAGCGGACGCTGACGGGAATGCTCGTCGAGAAGGGCGGCATCGGACGCTGGCCGCCGATGCCGGGCACGTGGCGGAAGTAGCGGACCCCTCTCACTCCTCGAGATTCTCGTAGTAGGGGATCTGGATCGTCGATTTCGCGTCGGCGCCCGTCGGTGCCGTCGCGGCCGGGCGCGCGCCGCCGACCATCGCGATCGTGACCGGCGCGATCACCTTCGGGTCGGTCATGACGTTCACGCAGGCCGGCTTGCCGCTCTTGAATGCGCGCTCGAGCGCGGGGCGGATCTCGCCCGGATCGACGACGTACTCCGCGTGGCAGCCGAAGCCCGCGGCGGCGAGGTCGTAGCGCGTCGCCCCGAGCTCGGTCACGACGCGCCGTCCCTCGCCGTAGATCAGATCCTGGCCGTGCGCGGACATGCCCCAGATCTGGTCGTTGTTCACCACGACGACGATCGGCAAGCCATGACGCACCATGGTGTCGAACTCGGCGAAGTTCAAACCCACCGAACCGTCGCCGACGATGCACAGCACCGGACGATCCGGGTGCGCGACCTTCGCGGCGATCGCGAACGGCATGCCGGTGCCGAGGCACCCGAGGTAGCCGTGCGACATCCAGCTCCCGCCGCTGTGCACGTCGGCGACCATGTCCATCCAGGACGCGGTCTCACCACCATCCGCGACGACGATCGCGTCGCGCGGCAGCATGCGCGCGATCTCGCTGGTCAGCCGATACGGGTGGATCGGCGCCTTCTCGCTCGCGAGCGCTTCGCCGAACATGAAGCGGTGCCCGTGGCGGACCCTCTGCACCGTCTGGATCCAGGTCCCGTGATCGCGGAAGGTCCGACGTGCGGCCGCTTCGTCGAGCGCGCGCAGCGCCTCGCGGCAATCCGCGGTGATCGCGAGGTCGATGTCGCGATTGCGGCCGATCTCCTCGGCCGCGACGTCGATCTGGATGATCTTGGCCCCCGGCGGAATCAGACGACCGCCGCGCCCGCCGGTGAACAGACCGAGGCGCGCGCCGACGATCAGCACGCAGTCCGCCGCGGCCGAGCCCGCGTGCCCCGCGATCGCCAGCGTCGCGAAGCCACGACCGCAGAGCGGGTGATCCGCGGGCACCAGCCCGTGCGCCTTCCCGTTCGAGAAGACGGGCGCGCCGATGCGCTCCGCGAATGCGACGAGCTCGCGGCCGGCGCCGGAGAACCAGGCACCGCCGCCCGCGAGAATCGCCGGACGCTCCGCGGTTTCGAGCAGATCGAGCGCGCGCTCGACGGCGGACGGCGCGGGCGCGGGCGCGCCGCCGGCGTCGAAGCTCAAGGGCAGCGGTGCGCGCTCTTCATCGACGCGCGCGAAGAGCACGTCGATCGGCAGCTCGAGAAAGACCGGGCCCGGCCGACCGGTGGTCGCGATCCGCAACGCCTGTGCCGCGAGATCGGGAATGCGTTCGGTGTGGGTGACCCGATGCGCCCACTTCGTGATCGGAGCGACCATCGCGACCTGATCGATGCCGCCCTGCAGCGGCAGCGTCTCGGCCTCGCGAAGAGGCGCGGCGCCCGCGATGAAGAGCGTGGGTATGCAGTCGAGGTACGCGTTCGCGATCGCGGTCACGCAGTCGGTGAACCCCGGTCCGGCGGTCACGATCGCCACGCCCGGCCGACCCGTGGTGCGCGCCCACCCGTCGGCGGCGTGCCCCGCGGCCTGCTCGTGCCGTGTGTCAACCAGCCTCAGTCCGCGCGCGCTCGCGGCCTGCAGGATCGCATCGAGGTGGCCACCGTGAAGCGTGAAGATCGTGTCGATCCCCGCGCGCTCGAACACGCGCACCAGCAATTCCCCGCCGTCGACCTTGGGCATGACTCGATCTCCCTCCCGGATGATCGCTCGAGTCTACGCCCTGCGCGTGCGTCGCGAGAAGGCCACGTAGAACGGCACGCCGCTCGCGATCACGAAGACGCAGGCCAGCGACTCGAGCGGGTTCCCGCGCAGCATCGCGAACGCGACGAGCGCGTTGGCGACCAGATACGCGGCGGGAACCCACGGGTAGCCCCAGACTCGGTAGGGACGGGGCAGCTCCGGCCGTCGACGCCGAAGTGTGTAGAGCGCGAGCGTGTCGGCGATCGTCGCGAGCACGATTGCGAAGGTGGTGAAGTCGAGCACGCTGGGGAAGCTCCGCAGCACGAGCAGCAGCGCGCTCGCCACGCCGGCCTGCACCCAGATCGCCACGTGCGGTGTCTGGTAGAGCGCGTGCACGCGATCGACGCGGGCGAAGAAGCGCTCGTCGAGCGCCATGGCATAGGCGATCCGAGGTCCGACGAGGATCGTCGCGTTCAGCGTGCCGAGAATCGATCCGAGCACGAAGAACGCGAGGATCCGCCCGCTCACCGGACCGAAGAGCGCGTCGGCCGCCGCCTCGCCCGCGTTGCCGAGGCCGCGCATCTCCGTGGCCGGGATCGCGTACAGGTAGACCACATTCACGAGCAGGTAGATCACGATGCAGATCCCGAGCCCGAGAAAGAGCGAGCGCGGGATGTTGCGCTGCGGGTCGCGGATCTCGCTCGCGACGTAGACCGCGGAGTTCCAGCCGAGATAGCTGAACAGGACCGGTGAGAGCGCGAGACCGAACGACGCGAACGGAAAGCCGTCCGCCGTCGAGATCAGCGGACGCAGGTTCGCGACGTCACCGGCATTCGAGCACGGCGCGAGCAGGACCAGCGCGGCGAGCGCGCCGATCTTGAGCAGCGCCGTCGCGTTGTTGAATCGCGCGCTGTCTCGCACGCCGATCACGTTGAGCCAGCTCGCGGCGAGGGTGACGGCGAGCGCGACCCCGAGCTTGCCGCCCTCGCCGAGGTCGAGCATCGGATCGAGCGCCTCGGCGAATCCGGCCGCGAGCGTCGCGACCGTTCCCGTGAAGATCGCGAAGAACGAGACCCAGCCCATCAGGAAGCCCGCGAAGCCCGAGAACGCCTCGCGCAGGTACACGTAGTCGCCGCCCGCGTGCGGGTACATCGCGCCGAGCTCCGCGTTCGCGAGCGCCCCGGCGAGAGAGAGCATTCCGCCCGCGACCCAGACCGCAAGGATCAAACCCGGGTACGGGAGCCGCTCCGCGATCGCACCCGGCGTCAGGAAGATCCCCGATCCGATCACCGAAGCTACACAGAGTAGCGTCGCGTCGCGAAGTCCGAGCTCCCGGCGCAGGCGGTCGCGCGGGTGACGGTCGGCCACACCCCCCATGGCCCTAGAGTACCCGTCGCGCGACCATCCGCGAGCGAGCCGGAGCCGCAGCGATGTAATCCAGCTCACAGTCAGCGCGTACGCAGATGTCGATCTTGAGGCGATGCCGCGCGGTAGCCGTTCGCCCCTGCTCCATCTGGAACCTGCAGCTCGAGTCGGAACCTGGCTCGCGATCGGCGGAGTTTCGGTGGCGCTGATCTTTTCGGCAGCGGCGGCACCCAGGGCCGAGGCGCCGCTCGAGTTCGACCACATGCGCACCGGCTTTCCGTTGAATGGAGCCCACGCCGACGTCGCCTGCGAGGCGTGCCACATCGCGGGAGCGTTCCAGGGAACACCGACGAAGTGCGCCGCGTGCCACGGAGGCGCGGGATCCCGAGCGCTGACCGCCAAGCCGGTGAGGCACATCAGCACCTCGGCACCCTGCGAGGAATGTCACTCCGTCGCGACCTGGCGCGGCGCACGATTTGATCACCTCGACGCGACCGCCAGCTGCGCCAGTTGCCACAACGGGACCATCGTCATGGGCAAGCCGGCGAATCACCCGGCGTCGTCGAACAACTGCGATGTGTGCCACACCACCAACGCCTGGCTCCCCGCGCGCTTCGACCACGCCAGCGTCACCGGCGCCTGCTCCACCTGTCACAACGGCACGACCGCCACCGGCAAGAACTCGCGCCACATCCAGAGCTCGAACGCCTGCGAGGACTGCCACACCACCACCGCCTGGCTCCCCGCGCGCTTCGACCACGCCAGCGTCACCGGCGCCTGCTCCACCTGTCACAACGGCACGACCGCCACCGGCAAGAACTCGCGCCACATCCAGAGCTCGAACGCCTGCGAGGACTGCCACACCACCACCGCCTGGCTCCCCGCGCGCTTCGACCACGCCAGCGTCACCGGCGCCTGCTCCACCTGTCACAACGGCACGACCGCCACCGGCAAGAACTCGAACCACATCCAGAGCTCGAATGCCTGCGAGGACTGCCACACCACCAACGCCTGGCTCCCCGCGCGCTTCGACCACGCCAGCGTCACCGGCGCCTGCTCCACCTGTCACAACGGCACGACCGCCACCGGCAAGAACTCGAACCACATCCAGAGCTCGAATGCCTGCGAGGACTGCCACACCACCAACGCCTGGCTCCCCGCGCGCTTCGACCACGCCAGCGTCACCGGGAACTGCATCACCTGTCACAACGGCACGACCGCGACGGGCAAGTCGGCGAATCACGTCGCCAGCGCGAACACCTGTGAGGACTGCCACTCGACGCTGGCCTGGCTCCCCGCGCGCTTCGACCACGCCAGCGTCACCGGGAACTGCGGGACCTGTCACAACGGGAGTAGCGCGACAGGAAAGCCGTCGAATCATTTCGTGACGTCACTCGATTGCGTGGATTGCCACTCCACCACGCGTTGGACGCCTTCCACGTTCAGCCACAGCTCACCGAACTACCCCGTCGGTCACCGCTCGGTGGGCGACTGCAGCGATTGTCACATTGGCAACACGCAGGCGAATGCCTGGCGGAACGCGAGCTACCGGCCCGACTGCGCGGGCTGCCACGCCACGGACTTCAGAGCCGACAAGCACGAGAAGGTCGATACGCCTCGAGTGCTCTACACGGTCAGCGAGCTCCGCGACTGCACGGGAAGCTGCCACACCTACACCGACAGTTCCCTGACCCGGATCCAGGAGTCGCGAAGTGGGGAACACCGCGCGTCCAGAGGTGACTGGTGATTCCGACGCCGGGGCGGCCCGGCACAATCGTCCCGATGCTCGCCTGGCTCTTGCTGGCACTCCTCGCGCCGGGGCGAGCGCGAGCGGCGCCGACGCCGCAACGCGTCCTCGAGGCGATCGAGATGCGCGAGCACGGCGGAACGATCGACGTGGTCGTTCGCTTCATGACGCCGGTTCGCTATCTCCGCCACGCCCCCGCGGCGAGCGGCGAAACGCTGCAGATCCAGATCGACCCGATCTCTCTGGCCCCGCGCACCGTCTCCTTGCTCGCCGGCACCGAGACCCTCTCCGCGCCGCCCGACTCCCCGGTTCCCCTTCTCGACGTCAGCTACGAGGGCGGGCGACCCGACGGGCGCTACCTGGTCCTTCGCTTCTCTCGCGGCGTCAGCTTCGAGGTCAGGCAGGGTGGAGACTTCCGGAGCCTCGTCGTCTCGGTGCGGGCTCGAGAGGGTCGCGGCGCCGCCTCGCGACCCGAATCCAGCGACCCGCTCCTGCGCAGCCACGAGCTCATGGCGTCCGGGCGAAACGCCATGACGGCCGGCGATTTCGACCAGGCGATCCGTGTCTTCACGAAGATCGTCACTCTTCCCGAGCACGTGAATTCGCGCGAGGCGAAGGAGCTGCTCGGCGTCGCGCGCGAGCGCCGTGGTCAGCTCGCACACGCGAAGGCCGAGTACGAGGAGTACCTGAAGTGGTATCCGGATGGCGAGGGATCCGCGCGAGTCCGCCAGCGGCTGGACGCGCTTCTGACCGCAGGCGCGAAGCCCTCGGGGCGGTCGGGTACCGGAACGATGGCCGCGACGCGCCCGAGTGAGCTCGAGCTCTTCGGCAGCGCATCGACGCAATACCGGCACGAAACCCTGGACAGCGATGCAACCGGCGCGCTCCTCACCGATTCATCGCTGTTCTCGGATCTCAGCGTCTCGACTCGCGCTCGCGGAGACAAGTTCGCGTGGCGAGGCCTGGCCTCGGCGTCGTACCGCTTCGACTTCGCCGAAGGAATGGACCACAACGACACGCGGGTCAGCGCGCTCTTCCTCGACGTCGCGCAGCGCACGGGACCGTACTCCGCGACGTTCGGACGGCAGCCGGGAAACACGGCCGGGGTCACGACGCGCTTCGACGGCGTTCGCCTCAGTCGTCGGCTCGCCGAGCAGTGGCGCGTCACGGTTCGCGGCGGCTCCCCGGTCGAGATCCAGAACTCCGACTCGATCGAAACGGGCCGATTCCTGTACGGCCTGAGCCTCGACGCCGAAGACCTTGGCGGGCTCGTCGATGTGCAGATCTTCTCGCTTCGACAGCACGCCGACGGAATGCTCGACCGGAACGGCATCGGCGGAGAGCTTCGCTATGCCGACGACGATCTCTTCGTGGCGAGCTACGTCGACTACGACCTCTACTTCGGCGATCTCAACACCGCCCTCCTGAGCGGGAACTGGCAGCTCGGTCCCACGACCAGCGCGACCCTGTTCGTCGACTATCGGAACAGCCCGATCCTGACCAGCTGGAACGCGATTCAAGGCCAGGGCGTCGATCGCCTCGAGGATCTGCACGAGCTGTACTCACGGAGCGAGATCAAGCAGCTCGCGAAGGATCGCACGCCGCGCTCCGCGCTGACGAGCCTCGGGGCATCTCACCAGCTGAGCGATCGGGTGCAGATCGCGCTCGACGTCTCGGCTTCGTACCTGTCCGACACTCCCGCATCTGGCGGCGTCGACGCGATGGAGAGCACGGGTTGGGAGTTCTCCTACTACCCGCAGCTCGTCGTCTCGAATCTCTTCACGAACGGTGACGTCGGCACGATCGGTGTGCGCTACTTCGACGGCGACGTCTCGAACACCTGGTCGTTGATCATCAACGAGCGCTACCCGATCACGCCGAAGCTCCGCGTCCTGCCGCGCATCCGCCTCGATTGGCGAAATCGCCGCGGGCGCGACGAGTTCATTCCCGATCCCGACGAGACCGCAGAGGATCCGACCGCGGCCGCGGCCGCTTCGCGTGCGCGGAACGGATCGCTCACCCTCCGGCCGTACCTCGGTGTCGAGTACCGCATCTGGAAGCTGACGCTCTTCGGAGATGCGGGATTGGAATGGACGAGCCGCTCGTTCGACGCGACCGGCGGCGATGAGTTCATCTACGCCTTCTCGGGTGGGCTCCGATATGATTTCTGAGTCGTCTTCCGTCTTCGTTCTGCTCTATCTCGTCCCGTTCGGGCTCGCGCTCGCCGGATACTCCGCGTCGAGGCGAAGAATGGAGCGCCGAAGCGCTGCGACGCTTCGCGAAGCCATCGCATCGAAGCTCACCGAGCCCGCGTCGCTTCACCCTTCGATCAATCCGAATCGCTGTCTCGGCTGCGGCTCGTGCGTGAAAGCCTGCCCGGAGGAGAACGTGCTGGGTCTCGTGCGCGGAAAGGCCGTGCTCGTGAACCCCACGCACTGCATCGGTCACGGCGCGTGCCAGACCGCCTGCCCGTTCGACGCGATCACGCTCGTGTTGGGAACCGAGAGTCGCGGAGTCGAGATCCCGCGCCTCGGCCCCGACTTCCAGACCGCTGTGCCGGGTATCTTCGTGGCCGGCGAGCTCGGAGGAATGGGCCTGATCCGGAATGCCATCGAGCAGGGCCGACAGGTGATCGAGTCGGTCGTCGGAGCTCTCGACGGGCGCACCTCGGACGAGGTTCTCGACGTCTTGATCGTCGGCGCCGGACCCGCCGGTCTCTCGGCCTCGCTCGCCGCGAAGGAGAAGGGTCTTCGGTTCGCGACGATCGAGCAGGAGAGCCTGGGTGGAACGGTCGCGCACTATCCCCGAGGCAAGATCGTCATGACGTCCGCCTGCACCTTGCCTCTGTACGGTCGGATCCCGACGGGCGAGATCAGCAAGGAGTCGCTGCTCCAGCTCTTCACCGATGTCGTTCGAGGGACCGGCCTCGACGTCCGTTACCAGGAACGCGTCGAGGCCGTCGGACGAGTGGAAACCGGCTTCGAAGTGAGGACCTCGCGTTCGAGTCACCTCGCGCGAACGCTCGTGCTCGCGATCGGTCGTCGCGGAACGCCCGCGAAGCTCGGAGTTCCCGGAGAGGAGTCGCCGCACGTCGTCTACCGGCTCGTCGATCCGGAGCAGTACCGCGGTCAGAGCGTACTCGTCGTCGGCGGCGGAGACAGCGCGCTCGAGGCGGCGCTGGGCCTCGCGAGCGAGCCCGGCACTCGCGTCACGCTTTCTTACCGGGGAGATGCGTTCTCGCGCGTGAAGCCGGCAAACCGCGCCCGTGTCGAAGCTGCGCGCGATTCGGGTCAGCTGTTCGTTCGGCTCGGCTCCACGGTCGTCGAGATCCGCCCGGGCGTCGCGGTACTTGAGACCGGAGACGGGATCGAAGACGTCGCGAGCGACGCCGTGATCGTTTGCGTGGGGGGTGTGCTGCCAACCGCGTTCCTGCAAGCGATCGGAATCGAGACGGAGACGAAACGTGGCACACCACTTCACTAGCGTCTGGGCGCTTCTCGTGGTGGTGGCCGTGGCGCTCTCGACCGCCTCGACCTCTCTCGCCGACCCGGCGGAGGACGCCCGTCTGGCGGCTCGCCTGCGCGACTTCGAACGCGCGGCGACTCTCTGGAGCGTACTCGCCGAGAAGGGAGATCCCGACGCGCAATACCAGCTCGGCTCGCTGTATCGCTCGGGACGCGGCGTGAAGCAGAACCCCGAGCAGGCGTTCCATTGGTGGCTCACCTCGGCAGAGAGCGGCGATGCTCGGTCACAATTCTGTGTCGCTGGACTGTATCGCGACGGCTGGGGAACGAAGCGCGATCGGAAGGCCGCGTTGCGCTGGTTTCGGGCGGCCGCGGATCAGGGACACGCGGGGGCGATCGCGAAGCTCGACGAACTCGAGGCGGAGCCCGAGGACGCGCAGGCGAGAACTGCTCGGAGCCCGGCACCCGCCAAGGAACGCGCGCGGGCAAAGACGCGGGCGGCGCCGCAGCCCGTTCCCGCGTCGGTGCGTGCGGCGGATTCCGCGGCCTGGTTGGCGGAGACCCACGACGGAACCGACGCGCTCGTCGTCGCTTCGAGGCGTGGCGAGACCGACCTCGCCCTCGGTCTGATCGCGCGAAGGGTCTCGCTCGAGGTGCGCGACGATGCAGGTGACACCCCCCTGCTCGCAGCCGCACGCAACGGCCACGCCGAGATCGTCTCCGCGCTCGTGCGCGCGCACGCGGACCTCCGCGCTCGCGCGGCAGATGGCCGGAACGCGCTGTCCCTCGCTTCGAGCGAAGGCCACGTGAGCACGGTCAGCGTATTGCTGGAGAACTCCGCAAATCCGAACGCCGTCGATGGCGCGCGACGAACCCCGCTCGGCTGGGCCGCAAGTCACGGCTCGGCCGAGATCGTCCAGCTTCTCGTCCGCGCAGGTGCCCGTCCCGACGATCCGGACGCGGACGGGATCCCGCCTCTCGTCTACGCGATACGCTCTGGAAGCTCCGATGCCGCGCGCGCGCTGCTCGCTCTCGGAGCACGAGCGGAGAGGCGTGACGACTCTGGCGAGTCGATGCTGTGTCTGGCGCTGCGCGGTCAACGCCCGGCGATCTCCGCCGCCCTCGTCGAACACGGCGCCTCGACCGCGACGATCTGCGCGGATGGGACGCCCGTGCTCTCGCGTGCTGCGGCCGCGGGCGATGTCGTCACCGTGCGCGCCCTGCTCGACCGCGGTGCCGGGATCGACGCACCCAACCGCCTGGGGAACACCGCGCTCATGCTCGCCGCGAGCAACGGGCAGCTCGCGACCGCCAAAGCCCTCCTCGACGCGAATGCGGATCCCGATGCGCGTGGGCAACGTCGCGACACGGCCCTGATGTTTGCAGCAGCGTCGGGACATCAGGCGGTCGTGGAGCTTCTGGTCCGGCGAGACGTACGCATCGGCGCAAAGAACGAGATCGGCCTCACCGCGGCAGCGCAGGCCCGTCAGGCCGGCCATCCAGAGATCGCAAGCTATCTCGAGACCGAATCCGGGAAGAGCCGAGGATTGCTCGGCCTGTTCTGAGTCAGGCGAAGGTCAGCGCGCGATCCTCACGTCTCTCCACGACTGCTCGCCGTGACAGCGCTCGCAGTTCCTTCCGAACGCACCTCGGTGGGGATCCTCCGCGCCGTGACAGGAGTCGCATCCGGTCGAGAGAGAGGGCTTGGTCGCGACCGGCTCGACGTGGCAGGTCTCACACGCCACTTGAGAGTGGCCGCCCCGGAGCGGGAACTTCGTCTGCGTGGCGTGGTCGAACTTCCAGACCTTCCAGCCGTTGGGGGTGTGGCAGACCTCGCACTTCGGACCCAGCCGGTCCTCGTGCACGTCTTGCCGCGCGTGGCAGGCGACGCACTTCTGCTCCGTATCGCGATAGACCCCGGTCGAGTGGCACTCCTCGCATGCGACGACGGCGTGCAGCCCGAGCAATGGAAAACGCGCCAGGTCGTGATCGAACCTGACCTTCTCCTTCCAGCTGATCTCGCCGTGACAGCGGCCGCAGTCGCCGCCGAGCTGCTCTTTGTGCACGTCGTCCGCGACGTGACAGGCGATGCAGGTCGAACCCAGCTTCTGTTGATGCACCGGCTTCGTGTGACAGGCCGCACAGCTCACTTCTCGATGGGCTCCGTGAAGCGGAAACTCCGTGTTCCGATCGTGATCGAACGTCGCGGGCTTCCAGGCAGATGTTCCGTGGCATCGCTCGCAGTCGGCGCCGTTTCGTCCGTCGTGGACGTCGTCTCCGCGGTGACACGAGAGGCAGTTCAGCTCGAGCTTCTGATCGACCAGGCCGTCCGGATGACAGCCCTCGCAAGGCACCTTCGCATGCTTGCCGGTGAGTGGGAACCGGGTCTTTCCTGCGTGGTCGAAGTTCTGCGTCTTCCACTGGCCGCTCGTATGACAGCTCTCGCACGCGTCGCCGAATCGACCCCGGTGGACGTCATCCACGCGATGACAGCCGACGCAGTCCATCGGTATTCCCGAATAGCGCTCGCCCGCGTGGCAAAGCGCGCACGCGACGTCCCGGTGCTTTCCTTCGAGAGGGAATTTCGTCTTGCCGTGGTCGAATCGAGCCTCTCGCCAGCGCTCTTCCGTGTGACAGCTTTCGCAGTCCTTTCCGAGCTCCCCGCGGTGCACGTCCGCCGCGGCGTGGCAGTCGGCACAGCTCGCGCGTGCGTCGCGGAAGGCCTTGTCCGGGTCGTGACATCCTTCGCAGGAGACCCGCACGTGCGCACCGCGCAACGGGTAGTCGGTGAAGTCGTGGGGGAAGGAGCTCCGCTCGAGACCGATGATGTCGGCGTCGCGCCCCTTGTGCTCCGGATGACACGATCTGCACTCGGCGCCTTCGACGGGGGGAGCCGTCCCGTGGAATCCCCGCTTGTCGCGAATGTCGGCTGCGACCGCTTGGTGGTCGTGGCAGCCGAGGCAGAGCTCCGACTGCTCCGCGCGCTTGAAGGGCGTGTGGCACTTCGAACAGTCGGACTCGAGGTCCGCGTGAGCCTTCGAGAGCACTCCGGGCATCACGAGTCGCTCGAACGTCTGCGCGCCGGCGCTCGAAGCCAAGAGACCGACGACGAGTGCCAGCCGACTCGCGAGTGCGTTCGCGCGCACTCAGTAGAGATGCACGGCGATCACATGAATCGCCGCCGCGATGTAGAGCACGACGCCGAGCGGAACGTGCAGCGCGTGCCAGAGGGACAGAACGCCCTCGTAGAAACCGAACTCCGCCACGCGCCGCACCAGTGCGAGGTGGGTGTCGAGACCGCGAGAGACCGCACTCGCACCCGCCGGCAGAGCAGCCGGCGAAGCCTGGCGAAGCATCGCTCGCGCGCGCCGTCGGATCGAACGCGTTTGTCGGCCGAGCTCGACCGCGCGCCAGAGCTCGGCCAGAACCCCACCGGACCGAGCGAGCGCCCGCTGCTCGAACTCGCGAACGCAAAGTTCGACTTCCGGAACGGCGCGCAGCGCGGTGTGAAGCGCGCTGCGGCTCGCATCCGCTCGCGCGCTGACGTCGCGGAGGGTCTCGCGCTGGCCGAACAATCCCAGATGAACGCGCGAGTAGGCGAATCGCCCGACGAAGCCACTGGCGGCGACGATCACCATCGCTCCGAGAGCGACCGCCGCGTTCGTCGAGTGCACTTCGAAGTTGGCGTGGAAGAGGACCAGCGTGGGACCGACCACTCCGAGCATCATGTGGACGTGGAACCAGTGCCGGAGAGCCCCCCACGACCGAAGAGAGCGCGCGCGCTTCCTCAGCGAGTAGAGCAGGAGCGAGCAGAGCGCGCACAGTCCCGCGACTCCGAGTCCGTACCCGAGTCCGGCATCGGGAGTGACGTACATCTCGTCGCGGGCGAGGAACCCGAGGACTACGCCAATCGCGCACAGCGTCGTCACGACGGGCAGCAGCACCACGCGCGGCGGCGCGGCGTCGAGCCGATGTCTGGACGAGGAGGCTGGCGTGGTCGTGAGGGTCGTCATGACGGTCCGCGCGCGGGTGTGCTCTGCTCAGCGTATCGTTCGATCCGGCTCTCCGCTTGTGAGCCGTCTCACTTCGGCGCTCCGTCAGTCCGAGAGCGTCTCCTCGTACAGCCTGCGCACCTCGGCGATGTGCAGGTCGATGTCCTCGCGCACCCAGCCGCGCGTCGAGATCGGCGGATGCACGACGACCTCGATTCGGGCCGGGCGGATCACGAGCCCGTGCTTGGGCAGCGCGTCGAGCGCGTTCTTGATCACGATCGGCACGATCGGCACGCGCGCCTGCATCGCCATGTGGAAGGCGCCCTTCTTGAACGGGTGCGAGCCGCGGCGTCGGCGTGCGCGTGCCCTCGGGCGCGATCGCGAGCGAGGTGCCGCGGCGGAGCGCGTTCGACGGCGGGCTGGAGCGCGCGGATCGCCGAGCGTGGAGTTCGCGCGGTCGATGAAGACCGTGCCCGAGAAGCGTGCGAACGACCCGAGGAACGGCACGCGCCGCAGCTCCTTCTTCGCCACGCCGACGAAGTCGCGGCGCAGGAGCTTGCAGAGCAGCAGCACGTCGATCGCGCTCTGGTGGTTGAAGATGAAGACCGCCGGGCGGTCCGACCACAGGTGCTCCTCGCCCTCGACGGCGAGCTCGATTCCGGCGAGCGCGGTGCCGAGATCGCCCCAGGCGGCGAGCGAGAAGTCGAAGAGCTCCTTCGGCCGCCCGGTCACGAATGCGAGCGGCAGTCCGAGCAGAAACGCGGTCGCGCCCGACGTCGTGGCGAGGATCGTGCGCACGACCTCCGCGACTCCGGGACGCCCGCGGCTCTTGAACTTCCGCACCGGCCAGGTGCGCCGCTCGGCGATGCGCGCGAGCCTCGCGTCGGGATTGGTCGGCCGCGGCCGCCCGACGATCTCGAAGAGCGGCAGATCCTCGGCGGCGTCGCTGTAGAAGTAGCTCTGCTCGAGGTCTACACCGTCGCGCGACGCGAGCTCCCGCACCGCGCTGGCCTTGCCCTCGCCCCAGCACGGCGGCGAGATGTAGCGCCCGGTGAACTTCCCGTCCTCGACCTCGAGCCGCGTGCAGAGCACGTGCTCGATGCCGAGATCCCGCGCGAGCGGCTCGACCTGGTAGCGCGTCGCTGCCGACACGATCGCCACGGTGTGGCCCCGACGCAGGTGCGCGGTGACGAGCGCTCGCGATTCGGGATACACGAGTGCGGCGAGTTCGGAGTCGAAGAGCCGCACGCCCGTCGCGACGAGATCCTGCTCCGGTGTGCCGCGCAGGATTCCGGACCACGCGGCGAGCATGCCGGAGAACCCCACCCGCCCGCGCTGAAAACCGACGAACGCGAGCAGGTTCTCGGAAACGTCGGACAGGCTCATCTGTCCCGAGAGCAGCCGGTCCCGCCAGAACGCGATGGCCGAGAAGCCCGCGAGGAGGGTGCCGTCCACGTCGAAGAACGCACCGATCTTCGGCCCCGACGGACCTCGATCGATTTCTTGTGTCAGGAAGGTCCGTTCCCGCATTCGGCCAGGCTCCCCGAACCATCGTAGCCCGGGTTCGGGCGAGGCGGCGACCACTCAATCGAAGTCCGCGCGGCACCGAAGAATCGTCTGGCGCGATGCGCATCACGAGACACGCAAGATCGGCGGCAATCCTGCTTGCCGCCGCCTGGTTTCTCGCCGTTCTGCCGGCGCGCGGGGAGGAGTCCGCCGCCGAACCGGTGGTGACCGAATCGATCGCTCGGGAACCCGAGGCGCCTTCGCGAAGCTGGAACCTGCTCGACATGGGGCAAGGGGCGGACGACGCGGCGACGGACGGCGCCCGGGATCCGCGCTCGGATCGAGCCTCGAGTCGCCCGCGCAGGATTCCGTCCCGGCCGTACATCCCCGCAACGCCGCCCGGGCCCCCGTCGTTCGGCGAGCTCGATCGCCTCGTCGGCGCCGAACATGCGCGCATGGGTCGAGGAGAGCTGGCAGCGCTGGTCGCCCGAGATCGAGACGGCCCTGAAGCGCGCCTGGGGAGCGGTTCCCGGCGAATGGCAGCGCCGAATGCTGCCGATCGCGGATTTCGCGACTGAACCGACCGGACGGCGCAGCTTGCTCGCAGCGCTGCTCGGACTCGTCGTCGCGCTCGTCGTCCTGCGCACCGTTCGCGGCCGTGGAGACCTGGTGGTCTGCATCGCCTACCCCGACGACCTGCGCGGCAGCTTCACGGTCACGCTCTCGCACGGAAAACCCCGGACCGGGCGGGCGCCCCGCGGCGAGCGCGAAGCGACGCACGGCAAGGTCTCGTCACGGACCGAACACTATCTGGTGGCGCGAGAGACGCAGTTCCGAGGGCTCACTCCCGGGCGCTACTGGATCACGGTCGATGGCGATCTGTTCTCGGGTTCGGGCGACGAGCCGATCGAGCAGCCCTTCGAATCCCAGCTCATCCACGTGCGCAGCCGCGACACGCACCGCCTCGAGTTCGACCTGCGGCCACGCTCCTGCCCGGTCGAGGTTCGAGTCGTCTGGGACCGCCAGACCGTGCGCGAGTGCACGATCTCGGCCCACGGTCGTCCAGACACGCTGCGTCACACGCGCGGACAGTCGGTACGCATCGGCCTGCCGATGGGTCGCCACGTGATCGCGGTCGGCTCCGGCGACCGGGTCGCGGAGCGCGAGGTCGACGTCGACGACTACGCGACGCGGATCGTCGAGGTGGACCTCGGCGTGTCCGAGGGCGTGCTCTTCAAGGGCTGCCCGCCCGCCGTCGCGCCGTACCTGCAGGGCGACGTGCCAATCGGCCGCGCGCGCGCTCGCGCGCGAGGGACAGGACAAGGTCTCGAACCTCCTGCTCGCGCGGATGCACGTCGAGCAGAGCAACCGCTCGCGCGCGGCGGAGCACTTCGAGTACGCCGGGCACTTCCCGCGAAGCGGCTCGCCTGCGCGAGGAGCTCGAGGACTGGGCGCAGGCGGCTTCGCTCTACGAGAAGGCGGGCGAGCCCGTGCGTGCCGGCGACATGTACCGCCGCGCGGGCGACCCGGTCCGCGCCGGGCAGGCGTACGAAGCGGCATCGGAGCTCGACCGCGCGCTCGACTGCTACCGCGAGGCCGAGGACGCGGACCGTGTGATCGGCGTCCTCGAGCGCCGCGGAGAGCACTTCGATGCCGCCGCGCTCGCGCGCGATCGCGACGACCGGAGTCGCGCGATCAAGCTGCTCCAGCAGGTTCTGCCGGGCGATCCGAACTACACGCGAGCGTGTCTGATGCTGGTCGATGCGCTCGAAGCCGAAGGGCACGTCGACCTCGCCGCTCACAAGCTTCACGAGCGGCTGGAGCGTTCCGACGCCCCGAGCGCCGCACCCGAGCTGCGCTCACGTCTGTCCGAGCTCTGGGAGCGCAGCGGAGATCTTCCGCGCGCGCTCGAATCGCTCGAGAAGCTGCGCGAGGAGGAGCCGACCTGGCCAGAGCTCTCGACGCGGATCGAGGGGCTGCGCAAGCGGATCTCCGGCGGACCGATCGGCCGGTTCGGGTCGAGCGTCGTCCGGGCGGCGCGCGCAGGCCTCGGCCGAGAGCCGCTACGAGATCCTGGAGCAGATCGGCGCCGGCGGAATGGGCGTGGTCTTCCGCGCGCGCGATCGACGTCTCGGCCGCGAGGTCGCGCTGAAGCGCCTGCCCGACAACCTGCGCGACCATCCGACCGCCGTCGAGCTCTTCCTGCGCGAGGCGCGCGCCGCCGCCGCCTTGAATCACCCGAACATCGTGACGATCCACGACGCGGATCAGGAAGACGGCACGTTCTTCATCACGATGGAGCTGCTCGAGGGCGAGCCCCTGCACGTGATCCTGCGTCGCGCCGGGCGGCTCTCGCCGCGCGACTGCGCCCGGCTGGGCGTGCAGATCTGCGCGGGGCTCGAGTACGCGCACGAGCGTCGCATCGTGCATCGCGACATCAAGACCTCGAACCTGTTCTTCACGCGCGGCAAGGTGGTGAAGATCATGGACTTCGGCCTCGCCAAGATGCTCGAAGAGGTGCGCCGCTCCGCGACGGTGATCGGCGGGACTCCGTACTACATGGCGCCGGAGCAGGCTGCGGGCGAGAGCGTCGACGCGCGCGCGGACCTGTATTCGCTCGGTGTCACGTTCTTCGAGCTCGCGACCGGAGGCGTCCCGTACCGCGACGGCGACGTCGTCTACCACCATCGTCACTCACCCGTACCCGATCCCCGAGAGCGCGCGTCGGGCATCCCCGACGGGCTCGCCGAGCTCATCCTCCATCTGCTCGAGAAGGACCCGGAACGGCGCTGCTCCAGCGCGCGCGAAGTCGCCGCGCGGCTCGCCGCCTTCACGAACTGATCGGAGGACCTTCGCGGCGTCAGGAGCCGCGTTCGCCCTCGCGCTTCTGGCGCTGTTCGAAAAGCGCGCGGAAGCGCTCGGTACCGACGGAGATGAACAGACCGTCCGCCTCCGCGCAGAGCGTGTCTCCGGCGAAGAGCTGCGCCGACGTGTAGATCTTGCGGCCGTCGCTGCGGTCGTAGCGTCCTTCGAAGCGCAGCTCCGTGTGCAGCGGCGTGGGTCGGCGATAGCGAACCGTCAGCGTGCCGGTCATCCCCGGTGTTCCCGAGAGCGAGTTGGCAAAGCCGAGAAGCTCGTCGAACGCGGCTGCGATGTAGCCGCCGTGCACGCACCCGGGCGGGCCCTCGTACGCCGATCCGAAGACCGCCCTTCCGTGCACCCTGCGGCCGTCCTCGTCCGCGTACAGCTCGACCGGCGGCGCGAGCGGGTTCGAGAGCCCGATCAACGGACTGTGATCGAAGAAGCTGCCGACGTCACCGGAGGCCGACACCTCCGACCAGCCTTCGTAGCGATTCGGGCGCGGGTGGCTCGCGAGTCGCTCGGCGTAGCGCTCGAGACCGTCCGCGGCCGCGGCGAGCTCGGCCTCGGGCGCCTCGATCTCGACCAGCCGCGAGATCACGGTGCGCATGGCCGCGGCGAGGCGCCGCTTCTCCTTCCACGCACCCGTCACTTCCTTCCGCGCGACCTGCCAGCGTTCGAGCCGGCGATTCGGGAAGCCTTCGTCACTCATCGGTGTACATCAGCGCAGCGACAGCTTGAGAAGCGCCGACGGGAGCGGCGGATAGCCCGCCTCGGGCGGGATCACGAGCTCGGGCTTCCCGTCGGGGCCTCGCCGGACCCCGGGCTGCACGGTCACCACGCTGCGCGCTCGCGCGCGCGCGAGCACATCTTCGACATCGCGCGCGAGCGCGAGCAGGTTCAGGTTCATCAGCGTCGGGAAGATGATCGTGCGCCGGCCCGCTTCGAACTCGGCAAGCGCGTTCTGCGCGGTGGTCCAGACCGAGTCGACCGATTCTCCACCGTCGTGCAGCGCGACCTGATCGGTCGGCGCCGCGACCAGGAAGAAGTGCGTATCGAAGCGCTTGGGCGCCATCACGGGCGTGATCCAGTGCGCATAGGGCACGAGCAGGTCGCACGCGAGCACGAGATCCTCTTCGAGCGCGACGTCGATCAGCCCGGCCTCGTCGGCGTTCAGCCGGTCTCGCCAGCGCGCTTCGATCTCGCGCAGTCGAGCGGCCGTGACCAGCGCCGCGCTGCCCCGAGGGCGGGCGAGCAGGACGCCACACTCCTCGAAGGTCTCGCGAATCGCGCCCACACGGACCGAGAGCGTGTCGGAATCGAGGAGGTCGGCGCCGGTGCAGCGCTCGCGCAGACGCGGGTCGGAATCACCCGCTTCGATCTTGCCCCCCGGGAAGACCATCGCACCGGTCGCGAAGTCGATCTGGTGGTGGCGCTGAACCATGAAGACTTCGAGCCCGCTTGCGCCGTCTCGTACGAGCAGGATCGTGGCGGAGAGCTTCGGCGACGGGACAGGGGACGGGGCGGACATCGGAGCTCCCGGTCGTTGACCGGGAGAATTCTCTCACAGACGCCGCGAATCAGTCGGCGCGGGAGCGAATCAGAAGCCCTGCGGCCGCGAGCGCGATCAAGAGCGCGGTCGCCGGCTCCGGCAGCGGCACGGCAGCGACGCTGACGTTGAAGGTGTGCGACCACTGGTGGCCCGCGATTCCCGAGAAAGCAGCGCCGCTGAACGTGATGCCACAGGTCCCCGTACCGCCCGGGTAGGCACAGGTGATGTTGACCGAGGGCGAGACCGCAAAGCCAACCGCGTCCGCGCTCCCCGTCACCGAACCCGTGCCGAATCCGTAGTCGATGCCGCCGGTGCCGGGGCCGATCGGCGTGGTCGACAGGCTGCCGCCGCTCAGCGTGGCCGAGTAGGTCGTGGGACCGAACACGATCGGCGAGCCGATGCCGAGCGGATCGAAGGTCGCACCCGCGATCGAGAGCGAGATGGTGGCGATCGTGCCTGGATCGTTGATGACGATCGTGCCGGTCGCCGGCGCCAGTCCGGAGAGCTGGTAGTCCCGGCTGAGCGAGCAATTGCTCGAGCCGGTCGGACAGCCGTAATTAAGGTTGGAGGCGGACAGACCCCCCGAGGTGATCTGCAGTGTGAGGGCCGACGCCCCAGTCGTCGTCAACGCCCAAAGGCCTGCAATCGCCACGGCTCGATGGAGCCACTTCGTCGCCATGGAATCTCCTCCCCTTCTCAGCTGCTGCCCAGGTCGAGTCAGACCCGTCGTCCTCGTAGTATGGCCAATCCCACGCATCCTAGCCCGATCAAGAAAACCGCGGCCGGTTCGGGTACGGGCGCCATGCCCGCAAAGCTGAGATCCATCTTCACGAAGACCGTCTCGCCTACGGGGATGGTCGAGAAATCCGCGTTCGTGAACGAGCCGATGGTGATTCCTTCGAGCGTCAAGGTGGTGCCGGTGGAGATGTCGACCGTCGCGACGAGCGGGGTCGAGCTGTTTCCGGAGAACGCGAACGGGACCGGAGGCGGACCGGGCACCGAGCTCATCACGTCGAGTGTCGTCGAGGTGAGCACCGGCGCGGCGGCGATGCTGTAGTTCCCCCCGCCGTTGTTCTGCTGGAAGAGGTGGGTATAGCCAACACCGGGCGTCAGCGTCGCGGTGTGAAGCTGGATGCAGTCGTAGCCTCCGAGCAGGATGTCGAGCATCACCGTCTGCTCGGGCACGATCGAGAACTCGAAGTCGACGAGCTCTCCGGAACCCACCCCATCGAACGTCGCGAAGACCCCGTCGAGCGCGAGAGGTGCGGACTCGGACAGCGTGACGCCGCCGGAGGTCAGCCGAAGAACGGCGTCCCCGCCGCTGAACGTGTAGAGAATCGGAGCCGAGTGCACTGGCCCTGCCGCCGTGAGCACCGCGACGACGAGTGCGGCACACCACCCCCGTGAGATCGACATTGGCCACCCTCCGCAATCCGAGCCGGGCGATTCGTCGGATCCGATCGAATCGATGCAGCCCGCTCCACGTACGCCTCGACGGCGAATTGTCCGTCGTGGGATGCGGTGGAATCCTACCATCGGCCTCTCGCCAATTGGAAGCACGATCTCGGAAAAAACCCACAGGGGCGAGGGTTCTCCACTCAGAAACGCACTCGTATTTCGAATGGCTCCCCAACTCCGATGGGGCCGCCACTTTCGCATCGACACGAAAGCTCACGGTGGAGACTCCGGCTCGGATAGACGCGTCCGCGGATTGCGAGTCGGCGCCATGGCCTGGTGGTAGGTTCGCGTCATGGAGCTCGATCGGGGCCTCTGTTACGACGCGATGAAGACGCGCGACCGCCGCTTCGACGGTCGCTTCTTCGTCGGAGTCACGACGACGGGCGTCTACTGTCGGCCGGTCTGCCCGGCGCGGCGGCCGCTGCTCCGGAACATCCGCTTCTACGCCTGCGCCGCCGCTGCCGAGAGCGCGGGCTTTCGCGCCTGCCGGCGCTGTCGGCCCGAGACCGCCCCCGGCACCCCGGCGTGGCTCGGAAGCTCGGCGATCGTCTCGCGTGCGCTGCGTCTGATCGATGCCGGGGCGCTCGACGGGGGCGACGTCGAACGACTCGCGTCGAGGCTCGGCGTGGGTGGGCGGCAGCTGCGCCGGTTGTTCTCGAAGCATCTCGGCGCCTCGCCCGCGGAGATCGCGCGCGCGCGGCGCGTGCACGTCTCGCGCGCGCTGCTCGACGAGAGCGATCGCCCGATCACCGAGATCGCCTTCGCCGCCGGGTTCGCGAGCGTGCGACAGTTCAATCACGCGTTCCGGAGCCGCTTCGGCCGCGCCCCGCGCGAAGTCCGCCGTGCGAGGACCGAAACGACCGCCGGCACCGGCGAAGCGTTCGCGCTTCGACTCGCGTACCGGCCGCCGTTCGACTGGCGTGGCCTGTCGGAGTACCTTGCCGGTCGCGCGATCGCGGGCGTCGAGAGCGGGGACGAGCCGGCTACCGGCGAACCATCGAGATCGGCGGAAGTCCGGGTTGGTTCGAAGTCACTCCCGTCGCCGACGCGACGTCGCTGCTGTTGCGCGTGTCCGCGCCGCGCGGGACGGATCTGCTCGGCGTGATCGAACGCGTGCGGCGGATCTTCGACCTCGACGCGGATCCGCTCGTGGTCCACGGCGCACTCGCCGGCAGCTCGGAAATCCGACGACACCTCGAGGCGCGACCGGGACTTCGAGTCCCCGGCACGTGGGACCCGTTCGAGCTCGGGGTGCGCGCGATTCTCGGCCAGCAGGTGAGTGTTCGCGGCGCCTCGACGCTGGCCGCGCGTCTGGTTCGCGCTTTCGGGAAGCCAATTGCGGGTGCGCCGGCCGGGCTCACTCACCTGTTTCCGTCGCCGGCGGTTCTCGCGAACGCGGATGTCGGCTCGCTCGGGCTGCCGAGGGCGCGCGCCGACGCGATCCGCGGCTTCGCCGACGCGATCGCGCGCGGGACCACGGTGCTCGACGGTGCGCTCGGGCTCGACGACTCCGTCGCGCGCTTGTCGGCGCTGCGCGGCATCGGGAGCTGGACGGCGCAGTACATCGCGATGCGCGCGCTCGGCGAGCCCGACGCGTTTCCCGCCGGCGATCTCGCGCTGCGCAAGGCGCTCGCACGCGATCAAAAGCCGATCCGCCCGGCCGAGGCCGAACGCTGGGCGGAGAGCTTCCGACCCTGGCGATCGTATGCGGCGATGGCGCTCTGGCAGAGCCTCGCGAAAGAGGAGACGAGATGAAGCTCGAGATCGGCGAGATCGGAACACCGCTCGGCGCGCTGCGGTTTGCGAGGTCTTCGGGGCGCGTCTACGGCCTCGCATTCGCCGACGGCTGGCCGAGAGTGGAGCGAGCGCTCGTGCGTCGGCTCGATCCGGTCGAGATCTGCGCCTCGCGATCCGCCGACGACCTGATCGCGCGCGTGAGCGCCTGGTTCGGAGGCGACCTCGCCGCGCTCGACGCGATCGAGATCGCGCCGGTCGGAACGGAGTTCCAGCGACGCGTCTGGTCGGCGCTTCGCGACGTGCGCGCGGGGACGACGACGTCCTACGCTGCGCTCGCTCGGGCGATCGGCGCCAGATCGGCGTCGCGAGCCGTCGGAGCCGCGAACGGTGCGAATCCGATCTGGCTGATCGTGCCCTGTCACCGCGCGATCGGGTCCGACGGGCGACTGGTCGGCTACGCGGGCGGGATCGAGCGAAAGCGCTGGCTGCTCGCGCACGAGTCGAGAGGCGCGGCGACGGCGTCCTGATCGAGGCCGGGCTCGCTCGTCAGCGCGCGGTCCAGAACTTCGAGAAGCTGCCGCAGTCGAGCGGCCCGAGCTTCGTCGTCGAGATCTTCGTGCCGGGGGGAACGGCCACGGCCTTGTCGCCCTCGAAGCGCTGATCGATCACGCCGTCGAAGTCGGTGTCCTCGTCCTGGCGGGCGAGCTGGCCGCCCTGGAAAGTCTGGACGACATCGACTTTGCGATCCGCGTTGGTGTCGGCCTCGAGCGCGACGCGCTGGCCTTCCTGATAGACCTCGCGCTGATCGGCGATGCCCTTGCCCTTCGTGTCGATCCAGACCTCGCTCACGACGCCGTTCCGGACGACCGCACGCGCGTCGAGGCTGCCGTTCGCGTTGGTGTCGACACACTGCGACGTGACCTGACCGTTCGCATCGAGCGTGAGCTTCTTGTCCGGGCGTTTTCCCTTGGGATCGGAGACCAGCTCCTGGCCGATCGGCCGGCCATCGGCGCCGAAGATCGTCAGCACGTCGGGTCGGCCGGTGGCACGCGTGTCCTGACCCTGACGCACGACGTTTCCGTTCTCGAGGTACGTCCAGACGTCGATCCTGCAGTCGCCATTGGTGTCCTTGCTCTCGGAGACGACGTTCCCGGCCGCGTCGTAGCTCTGGATGAGTTCGACGCAGGCCTTGCCCGCGGCGTTCTGCTCGAGCTTCACGGGCTTACCGTCGCGAAGCGAGACGGTCACGTCGGGAGTCCCGTCCCCGTCCTTGTCCTCTTTCTTCTGCGTGACGTTCCCGTTGGCGTCGACCGTGAGCCAGGTGTCGATCCGGCCGTCGCCGTTCGCGTCGGCTTCCTGCACCTGCGAGCCTGACTTGCCGATGCTGGAGCGCTTGTCGACGACGCCGTCGAAGTTCGAGTCCTCTTCCTGACGCACGACCTTGTCGCCGTCGAGCCAGACGAAGACGTCCGCTCTACCGTCGGCGTTCGAGTCCTTCTCGGTGCGCACGACGACGCCGTTCTCGAGGAACGACACGGTCTCGAGCCTCCCGTCGCCGTCGGTGTCGGCTTCGCTGCGAAGCGGAACTTCGTCGGGTCCGAATGAAGTCAGAACGTCGGGCTTTCCGTCGTGGTTCGTGTCCTCGCTCTGAGAGACCTTCCGCCCGCCGCGGAACTCGATCAGCACGTCGGGCTTTCCGTCGGAGTTCGTGTCGGCCTCGGAGTGCGCTCGCAGTCCACCCTCGTAGGAGACGATCAGGTCGTAGCGGCCGTCGAAGTCGAGATCCTGCTCCTCGCGGCCGAGCTCACCGCCGGAGTACAGCTTCACGACGTCGGGCTTGCCGTCGGCGTTCGAGTCGATCTCCTCGCGGGCCGGCTTGCCGTCGGTGTCGAGCGTGATCCAGAGATCGATCGAGCCGTCGCCGTTCGAATCGCGCTGCTGTGTGGACTCCTTGCCGCCCTTGAACTCGATCACGGAGTCGAACGTGCCGGTGCCTCGGGTGTCCTGCTCCTGGCGGACCGGCACGCCGTTCTCGAAGACGGTCACGATGTCGAAGCGGCCGGAGTCCTTGCTGTCGCGCTCCTCGCGCACCTTCTGACCGTTCGCGTACTCGACGCGCAGATCGAGCTTCCCGTCGCCGTTGGTATCGCGCTCCTCGCGCAGCACCTCGCCATTCGGCCCGAGCTCGCCTCGCGCCTCCGGCTTGCCGTCCCGGTTCGCGTCCTCGCTGAAACGCACGGGGCGACCGTCGGCGAACTCCACGCTGCGATCGGGCTCGCCGTCGAAGTCCTTGTCCTCTTCGAACCGCAGCGTCGATCCGGCCGGGTCGTTGGTTCGCCAGGTATCGGCCTTGCCGTCGGAGTTCGTGTCCTTGAGGACGCGGAGCTCCTTGCCGCTTCCCGGGTCGAGCACCACCCAGGTGTCGATCCGGCCGTCGTGGTCGACGTCCTGCTCCTGCTTTTCGAGACGCTTCTCGGGATCGAAGAAGTTCCAGAGATCGATCGTGCCGTCGCGGTTCTCGTCGATCTCGACCCGGACGAGCCGGCCTTCGCCGTACACTTCGATGCGTTCCGGATTGCCGTCGGAGTTCGCGTCGATCGTGCGCCGCTCCATCAGGCCGAGCTTCGATGTCGCGACGTTCTCGAAGCGGCCGTCGTGGTCGTCGTCGAGCTCTTCCGAGGTGACCTTTCCGTCCTCGTCGAAGGCGTAACGGGCGTCGATCTCGCCGTCGCCGTTCCGGTCCTCTTCCTGGCGGACCTTCTGGCCGGCGCCGAAGACGATCGTGGTGTCCGGCTTCCCGTCGTGGTTGGTGTCGGCGACGCTTCGGCTCGGCTCCTCGCCCGCGTAGTCGGTCGCGAGATCGAGAACGCCGTCGCCGTTCGTGTCCTGCTCTTCGCGAGTTCGCACGCCGCCGGCGTAGGTGCGAACGGCCTGCGGGATGTTCGAGCCGGCCGCGAAGATCTCCTCGCGGATCTTGTCGCCCTGGGCGTCGAACGTCGCGACGAGCTCCGCGTTCCCGTCTCCGTCGAGATCGCGCGTCTGGCGCGCTTCGACGCCGTTTCGGTAGTTCGAAACGGTGTCGAAGCTCCCGTTTCCATCGGTGTCGGCCTCGCGCCTCACGAGGATCTCGGATTCGTAGCTCGTGATCACGTCCGGCTGACCGTCACCATTCATGTCTTCTTCGACACGCGCCTTCACGCCGTTCTCGTAGCGGATCGTCACATCGAATCGGCCGTCGGAGTTGGTGTCCTGGACCTCGATGCTCTTGGAGCCGTCGGGGTTGAACTCGCCGCGCACGTCGACCTTGCCGTCGGCGTTCGTGTCGTCCTCGACGCGCGCCGGGTTGCCGTCCTGATAGGTCACCCAGCGGTCGATGCGGCCGTCTCCGTTCGAATCCTCTTCGGAGCGGGTGCGCACGCCGTTCTCGAAGTACACCACCGACTCCGGCTCGCCGTCGCCGTTCTTGTCGTCGCGTTGGACCTTGGGCTGCTCGTTCTCGAGCTGGATCCACTGATCGCGCTTGCCGTCGAAGTTCGAGTCGCGCTCCTGGGCGAGCGGTTTTCCGCTCACGTCGAAGGTGACCCACAGGTCGGTCTTGCCGTCGTAGTTCGTGTCGCTCTCGGCGCGCTCGGGAACGTCGTTCTTGTAGAAGACGGTCTCGTCGAATGCGCCGTCGCCGTTGGTGTCGGTCTTGCGACGCGCGAGCCGCTCCTGGTCGTCGTACTCGAGCACGACCTTCTGCTTGGCCTGCTGCGCGTGCGCGAGCGTCGGCGTGACGGAGGCAAGAGCGAAGCTCGCGAGGAGGAACGCGCGGGTGGAAAGACGACTCATCGAGTCAGTTTACGGCGGGAACGCTGAACGTGCCGATCAGCGTACGGCGCGCGAGGCAGCGCACGCGCTCCGGCATCGAGGCGAACGGCGCCGCGGATCGAAGCGCGTCGACGGCCGTCTGCCCGAGTCCGGAGTCGCTCGCGCTGACGAGTTCGGTCTTCATCACCGAGCCGCTCGCGTCGAGTGCGAAGCGGAGCTGGACCTTCTGGTTGACCGGCACATCTCCGGGCACGACCCAGCGCGCGTACATGCGCTGGCGCACCTGCTCCTGATACTGGAGGACTTCCGGCCGCGAGAGGCAGTCGCTGATGTCGCCACCGCCGCTGCCACTGCCGCCATCGCCGCGCATGAATCCCTCGCCGACACGGGTCGAAACGTTCGCGAGCGGCGCTCCGTCGGGCGAGCCGAGCACGTCGCGGTTGCTGGCGATTCCCTCGCGGACCGAGGAGCCGGTGCCCGTGTCGACGGCCGTGCCCGTTCCGATCGTGTCTCCCGCTGCGGCGATCTGTCGCGGCCCGACCGAAGGCCCCGCCGCCAGCGCCGTATTCGCCGGGCCGCGAAGCGCGGGCGCCGCGGCCGTGCCGAGGTCCACCTTCGCGGTCTGGGCCACGGCGACGGAGTTCACGGCCGTCACACGCTCGGCGACGACGGTCGCCTGCGAAATGTTCTGCGGGGCGACGACCGCGGCGACCTGGTTCATCTCGAGCTTCTGCGCGTTGAGCTGCGGGGATGCCTGAGCCACCACCGTCGGATTCACGATCTGCGGCGCCATCGCCTGCGCCTGGGGAGCGAAGTCCATCGAACGGCGCTCGGCCAGGGCCTTCGGCGCCGGCGCGGGCTCGACCGCGGGCTCGGGAATCGGTTCGGGTTTCGGCTCTTCCCGCTTCGCAACGGGCTTCGGCTCTTCCTTGATCAGCTGAACGGGCAGGATCTCCTCGCGGATCGCAGGCGTCATCCAGGCGAGCAAGATCAGGAGTCCCAGGAAGCCCGCATGGAGCAGCGCGGAGACCGTGCCGGACTTCAGCGTGTCGGCGCGGTGGCTCTCGCCACCGACATGGATGCCCGGGAAGGGCTCGCGTGCGACGGCGACTCCGGCTCCGCCTGCACGGAACGCCGCGCCGACCCTACGGGCCTGAAGCGGCGTTTTTCGCGCCCGGTGGCGGATGCCTAGGAGCTGGGTACTCATGCCTCGCGTGGACCCCCTGGCTTTGTGGTGGCGTCACCTCTCGAAGTGTCGCCGCCACTCCCTCGCTGCCTGCGCTCGATCTGCGGACTCATGCGCTGGCAGCCAGGAGCCGATGCCTCATCGGTAGTCGCCTCGAATGGCTCAAACATCCGAGCTGCCAATTCGACGCACCCCGGAGTAGGGGCATTCGGTGGCGACGCTGGACCGGAGAATCGCGATCGCATGCTAAGCATGTTCCCAGCGAGCGTCAACGCGGCCACCAGACCCTGCGATCGACTCCCCGATCGGATAGCTTGACGCGCTCGTGTTGATCAACCCCGCAAAGGAAAAGGGCCGACCTTGGATCCAGTAACCGAGACTGCAGTGAACGTCGCGACGCAGGCCGCTGGTGATCTCACCGGTGCCGGGCAGATCGTGAGCACGTTCGATACCGCGACCATCCTTCACCTTCTCTGGGTCGGCCGGCTCACGGTCATCCCGCTGGCCTTGTGCTCGGTGATCGGAGTCGCCGTCGTCATCCAGCAGCTGGTCCGCTACGCGGGGATCGATCGCCGCAGTCGAGACCTGACACGCGGCGTCGTCGATGCGCTCGTGAAACACGATCTCGTCACGGCGCGCTCGCTCTGCGAGTCGGCGAAGACGCCGCTCGCCGGGATCTTCCTCGAGGGGCTGCGCTGGCGAAACATCGCGCTCGAGGACCTGAACAGCGTGCTCGCGACCTCGCGCAGCGAAGCGACCACCGAGATGCGCCGTGGACTCTGGATGCTGGGAACGATCGGATCGCTCGCACCGTTCATCGGCCTGCTCGGAACCGTCTGGGGAATTCTCAAGGCCTTCCACGACATGGCGGTGCAGGGCTCCGGCGGCTTCGCGGTCGTCGCGGCGGGGATCTCCGAAGCGCTGGTCGCAACCGCGGTCGGCCTGCTCGTCGCGATTCTGGCGCTCGCCGCCTTCAACTACCTGCAGGTCCGCGCGGGTGCGATCGCCGGGATCTTCGCGCGCTCCTGCGAACGCCTGATCCAGGCGCTGCTCTACGTCGAATCGGCGAGCGCGACCTACCCGGACGAGAAGCCCGAGGAGGTACGGCATGGCCGCCCGCTCCCTGCCTAGTGGAGGCGACGGCGACGACGATGGGATCGTCGCCGAAATCAACATCACTCCGCTGACGGACATCTTCCTCGTCCTGCTGATCATCTTCATGGTCACGACGAGCGTGGTTTCGAATCAGGGCAAGGAAGTCGATCTGCCGAGCTCGGCGGTCGCGTCGACGACGCCGTCCGGTGTCAGCGTCACGGTCACCGCGGGCGGTGGCATCGAGGTCGATGGCGTCGAGGTCGCGGAGGCGAATCTACCCGCGGCGCTCAAGGAGGCCCTGGACAAGGCGCGCGAGAAGATCGTGATCCTGCGCGGGGACAAGAAGGTGCTGCTCGGTCAGGCCGTCAACATCCTCGACATCGCGCAGGAAGCCGGGGCGCAGGGGATCGCGCTGGCGACCAAGCCGCCGGCACCGGGCGAGTCGTAGCCCAAGGTCCCTAACCCGAGACGAGACCGCCGAGCCGCTCGGCGACTTCGCCGAACTCTCGCATCGTGTCGCGCAGGATCTCCGCGACCGGGCGAACCGACTCGATCCGTCCCGAGACCTGGCCGGAAAGCGCGATCGACGCCTCCATGTCGCCGCCGAAGTAGAGCTCGAGCACCCGGCCGAGCTCGCTCATTTCGACTTTCTCGTCGCGCTCGAGCCGCTCGGTGCGCTGCGTTCGCAGCGCTCGAAGGCCCGGCCGGTGGTGGCGATTCAGGAACACCGTGTCGGTTTCGGCCGCATCGCAAATCGCCTGCTTGAAGTTCGCGTGGACCGGCGATTCCGCGGCCGACACCATGCGCGTACCCATCTGAACGCCTTCCGCACCGAGCGCGAAGGCGGCGGCCATCGACCGTCCGTCGCAGATGCCCCCGGCCGCGATCACCGGCACACCGACGCGCGAGCAGATCAGCGGCAGCAGAACCATCGTCGCGACGTCGCGCGGGTTCTTGAATCCTCCCCCTCGCCGCCCTCGACGACCAGGCCGTCCACGCCGGCTTCGATCGCCTTCTGCGCCGCGCGCAGCGTCGGAACGACGTGAAAGACGGTCAGCCCCGCCGACTTCAGCTGCGTGGTGTGCTTCGTCGGATCGCCGGCCGAGGTGGTGACGAAGCGCACACCCTGCGCGACGACGAAATCGACGATCTTCGGGTCGCGCACGAACATCTGCGCGATGTTGACGCCGAACGGCTTGTCGGTGAGATCGCGCATCTTGCGGATCTCCTCGCGCACCGCGTCGAGTTCGCCGGAGGAGGTCTCGATGATGCCCATGCCGCCGGCGTTCGAGACCGCCGACGCGAGCGGCGCGCGCGCGATCCAGCCCATCGGCGCCTGCACGATCGGGATCTCGACGCCGAGAAGCTCGGTCACCCGGTTCCGGATCTGTTTCATGTCCCGCTCCTCGCTGATAGGCTCGTGCCGATGAAGATCACCAAGCAGGCGCTGCTCTGGCTGATGGCCGCATTCTACGTGTGGGCGGGCGTCATGCACTTCCGGCAGCCCGACTTCTACCTGCCGATGATGCCGCCCTACCTGCCGTGGCACGCCGAGCTCGTGTTCCTCTCGGGTGTCGCCGAGGTGCTCTGCGGCGTCGGCCTGCTGTTTCCGCCCACGCGCAAGCTCGCGGCGTGGGCGACGATCGCGCTGCTCGTCGCGGTCTTTCCCGCGAACATCCACGTCGCGATCCACGACGTACCGGTCTTCGGAGCGAGCGAGGGGGCCGGACCGATCGGCTACGTCCGGCTTCCACTCCAGCTCGTTCTGATCGCCTGGGCGTGGTGGTACACGCGCGACTGAAACGCGAAGGCCCCGGATCTCGCGATCCGGGGCCCGCATGTGCCGTGCCGATTGCGGCTAGCGGCCTTTGTTGAGACGCCCGATGTCGATGTAGCGGCGGATCTTGCCCTTGCTCGAGAGCGGCTCTCCGTTGCTGTTCCAGAACTCGATCCGGTTCCCCGTGCCGGTCTGCACGTTGACGATGATGTCGCTGATCACGCGAAGATCCTTCGGCTCGGGGACGCCTTCCCAGCCCGCGTACCACACGCCGTCCGAGGCCTTCGGGTCCTTGTTCTTCTTCCCGTCCCAGTCCTCGCTCCAGCGGTGGTTGTGCCAGATGATCTTCCACAGCTCCTTCTTTCGGTCGTACGCGAAGCTGTAGATCGGCTCGTAGGTCTGCTTGTCGATGTAGATGTCCTTGTGGTGGTACGGGTGGTCCTCGTTCCGCGGATCGAAGCGGACGATCCAGGCGTTGCGGACCTCCCATCGGTCGCTCGCGTACGAGAAACCGTACGGACCGAAGTTGTACGAATCGGAGTAGGGGTAGGCGAGCGACTTGGTGTTCATCGGACCGATCACGGTCTGCTCGCCGACGCACTTCCACTCGTACTGCGGCGGAATCCCCGAGAAGCTGCGCAGGTCGTCCATCGTGAAGTCCGTGCCCTGCACCGAGTCCGTGCGCTGCGCCGACGAGATGCGGCGCACGCGCCGCAGGTCGGGGACGTACACCCAGGTGTCGTCGTTCTTGGCCTGCTTCAGCGGCCCGTCGGCCGACTTGTAGCGGTAGGTCAGCACGAGGATGCCGCGAGCGTCGAACGGGGCCTCGACCTCGATGCCGAACACGTTCATGCGCTTCTCGTTCGGGAAGATGTCGCTGTCGTTCTTCTCGAGGTACTCCGGCTCGACGCGATTGGTGAGCGCGATCGCTCGCGCGCGTGCCCTCGTAGTACAGCGGCAGCTGCTCGCCTCGATCCCAGTACGTGTACGACCAGGTCGAGTCCGCACCGTCGCCGTTCCAGACCTTGTTGAAGTTCCAGATGATCTTGGTGGCGGCCTGCGGATCCCCCTTGCAGTCGATCGCCTCGGTCGCGAACGGCCGACCGGCGACGAACCCCGAGATGCCGCCGTCGTCGACGATCTTGGTCTGGCCCTTGAACTTCTCGCTCGCCGCCTTGTAGGGCTCGGCTTCGGTGTAGTCGCGCATCGCCGGGCCGACTTCGAGCTGCATGCCCTCGTAGAAGAAGAACTCGCGGTTCTCCCAGAACTGCGGGGGCAGGAAGTCCTTCAGCTTCTCGAGCTGATCGAACGTGATCGTGTCGCCCTCTTTGAAGGGCATGTTCGGGAGGACGTCCTCCGAACCTTTTTCTGCGGCGAACGCGTTCACCGAGACGGCGAGGCAGAGCAGTATCGCGAGCTTGCGCATGAGATCTCCCTGGAGGGCTGGGTGTAACTTGGGTTGATACGGGTGCCGGCTTCGGGCCTGGATGCAGCGAGCGTCGAGATTTTCCTGAGTCCGGACTGCTGCACTTACGACCCGGCGAGCACGAGCGGTCCGGTGGGGTGTGGCGCGCCACCCTCTGGCTCGAGCGTAACCGCCACCTTCACCGGACCGTCGAGGTCCTGCAGTCGGCCGCCATCGTACTTGGCCTCCCCGGAGTTGTCAGATCGGAACAGCTCCCGCGCTTCGCGACCGATCGCCGACGATGACCCAGATCTGGTACGTGCGACCGTCGGGGACCGGCGGGAGGTTGTGCGCGTAGAGGATCAGCCGCCCGCTGACCGGCTCGATGTACGCCTTCGCCTGAGCACGGTGGAAATCGCCCTGACCGGCGAGCGCGAGGCTACGCGCGAGCGGAGCTTCGATCGCCGCGACGATTCGCGAGAGTCGTTGCAGTCGGTTCTCGAGGGCGACGCGCTGGGAACGCTCGCGCTCGGTTTCGCGGACGAGCGCCCACGAGATGCTCTCTTCGTAGACGAGCAGATCCTCGAGCTCGTCCACGGTCTTGTTCTGCTGCGCAAGGCGGGCACCGAGCAACGCCGCGTACCCCCAAGAGCCGAGCAGGAGAACCGCGGCCGCGACCGCCGCGAGCCGCCCGCGCGTCGATCGCGCAGCGCCGCGCGTCGCACGGCCGGGGGCCGCAGATTTCGCGGAGCCGACGTCGCCGTCGTTCCGGGCGCGCGCGAGCAGACGTTGGCGCACGACGGGCGAGGGCTGGACCGGAGCGCTCGCGAGCAACAGCGCTCCGGCGATGTCGAGATTCGCTCGGAGAACGGCCTCGCACTCGCCGCAGCCATCCGCCACGTGCTGCTCGAGCTGCGCGCGCTCGGAGTCCCCGAGACCGCCGAGCCCGTAGAGCTCCGCGATTTCCAAGAGATCGGCGTGCTCGCTCATGGTTCCTCTCCGCGTCGGGTATCCAGATGGGGCAGCGCGCCGCGCAGTCGGACCAACCCGCGGCGGATTCGGCTCTTCACCGTCCCGAGCGCCTGGCCGGTGCGCTCCGAGATCTCGAAATGGGTGAGCCCGTGAAAAAACGCGAGCTCGATCGCCGCGCGCTGCTCGTCCGGGAGGCGCGAGAGGACGGCCCGTACCTCCTTCTGCCGTTCGACGAGGTAGGCCTCGCCCTCCTGGTCGGAATGGGATTCGAGTGCGTCCAGCTCGTGGAGCCCCGCGCGCGGGAATGCGCGCTCGCGCGAGCGCAGCCGGTCGAGGCAACGGAAGCGCGTGACCGAGAAGAGCCACGTCGAGAAGCGCCCGCGTGCCGGGTCGTAGCGGAGCTCGGACTTCCAGAGCTGCCAGAACACGTCCTGCACGACCTCCTCCGCCTCCTCCCGACTTGCCAAGATTCGCAGCGCGATGCCCATCACGTACGACGAGTAGCGTGCGTACAGCGTCTCGAGCGCGAGCGTCTCCCGCTCCGAAAGGCGACGCAGAAGCTCACCATCCGTCGCCATCGCACCGGACGTCGCCGGCACGCCGGGTGTCGGGGGCACGCGTCTCAACCACGTCCTCCACGTTCTGATACGTGTGGCTCGCGATTTCGGATTCGCGATCGATGGCTGCGGGCGCGCGGATGCGACACGAACGGGACCCCTGTGGCGAGAGGTGCCTCCAGTATGCGACAAGGCGGGTCGAGGAGGCGCTCACCCATGCAGCTCGGCAAGCTCGGAGTCTGGTACTTCACGGAAACCCTGACCGCGGCACAGGCGGCCGAGGCCGCGCAACGCATCGAGTCGCTGGGCTACGGCGCGTTCTGGATTCCCGAGGCGATCGGGCGCCACCCCTTTGCGCACGCCGCGTGGCTGCTCGCGAAGACCGAGCGGCTGGTCGTCGCGACCGGCATCGCGAACATCTACGCGCGCGACGCAGCGGCTACCGCGGCCGCGCAGAAGACGCTCGCGGAGCAGTCGGGCGGGCGGTTCCTGCTCGGACTCGGCGTCTCGCACCGGCCGATGGTCGAAGCGGTGCGCGGGCACGTGTACGCACGCCCGGTCGCGACGATGCGCGCGTACCTCGAGCGGATGGAGAAGGCGCCCTATGCGGCGGTTCCGCCGGCCGAGGCGCCACCGACCGTGCTCGCCGCGCTCGGACCGAAGATGCTCGAGCTCGCGGCGACGAAGACCCGAGGGCGCGCATCCCTACTTCACGACGCCGGAGCACACCGCGATGGCGCGAAAGCAGATGGGACCCGACGCATGGCTCTGCGTCGAGCAGAAGGTCCTGCTCGAGACCGATGCGACGAAGGCGCGTCAGCTCGCCCGACTCACCGCGGGCATCTACCTCGGTCTCGAGAACTACCGCAACAACTGGAAGCGGCTGGGCTTCGCGGACAGAGACTTCGAGAACGGCGGCAGCGACCGGTTCATCGACGCGACCGTCGCCTGGGGTGACGTCTCCGTGCTGCAGAAGCGTGTGCGCGCGCATCTCGACGCGGGGGCGAGCCACGTCTGCATCCAGCCGATCAACTCGAGCGGTCAGCCGCTTCCCGACTGGCGCGTGCTCGAAGCGCTCGCGCCCGGCCGCGCCTAGCGCGGATCCCCTTCAGCCGAGCCGCCGTGCGGTGGGGAGGTACGTCTCCGCGAGCTCGCCGAGCGCGGACGCGATCGCGTCGCGGTCGCGTGCGAAGGCGACGAGGATCACCTGATCCGCACCGGCGCGCCGGTACGCCTCGAGCTTCGCAGGGTTCATCTCGCGCAGATAGGGCGAGACCGAGATGAGAAGGTCGCGGCGATTGCGGCCGTTCGAAGCGAGCATCGCGTCGAGCCGGCCCAGGCGCTCGGCGAACTCGTCCGGCTCGAGGTTGAAGCCGTACCAGCCCTGACCGATGTCGGCGACGCGCTGCAGGGCCGCGTCGCTTTCTCCACCGAAGTGGATCGGAACGTGCGGCTTCTGCACCGGCTTGGGGAACTGCCGACAGGCGGGAAGCTCGTAGAACTCGTCCTTGTACTCCGACAGCTCGTCGCACCAGAGCCGACGCATGACCTCGACGTAGGAGCGCGTGCGCTCGCCGCGCCGGGCCCAGGGCACGCCGACCGCGCGGAACTCCTCGGCCAACCAGCCGACGCCGACGCCGAGGTCGAGTCGTCCGCCCGAGAGCCAATCGACGTTCGCGGCCTCCTTGGCCGTGTACACCGGATTGCGTTGAGGGAGCAGTGCGATCCCCGTGCCGAGCCGGATCCGCGTCGTCGCGGCGGCGAGATACGCGAGCGTCGTGAACGGCTCGAGTATCCCGCTCTCCGGCGCAGCGGGGATGCGCCCGTCGGCCGAGTACGGGTACTTCGATCGGTAGTCGTCGAAGAGCACGACGTGCTCCGCGACCCAGAGCGAGTCGAAGCCGAGGGCCTCGGCGGTCTCTCCGAACGCACGCACGTAGGAGGGATCTGCAATCGGGCTCAAGAGCGGACAGAAGACGCCCAACTTCACGGCGATCTCCCTCTGGTGTCGAGTCTCAGGCTATCATGCGCTCCGCCATGACGGGCAAGACGGTCCTCATCACGGGCGCAAGCTCGGGCATCGGAAAAGCCACCGCATCGGAGCTCGCCTCGCGTGGCGCTCGTCTCGTACTCGCCTGTCGCGACCTCGACAAGGCGGAACGGGCACGGGACGAGATCCTCGCGCGAACGCCGGGCGCCAGCGTCGAGCTCGTCCCACTCGAGCTCGGAAGCCTGCGCTCGGTTCGCGCGTGCGCCGAGAAGCTGATCGCGGACCAACCCCGCATCGACGTGCTGCTCAACAACGCGGGCGTCTTCCCGCCGAACCAGCGGACGACCGAGGACGGCTTCGAGGAGCAGATCGGGGTGAACCACCTCGGGCACTTCCTGTTCACGAACCTGCTGCTCGACAAGCTGATCGCGAGTGCGCCCGCCCGTGTGGTGACGGTCAGTTCGATGATGCACGCCGGCGGGAAGATCGACTTCGGGAGCTTCCGCGGGCCGGCGAAGTACAGCGCGTTCGGGGCGTATCGGCAGTCGAAGCTCGCGAACATCCTGTTCGCAAACGAGCTCGCGCGACGGCTCGCGGACCGCGGCGTCACCTCGAACTCACTGCACCCCGGCGGTGTCGCGACGGAGATCGCCCGCGATTCGTCGTTCCTTATGCGCACGGTCACCCGGCTGTTCTTCAGCTCGCCCGAGAAGGGCGCGCGGACGTCGGTCTACCTGGCTTCGTCACCGGAGGTCGATTCCGTCAGCGGCCGGTATTTCGTGAACTGCAGGCAGGCGAAGACGGATCCGCTCGCGCAGGACGAGTCTCTCGCGCGAGCGCTCTGGGACGAGAGCGCGAAGCTCGCCGGCCTCGCCTGATGGAAGCCGAGCGCGCGCGAAAATTCGCCTTCGCAGCCCGATCGGGCTCGACTCCCCTGCGCATCGCGCGCAGCGAGGGCGTCTGGCTGTACACCGACGACGGTCAGCAGATCCTCGACGCTTCGGGTGGAGCGATCGTGGTGAACGTCGGCCACGGTCGGCGCGAAGTCGCACAGGCGTACGCGCGAGAAGCCGAGCGGTTGGCCTATGCGCTCCCCCCTTTCGCCACGGACGCCCGCGTCCGGCTGGTCGAACGCCTGATCGGCTCCTGGCTGCCACGCGGACTCACGCGCGTGGCCTTCACGAGCGGCGGATCGGAAGCCGTCGATGCGGCGCTGCGAATCGCGCGCGCGCACTTCGTCGCCAAGGGCGAGCCAACCCGCTGGCAGGTGATCGGCCGCGATCTCTCGTATCACGGTACGACGCTCGCAACGCTCGCCGTCGGCGGTCACGCCAAGCGGCGCAAGGGCTTCGAGCCGTGGCTCGCCGACCTGCCGAAGGCGCCCGCCTGTTTCTGCTATCGCTGCCCGCTCCAGAAATCCCATCCGGCCTGCGCCGTCGCCTGTGCCGACGAGGTCGAGGCCGCCATCGTGCGCGCAGGTCCGGAGAACGTCGCCGCGGTGATCGCGGAGCCGATCGGTGGCTCGACCGCGGGCGCGTTGGTTCCGCCGGACGAGTACTGGCCGAAGCTCGCCGAGATCTGCAAACGGTTCGGCGTGCTGCTGATCGCCGACGAGGTGATGACCGGCTTCGGTCGGACCGGAAAGCGCTTCGCCGTCGATCACTGGGGTGTGACACCCGACATCCTGATCAGCGGCAAGGGACTCACCAGCGGCTACGCACCGATGGGTGGGATCTTCGCGTCCGAGGCCGTCGTCGCGCCGATCGTCGAGCGCGGCCAGGAGATCATGTTCTTCACCTACTCGGCTCATCCCGCGAGCTGCGCGGCGGCGGAGCAGGTGCTCGACATCCTCGAGCGAGAGCAGCTCGTCGAACGCGCGGCATCGATGGGCGAGAAGCTCGGCAAGCGCCTCACGCGATTGCTCGATCACCCCAACGTCGGCGACGTGCGAGGGCGCGGTCTGCTCTGGGCGATCGAGCTCGTGGCCGACAAGCGCTCGAAGGCGCCCTTCCCCACCGAGTCGGGACTCACCGCGAAGGTCGTCGCTTCGGGGATCGCGCACGGCGTGTTCGTGTATCCCGGCGGTGTCGATCCCGCGCGCGACGTGATCACGTTCGGCCCGCCATTCACGATCTCGGAGGTCGAGATCGAGCTGCTCGCCTCGCGCTTCGAGCAGGCGCTCGAGAGCGCCCTCGCGCGCGTTCGCTAGCCCTCGCGCAGGTAGCGCCAGCCGGAGTCGAGCATCAGCAGGCGATGGCGCGGACCATCGCGCGCCGGATCGCGCTCCTCCCAGCCGGCATCCGCGGGATAGAGCGAGCACGCGCCGCCCTCGATGCGAACGAGCCGCGGCAGATACACGAGCGGAGCCGCGGCCCGCGCCGAGGCGATCGCCTCGTCGGCGCTTCGCTTTCCCAGGAGCGTCGTCAGCGTCACGAAGGTCGGCGGCGGGAGCTCGATCTCTCGCGCGCGCTGCGCCGCGATCGCGGCTTCCGGGGTGAGCCAGGCGTGAGCGTGGATCTCGCCCCCATCGACACGGACCGGTGTCGCAGCGGCCGATCCGATGAAGAACCAGGTCGCGAATCGCTTCGGCAGACCCTCCGGCGTCGTCCAGTGCGAGACCTGCACCAGCGCCTCGGGCTCGAGCTCGAGCCCCGCCTCCTCGCGCGCTTCCCGAGTCGCGGCGCGGCGCGCGGCGCCGAGCTCACCACCCGCGCCCGAATCCGCCGCATCGATCCGCCCGCCGGGAAAGACCCAGGCGCCGCCGTGAAAGGCGAGCTGCGAGTTGCGCCGCAGCAGCAGCACCTCGAGCGAGCCGGCCACGTCGCGAAGCAGGACGACGGTCGCGGCGGGCGCGGCGGGCGTGGAATCGCTCTTCACCCGCCCATGATAGACGGACTTCACGAGGGCGCGCGGGCCGGCGCACCCGGGGTGATATGCTGCGCCGCCGCAGGAGGCCGGATGATCCTCGATCGATTCAGACTCGACGGGAAGGCCGCGATCGTCACGGGTGCGGGACGTGGGATCGGCGCGGGAATCGCGCTCGGCTTCGCGGAGGCCGGTGCCGACGTCGTCTGCGCCGCGCGTACCCAGAGCGAGATCGACGACGTCGCGGCGCGCGTGCGCGCGCTCGGCCGACGCGCGCTCGCGATTCGATGCGACGTCATGGAGCGCGCACAGCTCGAGACCTTGGTCACGCGCGCGATGTCCGAGTTCGGCCGGATCGACGTGCTGGTGAACAACGCCGGTGGCTCGCCGTGGAAGCCGTTCCTGCAGACGAGCGAGCGCCTCTTCGAAGAGTCGTTCCGGTTCAACGTCACGTCGGCCTTCCTGCTCGCCCGCCTCTCGGTGCCCCACATGCTCGCGAAGTCCGGCGGAGCCATCGTGAACATCTCGTCGGCCCTCGGACGAATCACCGACCGCGGCTTCAGCGCGTACGGCACGTCGAAGGCCGCGCTCTCTCACCTGACGAGGCTGCTCGCGAACGAGCTCGCGCCGCGCGTGCGCGTGAACGCGATCAGCGTCGGCGCCGTCGAGACCTCCGCGCTCGCGCCGTTCCTCGCAGCCGAGGGCATGCGCGAGAAGATGGAGGCGATGACACCGCTGCGCCGCGTGGGCCGTCCCGAAGACATCGCCGCGGCCGCCCTCTGGCTCGCCTCGGATGCCGGCGGCTGGGTGACCGGAAAGATCGTCGAGGTCGACGGCGGGACCGAGACCACGAACTTCCCGCTCTCGCTCCCCGATCTCTAACCCGAAGCGCGAAACGTCAGGACAAGGTGCCGCCATCCACCCGGATCTCGGTGCCGTTGATGTGCGAGGCGTCGTCCGAAGCGAGGAAGGCAACCGCCGCGGCCGCGGCCTCCGGCCCGCGGAAGGCGCCGTCGGGAGGCATGATCCGGTAGAGGAGCTTGCGATCGGCCCCGGGCGGGAGCTTGAAGACCGAGTGGATCGGCGTCTGAACCGATCCGGGACAGACCGCGTTGGCGCGCAAGCCCTGTGCGCAGTACTCGATCGCGAGCGTGTAGGTGAGCGCGAGCACCCCTCCCTTGGAAGCCGAGTACGCAGCCGTCCACGGATGACCCGCGAGCGCCGCGGTGGAGGACATGTTCACGATGTTGCCACGCGCTTGCAGCAGGTGTGGAAGCGAAGCCTGGCACATGAAGAACGTGCCATCGAGATTGACCGAGAGGATTCGCCGCCAGGTGTCGAGCGAGAGTTCGTGCGTGTGATCGAAGTGGAGGATCCCGGCGATGTTGCAGAGCACGTCGAGCCGACCGAAACGCTTTACCGCCGCTTCGACCGACGCGCGAGCGGCCTCGGGATCGGAGACGTCGCAGATCCGGGTCTCGACGTCCGCGCCGATCTCGCGGAGGGTCTTCGCGGTTTCGTCGAGCGCCGGCGCCTGGACGTCGAGCAGGAAGAGCCGCGCGCCCTCGGTCGCCATCCGCTCTGCGGTCGCACGGCCGATACCGCTCGCCGCGCCCGTGATCACTGCGCTCCTGCCCTCGAACCGCCGCATCTCCACCTCCGCGCTCATCATACGCGAGCGCGCGCGGGGAGAGACCCGATCCTCTTCAGGCGGACCGCTTCTGCAACAACCCGCCCACGAGCGTGACGAGACGTCCGCGGTCGATCGGCTTGGACAGATACTCGTCGCAGCCCGACGCGAGGCACCGCTCGCGATCGCCAGCCATCGCCTGCGCGGTGAGTGCGAGGATCGGGGTCTCGAAGCCCTCGCTTCGCAGCGCTGCGGTGGCCTCGTATCCCGTCATCAGCGGCATCTGCATGTCCATGACGACGAGGTCGAAGGGCTCGCCGCGTTCTTGCGCCGCGACCACCATCTCGTAGGCGATCTGGCCGTCGCACGCGATCTCGACCTCGAGACCGGCGCGCCGAAGCACGAGCGAGATCAGGACGCGGTTGTCGGCTCCGTCCTCGGCCAGCAGAACGCGGCCGCGCAGCGGCTCGGGCTCGCGCTCGACTTCCACGATCGGCTGCTTCGTGGGCGGGCTCGAGATCTCGTGCGTCGGCTCGAGCATGCGCACGCCTTCGAGCGGGCCCGTCGCAATCGTGGCGCGGAACGTGCTCCCAAGACCGGAAGCGCTTTCCACGGTCAGGTCGCCGCCCAGCAGGCGCGCCAGCGCGCGGGAGATCGTCAGGCCGAGTCCCGTGCCGCCGTGGCGGCGCGCGAGGGATTGGTCCGCCTGCGCGAAGGCCTCGAAGATGCGGCTCTGCTCCTCCGCGTTCAATCCGACGCCGGTGTCCGCGACGTCGATCGCGAGCAGCGGCCCGCTCTCGACCGTCGCCGGGATCAGCTCGAGCCTCAAGGTGATTGCACCGTACTCGGTGAACTTGATCGCGTTCCCGGCCAGATTCACCAGGATCTGGTGCAGGCGCGTCGGATCGGAGTGGATCTGTTCGGGGATCGCGCCGCGGTAGCGAGTTTCGAAGCGAAGCTGTTTTTCGAGAGCGCGCGGGCGCAGCAATGCGACGACGTCGGATACGATCTGCACCGGTGAGCAGGCCACGCTCTCCAGCGTGAACTTCCCGGCCTCGATGCGCGAAAGATCCAGGATGTCGTTCACGACCGCGAGCAGGTGTTTGCTGTTGCGCTTCACCGTGAGGAGGGCCGGATCGGGTCCGGTCGGACGGCCCGTGCGGACGGCCTCGTCGATCAACTCGTCGGTGAAGCCGAGTATCGCCGTCAGCGGCGTTCGGATCTCGTGACTCATGTTCGCCAGGAACTCCGACTTCGCCCGGTCTGCCGCCAGCGCGACCTTGCACGCGTCGTCCGCCTGGGCTTGCGCGCGATGCAGCGAGGCCCAGACCGTCCGGTGAGTCTGGCAGGTCACCGCCCCGGCGACTCCGGCGAGCGCGGCGATTCCGAGAGACGCCGCGGTGCTGCCACCCGCGGGATCGGGTGCGATCCACAGAGACAGCAGGTAGATCGCAGCCAGCTCCGCGGCGAGTGCAAGCGAGAGCGTCGGCCGCCACGGCGCCAGACAGGCCATGAGCAGGGGCGAGAGCAGGCCGAACGTCCTCAACGGGTTCGCGCCCGTCAGGGTCTGGAACCCCCGCGAACAGCAGAGCCGCGTTGACGACGGTGACGAGAAGGAACAAGAGCGCCGAGGAGTGACGCCGTCCCCAGCCGGTCTTCGCCACGGCACAACAGCCCACGGCGATGCCCAGGGTGACGGCGTAGAAGACCGCCGCGCGGCCCGCGTCGATGTTCCCGGCGAGCGCGCACACGAGCGTGAACGGCACCAGCGCGAACGCCGAAATGGCGCAGATCAGCCGACCTCCGCGAGTCAGAAGCTTCCACAGATCCGGAAGATCCTCGTCGCGAATCGGCGTGACGAAGCTGTGCCAGAGACGGGTCATCGCAGGTCTTTGGCGCGATATCAACGCGCTCTATGCTGTATCGGCGGACGACCGTCCGGGCTGATGGATCGTCGCTTCCCAGCCCGGGCGAAGTTGCGCACGCATGAGCCCCGGACGGCCCAGAGACGGCCCTTCTCGCCCGATGCGAAGACCGCCGCGGACGTATTCGAGTGAGACACCCGGCGGCTCTGGAAACGCGTTCTTCCTTCGCGGAGTGGCGGTGTTCTCGAACGTCGGCGATGCAGTGAGTCGCATCCGACCTCGACCGACGTCGCAGCTTCGTTTGCCATCGGACGGAGACGGCTCGTATGCTCGCGGCGAATGGGACCGCTCGAGGGAATGCGCATCGTCGAGATCGCGGGCATCGGCCCGGGTCCGTTCTGCGCGATGATGCTCGCCGACATGGGCGCCGAGGTGCTGCGAGTCGAGCGGCTCGCGCGCATGGCTCCGGGCGACGCGTCGGGCGATCTGCTTCTCGCGAGCCGGCGCTGCATCGCCGTCGACCTGAAGAGCCCCGAGGGAGTCGCGACGGTGCTGCGCCTGGTCGAGCGCGCCGACGGCCTGCTCGAGGGCTTCCGCCCCGGCGTGATGGAGCGCCTCGGCCTCGGGCCCGGACGTCTGCCTCGATCGGAACCCGCGGCTCGTCTACGGCCGCATGACCGGCTTCGGGCAGACGGGGCCGCTCGCGCAGGCCGCCGGTCACGACATCAACTACATCGCGCTCGCGGGCGCGCTCGATCCGATCGGCCGGCGCGGCCAGCCGCCGACGCCGCCGCTGAATCTCGTGGGCGATTTCGGTGGCGGCGGTCTGCTGCTCGCGTTCGGCATGGTCTGCGCGTTGCTCGAGCGCGTGCGGTCGGGCAAGGGGCAGGTCGTCGACGCCGCCATGGTCGACGGTGCCGCCACGCTGATGACGATCTTCCACTCGGCGCAGCAGTCGGGCTGGTGGAGCGAGGAACGCGGCACCAACATGCTCGACACCGGTGCGCACTTCTACGACGTGTACGAGACCTCCGACGGCCGCTTCGTCTCGATCGGCTCGATCGAGCCCCAGTTCTACGCCGAGCTTCTCGTGCGCATGGGTCTTTCCGCCGACGAGTTCGCGCCCGCAGATGGATCGCACCCGCTGGCCCGCGCTGAAGGAGCGATTGCGCGAGGTCTTCCTGACGAGAGACGCGCGCGGAGTGGTGCGCGATCCTGGAGGGCAGCGACGTCTGCTTCGCTCCCGTGCTCTCGATCGCGGAGGCACGACGCCACCCCCACAACGTCGCGCGCGGAACGTTCGTCGAGCTGGCGGGCGTCGAGCAGCCGCGGCCGTCACCGCGCTTCAGCCGAACGGACTCCGGTATCCAGCGGGCACCGGCGCGCGTCGGTGAACACACCGACGAGGCGCTGCGCGACTGGGGCTTCGGTGCGGACGAGATCGCGAGGCTGCGCGAGGCGAAGGCGATCGGCTGAAGAGCGGGGGCCGCGGTCGCGAATCACACCGCGAGCATGCGCTCCTCGACGAAGCTCTGGATCCCGCGGCTTGCGGGTGTCGAGAGATTTCGGAAGACGAACCCGGCTTCGCAGACGCGCCGGTAGACGGACCGGCCGATGATCTCGAGCGTGCCGACGCGCGGAAGTTCGAACTCGATGAGAACCTCCTCACCCGGCTCCGGCGGGTTCTCGCGGCGCAACAGACAACCTCCCCGCGAGAGCGATACGACCTGTGCGTCCTCGCCGCCGGCGGCGGAACGGACGCGCGCGGGAATGCTCGTCGGTACACGCGGTGTCGCGCGCGGGTTCGGCTCGAGCGCGGTTTGAACGAGCCGGTACAGGTCGTGGAAGCCGGCGGGACGTTCGATCGAGCCCACCGCGCTCGCGGCCCAGGGCACGTTCTGTCCGCGCGAGTAGAGCAGGATTCCCGGCAGTCCGGAGAGCTCGCTCACGCGCTCGGCGTCGACGATCACGAGATCGGGCGAGCGCCCGACGTTGCGGTAGTGAGCCTCCCAGCGATCCTCGGAGATCACGGAATAGCCCGCCTGCGAGAGCTTGAGGCGCGCAAGCGGAACGTAACTCTGGGGCGGGGCGAGCGAGAGGATCACACGCGGGTTCGGGATTTCGACCACGTGTCTTTCTCGGCGACGGAGCGGGTGCGGTTGAGAGCGCGCTCAGCCACCCGATGCACACGTGTGTCGACACGTGACATGGACGCCACCGACGACAGATCCGCTCAGGGGAGCTCGACCGTCGCCGTGCCGACGACGCGCGTCTCCTTGGCCTCGTTCTGGATCGTGAGGTCGATCTCGAGCGTGCGCGTCTCGTCGTTCTTGTCGGTGACGACGCCGCGCGCGACCGGATGCGAGTCGACCTGGATCGGCGCGCGAAAGATCGTGTCGATCTTTCGCACCACGGCCTGCGGCGCCCAGCGATGGATCAGCGCGACGAGAATGCCCTGGCTCATGATCCCCGGCACGATCGCGCCGGGGAGTCCCTCCTTGCGCGCCTCGTCGTGATCGTTGAAGCGGGCGAAGGTCATGCCCGCCGCCGCGGTGAAGCGACGCACGGTCGCGAGCGTCACGTCCGGAGCCGCCGGCGGAAGCTCCGCACCGAAGTCCACGTCGTCGTAGCCGAGGCTCATCGCGCACCCCGCTCCTGCTGGACCATGCGCCAGTCGACGATCGAGACGGGCTCGCCGCGCTGGTTGCGAGAACTCCATCCGGTGGACGATGAAGAGCATCGTCCCGGAGCGACCCGTCTTCGTGTAGATGTCGTAGATCTGGCTCCGCGCCGCGACGACCTTGTCGCCCGGCGCGGATCGGCGCGAGCGGGATCACGCACTTGCCCGCGTCGAAGCCGTAGCCACTCGCCGAGCCGGGGGAAGCTGTCCGGCAGGACGCGGCGCCCGACGTAGCGCGACGTGAAGTTCGGCACCGCCTGGAAGTCGGGGTGCGCCGGATCGGTGTAGCGCGCGTCGATCTCGCCGCAGGCGCGGGCGAACGCGACCAGGTCCGAGGTCTGAACCTCGAACTCGGCGCGTGTCGAACGTCGAATCCCGTCCAGTCCCGCTTCAGCTTCTCGACGTCTACTTCCATGAAAGTCGCCTCGAATTCTCCCGCGCGAAGCGCCGCGACCAGCGCCTCGCCGTCGCGGATCGCGCGCGGAAAGCGCGTCACGCAGCGGCCGATCTGGCTCACGATGTGCGCGTCGCTGCCGCCGATGCCCCGGTAGCCGTGGCTGCTCGGCCAGCGCGAGAGCGGCCTCGTCCTCGCCGCGCCCGGCTGCCGCCGTTGAGCGTCTCGACGACCCGCACGCCCTCGACCGGGCCGCTCGTCTCGTAGTGGGCGAAGAGCCCGACGCTGCGGCCGGCCCGGGTGGCAGGGCACGGCGACGCCGCCGCAGCGCTCCGTCTCGCGCAGCACCACGTCGAGCGGGAGGTCGATGCGCGCGAAGTCGAAGGCCGCGCGCAGGTCGTCGTTCACGCCGAAGACGAGCACGTGGCCGTAGTCCGTCTCGACCTCGCTGGCCTTCAGGATCAGCAGGCCGTACTCGTCCTCGAGCGGCCGGTAGTCCGACTCGGCGTCGAACTGGCGGTGCTCGGTCAGCACGAAGCCGTCGAGCGGGATCTCGCGCTTGCGGATCCACTGGCAGTAGTTCTCGACCTTGGCGCGGCCGTCGTCGGACAGATCGAGTGGTTGTGCAGGTCGAGGATCATGCCGGCCGGAACACGGGCACCGCGAGCTCGCCGTCTGCGTCGGCGCGGAAGTCGACCGCGACCGGCATGCCGATCGCGCACCGCGTCGGGCGTCGCAGCCGACGACGTTGGTCAGCAGGCGCGGCCCCTCCTCGAGCTCGACGTAGGCGAGGACGTACGGGCGTGGCGTCGCGGAACGCGGGGACCTGGTTCTGGTGCGGTCACCGTGAAGGTGTAGCACCGTGCCGCGGCCGCTCGCCACGAAGTGCTCGATCGTCGCCGGCGAGGCAGCGTGACGCAGAGCGCGCGCGGCCGGTGCTGCACGGTGCCGCAGGCGCGGCAGCGCTGCAGCACGAGCTCGCCGCGCCCGGCGCCCTCCCAGTAGCCGCGGGTCTCCCAGTCGCGCGCACGGCGCTCGGGGTGCTCGATCTCGCGCGCCATCACGTCCCTCGCCAGGATCAGCGTCGCGCCGCTGTGCTGCGACGCCGAGCGTGCCGCCGGTGCCGTGGGCGAGCGCGATCCGCGCGTCCGCGACCTGCCGCTCGCCGCACTCGCCGCGGAGCTGCTTGCACGGCCTCGATCACCAGGAAGATGCCGCGCATGCCGGGATGGTTCGAGGAGAGCCCGCCGCCGTCGGGGTTCACCGGCAGCGCGCCGCCGAGGCCGATGCGCCCGCCCGACGACGAAGTCGCCGCCCTCGCCCGGCTTGCAGAAGCCGAGGTTCTCGAGCGTCGCGAGCACGGTGATCGTGAACGAGTCGTAGATCATGCACAGATCGATGTCGTCGCGCGTGACGCCCGCCATGCCGAAGGCCTGCTCGCCGGACTGCTTCGCGGCGATCGTCAGCAGGTCGGGCGCGCCGATCTCCTGGTGGCAGACCGCCTCGCCGCAGCCGAGCAGGAGCACCGGCGCGCTTGGCGCAGATCGCGTGCGCGCTCGGCGCTCGTCACCACCAGCGCGCCGCCGCCGTCGCTGATGATGCAGCAGTCGAGCAGGTGCAGCGGGCGCGAGATCATCCGGCTGGCGAGCACGTCGTCGACGGTGATCGGCTTGCGCATCTTGGCGTTCGGGTTCAGCCCCGCGTGACGCCGCATGGTGACGGCGATCTCGGCGAGCTGCTCGGAGGTCGTGCCGTAGCGCTGCATGTGGCGGCTGCGCGACGAGCGCGTAGCTGCCGACCGTCGTCAGTGCCGTACGGGCGCGACGAAGGACGCCGCCCGGGTCGCGGCCCGATGCCCATGCCGGTGCCGATGGCCATGGCGTTCGAGGCCGCCGTGCTGCCGTACAGGATCGAGCGCGACCTCGCACAGTCCCGGCGTGGATGGCGGCCGCCGCGTGGCTGACGTGGGCGACGAACGACGAGCCGCCGATGTTCGTGCCGTCGAGGTAGCGCGGCTTCAGGTTCAGGTACTCGGCCAGCGTCGACGACGCCCATCGGCGCCCATCGACATGCTCGCGGCGAAGAGGCCGTCGACGTCGCGCGAGCGACAGGCCGCAGTCCTCGAGCGCGCCGCGCGCGCACTCGGCCATGATCTGGAACTCGGTCTTGTCCGGCGCCCAGCGCGTCGGGTGCTCGTAGACGCCCGCGAGCGCGATCGCGCGCGAGAGACTCACCGCGACAGCCCGGAGAGAAAGGACAGCACCGCGTCGGCCAGCGCCTCGGGCTGCTCGCGCGCGACGCCGTGACCGCACTTCGGCACGACGACCCTCCGGGCGCCCCGGATCTCCGAAGCCAGCCGCTCCGACTCGCTTCGCATCTCGGTGTCGTCCTCGCCGACGACGACGAGCGTCGGGCACGCGATCCGCCCGAGATCGGCGACGCGGCTCCAGCCGCGCAGCGCAAGGGCGTTTCCGTAGACGACCCGCGGATCCGTCTTCAGGTCCTCCATGAAGCCGCGGCGCATCACGTCCGGCGAGGCGTGCGGGCGAGTAGGCGCCGCGGTCGAATTCGCGCCGCGCCTTTCCCTCGGTGACCAGACGCAGCTTCTCGAGCGCGTCGTCGCTGATCGTCGCAAGCGCGCTCCCGCGCCGACGAGAACGAGCGCCTTCACGAGCGCGGGCGCGACGAGCGCGGTCTCGAGCGCGATGCATCCTCCCATCGACGAGCCGAGCAGAACGCAGCGCTCGATGCCGAGCGCGGCGCAGAACGCGCGCGTGAATTCGCTCATGCCCGCGATCGACGGCCAGGCTGTCGAGTCCGCCCGAACGCGCGTGTCCGGGGCGATCGAAGGCGATCGGACTATGCGCCGGCTCGAGACGCGCGAGCAGATCCGAGAACACCCCCGAGTTCCCGCTCGATCCGTGCAGGCAGACGACGGCCTCACCGCTCGTGACGAGGGGCGGGCGCTCGGGCAGCGTCGTCGGACCGACGTGTCGGAGGAACGTCGCCACGCCACCGACGTGGACGTACTTCTGGGGCACGCGCGGAGCCTACATGGGGCTCGCTCGGAGTGTCAAAACCGCGTGGTAGAGTGTGCGCGTCACGAGAGGAGCCATGGCAGCGATGACCGCGCTCGCGATCCACGGCGGTCCGCCCGTGCGCACCCGGCCCTGGCCGGCGTGGCCCGAGCACGGCGAACCCGAGCGCGATGCCGTGCTGCGCGTGCTCGACTCCGGCAATTGGGGCGGCCATCCGAGCCCGAACACGGAGGGCTGGGCGTTCTCGCGCGAGTTCGCTGCGTTCATCGGCACCGAACACGCCGTGCCCTGCGCAAACGGCACGTTCTCGCTCATGCTCGCACTGCAGGCGGCGCGTGTTCCGCCCGGCTCCGAGGTCATCACGTCCGTCTACACGTTCGTGGGTACCGCGGGTGGAATCATCGCGGCGGGCTGCGTGCCGGTTTTCGTCGACATCGATCCGGATTCGTACTGTCTCGACCCGAGCCGCATCGAGGCCGGACTCTCGCCGCGAACCGCCGCGATCCTGCCCGTGCACCTGGCGTGCTCGCTCGCCGACATGGACGCGATCGGGACGCTGGCCGAGCGCCGGTCGCTCCTCGTGGTCGAGGACTGCGCGCACGCGCACGGCGCCCGCTGGCGGGACAGGCGCGCGGGGTCACTCGGACATCTCGGCTCGTTCTCGCTGCAGAGCACGAAGCTCCTGAGCTCGGGCGAAGGCGGAGCCGTCACGACCAGCGATGCAACGATCGCCTCCCGTCTCTGGTCGCTGGTGAACTGCGGCCGCAAGGAGAGCGGCTCCGACGGCTTCCCCGAACAGATGCTCGGCCACAACCTGCGCATGACCGAGTTCCAGGCGGCCCTCGCGCGCGCGCAGCTCGAGCGTCTCCCGGGACAGAACGCACGGCGGACCCGGCAGGTGGAGCGCTTCGAGCGCGAGATCGCCCGGGTGCCCGGCCTGCGTCCGCTCCAGCGCGACGCGCGCGTCACCGAGCGAACGAGCTACCAGCTCGTGCTTCGCTACGACCCGAGCGAGTTCTCGGCCGTGCCGCGAGACCACGTGATCCTGGCGCTTCGCGCCGAGGGTGTGCCCTGCTCCGGCCGTTTCTACACGCCCCTGGTCGACGACGCGCTCTTCTCCTCCGATCCCTACACCAATCCGCTGTCGCGCGCGGGCATCTCGTATGCCGGCCAGCGTTTCCCCGTCGCGCAGCGCGCAGCCGCCGACGAGTCGATCTGGCTCTCGCACGAGCTCTTCCTCGGAAACGACGCCGACGTCGACGACCTGCTCGAGGCGTTCGCTCGCATCCACCGGCATGCCCCCGAGCTCCGCGCGCGCCCGCCGACCGGTCCCGTGAGCCGGCGCTGAGCCCGGGAACCGGCAGAATGACGACCATGAAGACGAACACCACCCGCCCGAAGATCCCGCGCGTCTCGCTCCTGCGCGGATTGCGTGCGCTCGCGCTCGGCGGCGGTGGACGCGTGGACATGCTCTCCAACCTCTCGGCTCAGTACGCAGAACACGGCCCGGTGGTGGCCCAGATCGGCGGGGGACCGTTCCGATTCATCCACCTCTTCGGTCCGGACGCGAACCGCACGGTCCTGCTCGATCGGGAGCAGATCTTCTCGTCGCGGCGGCCGTGGACCCAGATCATGGGAAGGATCTTCCCGAACGGCCTGCTCCTGCGAGACGGATCGGAGCACGTCCATCAGCGCAAGATCATGCACGAGGCGTTCACACGACCGGTGCTGCGCGAGTACACCGAGCGGATGGGTCCGCGAATTGCGTCTGGCATTGCAGACTGGGGCGCGGGCGGCGCGAGCACGCTTGCGTTTCACGCCTACAAGCGACTCACCCTCGAGCTCGCGGCATCGATCTTCATCGGCGTCGAGCTCGGTCCCTCGACGACGAAGATGAATCAGGCCTTCGAGGACATGGTGACGGCATCGATGTCGCTCGTCCGACTTCGCATTCCGGGCCTCGAGTTCTACCGCGGCCTGCGCGGTCGCGAGTTCATGCTCGGGTTTCTCGGCGCGATGCTCGACGAGAAACGCGCGGGACGGGCACCCGACATGTTCAGTCGGCTCTGCCGCGCACGCAGCGAGGAAGGCGATGCGCTCGCCGACGACGACGTGCTCGACCACATGATCTTCCTGATGATGGCCGCACACGACACGACCACGAGCACGCTGACGTCCCTCACCTACGAGCTGGCCAGACACCCGGACTGGCAGGAACGCGTTCGCGACGAGAGCCGGAACCTCGGGAACGAAGAACCGGCGTTCGACGAGCTCGGCCGGCTCGAGTCGCTGACCCTGGCGATGAACGAGACGCTCCGACGCTACCCGCCGTTGCCGGTGATTCCTCGGGTCGCGACCTCGGACTTCGACTTCGGCGGCTACCGGATTCCCGCGAACAGCATGGTGATCGTCTCGCCGATCCACACTCACCACATGGCGGAGCACTGGCCGGACCCGTTCCGTTGGGATCCCGAGCGCTTCGCCCCGGGTCGCGCCGAGCACGAGCGACACACCCACGTGTGGATCCCCTTCGGCGGGGGGCCGCATATGTGTCTGGGGCGTCGCTTCGCCGAGACACAGGTGCGTCTGGTCATGCACCAGCTGCTCCTGCGTTATCGCTTCGAGGTTCCGGACGGCTACACCATGCCGATTCAGCAGGCGCCGATCTCGAGGCCCAGGGACGGCTTGCCGATCCACTTCCGAGCGCTCTGACGAGCTCGCGTCGCTAGCGTTCGCCCCGCGAGACCCGCAGGCGCGGGAGGACATCGGTCGCCAGCGCCTCGGCGACGATCCGGCCGTAGACGACGGAGCCGTGGTCGTTCACGTGCATGCCGTCGTAGTAGAGCCGAGACGGCTCCGCCCAGTCCGGCTCCTGCATCATCCGCTCGACCAGGTCGATCAGGGACGCGCCCTCTTCCCGCGCGACCCGGCGCACGACGGCGTTGAACTCCTCGAGACCTCCGGCGTCGGCCCAATCGGGCGTGAGCTCGTTTCGCATCGCGGCGAGAGGCTCGGTGACGAGCACGGGCTCGATCCCGAAGGCTCGGCACGTGCGCACCCAGGAGCGGATTCGCGCCTCGTAAGGCCGCGTCTCGGCGGGCCTGCGCGTCGCGAGCGGAGCCGAGGCCTCGCGCGTGCTCCGCAGCGGCGAGATCGACGTGACCTTCCGAATCAACCCGATCAGCGACGAGTGCCGGGACCCCGCCTGGAGCAGCCAGCGAAGGCCCACGAGATCGCCTTCGGGCTTCGCGGTGCGAACGCCATAGCCGTCGCCACCCAGGAGACCCACGTCGTTGATCGCATTCATCAGCAGGGCCACGTCGGGGCGGTCCTCGACGATGAACTGGAGCAGATTCACCAGCGAATCGTGCGCGCTGCCGCCGGAGCGCCCGTTGTTCAGCGAGTTCACGCGGAAGCCGCGCGCTTCGAGCTGAACCGAAACCTGGTTCGGCCAGCGCAGCTCCTCCGCGACCGCCATGCTCTCGGTGGTGGAGCCACCCTGGAAGACGATCGTGAACTCCGGGTCGGTGAAGCGGCGCACCGGTTCGATGTAGCCGCGGTCGTCGGTGCGAAAACGAACCCGCGCCGGTTCCAGCTTCAGCATGCCGCGATCCAGCCAATGGTCGGTCCGCAGGTGCTGGGTGTGAAGCGTGAGAACCCGCTCCGGAACCTCGTGCCGGAACGGATTCGCCCAGAACGCACGCAGCACCAGCTCGTTCAATCCGAGCGCGACGATCACCGCCACCAGCACGAGCGCGAGCCTGCTCACTCGCGCGATGGTAGCCGAGCCGCGATCGGCCGCGAAGGACGCCGCCGACGGGCTTCGACGGCGGCCCGGATCGGGTCGGACCTCCAGAAGCCGTCGACACTGAACTCCTCACGATTGCGGAGGGTTTTCTCCCGATTTCGAGGTGGTGTTCGGTTTTTCCGGCGGGTAGACTGCGGCGCGATGTCACCCCCACCCCGAGGCTCCGTCGTCCCCCTGCGCAGCGTGCGGCCGCAGGCGCGAGGAATCGCGACACGGCGCAAGCTTCTCGGTGCGGCGGAGTCGCTGTTCGCGCGCCGCGGATTCGAGGCGACCGGCATGGCCGAGGTCGCGCAGCGCGCCGGGGTCGGCGTCGGCACGCTCTACCACCACTTCCCGGACAAGCGTTCGCTACTGCTCGCGCTGATCGACGACTGGGGCGATCGGCAGCTCGCGCGAAGCCGCAGCGAGCTCGACTTCGAGCGCTACCTCGGCGGCGACCCGCGCCGCGCGATCGCCGACGCGCTGGCCGCGCGTTACCACGAGCTGCGACGCGACGGCGGACTGCATCTCGTGCTGCTCGAGCTCGGGGAACGCGACGACGAGGTCCGCTCGCGCCTCGCGCGCATCCATCAGGTCGCGATCGAGCGTCTGCGCGACCTGATCGCGTACGGCCAGCTTCGCGGCATGGTCCGGCGGGACGTCGATCCGCTCGCCGCATCGTTTCTGATCCGTCACGCGATCCGAATCGCGGCGACGGAGGTTCTGGTTCGCCGCGTCGCCGAGCCCGCTCCCGAGCGCGTGCTCGACGGGCTGACGGAAATGATCTGTCGCTACATCTTGGAGGATCCCGACTGATGGCTACCCCGAACGCCGCCCCGCGAATGGACTGGCAGGTGCTCGACACCTACAAGACACCGATGGATGTCGCCTGGCAGTTCGACTACACGATCGACATCGAGAAGCTTCGGAACCTGTACACCAAGGCGAAGCAGAGTCAGTGGGACGCCGACTCCCAGCTCGACTGGAGCGTCGAGGTCGATCCGTCCAAGCCGATCGTCGGCGAGGATCGCTTCATGTTCCACCGCGTGCCGTTCTTCCAGCGGCTCTCGCAATCGCAGCGCGACATGTTCACCGCGCACGCGACCGCGCAGCTGCTCTCGCAGTTCCTGCACGGGGAACAAGGCGCTCTGATGACCGCGGCGACGCTGACGCACGCCGTTCCCGATTACGAGGCGAAGCTCTACGGCGCGACCCAGACCATGGACGAGGCGCGACACGTCGAGGTGTACGAGCGCTACATCCGGAAGCTCGCGATCGTCTATCCGATTTCTCCCTGGCTGAAGGAGATCATCGACCTCACGCTCCAGGGCAACCACTTCGTGAAGATCCTGATCGGCATGAACATGGTGGTCGAGGGGCTCGCGCTGGCCGCGTTCCACAACATGCGCCGCCAGGCCACGTGTCCGCTGCCTCAAGGACCTGACGCACTACGTGCTTCAGGACGAGTCGCGGCACGTCGCGTTCGGCAACGGTCTACGTGAAGGAGATGATCGCCGCGATGCACCCGGACGAGCGCGAGGACATCGCCCAGTTCGCGTTCGAAGCGGTGAAGTCGATGGTCGATTCGCAGGGCGGCGTGGACGGCACGGGCCAGCGCCGCGCCGACCCCGGCTTCCTGAAGGTGCTCGAGAACGTCGGGATCGACCCGCAGGACTTCATCAAGGGCATCATCGAGGCGGGCGCCGCCGGGATCAACGCGAAGCTTCCGCCCGGAAGCATCCACTCCTTCAAGGATCTGATGATGCCCGCGCTCGTTCGCGTCGGCGCGGTGACCCGACGGACGCGCGAGCTGTACACCGAGCACAAGATCCCGGTCTGGGAGGACACGAGCGTGCTCGAGTCGTTCGAGGACGAGCAGACCGGCGACATCGTCATCGGCGAGGACGTGGAAATCCCGCGCTGAAGGAGGCGGAACCAGAGATGTCGGAGCACCACACGCAGGTGCGTTGGACGCGCGGCGCGGAGCCGTTCGGCTACGAAACCTACGATCGAACGCATCGTTGGCGGTACGAGGGCGGACTCGAGCACGATGCCTCGGCCGCACCCGAGTTCCGCGGTCGCGCCGAGCTTCCGAACCCGGAGGAGGCGCTGGTGGCCGCTCTCTCGAGCTGCCACATGCTGACGTTCCTCGCGGTCGCGGCGCGACGTCGCTTCGTGGTCGAGAGCTACACGGACGACGCCGTCGGCCACATGGAGAAGAACGAGGACGGGAAGCTCGCGATCACGCGAGTGGAGCTCCACCCGCGCGTGATCTTCTCGGGCGAGAAGCTCCCGACGGCGGAGGATCTCGCGCGCATGCACGAGGTCTCGCACCGCGAGTGCTTCATCGCGAACTCGGTGAAGACGCACGTTTCCGTCGTTCCCGAGAGCTGAGCGGCCGGTGCTGCGTCCGGAAACTCCGCGCTGGCAGGGCTACGTCGAGGACACGATCACGATCGACTGGCAGACGCCACCCGTGACGGAGAAGGCGCGCGAGCTCGCGGAGGGCTGCACCGACGACGTGTCGAAGGCACGCTCGGTGTTCGCCTTCGTTCGCGATCGGATCGAGCACACCGCGGATGCCGGGCGCGACGAGCTGCCTTGCCGCGCGAGCGAAGTGCTCGCGGCCGGCACGGGAATCGGCTTCTCGAAGAGCCACCTGCTCGCGGCGTTGCTGCGCGCGGTCGGTGTTCCCGCGGGGTTTGGCTATCAGGTCCTGCGGCGCTCGACGGAAGGAACGGAGACCCTGCTCTACGGCTTCAACGGCGTCTATCTGCCGAGCCGCGAGCGGTGGATCCTGCTCGACGCACGCGGGAACAAGCCGGGGCTCGATGCGGAATTCTCGATCGATGCGCCACGACTCGCGGTCGCGGCCGATCCGTCCCGCGGGGAGTGGATCTACCCGTTGATCTGGACGCGTCCCGCAGCGGTGATCGTCGATCTCCTCTCGCGCAACCGCAGCCTCTCGCGGATCGCCGAGCACGTGCCGGCGGAGCTTCCGGGCGTCGCGCGCGAGGAGACGTCCGTCAGCGTCCCTTGAACAGCGGCTTGCGTTTCTCGAGAAACGCCCGCACGCCCTCGCGGTAGTCGTCGCTCTCGTAGCACGCGAGCGTCGCGGCTTCCATCCGCGCCCGGTCTCGAAGCGCGACGTCCCGGCCGAGCTCCCGCGCGGCGATCTTCACGCCGCGCAGCGTGAGAGGTGCATTCGCCGCGATCCGATCCGCGGTCTCACGCACGACCGATTCGAGCACCACCTTGGGCGCGATCGCATTCACGAGCCCCATTTCGAGCGCTTCGTCCGCGCGATAACGCCGTGCGGTGTAGAGGATCTCGAGCGCGCGCGCGCTGCCCACGAGGCGCAGCAGCGGCTCGAGCAGGCCGGCGCCGTAGCCGAGACCGAGCTTGGCGGCGGGGATGGCGAAGCGCGCCTCGTCCGAGGCGAAGCGCAGATCGGCACAGAGCGCGACCGCGACGCCGCCGCCGACGCAGAAGCCGTGGATCATCGCCAGGGTCGGCTTGTCGATTCCGGAGAGGGCGCGGTACGCTTCGCCGCCCGCGCGATCGTATTCGGCCGCGTCGGAGCCGCCCGAGCGGCGCTGCTCGAACTCCGAGATGTCCGCACCCGAGACGAACGCCGTGTCGCCCTCGCCTCGGAGGATCACGACGCGGACGTCGTCGTCTTTCTCGAGGGTCTCGACCGCAGCGGGGATCTGTCGCCACATCTCGGCCGAGATCGCGTTGCGGCGGGCGGGGTGATCGAAGACGAGGAACCCGAGCGCCCCGTCCTTTTCCGTACGCACCGCTCCGCTCATGCGCGGGCGAGTGTAACCGAGCGCGTGAGGTCGGGCATCCGCCGCCTCACTTTGTCGCCATGCGACGCCACTCGCGTCCTGTCGGACACGACCGTCGGCCGAGTGGTCTCGCGTCTCAAGCGTCCAGGCCGGCCGCCCGATCGGGTGCGTAGGCCGACCCGGAGATCGCAATGATTGCAGTCCCGCCGGTTCACTTGATCGACGATGGAGAGCTCGACTCCGTCCGCGCACTTCTCGAACAGCTCGGTGCGGACTTCGAGCGAACCTCCGGAGCGAGCGCGCGCGTCCCCGTGCAACACCCGGAAACGCTCTTGATCACATCGGCGACGCTGGCCCGGTCGCTGCGCATTCAGCGATCGGTGAAGGGCTCGGTCCCGCGCGCCACCTGGCTCGTCTTCGTCTGGGATCCAACGGAGTCGCAGAGATCCGCGCTCCGCGCCTCCGGATTCGACTTCCTCGTCCGGATGCCGGTGCACGAGGCCGCGCTCCGCGTGCTCGTGCAGCGCGCGCTGTTTCGCGGTTCTGACTCGCGCCGTGCACCGCGCGTCGTCTGCGGTCAGGGAGTCACCTTCAAGACCGGTTTCTGGCGTCAGAAGGCTACGTTGATCGACTTGTCGCTGCGCGGCTGCCGTCTGCTGTGCTCGCGGCCGGTGATGGAGAAGAGCGAGATCAACGTCCAGCTTCCGAAACCCCTGGCCGGCGGTCGCGCGCTCGATCTCCTCGGCCAGGTCGTGCGCGTCGCATCCGAGGAGGCCGAGTGTGAGAGCGAGGGCGAGTGCTTCGTCGGCGTGCGCTTCGCGCCCATCGAGGGAGATGCGCGGAAGCGTCTGCAGGCCGTGCTCGCCGAGCACGTGCTCGGCCCCGCGCCGCTACGGAAGAACCGCGTTTCGAAGTCCGTCCAGCAGCGCCGAGGCCCCGCACCGTCGGTCGTCGATCCGGCGACCCGAGTGACCGAGCGCCCGACGCGCACTCACAGGCGTTCGGTCTACACGAAGAAGGTCACCGCCATGGAAGGTGGAAATGCCTATCTGGTGATGTGTCGAGACATCTCGACGGGCGGGATGCGCATCGAGCCCGTCGAGGGTCTCTGCGTCGGCGGTCGGCTCAAGCTGGCGATTCAGCTCTCCGCGCGCGACGAACCGTTCCTGGTCGAGGCCTCCGTGCTGCGCGACGACCACGCCCAGGGGTTGGCACTGCAGTTCATCTGGACCGATTCTGCATCGCGGCAACGCATGCAGGGACTTCTCGACAAGCTGCCCGCAATCGAGGCGCTCCAGAGCGACTCGAAGAATCAGGGAACGATCATCGCGGAGCGCCTTCCGGACGGGGGTTGAATCCAGCCGGAGCGCGACCGTCACCAGAGGCGCAACCGCTTCGATCTCCGCTTCGGCGTCACCTGTTCGCGTGCGGCGACGCGTTCTCGCAGCGCCTCGCGCTTTCTCGCGAGGCGCTCGTCTCGAGAGATCTTCCCCTGGCGGTGAAAGACGTTGCGATCGTCGTTCCGTCGGAAATCGCAGAAGTCGAGATACGCCTCGAGTTCGTGGCGGAGCTGCTCGCTGACGAGTTCGATCATGATCGCGTCGTCGAGGAAACCGAGTCCGGGAACCGTGTCCGGAATGATGTCGTTGGGGTCCGCGAGGTAGGACAGCGCGGCGAGAATCCGGGTCTTGACCGGGCGCGGTAGCCTCCACTCCGAGTCGTAGGTCATCTGCACGATTCGCTCGAGGCGGTCGAGACGGTCGAGAACGTAGTCGGGCGGCTCGACCGCCCGCGCGCGCGCAATCAGGGCCACGGCCGCGGCGGTGATCTGATCCTCCTTGGCCCGGTCGACCCTCCCCATCGCGCGCGCGATCTCTCGCCGGAAGTGACGCAGGTCGCGCTCGCCGAGAGTGAAGCTGACTTTGAGCTCGGCCATCGCCTTGGCGACCTCCGCGGATCTCTCTTCGGATCGGATCCGACCTCGAGCAGGGTACCTGAAGGCAGTTCCGCTTTTCAGCCGACCCGGAAAGCGGGAGAATGACGCCGTGCTGGCCCTTCACGTCCTGTCACTCTCGTTCTGGACGTTTCTCGTCCTGTCGTCGGTCCTGCTCTTTCCGTTTGCGGTTCTGATCTGGGCGGCCACGGTTGCCTTCGATCGACGGCTCGTCGCTCTACACCGGTTCACCTGTTTCTGGGCGTCGCTCTACACGCAGCTCAATCCGGCCTGGCCGGTCACGATCGAAGGCCGCGAGAACATTCCGCGTGACACGGCCTGCGTTCTGGTCTCGAACCACCAGTCGCTGGTCGACATCCTGGTGCTCTTCCGACTCTTCACGCACTTCAAGTGGGTCTCGAAGATCGAGAACTTCCGCGTGCCGCTGATCGGCTGGAACATGACGCTGAATCGGTACATCAAGCTGGTGCGAGGGAAACGCGAGAGCGTCGTGCAGATGATGCGTGACTGCGAATCCGCGCTCGCCGGCGGAAGCTCGGTGATGATCTTTCCCGAGGGCACGCGCTCCGTGGACGGTCGTATGCGCACCTTCAAACCCGGCGCGTTCGAGCTCGCGAAGCGCACGCGCAGCCCGATCGTGCCGATCGTCCTCGACGGCACGTCGCGTGCGCTTCCCAAGCGCGGCTATCTGCTCCAGGGGAAGCATCCAATCCACGTCCGCGTGCTCGACGCGATCGAGCCCGCGGGCTTCGCGAACCTTTCGGTCGAAGAACTCTCCGATCGCGTTCGCGCGCTCATCGCCGCGGAGCTGCCGTCCGAGGCTCGGTCGATCGCGAAGACGGCCTGAGAGTCGGCGCTAGGGCGAGGTCTCCGACCGCGGGATCCAGCCTTGGGCTTCGAACTTCGGTCGGAGCTGATCGGCGATCTCCTTCGCGATGTCCTTGGCCTTGCCGTGGATCGTGCTGCTTCCGGTCTGCTCGCCGTGCAGCTTCACGCCCGTGCTCACGATCAGGCCCAGCGGGTTCTTGGTCGCAAGCGCGACGGCGAGCGGGACGACCGCACCGGGAGACTTCCCGGCGCTGGTATCGAGCGTGCCCGATCCGACAGCGCGAAGTCCGTCCGGCGTCATCTGGAACCCCTCGACGGCGACTCTGAGTTCGGCGGCGCCAACGCCCATGCCGACCGCGACGCGCTCGGTCGCACTCCCCTCGACGACGGAGAGCAGAGTTCCCCGGATGACGAGATCGTCGACCTCGAGCGCCGGCTCCCCCGACACCTCCTCGCCCGGTAAGCCCATCGCGTCGATCTCCGCGACGAGAGCCTTTGCGACCTCGGCGCCGACCTCTCGACCGAGAGCGACCTGTTCGGGCGTTTGCGGCGAGCTCGACTCCGAAGTCAGTCCCGCGAGCGAAGACGTCGACGGAAGGTCCTCGGGAGTCGCCACGAAGTCATATACGAAGATGTGATGCGGCCGCGCCGCCTGCTCATCGACCAGGATCTTCCGGTCCGAGATCTGGATCTTCGCACACGCCGCAACGGCGACGAGCGCGATCACGGACATCCCAATACGGCTTCGAATTTCCATCGTGCTCCTCCCGAAGCGAACTTCTACCACGCGGCGACACGCGTCGTCCCGTGGCTCTGCACGCCGTCACCCGGACTGCAGCAGGATCACGCCGAGGGCGACACCGATGGCCGCGACGATGCGCCGCGATCCGAACGCCTCGCCGAGCAGCACCGTTCCGATCAGCGCGGCGAAGACGACGCTCGTCTCACGCAGCGCAGCGACGCTCGCCATCGCGCCGCCGTCCATCGCCCAGAGCACGATCCCGTACCCGAGCGCAGCGACCACACCGCCAGCCACGGCCTTCGCTCCCTCGACGCTGCCGAGGATCGCGCGCAGTCGCGCACGACGGCGCAGCACCACGAACGAGAACATCGGAATGGACGTGAGCCACATGTTCCAGGCGATGTAGGAAAAGGAAGTCCCGGCGCGCCGCACGCCCTGCCCGTCGATGAACGTGTACGTGCCGATCATCGCCGCCGTCACCAGCGCGGCTACGACGCTGCGAGTCGCACCGGGACCGAGCGTCCGAGGCTCGAGCGCGAGGCTCGCAATCGACAACGAGGCCACGGCGAGCCCGAGCCCTTGCACGAATCCCGGCATCTCTCCGGCAAAGAGCGCGGCGAGCAGAGCGACGAGGACCGGCGCCAGGCCACGCGCGATCGGATAGACGTGTGAGAGATCGCCGAATCGGTAGGCCTGAAGCAGGAAGATCTGATAGAGCGCGTGGAAGACGATCGACACACCCAGGTAGCTCCATGCGGCCGGATCCGGGACGGGAACGAAGAAGCAGGCGATCGCGCCGATCAGCGAGCAGGTGCCGAGCAAGACCGCGAGCGTCAGCGTGCGATCGCTGCTCGACTTCGTGAGCGCGTTCCAGCCCGCGTGCAGGATCGCGGCGAGGAGGACCATCGAGGCGACGAATGGATCGAGTCCCACGTGCAGCTCTAGGAGAGCTTCAGCGCGCTGTGCTCGCGCAACCACTCGATGCCGCCGAGCGTGTGTTTGCGCTCCTCGGCGAGGAAGCGACGCACCGCTTCCCGCAGGCGCGGCTCCGCGAGCCAGTGCAGGCTGTAGGTCGGCTCGCCGTCGAAGCCGCGCATCTGCTTGTAGTCGCCGCCCGCGCCCGGCTCGAAACGCGCCAGTCCGTTCGCGATGCAATGCTCGACCGCGGCGTAGTAGCAGACCTCGAAGTGCAGATTCCGGATCTCGCGCGTCGCGCCCCAGTAGCGACCCCAGAGCGTGTCGCCCTTCTGCACGTTGAAAGTCCCGGCGATCAATTCGTCTCCCGCGCGCGCGACGATGAAACAGAGTCGGTGCTTGAAACGCTCGCGCAGGAGCTCGAAAAAGCGCCGATTCAGGTACTGCCGGCCCCAGACCCGGCCGCGGACCGTCGCCAGATAGAAGCGGAACATCGGCTCGAAGAGATCGTCGGGAATCGACTCGCCCGCGAACGTCTCGATCACGACGCCCGACTCGGCCACCTCTCGGCGCTCGCGCTTGATCTGATTTCGGCGCTTGCTGCGAAAGCGCGCGAGCCAATCCGACGAATCCCGATAGCCGTCATTTCGCCACTGGTACTGCACGCCGACGCGCAGCTCGAAGCCCTGCGCGCGCAGGGGTTCGACGTCGCTCTCGCGGCAGAAGTTGACGTGAATTCCCGAGAACTCGCCCTGCCGACACACCTCGAGCAGCGCGGCGGCGAGGCGCTCGGTCCAGACGGGCCGGTCGGCGCCCTCGGCGACGAGAAATCGCTCGCCGGCCGCCGGCGTGAACGGCACGGCGACCAGCATCTTCGGGTAGTACGAGATCCCCGCGCGCTCCGCCGCATCCGCCCAGCCCCAATCGAAGACGAATTCACCCTCGCTGTGTTCCTTCAGATAGAGCGGCGCGGCCGCGACGAGCCGTCCGTTCTCGCGCGCGACGAGCGGGCGCGGCGCCCATCCGCTTCGGCCGCCGACGCAGCCAGCCTCCTCGAGCGAGGCGAGGAACTCCCACTCCAGAAAGGGCGAGCCGTCGCCGACGAGCGCGTTCCACTCCGACGCAGGGAGCTCACGCACGCCGGAGAGGCATTCGATCTCGACCATCCGGGCGCAGTGTACCTTGAGCCCGCCCGCTCGGTTATCCTGCCGACGATGCCGGACGAGCCGAAGAAGCCGCCCACGGGCGTGCCGCGAGACAAGCCGGACGTCGAGCGTGATCGCGACCGCGGCGTCGCGACACGCGAGAAGCCCAAGGTCGAGCGCCCACCGCGCTTCAAAGTGCTGCTCTACAACGACAACTACACACCGATGGAGTTCGTCGTACACCTGCTCGAGAACGTCTTCGGCAAGAGCCCGTCGGAAGCCACCGCGTTGATGCTGCAGATCCACCGCTCGGGAATGGGTGTCGGCGGCGTGTACGTGCTCGAGATCGCCGAGACCAAGGTCGCGCAGGTCCATCGCCTGGCCGAGGAACGCGGCTATCCTCTGCGCGCGGGAGCCGAGCCGGAATGAGTCGCTTCAATCGAGAGCTGCAGCTGACGCTTCAAGCCGCGATGCGCGAGGCGATCCTGCGCCGACACGCCTACCTGACGGTCGAGCATCTTCTGCTCGCGCTCTGCCACGACGAGCGAGGCTCCGAGGTCCTGCGACACTCGGGCGTGAACCTGAAGCGGCTCAAGGTCGAGCTACAGCGCTACCTCGACGACGAGATCGAGGGAGAGCCCGGCGAGGAACCGGTCGAGACGGGGCAGACGCTCGCGTTCCACCGCGTCGTCCAACAGGCGCTCGCGCACGCCGACAACGCCGAACGCGAGGAGGTCGATGCAGGAGATCTCGTCGCCGCGATCTTCCAGGAGCCCGATTCGCAGGCCGTCGCGCTCTTGCGCGCTCAGGGTGTCTCGCGTCTCGACGTGCTCAAGTACATCTCGCACGGGGTTTCGAAGCTGCCCGAATCGCGATCGTCGGACGGTACCGCCCGCCCCGAGCCAGCGGATGACCGGCCGGGCGCGAGCGACGACGACGAGGACGCCGTCGATCCGCTGACGGCTTTCGCGACCAACCTGACCGAGCGGGCGAGCGAGGGAAAGCTCGATCCGCTCGTCGGCCGCGAAGCCGAGATCGACCGCGTGATCCACGTGCTGGCGCGAAGACGCAAGAACAATCCGATCCTGGTCGGCGAGTCGGGCGTCGGAAAGACCGCGATCGCGGAGGGCCTCGCCGAGCGAATCGTCTCGGGAAAGGTTCCGGACGACCTTCGGGGTGCGGAGGTGTACGCGCTCGATCTGGGTTCGATGCTCGCGGGCACGCGCTACCGCGGAGACTTCGAACAGCGCTTCAAGGCCTTCGTCGCGGCGGTGAAGGAGCGCCCGAATCCGATCGTCTTCATCGACGAGATCCATACCGTGCTCGGTGCCGGCGCGGCGCAGGGCGCGACCGTGGACGCGTCGAACATGTTGAAGCCGCTCCTGCAGAACGGCGAGTTGCGCTGCATGGGCTCGACCACGTTCCAGGAGTACCGCCACTTCGAGCGCGATCGCGCGCTCGCGCGCCGGTTCCAGCGCATCGAGGTGCACGAACCTTCGGTGGACGACGCGGTGAAGATCCTCGAAGGACTCGCTCCGCACTACGAGAAGCACCACGCCGTGCACTACACGCAGCCCGCGCTGCGCGCCTGCGTGGAGCTGTCCGCCAAACACCTGCTCGATCGCTTCCTGCCCGACAAGGCGATCGACGTGATGGACGAAGTCGGCGCCGCCGTGCGCCTTCGTCGCGGCGAGAAGCGCAAAACCGTGGGCGTTCGCGACGTGGAGCTCTTGATCTCGCAGATGGCGAAGATCCCGCTGCCCACGGCCTCGACCTCGGATCGCGAGGGCCTCGGGACGCTCGAGAGCGACCTGCGAAAGGTCGTCTTCGGCCAGGACGAGGCGATCTCGACGGTGGTGCGCGCGATCAAGCGCGGTCGCGCGGGTCTGGGCGGCGCGGATCGCCCGGTCGGCTCGTTCCTGTTCATGGGCCCGACGGGGGTCGGCAAGACGGAACTCGCAAAGCAGCTGGCGAAGACGCTCGGCGTGCAGTTCATCCGCTTCGACATGAGCGAGTACATGGAGAAGCACGCCGTCGCGCGCCTGATCGGAGCGCCGCCCGGGTACGTCGGTTTCGACCAGGGGGGGATCCTCGTCGACGCGGTGAGACGCACGCCCTACGCCGTGCTCCTGCTCGACGAGATCGAGAAGGCGCATCCCGATCTCTTCGACATCCTCCTGCAGGTCATGGACCACGCGACGCTGACCGACAACCACGGTCGCGAGGCGAGCTTCCGACACGTGACGCTGATCATGACCAGCAACGTCGGGGCGCGTGAGATGACCGCGCGCTCGATCGGCTTCGGCGACGAAACGCGTAGCGACGGTCAGAAGGACGTCGAGCGGCTCTTCAGCCCGGAGTTCCGCAACCGCCTCGACGAGATCGTGAAGTTCAAGCCGCTCTCGCCCGAGGTGATGGGTCGCGTCGTCGAGAAGTTCGTCCGCGAGGTCGAGGCGCAGCTCGCGGAGAAGAAGGTGCAGATCGAGCTCACGCCCGCGGCCCGCGCGTGGCTCGCCGATAAAGGCTTCGACAAGCTCTTCGGCGCACGACCGCTCGCACGCCTGCTCCAGACCGAGCTCAAGGACAAGCTCGCCGACGAGCTCCTGTTCGGAAGCCTCGCCAAGGGCGGGAAGGTTCGCATCGATGCCGCGGGCGGGGCACTCACCTTCGAGTACGAGCCCCGCGCGAGCTGAGAAGCTGGAGCCTTCCCGGCCCGCGCGGGACTACTTTGGGCCCAGCGCTCCTTGCGGAACTCGGATCCCGTTCCCTCTCGTGAGCATCTCTTGCGGTCGCGATGTCGAAACCATCTGTCTCTATCGTCGTCCCGGCGCGCGAAAGGTGGCGCTCTCGCCGCGAGACTTCTTTGGGCGGGTGCTAGCCTCGGCGAGTGCGGATCGCTCGATACGCTCTGGTTCTGCTGCTCGCCCTCGCGGCGCTCGTCCTCGCGGGGGTGCGCGCGCGCTACGGCGGCGGCGCGGCGTTCCCGGATCGAAGCTCTGAACCCTCGCTCGGATCCGACGTGCTCGAACTCGTCGCGGATCTCCCACACCCACCGGGGAACATCACGGTGTCACCGACGGGTCGCGTCTTCGCGACGTTCCATCCGGAGGGAAGTCCACCCGTATCGGTGTTCGAGCTCGTCGACGGCCAGCCGGTCGCCTATCCGCCCGCAGGGCTCCCGGGGGAACTCGTCCATCAGACCGTGCTCTCGATCCGCGCCGATCGGAAGAACCGGCTCTGGGTGCTCGACCACGGACGCTACGGCTTCGGTACCGCGCGCCTGCTCGCCTTCGACCTCGAGACCGGAGCGCTCGTCCACCGTCACGATTTCCCGAACAAGATCGCGCTGCGCGGCTCGATGCTGAACGACTTCCAGGTCTCACCCGATGGGAAGCACGTCTACATCGCGGACGCGAGCCTGTTCGCGCTGCTCCCCGCGGTCGTGGTCTACGACGTTTCGGCACAACGCGCGCATCGCGTGCTCGACGGCCACGAATCCGTGTTGGCCGAGGACTACGCTCCGGTCGTACAGGGCACGCGGATGGAGTTCTTCGGACTCTTCACCATTCGCCCGGGCGTCGATTCGATCGCGCTCGATGACGCAGGCGAGTGGCTCTACTTCGCAGCCGTGACCGCCAATCACATCTACCGCGTGCGTACTGCCGACCTGCACGATCCGCGCATGCCCTGGCGCGAGCTCGCCTCGCGAGTCGAACGCTTCGCGGAGAAGACCATGAGCGACGGCATCGCGATCGACGCCGACGGCACGCTCTATCTCTCCGACATCGAGCACTCCGCAGTCATCGCGCTCGGCCAGAACCGTGAGCTCCGCACGCTCCTTGTGGACGAACGTCTGCGCTGGCCCGACGGATTCGCATTCGCTCCCGACGGTTGGCTCTACCTGACGTGCAGCGCCTTGCACCAAGTGATCTTGAAGAGCCCGGCGGAGATCGCTTCGGAGGCGCCCTATCAGATCTGGAGATTCCGCCCGTAGCGCGCGTGCCGGGCGCGAAAGCGCTCGCAGGCCTCGCGCAGGACGACCTCCGGATCGATGCCGCGCAGCGCCGCGCCGCGTGCGAGATCGAAGAGGGCGTCGCCGACGGCCGCTTCTCCGAGGTCGGGAAGGACGGCACGACCCGCCGGTTCGAGGCGGCCCGCTCGCTCCGCTCTTCGCGCGAGCTTGGCGGCCTGCATCAGCGCGGGAAGCGCACGCGGCACGGCGTCGAGATCATCCACGCCGCGCGCTTCGCGCTCGGCCGCCTTGTGCGCGTCCCAGGCGCGCGCCTGTTCTTCGGCGGTCGCGACGCGCGCGTCGCCGAAGACGTTCGGGTGCCTGCGCACGAGCTTGGCCGAGATCGCGTCCACGACGTCGTCGAACGCGAACAAGCCCGCTTCGCTCGCGATCTGCGCGTGAAAGACGACCTGGAGCAGAAGATCTCCAAGCTCGTCGCAGAGCTCCGGCCAGGCCTGTCGCCGGATCGCGTCGTCGACTTCGTAGGCTTCTTCGACGGTGTACTTCGCGATGCTCGCGAAGCTCTGTGCGAGATCCCACGGGCAACCGCCGTCCGGATCGCGCAAGCGGGCCATCAGCTCGAGCAGACGATCGATTTTCGGCATCCACCCATCTTACGGTAAGATCGCGCTCCCATGACGCAGACGCCGATCTCCTTTCCCCAGGCCGAACTCACCCTTCGCGAGCAGATCCGGGTGCGCGCCGAGCACCCCGACTCCGCGGAGAAGATCTTCCTCATGCACGACGCGCGACGCTGGAGCTACCGTCGATTCCGCGACGAGGCGACGCGCGTCGCGCACTTCGTGCTGCAACGGCTCGGCCCGAGCGACGAGAAGCGCCCACCGCACGTCGCGATGCTGCTCGAGAACCACCTCGAGCTCGTCGCGCTCTTCGGTGGCTGTGGCATCGCGGGCGCGACGCTCTTCGGAATCAACACGGGCCTGCGCGGGGAGATCCTCGCGGGCGTCATCAATCACGCGCGCGCCCGCCTGCTCGTCGTCGACGACAAGCTGATGCCCGAAGTCGAGCGCGTGCGCGCGGACCTGCGTACGGTTCCCGCCGAGAACGTCGTCACGCTCTCCGAGTTCCGGGCCGCCCTCGATCGCGAAGTCGGACCGGCGGAGAAGTCCCTGCCCTACCCCGACGTCTCCGTCACGCCAGAGACCAACCTGATGGTGATCTACACCTCCGGGACGACGGGCCTGCCCAAGGGCATCAACAACAACCACTTCAAGCTCTGCGCGACGGGCGTCGGCGTTTCGATGAACACCGGCCTGCACCGCGACGACATCGGCTACGCGTGCATGCCGCTCTTCCACTCCAACGCGCTCTTCGTCGGACTGATGCCGTGCTTCTGGGTGGGCGGTGGCATGGGACTTCGCGAGCGCTTCAGCGGCAGCCGCTTCGTTCCGGACTGCCTCGAGTACGGAGTCAGCATGTGGAACTACGTCGGTGAACCGGTCCACTACGTGCTCGCGGCGATCGAAAAGGAGCACGGCGGCGATCTCGCGCGAATTCGGCGCGAGGTGACCGAGCACCCGAAGAACCGGCTGCGCTTCGCGATCGGCAACGGAGCGTCTCCGGTCGACATCGACAAGTTCGTCGCGTGGATGGGCCTCGAGGACATGTTCGAGCTCTACGGCTCGACGGAGGCCGCGATCAGCACGTTCCGTCGAATGGGCGATCCGCGTGGAAGCGTCGGCGAGATCACCGACCCGAACGTCAAGATCCTCGACGAGCGCGGCCGCGAGTGCGTGCCGGCCGAGCTCGACGCCGAGGGGAAGATCACGAACTACGACGCCGCCGTGGGCGAGATCTGCCGCCACGCGCCCGAGACGGGGCTCTTCCAGGGCTACTTCGACAACCCCGAGGCGAACACGTCCAAGTACCGCGATGGCGTGTACCACTCGGGCGATCTCGGGCACGTGCTCGTGCGGAACGCGAAGCGCTACCTGTTCTTCGACGGGCGTACCGACGACTGGATCCGAAAGGACGGGGAGAACTTCTCCGCGCTGCAGGTCGCGCGGCTGCTCGGCGAGCACCCCGACGTGCCGCTCGCCGCGGCCTACGGCGTGCCCTGCGCGGTCTCCGACGAGCTTCTGATGGCAGCACTCAAACTTCGCGAGGGCGCGACCTTCGACCCGAAGGAGTTCTTCGAGTTCTGCGAGCGCCAGATCCGCGACGGCGGCATGGACCGGAAATGGTTTCCCGACTTCGTGCGGATCGTCCCGGACTTCGAGTACACCGGCACGCAGAAGGTGCTGGTTCGGAACCTGAAGAAGGTGCACTTCGATCCGCGTCGAGTGAGCGACCCGATGTACTTCCGGGAGCGGGGTGACACCTCGTACCGGCGGTTCACGCCCGCCGACTTCGAGCGCCTGCGCGGGGTGTTCCGCGCAGCGGAGCGCGATCACCTGCTCGACCGATAGCGACCCCCGCTCGGCGCGGCCGTCCCGAAGACTCGATGCGATGTTCGTCGCGAGTCGGTGTGCGGGTGCTCGCGGTTTGTTGGAGCTGAGCTGCGCCCGAAGTCCGAGGTCATTGCCGGGCGGCACGAGCAGGATCACCCGGAGGCGCGGGTCACACTCCGCTTCGACGACGGGACGGAGCTCCTCGCGGCGATTTCTCCGACGTCGACGACCACGTGCAGCGAGTCGATCTGCCGGAACAACAGAACGAACCGGCGCTCCAGTCGATCTCGACGGCCCGGGAGCCGAGGCGCCCGAGCGCCTCGAAAGCGTTCAGATCGCTCGCGCTAAGCCTCGTCGGTCAGCTCTTCTCGCGGAATCCGATCACGCGCGAGAGCGTTTTGCCGAGGAGCTTCTCGGACCACCCGAGCGTCGATTTCAAGACGTCGAGCAGATCACCCGGGCCGGACCAGTGCGCGCGCACGAGATCCGGATGGACCCGATTCACGACGTAGGAAACGGCCGCGGCGGCGATCAGAAGATCGTCCAGGAAGCCGATCGGTCCGAAGAAGATCTCGGGAAGCAGATCGATCGGTGACAGCGCGTAGCCGATCCCGACGACGGCCACGGCTTTCGCGCCGGCCGGCACGCGCGGATCGCGCGTGAGTCGCAACAAGAGCACGACCAGGTCGGGCAGAAAGAGCAGCAGATCCCGCAGCCCCGCGCCCGCCCCGGGCTCGAGCTTGACGACGAGGGCGCGCATGCGGTCGTAGACCCGCTTCTCCTTCGCGCGCAGGTCGAGCTCGAGTCGCTCGTTCGCAACGGGTGCGGTCATCCGACCTTCCGCGGATCCGGCACCGGTTCACCCTCGGGCACGAAGAGCAGCGCGACGCCGTTGTTGCAGTAGCGTTGCCCCGTCGGTGCCGGTCCGTCGTCGAAGACGTGCCCTTGGTGTCCGCCGCAGCCCGCGCAGTGGTACTCGGTTCGCGGCAGGATGAGTTTCCAGTCGCGCTTCGTCGCGATGTTCCCCGCGACCGGCTCGAAGAAGCTCGGCCAGCCCGTACCGCTCTCGTACTTCGCGTCCGAGGAGAAGAGCGGGAGGAAGCAGGCGGCGCAGACGAACCGGCCGCGGCGCTTCTCTGCGTTGAGCGGGCTCGACCCGGCTCGCTCCGTCGCCTCGTCGAAGAGAACCGCGAAAGCCTCGGGTGAGAGGAGCTTCTTCCAGTCCGCGTTCGCCACGTCTCGCCTCCAGAATGTAGTTTGCCCGATCAGTCGGCTTTGCCCAGCCCTGAACCGAGCTTCTCCGCCCAGCGTCCGCGTCGGAACGACCAGGTCAGCCAGAGAGCGCGCGTCACGTGATCGAAGACCAGCGTCGCCCAGATCCAGACGAGGTCGGCGTGGAGGATCTTGGCCGCGACGAGCGCGAGTGGGACGCGAAAGACCCAGTTGCCCAGCGTGGCCGACAGGAGCGGTGTGACGGTGTCGCCCGCGCCTCGCAGCGCGCCGGCCAGCGTGAAATGCACGCCGAGGAAGGGTTGCGCGATTCCGAGCAGCAGCATGAATGGCACGAGTGCAGCCACCACCTCCGCGTCGCTCGTGAAGCTCTCCGCGAGCGTCCGGCTCGCGAGTGCGAAGACGACGAAGAGAACCAGCGAGATCAACAGGGAGAGCCGTGCACTGCGCCAGCCGGCACGCGCGGCGAGCCGCGCGTCACTCGCGCCGAGCGCCTGACCGACGAGCGTCGACGCGGCGATCGAGATGCCCACGCCCGGAATCCAGGAGAACGAGAGCAGGCGGACCCCGATCGTATAGGCCGCGATCGCGGCCGGGCCGTAATCCGAGAGCACCCAGAAGTAGATCAGGAGCGCGCTGTTCAGCAGCACGCGTTCGCCAAGCGCGGGCCATGACACGCGTGCGGTCTCGGGCAGGAACGCGCGAACGTTCGCGAAGTCGGCTCGGCGCAGCCGCACCGCCTGCGACTCAGGTCGGTTTCGTCGAAGCGTCGCCGCGAGGAAGAGAGCGACACCGACGAGCTGCGCGCCGATCGTCGCAAGTCCGGCACCGACGAGGTCCAGACGCGGGAATCCGAGCGTCCCGAAGATCAGCAGCCAGTTCAGCGCGAGCTTCACGACCGTGACCACGCCCGCGATCAGGAGCGGAGTGGTGGTGTTGCGCGCGGATCGGAAGGCGCTCTCGATCGTAAGTGAGACGGCGAGCAGGATCGTCGAGCCCAGCGTGAGACGGAAGTACGGAACGGCTCGGTCGATCACCCCGGGGTCCGCATTGAGCATGCCGAGAAGCGCTCTCGGGAACACGATCGAGACGACGCAGATCGCGACCGCCGAACCGATGGCGAGCACGAGCGACGCGGCGAACGCGCCGCGCGCGCGCTCCGGTTCCCCCGCGCCGAGTGCGCGTGCCATCAGCGCCACGCAAGCGACCGAGAGCGCGAGCAGCGCGGCTTGCGCGAGCTGGAAGAACTGGGACGTGTATCCGACGGCGGCGAGCGCATCGGTGCCGAGCCGACCGAGCATCGCGATGTCGATCAGCGATACGGCGCTCGCGAGTACCTGCGAGATGATGGCCGGCCAGGCGAGCCGGACGATGTCACGGTCCGTCCGTCGGTAGCGCGCATCGCGCGTGGGGGCACCCGCAGCGACGGCAACCGCCCCCGCTGGATTCGCCCCGAGACCGATCTCCGGATCGGACGGGTCGTCGCGCTCTGGATCCGACCGCCTACCGTTCACGCATCAGGCAATCTGCGCTTTGCGGTACATCGCGACCACCGCCGCACCGCCGAGACCCAGGTTGTGCTGCAACGCGACCTTCGCACCCGCGACCTGGCGCTTCTGCGCTTCGCCGCGCAACTGCCAGGTCAGCTCGGCACACTGGGCGAGGCCGGTGGCGCCGAGCGGATGGCCCTTCGAGATCAGCCCACCCGACGGATTCACCACGACCTTGCCGCCGTAGGTGTTGGCGCCCGAGTCCACGAACTCGCCGGCCTTGCCCTCGGGGCAGAGGCCGAGGCCCTCGTAGGTGATCAGCTCGTTGCACGAGAAGCAGTCGTGAAGCTCGACCACGTCGACGTTCTCGGGGCCGAGCCCCGACTGCGTGTAGACCTTCCCGGCGGCCTTCTTGGTCAGGTCGGAACCGACGAGCTTGATCATGCTCTTCTCGTCGAAGGTGCTCGGCATGTCGGTCGCCATCGCCATGCCGAGGATCTCGACCGCCTTCGCCTCGAGCTTGTGCTTGCGCACGAAGTCCTCGCTCGCGAGCACCGCGGCGCCGCCGCCGTCCGAGGTCGGGCAGCACTGGAGCTTCGTGAGCGGGCCGTAGACCTGCGGCGAAGCCAGGATCTGCTCGAGCGTGTACTCGTCCTGGAACTGCGAGTACGGGTTGTTCACCGAGTGCTTGTGGTTCTTCCAGCCGATCTTGGCGAAGTGCAGCGGCGTCGTGCCGTAGCGCTCGTTGTGCTCGAGGCCGGCGTTGCCGAACATCTGCGGCGCGGCGGGAGCCTTGGCGAAGCCGCGCTCCTCGACCATCAGCTTGAAGTGCTTGTCCATCGGCGTGGTGCGATCGGTGTATTTGATGCCGAGCGACCCCTTCTCCATCTTCTCGAAGCCGAGTGCCATCGTGCACTCCGCGAGGCCGCCCTCGACGAGCTGCTTCGCCATGAAGAGCGCCGTCGATCCGGTGGAGCAGTTGTTGTTCACGTTGTAGATCGGAATGCCCGAGAGTCCGAGCTCGTAGAACGCGCGCTCACCGGCCGTCGAGTCACCGTAGCAGTAGCCGACGGCGGCCTGCTCGATGGCGTCGAACGGAACGCCGGCATCGGCGAGCGCCTTCTGGCCGGCTTCGCGGCCCATGTCCGGGTAGTCCCACGCCTTCGATCCGGGCTTCTCGAACTTCGTCATGCCGACGCCGACCACGAATACCTTGCGACCCATTTCCGTTTCTCCCTACGCCCGAAGCGTGATGGCGGCGTTGCTGATCACCGGCGCGCCGCGTTCCTTGGACTTTGCCGCGATCAGGATCTTGTTCCCGTCACGCCACATCGAGGTCTCGATCGTCTCCCCTGGGAAGACCACGCCCGCGAAGCGCACCTGATAGCGCGCGACGCGCGACACGTCCCCGTCGAGAAGCTCGTCGACGACCGCCTTGCAGACGATTCCGAACGAGCACAGCCCGTGCAGGATCGGCTTGTCGAAACCGCCGAGCTTGGCGAAGGCGGGGTCGGCATGCAGCGGGTTCTTGTCGCCCGACAGGCGGTAGAGCAGCGCCTGGTGCGGGACCGTCACCGACTCGACGACCGCATCGGGCGCACGCGTCGGCGCGTCGTTGCCGGCCTTCGGACCCGAGTCGCCGCCGAAGCCGCCCTCTCCGCGGGCGAAGATCGAGAACCGATTGGTGAAGAGCTTCTCGCCACCGGTCTCGCGCGTCTCGACCTCGATCACGATCAGCGCAGCCTTGCCCTTGTCGTAGATCCCCGCGATCCGGCCCGAACTCTCGATCTTCGCGCGCACCGGAATGGGGCGGTGGATCTCGATGTCCTGTTCTCCGTGCAGCACGAGCGCGAAGTTGATCTGGATGCCGGGCACGCCCGCCATCCCGCCAACCGCACCGAAGACGGGGATCACGCCGTAGCTCGGCAGCACCTTCAGGCTCTTCTCGTAGGTGTACTCGAGCTCCTTCGGATCGGTCGGCTTCCCCATGCCCGCACCGATTCCGAGGTGGTAGAGGATCACCTGATCCGGGCCCCACTCACCGGTGGTGGTGGCGAGCTTGGCACCCCGCGCTTTCTCGAGATCGATCGGCATGTCTCTCTCCTATCCCATCAGATCTTTGGCAATGAGTCGCATCTCGTCGCCGATGTTCTTGGGCACGGTGTAGCCCTTCTCGTCCATGATCTGCTCGAGGTTGTCGCGCACGTCTTCGAGCGAGACCACCTTCCCCTTGCCCGCGAACCATCCCGGCCCGAGGCCGACGAAGATCCTCGCGAAGCGCCCGCCGCCGACGGAGAAGACCTCGTGGCTCAGCTCGCACGCCTCCGACACGAGGTAGCACGAGAGCGGTGTCACCGTCGCGGGATCGAGAGCGCTCGCGATCGGCCCGAGCAGGTTCTCGGTGAGCCGCGTCCGCGCGATCGGCGCGATCACGTTCGACTTGATGTTGTTCTTCGCGCCTTCGACCGCGAGCACGTTCGACAGCCCCACGGTTCCCATCTTCGCGGCGCCGTAGTTGGTCTGCCCGAAGTTGCCGAAGATGCCCGCCGCCGACGCGGTGAAGAGGAAGCGCCCGTAGTTCTGCTCCTTCATCACCCGGAAGGCGGGCTGCGAGACGTAGAAGGCGCCCTTCAGGTGCACGTCGAGGACGATCTCGAGATCCTGCGGCTCGAGCTTCACGAAGCTCTTGTCGCGCAGGATGCCGGCGTTGTTGATCACGATGTCCACACGACCGAACGAGTCGATCGCGGTCTTGATGATCGCCTCGCCGCCCGCGGGCGTCGCGACGGTGTCGTAGTTCGCGACCGCGTTTCCGCCGGCAGCCTTGATCTCGTTCACCGTCACGTCGGCCATCGAACTCGACTTGCCGCTGCCGTCGGGCGCGCCGCCGAGGTCGTTCACGACCACGTGCGCGCCGCGCCGAGCGAGCTCGAGCGCGTATGTCTTCCCGAGGCCACCACCCGCGCCGGTGATGACGGCAACGCGTCCATCGAAGCGAATCTCGCTCATCGCTTTGTCTCCTTCTGTACGGGGGATTCGAGGCAAGCGGACACCAGCTTCTTCCAGAGTTCGAAGAGCCGTCGCCGCTGTGAATCGTCGTCGCGCAGGATTCGCTGCATTGCCATGCCGCGCATCACGTGGAAGGTGAGCTCGAGCAGATCTTCGAAGTGGGGAGCGCGCGAGGCCTCGGACCCGGCCATCTCGCGAAAGAGCTTCGCCATTTCGCGGCCGACGCCGCGTTCGAACCGCAGAAGGTTCGTGCGCAGCTGCGCGTCGCTCCGCGCCGCGACCCAGAGCTCGAGGGCGGCGTAGAAGAGCGGCCCCGAGAAGCTGGCCCAGACGGCATCGAGCGCGCGGGCGAGCCGGTCGGGCGCGCCGTCCGACGGCTTCAGATCGCGACGAACCTCGTCCGCGCGGCGCTTCGCGAGGTGAGCCACGGCGTGGATGACGAGATCGTCGCGCGTCGGGAAGTGATGGAGCTGCGCGCCGCGCGAGAGGCCCACCCGCGCACAGACCGCCGTGGTCGTGGTGGCCGCGTAGCCGACCTCGACCAGGGACGCGACGGTCGCGTCGAGCAGGCGCGCGCGTGTGTCGGCGCTGCGTTCTTCCTGCGTGCGGCGCACGCGCGGCACGCGTGCGCGCGCTTCTCGGGTGGAGGGGGGCAAGCGGACCTCGGGTGGGATGAACGCGGCCGCACTCTAGTCGAGTCCGAAGAAACCGTCAAACCTGCAGGTTTGTGAGTCTCCGACACGCTTCCTCGAGATCGGGTTCGGTCTTGCCGAAGCAGAACCGACCGAGACGGTGCGCATCGCCATCGCGCCAGAATGCGGTACCGGGGACGCACGCGACACCCGACGCGCGAAGGAGCGCGAGCGCGCGTTCGTCGCCGTTCGAACCGGGCAGGCGCGAGATGTCCGCGAGCGCGAAGTACGAGCCCTGCGGCACCTGCGGAGCGAGTCCGGCGGAGGCGAGCGCCCGGCAGAGCTGATCGCGCTTGCGCTCGTACTCGACGGCGATCGAGGCGTAGTACTCGGGGGACAGCTGATCGAGCCCGCGCGCGCAGCCGAGCTGCAGCGGCGTGGGCGCGCAGACGTACACCAGATCGTGCAGGTGGGTGAAGGCCTCGGCGAAGCGACGGTCGGCCGCGATCCAGCCGATCCGCCAGCCGGTGACCGCGAACGTCTTCGAGAGCGCGTTCATCGTGATCGTGCGCTCGCGCAGGCCCGGCAGCGACGCCGGGCTCAGATGCCGGCGTCCGCCGTACACGAAGTGCTCGTAGACCTCGTCGGTGAGCAGGAAGATGTCCCGCTCCCGGGCGATCGCGCCGAGCGCCTCCAGCTCGGCGCGCGTGAACACCTTGCCCGAGGGATTTCCGGGCGTGTTGACGACGATCGCGCGCGTTCGCTTGGAGAGTGCGATCTCGAGCTCGCCCAGAGGCAACGCGAAGTCGGGGCCGCGGAGCGTGACGTAGCGGGGGACGACCCCGAGCGCCTCGAGCGTGTTGCGGTGGTAGCCGTAGTACGGCTCGAACAGGACCACCTCGTCTCCCGGCTCGAGAAGCGCCTGGCAGACGACGTAGAAGGCCGCGGTCGCCCCGCTGGTGACGACGATCTCGGCGTCCGGATCGCAGTCGAGCTCGTTGTCGCGGCGCATTTTCGAGGCGAGCGCGCGCCGCAGCTCCGACAACCCCTCCGAGCGCGAGTAGCTGTTCGCGCCCTCCTCGATCGCCGACCGCGCAGCGCGTCGAACCGGCTCGGGAACCGGGGTGTCGCAGACGCCCTGGGCGAGATTGATGCCACCGACGCGCGCGCACTCCGCGGTCATGCTGCGGATCGGCGAGGTTCGGGATGCGCGGGCGCGCGCGGTGAGCTCGAGGGGCACGCGATCGACCTATTCCGAGGGCGTTTTGACTTCGGCCATGGCGATGGTATACACCGGATCGCGCGTCCATAACACCGTTATAGGTCTTGCACGCCGTTCCATGGAAACCCAACCCTCCGAAGTCCGCCGCTCACGCCACCGCGAAGAGGCCCGCCGCGCGGTTCTCGACGCGACGGAAGCGATCTTGCTCGAGGACGGGATCGAGGAGTTCTCGATCCGCAAGCTCGCCACGCGCTGCGGCTTCACGGCGCCCACGATATACCACTATTTCCGCGACAAGGACGGACTGATCGACGCTCTGCTCGAGGAGCGGTTCTCTCGGCTCCTGAAGCGAGTTCGGCGTGTCCGGCTCGGTTCGGATCCGGTCGAGAACACGCGCGAGTACGCGCGCGCCTTCTTGCGCTTCAGCCGCGGCAATCCCGCCTTCTACCAATTGATGATGCGCGGCGCGCGCGACGGACAGCAGCGGACGGTGCCGGCGGCCGAGCAGACTCGCGAGATCATGGCCGAGCCGCTCCAGGTGCTCGCAGCCGCAGGCCGGCTGCAAACCGACGATGTCGTTGCCGTACAGCAGTCGATCTGGGCTCTTCTGCACGGGATCATCGCGCTCCAGATCGGCAATCCGTCCTACCCGTGGTCGAAGAATCTCGCCGAAGTCGCACTCGACGCGATGCTCCGCGGCATCTTGCGCGCGGGCACCGAGAAAAGGACCGCCCGATGACCTCTCGCATCGCTCTCGCGCTCTTCGTCATCGCCCCGCTCGCGCTCGCATGTTCGCGCGGGCGTGACGAGCCGACGGTGCACGCACCGATGGTGGCGCTCTCCGATGTCGTCGTGGTCGATCTCGAGGACCGAATCGAAGCGACCGGTGAGTTGGTCGCGCCGAATCACGCGACGATCGCAGCCGAGATCGGTGGGCGGATCACCGCGTTGTATCTGGAAGACGGCGCGCCCGCCGCCAGCGGACAGAGGGTGCTCGAGATCGATCCGGAGCGACGGAACCTGGAGGTGAAGGCCGCGAGCGCGGTCGATGCCGAGGCCCGGGCCGCGTGGGCCGATGCGAAGCGCGGGGCCGAACGCGTGAGGATGCTCTTCGAGAGCGACGTGGCTTCCCAGGCTCAGCTCGATCAGGCGGAAACCGCGCTCGCCCTCGCACGCTCGCGCGCCGACGGCGCGTCCGCGCGCCTCGACGAGACGCTGCGCGCTCAGCGCGACGCCGAAGTCACCGCGCCTTTCGACGGCATGATCGCTCGGCGCTTCGTCAGCGTCGGCGAGTTCGTACAACCCGGCACCCGCCTGTTCGAGCTCGTGGCCCTCGACCCGATCGAGGTCGAGTTCCGCGTCGCCGAGATCGATTCGAGCCGGGTCGAGATCGGGCAGATCGTCGACGTGCGCGTTGCGCCCTACCCGGACGACGTCTTCCGCGCCACGGTGACGGTCGTCTCCCCCACGATCGACCCGGACAGCCGCACGCTCCGCGTGAAGGCCTCGCTCGCGAATCCCGATGCACGGCTCCGCCCGGGGTTGTTCGCACGCGCGGACCTCGGCATCTCGCAGCGCGACGGGGTGGTGATGATCCCGGAGGAGGCGATCCTCCAGCGTTCCGATGGTCCGGTGATCTTCCGTCTCGTCGAAGGCAACCGGGTCGAGCGGCGCGTCGTGAAGACGGGCGCATTCAAGGGCGGGCGCGTCGAGATCGTCGAAGGCGTCACCCTGGGTGACAAGGTCGTGAGCCGCGGACACACGGCTCTCATCGACGGTTCGGTGGTGACGGTGCGTGCAGCCGACGGCAGCGCGCTCGATCCCGACGTCGCGAGCGGAAAGCGCGGGCAGCCGAGCAAAGCGGAATAGCGCGCGGTCCATGACGCTCTCCGACGTTTCGATCCAGAGACCGGTGCTGACGTGGATGATGATGCTCGCGCTCGTCGTCGGGGGCGCGCTCGGCTTCGAACGACTCGGAGTCGATCACTTCCCACCGATGGAATTCCCGGTGGTGATGGTGATCGCCAACCTCGAAGGCGCGGATCCCGAGGGGATGGAGGAGGACGTCACCGACGTTCTCGAAGAGAACCTGAACACGATCTCGGGCGTTCGCAGCCTGCGCTCGACGACACTCGCGGGCGTCGCGCAGATCTTCGTCGAGTTCGAACTCGGCACAGATCTCGACAGTGCGATCCAGGACGTGCGGGACGAGGTGGCCAAGGCCCGCCGCATGCTTCCGCGCGACGTCGAGCCGCCGACGGTCTCGAAGACGAACTTCGACGACCAACCGGTGCTGTGGATCCCGTTCCAGTCGACTCGGCCCGCAGTCGAGACCAGCGAGTACGTGCGCCGGCACGTCAAGCCGATGCTCGAGACGATCGAGGGCGTCGGCGGGATCGTCGTCTTCGGTCGCCGCGACCGGGCGATCCGCATCTGGGTCGATGGCAACGCCCTGAGCTCGCATGGCCTCGCCGCCGGAGACATCCTCTCGGCACTTCGCCGCGAGCACGTCGACGTTCCGGGTGGCGTGGTCGAAGGCTCGATGATCGAATGGAGCGTGCGGACGGACGCCGAGTTCCGCTCGGTGCAGCAGCTCGAGCGGATGGTCATCGCGCATCGCGGCGAGGCGGCGGTCTATCTGAAGGATGTCGCACGCGTCGAGGACGGCGAGGCCGACGTGCGCTCGCTCGCGCGCTACAACGGCGTGCCGACGGTCGGCGTTGGAGTGCGCAAGCAGACGGGCGGCAACACCGTGGCGATCTGCGACGAGGTGTTCCGACGCCTGCAGGAGCTCCGGCCGCTGCTCCCGGAAGGCATCTCGATCGACGAGGGAAGCGGCTTCATCGACTTCTCGCGCTCGATTCGCGAGTCGGTCGCGGAGACGGAGTTCGCGCTCGTCTTCGGCGGCTTGCTCGCGGTGTTGACCGTCTTCGTCTTCCTGCGTCGGACGCGACCTACGCTGATCGTCGCGGCGGCGATCCCGGTCTCGCTGATCACGACCTTCGCGCTGGTCTGGCTCGCCGGCTACACGCTGAACACGATGACGCTTCTCGGCATGGCGCTCGCGATCGGCGTCGTGATCGACGACGCGATCATCGTGCTCGAGAACATCGAGCGTCACCGCGAGATGGGCAAGAACGCCCGAGATGCCGCGATCGAGGGCACGCGTCAGATCACCTTCGCGGCCACCGCCGCGACGCTCTCCGTGAGCGCGGTCTTCCTTCCGGTGGTCTTCGTGCAGGGAATCGTCGGGAACTTCCTCGGCGAGTTCGGGCTCACCGTCGCCGGCTCGGTGCTGATCTCGCTCTTCGTCGCCCTGACGCTCACGCCGATGCTCGCATCGCGCATGCCGCCGCCGACCGAGCGCAAACACGGGGGCGTCTATCACTCGCTCGAAGCGGGCTTCCTGGCCCTGGAGCGCCTCTACGAACGGGCGCTCGATTGGTCGATCTCGCACCAATGGTCGACGCTCGCGATCGCGGTCGGCTCACTTCTCGTCGCCTGCGGTGCGGGAACGCGGCTCGGTACGGAATTCTTCCCGACCTCGGACCGCGGCATGTTCTTCGCGAACTTCGAGACGCCGCCGGGATCGACGCTCGCGGCGACCCTGGGGTACCTGGAGATGAACGAGGCCCACCTGCTCGTCCAACCCGAGATCCAGGGCGTCTTCGAGTCGATCGGGACCGGCGGGCGGGACGGCATCGGCCGACCGAACACCGGAATGATGTTCGCGACGCTGAGTCCGAGCCACGAGCGCGATCGCACCTCGCAGGACCTGATCAAGGAGGCGCGCGAGGTGCTCGGCGCGATCCCGGGTCAGAAGATCAAGATCTTCGATCCGTCCACGATGCAGGGCGGAGGCGGCAGCGGCGCACAGTTCGAGGTGCTGCTGCGCGGGAATCTCGCGCTGACCGAGCTCGATCACCACGCCGATCGCTTCATCGGTGCACTGCGCGAGCGCGGGGGATTCGTCGATCTCGACAAGAGCCTGAAGCTCGGCCTTCCCGAGGTCCGCATCCTCCCGGATCGCGAAAAGGCCGCGGCGCTCGGGATCGACGCGTCGGCGGTGGCCCAGGTCGTCCAGCTGATGGTGGGTGGACTCGACGTCGGCGTGTTCAAGGAAGGCGGCAATCGCTTCGACATCCGCATGCGGCTCGACCGCGGGAACCGCGACACCCCGGCGTCGATCGAACAGCTCTACGTGCGCGGCAGCGGCGGGAAACTGACGGAGCTGCGCAACCTGGTGAGCGTCGAGACCGGCGCCGCACCGTCTGCGATCACGCGCTCGAACCGCCAGCGCAGCGTGACCGTTTCCGGAAATCTCGACGGCAAACCGCTGGGCGCCGCGATCCAGGATGCGTTCACGGCCGCGAAGGAGGTGCTGCCCGAGGACGTGACGGTCTCGCTCTCCGGTTCGGCGGAGGCGATGCAGGAGAGCGTGCGTCAGTTCGGCACCGCGCTGCTTCTCGGCCTGCTCGTGATCTACATGGTGCTCGCGGCGCAGTTCGAGAGCTTCGTGCATCCGCTCTCGGTCATGCTCGCCGTGCCCTTCGCGTTGGTCGGCGCTTGCATCGGACTGCTCGCGACGGGAAACACGCTGAACCTGTTCAGCATGATCGGAATCCTGCTGCTCTTCGGACTGGTCACGAAGAACTCGATCCTGGTCGTCGACTACGCGAACCAGCTTCGCGCCGAGGGCCTCGACAAGGTCAGTGCGATGCGGAAGGCGGCGCCGATCCGCATGCGGCCCGTGTTGATGACCGCGATCTCGATGATCTTCGGCGTGCTGCCGGCCGCACTCGGCATCGGTCCCGGCGCGGAGACCCGCCAGCCCATGGCGATCGCGACCGCCGCCGGGATGACCTCGTCGATGCTCCTGACCCTGCTGATCGTTCCGGTCTTCTACTTGAAGCTCGACGACGCGGTCGAGGCGCTGCGCACGCGGCTCCGGCGCGGCGACTCGCGGACCGGAGCCGCGAAGGAGGCCCGTCCCGGCACCCGCGCTTGACATCTCGCTCCCCCGCTCGGTAGGTTGATTATGAGATCGATTCTCAATATCGACAAAGGCCAAGGAGAGCGTTGTGGCGTTTTCGGGGCGGCTTCTGGGGTTTCTGACATTGATCCTGGCTCTGGCTCCTCCCTGGGCTCCGCCCGCGCGGGCCGAGGAGCCCAGCGATCGCGAGATCGCGCGCGACGACGAGATCGCCGAGCTGAAGCGCCAGCTCGGGGTGGTGGTCAGCGAACTCGAGTCGATCCGGACGCAGGTGGCCGCGCCGGAAGCACCGAGCGCGCTCGAGAGCCAGTACGGGCTCGGCCCCGCTGCGTCGAAGGTCTACAGCGTCGCACGCGGCCTCTCGATCGGCGGCTACTCCGAGGGTTACTACCGGCGTCGGGATTCGGGCGCCGACGACGAGACCGACATGCTCCGGCTCGTCGCGTACCTCGGCTACAAATTCAACGACTGGATCGTCTTCAACACCGAGATCGAGTTCGAGCACGGCAGCACCGACGAGGACGGCTCGGTGAGCGTAGAGTTCGCGACGCTGGACTTCCTGCTCATGCCCGAGCTCAACGTCCGCCTCGGTGAGGTCCTGATCCCGATGGGCCTCGTGAACGAGCTTCACGAGCCGCCGTTCTACTACTCGACGTTCCGGCCCACGGCGGAGCGCGTGATCATTCCTTCGACCTGGCGCGAGAACGGTCTTGGCATCTTCGGGAATCTGGGCGAGCGGCTGAGCTACCGCGTCTACGTCGTGAACGGCTTCGTTGCGAGTGACTTCAATTCGGGCGGGCTGCGAAGCGGAAGGCAGAGCGGCAGCGAAGCGCTCGCGAACGATCTCGCGTTCGTCGGCCGCGTCGACCTCGACGTGACCGACGGACTTCGTCTCGGAAGCTCGTACTACGTCGGCAACTCCGGTCAGGATCAGGACATCGAGATCGGTGGGAGCGACTTCTCGCTGCCCAACGCCCGCACGACGATCTGGGAGGTTCACGGTGAGTACCGCTGGCAGGCGCTCACGACCCGCGCACTCTGGACCCAGGCACACGTGGCGGATGCCGGGGCTCTGTCGAACCTGCTGACGCTCGCGGGTGAGGATCATCCGGTCGTCTCGCGTCGCATGATCGGCGGCTATGCCGAGGTCGCGTACGACCTGATGCCGTTCTTCTTCCCGGGTTCGGAGATGTCACTCGAGCCGTTCTTCCGCTTCGAGTACATCGACACCCAGAACGACGTTCCGCGCGGCTTCACCGCCGACCGCGCCTACAAGCAGCGCATGTACATCCCGGGCGTTCAGTTCAAGCCGATTCCAAACGTGGTCTTGAAGCTCGACTATCGCAGCGTCGATGACTTCGCCCACTCGAGCACCAACGAGGTGAGCCTTGGCTTCGGTCTCGTCTTCTAGGACGCTCGCCACCGCGGGACTCGTCGCCCTGCTCGCGACCCTGCTCGCTCCGGGGGCGCACGCGACCGTGTACGCGAGCAAGCAGGAAGCGCTGCGCCAGGCCTTTCCCGACGCGGATCGGATCGACGAGAAGAGCTTCGTCCTGACACCCGAGCAGGCGCGGGCGATCGAGACCCGATCGCTCGCAGCCCTTGAGCGCCAGATCTGGACCGTCTACTCGGCCTTTCGCGGGAACGAAATGCTCGGCTCCGCGGTCATCGACGTGCGCAACGTGCGCACGCTGCCCGAGGCGCTGCTCATCGTGATCGCACCCGACGGATCGGTCCACTCGCTGCGCATCCTCGCCTTTCACGAACCAACCGAGTACCAGCCGTCGGAGCGTTGGCTCGCGACGATCGGCGGAAGGCATCTCGGGCCGGATCTCCACCTGAAGCGCGGGATCCACACGATCGCAGGCGCCACGCTCTCGTCGCAGGCCGTGACGCGCAGCGTCCGCACGGCCCTCGCGCTATATCAAGTCCTGCTTGGAAACCACGACGCCGCCGAGTAGCCGGAGCCGCGCGTGCGGTTCGTGATCACGGGCGAGATGAATCGCAATCGTCTGCTCCAGACGATCGTCGTGCTCTATTCCCTCTTCGTCGCGCTGCTCTGGCTGACCAATACCGCGCTCTACTTCGACCGGATGGGACTCACACCGGAGTCGGTGGTCGCGCACTACCTCGGCTCCGAAGAGGAGTTCCGCGAGCCGCGAAGCTACGCGGGCCTGCTCGAGGTGTCTCACTTCCACCTCTTCGCGATCGGGATGCTTTTGCTCGTCCTGACGCATCTGGTACTCTTCGTTCCGCTCGCGAATCGCACCAAGGCGTGGTTGATCGCGCTGCCATTCCTGTTCGGTCTGGTCGACGAGGGATCCGGTTGGCTCGTCCGCTTCGTGTCGCCTCACTTCGCGTGGCTCAAGATCGCCGGGTTTCTCGGACTGCAGACGAGCCTCGCCGTATTGGTGGTCCTCTCGCTCTGGTCGTCCTTCCGCGGAACCAGCACCGGCTATCGGAGCGGCGAAGTTTGAGGAGAAGACTGGCTGCGATGGCGTTCGCGGCCCTGTCGGGCTGCACGAGCCCTTCGCTTCACGAGGATCCCGCCCAGGTCTGCCCCGTGACGGTGTCCGACGGTCGATACCTGATGGGCACGGTCCTCGAGATCAGCGTCTGCGTCACCGAGCGCGCGCACGGCTTGGCGCTGCTGCGCGAATCGTTCGACGAGGTCGCGCGGCTCGAACGGATGCTCTCGCGCTTCGACGTAGCGAGCGATCTCTCGAAGCTGAACCGCGCGGCGGGGTCGGGTCCGGTTTCCGTCGCCGAGCCCTTCGCCGAGCTCACGGAGCGGTCCATCGACTACACTGCACTCACCCGCGGCGCCTTCGACGTGACGGTCGGGCCGCTCGTCGCCCTCTGGATCGAGGCCGACCGATCGCGCACGCTGCCGGATGCGGACGCGCTGGCTGCCTCACGCGCCCTCGTCGGACCCGACGGCGTGAAGGTCGATCTCGCGGCGAGCACCGTCGAGCTTCGCGACGCGGGCGCGATGCTCGACTTCGGCGGGATCGCGAAAGGCTGGGCGCTCGATCGGCTCGCCGCGAAGCTGCGCGCGGCCGGCGTCTCGCGCGCACTGCTCGCGTTCGGCCAGAGCAGCCTGTGCGCGCTCGGTCGACCCGCGGGCTGGGACGGATGGGGAGTCCTCCTCGGCGATGCCTCCGGAGGCTTTGCCGGAACGGCGCAGCTCGCCGACCGGTCGCTCTCGGTATCGGGGAGCCTCGGCCAGTACAGCGAGATCGAGGGCCGACGTTTCGGTCACGTGATCGATCCCCGTACCGGTGAGCCCCTGACACGGGCGCGTGTCGCCGCCGCGCTGGCGGAGGACGGCGCGCGAGCGGAGGCGCTGTCGAAGGCGCTCCTGATCCTGGGCGAGAAGGAGGGGATCGAGTTGCTCGAGTCCCTGCCCGATGCCGAGGGCATCCTGATCGACGAGAGCGGCACGACCTGGGAAACCTCGGGCTGGACTCGCGCGGCGCACTACTCCGCGGACTGGCCTGGCGACGCCGAGTAGCTAGCTCTCCGCCCAGGCCTCGAGATCGTCGGGCAGGTCGGGAATCACCGACGTGTCGCGCGCGAGATCGTCGCCGAGGTTCGCGCGGAACATCTCGTCGAAATGACCGCGCACACGATCGCTGTAGAGGCCGATCGAGTTCAGCGTCGGAATCACGAACCCGCGCACGGGCCCCAGCCGCCCCCCGGAGCGCTCCATCCCTTTCACGATGCGTTCCCGGTCTTCTAGGATCGACGTCAGCGCCGCAGCCATGTCGATTCCGAGCGATGTCCAGAGCTTGAAGATCGTCTCGCGAATCGAGTTCCCCGCACGCGCATCGACGAGAAGCCGCGCAGCCTCGAAGGCGAAGTCCTCGAGCTCCGCGCGCTCCGCATCGCCGAGCGTCGGAACGACCGCCGACAGGTACTTCACGCCGTAGGCCGTGTGGCGCGCCTCGTCCCGCGAGACGTAGGTCAGAAGCTGCTTCAGCAGCGGCTCTTCGGTCTGGTTTCGCATGTCGCGGAACGAGTACAACGCCAGCCCCTCCGTGACGACCTGCATGCCGACCGCCTTCTTCTTCCAGTCGTCGGCCTGCAGCACGTTGTCGAGCAGCTGCTTCAGACCGGGGGCGATCGGGTGGACCTCGTCGAGCTTCTGGATGTAGGCGGCGAAGACCTCGACGTGCCGCGCCTCGTCGAGGGTCTGCGTCGCGGCGTAGAACTTGCCGTCCATGTGCGGAACGGCGTTGACGAGCTGCGCGGCGACCATCAGCGCGCCCTGTTCGCCGTGCAGGAAGTTCGAGAGCATGAACGCCGCGCTGGAACGCGCGAGCTTCCAGCGGAGATCCTCACCGAGATCGCGCCAGAAGCGCGTCTCCTGGATCGGAATCCCTGCGAGCGAGAAGGTGCGCGAGAACGCCTCGCGGTCGATCTCGCGCTCCCAGTCGAGATCGCGCAGTGCGATCCACTGACGGTCGAGCGCGTTGGCGTACAGGGTGCGAAGCTGGTCGATCTCGCTGCCGTAGTTCCAGTTGTAGAGCGCCTCGAACGAGGTCTTCACGCCGGTCTGCGAGCTCGGATGTGCATCGGGGAGAGAGATCGTCATTCTGGCTCCACGTCAGGACGGACGCAGGTCTCGGGGCAGCCCGAGCCCGCGTTCGCCGATGATGTTCCGCTGGATGTTCGAGGCGCCGCCCGCGATCGAATTCGCGATCGCGAACATGTACTGCGCGACCCATCCACCGGGCGTGCGCAGCTTCGACGCCATTCCGTACTCGTCCGCGACGGGCGCGATCAAGCCGTCGGCATCGAGCAGATCGAAGGCGAGCCGCGTGATGCGCTGGGTCGTGTCGGTCGAGTAGAGCTTGTTCATCAGGATCGGCAGAATCGTCTTCTGCTCCTGACCGCGCAGCGCAGCGGAGAACTGGCGCTGACCGGAATACTCCTGGCTGCACACGTAGCCCTCGATCTCGGCCAGACGCTGACGGATGTGCGCGTCCTCGATCGCGGACCGGCCGTTCCGCTGGGACCGCCGCGCGAGCTCGACGAGCGCCTCGAACGCGTTGCGCAGGAAGCGCGGATCGCCGATCAGGTTCCGCTCGTGCTTCAGCGTCGAGCGCGAGACCTTCCAACCCTCGCCGCGCCTCCCCACGATCGAAGCAGCCGGAATGCGCACGTCGCTGAAGAAGACCTCGTTGAACTCCGAGCCGCCGGTCATCTGACGAAGCGGCCGCACTTCGATGCCCGGCGACCGCATGTCGATCAAGAGGTACGAGATGCCCGCGTGCTTGGCGGCGTCGGGCTCGGTTCGGAACAGACCGAACATGTAGTCGGCGTCTTGCGCGTCGCTGGTCCAGATCTTGTGGCCATTGATCCGCCAGGACTCGCCTTCGAGCACCGCACGGCTCGAAAGCGACGCCAGATCGCTACCGGCCCCGGGCTCGCTGTATCCCTGACACCAGCGCATGTCGCCGCGCAGCGTCGGAGCGATGAAGCGCAGGCGCTGCTCCTCGCTTCCGCAGTCGAGCAGCGTCGGCGCGAGCATGGCGGGACCGATGCCTCGGATGTCGCGCGGCGCCCCCGCCGCATGGAACTCCTGGTCGAGGATCATGTCCTCGAGGGCATCGGGATCCTGCTCGGAACCCCCGTAGACGCGCGGGAAGCTCCGGTACACGTAGCCGCGTGCGAGTGCGCGCTCGCGGAAGAGCTTCTCCTGTTCTTCCGCCGGAAGCTCGGCTTCGGCGTTGCGGAGCGGCCAGTGCTCGCGGAGAAACGCCCGTACCTCCGAACGAAACGCTTCGTACTTCTCACCCAAGCGAAGGTCCATCGCTCTCCTACCAGCCCGCCAGGCGCGCGCTGCGCTCGCGGTGGTGTTCGGGATTGCCCAGGAACGCGCGATCGAACATCACGCGTTTGAACCAGATCTGCACGTCGCACTCCCAGGTGAATCCGATCCCGCCGTGGAGCTCGACCGCGCCGCGCGCGATGTCGAGCGCGCGGTCGGTGACGTGCGCCTTGGCGATCGCCGCCGCCCGCTCCGATTCCTGCGGGATCTGGTCGAAGGCGTGCGCGGCGTACCACCAGAGAGCGCGCGCGGGCTCGATCTCGGTCGCCATGTTCGCGAGCTGGTGCTTCACGGCCTGGAACTGCGTGAGCACGTGACCGAACTGCTGCCGCGTGCCGGCGTATCCGAGCGTGGCCTGGATCAACTGCCCGGCCGCGCCGAAGGCGTCGGCTGCGAGCAGACAGAGACCCGCGTCGCGGACCCGGCGTGTGGTCCGCGCCTCGCCGGTCACGGGCTCGCAGCGCGCGCGCGTGAACTCGACGCGCGCGATCGGGCGCGTGCGATCGACCCCGTCCTGATCCGCGATCACGACGCCGGCGTCTCCGCGCTCGACCAGAACGAGCCCACCGCCCTCGACACCGACGAGCAGCAGATCCGCGACCTCCGCCAGCGGTGCGAAGCACTTCACGCCGCTGAGCCGGTCTCCGTCCACCCGCGCTCCGAAACTCTCGGGCTCCCAGGCCACCGCGCTTTCCGCCAGGGCCACCGCACCGATCGCCTGCCCCGAGGCGAGCCGAGGCAACCACGAGGACTTCTGTTCGTCGCTACCGGCGCTCGAGATCGCGATCGACACCAGCTGGTGTCCGAGGAACGGACCCGGCAGCGCGGCTTGCCCCATCACTTCCGCGACGAGCGCGAGATCGAGAAGCTCGAGGCCGGCCCCTCCGTAGATCTCGGGAACGACGAGTCCGAGCACGCCCAGATCGCCGAGGCCCTTCCAGAGCGACGCATCGTGTCCGTCCGATGCATCGAAGAGCTCGCGCAACCGGCTCGGGGGACACTCCTTGGCACAGAATCCCCGAACGGTCTCCTGAAGGAGCTCCTGCTCGTCGGTCAGGCCGAAGTTCATGTACCTTCCGCGCCCGACCTGCGGCCGCGCCACGGCTTGTTCCCGTAGCGATCGAGCGAGACGACGTCGCCGACGTCGCGGCGCGTCGTCGGGCCGTAGCGCCCGATCGGCCAGCCGAGCGGAATCACCGCGCACGGCGTCACGTTCCAGGGCAGGCCCAGAATTCGCCGCGCCGCGAACGTGCTCCAGAGCGGCAGCGTGATCAGCGCCGCGCCGAGACCCGATGCGCGCGCGGCGAGCAAGAGATTTTGCACCGACGGGAAGATCGAGCCGTAGTACGAACTGGCCACGGCGTTCGGAAACGCGAGTCGGAACCCGCGAAGACAAGCGACGACGACGACGGGAACCTCCTCGAAGTGGTCCGCCTGCCACTGGACCGCGTCGAGCAGACGCGAGAGCTTCGGGTCGTTCGCCGTCACGCGTCGGCCGATCGCACCGTAGATGCGGAACGCGCGGCGGTTCTGACGCGCGAGGCTCGCCTTCACCGCCGGATCGCGCACGACGATCCACTCCCAACCCTGCGCGTTCCCGCCCGTCGGCGCCTTCAATGCGAGCTCGATCAAACGCAGGACGAGGTCATCGGGGACGGCATCTGGCTTGAGACGACGGATCGCCCGCTGCGTCGTCATGGCCTCGTCGAGAGGCATCGTCAAGCTCCACGCCTGGCCCAAGCGGTCTCCTCCGGCGCGCGCTGCACCGGAGGCGCAGTCTACACGAGTCGTCTCGTGCTAACGGCCGCTCCTGGCCTTGCGCGTCTCGGGCGAAGCGGGCCGATCGACCGCCGGGGCCTCGACGTAGGCGCTGAACTCGGGCACGAGCTTGAAGACCAGCGTGCCGTTCTCGTAGGGAACGCCACCGACGTAGAACGCGCGGTTGTTGGCCATGCGCATGCTCGTGTTGAGCAGCTCCGGCATCTCGAGCTGGAGATGAAGCTGACCACCGTGGACCGCGACGGGGAGCAGCCGGACCTCGGAGCCGGTCGGCAGCACGACTCGCGCCTGCTCACCGAAGAAAACGGCGATCGTGCGCTCCTCGACCATCCGGATCGAGTGGTACTTCGCCGGCAGCTGCTCGTAGATGTCGGTGGCGGCGGGATCGAGAGTCCCCTCGTCCTCGCTCGCGGAAGCGATCGAGATGCGGATCGTGATCGGCGGGATCGACGCCACGGCTTCGGTCGCGTGCTTCGAGTCGGGCACGAGCGGCATCGTCGTCGACTGCGCGCGCAGCTCGTGAGCCGCGGAACCGGCCAGCACGAGTGCGGCGGCGAAGGCGAGCGGCGCCCGGCTCGAACCTGCGACCTGCATCAGCTCCACCGGTCCATACGCTGGAGAAGCAGCGACAGGTCGTCGCCCTCGAGCAGCCAGAGGATCGTCGAGCCGTCCGCGTTGTGGAAGATCATCGCTGGCGTCTCGCGCGGAGAGACATCGTAGATCCCGGCCGCCGGATCCTGCCAGAGACTCGCGGGCTCGAACGACGCCGTCGGCCGTCCGGGTTGCGCGCGTGATGGTGTCGAGTGGAGCACCGGCGCGGACTGCAGCGCTGGATTTCGCGGGGCCGGCAGCAGCGCGGAGAGATCCGGAACCGGGCCGCTCGGACGGGGCAGGAAGGCGAGCGCGAGCAGGAATGCCGCGGCTGCGGAGGCCGCGATCGGCATCGGCCCGAACCAGCTCGCAAACCGCGTCCGGGCGCGCTCGAGCGCCTGCTGCCAGGCGGGCCGCGCACCGCGCTCACGCGAGATCGCGGCAAGCTGCGGTCGCAGCGCGCTGAGGAGGACCTCCGGCGTGGGCGCGGGCGGACCCTCGCTCCAGGCTTCGCGAACCAGATGCGTGAGCGCGCGTGAGCGGGCGACCTGCTTCTGCAACGCGGGATCCTGCGCGAGTTCGCGCTCGAGTCGCTCGCGCTTGGCGTCCGCGAGCGCGCCGTCGAGATACGCGCCGACGCGCTTGTCGAGATCGGAGCTCTTCAAATCACATCCTCGGGATCGACGCCCCGCTCGGCGAGGAACACGATCATCTTCTTGCGTGCGTAGTGTAGCCGGCTCATCACCGTTCCCTTCGAGATCCCCATCGACTCTGCGATCTCTTCGTACGACAGCCCGTCGACCTCTCGTAGCAGGAGGGCCTCGCGCTGCGCGTCCGGCAGCGTCTGGATCCCCTGGGCGACCAGGTCGCGGACTTCCCGCCTGCGCACCTCCACCTCGGGATCGTGCGACACGGCGGCGACGGCGCGCGGATCGACCTGGTGCGCGATCGCATCGTCCCATTCGAGCGTCGGCTCGCGCTTGCCGCGACGGCGACGATCGAGCGCCAGATTCACCGTGATCCGATACAGCCAGGTGTAGAACGACGAGCGCGCCTCGAACCGGGGCAGCGCGCGATAGGCCTTGATCAGCGCCTCTTGAAGAACCTCCTCCGCGGCCTGCTGGTCGCGGACGACCCGATAGGCGGCGCGGAAGGCCCGCTCGGCATAGCGGCGAACGAGCGTCTCGAAGGCCGCGTGGTCATTGGCCTGGGCATCCCGGATCAGCTCGGAATCGGTCTGGGAGACGTTGTCCGTCCGGCCAAGGCCCGGCAAGCGACCCAGTGTGGTCACGGCATCCACGCGCGGATTGTCCTTCCGGTTCTGTTCACCCACGGCTTCGACCATCGCCCGCCCCGCCGAATTCGGCCAGTGCAGTGCTTTCGTTGGGTTTTCTTCAGTGCGCCGCGAGCCAGTGCGGGCCGCTGCCGACGTGGACGACCAGCGGTACGGAGAGTTGGATCGCGTTCTGCATGCGCGCGAGGACGCAGCTTGCGAGCGCATCGCGCTCGCCCGGCGCAACCTCGAAGACCAGTTCGTCGTGGACCTGGAGGATCATCCGCGCGCTCGGCACCGCTCCGGCGCGCAGATCGGCGTCGAGATCGACCATTGCGCGCTTGATCACGTCCGCAGCGGTCCCCTGGATGACCGAGTTCACCGCCATGCGCTCGGCCGCCTGCCGGATCGCCCGGTTCTGGGACCGAAGCTCCGGCAGGTAGCGGCGTCGGCCGGACACGGTCCGGGCGAATCCCTGCTCCCGCGCGCTCCGGATCGCCGAGTCGATGAAGAGCCGCACTCCCGGATAGCGCGCGAAGTAGGCGTCGATCTGGTCGCGCGCGTCGGACTGAGAGATGCCCAGGGTTCGGGCCAGCCCGAAGCCGGATTGCCCGTAGATGATTCCGAAGTTGATCGCCTTGGTGCGAGCGCGCTGCTCCGCGCTGACCTCCGCTTCGGGAATGCCGAAGACCTGTGAGGCCGTGCGCACGTGGATGTCGGCGCCTTCGCGGAACGCCTTCACGAGCTCGGGATCTTCGGACAGGTGCGCGAGGATCCGGAGCTCGATCTGGCTGTAGTCGGCCGAGAGCAGGAGACGCCCCTCCGCGGGGACGAACGCGGCGCGGATCTCTTGTCCGAGGGGCGTTCGGATCGGGATGTTCTGCAGGTTCGGCTTCGACGAAGACAAACGACCGGTCGCGGCGACGGTCTGATTGAACGTGCAGTGGATGCGCCCGGTCTCGGGATGCACGAGCTCGGGCAGCGCCTCGACGTAGGTGCTCGAGAGCTTCGCGAGCTGGCGGTAGGCGAGGATCTCCCCGGGAAGCTCGTGCGCGAGCGCGAGCTCCTCGAGCACCGATTCGTCGGTGGAGAATCCCGTCTTCGTCTTCTTGGTCGGCGGGAGCGCGAGCTTGTCGAAGAGGATCGCTTGCAGCTGCTTGGGTGACCCGATGTTGAACTCCTCCCCGGCCAGCGCGTAGATGCGGCGCCGCGACTCGGCCAGCTCGTGTTCGAGGCGTTTTCCGAGTTCGGCGAGCTTCGCGAGGTCGATGCGGACGCCCGCGAGCTCCATGCGCGCGAGCACCCCGACGAGCGGGACTTCGAGCTCCTCGTAGATCGCGCGTTGCTCGCTCTGGTCCAGGTCGGCCTCGAGCGCGGACAGAAGCGCGTGATCGAGCGCGGCGAGCGCGGCGAAGTGCTCCGCAAGCTCGGCGGCGGGAACCTGGTCGAACGACCGCCGCTTCGCGCCGGTTCCGAAGCGCTCCGCCTCGGGAGTGAAGCTGCGCGCGAGATACGCGCGTGCGAGCGCGTCGGGTCGACCGACGGGCTGCGCCGGATTCGCGACGTAGGCCGCCACCGCGACGTCGCGCAGCGCTCCCGTGATCGTCACGCCGTTCCTCGCGAGCGCGATCGCCGCGCGCTTGAGGTCGCCGCCGACGAAGACCCTTTCGCGCGCCTCGAGCAGACCGCGAAGGGAGTCGAGCGCCTCGGCACCGTCGTCTCCGCGCAGCGGAACGAGTGCGCCAGCGTCGGTCGATCCCGCGAGCGCGAGTGCGACGAGCTCCCCGCGCATCGGATCATCGGGCTCGATCACGGCCTCGATGGCGAGCGTCGCTGCGGATTCGAGTGCGCGAACGAGTGCTGCGAGCTCGGCTCCGCCGACGACCACGCGCGTATCGGTCGCGTGCGTCTGCGTCGGGTCGTCCGCTCGCGCGTCCGGTGCCGTCGCGCCGAGATCGTCGAGCAGGCGCTTGAACTCGAGGCCGCGGAAGAGCTCGGCGAGCGCCGCCGAATCGGGCTCGCGAATCGCCATCTCCTCGGCATCGAACTCGACCGGCAGATCTTCGCGGAGGCGCGAGAGTTCGCGGGAGAGCCGCGCCATCTCGGCTCCCTCTCGAAGCGCCTCGCGTGCTCGCTTCTGCGCGATCGCATCGGGGTTGGCGAGCAAGGCATCGAGCGATCCGTGCTCGCGGAGCAGCTGCGCGGCGCCCTTCTCGCCGATTCCCTTCACGCCGGGGATGTTGTCGGAGCTGTCCCCGATCAGTGAGCGCAGGTCGAGCATCCGAGCCGGCGGCACGCCGAATCGCGCTTCGACCGCCTCCGGCGAGAAACGGCGGTCGCGCATGGTATCGACGAGCGTCACGTTCTCGGAGACGAGCTGCATCAGATCCTTGTCCGTCGATGCGATCTCGACCTGGATCCCCGCGCGCTCCGCCGAGCGCGCGAGCGTCGCGATCACGTCGTCGGCTTCCTCTCCCTCGTACTCCAGAGCAGAGAGCCGGTAGGCGTCGACGATCCTGCGAATCCACGGGAACTGGGCGCGCAGCGCCTCGGGCGCCGCGTCGCGTGTCGCCTTGTAGTCCGGGTAGATCGCCTTGCGCCGCTTCGGCCCGGGTGCGTCCCAGACCACGGCGACGTAGTCGGGACGGCTCTCACGCAGGAGCTTCTGCAGCATCGTCGTGAAGCCGAGTGTCGCATTGGTCGGAACGCCCGCGCTATTCGCGAGCGCGGGGATCGCGAAGAACGCGCGGAAGACGCTTGAACTCGCGTCCACGAGCAAGAGCTTCTTCGGCATCTCGGCTCATCATAGCCCGGAGAATCGCCGCACGAGGGACGCGTCCGAACGCAACGCTTCGAGGTCGTCACGCGTCTTGATCGGGAAGAAGCGTCCACGCGGTCCGCCGCGAGGCGTGACCAGATAGCGGGTCGGGACGAAGCTCGAGAGTTCGTTCACCAGCCTCTCCATCTGCACCGCCGTCTGTCCGTCCACCGTCTTCTCGACGTAGTACCAAGAGAGCGGATACTCGCGATCGAGCAGGGTTCGCGAGATCGCGAACGTGTTGGTCGCCATGAATGGGACGGTTGCGAAATCGAAGCCCGGCGGGAAGCGGAAGCCCTCGACGATCTGCAGCCGCCCGTCGACGAACGCGGGCGCGCCGCCGACGTCTCCCGGCAAGGTCTCTGCAAGCTCGGCGGTCAGCTCTCTCTCCCGCGCGAGGTGGAATCCGACCAGGAGCGGATCGAGCTCCGCGCCGAGGTTGTCGATGTTCGAGAGCAGCAGTGTCTCGACCCCGAGCTCACCGAGGCGGGCGAGCTGGCCCGAGCGGCGCAGGCTCCCGGGGAAATCGCCGTGGCCCGGCGCGTAGAGCGAGACGCGGCCCGATGCGTCGCGAAAGAGATCACCGCTCGGTGTCAGACGCAGGCTGACGCTCTGCAGGAAGACTTCGGCGATGTCCCGAAGCTCGTGGCCGGCGAGGAACTCGACCGTGCGCGCGTGGGTCGCGAAGCTGTTCATGATCAGGAACGGCACCCGGCCGAACTTGCGCGCCTGCGCGAGCTTGACTTCGAGGAAGGTACGGCCGCCGACCGCCTCGACGATCCCCTTGACCTCGCCGCCGAAGCGCGTCGCCATGCCGCCGTTCAGGACCACGACGGCGACACGTCCGGCGGTGATCGCATCGCGTCCGAGCGCATCGAACTCGGCGCGCTCCCCTGCGGTTGCGTTCTCGATGTTCTCGACGTCCTCGCGACCGGCGAGCCTCAGCGCTCCGGACACGACACTCGAGCTCTTCCCGAGCTCACCCGATGCGATCGCACGCGCGTGCCGTTCGATCTGGTCCGGATCCAGTCCCACGTCTTCGCGCGCGACCAGATCCGCGGCCTCGAGCTGCGCGTCGACGTCCTTCAGGATCTCGGTCCAGTCGAAATGCATGTCGATCCCCAATCTCGCGGGACTTGCGACGCAGGACAAGGCCGCGTATCTCTGCGCCGTGCAGAGAGGCCCCGCACCGGCGCGTTCGACGAGCATGCTCCCCCGAATGACGCTCGTCGTCGTCGCTGGCTTCGCGCTCTTCGTCGTACTGACGCTGCTCTACTCGCTGCCCGTGTTGCTCGAAACACCACCCGCGGGGGCGATCCGAGACTACACGGCCGAGCGGGTCAAGTCACACCTCGACGGCAAGGTGACGTGGTTGATGGCGGCGGCCTTCCTGATCGTCGGTATCGTCGCCGTCTGGCGAGCTCGACGCTGATGCGTGCGCGCTACCGACCCTGATTCCACTCCACGGCCGCCGCGCCCCAGGTGAGGCCACCGCCGAACGCGACCAGGAGCATCTTGTCCCCGCGCTCGAAGCGCCCGGCCCGATTGCACTCGTCGAGCAGGACCGGGATCGACGCCGCCGACGTGTTGCCACGCACGTCGAGGTTCGTCGGCATCTTCTCCGGTGGAACCTCGAGACGATCGGCCACCGCGCGCAGGATCCGCTGGTTCGCCTGATGCGCGATCACCCAATCGACGTCCTCGATGCCCCAGCCGACCTTCGCGAGCGTGTCGCGCGCGACCTGCTCCATCGACTGCACCGCAACCTTGAAGACCTGCGGGCCGTTCATGCGCACGAAGGCTTCGCGCTGAGCGAGCACGTACGGTGAAATCGGTTTGCGAGCACCACCGCCGGGAATCTGGATCAGGTCGCTGTACTGACCATCGGACTTCAGCGTCGTGGCCAGCACGCCCCCGGGCTCGTCGCTTCGCTCGAGTACGACCGCGCCCGCGGCGTCGCCGAACAGGATGCAGACCGATCGCTCCTCGTAGTCCATGAAGCGCGTCAAGCCTTCACCGCCCGCCAGAAGCACGCGCCGGTAGCTCCCCGACTTCAGCATGCTCGTCGCGACCTCGAGGCCGTACACGAATCCGGAGCAGGCGGCGTTCACGTCGAAGGCCGGAATCGTCAGCCCGCGGCACAGGCTCCGGTGCACGTGGTTCGCCGTCGCCGGCGTGAACGTGTCGGGCGTGCAGGTCGCGACGATGATCAGGTCGAGGTCGGCCGCCGAAAGCTGCGCCTGCTCGAGCGCACGCTCCGCGGCGCGTGTGACGATGTCACTCGTCGCTTCTTCCGGCGCGAGCATGCGCCGCTCGCGGATACCGGTACGCGTGACGATCCACTCGTCATTCGTATCGATCATCTTCTCGAGGTCGGCGTTCGAGATCACCCGCTCCGGAAGTGCGGAGCCGGTGCTGCGGATCAGGACGCTCAAGCAGCGGTCTCTACGCGCGCCTCGATGTAGGTCATGATGTCGCCGAGGGTGCGGATGTTCTCCGCGTCCGAGTCCGGGACCTCGATGCCGAACTCCTCCTCGATCGCCATCACGAGCTCGACGACGTCGAGTGAATCCGCGCCGAGGTCATCGAGGAGGTTCGCCTCGGGGACCAGCGTCTCCTTCTCGACACCGAGCTGCTCGCCAACGATCGCAAAGATCCGCTCACCGAGATCCATTGTCCTCTCCTCCCCAGGCGCAGCTGACGGCGCCGTCCCACTCTCGCTCCAAACATGACTCACGGTCACATTCAGCGCGTTTCAGTTTCCCCGACGGTTCTCGGCTTGTCAACGCAGGCCCGCTTGTCCGATCAGCGCTTGGCGAGGCCGCGCAGGAAGAGCTCGATCGCCTCGTGGTAGACGAGCGGGACGTCGCGCTCCCAGAGGGCGCGGCGCTCGGGAACTTCGAGCGTTTGGATCACCGCATTGGCCCCGATCCAGACCACGTTCGCGCTGAGCCAGGGATCGCACGGCTCGAATTCACCGCGCGCGACGCCGCGTTCGATCACCTCCGAGAGCAGGAGCAGCGCGCGCTTCCAGACCTCGGTCACGAGCTCGACGAGGTTGGGCGGGAGCTGCCCGATCAGTCGCTGGTTGTCGATCGCCCAAAAGATCCGGAAGTACTCGAGCTGCGTCGTGTAGTGATCGAAGTAGAAGCGTGCGAGCCGCCGGATCTGATCGGCGGCGGGAAGCTCCGGGTCGATCACACGGACCATGCGCTGGATGAACGTGTCCGCGTTCTGGACGAGGATCTCGACGTAGAGCTCGGCCTTGCTCTCGAAGTGGCGGTAGATCGTGCCCTTCGCCAGGCCCGCGCGGCGAGCGACCTCGTCGAGGTTCGCGCGCTCGAAGCCCTGCTCGAAGAAGACCTCGCGTGCGGAGTCGACGATGCGCTTGCGGCTTCGCTCACCCCGCTTCGCGCCCGGCTTCAGATCGAGTCGCTCCCGTCGTACTGCAGGTGCTCGAAGAGCGCCGTCGACAGATAACGCTCGCCGAAGCTCGGCAGGATCACGACGATCAGCTTGCCCGCAGCCTCGGGACGGCGCCCGACTTCGAGCGCGGCTTGCACCGCCGCACCGGAGGAGATGCCCGAGAGCAGTCCCTCCTCGGTCGCGAGACGGCGCGCCATCTCGATCGCCTGCTCGCTCGAGACCTTCACGACCTCGTCGATCAGGGTGGTGTCGAGAATGTCGGGGATGAAGCCCGCGCCGATGCCCTGGATCTTGTGCTTGCCGGGTTTGCCACCGGAGATCACGGGGCTCTCGGCCGGCTCGATCGCGATCGCCTTGAAGCTCGGTTTCTTGGCCTTGAGCGCCTGGGCGACACCGGTCAGCGTACCCCCGGTGCCGATCCCGGAGATCAGATAGTCGACCTCGCCGTCGGTGTCGTTCCAGATCTCGAGCGCCGTCGTCTCGCGGTGCACCGCCGGATTCGCCGGGTTCTTGAACTGCTGCGGAATGAAGCTGTTCGCGACCTTCCCGGCCAGCTCTTCCGCGGCCTTGATCGCGCCGGGCATGCCGTCGGCACCCGGCGTGAGCACGAGCTTCGCCCCGTAGGCGCGCAACACCGCGCGGCGCTCCCGCGACATCGTGTCGGGCATCGTCAACACGAGCTGGTATCCCCGCGCGGCCGCCACCATCGCGAGGGCGATGCCGGTGTTGCCCGAGGTCGGCTCGATCAACGTGGTCTTGCCCGGCGTGATCTTGCCGGCTCGCTCGGCCGCCTCGATCATCGCGGCGCCGATCCGGTCCTTCACGCTGTTGGCCGGGTTCTGCGCCTCGAGCTTCGCGACGATGCGCGCCTTCGCGCCCGCCGTCACGCGGTTCAGCTGAACCAAGGGCGTGTTCCCGATCAGCCTCGTCACGTCCTTCGCAATCTTCATCGCGGTTCACCTCCGTCGCTTTGGGATGGTACCACGACGTTGGTCGTGCCGATTCGCCCTCCCGGCGTCGCGCGCAGGAGCAGCGCGCCGACATGCGCGACCAGATCGTGTACGCCGGGGCTCCGCTCCGGGTGCGTCATCGGATCGATGCGAACCGTCGCGCTGCCACGATCGTGCACGGAGAGCTTCACGTAGAAGGGCTGCTTGCGACCGGCCTCGACGCAGAGCGCGTCGATCAGACAGGCGCGAGCGTCGGGCGACAGGTAGAGGTGATCCGCGCGCAGGATGTCCGCTCCGCGCCGGAGCACGAACGGCCGCCAGTCGCGCGCGAACGCCGTCAGATCCACGACGCCCTCGATCACGACGTGCGGCATGAATCCCCGAACCGCGCAGCCGAGGCGCGAACGGGCTCGAACGAGCGGCGGTGGATCGGGCTCGGCCCGAGCCGCGCCAGAACCTCGAGGTGTTCGGGCGTTCCGTAGCCTGAGTGTCGGTCGAAGCCGTACCCGGGATGGTGTCGCGCAAGCTCTGCCATGCGGGCGTCACGCCAGACCTTCGCGACGACCGAGGCCGCTGCGATCGCGGCCACTCGGGAATCCCCGCCGACGAGCGACTCCTGGCGGCACGCCACGCCCGGAACGCGGCGAGAATCGACGACGAGGACGTCGGGAGGGCTCGCGAGCCCGTCGACGGCGCGCCGCATCGCGAGCAAGCCGGCCCGGTACACGTTCACGCGGTCGATCTCGCCCGGCTCGACCGACCCGAGCGCGACGCCGACGGCGATGCGCTCGATCTCGCCCGCCAGTCGCTCGCGCGCGACACGCGAGAGCCGCTTCGAGTCGTCCAGACCGGGCAGCCATGCGTCCGCGGGAAGGATCACGGCGGCCGCGACGACGGGGCCCGCGAGCGGTCCCATACCGACTTCGTCGACCCCCGCGATCCGAGCGTAGCCCTCGGAGGCGAGCTCGCGCTCGAGCGCGAAGAGCCCGGCAAGGCGGCACCGCTCCACCTCCTCGCGACGCGCTCGCGCCGAGAGGGACTCCGCGAGCTCGCGAGCTCCGCCGCGCCGATCGGCGCGCAGCGCCTGAAGCACTTCGGGCGTCACGACCTCGCCGTCGGCGACGAAACGCTCCCGCAGTCGAGCCAGCGCGACCCCCGCGATCTCCACGTCGGCCTAGTCCCCACCGTCTCGGTCGAGACGCTTCTCGATCCCGCGGACGCGGCGCAGGAGCTCTGGCAGACGCTTCTGGGCCGCGATGACCTTCGCCCAGAGACCACGCTCGATCGCGGGGACGCCCAGAACCTGCGAACCCGGCGGGAGATCACCCGAAACGGCGGCCATCGCGCCGACGAGCGAGAGGTCTCCGATCGTCAGGTGCCCCGCGCTCGCCGCCTTGCCGCCGACGTACACGAAGCGCCCGATCACGGTGCTGCCCGCGAGCCCGACGTGGGCGCAGAGCGTCGAGTGGTCGCCGATCTCGCAGCCGTGGGCGATCTGCACGCCGTTGTCGATCTTCACGCCGACGCCGATCCGGGTGCGAACCTGCGCGTGCCCGCGTCGCAGGTGTCCCGGATGCGAAGCGTCGATCGTGGTGTTCGCACCGATCTCGCTGTCGTCACCGATCTCGACCGGACACACGTGCGGAATGCGCACGCGAACGCCGTCTGCGCGCGTGGTGAAGCCGAAGCCGGGCGCGCCGATCACCGCACCGTTGTTGATCAGAACGCGCTTGCCGATTCGCACACCCTCTCGAAGCTGCGCGCCGGAGTGGATCTCGCTGTCGTCGCCGATCTCGACGTCGGGATACACCGTGACGTGTGGGTGAATGCAAACTCGCGCGCCGATCCGAGCTCCCGCCCCGACGACGGCGCAAGCTCCGACCGACGTTTCGGCCCCGATCACCGCGTCGGAGGCGACGACCGCGCTCGCGTGGATGCCCGGCGCGGGGAGGCGCCTCGGGTGGAACAGGTCGATCGCACGCGCGAAGTCCGCATAGGCGGCCGGCGAGCGCAGACAGGGCCGGTCGAGCGCGTCGAAGCCCGGCGGCAGCAGAAACGCGCCCGCTCGCGAAGCGGCGAACGCGCCCTGGTACCTGGCACCGGTGACGAAGGCGAGCTCGCTCGGTCCGGCGTCTTCGAGACTCGCGACCCCGTCGAGCGAAACCGATCCGTCACCCTCGAATTCGAGCGAGAGCGCGGCCGCGAGGTCCGCGAGCAGCAACGTCGCCTCAGTTTCCGAGCAGCTTGCCGAGCGGTGACCGGTACAAGAGCGAGAGCGCTCGCTTCACCAGGCGAAGCGTCTTCGCGCTGTACGGATACCAGAGCATCTCCGACTTCCCGCGAATTCGCGGCAGCACGACCGACTGCACGTTGCAGAAGCTCTTCAGACCGAGCTCTCCGTTCACGCGCCCCAGTCCACTCTCCTTCACGCCGCCGAACGGGCTCTCGGTGATTCCGTAGGTGACGATGCAATCGTCGACGACCACGCCGCCCGCCGAGATCCGATTCGCAAGGCGCTTTCCCTTCCACGTGTCCCGCGTCCAGACGCTCGCCTGCAGCCCGTAGCTGGAGTCGTTCGCGAGTCGCAGCGCCTCTTCCTCGTCGCTCACGACCTGGATCGGAAGACACGGACCGAACGTCTCGTCGCGCATGATCGCCATGTCGTGATTCACGTCGACGAGCACGGTCGGCTCGAAGAAGAGCCCCGGATACGCCGGATTGCGCCGACCCCCGGTCAGGATCTTCGCACCTTTGGCCACGGCGTCGGAGACGTGCCGCTCGATGATCTCGAGCTGGGCGGGGCTCGTGATCGCGCCGACATCGACGTCGCCCTCGGCCTCCGGTCCTTGCCGCAGCTCGCGCGTGAGCGCGACGACGCGGTCGGTGAACGCCTGCGCGACCTTCTCGACCACGTAGACCCGCTCCGTGGACATGCACACCTGGCCGGAGTTCGTGAACGCACCCCAGACCGCACCGCGCGCGGCGCGTTCGATGTCGGCGTCGTCGCAGACGATCATCGGATCCTTGCCGCCAAGCTCGAGCGTGCACGGTACGAGCGCACGCCCGCAGGTCTCGCCGATCTTCCGCCCGGTGCGTTCGGATCCCGTGAACGAGATCTTGTCGCAACCGGCGTCGACGAGCGCGGCCCCGGTCGCTCCATCCCCGATCAGGACCTGGAAGACGTTCTCGGGCAGCCCCGCATCCGCGAAGAGCGCGGCGAGTGCGAGACCGACGAAGGGCGTGATCTCCGAGGGCTTGAGCACGACCGTATTCCCGGCTGCGAGCGCCTGAACGGCCGGGTTGAGCGAGAGCAGGAACGGGAAATTCCAGGGCGTGATGATTCCGATCACGCCGATCGGCCGGTACGAGAGCACGAGCTTCTTCGTCTTCATCAGGTGAAGACTCTTCTTCTCGTCGCGGAGCAGACGTTTCGCGTTCTTGGCGTAGAACGTCAGTGCGTCGCAGGCCCCGAGGATCTCCGACGTCATCGCCTCGAGCTTTGGCTTGCCGGTGTCGCGGCAGATCACGTCGGCGATCTCGTCCGCGCGCTCGACGAGCAGATCGCGCGCGCGGAGCAGGAACCGAGCGCGTTCGTCGAAGCTCCGGGCCGCCCAGTCCGGCTGCGCGGCACGCGCGCGCGCCACGGCTGCACGCACGTCGTCGGGACTCGCGACCTCGATCTCGCCGAGCCGCTCGAGCGTCGCAGGCGAGAACACCTCGAGCTTGCGGCGGCCGTGAAGCTCGCGCGGAGTCACCGGCTGGAGCAACGCCATTTCTTCGCCTCCCCCCGCCGGCGAGTCGCCGACGACCGATTCCTAGAAGATCGCGAAACCCGTGTCAATCAGAGGATTTTGACGCGCGCACACGCCTGTGAGATAACCCGCGCGCCGTGAGCGGGACGCGCCACACCTCCGGCGAGCCGGAGATCGCTCCCGAGCTCGCATCCGATCTCGTCGACCTCTACGAGGAAGGATCCTCTCCCCCGTCGGCCTCGCCCGCGTCGCTCGGCGTCTGGGAGCTCGCGTGGCCGACGATTCTGTCGTTCCTGACCCAGTCGCTCGTGCGCTGGGTGAGCTTCGCGATGGTCGGAAACCTCGGCGCCGACGCGCTCGCGGCGGTTGGCATCGGAAACCAATTCTTCTGGCTGGTGCAGTCGCTCGCGACGCTGGCACCGACGGGGCTGGTCGCGCTGCTCTCGCGCGCGGTCGGCGCCGGGAACTCGAAGCTCGTCGATGCGAGCTTGCGTCAGGGTCTGTGGCTGGGCTCCGCGATCGGCGCGATCTCGACCGTCGTCCTGCTGCCGCTCTCCGACTTCGCGGTCTCGCTCTACGGCGTGAACGAGAACGTCGTCGCGCTCGGCGGTGTGTATCTGTACTGGACGATCGTCGGGAACGTGCCGATGACGCTCGCGATCGTCTTCGGCGCCGCGCTGCGGTCGGCCGGCGACACGCGGACACCGCTCTGGATCGGAGCGTTCGCGAACCTGCTCAACGTCGGGCTCTGCTGGGCGTTGATCTACGGACGACTCGGCTTTCCGGCGCTCGGAGTCGCGGGGGCGGGAATCGCCTCGACGATCGCGGTCTCGCTGCAGCTGCCCGTGTTCTGGTGGCTCTGGCAGAGTGGCCGACTCGCGGTCAAGCCATCGGGAGCGAGTCCGTGGCCCGACCGAGCGGTTCTCGGGCGCATCCTCCGCATCGGCTATCCGGCCGCCTTCGAGGGCGTGATCTTCCAGACCGGTCTGCTCACGTTCATGCGCGTGCTCGGCGGCTACGAGACGGCCGCGATCGCCGCGTACAACGTCGGCGCCCAGATCCTGTCGTTCTCGTTTCTTCCCGGGATCGGCTTCGCGACCGCGGCCGCGACGCTCGTCGGACAGCACCTCGGCGAGGGTGAGCCGAAGCTCGCCGAGCGCTCGACCTGGCGGTCGATGTGGGGCGCGATCCTCTCGATGAGCGTGCTCGGCGCCGCGACGATCGCCGCTGCACCCGCGCTCGCGGGCGTCTTCAGCACCGACCCGCGGGTGATCGAGCTCACGGTCGACTTCATCTGGACGCTCGGATTGGTGCAGCCTCTGATGGCGATCGAGTTCACGATCGGCGGCGCGCTGCGCGGCGCGGGCGACACGCGCTTCCCGCTCTTCGCGATCTTTGCGGGCCTGTTCCTGTGCAGACTGCTCCCGGCGGCGCTCGCCGCGTACGTCTTCGAAGCGCGGGTGCAGGTGGTCTGGAGCATGCTCGTGCTCGACTACGCGATGAAGGCGACGCTGCTGCTCTGGCGCTTCAGAAAGGGACGCTGGGCGACGCTCGAGGTCTAGCCCTGCGCCGGAAGCATCGCGAAGTATCGCAGGACGTCGGTCTCGGTCAGGATGCCGACGATCTCGCGACCGTCGACCACGGGCAGGCAACCGATCTTGTTCTCGGCCATCATTCGCGCCGCGGTCTGGATGCCCTCGTCCGGTGCGATGGTGCGCGGCGGAACCGACATCACCTCCGAGATCTGCACGCCTTCGAGGAAGATCTTCTGCTCTTCGGCGGAGATCCCGATGATGTTCGAGAGCGAGGCGCGCAGCAGGTCCCGCTGCGAGACCACACCGACCAGCGTCCCACGGTCCACCACCGGGATGTGTCGGACGCTGCCGAGATCCATGATCTCCTTGACGATCCAAAGCGTGTCGTCCGCGGAGATCCGCACCACGTTCTTCTTCATGACGTCGCAAACTGGGACCACACGCCCCATCTATCACGGGGGGCCGTCGCGTTACAATCGCGGCCGCTCCAACTCCCCCCTGCTATCATGCGCAGATGGGTCGAGACCGGGACGACGACTTCGAGCGGGACGCGCAGGGTCGGGCGGGCCTTTTCGAGGCCCTGCTCCACGAGGCCATCCGGCGCACCGCCCAGATGGGCTTCTCGAGCTTCTTCGCGACCGAGGACGCCGTCCGAAGGGCCTTCTCCGATTCCGTGCCGCGAGACTGGGTCGACTACGCGAACCGTCAGAGCACGGAGCTCCGGTCCGAGATGATCGAGCGGATGTCGGCCGAGTTCGGCGCCTGGCTGCGCACGATCGACCTGACGCAGGTCGTGAGCAAGCTGCTCGCAGACAACGATCTCGAGCTCCGGATCTCGATCTCGGGTGAGCGCAAGGGCACCGAGCGTTCTCCGGAGCTCTCGCTCGTCACCCGACGGAAGTAGGGCCGATTCCGCAAGAGCTTCGCCCGGCTTCGCGGTAGAATCGCGGCGGATGGCTGGAGCTTCGCGGGCGCTCGTGCCCGCGGGATCAGCTCACGCGCGTGTGCGCGTCTCTGACGGAGGGTTCCGGTGGTTCGGCTCGTCTTCCTCGCGGGCGTGACGGCGCTCGCCTGCGTGTACTACTTCGGCTTCGGTGCCGGACCGTCCGCGTCCGAGTACCTCGACGATCTCGAGTGGTGGCATCCCTGGGGAAGCTTCGTGCGCTGGTTGCCGTTCACCGGTCTCACCGCGATGGCGCGCTCGAGCCTTCCCGATGCGCTCGTACCCTTTGCCTTGTTCTGCGGGCCGCCGCTCGCGCTCTTCGCCGCGTCGTTCACGCTCTTCCGGGGAAGCGCGGTCGCTCGTGCCTACGTGTTCTTCCTGGCGCTCACGATGTGCATCTTCGTCTGGTACGGCTATCGAGCGGAGCAGGTCTGGCGGTTCTTCGAGTGGCGATTTGGCGCGGTGGTGATCTCGTTCACCGCGATCACGAGTCTGATCGTCTTCTCGCCCTCGCTGCTGCGGGGACTGGTGCGGAGATCGGTCGCGCTGACCGCGCTCGCGGTCGGGGCCGCGGCCGCTTCGATCTTCGTGCTCTCCACCGAGGTCACGGGCACCAACGGCGACATGCCGTTCAACATCAGTCCGTGGCCGATCGTGACGCTCGTGGGCTTCCTGCTCGTCGGCGCGACGATCGCTGCGGCGCACGCGGCCGGCGGCGCGGCGGTCTGGATTCGCAATCGCGTCGGAGGCGCGCCCGGGTTCGCGCTCGGCGAGCTTGTCGCGGTCGTCGTCGGTCTCGCTTCGGGCTGGCTCATCTTCACCGCACCGAGCGGCTGGACGGCGGTCGCCTTCATCGCCGCACTCCATTCGCTCGTGTGCCTGGTGTTCGCGCCACGCGACGCGGAAGAAGGCCGACGTTCCGGCCTGTTCCGACTCACGGCTGGAGCGCTCCTGCTCGCGGCGATCTTCGGCTCCGCGCAAATCGCTTCAGCGCTCCAGCGCGCGGCGCGTGACGAGACCGCACTCGATCTCCTGGTCGCGCTCGAGACGTACAAGAAGGATCTCAGCACCTATCCCGAGACGCTCGAGGATCTCGTCCCCAAGTACCTCGAAGCGGTTCCACGCCCGGCGATCGGCCTGATCCGCGACGATGACGACCGCTTCGCGTACTCGAACTACGGGGACTCCTATGCCCTCGAGTTCGCGAGCGTGCTCTGGGTCCAGTGTCAGTACAGCCCGCCGTACGAGTTCGCGGCCGCCGATCCCGACGAGTTCGCCGACGAAGACATGGTCGACGTCGAGGCTGGCGAGGCCATGGAGTCCTGGGACTCGCCCGACGTCGCGGCTCGCACGGAGCCCACGGCCGAAGATCGGGCGCTCGCAGCCAAACTCGCGGAACGGGGTCTCGAGGGATCGTGGAGTTGCCCGGAGGAGCCCCCGAAGCTTTGGTGAAGAACTCCGAGGATTCGTCGTGACGCAGCCCGCGGCCCCCGCGGCGTCGAGCGTCGAGCTCGGTCGGCGCGAACGATTGCGCCGCGCCGCGCGCACGGGCAGCACGATCGCGGGCATCTACATCGGCTACAAGGGCCTGCACTGGCTCGATCGTGGCGTTCTGCGCGGCGTCGTCGGTATCGCGCGCCGCCGCTGGGACCGGATCTCCGCATCTACGCTGAACGACGCCGCGAGTGATCTCGGCGGCGTGCTGCTCAAGGCCGGGCAGTTCCTGGCGACGCGCGCCGACGTGCTCCCGCCCGTCTACATCGAGCGGCTGGCCCGGCTTCAGGACCGAGCGCACCCGCTGCCGTACGCGGACGTTCGCCGCGTTCTCTGCGAGGAACTCGGCGCCGAGCCCGAAGCCCTCTTCGCGCGCATCTGGCGCCGACCGATCGCATCGGCGTCGCTCGCGCAGGTGCACCGCGCGACGCTCCTCGATGGACGCGAGGTGGCCATCAAGATCCAGCGACCCGACGTGCGCGGCGTGCTCCAGGCCGACCTCGGTACGCTTCGTCTCGCGGCCCGCGCGATCCAGAGCATCGAGGGGGCGCTCGGCTTCTCGATCCTGCTCGACCAGCTCGAACAGAGCCTCGACCGCGAACTCGACTTCCGGCTCGAAGAAGAGAGCGCTTCGCGAATGGCGCAGCAACTTCGCCGGCGATCACCGCGTGCGAATTCCCTGGTGCGTTCCGGAATTCACGCGCGAGCGAGTGCTGGTGAGCGAGTATCTTCCCGGCATTCGGGTGACCGACCGCGCGAGACTCGAGCGTGCAGGGGTCGATGGCTCGCGAGTGCTCGACACACTTCTCGACGCCTACGCCGCACAGGTTTTCGAGCACGGCTTCTTCCACGGCGACCCGCACCCCGGCAACCTGCTGGTTCTGCCCGGCCGAAACGGCGAGTTCGAGCTCTGCTTCGTCGACTTCGGAATCGTGCAGGAAGTGCCGGCGAGCTTTCATTCGGGTGCGGTCGCGCTGATCCAGAGCCTGCTCGCGCGCGATCCGACGGGCACCGCCGCGGCACTGATCGCACTCGGGCTCGAAACCCGAGATCCCGCCGCACGCACCATCGAGGAGATCGCGGAGCGGATCACCTCGGCGCTGCGACGCGCGGACTCGGACGGCTTCGCTTCGGTCGTTCCGGTGCTCGGCTCCGAGATCGGCGGACTTCTTCGTGAGGACCCGCTCGCGAGCGTCCCGCCTCACGTCTTCCTGCTCGGACGCGTGCTCGGTCTGCTCTCCGGCGTCTCGCAGCAACTCGGCGTGCGGGTCAATCCGGTGCGAGCGCTGCTGCCGCGGCTCTTCGAGGGCCGATGAGTCGGCTCCACGTCGGTCTCACGCCCTGGCGGCCCGACATCCACGGAGCCGCCGGTCCGCTCGTCGCGCAGGGCGAGCGCGCCGAGTCACTCGGGTTCGCGTCGTTCTGGCTTCCCGAAAGCCATTTCAGCGCCCGGGGAGCCCTGCCTCAGCCACTCCTCCTGCTCGCCGCGGTGGCAGCACACACCCGCACCCTGAAGCTCGGGACGACGTCGTACTTGCTGCCGGTACGTCACCCGCTCCAGGTCGCGGAAGACGTCGCCGTGCTCGATCGACTCTCGGAGGGACGCGTGATCCTGGGCATCGGACGCGGCTTTCGCTCCGACCTGTTCGCGGCGTTCGCCGTGCCCCCGAGCGAGAAGCGAGATCGTTTTCAAGCGGCCCTCGAACAAATGGTGCGCGCCTGGAGCGGTGAGCCGATCACGACCGACGGCGACGGCGGCGAAGCCGTTCGACTCGCACCGCTCCCGGTCCAACGGCCGCACCCGCCGCTCTGGGTCGCTGCGTTCGGCCCGAAGGCCGTCGAGCAGGCCGGGCGACTGGGCCTGCCGTATCTGGCCTCGCCGATCGAGTCGCTCGAGACGCTCGTCGAGAACCACGAGCGACACCGGAGCGTGTCGAGCACGGCAGCACCCGCGGAAGCCCTGGCCGTGCCGGTCATGCGCACGGTCTTCATCTGCAAGGACGACGCGCTCGCCGCACGCGTCCGGGACGCGCTCTCCGCCCAGACCGCGGCGCTCGCCGGATCCAGGGCCGCGAGCATCCGCCGCGCCGCGGAATCCGACGTCTCGAGTTTCGCGCTCGTCGGCGGAGCCTCCGAGGTCGCCGACGGAATCGCGAGCTACCGTGAAGCGATCGGCATGACCCACCTGATCGCTCGCGTGCAGGTCCCGGGCGCCGAGGCCGCCGAGATCGAATCCGCGCTCGAACTTCTCGCCGAGCTCTCCACCCAGCTCTGATTTCGCGCAGGCGGAGTCGCGCGGGGCGCCCGCTATGGCAACGTGCGCAGCGCGCTCTCGATCGCGGCCCGATCGACCCGGTCGGGGTGACGCTCGGCCGCGCGGTAGATCGCGGAGAGCCGCGCGCTCACGGTGGCGTCGAGAGGGCGATCGAAATCGCGCACGCGAAGTTCGCGCAGAATCCGGCGATTGAGCGGGTCGAAGAAGCGGGCGTCGAACTCGGAAGTGGCATTCATGATCGACGACGACTCGCGAACGTGCACCGCGCCGAAGAGGTGCGCGAGCTCGTGAGCCGCCGTCCCCACGCTCGCCTCGCCCTTCTCCGGGCAGAGCGCGACGGCGTGACGACCGAGCGGAACCGCGAGACCGGTTCGCCGCGCACCGAACGAGAAGTCGCGCACCTGCTCCTCCGGCGCGAGCGCGAGCACGACGCCTCCGGGTGGAGGATCGACGCGCTTCACCGCTTCGAGCAGCGCGTCGAGGTCGCGTGCCGCCGGCCGCGGCGTCCAGGTCTCCGGCCGCGCGACCCATAGGATCTCGGCCTCGCGCGAGAAGACGGCGTTGATCTCGGCGAAGAGCCGCCGGACGCCGTCGGTCCCGACGGCGCACGCGTCGAGCACGCGGACCTCGAGCTCGCGCAGCGGCCGATCGCGAGGGCGAAGGTGGGCATCGAGCCGTGAAGCCAGCGCCTCGTGGTTCACGGCGAGGGCCTCGAGCACCGCATCCGCGAGACCGCCTTGCGTCCGCTCCCTTCGCGTTGAAACGCGTCCGTCGGCGACCCGGCCGTCTCGGGACCAGAGCTCGAAACGGAGCGCGACGCGGCCCCGGGGCGCACCCCAGCGATCGCGCACGAACCCGACGCGAAACGGTGTCACGACGAAGCTGTGCCACTGGGATCCCCGGAACTCCTCGAGCTCGCCGACGAGAACGAAGTCCGGGTCCACGCCGTCGGGCCACGCTCCGGCCCGGCGAGGATCGAAGGCCACGGGCTCCACGGCCGCGAACGTCCCCGAACGCTCGAGCGTCGCGAGCAGATCCGCACGCAAAGCATCGATCACGGGCTCTTCGAACGTGTCGTCGCCGCTGCGCTCGACACCCTCGCGCGCGATCCCCCACCAGGTCAGCTCGAGCGCAGGGCGCTCGCTCTCGAGAGTCGACGCCGGGCGCACGTCGACGGATCGCGCCGAGGCCGAGTCTCGGCCCACCCGCGCGAGCCTCGCCGTTCGCGATCGACCAGTCGAGGTGCGGCTCGATCGAAACGCGGTTCGCTCCGGTGATGCACGCGGCGAGGACGACGGCCGCCGAGAGCGCGAGCACGGCACGCACGCGCTAGCTCGAGGCGTCGGGGGCACGCGTGAAGAGCAGAAACGCCATCGAGGGACGCTTCGACGAGTCGCGCATCGCGAACTGCATGCCGTCGAAGACCCATCCCTCTGCGACGTACGTGTTGATGATCCGCTCGAGCTCCTCCTCGGTGACCGAGGACGACTCCACGACCTTGTAGACGAGATCAGCCACGGTATCGCCTCGCGAAGTCCTTTGCGAAATAGGTGACGACGCGATCCGCGCCCGCCCGTCGGATCGCGAGCAGGCTTTCATCGACGACGCGCGGGGCCTCGAGCCAGCCTCGCTCGATCGCAGCTTGCAGCATGCTGTACTCGCCGCTCACCTGATACGCGAATACCGGCACGTCGAAGTGTTCGCGAGCCTGCCGCACGACGTCGAGGCAGGGCATCGCGGGCTTGACCATCACCATGTCCGCGCCCTCCTCGATGTCGGCCGCGATCTCGCGCAGCGCCTCGCGCGCGTTCCCGGCGTCCATCTGGTAGCCGCGCCGGTCGCCGCTCTTCGGGGTCGATTCCGCAGCCTCGCGGAAGGGGCCGTAGAACGCGGAGGCGTACTTCGCCGCGTAGGAAAGGATCGGCGTCTCGGTGAAGTGCGACGCGTCGAGCGCGCTCCGGATCGCCGCGACACGCCCGTCCATCATGTCGCTCGGCGCGATCACGTCCGCACCGGCTTCGGCCGCGACGACCGCTGTTCTCGCGAGCAATGGCAGCGTCTCGTCGTTCACCACCGCGCCGTTCTCGTACACGCCGCAGTGTCCGTGATCCGTGTACTCGCACAGGCAGACGTCGGCGATGACGGCGAGTTCGGGAGTGGATCGCTTCATCGTCCGGATCGCACGCGCGATGATCCCCTCGGGGTCGTATCCGCTCGTACCGAGCGGATCCTTGTGCGCCGGAATTCCGAACAGGATCACACCGCCGAGGCCGAGGTCGAGGATTCGCTTCGCCTCTTCGGAGAGCTGATCCACCGACAGCCGCAGCACGCCCGGCATCGACGAGATCGGCTCGCGGACCGCGCTTCCTTCGACGACGAAGAGCGCGTCGATCAGATCTCCGGGATGCAGGCGAGTTTCACGCGCGAGCGCGCGAAGCGCCGGCGTCCGGCGCAGGCGGCGTTGCCGCTGCTCAGGAAAGGCCATGCGATTCCTCCTCCGCAAACCCGCGTTCGAGTGCATCGACGAGGGCGGTCGTGGTCTGGAGTGAAGCCGTCCATGTTCGCGCCGGCCGGCCCGCGAGCGTGGCCGCGAGCGCCGCGGCCGTGGTCGGGCCGATGCACGCGAAGGCCGCACGGCCGCAGAGCGAAGCCTGCTGCGCAGGAGTGAGCCGATCGAAGAGGTGGGTGACGCTGGACGGGCTCGTCAGGACCACCGCATCGAGACCGCACGCGAGCTCCGCCGAGAGCCGCGCGCCCGCATCTTCGGGTGCGTGCGTTCGATACGCCTCGACGGCATCGACGCGCGCGCCTCGAGCTTCGAGCGCGCGAAGCAACGTGTCGCGCGCGAGTTCCGCGCGCGGCAGCAGGACTCGCAGACCCGAGAGCGGCTGCGCGCTTTCGAGTGCCGTCGCCAGGCGCTCGGGCGTGCTCTCGCCCGTGGGGACGAGATCGACGCGCAGGCCCGAAGCGCGTGCCGCGCGCGCGGTCGCCTCGCCGATGCACGCGATACGCGTGCTCGCTGGCAGCTCCTGTCGAGGCCTCGCGAACCGCACGGCGTTGGCCGAGGTGTAGACGATCCAGTCGTACGCCGACGCGCGCGCCAACGTCGCCGCGAGCGAAGCGGGGTCGGCGGTGGGCACGAACTCGAGCAGCGGCACGATCACCGGTTCGGCCGCGCGACGCCGCAGTTCGAGAGCGAGCTCCGTGCTCTGCTCGCGGGCGCGCGCAACCAGCACGCGCTTGCCGAACAGCGGCCGATGCTCGAACCAGGCCGCGCGATCGCGGAACTCGACGACCTGGCCGATCACGATCACGGCGGGCGCTTCGAGTCCGGCCGCGCGCATTCGGGAAGGCAGGTCCTCGAGCGAAGCGACGACGACGCGCTGTCGCGGAGTCGTTCCGCGGGCGATCGCAGCCGCCGGAGTGGCGGGATCGCGGCCGCCCGCGATAACGCGGGCGACGATGTCCTCGACCCAGGCCGTGCCCATCAGGATCACGAGCGTCTCGGCGCTGCGCGAGAGCCCCTCCCAATCGATCCGGTGGTCGTGTTCGTCGGCGCCCCGGTGTCCGGTGACGATCGCGAGAGATGACGACAGCCGCCGATCCGTGACGGGGATCCCCGCGTACGCGGGCACCGCGATCGCCGAGCTGACTCCGGGAACGATCTCGAAGGAGATGCCGGCGTCACGCAATCGTGTCACCTCTTCGCCGCCACGCCCGAAGACGAACGGATCGCCACCCTTCAGACGAACGACGCGATGGCCGACACGCGCCTTCTCGATCATGAGATCCGCGATCTTGTCCTGCTCGATGCCCTTGGAGCCGTCGCCACGCTTGCCCACGTCGATGCGCTCGCAGGTCCCGGGCGCGAGCGAAAGAATGACGGGATCGATCAGCGCGTCGTAGAGCAGGACCTCGGCGCGCTCGAGCTCGCGAAGCGCGCGCACGGTGAGCAGATCGGGATCCCCCGGCCCTGCGCCGACGAGCAGCACGTGCCCACTCAACCGCGTCCCTCGATCAGCCTTCGCGCGCCGCGGGCAAGAAGCTCGCGACCGAGCGTTGCTCCGAGCATCTCCGGCGCGGACAGCTCGCCCTCGGCCGTTCCCTCGACCCGTTCGCGTCCGTCCGGCGACATCACGAGTGCTCGCAAGCGCAGGCGCACGCCGTGAATCGACGCATAGGCCGCGATCGGGCTCTTGCAGTCTCCACCGAGCTCGAACAGGAACGCGCGCTCGGCGCGAACCTGAGCGGCGACGTCCCCGTCCTCGAGCTCGCTCACGACCTGCTGAACGTCGTCGTCGTCGATCCGGATCTCGATCGCGAGCGCTCCCTGCCCGCCGGCGGGCACGTACCGTTCGGGGTCGAGCGGGTCGAGGATGTGATCCTCGAGTCCGAGCCGCACCAGCCCCGCGGCGGCGAGAATCACGCCCGAGAGCTCGAGCGACGCGATCTTCGCGATTCGCGTCGGCACGTTGCCGCGAATCGGCACCGGCTCGAGCTCGGGCCTGAGCGCGCGCAGGAGCGCGATCCGCCGCGTCGATCCGGTCCCGATCCGAGCTCCGGGGGGGAGTGCCGTGAAGCGCATTCCGGGCGCGCCGACGAACGCGTCGCGGGGATCCTCGCGCTGCGGGTACGCACCGACCGTGAGCCCGTCGGCGAGCTGCATCGGCAGATCCTTGGCGGAGTGCACGGCGAGGTCGATGCCGCCCTGCAGGAGCGCGGTCTCGATCTCCTGGACCCAGACCTGCTTGCCACCGTGCTCGGAGACGGGCCCTTCCAGCCTGTCGCCGGTCGTCGTGATCTTCACGATCTCGACCTCGTGGCCGTTTCCGCGCAAGAGCTTCGCGATCGTCTCCGCCTGTGCGAGCGCGAGCTGGCTCGCCCGCGTGCCGAGCCTGAGGTGCGTCACGGGTCCTCCTCTTCGAGACCGAAGAGCTCCCGAAGCGCCCCGGCATAGTACTGTGCGGCGCCGATCGACGCCTCGTGTCGAAGCTCCTCGAGCGGACGGTGCATGAGCTTGGCGACGATCGCGCGCGCCAGACGCTCGAACTCGGGCTGCATGCCTTCGGACGGCGCACCCAGGCGCGACACGGTCCGGCGTACCTCTTCGAGCGCGAGCGCGTCCATTCGCGCGTACAGCTCGCGAATCGTCGGAGCGTGCGGCAGGACTTCGACCCAGCGCAGGAAGCGATCCGCCTCGGTTCGCGCGATCGCACTCGCCTGATCGGCCGCGGCTTCACGGCTCGCGCGGCCGCGCTCCGCCGTCGCCTCGAGGTCGTCGAGATCGTAGACGTAGACGTTCTCGAGCTCCTGCACCGCGGGATCGACGTTTCGCGGTATGCCGAGATCGATCAGGAGCAGCGGACGACCGCGCCGTTGCGCGAGCGCGCGCTCGAGCTCGGGCCGACCGACGATCGGTCGATCGACTTGAACGGACGTGATGGCGACATCGGCGAGTTCGAGCTCCTCTCCGAGCGCATCGAGCGGTCGCGCGGTGCCACCGAAACGACCCGCGAGCTCGACCGCGGTCGCGAGCGTTCGATTGACGACGCAAGGATCGGTCGCTCCGGCCTCGCAGAGTCCGCGCAGCGCCGACTCCGCCATCTCGCCCGCGCCGAGCAGCAAGACGCGCTTGCCCGCAAAGCTCTCGAAGATCTCGCGCGCGAGCTGCACACCGACGCGCGCCACCGACACCGTCGCAGCGCCGAGTCCCGTCTCGCTGTGGATGCGCTTCGCGGTGCGGAAGGCGTGCTGGAACAGACGATTCAGCACCGGGCCGGTGCTGCGCGCTTCGACCGCGGCGCGGTAGGCCTGCTTCAGCTGGCCGAGAATCTGCGCCTCGCCGAGAACCATCGAGTCGAGTCCGCCGGCCACGCGGAAGAGGTGCCGCACGACGTCACCGTCTCGCAGCTCGTAGACGTGCCCCGGAGCCGCGGATCCGTCGCCGAGCTCTTCGCGCAGAAATCCGTGCATGCGTTCCAGCGCCGACTCGCCCGCGCGCGAGGCGCCGAGAAGCTCCGTTCGGTTGCAGGTCGAGAGGATCGCGCCCTCGTCGAGCCCCACGCTCCGAACGAGCTTCGCGTCGCGCTCGACGACTTGCGCAGGCGGAACCGCGTAGCGCTCGCGCACGGCAACCGGCGCGGTTCGGAAGTTCATTCCGACGATGAAGAGGTTCACAGCACCGCTCCGAGCATGCGGATGCCGAGGAACGCGAACGCGAGAAACGCGAAGCTAAAAAGCACGACACGCGCGGGCCAGGCCCCGTGCTGCTGCCGCACGACCCGAGCCCCGACCGGGATCAGGTACACGCACCATGCGATCAGGAGAAACACGGTGTGCTGCGTCCAGAGGTCGTGGCCCTGGTTCACTTCCCAGCCGAAACCGCTGGCGACGCCGAGCGTCAGCAGGGCGAAACCGAGCGTGAGCGTCAGATGCTCGCCGCGGTCGAGGCTCTCGAGGGCGGGCAGCGAGAGCGCGAAGCCGCGCCGCCGCTTCAGTGCGCGTTCCTTGGCCAGGTAGCCGAGCGCGCCCATGCTCGCGAGCGCGAGCAGCGCGAAGCCCGTCGTGCCGAACAAGACGTGGGCGTGCGACCAGCCACCGGGCTCGCGCCCCGGCCCGGTCGCTGGCGCCATGATTTGCAGGCCGAGCTCGGCCGGCAGCGTGTACGCCGCGGCGGCGAATCCGACCCAGCCCCCCAACCGCCGGAGCTGCGGGCTGCGCATCATCACGAGCCCCGCGAACGCGGTGGACCAGCCCACCAGCGAGAGCGCCGCCGGAAGGCTCGAGAGCGGCACCGGTGGGTCTTGCACGTGCAGCCCGTAGAACCCGACGGCGTGGATCGCGGCTGCAAGCGCGATCACCCACGGAACGCCGCGCCGGCCGCCACCCGAGTCCTTCCGTGTCCAGCCGAGAAACGCGGCAAACAGGTACAGCGCGGTCGCGAGACCGTGGGCGATCAGCGTCAACGGGCGAACCTTGCCAGGGTCGCGCGCACACGCTCCGCGTCGTCGGCGAGCTCGAAGACGCGATACGCAGGCTCGCCGAACAGCACGAAGTGCACCGTCTCGAGGCTGGTCGGACGCGAGAGATGGGCGCGGACCTCCTCGAGCATGACCTCTGCGCAGCGCTGCACCGGAAAGCCGCCGACGCCGGTACCGATCGCCGGGAACGCGATCGAGCGCAGCTGGTGCGCGTTCGCGAGCTCGAGGCTCGCCCGCGTCGCGGCGCGCAGGGAATCCTCGCTCACCGTCGCACCGCGTCCCATCGCCGCCGCGTGGATCACGTATCGGGCCGGAAGCTCACCCGCGCCGGTGAGGGCGGCCCCGCCGAGCGCGATGGGGCCGTTCGCATCGCATTGCGCCTGAATCGAAGCGCCGCCGCGCTCGCGAATCGCACCCGCAACTCCCGAGCCGAGCTGCAGGTCGGTGTTCGCCGCGTTGACGATGGCGTCCACGGCGAGCGCCGTAATATCGCCCTCGGAAAGAAGAATCCGGCCCATCGACGCTGCATCTTCGCGCCCGCGGGCAGGCGCGGCAAGCACCGAGAGGCGGCCTTCTGTAGGCTTGGCGAAATGCGTTCGCCGGCCCGTGCGCTGTTGCTCGCCCTGATGACGACGGGTCTTGGCGCGTGTCCAGCGCCCCCATCCTCGTTTCGCGTCGTCGATCTCGAAGAGGCGGAGCGCCTGGCCGGGACCCGCGAGGTCGTTCTGGTGGAGGCTCCCGAGGTCATGCCGAAGCACCCGCGAGCGTCCGAGCCGACCTACCCGGGATCGGGTGTGCTCGTCTTCGGAGTGAACGAGCATTCGACGCGAGCGCGCGCAGCCGCGATCGCGCGCGCCGGAAACCATCCCGTGCTCGTCTTCGTCCCACGCGATGCGAACGAACGCGGCAGGTTCTATGCTGTCGCCATCCCTGCCGAGGAGGATCGACGTGGCGAAGATTCTTGACGTGACCGATGCCACGTTCGAGGCGAGCGTGCTGAAGTCCGACGTACCCGTGCTCGTGGACTTCTGGGCCGAGTGGTGCGCACCCTGCCGGCAGCTCGCACCCACGGTCAAGGAGCTGGCCGAGGAATACGGCGAGAAGCTGCGCGTGGTGAAGGTCGATGTCGACGCGAATCCGGGCACCGCGGCGAAGATGCAGGTCCGCGCCATGCCGACGCTGCTCGTGATCAAGGGCGGGGCGGTCGTCGGACAGCTCGTGGGCCGGCAGCCCAAGGACAAGATCAAGGCCATGATCGCCCCGGCTCTCTAGCCGCGCGCGCCGCCGGGATTCCCGCTAGCGCGATGGGTGCGGGAAGAATCGCACCGGCCAGTGGCGCTGCAGCGCCTTGCGATACAGCAGCGGGTCGGGATTCACGATCACGGGATGGCCGACCAGATCGAGCAGCGGCAGGTCGGTGATCGAGTCGGTGTAGAACCAGCTTCGAGCCAGGTCGAGATACTCGCGCTCGATCAGCTGCTGGATCCAGTAGATCTTCCCCTCGCCGAAGCAGATCGGCCGCACGACGCGCCCGGTGAAGACACCGTCGCTCGTCTCGAGCTGCGTGCAGAGCAGGTGCTTCACGCCCAGGTGTTCGGCGATCGGATCGAGCACGAATTTCGTCGATCCCGAGACCAACGCCACCAGGTGTCCCTGCGCGAGGTGCCAGCGGACGCGCGCCTCGGCCTCCGGGTAGATCGACGGCAGGAGCGCGGTTCGAAACAGCTCCGCGGCTTCGCGGGACGTCGCGGACTCGCTGCGACCGGCAAAGGCGCCGCTGTTCCGCTCGGTCCAGCGCTCGATGTCGAGCAGATTCAGCTTGTAGCGGAGGTACGAGCCCAGACCCGCGAGCACGGTCTTCCAGTCGATCTCTCCGCGCTCGTACAGAGCCTTCAGGTAGGCGGTGCCGGAGTTCTCGGCGAGGATCGTCTTGTCGACGTCGAAGAACGCCCCGACGTTTTCTGACCTGGGTCGCCTCACGATTCGATTGTAGCGGTCAGAAGATGTAGCGGCGCATCGATACGTTCATCAGCAGGCCGAGCGCGATCATGAACGTGAGCAGGGACGAGCCGCCGTACGAGAGCATCGGCAGCGGCACGCCGACCACCGGCAGCACACCGATCACCATGCCGACGTTGATGAGTCCCGCCCAGAAGAAGAGCGCGACGACGCCAACCGCGAGGTAGGAGCCGAACTGATCCTTGGACGAGTGGGCGATCATGAGCCCGCGGATCAGGATGCCGAGGTAGAGCACGAGCACGATCGCGCTGCCGACGAAACCCCACTCCTCGCCGAGCACCGAGAAGACGAAATCGGTCTGCTGCTCCGGAAGAAAATCGAGCTGGCTCTGCGAGCCCTGTCCGAACCCCTTCCCGAAGAGCCCCCCGGAGCCGACGGCGATCTGGCTCTGGATCGCGTGGTACGCGGCGCCGAGCGGGTCGCGCTCGGGATTCAGAAACGTGAACACGCGCTCCTTCTGGTAGTCGTGCAGGAAGAACATCCAGGCGACGGTGGCGCCCGCGATCCCGATGGCGGCGAGCAGCACGAAGGACCAGACCCGCACGCGCGTGAGTCCGAGAAAGCTCGCCGAGACGACGCAAATCACGAGCGTCGTTCCGAGATCGGGCTGCTTCAGGATCAGCGCCGCCGGAATCGCGATCAGGATGCCGGGCACGATCAACTCGCGAAGTCCGACCGGCGCGCTCGGACTTCGTCGCGCCAGAATCCGCGCGAAGATCAGGATCATCGCGAGCTTCGCGAGCTCCGACGGCTGCAGGTTGAACGGGCCGAGCTCGAGCCAGCGCTGGGAACCGTTCACGATCCGTCCGCCGAGCAGGACGGCGACCAGGAGCCCCACGACCGCGGCGTAGATCGGAAACGCGAAGCGCTCGAGCGTTCGGTAGTCGGGAACGAGCGCCGCGAGCATCAGCACGATGCCGATCCCCAGCCAGACGAGCTGGCGCAACGCGGTGTCGGGTAGACCCGAGACCGTCGGATCGGGCGAGGCGGAGACGAGATTCACGATCCCGATCACCGCGACCACGACCGACATCGTGAACAACGGCCATTCGAAGTTCTGAATCAGTCGGCGGTCAATTCCCGGCATGCATCTCCGCCTCTCGCTCGAGGAAGCGAACCACGACATCGCGTGCGAGTGGCGCGGCCGCACTTCCTCCGTGACCGCCGTGCTCGACGAGCACGGCAACGACGATTCTCGGGTTCTCGACGGGCGCGTAGGTCACGAACCAGGCGTGGTCGCGATGCTGTCGGGCCAGGTCCTTCGAATCGACACGCTCGCCCTGCGCCATCGCGACGACCTGCGCGGTTCCGGTCTTGCCGGCCGCGAGCACGCCTCCGGGCAGATTCCGCATCGCGCCGCCGGTTCCGCGCGGCGAATTGACGGTGTCCGAGAGGCCCTTTCGGACCCGCTCGAGCGTCGCGGCGGAGACCGGCACTTCCCCCAACGACTCGGGCTCGAAGCTTCGCACCAGCGTCCCGTCGGGCTCCTCGATCCGCTTCAGCAGATGCACCTGATGACGCGTCCCGCCGTTCGCGATCGCGGCGTACGCAGCCGCGAGCTGGAGTGGCGTCCACAGGTTCGCGCCCTGCCCGATCGAGACCGAGACGGTGTCTCCCTCGACCCAACTCGTTCCGTCGCGGAGCAGGCGCCATTCCTTGGTCGGCACGAGTCCGGGCATCTCCCCTCCGAGCTCGATTCCCGTACGGGCACCGAGCCCGAGCGAACGCGCGTAGTACGCGAGTCGATTCACGCCGAGCTCGAGCCCGAGCTTGTAGAAGTAGACGTCGCACGACTGGACGATCGCCTTGTTCAAGTCGACCGTCCCGTGCCCCTCCTTCTTCCAGCAGCGATAGGTGCGCCGGCCCAATCGGAACGACCCCCCGCAGTACACAGTCGTGTGTTCGTCGACGAGCTTCTCTTCGAGACCTGCGATCGCGGTGATCACCTTGTAGGTGGAGCCGGGCGGATACTGTCCCTGGAGAGCGCGATTCATGAACGGCTTATCCGGGTCGGAGGACAATCCGCGCCAGACCTCTGGCTCGATTCCGATGGCGAATCCGTTCGGATCGAACGCGGGCCGACTCGCGAGCGCGAGCACCTCTCCCGTTCCGGGGTCGAGCGCGACGATGGCGCCGGTGTTTCCACTCCGTTCCAGCGCGGCCTCCGCCGTCAGCTGCAACTCGTGGTCGAGCGTGAGGACGACGTTGCGCCCGGGCTGCGGCTCGACCCGCGAGAGCAGCTTCAACTCCTTGCCGTGTGCATCGACGAGCAGGTTCCGACCGCCGGGGCGGCCCGCGCAGATCGGCGTCGAGCAGGCGTTCGATCCCGCCCCGCCCGATCACGTCGCCGAGCCGGTAGCTCTGGAACTCCTTCTCGCGAAGCTGCTCGGGGCCGACCTCGCCGAGCCAGCCGAGCAGGTGAGCCGCGCTCGACCCGTAGCGGTAGCCGCGTACGGGCGTGACCTGCGTGAGCACACCGCCGAGCGCCCAGAGCCGCGCTTCGATGCGCGCGAGCGAGTCGCGATCGAGATCGTGCGCGACGCGCTGCGGCTGGAAGCGCGCGCGCCCGCGCGGCACGTCCGATAGCTCTTCTTCACCACCTCGAGGTCGCGGCCGGTCAGCCCGGCGATGCGCGTCAGCGTCGCCGGCACGTCGTCGGTTTCGTTCGGCACCACGCGAACCTCGAAGGCCGGGCGCGAGTCGACCAGGATCTCGCCGTACCGGTCGAGCAACGCGCCCCGGGGCGCCAGGACGCGCTGTGTTCGCACGCTGTTTCGTTCTGCCGAAACCTTGTAGACGTCGCCCTGCACGACCTGCAGGTAGAAGAGACGCGTCAGCAGGAGCATCCAGGCCGCGACGACGAGCAGCGCAGCGCCGGTCAGCCGACGTTCGATCATCCCGTCCGAGGGTGGCGCTCCCGTGGTGAGCCGGTTCACGAGCGGCCGCGCGGTCCGTGGGAGGCGAGGACCGTCCAACCGCCCTTGAGATCGGACTCGCTGAGCAGGCGCCGGAACACCGAGAGCATGCGGCGCGGCGGCGAGCGCGGTGGCGAGGGCCGTGCCGGGAGCCCGAACCAGCAGATCGGCCCACTCGGAGGCACCCGCCGGCGCGAACAAGCGCTGGGCGACGCCGAGCAGAACCCAGTTGGCGAGGACGTAGACGCCGACGTAGGTCGCCCAGGGCGCGGCGGCCCGCAGGTAGAGCGCCTTGTCGAAGAGCCGAGTCGCCGCGCAGGCCGTTCCGCACAGAAGCGCGAACAGCCCCTGGGGTGCGCCCGAGAGCACGTCCATCGACGAAGCCCGCCCCGAACGCCAGGATCAGGCCCTGCAGCCCGGCACCTCGAAGTCCCATCGCCAGCGCGAAGATCAAGATCAGATCGGGTCGGATCTCGGTCGGCAGGAGCAGGCGGGCGAGCACCTGACCTAGAAGCAGGGCCAGCCCGACCCCGACGAGCTTCGCGAGGGCCGTCAAGGCGGGGCTTCCGAAGCCGCGGGCGGCGGCGGCCAGAGCCCCTCGTCCGCCGCGGAGAATTCGTGCTCCTCGGGGATCTGGCGCTGCTCGAGGATCACGAAGACCTCGTCGAGCCGGGCGAAATCGACCGCGGGAACGACCTTCGCGCCGAGGAAGAGCCCCGAGGTCCTTCGATCGACAGCCGCGATTCGACCGACCCGCAAGCCCTTCGGATAGACCCCACCCATGCCGGACGTCAGGAGCAGATCGCCCTCCTCGACGTTTTCCTGGCGAGTCACGTAGTCGAGGTCGCAGACCGGCGCCGCCACGCCGCGGACGGTTCCGCGCGCCCGAGTCCGCTCCACATAGGCGTCGAGACGGCTCTGCGGGTCGATCATCAGCATCACCTTGGCGGCGCCGGGCGTCGTTCCGGAGATCAGCCCGACGACGCCTGCGTCCGTGATCACGGGCATTCCCGGCCGAATCCCGGCCGCGGCGCCCTGGTCGATCATCAGCGATTGGAACCAGGGCGAGAGATCGTGGTGGATCACGTTCGCCGGCACCATCGGGATCTCGCGCTGAGCGCGGAAGCTCGCGAGCTTCTGAAAGCGCTCGCGACGACAGGATCGCCTCGCGGTACTGGTGGTTCTCGTCCTCGAGTCGCGCGAGCTGCCCGCGCAGCTTGCCGTTCTCCTCGCGCACGGCGACGAGCGCGACGTAGTCCCCCCACAGATCGCCGAGCTCCTGAACCGGCAGGGCGACCATCCGCTCGAGCGGCAAGGTCAGGTTCAAGACCAGACGGGGCCCGAAGCCGATGGGGGCGGGGCCGCGCTGCGAGGCCATTCCGATCGCCGAAAGCGATGCCAGCAGCAGATAGACGAGCGGATAAGCGTAGCGACGCAGCTGCTCGCTCAAGACTTCCCGCTTTCTCGCTGTCGGGCCTCAGGCCCGGTCCGTGACATCCCTGAGCAGGCTTGCGTCATCGAGGCAGCGCCCGCAACCCATCACCACCGCGGTGAACGGGTCCTCTGCCAACATGATCGGCAATCCCGTCTCCTCCCGTAGCAGAATGTCGAGGTTGGCGAGCAATGCGCCGCCGCCCGAGAGCACGATTCCCTTGTCGGCGATGTCGGCGGCCAACTCCGGGGGCGTTCGCTCGAGGGCGATCTTGGTCGCCTCGACGATCGCGTTCACCGGCTCCTGGATCGCCTCGCGAACGTCCTCGCTGTGGAGCTCGAGGGTCTTCGGCACGCCGGCGACCAGGTCTCGGCCCTTCACGATCAGCGAACGCTGCTCGTCCGTCGGGTAGGCGGAGCCGATCTCGATCTTGATGCGCTCCGCCGTGCGTTCGCCGATCAACAGGTTGTACTTGCGCTTCACGTAGTTGAGGATCGCGTCGTCCATCTTGTCGCCGCCGACGCGCACGCTGTTCGCGTAGACGATCCCCGACAGCGAGATGATCGCGACCTCCGTGGTGCCGCCGCCGATGTCGATGATCATGTTCCCCGACGGCTCGGTGATCGGCAGGCCGGCGCCGATCGCGGCCGCCATCGGCTCCTCGATCAGATAGACCTCGCGCGCGCTCGCGGAGAGCGCCGACTCGCGCACCGCGCGCTTCTCGACCTCGGTGATGCCCGAAGGCACCGAGATCACGATTCGCGGCCGGAGCAGCGTCGAGCGGTTGTGGGCCTTCTGGATGAAGTAGCGGAGCATCGCCTCGGCGATCTCGAAGTCGGCGATCACGCCGTCGCGCAACGGGCGCACCGCGCGTGATCGAGCCCGGCGTGCGGCCGAGCATGCTCTTCGGCTTCCTTGCCGACCGCGCGAACCCGGTGCTTGACCGTATCGACGGCCACGACCGACGGTTCGCTCGAGATGATGCCCCGGCCCTTGGCGTAGACCAGCGTATTCGCGGTGCCGAGGTCGATGGCCAGGTCGTTCGAGAACATGCCGAGCAGCCGGTCGAGCACCTTCAGCATCGCAGGCTCACCTCGTTGGCGTAAGTGGAGGGGGTAAGTACCGACGAAGTCGCAGGAAACGCGACCTCCGCGACATGTCGCGCGATTCTACGAGCGATGCCGATTCGGCGCAAGCACGAGCCTTGTGCAAAGCTCGGAAAACGGCAGCTTGCCGCGACTTCGGAGGGGAGATCGAGATGGGGCGGATCGGAATCTGGCTGCGCAACCTGGCGATCATCGGCGTGCTCGTCGTGTTCGCGTTCTTCTTCGGCCAGCCGGAGGGCTCCGATCCTTCGACCGCACCCGTCGCGCAGGTGAACGGCCAGTCGATCCCGCGCGACGTCTTCGAGTTCTTCCGCGAGCAGAACGAGCAGGCCTTCCGCGAGTTCAGCCAGCAGGGCATCGACGCGGATCAGCTCTCGGCGATGATCGACCAGCAGACGCGCCAATCCCTCGTGCGCCGCTACGTGTTGTCGCAGGAAGCCGAGTCACTCGGGCTCGGCGTCTCGGACGAGTCACTCAAGGCCGACTTCCAGAGCACGCCCGGCCTGCTCCGCGACGGGAAGTTCGATCGAGAGCTGGCCGAACGGCAGATCTCGCGCACCGGACTCGGGCCGCGCGAGTACGCCGCACAGCACCGGCGCGACCTGTTGCTGCGCAACTTCTCGCGCCTGGTCGCCTCGCCGGTGCTGATTTCCGACGCTGCGGTGCGCGACGAGATCCTGCGGGCCGAGACGCGGATCAGCCTTCGCTACGCGACCGCGAGCAAGAGCGCGTTTCGCGAGCGGGTCGTCATCACACCCGACGACGCGAAGGCGCTCGTCGCGAACGACCCCGATCGTGTTCGCGGTGCCTACCAGCTGCGCATCGCCGACTTCTCGAAACCGGAGCAGGTGCACGCGCGCCACATTCTCTTCACGGGGGAGGATGCCGAGGCGCACGCGATCACGGCGCGAGGCCGGCTCGAGGCGGGAGAGAGCTTCGCGGACCTCGCCCGGGAGCTCTCGGCCGACGCCGCGACACGCGAGGACGGCGGCGACCTCGGCAGCTTTCCGCGCGGCCGCATGATGGCGGCGTTCGACGAGACCGCGTTCGCGCTCGAGCCCGGCAAGCCCAGCGGCCCCGTGAGGACCGAGCGCGGCGTGCACCTGATCTGGGTCGAGAGCCACGACGCCGGCAGCCAGACCCCCTTCGAGGAGGTCGCGGAGCTTCTGGCGATCGACATCCTGCGCGACGATCGGGCCGCCGACGCCGCCCGGGCCGCCGCGAACACGCTGATCGTCGAGCTGGCCGAGGGCAAGCCGTTCGTGGCCGCGGCGGACGGCCTCGGGCTTCCCGTCGGCGTCACGGCCCCATTCGGCATCCGCGACCCGAGCGTGCCCGGGCTCTCCGGGGTCGCGGACCTGAAGCAGGAGGCATTCGCGCTCACGCAGGTCCGGCCGAGCGCGAATCGCGTCTTCAGCGACGGCGAGAACCTCTACGTCGTCTCGCTGCTCGCCCGAGAAGAGCCCGATCCCGCGCGGATCGAGCAGGAGTTCGCGGGGACGCGCGATCGCCTGCTACAGCGCGAGCGCGGGCTCACCATCGGGCTCTGGTTCAACGAGCGGATGAAGGAGCTCGAGGCCCAGGGGAAGATCAGCCAGTTCGAGCTCTCCGCGCGGCGCTAGAAAGTGTGCGTGCAGGATCCCGCCGTGCCCGCCGTGCAGGGGAGCGGGACGGATCCGGTTCCGGTGCAGGCCGCGCACCGGGGCCCCGCCTGCTTTCCGCTCAGCCCCCGGTAGACGGCGAGATCGCCCGAGCCGAGGAAGAGCCCCGACTCGTCGAGGTCGTAGCGCGCGCAGGGCTGCGTGCCGGCCGTGCCGCAGGTGTCGCCGGTGCGGTTCTTGCCGCTGCTGACGCGGAACTGGGCCAGATCCGCAGAGCCGACGAACAAGCCCGTCGCGGTGAAGTCCGCGTCGCAGCGGTTCCCGTAGCCGTCGTGGTCGTCATCCCTCTGGCCACCGGTCAGCGTCGCCCACGGGTTGGTCGAGAGGAAGTCCCCGGCCACGCGCGGGTTCGAGTCTTCGACGCAGTTGTCGCAGAGGTCGCCGACCAGATCGCCGTCCAGGTCGAGCTGGGTCGGGTTCGCGACCGTCGGGCAGTTGTCGCTCGCGTCGTCGACGCCGTCGCCGTCCGTGTCGGGTCCGCCGGCCGCGGCGACCGCGAGCGTGTTTCCGCTCGTCACCGGCGCGGCTTGAAGACTGGCCGTCACGTACAGGTTTCCGGAGACGGTCACCGAGCCCGGCGCGGTCGCGCCGACGACGAGCGTGCCGATCCGGCGGATTCCGAGCTCACCCGTCGTCGGCAGGCCGCCGTTCGCACGCAGGACGTTCCCCGTGATCGCGGCGACGATGTCGGAGCCCGGGTTCGTGTCGGGCGTGAAGCTCTGCAAGACGACGCCGGGGCCGCTCGTCGAGACGTGGATGTCCCAGCCGCAGGTCTCCTCGCCGTTGCCGGACAGGCACGGATTGCCGGTCGAGGCGACCGAGCCTCCCTGGTAGAAGAGGTTCAGCGCGACCGACGGCCCGCCAACGACCACCGCCGCCGGCGGCGCGCCGGGAGTTCCCGCCGTGCACGGCAGCGTGCAGCTCGGATCCTGGAAGACCGTGACCGCGGCGCTCGAGGATCCCGCAAGCGAGAGCGCGAACGTCGCGGAGATCAGAATGAACGAGCTGCGGAGCATGGCGTTCCCTTCCTGTGTGCGAGTCGTTCATCGACGACCGCTTCGATCTGAACACGCACCGGGGGCAAGGTCAAGACGCGCGGTGCAGCGTCGCAGAAATCAGAGGGGCGGTGCCGCTTTCGCGACACCGCCCCTTTCGAGATCACCGGGCGATCTCAGAGACAGAGAATCAGGCCGAGCGGCGAACCAGACCGAACGCCGCGAGACCGAGGCCGAGCAGAACCATCGACGCCGGTTCCGGCACGGGCGGGGTCGGGACCACCGTGAGCGAGTAATCGCCGATCGCCACCAGGTTGTTGTCGAACGCGGTGTCCGATCCAACGAACGTGCTGTCCTGGAACACGACCGGACCGCCGGTGCCCGTGAACGACGCCAACAGGACGTCCTGCGCACCCGCCGCCGCGATCGTGCCCGCCGCGCTGGCGTTGCTGATGATCACGAAGCTGTCGGGCGGAAACGCGTCGTAGTTGAACGAGCTGTCGCCGATGCTGATCCCCGCGTTGAGCGGATTCAGGGTCATCGCGGTCAGGTTGTTCGACACCCACACGTTGACCGCGCCGAGGTCCACGCCGCCGTTGTTGTCGACCGTCAGATCCCAATCGGTCGCGCTGGTCTGGGTCAGAAAGATGTCGATCTGGGCTGCGTTCGCAACCGAACCGAGCATCAATCCGGCCGCGACCGCGACCACTGCCATTAGCTTTCTCATACCTAGTTCCTTCCCTCCAGTGAATTTGGACTCTGCCAGAAACCGTCGATGCGACATCTGCTTCGAGCCCCTGCGCTGCACCTTGAAGCGCAGCCTACCACATCGAAAAACCTCCTGGGTCAGATTTCCACCGATTTCCCGCTGGAAATCTGACCCAGGAGAACCATTGCCCTACGGACTGAAAACGTGCGTGCAGGATCCTGCCGTACCCGCCGTGCAGGGGAGCGTGGCCGAGCCCGTTCCCGTGCAGTACGTGGCGCAGCGCGGACCTGCCTGCTTGCCGCTGAGACCCCTGTAGAGGGCGAGATCGCCCGAGCCAAGGAACAGTCCGGCCTCATCCAGGTCGTACCGAGCGCAGGGCTGCGTGCCGACCGTACCGCAGGTGTCACCCGTGCGGTTCTTGCCGCTGCTGATGCGGTACTGCGCCAGATCGCCCGATCCGACGAACAAGCCCGCCGCGGTGAAGTCCGCGTCGCACTTGTTGCCGTAGCCGTCGTGGTCGTCGTCCCTCTGGCCGCCGGTGAGCGTCGCCCACTGGTTGGTCGAGAGGAAGTTCGAGGCCACGCGCGGGTTGTTGACCCGGGTGCAGTTGTCGCACGCATCGCCAACGCCGTCCGGCGGAATCTCGAGACCCGCCGCTCCGTCTGCCTGGTTGGTGTTCGCCACCGTCGGGCAGTTGTCGCAGGCGTCGCCGACCGTATCGACGTCGCCGTCGGTCTGCGCCTCGTTGGTCACCGTCGGGCAGTTGTCGCAGGCGTCACCGAGCGTGTCGCCGTCGCCATTCGTCTGGCCCGCGTTCGCAATCGACGGACAGTTGTCGTTGTCGTTGCAGACCCCGTCGCCGTCGGTGTCACCACCGAGGCCGGCGCACGGATCCCCCGCCGGGGTGCAGACCGGACCGCTGCTCGTCAGCGGGCACGCCGTCGTGTTGGTCTTCACCAGGATGTCCGCACTGCGCGGCACGAAGACGGCGACGTCACGCAGGGTGAACGCCGCGGCCGTGTTGATGGTCGGCGGATTCTGCGCCGTCCCGAAGTACGTCATGACCGCCGGAGAGGCGTCGCGGTACTGGAACCGGGACGACACGGCCGGGAGCAGTGCCGCACCAACGGTGTGGCGAAGCGCGCGGTCGTCCTGACCCGTGGCGTAGTAGCCGTTGGTCTTCGCACCATCCGGCGTCTTGCCGAGGCGCGAATTACAGGCCGCGCTTCCGTTCAGCACGTTGACGTTGTCGCCGATGCAGCCCGGAATACCGTCCGGACCGGGACCCTTGTCGTAGACGAGCGCCCAATCGCTGAGGTGCACGTCTCCGCCGCCGGCGTCGTAGCGATAGCTGAAGCCGTCCTCGGATCCGGGGACGACCTCGCCGCCTGCCTCAGCCGACCACGCGATGGCGCCGGCACTCAGGCAGCAGGGCTCGGCGATGTTCAGAGGCGTTCCGTTCGGGAACGACCCACCCGTACCGACGCCGCTGGCGAACGCCGCACCACCCGGATCGACCGGACCGAGGTCCGAGAGATCGACATCTGGCGCGCCCTGGCCTGCGATATCGCGGAAGTCCGCCGCCGCGTTGCCGGTCGTGCCGACGACGAAGAGCGGGACCCGCACCCCGGCCGTCGGGCCGGGGATGCTGCCGATGCGCTTGCCGGCGACGAGATCGAGCTCGGCGCGGCCATGGGTGTTGTAGCCGATCGGGAGACCGAGCGGGTTGGTGCCTGCATCAAAGGGACCGACACAGGGTCGGCAGCTCGAGCCGTTGCTCGGAGCGACCGCACAAGCCGCGTCGCCCGCGGTGCCCGGCGTGCAGACGCGCGGACCGTTGTTGCAGCGCCCGACGACGCCGGGTGCGTTGCCCCAACCGCCCATCTTGCAGCGGATGTCGGTGTCGATCAGCCAAGTGAGGGAGGTGATCGCGGCAACGCCGATGACGTCACGCGTTCCCGCCTGACGACCGGCCGCTTCCTCGCCGCTCTGGATCGCGAGCTGGATGCCCGCGTTCGGATCGGCGGCACCGGCATCGACGAAGGCCTGGAGCTCCATCGTCGAGAGATTGAAGTCCTTGTTGCAGTTCGGCGGGCAGACGCGCTGCCCACCCGACGTGTACGCCGTGACCTGAGCCGGGGTGAGATCCGAACCCCAGAGGAAGCTCATGCCGCTGATCGCAACCTGGTGGCAGTACAAACCGCCGCTGACCACTGCACCGGGCGTCCAACCGACGGGCGGATCGCACGGGTAGGTCACGATGTGCGTGTTGTACGTACCGGTGACCGCCGCGGAGGCGAACCCCGTGTCGCTCCAGTAGGAGTCTCCGTGCGACTTCATCTTCCGGACGTCGACGGAGGTGCCGATCGTCGGATGGACGTACGGACCGAGCTCGCGCGCGTCGGTAGTGCGGACCGGGTGAATCGGTCCCGTACCCTGCGCCGGCGTGCGGGCGATGCTACCGGCATCGCGCTGCGGGTCGAAGTTGGTCGGCGGGTTCTCGATCGCGAAGGGCGGGGTGCTCTTCGGTGTCGCTTCGCCGGTAATGGCCGGTCCCATGTTCGCGAACGTCTGGGAGCCCGGACCACCGGTCTTCAGCTCGACGCCAAGCCCCGTGCCCCAGCCACCCACGTCGCGATCGGAATCGCCATCGGAGCAGACCGAGAGGCCGCTGCCGCAGACCGCGATCTCGAAGTCGGCGCCTGCGGAGTTCGTGCCCTGGCAGTTGCACTCTCCGGCGTACCCGGCCGCGAGCTCACCGAACACCGAGATCGTGAGGTCGCAGGTACCGCCGGCATCGGCGCACTGAGCGTTGCTCAAGCAGCCGACCTTCGTATTGCCGGTGCAGCGTCCCGCCCAGTGCGGGAACACGCAGCTCGTGCCGCCCGGACCGACGCCGCTGGTCAGGCTGCCGTAGGTGCAGCGTCCCGCGGGAACGATCTGCAGGTTGCAGAGCTGGTTTGGGTTGTCTGAACAGCGCGCACCCGTCGTCGTGTAACAGCCTTCGCCGGTATCACACGAGAGCGCATTCGAATCGATCGTATTGTTGTCTCCGCCAGTTCCCACGTTCTCGTACGGAAACAAGTCCGCACGCGCAGACAGGGCCAAAGACCCCGTCAGTAGGATCAGCGCGAAAAGTCGTAGAGCGACCATTTCCCCTCCCTTTGAACTCATAAACTCCCTCGGCGCCACGAGCGCTTTCGAACCCTCTCATACCCAAGACTGGAATCCAAGCCTTTTTTGGGGCTGGAACCCCACTCCACGAGAGGCTCTTCCCTGCATATAGGTGGTGCCCTCTGTGGGAATGTGGCGCCTTTTTCCCACTCGAGCGGCCAATCTCGCCAAAGAGAAAGCCCCTGGAGGCCAGATGGGCGTCCAGGGGCTCTTGCGTCCCGATTGCGTGCGCCGCGAACTCAGAGTTCGGCGAAGGCCTCGAGCAGCCGCTGCTTGGAGGAGTGGCGCAGCTTCTCGATCGCGCGGGCCTCGAGCTGGCGAACACGCTCACGCGACAGGCCCAGCTTCTCGCCGATCTCCTCGAGCGTATGGTCCTGCTCGCCCTTCATTCCGAAGCGCCAGCGCAGGATGTTCCGCTCTCGCTCGTTCAGCTGCGAGATCGACTCCTCGGTTGCGCGCTCGAGTCGCAGGCGATCGAGGCTCTCGAGCGGCGAGACCGTTCCGGGATCCTTCACGAAGTCCTTGAGCACCTTCGAGTCAGTTCCCTTGACCTGAGTCTCGAGTGAGACCGGCTCGCGCGTCATCTTCTGCAGCCGCTCGGTCTGCTCGACCGTGATCTTCAGCTCCTTGGCGAGCTCGGACGTCTTCGGCTCTCGACCGAGTCGCTTCGAGAGCGCGTTGTACGTTCGGTAGTACTTGAGCAGCGTGTCGTGCATGTGGCTCGGGATGCGGATCGTCCGCGACTGGTTCTGAATCGCGCGGATGAGCGCCTGCCGAATCCACCACAGGGCGTAGGTCGAGAACTTGTGGCCACGCCGGTAGTCGAACTTCTCGACCGCGCGGATCAGCCCGAGGTTTCCCTCCTGGATCAAGTCCTGGAACGCGATCCCCATGTTGCGGTAGTCCTTGGCGATCGCGATCACGAGCTTCAAGTTGTGCTGGACGAACTTGTTCTTGTGGAACATCAGCCGGTCGTAGGCGAGATCGACGGTATCCATCAGCTGGATGAAGTCGGGTGCGCGGACGCCCATCGACAACTCGACCTCGCGAAGCTGCTTGCGCAGCGTGCGGAGATCGCGCTCGCGATCGACCTTCCCCTTCTCGGTCTTCGGCGCACGCTTGGGCGACTTCAGATCGCGGATCTGCCGCTCGTAGCTCGCCATCGTGTCGCGGGCTCCGCGCAGCTTGCGCCGGATGCGCTCGAAGATCTGCATCGAGAGATCTGCCTCGCGTAGCGCCTTCTGGATGCTCACGCCGAGCTTGTCGAGTCCGGCCTTGTCTTCCTTCCCGGAAGCCGCGAGGTCGTCGTACTTCGCGAGCAGCGCCTCGACCTTCTTCAGGCACTTGTCGAGCTTCTCGCCGCGCTCCTCACCTTCCGGGGTTCCGGAGCCGTAGGCCTCGGACATCTTCGCGGTCACTCGGTTCTCGGTCTGGAGTCCACGCCAGATGTCGATCGCTTCTCGCCAGGTGAACGAGACAGAGAGGATGCCCGAGCGCATCTCGTGAGTCGCGGACTCCATCTCCTTCGCGAGCATGACCTCCTGATCCTTCGTCAGCGTCGGAATGCTCGCGATGTCGTTGAAGTAGGAGAGCAGCGTGTTGCGATTGCGCGCCGCCTCCTCGTCCGGGTCCACGTTCGAGTGCTCCCGATCGGTCGTCTTTGTCTCGGTCCAGCGTCCCTGGCTCATGATGCTTGCCTTCGTCTCCTGCCCGGATCTCGCGGGGCCATCTTGAGATGCCTCGCGGCCGAGTTCGGTTTTCGTGGTTCGTGCAGTGCCACCCCCGCAGCACCGCTACCGACCTCTCGCTTCGCCTGCACTCGACGCAGCGTGTCAAAATCTAAGTGCAAAAAAACGGCTCCACACACACTCCGGCGATCTCGCGAGACGTGCCGAAGGGGGGGCCGGTTCCGAAGAGCAGGGCTCCGCTGCCTGCTTTTCGTCGCCGACCCTATGAGACTTGAGCCTCCCTGTCAAGAAAGAAGATCGAAGCCTCCGCACCTCGGCGTACAAGGACTTGCCAGGTCTCGATGGGCTCTCTTCGACAGGCAATTTCGCCCCGACTCCAACCTGACACGCCGGCTCTGACGCACCCCGCCGTAAGTCGATTCGAGCGCTTCAGGACTTGTGGATCAGATGCACGAACTCGGCCCGCGTCTTGGAGTCGGATTCGAACTCCCCGAGCATCGCGCTCGAGATCGCGGACGAGTTCTGCTTCTGCACTCCGCGCATCATCATGCACAGGTGCTGGGCTTCGATGATCACCGCAACTCCTCGCGGTTGCAGAACTTTCTCAATCACGTTCGCGATGTCGTTGGTCAGCCGCTCCTGCACCTGCAGCCGCCGGGAGTACATCTCGACCAGCCGCGGGATCTTCGAAAGGCCGACGATCCGACCGTTGGGCACGTAGGCCACGTGCGCCCGACCGAAAAAGGGCAGCATGTGGTGCTCGCAGAGGCTGTAGAAGTCGATGTCCTTCACGATCAGCATCTCGTTGTAGGACTCCTCGAAGACCGCCTCGTTCAGGATCTTCTGAGGATCGAGCTGATACCCCTGCGTGAGGAACTCGAAGGATCGAGCCACGCGGCCGGGCGTGCGCTGAAGTCCCTCGCGCGCGGGATCCTCGCCGATCTCGCGCAGCAGCTCTTCGATCAACTCCTCGACCCTGCTCATCTGTGCCGTCAGCTCCCGAAGTACTCGACCGAGTTCTTGCTCGTCTCGATCAGGCGCACACTGGCCAGGCGCGTCGGCGCGAGCGCCGAGCCGAGCGTATCCCAGATGTGCCGCGCGATGTTCTCCGCCGTCGGTACGACACGCTCGAAGGCCGCGACCTGCTCGTTCAGCAGGCGCGCGTCGAGTTCCGTGATGAGGCGTCGCTCGACGATCTCGTCGATCGCACTTCCCGGCGCGCTGACGTTCTCGAGCGTGAGCTCGATCCGGTAGTTGTGACCGTGTCCCGCCGGGTTCGCACACTTCCCGTATACGCTCTGGTTTCGCGCGTCGCTCCAATCCGAACGTGCGAGCACGTGCGCAGCCGAGAACCCGTAGCGTCGTATCGTGCGGATCACCGGTCTACCTCGACCGTCAGGTCACGCGTCGGGCTGAGCCGTATGCGGTGCAGGAGGCCGATGGGCAGGGCCTTGTCGAGCAGCTCGAAGATCAGCACGGCAAAGCCCTCGGGCGTCGGGGGGCGGTCGAGAAAGTACGGCGTGTCGTCGTTCAGGGACCGATGGTCGAAGCGTGCCTCGACTTCGCGCTCCATGACCTCCTTGAGGTCCTTGAGGTCGATCACCATCCCGGTCTCTTCGTCGACGGGACCCGAGAGCGTCACCTCGAGTTCCCAATTGTGCCCTGACGTGGCGCCCGATCCGTCGCGATACGAGGCCGAGAACTCCATGCGGCGGGTGATCAGCACGATCGTCGCAGCCTCGAACGCTCGATCCGGTTCAGAAGTTTCGGACCAGCCCGATCACGACGCCCTGCACCTGGACGTCCTCGGCCGGAAACTCCATGGGCGAGAGCATCGCGTTCGCGGGCACGAGCCGTACCTTTCCCCCGTCCTGGAAGAAGCGCTTCAGTGTGCACTCCTCGCCTCGGATCAGCGCGACGACCGTCTCTCCCGTGCGCGGCGTCTTGCGCGCTTCGAGCACGACCACGTCGCCGTCGACGATGTGATCATCGATCATCGAGTCACCGGCGACCCGAAGTGCGAAGCAGTCTCGGCGCGCGACCATGTCGGGCGGGACGGCGATCGTGTCCGGAACTTCGATCGCTTCGATCGGCCGTCCCGCGGCGACGCGCCCGAGCAGAGGGATCTCGATACTCGTCGGCGCCGGCTCGTCGCGAACGACCTCGATCGAGCGACTGCGATTCCAGGCCTTCCGCAGCAGATTCTTTTCGACGAGGTTCTGCACGTGCTTGTGAACCGTCGCCACCGACGAGAGCCCGAAGCGCTCGCCGATTTCCTCGAGGCTGGGTGCGTACCCTTCTCGTTCCAAGTACTCGCAGATGAAATCGAAGATCTCTTTCTGTCGCTTGGTGAGATGCATTCGAACCCCCGTAGCCCCGGGACCGGGGCGCGCCTTCCTACTCTAACCTGCGAAAGTCCTCGGCGGTGAATGACTTTCGGGGATCGACGCTAGCCGAAAGAATGGCGAAAATCAATCGCTGGGTCGCAGCCCTGGCGGCGATCCTCGGCGCCGCGGCCTGGTTTCAGCCTTCCGTTGCGGGCTCGGACCTCTGGTGGCACCTCGCTGCCGGCCGCGAGATCTGGCAGGGCCTGCAACTGCCGACCGTCGATCACTTCTCGTTCACCTTCGCGGGCCGTCCGTGGATGCATCACGAGTGGGTCTGGGGTGTCGGCTACTGGCTCGCCTACGAAATCGATCCGCAGGTCGTCGCATGGGCGAACCTCGGACTGCTGCTGGCGACGTTCTCAGCCGGGTTCGAGGTCGCGCGGCGGCATTGCGGCTCCGCGTTGGGCGCTGGCGGCGCTCTTTGGGCGGCCGCAGCGACCTCGCACTGGTTTCTCGACATCCGCCCGCACGAGCTGACCCTGCTCTTCGTCGCTTTCGTTCTGTGGACGCGCCAGAAGCGATGGGCGCCCTGGCTCTGGCCGCCGCTGATGGCGCTCTGGTGCAATCTGCACGGTGGCTTCGTATTCGGCTTTGGCGCGATCGGCCTCTTCGCTCTGGTCGAGACCGCCCGCGCGTCGGTCTCGGCGCGGAGGGTTTCGATCGACGCGCGGCTCTGGATCGGAGTCACGCTCACGGGACTCGCGTTCCTCTGCAACCCGTGGGGCTGGCGGATCCTCGAGTATCCCGTCGCCTATCTCGACTCGAGCTCGCCGTTTCGCGAGATCCTCGAGTGGCAACCACCCGGCTTCAGCCTCGACGTGCGCGGCTTCTCGGGCCGATTCACCTGGCTGCTCGGCGCGACCGTCGCCGCTGCGGTTCTCGAGCTTCGCCGACGGCAGCGCGACGTCTACCTCGTCTTGCTCGCGGGAGTCTCTTGCGCGATGGCGCTCACCTCGCGCCGGTTCATTCCCCTCTTCGCGCTCACGGCGCTGCCGCTGCTCGCCGGGCTGCTCACGGCGATTCGCGATCAAGTCCTGGGGCGTGTGCCGGCCCCGCTCGCCGGGCGCATTCTGGCCGCAGCACCCCTCGCAGCGCTTCTGATCGCCGGCGGATTGTGGCGCGACGTCCGACTCACTCCGGGATTGCTGGAGCGCTGGACCGAGTCACAGCTCTATCCGCGCGCGGCGCTTCGCTACCTGCGCGCCCTCGATCCCGGCCCTCGCCTGCTCAATCACTACAACTGGGGCGGTTACGTGATGCTTCACGCTCCGGAGTTCAAGGTCTTCATCGACGGCCGCGCAAACACGCTCTACGACGACAAGACCTATCTCGACTACCTCGCGCTCAGCGCGGCACGCGATGGGCTCGCCGCGAGGCTGGCGCAGTACCCGGTGGATGCCGCCCTGATCCCCTACGGCTCGGGCCGACTCGCCGACGCACTCTCGAGTCCGCGGCACGGTTGGCGAGTGGTCTATTCGGATCTGGTCGCGACCATCCTCCTGCCCCCGAACTCACCGCGCCTGCGGCGAGCGCTGCCCTCGCCCGACGAGGTCTTGCGAGACGAGCCGGACTGGCTCCTCGTGCGCGCCGTCACCGCGCTCGACGCCGGGCGAATGGCCGATGGCCGCGCACTGATCGAAGCCGTGATCGAGCGCGAGCCGCTCTTCGTTCGAGCCTACGGGCAGCTCGCGGACGTTCACGCGCGCGAGAACGACCCGGCGGGAATTGCCGAGGCGATCCGACGCGGGATCGAAGCCGAGCCGCGTTCGACGCAGTCTCTCCGTCTCTTCGAGTCGATCGCCTACCAGGCGATCGGCGATCTGCCGCGCGCACGGACCGCGCTCGAGCGGGCGATTCCTCGCGGGCCGTTCTCGCGCCCGGAGGCGATTCTGAAGCGACTCGAAGGCCTTCCGCCGCTCCCTGCGGGGCGTTGACTTCGATCGCGACGGCCGTACCTTCGCCCGCGCCTGGCACTCCGACTTCGAGAGTGCCAACCAACCGAACGCGAGAGGGAGAACGGCACCATGAAGATTCGACCGCTCCAGGACCGCATCCTGCTGCGCCAGGTCGAGGGCGAGGCGAAGACGTCCGGGGGGATCATCATCCCCGACAGCGCCAAGGAGAAGCCCCAGGAGGGCGTCGTCATCGCCGCCGGCAAGGGCAAGGTTCGTGAAGACGGCAAACTGACACCGCTCGACGTCAAGGCCGGTGATCGAGTGCTGTACGGAAAGTATTCGGGAAACGAGATCACCGTCTCGGGCGAGACCTTCGTGATCGTGCGCGAGGAAGACATCCTCGCGGTTCTCGGCTGAGAGGAGAGACCAGATGAGCGCCAAGGAAATCAAGTTCGATACGCAGGCCTCTGACGCGATCATCCGCGGGGTGAACGCGCTCGCGAACGCGGTGAAGGTGACCCTCGGGCCGAAGGGCCGGAACGTGATCATCGAGAAGAGCTACGGCTCACCCGTCGTGACCAAGGACGGCGTCACCGTCGCCAAGGAGATCGAGCTCGAGGACAAGTTCGAGAACATGGGCGCGCAGATGCTTCGCGAGGTCGCGTCGAAGACCTCCGACGTCGCGGGCGACGGCACGACGACCGCGACCGTGATCGCCCAGGCCGTGTTCCGCGAGGGATTGAAGATGGTGGCCGCGGGCCACAGCCCGATCGAGCTCAAGCGCGGAATCGACGCCGCCGTGGCCGCGATCGTCGACGAGCTGAAGAAGCTCTCCAAGCCCACGCGCGACCGCGCCGAGATCGCGCAGGTCGGCTCGATCAGCGCCAACAACGACGCCGAGATCGGCAACATCCTGGCGGACGCGATGGCCAAGGTCGGCAAGGAAGGCGTGATCACCGTCGAGGAGAACAAGGGTCTCGACACGATCCTCGACGTCGTCGAGGGCATGCAGTTCGACCGCGGCTACCTCTCGCCGTACTTCGTGACCGACGCGGAGCGAATGGAAGTCGCGCTCGAGAACCCCGCGATCCTCCTGAACGAGAAGAAGATCGCGAACATGAAGGACCTGCTGCCGCTGCTCGAGCAGGTGGCACGCGCGGGTCGCCCGCTCGTGATCATCGCCGAGGACATCGAGGGCGAGGCGCTCGCGACGCTGGTCGTCAACAAGATCCGCGGCACGCTCAACGTCGCGGCCGTGAAGGCGCCCGGCTTCGGCGATCGGCGCAAGGCGATGCTCGAGGACATGGCGATCATGACCGGCGGGCAGGTCATCGCGGAGGAGCTCGGCATCAAGCTCGAGAACATCACGCTTGCCGACCTGGGCAAGGCCGGTCGAATCGTGATCGACAAGGACAACACGACGATCATCTCGGGCGGCGGCAAGAAGAAGGACATCGAGGCTCGCTGCAACGAGATCCGCAAGCAGATCGAGGACACGAAGTCCGACTACGACCGCGAGAAGCTCCAGGAGCGATTGGCCAAGCTCGCCGGCGGTGTGGCGGTCGTGAAGGTCGGCGCGGCGACCGAGAGCGAGATGAAGGAGAAGAAGGCGCGCGTCGAGGACGCGCTGCACGCCACGCGCGCAGCCGTCGAAGAGGGCATCGTGCCCGGCGGCGGCGTCGCGCTGATCCGCGCCAAGAAGGTGCTCGAAACCCTCAAGGGCTCGTCGACGGAGCAGCAGGCGGGAATCGACATCATCCGACGTGCGGTCGAGGAACCGCTGCGCATGATCGCGCAGAATGCCGGCCACGAAGCTTCGGTGGTCGTGGACAAGGTCGCCAGCGGCAAGGGTGCCTTCGGCTTCAACGCCGCGAGCGAAACCTACGGAGACCTGGTCAAGGACGGCGTGATCGACCCGACCAAGGTCGTGCGAACGGCGCTGCAGAATGCGGCGAGCGTTTCCGGCCTGCTTCTGACCACGCACGCCATGATCGCCGACAAGCCGAAGGACGACGAACCGGCCGGCGGCCACGCGGGACACCAGCACTGAGTCGAGCCGGGATTCGGGCCCAAGGCCGAGTCCCAGTCCAAGCCTTCAGCCCCCCCGGAGCCTCGCCGATGGAGACTCCGGGGGAGCGAAGGCGGGATGTCGTTCGCCGAACGTCACGCGGAGTTCCTGGTGCAGCGCTTGCGCGCATTCGGGCTCAGCGTGGAGCTTGCTCGCGGGGCCACGTCGGCCGAGGGCTCGCTGCCGCTCGGGCCCACGCCGCTCGAGACACTCTCCCCTCGGCCGATCGTGATCGAGCGGGTGCGTTTCTACACCCTGGGCCACAACCGGCTGAAGCTGTTCCACCCGGCGATCTTCTTCGACCTACCCGCCCTCGACGTCACGCGCTGCGAGTCGGCCGCGGACATCGAGGCCGTCCTGCGGCGTGCCTGGGCATCCGCACTTCGGGACCTCGGCGAGGCACTCGTGTGGCTCCAACGCGTGCGCGCGCCGACGGAGCTGGCCGCGGGTGGCGCTCGACTTCGCTTTCTCGACGAGACGGCGGGGGCGATCGAGGTGCGTTCGCCTCGCGAGCTCTTGCTGCCGAGCAGCGGCGAGCTCTCCGCGCGCTCGCTCACGGACCCGAGCGAGCGGCGCTACCGACCGCTCGCGAGTCTCGAAACCGCGAATGACCTCGCGCTCTCCATCGGATCGGCGATGCGCGAGCGAGCCGCACGCAGTGCACTCGTGCCCGCACCATCTCCGCCCGGCGATGCACGCCCGATTTCATCCAAGCGCGTACGCCGGGTGCTTGCGGTCACATCCTCACCCGAGGCGCTCGCCGGCCTGCAGAGCCACCTGGCCGAGCGGTCGATCGAACTCGACCTCCTTCGCGATCCCGCCCGCGGACTCGCCGCGTTCCGCGAGACGAGCTACCCGCTCTTGTTCATCGACGTGCGTCTGGGTCGGGCGGATGGCTTCGAGCTGGCGATGCGATTTCGCGAGCTTCCGGGGCTGGAGACGTTGCCGATCGTGCTCATCGACGAACGCGAGAGCAACGCGAATCGATCGGCCGCGCGCGATGCGGGTGCGGCTCTCTACGTCGCAAAGCCGCTTCGTTGGGAAGAACTCGAGAAGCCGCTGCTCGACCTCCTCGACCACGCAGCCCATCGACGATACCGGCGCTTCCCGGCGCGCCTCGTGGTGCATACCGATTCCACCGCGGAGAACTGGGATGAACTCACCGAGCTCGTCGCTCGCGGTGGAGTCTGTCTGCGCACGCGTCGAGACATCCTGCCGGGCGCGGTCGAGCGCTACCGGATCGACCTGCCTTCCCCGTTCGCTCCGATCGAGGTCGAAGGCGACGTGATGTCGCGCGTGACGCTTCCGGGCTACGCCAGCGTGCTCGCGGGAATCCGCTTTCGCAGTTTTCTCGACGGCGGCGAGCCACGCTGGATTCGCGTGATCGAGGCGCTCGCGGAGCGGAGCGATCGAGAGTCGAAGGCGACCCCTAGCCGACGACCTGCCGGGCCTTCTTGATGTCGTCGTCCATGATCGTCTTGCGCTTCTCGCGCTGAGCCGATGCGCTCGCCTCTTGGGCGAGCCGCGCGATGTACTCTTCAGCTGCGGCCACGGCCAGCTCGACTGCCGTCCCGGACGTTCTCAGTTCACTGCCATGCTTGGTCAGCAGCCGCTTCACTGCGGCCGCGGGAATCTCCGCCATTACGTCTTCGCCCCCGGAACCGTTCGTGGTTCGTGTCCTAGGATTCCCAGCCCGGACGCTGCCGTCAACCACTCGCAGTTTTCTCCTGCCGAAGCAGGAACTCGACCACTCGGCGGGCGACCAGGTCGCGCTCCCGATCCACGGGCAGCACGTGTGCGGAATTCTCGAGCCAGTGGAGTTCTCGATCGCCGGGCGGTAGCGCGGATAGGATCCGCTCGGCGTTGTGAACGGGAACGGTCGGGTCACGTCGGCTGAAGATGAGCTGAACCGGGGCGCGCACCTCGCGCAGATCGCGTTCGACCTCGCGCGCGAGACGGATCAGCTCGTTCACCGCACGCATCGGCATCCGGTCGTAACCCGGATGACGCTCCCGTGCGGCGTCGTCGAAGATCGCGGGCGTCTTCGGAAGCGATCGCACGAGCGGCCAGAGCCAGGGCACGGCGTTCCGAATCAACGGCCCGAGGTCGATCGGAGCGGCCAGCACGACCGCGGCCGAAACCGCCCGTCGCTGCGCGAGCGATAGAGCCAGGAGTCCGCCCAGCGAGAGACCGAGGACGTACACACGTTCGTGTCGATCGGCGAGGGAGTCGTGTGCGGCAACGACGGCTCCGACCCAGGCGTCGCGCGGCGTCGAAGCCAGATCTTGATGGCGGGTGCCGTGGCCGGGAAGGACCGGTCCTTCGCAGAAGAACCCGGCCTCGGCCAGCGCTTCGGCCGGGGGCCGAACTTCGTAGGGCGTGCCGGTGAGACCGTGGACGCAGAGCACGGCGGGCGCGGCGCCACCGCGCGGGTCGCCGAGTCGAAAGGCGGTTCCGTCGGCCTTCATTCGAGCTCCCGCGCGGCGCGATCCGCCGCTCGCGTGACTCTCGCGATCGGCACACCGTGACGCCGCGCCGCTCGCGCACACGACTCGTACTCGGGCTTCACGCTGATCTCCTTGCCTTCGAGTCCGGCGAGCTTGACGCGGATCGCGCCGTACGGGGTCGCCACCGTGCGCGCGCTGCGCGCACGCAGGAGTCGCGGAACGATCTGAACGCGCACACCGAGGGCGCTCGAGTCCGAGAGCACGCGGCGCGCGAGCCGATCGGCATCCGCGGGTCTGGCGAGCACGCGCAGAAGCTGGCCCGGCCGGCCCTTCTTCATCAGCTGCGGAACGAGCGAGACGTCCAAGGCGCCGTCGTCGAGCAGACGCTCCATCAGGAACGGCATGTGTTCCGGGCTCATGTCGTCGAGATTCGTCTCGAGCAAGGCGACGTGATCGCGCCCGAGACCCGGCTCGAGTTCTCCGAGCACCGCTCGCAGCACATTGGGAAGCGGGCCCTTGCGGTCGTCGCCCGCGCCGAAGCCCTGGGCGAGCGTGCGCAGCGCGGGCATCGCGCCGAATTCGTCGACTGAGCGACGTCAGCAGTGCGGCGCCGGTCGGCGTGACGGTCTCCCAGCGGACGTCGAGCGGCAAGGTGGGCACACCGTGCAAGAGCTCGAGCGTCGCCGGTGCGGGAAGCGGGATCGTTCCGTGCTCGGTCGCCACGGCGCCACGCCCGAGGGGCAGCGGCGAGCAGCTGATGCGCGCGACGTCGAGCGACTCCACGGCAGCGCAGACCCCGACGATGTCGCCGAGCGCGTCGATCGCTCCGACCTCGTGGAAGTGCACGCGCTCGATCGGAACGCCGTGAATTCGGCCCTCGGCACGCGCGAGTCGCTCGAAGACGTCGAGGCTGCGCTCGCGCACGCGCTCGGAGAGACGAGCCTTGCGCAGGATCGCGCGGACCGTGCGAAAGGTCCGGCCGTGATGGTCGTGCTCTCGGGCCGAGAACGCGACGTAGCGGGAGCTGATCGGGCCGCGCTCGACGCGAGAGAGCTTCATCCGGACCGGCCCGACCCCGAGTCCTGCGATCGCTTTTCGCACCGAAGCTGCCGGTGCACCGACGTCGAGGAGCGCGCCGAGCAGCATGTTGCCAGACGCGCCAGAGAAGCAGTCGAAATGAAGGACGCGATCGCCGCGCACGCCGGATTCAGGCGCGGTTGATGAGCGACGCGACGTACGCGGCTCCGAAGCCATTGTCGATGTTCACCACCGTGACGTTCGCGGCGCAGGAATTGAGCATCGCGAGCAGCGCCGCGACACCACCGAAGGACGCACCATAGCCGATGCTCGTCGGCACTGCGATCACCGGCGCGGCCACGAGTCCGCCGACGACGGAAGCGAGGGCTCCCTCCATGCCCGCGATCGCGATCACCACCGAGGCGCCGCGCAGCACGTCGAGCGACGCGAGCAACCGGTGCAGTCCGGCCACGCCCGCGTCGTAGATGCGTTCTACCTTGTTCCCGAAGTGCTCTGCGATGAGGGCCGCCTCCTCGGCGACGGGCAGGTCGGACGTCCCGGCCGAGACCACCGCGATCACCCCGCGCCCACGAACGACGAGCGGCGTCTGTCGGAGCACCATCAAGCGGGCCTCCGACAGGTACTGGAGTTCTGGAACGGTGCCGGACAGCTCTCTCGCCTGCTCGGCCGTCGCGCGCGTCACGAGAACGTCGCCGCCGGCGTCGCGAAGCACGCGTACGATCCGCGCGATCTGATCGGCGGTCTTGCCGGTGGCGAGAACGACTTCGGGAAAACCGGTTCGCAGCGAGCGATGCGTATCGACGCGCGCGTCGCCCAGCATCTGAAACGGAAGCTTCGCGAGCGTCTCCATGAACTCTTCGCGTTGGAGGTCGCCGCGCGCGAAGCTCTCGAGGAGTGCGTTGAGCCGATCGCGATCCATCGCGAGAGAGTCTAGTCGATCGCCTCGTCCGCTGGCGCGATCGCGAAATGCAGACGCAGCGGACCCGCGCGTTCGACCAGCTCCACGACCACCACCGTGCGAGCGTCGGGCGAGCTGCGCGAGAGTTCATGCATCGTCAACCTGCCCTGACGCGCGTAGCCCGCGCGCGGCACCGAGGGAAGGGATCGCCCGCCGAGCAGCAGAGCGAGCGCATTCGCTGCGGCGGAGAGCGCGATGTTTCCGACTTCTGCGAGGACCGTGAGCGCGGAGACCTCGGAGGTTTCGTCCGCGCTCTTGCCGGCGACGCGCGCGAGCACTTCCTCGACCGCGGTCGCGGAAAGCAGGATCGCGGCCTCCGCGCAGAACACGCCCTCGAGCTCGACGAAGACGGCGGCGACGCGGTCCTCGCGGTCGAAGAGCGTATCGAGCGGCCGACCGGCGGCGAGCCGATGGACGGTCGGCGGCTCGAACAGGAGCGTCGCGTCGAGCAGCTCCGCGAGCGCGCTCGAGGCGTGGCCCGCGCAGATGTTCGCGATCTCGGCGAGCCGATCGGACGCATCGCTCATGGAAAGTTCTCCACGAGCGAGATGATCTCGAGCAGGAAGACGGGTGTGCCGTCGCGCAGGATCGCGACGCCGCCGAGCGGTGCCAGCTCGCGCAGGGGTGGCGGCGTCTCGCGCACGAAGACTTCGAGGTCGTCGATCACGCGGTCCACCAGCAGACCGAGCTTGAAGCCGCGCGCCTCCACGACGACGACACAGCCGCCCGTCGCGCGAGTCCTGGCCACGCCGAGTCGCGGTCCCAGATCGACGAGCGGCAGGGGCTCCTCCTTCAGCATGAAGAAGGCGTCGACACCGGCCCGCTCGATCGCCGCTTCCTCGACCGAGAGCACCGCCTCGACGGTCGAGATCGGCAGCGCGACGCGCTCACCCGCCACCTGCAGCACGAGCACCCGCTGCAACGCGACCATCGAGGGCAGGTCCAGCAGGAACGCGGTTCCCTTTCCGGGGCTGCTCTCGACGGAGATCGTTCCACCGAGGGCTTCGATCTGTCGCTTCACGGCGTCGAGTCCGACGCCCCGGCCGGAGATGTCGCTGACACTGTCGCGTGTGGAGATTCCGGGCTCGAAGATGAACTCGAGAATCCGACCCGGCGGCAGATCCTCGGCCACCATCTCGAGCAGGAGACCGCGCTCGATGGCGCGCCGGCGGACCTTCTCGATCTCGATCCCGCGCCCGTCCTCCTCGAGCCGCATCTGCAGCCGGCCGGCCACGCGCGACGCGCGCATGCGCAGCGTCCCGACGGGATCCTTGCCCGCGGCCCGTCGCTCCGCCTCGGTCTCGAGACCGTGGTCGATCGCGTTGCGGACGAGGTGCAGAAGCGAATCGTCGAGGTGGTCGAGCACCGCCCGATCGACCTCGACCTCTTCCCCGACCAACTCGACGCGAACGAGCTTCCCGAGCTCGCGGGCCAGGTCCTGCGCCACGCGCGGCAAGCGCTCCAGAATTCGCCGCACAGGAGTGATTCGGATGTCGAGCGCATGGCGGCGCAGGTCGCGGACGACGCGCGCGAGCTGGTCCAGCTCGTCGTTGAACGCGCCGTGTCCGGTCCAGTAGGGCGCCTCCCGGTGCAGTTCCTCCAGGCGAGCCTGGCCCTGCATCAGCACGCCTACCGCGGCCAGGAAGCGGTCGATCGCCTCCGTGCGAACGCGAACCGTGCGTGGGAGCGGCGCTGCCGCGGTCTCGGAAGTTTTTTTTTGAGCCCGGGCTGAATCGCGGTCGCGTCTTCGCGTTTCTGCGCGAGCCGCGCGAGCAGATCCTCGCGCGCCTCGGCGGGAACACCGTTCTCGTCTACACAGGCGACCATCTCTTCGAGCGCGGCGATCGCCTCGGCGAGCAGATCGAGTTGCGAACGATCGAAGTCGGCGCCCGCGCGAAGCGGCTCCATCCAGTCCTCGAGCCGATGTGCGAGCGACGAGACCGCATCGTAGTCGAGAGACGCCGCCATGCCCTTGATCGAGTGGGCCATGCGGAAGAGCGTGTCGATCGCGCTCTCGACCGGTTCGTCGCCGGCGGACAGCGCCGCGAGCGCGCGACCCATCTCCTGGAGATGGTCACCCGCCTCGTCGACGAAGAGCGTCCTGTACTTCTCGAGGTTCAGGAGAGGTCCCGGGTCAGTCGTCGGACTTCGCGAGAGCCTTCTGCGCCACCTCGAGAACGTGGTCCGGCTTGAAGGGCTTGACGATGAAGTCGCGCGCACCGGCCTCGAGAGCTTCCATCACGAGCGCTTCCTGGCCCAGTGCGCTGCACATCACCACGCAAGCGCCCGGATGCGCCGCGGTGATCTCGCGCAGCGCCTCGAGGCCGCTCTTGCGCGGCATCACGATGTCCAGTGTCAGCAGGTCGGGGAGATGCTTGGCGAAGGCCGAGACGGCCTCGTTGCCGTCGGCGGCCTCGCCCACGATCTCGTAGCCCCCGTCCGTCAGTATGTCGCGCAGCATCTCACGCATGAATGCAGCGTCGTCCGCGATCAGAATCCGGTGTGCCATGACTCCTGTCCTCCCGGCTGCTTGCGTTGATCCGTGAGCAGCATCGTCGCCCGTTCGATCAGCCCTTCGGGGTCGACCAGCCCCAGGGCGGAATCATCCTGATTCACCCAACGCACGAGTTCGGCTTCCGCCGAGCCTTGCGCCTGCGGCTCCGTCGCGAGCTCGCGTTCGATCCGTCGCACCTGTCCGACCAGCACGCCGATCCGCAGCGCGCTGCGCTCGAGAACCAACACGTGACGGTGTCCTTTCGAGCTCGATCCCGTCAGCAGCGCGCCGCCGTCGACCGCGGGCAGCGGTTCGCCGCGCACGTTGAGAACCCCGCCGATGTCGAGCGGGATGCGCGGGATCAAGTGCGGACGAACGGCACCCGTGACCTCGACGACCGACGCGAGCGGAATCGCGTACGCCTGCCCGGAGACTTCGAAGCGCAGCCATGGGGTCTTTTCCATGCTCCCGCCCTCGCCTACCGGGTCCGGAACCGGCGAGCGACCTCGCCGAGCTCGACCGACATGTCCGACAGGCGCGCGGCCTCGCGCACCAGCTGTTCCATCGTGCGTGTCTGGGCGGCGAGTCCGCCGCGCATCTCGTTCATCGCCTTGGCGTTCTGCCCGACGACCATCGCCACGCGCTCGACGTCGCCGACCATGCGCTCGGAGTCCGCGGCCTGGCTGCCGGCCTTCTGGAAGATGTCCTCGGCGCGATTCGAGGCCTCGGTGACCGCACCCTGGACCTTCTCGAGCGCGACGAAGATCGCCTCGAGGTCCTGTCGGCCACCGCGCACGTCGTCGCGCATCGCGAGCGTCGCCTGCGAAATCCGCTTCGACTCCTCTTCGAGCTCGCGAATCAGATCCTCGATCTGCTCGGCGGAGCTGCCCGCGCTCTCGGCGAGCTTGCGGATCTCCTCGGCGACGACCGAGAAACCCCGGCCCGCGTCTCCCGCACGCGCCGCCTCGATCGACGCATTGAGCGAGAGCAGGTGCGTCTTCTCGACGACGCTCGAGATCATCTCGGTGACGCGATGGACCGAGTGGATCTTGCCCTCGAAGCTCTCGACCCGGTGCCCCGCCTGCTCGATTCGCTCGAACAGGCTCTCCATCTTCGCCTGCGAAAGCCGCGAGACGTCCACGCCCGCGGTCGCCCTCTGGCTGGCCTCGCTCGTCAGCAACGACGCACGGCGTGCGGCATCGGCGTTCGCGCGCAGTGAGTCGGCGATGTCGTGGATGCGCGCTCGGATCTGCTCGACGTCCCGTTGCTGCTGTCCGGCGCCGGAGGAGACGGTCTCCATGGTCGCGCCGAGTGCGTGACTCGTGCTGTTCACGCTCTGCGACGAGGTCGCGACGTCACGCGAGGACTGTGCGACCTCCTCGGCCGCGCGCTGGATGTGATCGACGAGCTCGCGGAGCTTCTGCAGCATCCCACCGACGGAACGCGCGAGGTCCACGGTTTCGTCCGGAAATCGGCGCCCGGCCTCGATGTCGATCTCGGCCGTCAGGTCGCCGCGGCTGATCCGCTCGGTGCAGCCGCGCAGCGTGCGGAAGTTCGCGGTGATCTGTCCCGCGTAGACCCAGCCCAGCCCGATCCCGAGCAGCATCACGACGAAGAACGCGCCCCACCCGGGCACGCCGAGCCAGTGCAGAGCCGGAGTGATTCCAGCACCGATGGCGATTGCCGTGGTGAAGCCGAGTACGAGCTTCTGGGAGAGGTCGAACCGCACGAGCCCTTCCGAACGCAAGTTCGCCGCGAAATGCGGCCATCTCGCTACTTCTCGGAGTCTGCGCGGGCCGGCTTGAAGTGCTGAAAACCGGCAGCTTCGGGCTCGTATCTGCGCCCGGCGCGCACGAAATGCACACCGGAGCCCGGGGTGAAAACTCCGATCTCCGTGACGCGGCAGCCGAGCTTGCGGGCATGAGAAGCCGCCGTTCCCCGTTCCGGGGGCGACGCGTAGAGCAGCTCGTAGTCCTCGCCCCCCGCGAGCGCGAGGCCGAGTGGATCGAGACCCAACCGCGAGGCAGTGCGCGCGAGTCCGCTCGCGATCGGGACGCGCTCGACATCGACGCGCGCGGCCACGCCGCTCTCCCGCGCGACGTGGCCCAGGTCCTGGACGAGCCCGTCCGAGACGTCGATCGCGGCGCGCGCGAGCCGACCGCGCACGAGCGCCGAGCCGGCGCCGAATGGCGGACGCGGCCGCAGCTGACGTGCGGCCAGGCGTCGCTCGGCGGCCGTCGAAACACCGGGACCGGAGAGGAGCGCCAACCCCGCCGCCGCGCCGCCGAGGTCCCCGGTGACGAAGATCCGGTCGCCCGCGCGCGCGCCCGAGCGCAGCAATGCGCGGCCGCTCGTGACCGCGCCGACGACGGTCACGTTGATCAGCCACTGCGGAGCTCGCACGGTGTCTCCTCCGACGAGCGGGCAGTGACTCGCACGTGCGAGCCGGAGGAGACCCGAGAGAAAGCCGTCGAGCTGCGACGACTCGACGCTCCCGGGCACGCCGAGGGTGAGCAGACATCCGAGCGCTTTCGCGCCCATCGCGCCGATGTCCGAGAGATTCACGGCGAGCGACTTCTCACCGAGCGAGCGCGCGTCCGTCGTGATCCAGCGGAAGTGCACGTCCTCGACCAGCGCGTCCGTCGTCAGAACGAGGTCCTCTCGCGGACGCGCGCGCAGGATCGCCGCATCGTCGCCGATTCCGAGCCGCCAGACACGCCGATCGACGCGCGCGCGCCTTCGGATGGCCTCGATCAGCCCGAACTCGCCCAGGGTTCGCAGGTCCACGCGCCGATACTAGGCGCGGCGATCGCGGCGCGCAGCGCCCGGCCCCGCTAGGTCCGGGCGATGGCTGCGGACGAGCGCGTCGAGGCGCGCCGGGCACCGCGCTTGTGGAGCAGCGGCTCGGCGAGCGCGAGGTCGAGCACCTCGTCCATCGTGCGCACGAAGTGGAACTCGAGCTTGCGCGCGAGCTCCTGCGGAACCTCCTCGAGATCGTGCCGGTTCGCCTCGGGCAGGATCACCGTGCGGATGCCGCGGCGGAGCGCGGCGAGCACCTTCTCGCGCACACCACCGACGGGTAGCACGCGACCGCGAAGCGTCACCTCACCGGTCATCGCGACGTCGGCGCGCACGGGAATGCCGGTCAGCAGCGACACCAGCGCCGTCGCGAGCGTGATCCCCGCAGAGGGTCCGTCCTTCGGTGTCGCCCCCGCGGGAACGTGCACGTGGATCTCGTTCTTTGCGAGCGCGTCGGCGATGCCGAGCTCCGCGCCCCGCCAGCGCACGTACGAGAGCGCCGCTTGACCCGACTCCTTCATCACGTCGCCGAGCTGTCCGGTCATGATCAGACCTCGACCGCGCACGCTCGTGGCCTCGACGACCAGCACCTCGCCGCCCGCCTCGGTCCAGGCAAGGCCGCGCGCGAGGCCGGCTTCGGCATTCCGCGGGATCGCCTCGCCGAGAAGCGGAGCGGGCCCGAGCTGAGCGCGAAGCGTGCGCAGCGTGATCGACACGTGATTCGTCTCGCCTTCTGCGATTCGGCGCGCGACCTTGCGCAGCATCCGCCCGATTTCGCGCTCCAGGCCGCGAACGCCGGCCTCTTGCGTGTACCCGGAGATCACCTCGCGCAGAGCCGCTCGAGAGACCTGAACGCGATCCGGTGTCAGCCCGCATTCCTCGATCTGTCGGGGCAGCAGGTAGCGCTGGGCGATCACGCCCTTCTCTTCCGGCGTGTAACCCGGCAGACGGATCATCTCCATGCGGTCGAGCAGCGGGCGCGGAATCGGATCGATCAGGTTCGCGGTCGCGATGAAGAGGGTCTTCGACAGGTCGTAGGGCACGTTCAGATAGTGGTCGCGGAAGCCGTGGTTCTGCTCGGGGTCGAGCACCTCGAGCAGCGCCGCCGCCGGATCGCCGCGGTAGTCCGCGCCGATCTTGTCGATCTCGTCGAGCAGGAAGACAGGATTGCTCGTGCCCGCCGTGCGCATGCCCTGGATGATCCGACCCGGCAGCGCACCGACGTAGGTGCGCCGGTGCCCGCGGATCTCGGCCTCGTCGCGCATGCCGCCAAGAGACATGCGCACGAAGCTGCGCCCCATCGCCTGCGCGATCGAACGCCCGAGCGACGTCTTCCCGACGCCGGGTGGGCCGACGAGACACAGGATCGGACCCTTGCCCGAGGCGCCGCCCCGCAGCTTGTGCACGGCGAGGAATTCGAGGATGCGTTCCTTCACGCGGTTCAGATAGGCGTGGTCGTGTTCGAGCACCTCGCGCGCGTGCGCGAGCTCGAGGTTGTCGTCCGACGTCTTCGACCAGGGCAGCTCGCTGATCCACTCTAGATAGGTGCGAATCACCTGGGTCTCCGAGGAATCGGGGTGCATGCGCGCAAGCCGGTCGAGCTGGCGCTCGGCCTCGGCGCGCGCTTCGTCGTTCATGCCGGCCGACGAGATGCGCTGACGCAGCTCGTCCTGATCCGACTTGCGCTCGGCGCTCTCGCCGAGCTCGTCCTGGATCTGGCGCATCTGCTCGCGCAGGAACTGCTCGCGTTGATACCTCGACATCTCTTCGCGCGCGGCGCCCTGGATCTCGGCCTGCACGGAGCTGACGGCGAGCTCACGCCGCAGGAGCGAGTCGATCTTTCGCAGCCGCCGCACGGGATCGAGGATCTCGAGGATCTCCTGACCCTCTTCGACTCGCAGCCGCAGATTCGAGGCGACCAGATCGGCGAGCCGACCCGGGTCGTCGATGTTCCCCGTCGCGGTCAGGACCTCGGGTGGCAGGTGCCGGAGCGGAAGCAGCTCGTCGAGCTTCTCACGCACGCTGCGCACGAGGGCCTCGACCTCGACCGTCCATTCCTCGACCGAATCGGATTCGATCGCTTCGACGGCGACGTCGATGTGCGGCTCGGTGCGCAGGTACTGGGTCACGCGGAGCTTCGAGAGACCCTGCACGAGCACCTTCAGACGACCGTCCGGCAGGCGCATCATGCGCATGATCATGCCGACGACGCCGACCGAGTAGAGATCCTCCGGTCCGGGATCCTCGACCTCCGGGTCGCGCTGGGTCACGAGCGCCAGCAGGCGATCGCCCTCGATCGCGGTCTCGATCGCGTGCGTCGATACGTCCCGCCCGACGAAGAGCGGCAGGATCATCGACGGAAACACGACCGCGTCGCGAATGGGCAGGAGAGGAAGCTGACTTGGGATCTCGAAGGTGCCGGGGGAATCGCTTTCCACGAGATAGGAAATCGACTCGCGATCTTCGGATCTTGATGCGCAGACCTGCGCGCAGCGCCTATTCCGGAGGCGTCGTGGCGACGATGGCGGAACCGCGCACGGTCAGGAACTCGAGTGACTTGCGGGCGCTGCCCGCGGCGTCGAACGATCCGAGTCCGGTGACGCCGGCACGCACGGGTAGTGCTAGCAGTCGATCGCGAACGAAGCGACCGTCGGCCCCTTCGCCGTCGATCAGCGCGGCACGCAGGACCACGGCGGCGTCGAATCCCTCGGCGGCGTACGCGTCCGGCGTGTTGCCGAAGCTCTCGCTGAACCGGCGCACGAACTCCGCCACCTCGGGTCGCGCGCTGTCCGCGAAGAACTCGTCGGTGAACACCGAACGCGTCGCCTCGCGCGAAGCGATCTTCACCAGCGCCGGGTCGTTCCAGCCGCTGCCGCCGAGAACCACCACGTCGCGAACGTCGAAGAAGCGCAGCTGGGGCAGGATCAATCCGACGCTCGCGGCGTCATCGGGGATGAAGATCGCGTCGAAATCGACGTAGGGTGGAAGACCCATCAGCTCGGGTGCGGCCAAGCGCTCGGCGTTCGCGACCGCGTTCCTGCGCAGCTTGTCGCGCTCCTTCACGCGCTCGCGCTCACCGGGGGAAAGCGGCTCGAGCCCGACGAGGAGCTTGATCTGGCTCTGCCAATCGACGGAGCCGGGTGGGTAGCTCTCGATCGCGACGACGCTTCCGCCGTTGGCCTCGATCGCATCCCAGAAGCGGTTCTTGAAGCTCGTTCCGTAGTCGTCGTCCGGATACAGGATCGCGTAGCGGCGGCAACCGCGTTGCTCCGCGCAGAAGCGCGCGAGCTCGAACGCCTGGTCCGCGGGTGTGAGGCCGAGGCGAAATACGAACTCACCGAGATCGGCCACTTCGTCGCGACGCGCGAAGCTGAGCAGCGGTATCCGCGCCTCCTCGGCGACCACTGCGGCGGCGGCGGTCTCGCTCGAGCGCACCGGGCCGACGACCGCGACGACACCCGCGGCCGCGAGCTCGCGCGTGGCCTCGGCCGCGCGGTCGGCATCGCCGCCCGAATCCCGGACCAGCAGCCGGAGCCGCGAGGGCGTCTCGCCGTAGATCTCCGAGGCGAGGACGAACCCGCGCAGGATCGATTCGCCAATCCTCTCGTATGGACCCGAGAGTGGAAGAACCAGCCCGAGTGTCGCTCCGACCCCGGCGCCCTGGTCCGAGGCACGCGCGAGCAGACGATCGCGAGCGGCCGCATCGCCGTCCGAGAGCTGACTCGGCAGGCGCGCGAGCGCTTTGCGCGCGGTCGCGGTGTCGTTGCGCGCGAGCGCGCGGCTCGCCAACGTCAGGTTCACCCGATCGCTGACGGGCCCACGCGGCAGCTTGCGTGCGAGCGCGTCGAGCTCGGGTTCGCGCAAGCGGCCATCGATGAGTTCGTCGATCTCGGCGTCGAGCTCCGCGAGCTTGGCCGGCTTGCGGGAGTCCCGTCGCGTGAGAGCGAGCGCGTACACCGCCGCGGGCCAGTCGCCCGAGGCGCGCGCGAGGTCCGCTTGCAATCGGAACAGGCGCGCGCGCCGCGGCGCCGTCACGCTCTCGAAGCTCGAGCGCTCGAGCAACCTTCGCCCGTCGTCGGGCCGATCGAGCTCGCCGTAGATCGTGGCGGCGCGCATCGCGGCATCGACGTTGTACGGGCTCTTGGGGTAGGTCTCGACGAGTCGTTGCCAGCTCGAAGCCGCGCGCGCGGGCTCTCGCCTGGCGAGCTGCGCCTCGCCCATCAGGTAGAGCGCCTCGTCGGCGTGCTTGCTCTTGGCAAGCTCGGTCTGGAACCGGACCAGAACCTGCTCCGCACGCGCCGGGTCGCCCTTGGCGAGCCATGCCCGCGCGGCGTCGAGATCGGACTTCGCGGCGCTCTCGTAGGCCACCGCCCGACCTTCGCGCACGACCGACGGCTGCGCGCACGACAACGCGAGCGCAGCCACGAGCGCCGCCCGGGCGAGCGGCCGCGCGCTCACTCGAACAGGTCCCGAAGCTTGTCGAGGAATCCCCGTCGGCGTGGCGAGACCTCGTCGCCGGTGATCCTCGCGAACTCCTCGAGCAGTTCGCGCTGGCGGGCGTCGAGCTTCGACGGGACCTCGACGAAGATTCGCGCGACGATGTCGCCACGCGGACCGCCACCGAGCCTCGGAAGCCCGCGACCGCGGCAGCGGACGAGATCGCCGGACTGCGTGCCCGCCTTCAGCGTGACGGTTTCCTTGCCGTCGAGGTTGGGCACCTCGACCTCGCAGCCGAGCGCCGCCTGCGCGATCGAGATCGGGATCTCGCAGTGGAGATCCGTGCCGTCACGCTCGAAGAGCGGATGCTCCCGGACGTGGATGACGACGAAGAGATCGCCCGGCGGGCCGCCGTCGTAGCCAGCCTCGCCTTCGCTCTGGAGCCGCAGCCGCACCCCCGTATCGACGCCCTCGGGAATGCGCACGGTGAGCGACTGCAGCGTCTCGATCCGTCCCTTGCCGCGGCACTCCGCGCAGGCGCGCTTCAGGCTCTGGCCCAGCCCGCTGCAGCGGTCGCAGGTTCGCGCCATGCGGAAGAAGCCCTGCTGCAGCGCGATCTGGCCCCGGCCGCCGCAGCGCGGACAGGTCTCGCGCTCACCGCCCACACCCGAGCAGGCGGCGCACGCCTTGTGCTTGGGGATCTTCAGCGTCTGCTCGCCGCCGAGGGCGGCGACTCCGAAATCGACCTCGAGGTCGTAGCGCAGGTCCGCCCCTCGCCGGCCCCGCCCGCCGCGGCCGTTCCGGCCGAAGATGTCGCCGCCAAAGAACTCGGAGAACAAATCGCCGAAGCTCGTGAACGGATCGAAGCCCGCGAACGGGTCGCCGCCCTGACCGGCCCCGAACGCGGAGTGCCCGACCCGGTCGTACTGCGCGCGCTTCTCCGGGTCCGAGAGCACGGCATAGGCTTCGCTGGCCGCCTTGAACTCGGCCTCGGCCTCCGGGTTGCCGGGGTTTTTGTCGGGATGGAACTGATGGGCGAGCTTTCGGTAGGCCTTCTTCAGGTCCTCCGGGCTCACGTCCCGCGCCACACCCAGGATCTCGTAGTAGTCGCGCTTCATCGGGGCGCGCCTAGGCTATGGCCTCGATCGTCCCGCGCAAGCCCGGCCGCCGGCCTCAATCCTCGATCAGTTCGTCGTCCGAGGCCGGATCCGCGACCGCGGTGCCCCCGTCGATCCGCTCGTACATCGCCTCGGTCATCCGGTAGGCGAGCTGCTGCAGATCCTCGACGGCCACGCGCTGCTCGTCGATGTCGCTGGCGGCCAGCGCCTTTCGCGCGCGCCCGACGGCGCTCTCGACCTCGGCGCGCTCGCTCGCCTCGAGCTGGGCACCGTAGAGATCGAGCGCCTGCTCCACCGAGTAGATCAGGCCCTCGCCCGTGTTTCGCAGCTCGACCGCCGCTTTTCGCTCCGCGTCCTTCTCCGCGTGGGTCGCGCCGTCCTCGACCAGCCGGTCGATCTGGTCCGGGCTCAACCCGCCGGAGGCCGAGACCCGGATCTGCTGCGCGCGACCGGTGCCGAGCTCCTTGGCACTCACGTTCAGGATGCCGTCCGCGTCGATGTCGAAGCTGACCTCGATCTGCGGCACGCCACGCGGCGCCGGGGGAATGCCGATCAGCTCGAAGCGGCCGAGCGTCTGGTTGTCGGCGGCGAGTTCGCGCTCGCCCTGCAAGACGTGGATGCGAACCAGACTCTGGTTGTCCTCGGTGGTCGAGAAGACCTCGCTCTTCCGGGTCGGGACCGTCGTGTTGCGCAGGATGATCTTGGTCATGATCCCGCCCTGCGTCTCGACGCCGAGCGAGAGCGGCGTGACGTCGAGCAGCAGCACGTCCGCCGCCTCGCCCTTCAGCACACCCGCCTGGATCGCAGCTCCGACCGCGACGACCTCGTCCGGGTTCACACCGCGATGCGGTGCCTTGCCGAAGATCTGCTCGACCTTCGCCTGCACGCTCGGCATGCGCGTCATTCCGCCGACCAGGATCACCCGATCGACCTGGCTCGCCTCGAGGCCCGCGTCCGCGAGCGCGGCCACGCAGGGCGCTTCCAGTCGCTCGATCAGCTCCGCGACCAACGTCTCGATCTGGGAGCGCGTGACCACCTCGGTCAGGTGCTTCGGGCTCGAGGCGTCGGCGGCGATGAACGGCAGGTTCACGTCGGTCTCTTCCGAAGACGAGAGCTCCTGCTTGGCGCGTTCCGCGGCTTCTTTGAGCCGCTGCAACGCCATCGGATCGGTACGAAGATCGCTGCCCGGGTTCTTCTCGGCGAACCGGTCCGCCAGCCAGTTCATGATCACCTGATCGAAGTCCTCTCCGCCGAGATACGTGTCGCCGTTGGTGGAGAGCACCTCGAAGACCGAGTCTCCGATGCGCAGGATCGAGACGTCGAAGGTTCCGCCGCCGAGATCGAAGACCGCGATCGTCTCGCGCCCTTCCTTCTCGAGCCCATAGGCCAGCGCCGCGGCGGTCGGCTCGTTGATGATGCGCAGCACGTTCAGGCCCGCGATCCGGCCGGCATCCTTGGTGGCCTGGCGCTGTGCGTCGTTGAAGTAGGCCGGCACGGTGATGACGGCCTCGGTCACCTCCTCGCCGAGGTAGTCCTGCGCCGTTTCCTTCATGCGCTTCAGGATGAGCGCAGAGATCTCCTCGGGGCTGCACTCCTTCTCGTGCAGCTTCACCCAGGCGTCACCGCTCGGTGCTTCGCAGATCTCGAATGGGGCGACGGCGCGGAAGCGCTCGACGCACTCGTCGTCGAAGCGGCGGCCGATCAGGCGCTTCACCGCGTAGACCGTATTCGCCGGGTTGGTCACCCCCTGGCGCTTTGCGATCTGTCCGCAGAGTCTCTCACCACTCATGTTCGCGGCGACGATCGACGGGGTGGTGCGGCTGCCCTCGCTGTTCGCGATGACGACCGGCTCCCCTCGCTCGAGGATCGCCACGCAGCTGTTCGTGGTGCCGAGATCGATTCCGACGACTCTTCCCATCACTCCCGATCCGCGCACCGGGATGTGTGTCGGCTCTTCGGCTCGATCTATCCCGGTTCGCCTGCGACCGCGACCATGGCCGGGCGGAGCAGTCGGTCCTTCAGCAAGTAACCCTTCTGGTGAACCTCGACGACGGTGCCGGGAGGATGCTCGCTGGTCGCGACTCGGCGCACCGCTTCGTGGACTTGGGGATCGAACTCCTTGCCCTCGGCCTCGATCTCGACGACGCCGAAGCGCCCGAGGATCTGCATGAGCGACCGATGGGTGAGCTCCACCCCCTGCAGAAGATTCTCGCTGTCGGCCTGCTGCTCCTCCCTGCGACCGTGGACGACGGCTCGTTCCAGGTTATCGACGACCGGCAACAGCTCCTTGACGATGCTCTCGTTGGCGTAGTTGAGCAGATCCTGGCGTTCGCGAAGATTCCGCTTGCGGAAGTTGTCGTACTCCGCGGCAAGGCGCAGATAGCGCTCCTTCAGGTCGGCCAGCTCGGCCGCGTCGACGACTGGCCCTTCCGGAGCGGACTCCCGTCTGGCTTCGCCAGAGTGTTCGAGTTCCGCCATCAGATCTTCGGGCAGCTCGACCTTCGGTCCCTTCGCGTCGCTCATTCCCTATCCTTCGGACTCGCGCGCCGTGAAGTGTCAGGCGAGGGCGGGTCCGAGCTTCCCGGATACGTAGCGCACCATCGGGATCACCCGATCGTAGCGCATGCGCACCGGACCGATCACGCCGAGCCCGCCACGCAGGGGTGCCGAGCCGACCGGCTCCGCCACCACGGCACAGCGCGCGACACGAGGATCGCCGAGCTCCTCTCCGATCACGACGCGCATCTCGCCGGCCTTCAAGACGTTGTCGAGTAGCGCCAGCATGCGCTGCTTCTCGTCGAGAGCGCGAAGCAGCTCGCGCAGCCGCGCGCCGTCTTCGAACTCGGGCTGGTTGAGAATCTGCGTGCGGTCACCGACGTACAGCTCCGCCTCGATCTCGACGTCGAGCCCGAGCCGGCCGAGCGCGAGGTGCTTTCGCCAGAGCGCGTCGCGCTGCGCGTGATCGCCGTCGATCTCGGCCGAGAGTCGGGCGCGGGCGTCTTCGAGCGTCAGGCCGGCGACCAGCCGCGAGAGCGAGCCCGAAATGCGATCGAGCCTGCGCTGGTCACACTCTCGCTCGTCGAGCAGACGCGTGCGCACGACGTCGCCTTCCGAGACCAGGAGCGCCATCACGCGCTCGCTCGAGACGCGCACGAAGCGCAGGCACTTCAGACGCACGCGCTCGCTCTCGAGCGCCACGCAGAAGCCGAGCTGGCCGGTGACGTGCGTGAGCACGTCCGCCGCACGCCGCAGTCCGTCCTCGACCGCGGCGACCGGCTCGCTGAACTCGCGCGAGAGATCTCGCGGCACCGCTCGACCGTGCCCGGGAGCGTGCAGCAGCTGATCGACCCAGAGCCGGAACGCCGCGTCGGTCGGAATCCGTCCCGCCGACGTGTGCGGCTGCTCGAGCAGGCCGAGATCCATCAGCTCGCCCATCACCCCGCGCACGGTGGCCGACGACACCTTGAGGCTGCTCTGCTCGCGCGCGTCGCGTGAGCCGATCGGCTGCCCGCTCTCGACGTAGGCGCGCAGCACGGCGAGCAGCACTTCGGAGAGGCGCTCGGGCAGCTCGCGAAGCTCGTGCACGGCTGCGCTCGGCTCGGCCACGGTTCTCACGGAATCGAGGCTAGCCGCGCCCGATTCATCGTGTCAACGCTCGTCGTCGCCGAGCAGGCCGGCGAAAACCTCGTCCGCGAAGAGGATTCCCCGCTCGGAGAGCCGGATCGCACCGGCCTCCTCCAGGACGAGGCCTCGACCCCGCAGCGCCTCGAGCTCGGTCGAGAAGAACGCCTCCGGCGCCGCACCGAAGCGACGCAGGAAGTCCGCACGCCGGACACCGTCGAGGCGGCGCAGCCCCAGGAAGAGCGTCTCGCGCCGTGCCGCGGCTTCGCTCAGGGTTTCGGACTCCGAGACCGCAGGCCGGTCCTCGACGAGTGCTGCTTTCCATTCGCGAAGCGCGCGAACGTTCTGCGAGCGCGTCGCGCCGATCAGGCTCGCCGCCGACGGGCCGAGCCCGAGCACGTCACGGCGCAGCCAGTAGCGCTCGTTGTGGCGCGAGCGGTGCCCGGGACGCGCGTAGCTCGAGATCTCGTACTGCGGGATCCCAGCCGCCGAGAGGCGCGAGCGCAGAAGCCGGCTCATTTCGAGCACGGTGTCCTCGTCGGGTAGCTCGATCACGCCTCGCTCGACTCCGAGCGCGATCGGCGTACCGGGCTCGAGCGTCAGCGCATAGGCCGAGACGTGCGGAACGCCGAGATCGATCGCGGTCTCGACGTCGCCGAGCAACGCGTCGAGCGTCTGACCGGGCGCGCCGTAGATCAGGTCGACGGAGAGCGAGTCGAAGCCGGCCGCGAGGCAGGCCTCGAGCCCGTGGAGCGCCTCCCTACCCTTCTGAGCGCGGCCGAGCTTTCGCAGCACCGCGTCGTCGAACGCCTGCACGCCGACGGACAGGCGCGTCACGCCGGCCGCGCGGAACCCCGGCACGCGCGAGACCTCGAGCTGGCCGGGGTTCAGCTCGACGGTGATCTCGGGCGATGCGAAGTGGAGGTCGGCGGCAAAGGCTTCGAGCAAGCGCGCGACCGACTCCGCCCGGAGCAGGGACGGCGTGCCGCCCCCGAAGTAGACGCTCGCGACCTCGCGACCCGCGACCCTCTCGCGAACGCGCCCGAACTCGCGAAGCACGAGATCGACGAATTCCCGCTCGTCCCGCTCCGAGAGCTGGCGCACGGGAAGTACGGCGAAGTCGCAGTACGGGCAGACGTGCTCGCAGAACGGCACGTGGACGTACAGTCCGAGGTCACCTGCGCCCTCGGCGCCGCTTGTCTGGGAAGCCAACGCCCGTATCCTATGCGCCCCGAAGCGCGTAGGGGGGAGCGAGAGATTGCGTCATAGCCTTGGAATCGCCTTGCTGTGTCTGCAGAGCGCATGCGCGCTCCTGCCCTCGAGCCCCGAACCGATGGCCCCGAAGAAGGACGGAATGCTCCAAACCACACTGCCCAACGGTCTCGAGGTCATCCTGGTCGAGGACCACTCGGCGCCGGTCGTGGCGATGAACGTCTGGGTGCGGGTCGGCGGCGCCGACGAGCGCGACGAGCAGTGGGGCATGGCGCACGTGCACGAGCACATGCTCTTCAAGGGCACCGAGCGCCGCGGCGTCGGCGAGATCGCGAGCACGGTCGAGGGAGCGGGCGGGAACATCAACGCCTTCACCTCGTACGACATGACCGTCTACCACATCACGATGGCGAGCCGTGACGTCTCGGTCGGCATCGACGTACTCGCGGACGCGATGCAGAGCTCGACCTTCGACGCCGCCGAGCTCGCGAAGGAAGAAGAGGTCGTGATCGAGGAGATCCGGCGCTCCGACGACTCGCCCGACAACGTCCTGTCTCAGAAGCTCTTCGCGACCGCGTTCGAGACACACCCCTATCGCAAGGACGTGATCGGCACGCAGGCGAGTGTGCGGAGCTTCACACGCGAAGGTCTGCTCGACTTCTACCGCGCGTGGTACGTGCCGAACAACATGACCTTCATCGCGGTCGGCGACTTCGACCCGAACGCCGTGCTCGAGCAGATCAAGAGCGCGTTCGCGAGCGCGAAGCCGCGCGCGGATCTCGCGCACCCGCGCGCATCCGAGCCCGAGCAGTCCGTGGCGCGCGCTGCCGTCGTGCAGAGCGAGTTCGAGCAATCCCTGCTCGGCATCGGCTGGAAGATCACCGCCTTCCGGCACGAGGACACGCCGTACCTCGACCTGCTGGGAATGGTGCTCGGCTCGGGCGACAGCTCGCGGCTCTACCGCGAGGTGAAGGACCGCGACCAGCTCGTCCACGGCATACACGCGAGCTCCTACACGCCGCTCGATCCCGGGCTCTTCGTCGTCGATGCGGAGCTCGACGCGGACAAGATCGACGCCACGGTCGGCGCGATTGCCGAGCAGATCCGGCGCGTGCGCGATCTCGGTCCGTCCGAAGCGGAGCTCGAGCGCGCGCGCACGAATCTGCTCGCGAGCCAGGTGCACGAGCGCGAGACGATGCAGGGACAGGCGCAGAAGTTCGGCTACTTCGAGGTGCTCGCAGGCGGGATCGAGGCCGAAGCGACGTACCTCGAGAGCGTGCGCCGCGCCACGCAAGCCGATCTTCAGCGGGTCGCGCAGACGTACCTGACGCCCGAGCGCGCGACGGTGTCGCGCTGACGGCGAAGGATGCGAATGGCTCGGTCGATCCAGCCGGGCTTCTCGCGGCGCTCGCGCGCGGCTACGGCAGCGCCGGTCCGTCCCTCACGTGGAAGGAGCTCCGCGACGGAATTCGCGAGTACCAGCTCCCGAACGGCCTGCGCGTGGTGGTGAAGCGCAACGAGAACGTGCCGCTCGTCTCGATGCGCCTGTCGTTCCTCGGCGGACTGCTCGCCGAGACCGAGAGCACGCAGGGCATCACCTCGTTCGTCGCCGAGATGCTCTCGCGCGGGACGACGTCGCGAAGCTCGACGCAGCTCGCGACCGAGATCGACGACATCGCGGGCGATCTCTCCGGTTTCGCGGGGCGCAACAGCTTCGGACTGCAGGCGGAGTTCCTCGCCAACTCGCTCGACACCGGCCTCGATCTGTTTTCCGACGTGCTCCTGCACCCGGCGTTTCCGCAGGAAGAGATCACCAAGGTCAAGGTCGAGCGAATGGCCGCGTTGCGCCGACGCGAGGACAGCCTGTCGACGAAGGCGTTCGAGCTGTTTCAGCAGGCGATCTACCCTGCGCATCCGTACCGCTTCTCGTCGATCGGAACCGCGCAGTCGATCGAGAAGCTCGACCGCGAATCCCTGGCCCGATACTTCGCGCATTACGCGCAGCCGTCGAACGGGGTGCTGAGCGTGGTCGGAGCCGCCGATCCGGATCGAATCGTCGCCGCGATCGCCTCGCACTTGTCGGGATGGTCGGACACCGGACCCGTCGCGCTCCCGGCCCGCGCGACTCCCGAGTCACCGATGCGCGAGCGCGAGGTCGTGCTCGAGAAGAAGAAGAACCAGGCGCACGTCGTCTACGGCTTCCTCGCCCTCACGATCGGAGATCCCGATCTGCCGGCCCTCGACGTGATGACGCAAGTGCTTTCCGGCCAGGGTGGGCGGCTCTTTCTCGAGCTCCGGGACAAGCAGAGTCTGGCCTACACGGTTACCGCGTTCGACCTCGAAGGAGTGGATGCGGGCATCTGGGGCGTCTACATCGCCGGCGAGCCCGCGAAGCTCGGCGAAATGACGAGCGGGATCGAGCGCGAGCTCGCGAAGATCGTCGAGGATCCGATTCCCGACGCGGAGCTCGCGCGCGCGAAGGCGTACCTGATCGGGAGCCAGGCCGTCTCGCTGCAGCGGTTCGGCACGCAGGCGAGCCTGCTCTCGCTCGACGCTCTCTATGGCCTGGGAGCCACGCACCACCTGGACTACGACGAGCGGATCAGCGCGGTCACCGTCGACGACGTGAAGCGCGTCGCGAAGCGCGTGATCCACCTCGACGCGCCGGTGATCGCGATCGTGAAGTAGCGGGCCCCGTCAGTACCCGAGCGCCGCGCCATCGCGGCGCGGATCGGTCGAGCCGAACCAGGTCTCGGACGGCTTGTCTCGGACGATCAGCTGCACGGCCCCCATCGGGAAGCGACTCGGCTCGACGGTGTGGCCCCAGTCGCGCAGCTTCTCGACGACGTCGCGCGGGTGCGTCGGCTCGACCATCAGCGTGTCGGGGCTCCACTGGTGGTGGAAGCGCGGCATCGACACCGCCTGCTCGGGACCGAGCTTGAAGTCGACGCTGTTGAGCAGCGTCTGCAGCACGCTCGAGATGATGAACGTCCCCATCGGGCTGCCGAGGACGTACCGGACTTCGCCGTTCTCGAGCACGATCGTCGGCGTCATGCTCGAGAGCGGTCGCTTTCCGGGCTGGATCGAGTTCGCCGACTGCCCCACCGCGCCCCACGCGTTCGGCGTACCGGGCAGGGAGAAGTCGTCCATCTCGTTGTTGAGAACGATGCCCGTCCCCGGCACGGTGATCAGCGAGCCGAAGAGCGTGTTCACGGTCTGCGTGAGAGAGACGGCGTTGCCCTGCTCGTCGACGACCGAGATCTGTGTCGTGCCGCCGTCGTCGGGCGGCGCGGGCGCTGCGCGGCGCGTGTTCGGAATCACCGGCTTGCCCCAGTTCCACGGCGCGCGCAGCAGAAAGAAGGGCGGCCGCAGCAACGCGGCGAGCTCGTGTCCGTACGCCTTCGAGGCGAGATGGTCGGTCGGGACGCGGACGAATCCCGGATCGCCCAGATACTCGGCGCGGTCCGCGAACGCGAGCTTCATCGCGCCGGCGACGAGATTCACCGTCTCACTCGAGTTCAGACCGAGCGCACCGAGGTCGTAGGGCTCGAGGGCGTTGAGCATCTCGACGAGCAGCACGCCGCCCGAGCTCGGCGGCGGCATCGAGACGATCTCGAGCCCGCGGTACGTGCCGCGCACAGGATCGCGCCAGATCGGCTGATAGCCGGCGAGGTCGTCGAGCGTGAGCGCGCCACCGGTCGCGTCGACGATCTTGCGCGCGAGGTCGCCGTAGACGAGCGCGAAGCCGCCGCGCGCCGCGATCTGCTCGAGCGTGCGCGCGAGATCGGGCTGGTAGAGCCGCCAGCCGAGCGGCGGCACCTGCCCGGCGTCGAGCTGAATGCGCGCGGTCTCCGGAAAATCGGCGAGCCGCGGCGCGACGATCTGCAGCATGCGCCGCTCCGCGGGCGCGATCTCGACGCCGTCGCGGCAGAGCCGGATCGCCGGCTTCAAGAGCTCGTGCCATTCGAGCGAGCCGTAGCGCTGGTGCAATTCGTAGAGTCCCTGCACGAGTCCCGGCACCGCCACCGCGCGAGGACCGGCGAGCGTCGCGCGGGGGATGGGCTTTCCCTGATCGTCGAGGTAGACGCAGCTCGTTGGCCGAAGCGGGCGCGGTCTCGCGCGCGTCGAGCGTCGTCACCTCGCCGGACTCCGCCATGTACACCACCGCGAATCCGCCGCCGCCGATTCCCGAGCTGTACTGGTGCGCGACCCCGGCCGCGAACGCCGTCGCGACCGCCGCGTCGACCGCGTTTCCGCCGCGCCCGAGGATCTCGCGCCCGGCGGACGCCGCCGGCCCGACCGACGTCACGACCATGCCGCGATGGCCCCACGCCGGCCCGGGCTCGACCGCGAGCGCGAGCGGCGCGAGCAGAAGCAAGATGCCGACGACGGGACCGAGGACGCGAGAGAAACTGCGCATGGTCGCGGACCGTATCACGCGCTCTCGCGCGCGTGCTAGCGTTCGCGGCCGTGCGTCCCCATCGGCTGCTTCCGCTGCTCGCCGCGTGCGCCGCGTCCGTGCTCCTCGCATGCGGCTCGGAAACGCCCGCAACCCGCGAGATCGCCGTCGTCCGCGTGCGTGACTTCGGCGAGATCCGCTTCGCGCTTCTCGCCGACCAGGCGCCGCGCCACGTCGCGAGCTTCAAGTCGCTCGCCGCCGCGCGCTTCTACGACGGCACCACGTTTCACCGCGTCATCCCGCGCTTCATGATCCAGGGCGGCGACCCGAACTCGAAGGACGCCGACCCGACGAACGACGGCTTCGGCGGCCCCGGCTACGCCCTGAAGGCCGAGTTCAACGACGTCCCCCATCTTCCGGGCACCGTCTCGATGGGCCGCGCCTCCGGCCCCGACACCGCCGGCTCGCAGTTCTTCATCATGACCACCGCCTCCGACGCGTGGCGCCCGCAGCTCGACGGCCAGTACACGGTCTTCGGCCAGCTCGTCTCGGGCCAGGACGTCGTCGATCGCATCTCGGCCGCCCCGCGTGACGCGAACGACCGCCCGCTCGCCGACGTCCGGGTCGAGAGCGTGACGGTCGAGCCCCGCTGAGCCATACTGCGCGCCCACGGCGCGGTAGCTCAGCTGGTAGAGCAGCGGACTGAAAATCCGCGTGTCCCCGGTTCGATCCCGGGCTGCGCCACCAGGGAAGAGCGCGACGGTGCTCGCTTTTCGACGCGGGCGTGCGGACGGCGGCGACTAGAGTCGACCCGGTTTCGTGGACTCCTGGCCACTTGGGATCAGGGCGTTCGAGATTCCGGGAGGACATCCGTCGCGGTACCCGGCTGAGCTGCGACGCCGGCTGACAGAGCTCGAGAAGGCGGGACGTGGGCGTGGTCGAGCCGCGATCAGGAGTCCACGAAACCGGGTCGACTCCAGACATCCAGCCGCCGATCGCCTTAGACTACCGACCCACCCTCCCGGCAACGAACGCAGGTTCAAGATGGAGCGGATTGCACTAGCCCACATTCGGGAGGATCTCCTCCACTCCCGCATCTATCCCCGCGCGCCTCGGACGCACTTCTGGTCTGACTCCTGGGATCCGCGACTCTACGTCTCGCTTGCGCGAGCGGGATTCATCTCGATCGCGAGCGACGAAGCAGACCTGGGCGTCGTACTGCTTCCTGAACTCGAGAAGACCTTTGCGGTTCTCGATTGGCGAAACCTCCACCTGTCGAGAAACCTGCGTTGGCTCATCGCATCGGGGCGGCTCGCTGAGGAGCAAGTCGAGCTTCGAGTTGCCCCCGATTGCTCACAGGTGCTGGAGCGTCTAGTCGACTATCACCGCCCACGAACCTGGCTGCTGCCGCCGTACTGCGAACTCGTTCGGGAACTCGAGCGCAGCGCCTATCCGCACTTCGCGATTCACGGGATCGAGCTGTGGTCGAACAAGGCCGGACGGCTGATTGCGGGCGAGTTGGGCTACACCATTGGGCGTAGCTACACGAGCCTCTCGGGATTCTGTGTTCGGGGTGAGGAGCGCTGGAAGCACTTTGGAACCCTGCAGATGGTCTTGTTGGCCGAGAGGCTGCGGAACCTGGGCTATGTGTTCTGGAACATGGGATACCCGTGGATGGACTACAAAATCGCCTTGGGAGCACGGCTCGTTCCCAGACTCGAATTCCTCGAGCGGTGGATCGCCGTACGTGATGCCGATCCGTTGATGGTGCTGGGGCGCGAGCCGGGCCGAGAGTAGGCGGTGGGATCGCCCTTGAAGCCGAGCCCTCCAGCGCGAAGGTGTCCACCTAGGTGGGGCAACTCCACTCTGAATATCCGCCGCTCCCCGGTTCGATCCCGAGCTGCGCCAGCAAGAAGCAACGTCGGAGCGATCGCGCTCGGTCGTGGTCACTCGCTGCGACTGCGGAGTGGGCGCACCTCCTCCAGCCAGAGTGACACCACATCGCGGTGCTCCAGGTTCTCGAGGGCCGCGGTGCCGGCACACTCCAGCACGGCGAGCAGCGCGTCGCGGATGTGTGGAGGGAGATCGCGGCCGCGCACCACTTCCTCGAGCCCGCGCGCGGCGAGCTGATCTGCACCCTCAGCTTCGTTCGGTACGCCGCCACCGAGGAGTCGGCACCCGTCCCAGTCGTTCCGCCCGAGGTACACGCGCAGGCCGAAAGGGAAAATGAGGACGGTGAGGTCCACCGACCCGGACATCCCTGGAGCCGTGTTGCCGAATCCGATCGACGCCAGCGTCTCGGAAGCGAAGCCCGCGCGCGCAAGGTCGCTCGAGTAGTGCTGGTGCAGGAAGAACATCTTGAACAACTCCGAGAAGTCGGAGCCGAGGCAGTGCTCGAGGGTGTACGCGCATTCCGCCAAGCGAAGGGCCGTCGATCCGTCGGCGAGCGGAAAGCTTTGGATCTCACCTTCGAGCGTCTGGAGCAAGGCGGCGAGGGTGATCTCGTCGTCGTCGAGATCGTCGTCGTCTTCCGACTCGGTCTCCCAGTCGTACTCTTCGAGCGCCTCGTCGTCGGATGCCATGATGCCCTCTCCTATCGAGGAAGCATCCGAGTTCCGGGCGACTCGAACGAGTCGCTTGGGCCACTTCGCTTGCCACGGCTCCCCGCCGTGACCGCATCTCCCGCCCAGACCTGATCTCGGTGGGATTGGCACCTTGGGTTGGCCCCCCAGGTTGCCGGGCTCGATCGGTCGAGCCACTCTGAATGCTTCGCGCGTAACATACCCCGGTGTAGGGTAGAAGTCACGCCAGCTCCGGCACTCATCCGCTTGCGGACGGGCGATGGTCCCCATTCGTCGAGCCGCGCGCCGCCGTTCTCGGCAAGCTCTAGGTTACCGAGTGACTCCGCACAGTATCTCGGAGCTCAGGACTCCGAACCCGCTTCGGGACGATGCTCCCGGCGGCGGGTGGGTCGCCGACGAAGCGCGCGAGACGGGTTCGCTGAAGCGACAGCGTCAAGCAGCCGGAAAGAGCCCACATGACCGCCGCGACCAACGCGATCGGAAGCTGATCGAAGAAGCGCAGCATGACGCGCAGGACCATCGGGTGGCACAGGAAGATGCCGGCAGACACCGTCCGAGCGCGGTACAGAAACGCATTCGAGGGAAAGGGAATCGCGAAGCCGATTCCGATCAGGAGCGCACCCAGCGCGAAACGCAGTGGGTAGGTGTCGTCGACGGCGGACCAGACGGCGACACCGCTCGCGGCGAGCACGCCGGAGAAGACGAGCATCGCGAAGCCCCAGCGCGGCGTCCTCGGTAGCGCGATGATCCGCCCGAACGCCACCCCCATCGGTACCGCGGGAATCATCCAGACCCATTGGAACCAACCGACCCCGACGATCGGGCGCAGAGTGGGACCGGCGTAGAAGAAGAGCGGCGACAGCAACAGGACGACGGCGAGGAAGCCCCCGGTCGACACCTGCCGCGTCGCGCGCCGGAGTCCCTCTACCGCGACGCAGACACCGAGCGCCACCGGCATGAACCAGAGGTGGTAGTAGGTTCCCTGCCAGAGCATGCTCGGATCGAACCAGCCGAACGCCGATTCGTCGTGCCGAAGTGCCATCGCCGTCTTGATGACGAAGTACACGACCCACCAGAACGCGTAGGGAATCAGGTAGCGTCGGCTGCGCTCCGCGAGGAATGGACGGAACGGGCGCTCACCGGCGTACATCCCCACGCTCACCGCGCTCATCAACAGGAAGATCGCCATTCCGATGCCGAGTCGGAACGCGGAGCTGTCACCGAGGGCAGAGCTCGTGTGGAAGGCCACGATGTCGAAGCCGGAGAAGAGCCGCACGACGTCGAGCAGGCCGGAGCGGCTGCCACCTCCCGCGCCTCGAGGCGGCGCAGCCCTCGCTTTGGATTCAGCCACCTTCGAACTCCGTCTGCACCACGATACACCCTGCCAGGTCCGCCCGTGAGCGAAGCGGAAGCTCGCGGCCGGCGCCGGCGGGCTCAGCGATCTTCAGAAGCCCCCGTCACCCGGCGGTGTCGGAACCAGAGCTGCACGCGGCCTGCACGTCGCCGATCCGAGGCGATGGGGCGCTTCAGCTCGCATCCCTACCGGCGATCAAGAGCTCCGGCGAAAAGCGCTGCGAACCCGACAACCGCGAGGAGAGCGGTCGAGGGTTCGGGCACCGGCGCGGGCTCGTCGATGTAGAACTCGTCCATGCCGTAGCAGTCGACCGCGTTCGTGACGTAGAAGCGAACCAGATCGACCGAGTCGAAATTGGAACCCAGGTAGATCTGCGTCGCCGGAAAAGCCCAGTTCTCGGACGGAAGCAGCACGGGCGAACCGGTGCTGACGTTGGAGTTGAAGCCCTCGATCCACGCCTGCTCGAACCCGCTGGCCGGGCCTCCGCCGATTTCGGTGTTCGACACGAGGATGAAGTAGTTGAGGTCGAACGTGCCGCCGCCGATCTTGGTGATCTCGATCGCGGTGAGAAAACCGAAGTCACCGGTCGCCCAATGACCGTGAATCACGTCGTTCCCGGCCGAATAGTAATCGCCGACGTGAGTGGAGAAGAACGCGCTTCCGGAGTTCGGCGCGAAGTCCAAGCGGAATCCGTTCTCCTCGTAGTAGTCGACGTTGTCCCAGTCGATCGAATTGTTCGTGGTCTGCGTCGTCGCGTCGAGACGCGTGACGGTCCCGCCCGTGAACGTGACCACCGCCGCATGGGCTTGCCCGACGCCGAGCACGACGAACGCCGATGCGAGAACCCCTGCGACTGCCGATACCGCGCCCATTCTCATGACCTCCCGCGCCCGACCGAAGATCGGGAACGCGTCCGACTCCACCGTCAAAACCACCGCGAGCACGGCGCAGCGTGAGCATCGGGTGGGGAGAAGTCAACACGAAGTGTTCCAACTTCCACCCGCTCGGAACGACGACGTGTCTAGCGGTACGCCGGTGGCGGCACGAAGCCGCCGATCTCCTGCGCGACGAGCCGGGTGAAGTCGATCGTGATCAGGTCGTCGTACTCGGCGCCGACGGCCTGAAGCCCGATCGGCAGGCCCGAGACCGAGAGACCCGTCGGGAACACCGTGCTTGGCAGGTACGGACCGGTGATCAGCCCCGCCCAGAAGAGCTGCTGGAAATAGCGCTGCTCCTCCCCATCGACCTCGAGAACGCGCTGATCGATTGGAGCGTGGTCGTGCTCGAAGGCCGGCGTGGCGACCTGCGGGCAGATCAGAACGTCCCACTCGTCGAAGAACTTCCGCCAGGCGTAGCGGAGCAGCTCCCGCGCATTGTCGGCCCGGAGCCAGTCGGCGTGGCTCAGGACGGCGGCGCGCGCCATCACGGCCGGATCGGAGAGATCGTTCGGGTCGGTCTGCGCCGCGAGCGCCTGCGATCGCGCGTAGATCTCGGGCGGGACGCCCGCACCGATGATCGAGTTGAGCAGGTTCAGGTAGGTGATGTTCGCCAGTCCGGGATCGATCTCGGGCCGGGCCGAATCCGACACCCTGGCGCCGCGACGCGCGAGCATGTCACCGATTCGGGCCGCGCGGTCGGCAATCTCGGAGGTCACCGGTGCGCGAGCGTCGGTCGGCCAGATGGCGACCCGGAAGTCGCGAAGCGCGGTCTTCGTCGGCGCGGGCAGGTGCATCCGCCAGCCACGTCGGTCGAGGGGCTCCGGCCGGACGAGCACGTCCAGCGCCAGACGCAGATCTTCCGCGCTGCGCGCGAGGGGACCGCAGACCGCGATGTCGGACGCAGCGACCATTCCGGGAAGCGCGTGTCCCTGCGGCGGCACGATTCCCCAGGTCGGTTTGTGTCCGTACACGCCGCAGTAGTGGGCGGGGTTCCGGATCGACCCACCGATGTCGGAGCCGCACTCGAGCGGGGTCATCCCCGACGCCAGCGCTGCCGCCGCTCCACCGGACGAGCCACCGGGACTCCGAGCGAGGTCCCAGGGGTTTCGGGTCGTGCCGTAGATCTCGTTGTAGCTCTGGAAGTCGGCGAGGCCGAGGGGAACGTTCGTCTTCCCCATGAACACCGCACCGGCCTGCTTGAACGCCTGAACCGCCTGCGCGTCCGTCGCCGCGACGTTGCCCTTGAAGATCGGGAATCCCCAGGTCGTCGGCAGACCCGCGATGTCGTACGACTCCTTGATCGTCATCGGCACCCCGTGCAGCGGGGCGTCGCTTCGGGGCGCCGCGTCGGCTGCACGCGCGGCCGCGCGTGCGCGCTCGAAGTCGCGCACGACCACGGCGTTCAGCTCGGCGTCGATCCGTTCGATCCGTGCGATGAAGTGATCGGTCAGCTCGAGGGAGCCGAGCTCCTTGTTTCGGATCTTGCGCGCGAGCTCGCCCGCGGTCGCGTACGTCAGGTCGTCCATCCGGGCATGCTACCAGCGACCCGGACCGGCACGCACGACCGGGACGTCAGGAGGCCCGACTGCGCTCGAGTGCGGCGATGAGCTTGGCTTCTGCCGCTTCGTGGGTGCGGAAGTTGTCGAGCAGGAAAGCAAGCACGCTGCGGGCCTCGGGGAGGTCTCCGTGCTCGATCAGGGCGCGCAGGCTCTCGAGGGTCTCCGCGACCTTCGAATGCGCAAGGCGCGCCGCTCGCACGCTCACGGAGTGCTCGGGCGAGAAGCGCTCGATCAGGGGAAATAGACGCGCTCCTCGACGTCGAAGTGGGACTCGAAGGCCGCCGCCAGCTCGTCGAGCGCGCCGCGGTTCGCCTCGATCCGGCCCCCGTTCAGCGACTCCTCCAGCGCCGCGACCAGCCGGTCGAGTTCGCTGTGCTCCTCCCACCATCGATCGAGGTTCTCTCGAACGGCGAGTTCGCCCGCGCGCTTTTCCGCCATCAGAAATTCAGTGTAAACAGTGTGCGAGGATGTGCCGTATGACGCCTGTCATAACCGTCGCCTCGCGCTGTCTGCGCCCCGCCGGGGGCCCGACGTGAAGTCGACGCCGCTGGAGAAGACCTCCCTCTACAAGATCTTCCTGCCCAAGATCGACCAGCTCCGGCCCTACCTGACCCTCAAGAAGTTCGCGGAAGGCCGTTACCTGTACCACGAGGGGGAGCCCGCGGCGCGCTTCTGGACCATGCGCAGCGGGGAGGTCCGCGCGCTGAAGGCCAGCGCATCGGGGCGCGTGATCACCCTCGAGACGCTGCACCCGGGCGATCCGTTCGGGATGGCCTCGCTGAGCGCGGACGCCGCCTATACCGAGAGCACCCAGGCGGTCACCGCCTCCGAGGCCTGGTGCGTGCCCCGGCGCGTCGTGATTTCGCTCATGGACAAGAACCCCGACGTGAGTCGCGCGCTTCTCGCGATCGTCGCCACGCGGCTGCAGCGGGCGCACGATCGGCTCTGCTCGTTCGCGCACGACAGCGTCACGGCACGGATGGCGCGCGCCCTGCTCGAAACGGCCGAGGATGATCGCATCGAGACCACGCGGCGCGTGCTCGGCGAGTCCGCCGGTACGACCGTCGAGACCGCGATCCGCGTGCTTCGGCGTTTCGAGAAGGCCGGCTGGATCGAGGGCGGCGTCGGCTGGGTGCGAATCGTCGATCGGCCCGAGCTCGAGAGGATCGCCCGTGGCGGCGAGGACGCGGGGACCTGACGCTGCGCTAGGCCGCGTCCGACGCGGACAGGCACGTTCCGACGCTTCGCTCCAGTGAATGCCCGGTGCCTCCGAAGGTCGCGCGCACGATCCCGTCGGCATCGGTCACCGCGATCTCGCCGGTCGGATTCCAGGACGAGATCACGAGCCCGCCGTCGCTCTTGAACGTCACCTGACTCACCGAATGGCCGTTCACGGGTGACACCACGCGCGCACGTCCGCTCTCCGGCTCCCAGAGCAGCACGCAGCCGTCGTAGTAGCCCGCGGCCACGCGCGTCCCATCGCACGACCACGCCACCGTCTTGACCGAGCATTCGTGACCGTCGTAGGAGGCGAGCACGTCACCCGTCACGACATCGTGAACGCGGACTCCGTGGTCGCGCGAGCCGGTCACGAATCGTCGTCCGGCGGGATCGAGCGCGACGCCGTTCACGATCGTTCGCGCGAGCGACCAGCGTGTCGGAGCCCCGGTCCCGTGACTGCGATGAACGGCTCCGTCTCGCCCGGCGCTCAGGTAGCTGCCGTCCGGGCCGAGGCAGAGCGCCTTCGCCGATCCATGGTGTGAGGTGAGCAGGCCCATGATCTGCCCGCTCGAGGCATCCCATCGAACCACGGCGCCGGAGTAATGCGCGGTGACGATCTCCCGTCCGTCTGCCGAGAACGCGAGCGCACAGACGATGTCGTTCAGGCCCCGGATCCGCGTCACGAGCTCGAAGCTCGCGGTGTCGTGGACCGCGACGGAGTCGTCCCAGGATGCCGGTGGCGAGGCGGCGACCGTCGGGCGAGAAGGCGGCGCAGATCGGCGGACCGGCGTGACCGCGAAGCGAAGCCACGCGCACGCCGTCTTCGAATCGATACACGCCGGTGAAGCCGTCGTCGGACGGAACCGCGACGAGGCGTTCGTCGGGCGAGACCGCCGCGGCGCCCGCGCCGTGCGTCGGCGCCGCGACGAGCCCCTGCGCTTCGCCGTCGGGACTCCAGACGATCGGCGCACCTTCGAACGAGCCGGTGACCCAGCCGCGCCCGGTGCCGATCTCGGTGATGGTCCGAGTCCACATCCACGCGCTCGAGGTCTCGCGGAGCAGCTCTCCCGAATTCGTGCGACGAACTCGCGAAGGCGATGGTCGTAGCTCGCCGTGCAGATTCGACGCCCGTCGCGGCTCCAGCGCCGCTGCCTTCACCGGGCCGCCGTGGTCCGCCAGCACGCGCACGAGTCGGCCATCGGGCACGGAGAAGATCCGCGCACGTCCGTCCATCGACGAGCACAGAATGTGGCGGCCGTCGGGCGAGAACGGGGCTTGATCGCACCAGTCCTGCGCGCCTTCGAGAACCGCGAGCTGCTTGCCGGTCTCGGCTTCCCACAGGCGCGCGGTGCCGTCGTCGGAGGCGGTGGAGACGAGTGCTGCCGTCGGGGCTCCAGTGCACGCCGTTGACGTCGTCGGCGTGCCCCGCGAGTACGTGCAGGCAAGCGCCGCTCTCCAAATCCCAGATCCGCGCGGTGTCGTCGAAGCTCGCCGTCGCCAGGCTCCTGCCGTCGGGCGAGAACGCGACGGTGTTCACGTCATCGGTGTGACCGCGCAGCGTCGCGGAGCGTGCTCCCCGTTCTCGACGTCGCGGAGGTACGCCACGTGATCGCACTCTCCGCTCGCGATGAAGCGCCCGTCCGGCGAGAAGTCGATCCCGTTCACGAGACTCGTCGCTTCGATCACGCGGACCACGCTTCCCGTCGTCGCGTCCCAGATTCGGATCGTCGCGTCGTAACTTCCGGACGCGATCCAGCGCGCGTCGGCCGATACCGTCGCGCAGCTGATCGGCGCGACGTGCGCAGCGCCTTCCGACGGTCGATCGTCCGGTCTCATGAGATCTCCGTCGGATTCGGAATTCGCACCTCGTGGGTCCCGCGATCGAGGTCCCACACGCGACAGGTCCCGTCGCGGCTGCCGCTCCACAGCCTCCCGTCGGGGCCCCAGTCGATGCTGGAGACCTGGCGCGTGTGCCCGTGCAGACAAGCGAGTGACTCGCCCGTGACCACGTCGTAGACGCGGATCGTGGCGTCGAAGGAGCACGACGCGATGCGCTTTCCATCGAGCGAGAAGCGCGCGTCCCAGACGCTGAGCGCGTGCCCGTCGAGCACCCGAAGGCAGCGTCCGTCGAGATCCCAGATTCGGGTCGTGCGGTCGCGCGAGCTCGACGCGAGCAGCCGGCCGTCGGGCGACCAGGTCGTGGAGAAGAGAAGGTCGGTATGTCCGCGACACTCGATGCGGCGGTCGTCGCGATCGGAGTGCATTCCCACCGTGGCGTCGCGCGAGGCCGACGCGATCCACTCGCCGTCCGGCGACCAGGCCACGCAGTAGACCGGCTCGTCGTGATCGCGGAAGCTGCGGATCCTCGACCCGCTTCGCGCGTCGAGAACCTCGACCGCGCCGTCCTCCAATCCTACCGCCAGGCGCCGCCCGTCGGGTGACCAGGTCACGGCATAGACACCGACGGGGAGCTGGAAACGCGTCGGAACGGAATCGACGCCGCTCGGGCTCGACTCCCAGACGGCGACACCCCCGTCGAGCGACGTGGTCGCGAGGCGCTGACCGTCGGGCGACCATTCCATTCCCTTGACGGCCTTCGGGTGCACGTCGTCGAGCGCTTCGATCGGCGCGCCCGAGCCGTCGAGCACGCGCAGCGATCGATCGGCTCCGGCGATGGCGATGCGTTCACCGCCGGGCGCGACCCGCACGCGCGACACCGAGCGATTGCGTCCGGGCAGAACGTGCTGCAGCTCGCGGCGTTCGAAGTCGTAGATCCGGACCCGGGCGTCGATCGACGTGGTGGCCAGACGTCGGCCGTCGGGCGACCACGAAACCCACTCGATCTCGTCCGTGTGCCCGGCGAGGCTGGCGACGCGCCGGCCCGTCGCAAGATCCCACACGCGCAGGTCGCGATCGTGCCCCGCGCTCGCAATCAGCCGCCCGTCGGGAGAAACGCTGGCGGCGTCGATGTCGTCCTCGTGGGCTTCGATCGTGCGGACCGGTCGGTGTTCGAGCGCGTCCCAGACGCGCACGGTGCGGTCGTGTGAAGCGCTCACCACGAATCGCGAATCCGGGGTCCAATCGACGGTGTTGACGTGATGCGTGTGGCCTTCGAGCTCGCACGTCAGCGTGAAGTTCGTCGCGTCGAAGATGCGCACCCGGTGGTCGTCGCAACAGGTCGCGAGCCAGCGACCGTCGGGCGAGAAGCGCGCATCCTTCGGCAGTGCCGGGTGATCTTCGATCACGGCGACGAGCTCGCCGCTGTCACCGTTCCAGACACACATTCGCGAGTCACTCGCGCCCGTGACGAGCCGTCGGCCGTCGGCACTCCAGCCGGTCGCCCAGACCCCGGCCGCATGACCGGTGAGCACGTGAACGCGCCGGCCGTCGGCCGGATCCCAGATCGCCGCGGTCCCGTCGTCGCTGCCCGTCGCCAGGCGTCTCCCGTCCGGGCGCCACGTGACCGACCAGACGGCGCGGTCGTGTCCAGAGAGCCGCCGGAGCGGAGCGCCCGTTCGCGCGTCCCAGAGAATCACCGAGCCATCCTCGGAGCTCGACGCGAGCGTCGTCCCGTCGGGGCTCCAGCTCACCATCCACGTTGGCGCGGAGTGTCCGGCCGCCGCGTCCTCCGATGCACGAATCTCCACACGTTCCTCCCATCCCCATCGCGATCCCCACGGCCGCAAGCCGGGTCGGAATGCAAGTTGCTTGCCGTTGGGATCTCGATTTCGCGACACACGAAACCGGTTGAAGATGCTGAGGTTTTTCGAAGTGCTGATCCGAGCCACCCGCGCCCCGGTTCGACGATTCGAACGCTCCCTCGGGCGCACCGGACGCGGGGCCGGAAGACGGCCGCTCGCGAAGGGGAAATCCCGCGTTCGGAAAGCTGAACGGTGCTCGCACACGGACCAGGTTTTCGAACCGGGGACGGGATCATCGACTCCCGGGTGCTGAGCGCGCCGGGCCGGGGGGGCGCGCTCGACCGAATTCTGGCAGCGCGCAATCGTCCAGTCCGGAATTCGCCGCGGAGGCTGGCGGGCACCGCTGATGCACTCGCTTCTGTCCTGGGGCGCCGCGGGACTCGTCGTGGCGACGGCGCTCGAGCGTTGGGCGCACGCCGGCGTTTCACGGCCGGCCGTTCTCCACGCGCTCGAGGCCTGGCTTCCGTTGACGCGCGAGATCTCGGGAGTGGCCTTGGCACTCGGCGGGGCCATGGCCCTGTACCGCCGCTTCGTGCGGCGTTGGCAGCGGTTGCAGGTCGACCTCCCCGGAGATGGTCTCGTGCTCGTCCTCTTGCTGGCGGTGCCCGTGAGCGGATTTCTCGTCGAAGGGGCACGCCTCGCCCTCGTGCCGGCCGACGCGCAGGCCGAGCTCTGGCTCGGGCACGCACTCGCGCGGCTCTTCGTGCGATCCGGACTCGCGGGTGCCGCGACTTTCGGCGTCCTCCACGTCGCTCACATCGCCTCCGCCACCGCGCTGCTCGCGGCGATCCCGTTCACGAGGCTTCGCCACGTTCTCGCCGCGCCGCTTTCGATCCTGCTGAATGCGCGCGAGCCCGCCGTTCCTCCTGCGATCGACGCGCGTGGACGACTCCCGTGGCGGCTGCGTTTGCAGCTCGCCGCGTGCAGCGGCTGCGCTCGCTGCGATGTCGCCTGCCCCCCGCGCGCGAGGGGCATCCGCTCTCGCCGATGCGGCTGCTGCTCGCGCAGCGCTCCGATCCGGCCGCGCGCGCGATTCCGAGGAGCGTCCTCGACGCGTGCACCGGCTGCGGAGCCTGCGAGGAGAGCTGCCCGATCGGAATCGCACATCGCGTGCGGATCGATGCGCTGCGGCACTCGGCGCCGGTTGCGTGGGGACCGACCGACGGATCAAGATCGCGCGATGAATGAGTGCCCGGAGTTCGAAGCAGCGCGGGGTCTGGCGGATCTGATCTCGGAGCGGGCCGCAGAGGGAGACGTGCAGCGCGCGATCCCGCGCGACCTGGCGCGGAAGCTGGCCGAGGCCGGCCTGTTCCGTGTCTGCGTCCCGGCGCGCTACGGGGGCAGCGAGCGTCACGTCCGCGACGTGGTGCGCGTGATCGAGGAGATCGGTCGCGCCGATGGCTCCACCGGCTGGTGTACGATGATCGGAGCGACGACCGGGCTGCTCGCGAGCTCGCTCCCCGACGAATGGGCGCGCAAGATCTACGGCTCGGATCCGAACGTCGCGACCTGCGGCGTCGTGCGTTCCGGCGGCGTGGCGCGGCCCGTCGCCGGTGGCCACGTGGTGCGCGGCAGCTGGCCGTTCGCCAGCGGCATCCACCACTCCGACTGGATCGCCGGCGGTTGCGTCGTCGCCGAGGCGAACGGCGAGACTGCCGCGACGGGGCCGTCCGGCAGCGAGACGACGGCTGTTCTTCTTCGAGCCCGGACAGGTCCGCGTGCTCGACACCTGGCACACGTCGGGTCTGCGCGGCACGGGAAGCCACGACTTCGAAGTGAACGACGCCTTCGTGCCCGAGGGCCGATCCGTCCTGCTCGGCGGACGCCCGCGCATCGAGGGGCCGCTCTTCCAGTTCCCCACGCTGGGACTGCTCGCGCTCGGCGTCACGTCGGTGTCGCTCGGGATCGCGCGCCGGGCGATCCAGGAGTTCCTGGCGCTCGCCGTCGGAAAGGTGCCGACGGGCAGCGCGCGCACGCTCGCGAACCGACCGCTTGCGCAACGCGCCGTCGCGGATGCCGAGGCCTCGCTGCGCGCGGCGCGCGCGTTCCTGTTCGAGGTGCTCGACGAGGTGTGGGCGGTCGCGCAGCGCGGAGCGCTGAACACCGAGGCGCGCGCGCTGCTGCGGCTCGCGGCCACGCACGCGACCTGGCGCTCCGCCCATGCGGTCGATCAGGTCTACCAGGCCGCGGGCGGCACCGCGATCTACGACGCGAGCCCGCTCTCGCGCTGCTTCCGCGACGTGCACGTCGCCACGCAACACCTCATGGTCGCCGAGCCGACGCTCGAAGTCGTCGGCCGCGTGCTTCTCGGAATCGGCACCGAGAAGGCGATGCTCTGATCAGGCGATCAGCTTCTTCGCCTCGACGACGAGCTCCGCACAGGCATCCGCGCAGGCCTTGCACTCGGGCTGGTGGTCCTCGTGCACGCGGCACTCCTTCTCGCAGTCCTCGCAGACCGCGATGCACGCACGCGCCATCGGGGCGAGCTGCTTCGAGCCGTTCGCCGCGAGGTAGGCAAATGCGTCGCAGACGCGGATCGATCTGCGCGACGGACGCCGCGCACTTCGCCATCGTCGTGTCGCCGGCGACGAACGTCTCGAAGCAATGGCTCAGGCATGCGCGGCCGGTGCTCAGGCATTTCTCCGCCGCCGCGACGGCGGCTGCGTGTCTCTTGTACGCCTGGGCCTCGGAGTACTTCGGCTCGGCTCCGGCGGCGTGGCCTGCGTGCTCCTCGGCGGCAGAGACCCTCATCGCGACTGCCGCGGTCGCGAGTCCGGCCGTTCCCAGCAGGATCTCGCGGCGACTGATCGATCCTCGCGCTCGGTCGATGTCATGGTTCATGGCTCGGTCCTCCCTCCGCCAATCTACCGGCTCCGCGCGCGCAGGTCAGCCCAGCCGCTTCTCGAAGGCCGCGCGCCAGCTCGCGCGGGGCTGGAAGTCGGGTGAGTTGCGGTACTTCGCTTCGGTCTGCGCCACGATCTCCTCGTCGCTGAGCGAGAGATCGAGCGGGTCCGCGACCGGCTGTCGCGTGTGAAAGGGGCTCGGCACGAAACACTCGATTGCGTTGCCCTCGGGGTCCGGAAAGTAGACCGACCAGGCATTGCCGTGGCTCAACGGCAGGAAGCGCGTCACGCCCGCGGCCTCGAGGCGCGCGCGCAGCGCGCGCAAGTCCGCGAGGCTATCGACGCGGAACGAGATCTGATTCACCGTTCCCTCGCCGGTCGGCGGCCGTCCTTCGACCAGCGCGATCTGGTGATGTTCGTCGGGGTCACGGCTGAGGAAGGCGATCTGCGGCTTTCCCGGCAGCACCTCGAGGTGCCCGCGGTCGGTGAGCACGAAGCCGAGCTGACCGGTGTAGAACTCGATCATGCGGTCGATGTCGCGCACCTGGAATCCGAGGTGGCTGAAGTGAAGCTTCGGGATCGGGGACGTCATCTGGGTCTCCTCGTGGTGGTTCGGGATCGCGACGGCCCGGGAAGCGCCAGCGCGCGAAGTGACTCGATCAACGCGGCGGTCAGACGCTCCTCACTGAGCGGTGCGCCGTGGCGGCTCTCGTAGGCGAGCCAGCCCTGCACGCTCAGGCTGATCAAGTGCGCGAGGGCCTCCGGGTCTTCGCAGCGGATCCAGCCGTCGGCCGACAGGCGCGCGAGCGTGGCGGCCGAACGCGCGGTCAGCTCTCGATCGACCCGCCGAGCGTGCTGCAGGACGCGGCGGTCGCGCACGTGGCTCTCGAACGCGAAGATCCGGCGCAGCAACGGGTCGCCGGAGAAGTGACGATTGAGTCTGCGGATCGTGTCGAGATACACGTCGAGCGGGTGTGTCGGTCCGGACGAGTCGTCGGTCGCGACCGGAAATCCGTCCGCGATCTGCAGCGCCTCGTCGAGGCGACGTTCGACGATCTCCGCGAGCAGCCGCCGCTTGCTTCGGAATCGCGCGTAGATCGTCGCGGTCGAGATCCCCGTCTCGGCCGCCAGCTCGCGCATTCCGGTCTTCTCGAAGCCACGCGACGCGAAAAGCCGTTCCGCGGTCTCGACGACGGATTCGAGCCGGTCGGCCGAAGCGCCGAGGGCGGAGTCAGCTGCCATACCGCAAGAGCTCCGTCTCGCTCGCACCCGCTCGATGACGCGAGACGAGCTCCTCGGGGTCGAACGGAATTCCGATCGGGTTCTTCGCGAACGCGCCGCTGCGGAGGAACTCGCCGGCCTGATCCATCGTCATGGTGTCGATCTGCAGCTCGACGTTGTTCCCGTCGGGGTCGCGGTAGTACATCGACAGCGTCGGGCCGTGGTGGATCGTCCACCAGGGTCGGATGTCGTCGTCTCGCAGTCGCTCGTACGTCGCGAGCAGCTCGCCCAGCGTCGCGTACGTGAACGAGAAGTGGTGCAGGTTCTGCGCCGTGCCGGGCTTCGCCTCGAATCCCGGCGGCTTGGCGAAGACCACCCGGTGGTGTTCGTCGTCGTAGGTCGTGAAGCAGAGCATTTCGTTCTCGAAGACCACGCGCGCCTCGAGCACGCGGCAGTACCAGTCTCGCATTCGGGTCACGTCGTTCGTCGCCAGCGCGATGTGCGCGAGCTTCTTCGGCGATGCCATCGGGATGCCCTCCTCGTTTCAGACCAGGGGATCGTTCTTCGGCAGGCCGAGCAGCGCGCGCGCGTAGGACTCACCGCTCGCGTCCCAGTCGGACACGACGTGCGCGGCGAAGGCCTGGATGTCGCGCGTCGCGCGCTGGATCGGCTGATCCAGGAAGATTCCGTGCGCGCCGGCGGCCGGCTGCAGCCGCTGCACCGCACGCGCGCAGGTCTGCACCGCCCACGCAGCGTCGCGCCGGTAGCGAGCGCGCTGAAGCAGGGTCGCGGGTCGCCCGGCCTGCGCGTCGGCGGTCATTTCCTCGCAGTCCCGAAGCACGAGCAGCTCCGCGGCGTCGACCTCGGTCGCCGCTTCGGCCAAGCGAAGCTGCGCGCCGACGTTCTGCTCGACGGACTTCGGCGACGCGATTCGCAGCTTGCTCGACAGTCGCTCGCGAAAGCGGTCGATCGCACCGTACGCGATACCGAGCGCCACTCCGGCGAGCCCGAGGGTCGCGACCGAGCTTCCGGGAAGCCCGGCCGACTGCCGGCCGCGCGCCGTGATTTCGCGATCGCCGGTGATCGCGGCGTCGAGCGACGTGGGCAGCGCGCGCTCGGCCGCGACCGTCACGTCGTCGACGATGACGCGCTTGCTCCCGGTGCCCGACAAGCCCGACACGTGCCAATTGTCCTCGATCGAGAACTGCGCGCGCTCGATCAGGAAGCTCGCCATGCCCGTCGGCTCGGCGCCCGGCGCCGGGACCACGAAGGCGGCGAGCACCGCGAAGTCCGCGTGGTCGCAGGTGCTGGCGAAGTCCCAGCGTCCCGAGAGGCGGTAGCCGCCGTCCGTCGCGACGGCCGTCCCGCCCGGCACGAACACGCCGCAGACGACCGGATCGGGACCCCGCGCGAACACCTGAGCCTGCACCGCGTCCGGAAAGGCCGACACGATGTGATTGTGGAGCGTGCAGATCGCCAGACACCATGCGCTGTTGCCGCACGCCCGTCCGATCTCGCGCGAGGTCTCGATCACCGTCGCGAGTTCGAGCCCGTAACCGCCGTACGTCGGCGCGACGAAGGCGCGAAGCAGGCCCTCGCGGCGGAAATCCTCGATCGTCGCGTCCGGGAGCCGCCGCAGTCGCTCGCACTCCTCGGCCCGCGCCGCCAGCGCCGGCGCCAGCTTCCGCGCCCGCTCGACCAACTCCAACCTCGTCGTTCCGCTCATCGCTTCCTCCCGAAATACGTCAGAGACGAGAAAAACAGAAACGCGATTTCGTTTTCAAGCGCATGCTAGACCGGTTCGCGACCCGACGTCAACTCCGTCACGGTATAGTGGAGACGCAACAGCCGCGGAGGCCATGACCCGATGCCGCGATCGATGAGCCGGGATGCAGAGCTGCGGGAACGCGCGGCGCGCGTGATCCCCGGGGGGATGTACGGGCACGAATCGACGGCGCTTCTGCCCGCGGGGTATCCGCAGTTCTTCTCGCGCGCCGCTGGCTCGCGGCTCTGGGACGCGGACGGCAACGAATACATCGACTACATGTGCGCCTACGGACCGAACCTGTTCGGTTACGCGGACGCCGAGATCGACCGCGCCGCGATCGAGCAGCTCGCGCGCGGCGACGCGCTGACCGGACCGACGGAGCTGATGGTCGACCTCGCGGAAGAGCTGGTCGCGATGGTCGCACACGCGGACTGGGCGATGTTCTGCAAGAACGGCAGTGACGCGACGACGCTCGCGATGATGGCAGCGCGCGCGCACACGGGCCGCCGCAAGATCCTGATCGCGAAGGGCGCGTACCACGGCGCGCAGCCTTGGAGCACGCCGGTGCCGGCGGGCGTCGTGGCGGAGGACCGCGCTCACCTGATCTCGTTCGTCTACAACGATCTCGACAGCCTCGAGCGCGCCGTCCGCGAGGCCGGCACCGATCTCGCGGGTGTGTTCGTCTCGGCATTCAAGCACGATGCCTTCGTCGACCAGGAGCTTCCCACGCCGGAATTCGCGCGCGCGGTCCGCGAACACTGCGACCGGAGCTCCGCGCTCCTGATCCTGGACGAGGTGCGCGGCGGATTTCGCCTGTCTCGCGATGGCTCTTGGACACACCTCGGTGTTGCTCCGGACCTTTCCGCCTGGGGAAAATGCCTGGCGAACGGGCACGCGATCTCGGCCCTTCTCGGTTCCGAGAACGTGCGCGCGGCTGCGAGCCGGCTGTACGTCACGGGCTCGTTCTGGTTCCAGGCCGCGCCGATGGCCGCCGCCCTGGCGACCCTTCGACGGGTTCGCGAGTCCGACTATCTGGAACGCACGCGCAGCCTCGGAACGAGACTGCGCCAGGGACTGGCGGAGCTGGCCGCCGCGCATGGCTATCGGCTGCGCCAGACCGGGCCCGCGCAGATGCCGCTCGTCCGGTTCGAGGACGACCCGGACTTCCGGCGCGGCTTTGCTTGGACCGGGGAAGCGGTGAAGCGCGGTGTCTATCTGCACCCGTGGCACAACATGTTCGTGTGCGCGGCCCTCGGGGAGGGAGACGTCGACAAGACGCTGGCCGTCAGCGACGAGGCGTTTGCCGCCGTGCGTCGCCGCGAAGCTACGCTCGAGCCCCACGCCACCGTCGCGGCGCTGCTGGCCGGCGGCCGCTGATCCCGGCTAGCGCGCCTGGACGCGCGCGCGGATCTCCGGCCACTTCGCGGCGAGGGCGCGCTCCGCCAACGGGTAGAGCATCCCTTCCTCTTTCGAGTTGTGCTGCCCGATCAGGATCAGGAGTGAATCCCCCTGATCGAGCAGCTCGCGGAGATCGCCCCGATCGACCGCGGCCTGCATCCGGTCGAGCAGCGCGCGCATCTGCACGTGCTCGGAGCGCATCACGAAGGTCGGCCCGGCGTTCGTCATTCCCGTCGCGGCTTCAAACGCGGGAAAGAGGGTTTCCTCCTCGTGGCCGAGGTGGGTGCGCATGGCGAGGTCGAAGCGCTTCCACGCGGCCTCGGTCCGCGCGCGATCGCCTGCCTCGCCCGCGGCCTCGACATCGCCCCAGAGTTCGTCACAGGTTCGATGGTCGTTCGTGAAGTGCTCTACGAGTCCCTGAGCCGCGTCCGTCATGCGAACCTCCGTGATTGCGGGTAGGGTATCGCGCGACGTGAGCAACGACAGATCGGAGCGCAAGCCTTCCCGTCCGACGGAGGGAAGCGGATCGGAGACGGGCGCACATCCGTCATTCGTCGCAGCCCCGGGCTTTCGGAACTCCGTCGACGCCGCGGAGTTCTTCGCGCGAGTGAGTCGCCTTCCCCCGGACGCGGTTCTCGACCTGCGCGACCTGCCTGCACCCGAACCGATGGAGAGAATCCTCGGAGCCTGCGCGAGTCTCGCCCCCGGAGCTGCGATCGCCGCGCGGACACCGCGACTCCCGCGGATGCTCCTGCCCATCCTCGAGCAGAAGCGGCTGCTCTGGGCGGCTGTCGAAGAGTCCGATGGGAGCGGACTCGTCTACGTCGAGCGTCCGGCCGACGATTGAGTCCATCGCGTTGAAGACCGACGGGCTCCAACTCTCCAGCGCGCCACCACTCTGGGTTCCGCTCTCGTTCTTCCTGACGGCACCGCTCGCCTTCCTCGCGGCCGGGGCGCTGCTCGCCACCTACGGGGAGTACTCGATCGCAACGGGATTCGCGTCGATCACGCTCGCGATCGCGCACCTCGGAACACTCGGATTCTTGACGCTCGTGATGATGGGCGCGCTCTACCAGATGACGGCGGTCATCGCGGGCAACCCGGTCGGCCGTATCCGTGTCGGGCACACCGTTCACGCGCTCTTCGTGATCGGGGTCGCGGGCCTGATCGTCGGCATCGTGGGAGGATTTCCGCGCCTGGTCTTCTGGGCCATCGCGCTGATCACCCCCGCCGTGCTGCTCTTCGTGATTCCGATCGGGCGCGCGCTCTTCCGCGCTCCCGTGCGAAACGAGACCGTGGTCGGGATGATGGCCGCCCTGCTCGCCTTCTTCTTGACGGCGCTGCTCGGTCTCTGGATGGCGCACGGCCACAGCGGCATGCGCTTTCCCGGGCCACGCGGGCTGTTCATCCAGGTGCACCTGTGCGTGGGACTGCTCGGCTGGGTCGGAGGCCTGATCGTCGCGGTCTCGTGGCAGGTGCTCCCGCTCTTCACTCTCTCGCCGCAGGTTCACCCGACCTCGAGGCGCTGGGTGGCGGGACTCGCGACTGCCGGCGCGCTGCTTCCGGTCGTCGTGCTCGTGCTCTTCTACACGGGCGCGATCGGCGACAGCGACGTCCACGCCTCGCGCCTGGCCGCAGCCGCGGCGCTCCCCGCGGTCGTCGCGGTTTGGGGGATTCATCCGTTCGTGATCCTCCGGAGCCTTCGCGTGCGACGGCGACGCCGCTCGGATCCGAACCTGCTCTTCTGGAACACCGCGCTTCTCGTCGCGCCCTTCTGCGGGATCGTCGCGGTGGTCGCCTACTTCGCCGCCGATCCGCGTTGGGGCGTATTGCTCGGCTGGCTCGCGCTCTTCGGCTGGGCCGGGATGATCGTCCACGGAATGCTCGGGCGGATCGTTCCGTTCCTGGTATGGCTGCACCGATTTGCACCGCGCGCCGGTGAGCCCGGCGTGCCCTCGGCCCGCGCGCTCCTTCCCGATTCGTGGACGCAGACCTGCTTCGCGCTGCACTCGACGACGCTGGTCGTCGGCGGACTGGCGATCGCGCTGCGCTCCGACTCGCTCGCTCGCGCCGCGGGTGTACTTCTCATGACGACCGGGCTCGCGCTCCTCGCCGGCCTCGCGAATGCGGTGCGGCGCGGCGGACCGCCCCTATGACCGCGGTCATATCCGGCGAGCGGTTCGGGTGCGAGGCTGTTTGAGCGAGCGAGGGGGCGATATCCGCGAACGAGTTCGCGCGCTGGATCTGCAACCGAATCCGCATGGCAGGCTAGGGGCATTCCCGACCAGGCCGATTGCTGCTCACGTTCTCTTCTACACGGTTTGACGACGAGGCCCGTGACACGCCTCGAATGAGCCCTAAATGAGCGGATCCTCGAGCACCTCATCGCTTCTCACGACCCTTGTGGTTTTGATCGCCGCGGTCCCAGCGACCAAGGGCGAACCGGACTCGAGCCTGAGCCCCGAGGTCGTTCAGGCGCCCGCTGACGCGATCGAGTCCCGAATCCGCGACTGGTTCCATGAGCTCGCGGCCGCCCCGGCGCAGCAACGGTCGCTGGCGGCACTTGAACTCGGGTCGTCGCTCGAGATCTCCGTCGCCGACACGGCCGGGCGGCGCACGGACGATGTCGCGATCTGGCTCGAAGAGCTTCGGCCGTCGAGCGCGCGAGTCGAATACGCCATCGACTCGATACGGATCACGCTCGAGCCCGGCGGCCTGTACCGTGCCCGATTCGAAGTCGAGCGGAGAGCGCATTTCGCGGACCGATCCATCCACGTTGCTCGCTTCGACCAGACTTGGCGGTTGCGCTTCAGCGCCGACGGTGTGCCCAGCGTGGTGCAGATCGATCAGCGTCTCGCCCTTCCGTTCCCCGGGACCGGGCCGCGGATCGTCTGTGATTGAGCCGCGTTGCCGAGTGCGCGCCTATCTGCTTCTCGCCGGCGCGCTCCTGACGCTGAGCCTCGGCGCTGCCTCTGCGGTACGCGCGAATTCCGACGAAGCACTGCCGATCCTCGACGGCATCGGGGGCGATTTCGCTGCGCCGAGCAGTCTCGGTCACGAGGTGCGTACGACCGACTACCGCGGCAAGGTCGTGCTGCTCTTCTTCGGGTACACGAGCTGCCAGGATGTCTGCCCGGTCACGCTCGCTCACCTCGATGCGCTGGTCGGTCGCCTCGGGACGGCGGCGGAAGGCGTGCAAGTTCTCTTCGTCACCGTCGACCCCGAGACCGACACCGCGGAGACACTCGCGACGTATCTCGCGCAGTTCGACTCCCGCTTCGTGGGTCTCACCGGAACTCCCGAGCAGATCAACCGGATCGCGGCCCTCTACATGGCGGAACACCATCGCACGCACGACGTAGAGGTGAGCACGGAGTACCACCGCTCGAAGTCGTTCACCGAGAAGTCGTACCTCTACACCCACGCGCAGCAGATCTACCTGCTCGACGGCGATGGCCGCACACGTGGGCTCTTCTTCTCGGGGTCACCGCTTCCAGAGATGGAGCGTGCCGTGCGCTCGCTGCTCGCGCAGGCGACGGACGGCGCGCCGTGCGATGTGACTTCCGGATGTGATTCCAAGGCGGTCGAACACCCCGCCAACCCTCCACTTCCACACCATGATCGAGACACCGAGGAGAACAGGAAATGAAACGAGTCGCCTGCGCGTTCCTGGCCGTTGCCATCTGCTTCCCCGCAGCCACGGTGCTGGCGGACAAGCCTTCGAAGGCCAAGGGGCTTCCGCGCGTGAAGCAGGTCCTCGTGGCACCGCCGTTGCTCCCGAAGCACTCGCAGAAGGCCGACGGTGGCCCGAGGATCGTCGAGGTCCGACTCGAGGTCGAGGAACGCAGGCTCGTCATCGATCCGGACGGAACGACGATCAATGCGATGACCTTTCAGGGAACCGTTCCGGGGCCGATGATCGTCGTGCACCAGAACGACTACGTGGAGCTCACACTGGTCAACAGACCCCGAAAAGCGCCCGGCGTCGCAAATCCGGAGCACTGGGATGGTTTCCCTGGCAACGTGATGAGTCACAACATCGACTTCCACGCCGCCACGGGCGCGCTCGGGGGCGCGGGTCTCTCGCTGATCGCTCCCGGCCAGGAAGCGACGATTCGCTTCAAGGCGACCAAGCCCGGCGTCTTCGTCTACCACTGTGCGCCCGGCGGCGCGATGATCCCCTACCACGTCGTGACGGGAATGAACGGCGCGATCATGGTTCTTCCACGCGACGGCCTGAAGGATCCGAAGGGGAACCCGCTACACTACGACCGCGCGTACTACATCGGCGAGCAGGATCTCTACATTCCCAAGGGTAGCGATGGGAAGTACAAGAACTTCGACTCGGTCTTGACCGCCATGCCCGACACGCTCGAAGTGATGCTCACCAACGAGCCCAGCCATGTCGTGTTCAATGGCGCCGTGGGCGCGCTGACCGGCGAGCATGCACTCAAGGCCAACGTCGGAGAGACCGTCCTGTTCCTCCACTCGCAGGCCAATCGAGACACTCGACCGCACCTGATCGGCGGTCACGGGGATTTCGTGTGGGCGACGGGCTCCTTCAACGATCCGCCCCAGACGAACCAGGAGACCTGGTTCATTCCGGGCGGAACCGCTGGAGCGGCTCTCTACACGTTCGAGCAGCCGGGTCTGTACGTGTACCTGAACCACAACCTGATCGACGCGGTCCTGAAGGGAGCCGCGGCGCACGTCGTGGTCGAGGGCGAGTGGGACAACGATCTCTTGGAGCAGATCAAGGCACCGGGGGTGATCGAGTCGAAGTGACCGTCGTGCGCGGGATCGATTCGGTCGGATGCGCTAGCGGCGATGCGCCTCCCACCACTGGTCGAGCTCGGGCAGGAAGTAGCGAAGCCTGACCTTCTTGTACTCCTCGACGCTGAACAGGACCACGTAGTCGGAGACGGCGATCTGCTCGGAAAGCCCGGCCGCGATCGACAGGCACGCCTCGCGCGTGGGCGCGTGCAGCATGCTGTAGACGGTGTACGGGAATCCGGCGATCGAATTTCGCGCGTAGCAGTGGCTGACCTCGGGAGCGGCAGCGAGCCTGCGGCCGACCCGCTCCACGTCGCCGCCTTCGACTTGCCAGACCGCCATTCCGTTCGCGCGCACGCCCGCCTTGCGGTGCCGAAGCGTGCCCACGTAGCGGCGAATCGCGCCACCGAGGTGGGAGCGAGCGAAACGCAGCAATTCGTCGGTCGAGCATCCGCACGAGCGCGCGACCTCGTCGAACGGGCGCGCGACGAGCGGCAGCGGCGTCTGCAGCGCGCGGAAGATCCGGCGGTCCTGCTCGCTCGCGTGCATCGGTGCGACCGGGACGATCTCCTGGGCCTCGGTCTTGTTGGTGCCGGTCTCGAGATCGAAGTTGACGCCGATCTTGAAGGTCACGGTCCGCCGCAGGGCGTGGAAGGTCTCGACTCCGGCTGCGCGAGCGAGCGCGCGCAAGGTCGCGTCGAGGCCCATCTCGACCGGGACCGCGATCGTGAACCAGAGGTTGTACGCGTGCTCCCGCAGGTAGTTGTGCGTCACCGTCGGGTGCGCGTTGACCACCTCGACGACGCGCGCAAGATCGGCCGGGGCGACGGTGCCCGCGACCAGCGCGCTGTCGTACCCGAGCGCGCTCCCCTCGAGCACGGCAGAGATCTCGCGGAGCAGGCCCGACTCCCGCAGCGCGCAGAGCTCCGCGAGCACTTCGGCTTCGTCGAGCCCGAGATCGGACGCGATCACTCCGAACGGCTTCTCGACGAACGGAATCGCGTCCTGCACGTGCCGCACCAGCCGATTTCGATCCGAATCGGACAGTCCCATCGCTAGAGTCCGATCCGAAAGGCGCGCCAGACGCCGAAGATCCCCGACGGAGAGGCGAGCTCTTCGACGTCTTCGATCTCACGCGTCGCGGCGTTCACGAGGATCAGCTTGTTGTCGCGATTGGCCGTGACGAGCACGTGCGATCCGCGCGGCGTGAAGTCCATGTGGTAGATACGACCTCCAAGGCGAATCGTGTCCTTGATCGCGAGTGATTCGACGTCGATGACCTGAACGAACGCGTCGTCTTCCTCGCCAGAGAAGCTCACCCAGACCTCACGCTCCGTCGGCGAACGGACCGCGTACACCGGATGCCCGCGCACGGCGAGCGAACTCTGGAAGGCGAGCGTCGCGCGGTCGAGTACCGCGAGCCTCTTCTCGCCGACGAGCGGAACGAAGACCCGATCGCCCGCGACCGCCCACGACGCCATGTGCGGCAGCTTGACCGGCGCGCCGCGCTCGAAGCTCGGGTCGGCGAAGTCGATCACGCGAACTCCGGCCTCGGGCCGGGTGAGGTCGAGCACGGAGACCTTCGCCGATTCGAGATGGCCGACGAGGTAGTTCCGGCCATCGGGCGTGATCATCGCGTCGTACGGCATGGCGTGCGGTGTCGGGATGCGACGTTCGATCGGGAATCCCGGCTTCGATGCGTCGATCACCCAGATCTCGCCCGCTTCGATGAGCACGCATACGAAGCGGTTGCCGGGAGCGTCGACGATCCCGGTCACGCGGCTCTCGAGCGTGCGGCCGTCTCGCTCGAACTTCGCCGCATGCTTTGCAACCACGCTGAGGTCGCGTGCGTCGAGGATCGTGACGCCGCCGGGCTTGTACTCGGCGACGGCGAGATAGCGTCCGTCCTGACTGATCGCGTTGTCGATCGAGTTCTGCGACGTCAACACTTCACCCGCGGCCTTCGCGGTCTCGAGGTCGATCCGCGTCACCTTGCCGCCGCGGGTCGCGAGGAATCCCGAGCGCAGATCGGGCGTGAACGTCATGGTCGCGTGACTGAGGTCGCCGAGCCCCTCGATCCGACCGGGAAGAAGAGCGCGCTGATCGAGGTCGTAGACGGCGAGAGTTCCGGAGGAACGCTCGACGACGAAGACGCGCGAGCCGACGCCCGAGCCGTGGACGACGGAAGCGATCGAGAGCACGGCGACGAGCGCCGCGAGCGCGGCCCGCCTCATGCGCGCACCTCTCCGACCGAAACTTCCTCTACGCCGATCTCGTGATCCTCGAGGACGCACGCTGGATCCGGCGACCAGAGCTCGCCGTGACGCGCGATCGCGCGCTCGCGGTGCGAGCCGCGGCAGAGCGCGCGATAGCCGCACGCACCGCAACGGCCCTCGAGGTGCGCGAGTCGATTGCGAAGCTGCTCGCGCAGCGGATGCTTGAGGATCTCCGCGAACGGAGTCGTTCGCACTTCGCCGAGCACCGCCGAGCGCCAGAACTGATCGGGATGGACGCGCCCGCGATGATCGACGGACAAGATGCGCTCTCCGGCGGAGTTGCCGCCGCGCTCGAGCAGGAGCTTCTCGACCGGACCGGCGGCCTCCGCGCCGTAACGCGCTTCGATCCAGCGCAGCAGGAAGGGACCATCGGAATCGTTCGATCCGGTCACGACGCGCGTCGCGCAGCCACGATCGAGCCAACGCTCGGCGGTTTCGAAGAGGATCCCGAGCATCTCGCGACCCTCGCCCCGATCGAGATCGTCGCCCACGAGCTTCGCGCCTCGACCCGAATCGACCAGGTGCGAGACGTAGAAGCGGTCGGCACCGCACTCGACCGCGATCGAGGCGACTCCGTCGAGCTGATCGACGTTGCGCCGCGTGAGGGTCATGCGCACGCCCGTCCGCATGCCCGCGGCCCGCGCGAACCCGAGGCCGGCGACCGCGCGATCGAAACCCCCGGCGAGCCCGCGGTACTCGTCGTTCCAGTCGCGCAGTCCGTCGAGGCTGACGCCCACGTACCCGACGCCGCAGGCGGCGAGACGGCCCGCGATCTCCTCGTCGATCAGCACACCGTTGGTGGACAACTGCGGCGAGAGGCCGACATCGCGAGCGTGAGCGAGGAGCGTGAAGACGTCCGGCCGCAGCAGCGGCTCGCCACCGCTCGCGATCAGCACGCGAACGCCTGCCTCGGCCATCTGCTCGAGCAGTCGGAGACCTTCGTTCGTATCGAGGTCGTGCGGGGAGGGCCGCGAGGTCGCAGCCGCATAGCAGTGCGGACAGCTCATGTTGCAGTGGATGCCGATGTTCCAGACCACGACGAACGGCACATCGCCGGGGGGCGCGAACCGCGCGGGCGCGCGCGCACCGACGTCGGTTCCGGAAACGGACCGGCGCGCGACCTCGAGCAAATCGCTGACGGGGAGCATGGTGGCAGCATAGCCCACGGCCTCAGCCGCGACGTGGGGCCTGTCCCGCCGCCCGGCCCGCCATTCTTCCGAAGAACGTGACGTCGCCTACGGACATTCCGCTGCTGTAGCCGGAGCCGGTCCGGGGAAGTCCCGCGGTCGTGCGCCCCGCTGCGTAGAGGCCCGGGATCGGCTCGCGTTCGCCCGTCAGGGCCTCTCCGGTCGGCAGGGTGTCGAGCCCGCCCAGCGTGAAGTACGGGATGATCACGCCGCGTCCGGGTGTGCAATCGAGCGCGACGTACGGGGGCTCGATCGGCTTCAACCAGTCCCGGTGTTTGTGAAACAGCGGATCGACGCCCTGCTCCGCATGACGGTTGTAGAACTCGACGGTGTGACCGAGCTCCTCCGCATCGAGACCGAGCTCTTCGGCCAGCTCGGCGATCGTCTCACCGGTTCCCGCGATGTCGGCGTTCAGGAACGAAGGTCGCTTGAAACCTTCGGCGCTGAGAACGAAGTAGAAACGATCCCCGATCTGGTGGAGCAGATGCCAGCCGACCCGTCCGTGGTAGCAATCCTCGTTGATGAAACGTTGCCCCCGCGCGTTGATCAAGATGCCGAACGTGGTCGCGGCGGGTGGGTAGAAGGGGATGCTGATGAAGCCCTCGTGCATGTTGATCGTCGCGGCCCCGACGCCCATGCCCATCAGGATGCCGGAGCCGGTATCGCCCGGATTTCCGATCGGCATGCTTCCTCGCAGCAGCATTGGAGCGTACTTCTTCAGCATCGACGGGTTCATCACGAAGCCGCCGGCGCAGAGCACCACGCCCCGACGAGCCCGGACGTTGAGCTCCCGCTGGTCGATGCGGACGACGACGCCGTGCACCTGATTGTCTTCGTCGGCGATCAGGGTCAGGGCGCGTGCGTCGTACTCGACCCGAATGCCGCGCTCGACGACGTTCTCGCCGAGGATCTTCATCAGCAGAGGGCCGCCGTTGTCACCCTCGACCTGGAGGTTGTGCCCGCGAGGACAGGGCGCGGCGACTGCGCTGAAGGGCCACGCCTTTTCGTTTCCCGTGTAGAGCAGGCAGTCGTCGTTCAGCGCCATGATCGCGCGCTCTCTGTACTCGCTGTCCTTGTAGGGAACCCCACAGGCGACCAGCCAGTCGAAGTGATCGACGCTGCCGTCGCAGTACGTCCGCACCTTGGCCTCGTCGACCTGCTCGCCGCCGGCGAGCATCAGGTAGCGGTACATGTCCTCCGTGGAGTCCTGGTATCCGCAGGCGCGCTGGACTCGCGTGCCGCCGTTCCCGCCCATGTAGATCTCCGCGCTCGACAGCGCCGTCGATCCACCCGCGGCACTGGCGAGCTCGAAGAGGATCGTCGCCGCTCCCGCATCGTGCGCCTCGATGGCGGCGCACGCTCCGGCACCACCGAAGCCGATCACCGCGACGTCGGTCTCGATGTCCCAGCGGTCGACGGCCGCGAGCCGTCGGGGTCGCGTCGGACGGGTCTTGCTCGGCTCGGACATCTCGTCGCCTCCAACCGGAACGAGAGTGTGTCATTTCGGAGGCACGGATTTCCGATCCCTGCTCGCCTCCGCGCAGGAGCGACGACCGCCTCGCCCGAGCGAGCCCGTGGGTACGACGGCGGCGCGAGAGCGGATCGCTGACCGGATGCACCTCGCTACAATGCCCCACGTGAATGCGCTGCTCCTACTCGGATGGATCTCGTCGTCCCTCACGCTCATCCCCGTCGCGCCCGCGCACGCCGCGGACACGCCCGAGGCCGCCACGGTCTACCAGGAGCATTGCGCGTCGTGTCACGGAGAGCGCCGTTACGGCGGCTACGCGCCGCCTCTGCTTCCGGACCTACTCGCACGCAGGGACGACGCGACGCTCGCCGCCGTGATCCGCGACGGACTTCCCGCGACCCAGATGCCGCCGTTCCGCGCGGTCGTCGACGAATCGACGACCGCGCGCCTGGTCGCGTTCATGCGAACACCGGTCGAGTCGGTCACCTGGGGAACCGAGGATGCCGCGCGAAGCCGGACCGAGTTTTCCGCCAACGCGGACAGGATTTCATCCGAGGTCCACCGCGAGAACATCATCCTCGTCGTCGAGCGCGACGCGGGGCGGATCGCCGTTCTCGACGGTGACTCGCTTCGCGAGCTCGACCGCTTCGACGCCGGAAAGATCCACGGCGGGCCCAAGTTCGACTCGGCCTTCACGAAGGTCGTCGCCGCCACCCGCGACGGGACGGTCGTTCTCTACGACCTCGCGCGCGGGCGTCCGGTCGCACGGATCAAGGTCGCGGCCAACACGCGAAATCTCGCGATCTCCGCGGCCGGAGACCGCGTCGTCGTGGCGAATCAACTCCCGGCATCTCTCGTCGTGCTCGACGGCGATCTTCGCCCGCTCGCCTCGCTTGCCCTCGACGGCAAACCGAGCGCGGTCTACGCGCTGCCGGGCGAGGACCGCTTCGTGCTGACGCTGCGCGACTCACCGCGAATGCTGTTCCTGTCCACCGACGATCTCTCGATTCGCCAGATCGATCTACCGGAGCCTTTCGAGGACTTCGCGTTCGTTCCCGGTACGCGGAAGCTCGTCGCGAGCTCGCGCGGGGGAACCCGGTTGATCCTGTGGGATCTCGAACGGGGCGCCGAGGCCGGTTCCCTGACGACGGAGGGATTGCCGCACCTCTTCTCCTCGTGCTTCTTCGAGCGCGACGGGGTGCCGTACGCCGCGTTCAATCACGCGGGCGCGCCGCGGCTCTCGATCGTGCGGCTCGATCGCTTCGAGGTCGTGAAGGAGATCGCACTGCGCGGAGAGGGATACTTCGTGCGCACGCACCCGGGGACGCCTTTTCTCTGGGTGGACACGAATACCGAGGCGATCCAGCTCGTCCGCAAGGACACGCTCGAGCTTCGAGCGAAGGCTCTGGTGCCGGCGCCCGGCAAGATCGCCATGCACACGGAGTTCACCAAGGAGGGAGACCGTGCACTCGTGAGCGTCTGGCACTCGGAAGGAGCCGTCGTCGCCTACGACTCGCGGAGCCTCGCGGAGGTCGCGCGCCTGCCCTTCGCGATGCCGGTCGGGAAGTACAACGCCTGGAACAAGACGCGCCTCGAACCCTGAGAGGCGCCGTCGAAGGAGCCCCCATGCACCCGACTCGTATCACCGGCCTTCTGTCGATCCCGATCTTCGTGGCGGTTCTCGCCTGCGCATCGTCATCGACGGCGCGCGACGATACACCGCCCGAGATCGCGACGACGACGAACCCGGTCGTGCTCGACGCGAAGAAGCAGGCCTATTTCGCAAAACAGTTCAAGGCAAACTGCGCGCGCTGTCACGGTGCGAATGGCGACGGCGGAGGCGACGAGGCCACGGGGCAAGCCGTTCCACCGGTCGATCTCACCGATTCCGCGTACATGGGAACTCGAACCGACGGACAGCTCTTCTGGCAGATCCTCAAGGGCGGCGCACCGCGCTCGCAGATGCCCGCCTTCGGCCCCGGCTCCGACAAGTCGTGGAGCGACGAGAAGATCTGGGGAATGGTCGCCTTCGTGCGCACGCTCCCGGGACCGAAGTAGCTGCTTCGAGAAGGCAGGTCGCGGTCGGAGACGACCTTGCGCGACCCGACGAGCTTCAGGTCTTCTGGTGGCGGAACTCGCCGAGCGTGATGGCGATGGAGACCTTCGTCATCAGCGTGAAGCAGAGCGCCCCGATGGCCCAGATCCCGAGGCCGACGAGCACCTCGTTCACGCTCGGGGTGTAGTGGTAGACCTCGCCGAGCGCGTCGGGTGTGAGCCCGGGGAGCAGAAGTCCCAGGCCCTTCTCGATGAAGACCCCCATCACCGCGAGCGCACAGCCCACGCTCAGAGGTCCGGATGCGGTCGCGCAGCGCGGGGACCAGGAAGATCACGAACGCGATGGAGTTGCAGGCGAGCGCGAACCACGTGTAGCCGGCGATTCCGCGCTCCTCGATCCCGAACCACTGGAACTCGGCGTGGACCGAGTGAGCGCTGGCCGAGTAGAACTCGCGGAAGACCTCGCAGCCGAGGAAGAACAGGTTGGCCGCCATCGCGTAGGCAAGCAGCTCGCCGATCTTTCGCAGCGCCGTGTCCGGAGATCGGAATCGGGCGAACCGACCGAAGCATCGAGAAGATCAGGACCATCAGCGCCGGGCCGGAGCAGAACGCGCTCGCGAGGAAGCGCGGCGCGAGGATCGCGCTGTTCCAGAACGGCCGCGACTTCAGCCCCATGAACAGGAACGCGGTCACGGTGTGAATGCTCGACCGCCAACGGGATCGAGAGGAAGATCACCGGCATGATGAACGACGACGTTGTACTGCTGGCCCATGTAGCTCTTGAAGACGAGGTAGGTGACGACGAACAAGTTGATCACGAAGTAGACGTTCAGGACGAGGATGTCCCAGACCAGCAGCGAGCTGGGGAAGTGCGGCGTCCCGGCACCAGGAAACAGGTGCCAGAACCGGTCGGGGCGTCCGACGTCGATCGCGACGAAGAGCATGCACATGATGATCGCGGAGACCGCGAGGATCTCGCCGAGGATCACCACCTCCTTGATCGGTCCCCACCTGTACACGTAGGCGGGAATCACCAGGATGACCGCCGCCGCGGCCACACCGACGAGGAAGGCGAAGTTCCCGATGTAGAAGCCCCAGGAGACCTGATCGCGCATGTTCGAGACGATCAGGCCGTTCTGAGTCTGGTTTCCGAATGCGAGGACGCCGATCACGATCAGCCGCCACGAGGAGACCGAGCCACGCGTAGTAGCCGCGGCATTGCCGCGCGCCACCACGCGCGCGCTGCCGTCGATGAAGCGCCAGAAGTGGAGAACCGAGTTCATCGAATCAGCCCCAGAAGTAGAAGAACTTGGGATGGGTCTCGAGCTCGGCTTTGAGCACGAACGTGCGCTTGGTCGCGAGCAGCTGCCGGATCTCGCTGTTCGGGTCGAGGAGATTTCCGAACTTCCGCGCGCCCACCGGACACGCCTCTAGGCATGCGGGGTAGCGCCCGTCGCGCACGCGCTGGATGCAGAAGCTGCACTTCTCGACGACGCCCCGCGCCCGGGGGCGATTGCCGAGGAGGTGCATGTCCGGATTCACCTCGTCGGCGGGGAGATTCGGCTCGCCCCAGTTGAACTTGCGCGCGCCGTACGGGCAAGCCGCCATGCAGTAGCGGCAGCCGATGCACCAGTCGTAGTCGATCACGACGATTCCGTCGGGCTCCATCCACGTCGCCCCCGTCGGGCAGACCTGCGTGCACGGAGAGTCGTCGCAGTGCTGGCAGGCGACGGGGAGGTACATCTTGTCCTCCGCGGGAACCTGCTCGTGCTCGTAGTAGGGGTTGCCGTCCTCGAGGTTGATCCCGCGGATCACCTGGTCGCGCTCGAACTCGAGGACGCGGATCCATTGGATCTGCGGATCCCGCGACTGGTTGTTCTCGTCCACGCAGGCGTACACGCACTTGCGACAGCCGACGCAGCGCGAGATGTCGAGGCCGTAGCCGAAGACGACCCCGTCGATCGGCCCGGTCGCGGTGACCTTCACGTCCTTCGCCGTAACGCGTGGAGTACTTCTTCTGGAGCCGCTCGAGGACCCGGTCGAGATCCGCGCGCGACATCTCGCGGAAATGGCCTCTGCAGCACGCTCTCGAGGTCGAACTCGCAGCCGGTGAGCGCGCCAACCCCCGTGACCGCCGCCGCTCCCGCGACTGCGGTGCGCAGGAACTTGCGCCGGGAGGCTCCCTTCGCGTCGAGCGGCGCGTCGCGATCATCGGATTTCATCGGAGACCTCCTGCGGACGCGCTTCCTCGGCGACGGCGGCCGCGCGGCGGATCTCTTCCGGTCGCCGGGGCCGCGGTCGCGGCTCGATTCCCTTGAATGCGCGGCGAGTGAGGATCGTGGCAGGAGACGCAGGTCCGGTACTCCTTCGGCCCCCACCAGTGACCGGTGCGCTTTCCGTGCACTCCCGCCTGCCAATCCGCGAGTTTCTTTCCGTGGCACTGCGTGCAGAGCTTCCAGGATTCCCCGAACTCGACGGCCGTGTCGTCGGAGAGGTGCAGCAAGTCGCGGTCCTCGGCCGACGTGGCACTGCAGGCACCAGAGATCTCCGTGAGCGAGCCTCGAGATCGTCGTGATCGTCCTCGAGCATCGCGGCGCGCTCGATTGGTCTTCATGGTCTCGTCGTGGCAGTCGCTGCAGGGAAAGTAGTCGTCGCTCGGCTCGGGGCTGGCCAGGAGCACGGGCGCGGGCTCGGGTGGAAGTAGTGCGACTCGGGTAGTCGCTGCGACTCCCGTCCTTGTCGTGGGAGCACTGGAGCGTGAAGAGCATGAGGACGGTGACGAGAGCTCCGCCGAGGACCGTCCAGGTCGCGGCTAGAACGCGCTTACCCGAGCTCTTCACCGTGCCCCTCCTCGTCCAGCATTCTCTACTCGTCCCCGCTGTCCTTCGAGGGGTCGTACCCCTCGGGCACGGGATGAGCGATCGCCTTCTTCGCCTGCTCGTAGTCGAACCCCGCCGTCTTGCCGCCGGCCAGCTTGTAGCGTGCGGGATCCCAAGCCGGGCTCTCGTCGTTGTGGCAGGTCAGACAGACCTTCTCGGTCTGCAGGATCGAGGCCCCTCTTCACCGCCTCGTCCTGGTTCATCATGATCTTCTTCTTCCGGTAGTCGCTTCCCGGGCCGTGGCACGCCTCGCAGGTCACGCCCTCCTTGGGGGAGTACTTCATGCTGAGACGCGGCTTGGGCTCGCCGTGCGCGGCAACGTGGCACTTGACGCACTTGTCGGAAGCCTGGGGATCGTCGATCCCCCGCTTCTTGCCCCACTCCTTCGCCTTGTCGGACGCGAGCGTGCTCCAAGCTTTTGCGTGCTTCGAGTCCAGCCACTTCCCGTACTGGTTTCCGATCTCGTCCTTCTCGTGGCAGGACCGGCACTTCACGGCCCCGGCGAACTGGTGGGGCTTCTTTCCGTCCGCGTGCGCCGGTCCCGATACGAGACCCAAGACGCACGCGGATACGACCGCGATCAGGAGACGCTGCATGAATCCTTCCTCCGATCAGTAGACGTCGTGAACGGTGTTGTAGACGTTCCACTTCCCGGTGGGAGTCACCAGCCAGTCCGCCTCGATCCGAGCCTTCTCCTCGAGCGTCTTGTCGTCGTAGACGATCAGCACGCCCTTCCTGTCCCAGACGGACGCCCAGACCTCGTCGCCGGCCTTGTTGTACTCGAAGTGCACGATCTTCCCGTGCTTGGTCGCCTCGAAACACTGGGCGCCGTCGTCGAAGCTCTTCTTCTTGAAGACACAGATCGTCTGATTCGAGTTGCCGTCCTTCGCGAAGGTCGCGTCGGTCCAGACGTTCTCGCTCTTCGGGTGGGTCTTGAGGAAGAGACCCGGACCCGCCGTCTCCTGCTCACGCACGATCTTCCACGCGTGCTGCGGATGACCCGCGGGGTCGGATCCGTAGACCGTGATCTTCCCCTCGCCGAGGTGCGTGGTCGCGCTCACCGGACCGAACTCCGGATCGTCCCAGTTCGCGCCACGCCCGGGATGGGGCTTCACGCCGGTCTCGAACTTGGTGACGAACTTCTTCTCCTTCGTATCCACGACGACCATCTGGTCGCGCATGTTGGCGGCGATCAGCAGGTAGCGCTTCGTCGCGTCCCATCCGCCGTCGTGGAGGAACCGCTCGGTCTCGATCTGGTGCATCTTGACGTTGACGAGGTCCGAGTAGTCGAGCAGCCAGACGAGACCCGTCTCCTTGATCGCGATGACCCACTCCGTGTCGAAGTGCGAAGCGATGATCGTCGCAACGCGCGGCTCGGGGTGGTACTCGTTGGTGTCGTAGGTCATCGATCGGGTGGAGATGACCTTCTTGGGCTCGAGCGTCTGCCCGTCGAGGATCACGAGCTGCGGCGGCCAGTAGCAGCCGACGATCGCGAGCTTGTCGACGAAGTCGCCCTTCGGACCCTTGTACTTCGAAACCTCGACGCTGCGCGCGTCGGAACAAGTTCGAACCTCGGCGACCACGGTGGGCTTGGCTGCGAACAGGTCGATCAGGCTCACCTTGCCGTCGCGGCCGATCGTGTAGAAGTAGCGGCCGGTCCCCGACGAGCGGAAGATGTGGACCGCGAAGCCGGTGTCGACGACGGTCATGAGCTCCTTGCTCTTGCCGTCGATGATCGCGCCCTTGCCCGCGTCGCGCAGAATCACGCCGAAGAGCTCGTCCACGTCGTACTTGTGCTGCGGCTTCGTCGGCCGCTTGTCGACGGGCACGTAGACTTTGTGGCTCTTCTTCATGTCCGCGAGGCTCATCTCGGGCGGAATCGGAGGCGGGTTCTGCAGGAACTTCGCCATCAGCTTGGTCTGCGCCGCGGTCATCTCGCCGGTGCGGCCCCAGCCCGGCATGCCGGCGTCGGTGCCGTCGTGAATGACTTCCTCGAGCTTCGAAAGAGTCTTCTCGAGCATCGCCTCGTCGTCGATCTTCGGTCCGGTCGCGCCCTTGCGAAGCGTTCCATGGCAGCCCGCACAGCGATCGAAGTAGATCTGCGTGCCCTCCGCGAGCTCGGCAGGGGTGAGCTTCGGCACCGGCTGCTTGACCACCGCCGGGGTCTTGGCGGGCTCGGCCGCAAACGCGGACCCCGCCAGGATCGCGATCGCGAGCACGCACCCGAGCACTCGCGCCGTCAGGGCGAGGGCTCGTTCGAAAGAGTGGGTGCGATTCGTTGCGAGATGGCGCATGTCGGACCTCCCGCGGCGGCCAATTGCAAGTCGGATACCCGCTCCGAGGACGGCGTCGCCGCACGCGCCAGATTCGCTGCGAGCCGTCTGGAGCCGGATCGGATGGGCAGGAACCACGAATTATGGTGCAAATTGCCACTATCCACTCGCTATCGTTGTGGCGCTTCTGTCGAGATCGGTCGGCAAAAGAGGGCGTTCCGCCTCAGTAGCGCGGCATGGATCTCGCCGCGCGACCTTCGAGTGCTGGAATTGCGGGAGGACTCGCAGCGAGCGGCCTCGTGTGCCTCGTGGGGGCGGGATCCGGCGATCCCGAGCTGATCACAATTCGCCCGTGGCGCCTGGGACGACTCGGGGAAGAGGCGCACGAGATCGAATTCGAGATCGTCCCCGGATCAGCCGCGCACTACGCGGGTGCTTCTGATGGCCGGCGCGACGGTGCACGCCTGGCGCGCGCAGCTCGTCGATCTCGGCTACCCCGCCGATCCACCTCTCGCGTTCGTGAGCGCGGACGGCACGCCTCTCGGTCTTCTCGGCGCAATCTGACCGGAACCCATCGACGCCTCATTCGTCGCGGAGCAGCTCCGGCAGCTCGGCCGCGCTCGCGAGTACGTGGTCGGGTTCCGCGGCTTCGAGCACATCGCGCGTGCTGGTGCCGGTGAGAACACCGACGGTGCGCACGCCCGCTGCGCGCCCGGCGGCGATGTCGATCGGCGAATCTCCGACGTAGAGCGCGCGCTCGTTCGCGACTCCGAGGCCGGCGAGGCAACGGAGAACCGGCTCGGGGTGCGGCTTGCGATTGGCCACGTCTTCGCGACCGACGATCGACGAGAAGACACCGCGCACACCCCAACGGTCCAGGTACGGAAGCGCGCGCCCCGACGACGTGGCGATTCCGAGCTGACGGCCTTCGCCGTGCAGGTGGCGGAGCAGATCGACACAGCCGGGCAGCGGATCGATCTCGTCGAGGCTGCGGATCCAGCTTGCCATCCGCATGCGCACCACGCGCTGCAACACGGCCTCGGCGTCGAGGAAGTCGTCCGGGAGCAGACGCCGGAGAAGCTCGGGCTCTCCGCTGCCCATCAGGGCCAGGACGCGCTCGCGCGAGACCGGTGGCGCGCCCGCCAGCTCCGTGACGTCGCGTGCCATCCCGTAGTACTGCTCCATGGAATCGGCGAGCGTGCCGTCCATGTCGAAGATGATCGCCGTCACTCGCATGCTTCCGAAGCCTCTGCCGCCGGACCTGGGCGGACGGCGTCGCCGACTGATAGAATGCGATTCGTTCGAAAGCCGTGACGGTGGTGCCCACCGACGAGCGGCCCCGTGCGGGAGTCCAGCGCATGAGCGGACAGAACGTGGTCTCGATTCAGCCGCATCGACGCGCGCGCCGATTCGCGATCGATCGCGGCATGGTCGCGATGATCGTCATCGTGGTCTCCGAGGCGATGATGTTCCTCGGAATGGTGACCGCGTTCATGCTGACGCGATCGGTAGATGGCACCGTCTGGCCGCCCCCGAATCAGCCTTGGTTCCCGCTGGGCGAGACCGCGATCAACACCGCCGCACTGCTGGCAAGCGGCGCCCTCGTGTTCCGGGCAGCGCGCACCTGGGACAATCGAGACGCGCGAATCGGTCCACTCCTCCTGGCCGCGATCGTTCTGGGCAGCTTCTTCCTGTTCTTCCAGGGCATCGTGTGGCGCAACTTGATCGACGACGGCCTGACGCTGACCTCGAGCGATCACGGCGTGTTCTTCTGCATCATCGTCGGAATGCACGCCTTGCACGTGGTGGGGACGCTGAGCTTCCTGAGCGTCATCTGGCTGCGCCTCAAGCCCTTCCGCGATGAGAACGTCCCCGCGAGGGCCGCGCTGAGTAGCAGCGCCTTCTCGGCCGCGTGCATCTCGTGGTATTTCGCCGTCGGCATCTGGCCCGTGCTCTACGTCTGCCTCTACCTGTGAGGACGTGAATCGTCGAGCTCAGGTCCAAGCGCCCGTCGGCACCGACGTCGGACGCCAGTGGGCGGGGCCAGCGGCGGCCTGACTGTACGCGGTCTGGAGCGCGGGCCGAGAGAGCAGCGTAGCGAGGTCGGTGTCGTAGACGTTGCCGAAGCACGCACCACGGCGCGCGATGTAGACGTTGCCCAGGTAGTCCACGGTGAGGGAACGAAAGCGTCGAGCGGGCGCGATTCGTCGTCCCTGGATCTGTCCGAAGGGGTACGAGAAGACCAGCGCACTCGACGATGCGGAGAGCTCGGCGAGTCGATCGAGAGCGCTGGCGTGCAGCTCCGGGCTCAGCATCTGGTTCCCGGTTCGGGTCTCACACGGAGCGTAGACGAAGTACTGAGCACCCGCGCTCGTGAGCTGCCGGAAGAACTCCGGACCCGTGGCCTCTTGCCAGTTGTCCGGACGGAGCGTGACGCTCGCTCCGCACAGACTGCCGCTGTAGCGACGGTAGGCATCCAAGGCGGCGCTCGCGTTGTCGAAGGAGCCGCGGGGGCGGATGCTCTGATGCGTCTCGGGAAGGCCTTCGAACGAGATCAGAAGGGAGAGGTTGCGGAGCGCACCGAGCTCGCGTCCGAGCTCCGGCCCGATCTCCGGCTCACCGCTCGTGCAGATCAGGAACCGCGTGCGCGGGTGCTCGCGCACGAGGCGCAAGTTGAGATCGACGATCGATGGGTCCAGCGGCTCGCCACCGACGATGCAGACGTACGCGATCGGCAGCTTCTCTGCAGCGACGAGCAGACGATCGAGCATGCCGACATCGAGTTGGAGGTGTTGGCGACGATCGACGGCCGGCACATAGCAATTGGCGCAGGCGCCGGCGCAGTAGCTCGACGTCTCGAGATAGAGCGCCGTCGGAAGCACGCGCTCTCCACCGACCCGCCGACGCTGAAGCCACAATCGCAGCTCCACGCCCATCTGAAAGCCGAGAACTCCCGGGGCCACTTCGCGGACCATGCGCAAAAGGCTCGCCGAGTTGAAACGGGGACACATCCAGCCGCTATTCGCCGATACGCGATGCGGACCGTAGGTCACGGGGAGGTCAGCCTCTTTGCTCCCGACTCGCTGACCCGGGAGAACTCCCAACCCGTCTCCCCCGGTGGTAGACCCAGACGTCTTCGTACGTCCCGTCGTCACCGGGCTTCTGATACGAGATCCGGCAGTGAACACTCTCCGGGGCACCCGACTCGGCCTCCGAATCCAGGATCACGAAGTTGGGATTCGCCTTCGCGAAGTCGGTTCGAAGCATCTTGTGGCAGGGGTCCGCAACGTACGTGTACGCGAGAATCAGCGCAACGGCGACGAACATCAGCGCGTAGTACTTCCACATCTCTAAAGCACCCGACCGGTAGAGGATGAAAGCGGGATCATCATGGGCTTCTTCGAATTGTCGTCAGCGAAGGCAGGATTCTCCATGACGTCGATCATATGTCATGGGGCTCGACGCAGGGGAGTCAGGCTCTCGCAGCGGAGCGATTCAGGAACGCCGTCGAGGCCCCTGAAGGACGTCGGTCAGGCCTCGGCTCAGCTTCTTCAGCGTCGTGCCGAGCGTGCGCTTGTGGGCTTGGTAGTGCGAAGTCTCCGGCCCGAGCACGACTTCGCGGCCCGTGATGTCGTGCAGCTTCTGTGCGCGCTCGAAGAGCACGGCCTCGGTCTCGATGTTGTTCGGATCGATCACGCAGCAATCGACCGGGCAGACCCGCGCGCACTGCTGCGTGTGATGGAAGCCGACACACTCGGTGCAGCGGCTGGGATCGATGACGAACGTCTCTTCCCCTTGGGAGATCCCGCCGCCCGGGCACATGCGCTCACATGCACCGCAATTGACGCATTCCTCGGTGATCATGTTGGCCACGGGCGCACTCCCAGCTCACGATCCGATTCGCGCGGTGCGCGACCGGACCCATCACATTATCCCGCGAGCGCGATGGAAACGTCGAGGGGGCTCCGGCGTCCGACGGGCTCGACCCGCTGTGCGCCGGAACCCCCTCCTCGTCCGGGTCAGCTCACGCTGCCCAGTCCTTCTCGTAGACGGTCCACTCGCCCTCTTGCTCGAGCTCCGGGGTCTCCTGCCGAAGCTGGCCGGCCCTGGACAGGAACAGCCAGATCAGGGGCAGCACGCCGCCCACGATGAACAGCGTTCCACCGATCGAGCGCATGTAGGTCAGGGTCGCCCACACCGGCCCGGTCAGAACCTCCTGGGTCCGTGCGAACCACAGGCCTTCCCGGAAGACGAGCATGAGCTGGTAGACGCCGACCGGGAACAGATCCAGACCCATCATCATCAAGCAGACCGATCTGCATCGACCAGAAGGACGTCCGGATCAGCTTCTCGTTCCAGACCTTGTTCGGGAGCAGGTGCTGAGCGCAGAACAGCATTCCGCCGATCGCGATGTTGCCCTTCACACCGAACATCGCCGCGTGTGCGTGGTTGCCGGTGAGGTAGGTCGCGTGCTCGTAGTAGTTGACGATCGGAAGGTTGATGAGCGAGCCGAAGACGCCGGCTCCGAAGATGTTCCAGAAGTTGACCGCGAGGACGTACAGCCAGACACCTTCCATCACGTAGACCTGCCGTCCCGCGAGGAGGTGCGTCCGCGCGCGGACCGCCTCGGACTTCATGCGCCACGCATCGAGCGTCAGGAGCAGCAGCGGCAGCACCTGGAGGGTGGAGAAGACTCCGCCCACCGCGATGATGCCGGTCGGCTTCGCGATCCAGTAGAAGTTGTGCGAGATGCCCAGCGTCGCGGTGACGAGGAACATCATGACGGCCAGGAAGATGACCCGCTCGCACATCATGCGCGAGATCAGGCCCATCTGTACGAGCATGTAGCCGACGATCACGGTGGTGAAGACCTCGAAGGTCACCTCCACCCACATGTGCACGACCATCCAGCGCCAGTAGTCGGCGACGGCCCAGTTCTGATCGGGCGAGATCATCAGCCCGAAGAACAGGAAGCCGACCATGATGCCGCTGCCGTAGAGCAGCCACGAAGGAACCGACCAGACGTTCTTCGTCGTCAGCCACGGCTTGACCGCGCGGTAGATGATGAAGATCCACAGCGCGAACGAGCTGAGCAGCGTGTACTGGAAGGCGCGGCCGAGCTCCATGAACTCCCAGCCCTGGCTTCCGAACCAGTAGGCGGTCTGACCGGTGATCATTCCGGTCTGTCCGGCGTAGATGCCGACCAGCGCGCCGACGCCCGTCACGATGCAGATCGCGAAGAGCAGGTTGATCAGGAAGAGCTGGCCATCCGGAACTCGCGAGATTCGCGGCAGGAAGAAGACCGTGTAGCCGACCCATGCCATGAAGAACCAGTAGATCTGGAACAGCGTGTGGTAGCTGCGCAGAACGGTGAACGGGATGATGCTCGCGAGCGAGATCCCGAACGGGCGAACGAAGTCGGTGGCCGCGAGCATTCCCGCGAGAACCTGGAGCCCGAACAGGATGATCGAGAGGACGAAGAACTTGTAGCAGGCCCTCTGCGTAGCGCGGATGCGGCCCACCTCGAGGTCGTTCGTGGTGAGCGACGTCCCGTTACCCGTGAACGGATCGCCCTCCTCCTTGAACTGGCCGTAGACGTACAGGATGACGAGCACGCCGAGGAAGAGTCCGAAGATGGAGACCACGCTCCAGATCAGGGTCTCGTTCGTCGCGAGATTGCCGGCCTCCGGATCGTACGGCCAGTTGTGCGTGTAGCTGTACTCCTGACCCGGCCGCTTCGCGCCGGAAACCCAACCACCCCAGAAGAAGAACGCCGACAGGGCGTCGAGCTGGGCCTGGTCGCTGATGAATCCCGTCGGCTCGAACGCCTCCGCGTACTCGGGGTCGTTGAACATCTTGGTGTAGTGCGTCTTCAGCTCCTGGAACGCGTGGATCTGAGCATCGTTGACCACGATGTTCTTCGCGCCCTCGTTCCAGGTGTTCGTCTTGATCTCGCGGATCACCCGGGCCCTGATCGCGTCCTTGTCGTACTGCGTCAGCGCCCCTTCCGTGTGCCGCTCGTAGTACTCCCGCATCGCGACGGCGGTCCGGTGCAGGGCGTCGGCCGTGAAGTCCGGCCCGCGCTCGGCACCGTCACCCCAGAAGGAGCCGTAGAGCATCAGACCGCGGAGGTGGAAGACCTCCTGACCCTGCTTGATCTGCTCGAGCGGGATCACCACCTCGCCCGAGGTCGAGACGTAGCTCTCGAGCGGCGGAGCCCCCGTAGTAGGTCTCCGTGCCGAGATAGACGAGCCCGCTCAGACAGATTGCAGCGACGATCAGAAAGTGGACCCACCACGTTTTCTTGTCGTGCAGTACTTGGGCTAGGTTCCTCTTCTCATTGCTCATTTCTGGCTCCCTCGGTCGGTTGGAGGCGACACAACAAGACGGCACCATTCCCGTCTTGGAATCGAAAACGTCCGGATGGAAATCCGGCGAGATCCTAGGCAGGGTCGGATCTGCTGCGAATCGGTCATTTGACCGATCTCGAAGCGCGAAGCCGCGGCGAGCGGCGTCAGCACAGGAAACCCAGGTCGAAGCCGCGGGCGACCAACGCGGCCCGCGTGCCGACGCCGAGCTTGGAGCGCATGTGCTCGACGTGGGTTCGCACCGTCGAGCTGCTGAGCCCGAGGTCGGCCGCGATCGCGCGGTCGGTCTTTCCGAGCGCGAGAAGCCGAAGCACGTCGCGCTCGCGCGCGGTGAGCAGCTCCCACGTCTCCGGCTGCTGCGCCGAGGGCGAGCTCAGCGAACAGACGACCGCGCCCTCGATCGGCACGCAGGTCAGGGAGTGCTGTCGCCCGGCGAGCGAGATGCGCGTGTGCCGGGCGCGGTCCATTCCGCTCGCGAGCAGCTCACGGACGCAGCCCGTGCGACACGGCAAGCCTTCCGCGTCCTTCAGACCTCCGACGACGTGCCAGCAGTCGCGGCCTTCGCCGTCTCCCATCAGGCGACGGGCGGTCGCGTTCTGGTTCACCACGCGGCCGTTCACCTGGGCCACGACAACGGCCGGGATCTCGCTCATTTCGGAGTTCGTCTTCATTGACAGTGACACCGTACTCCCGCGTGCAAACGCGGCGTATGAGCGGCGTCATATTGGCTCATACTCGGCCCAGAGACCAGATTTCGACGCCGAAAAGTCCCGTTGCGGGACCGAGATGGCGGCCGCGAGCCGGATCCCCCGATCATGGGCGCACTCAGGTGCTCGCGCGGAACCGCACCGGCACCCGCGCCGGAACCCGGAAGAGCGAGCGTCCCCAGGTCGTCTTCGGCTCGACGAGCTCGAGATCCGTGAAGCGCTGCACGAGCCTTCCGATGGCGATCTGCGACTCGAGCCGCGCGAGGTGCGCGCCGAGACACAGATGCGCGCCGCCGCCGAAGGAGAGATGTGGCGGTGGTGCGGGGATCGCGGCGAAGCGCGCGATGTCGAAGCGTTCGGGATCGGCGAACGTGCTCGGGGTCGCGGTTCGCGGCGGCGAGCCCGACGGCGACCTCTTCGTTCGCGTCGAGCGCGTAGCCGCCGAACTCGGCCGGCTCGTGGAGGATGCGCACCGTCCACGTGATCGGCCCCGAGTAGCGCAAGCACTCCTCGACCGCGCTCTCGATCAGCTCGGGCTGTGCGCGGAGCCGCGCGATCTCGCCGGGGTTGCGGATCAGCGTGGTGAGCCCGTTGCCGATCAACCCGATCGTCGTCTCGAAGCCGGCGATCAGCAGCCCGATCGACTGGATCAGAAGCTCCTCGGGACTGAGCCGATCGCCCTCTTCCTCCGCGGCGATCAGCACGCTCAGCAGATCGTCGCCGGTCTGCCCGCGGCGGGCCTGGATCAGCCGGTTGAAGTAGCCAGCGAGGCCCATGCGAGCCTTCTCGACGCGCTCGACGATCTCCGGGCGGCGAATTTCCGCGGCGCAGCGCGAGGCCGTGGGTGGCATCGGCCGTCCACTCGGTGAACGTGTCGCGGTCTCCCACCGGCACGCCGAGCATCTCGCAGATCAGCGTCGCGGGAACCGGCAGCGCGAGGTCCGCGATCAGATCCATCTCGCCGCGACTTCTCCGCGCGGTCGAGCAGCTCGTCGGTCACGGCTTCGATCCGCGGGCGCCAGGCTCCGATCGCGCGCGGCGTGAACGCCTTGGAAACGAGCTTGCGCAGACGCGTGTGCTTGGGCGGATCCGTGAGCAGCATGAACTGGCCGCGCTCTTCCGCCGCGGCCTCCTCGAGGGTCTGTCCGGGCAAGCGTCCCGTCGGTGCGCCGCATGCCGGCGCCGGTGAGACGGAGCATGCGCAGGCAGTCGTCGTAGCGCGTGAGCCGCCAGACACCATCAGGTGTCAGGCTGACCGGGTGCTCCTCGCGAAGACGTCGGTAGACGGGGTAGGGATCGTCGAGGTAGGGCCGGCTCTGCCGGATCCGCGCCGTGCCAGCTCGGCTTCGGTCGGGCCTTGACCGCACTCTGCTCTGCCATGGACCCGAGCTTGAACGATTTGCACTCATAGTGCAATAATCGCCGAACCCAGCTCAGAGGATGACCACACGATGACGACCAAGCGCGACGATCGAACCGTAGAAGAGACCGCGAAGGGGGCCGTGGCCGAGATCGGGTTCGACCCGGATTCCCTGCGCCGGAAGTACCGCGAAGAGCGCGACAAGCGCCTGCGCGAAGACGGCAACGATCAATACCTCGCGATCCAGGGCGAGTTCGCGCACTTCCTCGACGATCCGTACGCGGAGCCCGGATTCACCCGCGAGCCGCTGCACGACGAGGTCGAAGTCCTCGTGATCGGTGGCGGCTTCGGTGGACTTCTCGCCGGCGCGCGTCTGCGGCAGGCGGGCGTCGATGGCATTCGCATCATCGACCCGGCGTCGGACTTCGGCGGCACCTGGTACTGGAACCGCTATCCGGGAATCGCCTGCGACATCGAGTCGTACACGTATCTGCCGCTGCTCGAGGAAGTCGGCTACATGCCGAAGGAGAAGTACTCCTACGGCGACGAGATCCTGGAGCACAGCCAGGCGATCGCACGGAAGTTCGATCTCTACCGCGACGTCTGCTTCCAGACGCGCGTCGAGGAGCTCCGCTGGGACGAGGCGACTTCGCGCTGGATCGTCACGACGAACCGCGGCGATCGGATGAAGGCGCGCTACCTCTGCCTCGCGACCGGTCCTCTGAACATGCCGAAGCTTCCCGGCATTCCGGGAATCGAGGAGTTCGAGGGGCACACCTTCCACGCCAGCCGCTGGGACTTCAAGTACACCGGAGGCGACTCGAAGGGGAACCTGACGGGTCTTCGGGGCAAGCGCGTCGGTATCATCGGAACCGGGGGTACGGCGGTGCAGATCGTGCCCCACGTCGGCGAATGGGCCGACCATCTCTACGTCTTCCAGCGCACGCCGTCGTCGATCGACTTGAAGATCAATCCGCCCACCGATCCCGAGTGGGCGAAGTCGCTCGAGCCCGGATGGCACCAGCACCGCATGGACAACTTCAACGCGCTGGTTTCCGGCGTGCCCCAGGCCGAGAACCTGGTGAACGACGGCTGGACCGAGCTGATCAGCAAGCTCGTCCTCGGTCTTCAACAGGGTCACGGCACCGATCTCTCGTCTCCCGAGGCGATCGCGCGCGCGGTCGAGCTCGCGGATTTCGAGAAGATGGAGGCGATCCGTGCCCGGGTGGACTCCGTCGTCCGCGATCCCGAGACCGCGGAGGCACTGAAGCCCTACTACCGGCAGTTCTGCAAGCGCCCCTGCTTCCACAACGAGTATCTCGAAACCTTCAACCGGCCGAACGTCACGCTCGTCGATACGCATGGAAAGGGTGTGGAGCGGATCACGAAGAAGGGCGTCGTCGTCGACGGCAAGGAGTACGAGGTCGATTGCCTGATCTACGCCTCCGGCTTCGAGGTCGGCACCGACTACTCGCGCCGCGCCGGAATGACGCTGCGCGGACGAAGCGGACAGACGCTGACGGAGAAGTGGGCGCCCGGCATCCGCACGCTGCACGGGATGCACGTCCGCGACTTCCCGAACTGCTTCATCATGAGCAACCCGCAGGCGGGCTTCACCGCGAGCTACCCGCACCTGCTCGACGAGCAGGCCAAGCACATCGCCTACATCCTGAAGACCGCGAACGAGAAGTCGGCGCGAGTGATCGAGGCGACCGAGGAAGGCGAAGACGCGTGGGTGAAAGAGTGCATCGCGAAGGCGCGCAACGTCGGCGACTTCTTCGAGAACTGCACGCCTGGCTACTACAACAACGAGGGCAAGGCGTCGGAGCGGGGCGCGCAGAACGGCTTCTACGGCGGCGGCTCGATCGAGTTCTTCAAGATCCTCGAGGGCTGGCGCGCTTCGGGGAAGCTCGAAGGCCTCGACCTGAAATAACCCATGTCCTCGGGAACGGCCGGCAACCTCGACGGACGGCAGAGCCGCACCGTTCAGTCGCGCTTGGCGATCTGTGAAGCCTGCCTGGATCTCGTGCAGGAAGGCGCGCTCCAACCGAGCGCCGATCAGATCGCCGAGCGCGCGGGCGTCTCGCGTCGGTCGATCTTCAACCACTTCGCGGATCTCGCGGAGCTCTACGACGCCGTCGTCGAAGTGGGGATGCAGCGCTGCGCACCGTACCTGGAGGAGATCTCCGACCGCGAGCCGATCGCGTCCCGCGTCGAGCATCTGGCGCAGGTCCGCTCGAAGTTCCTCGAAGCCATGGCGGCATTCACGCGCGCGCTGACCGCGCAAACGCTGATCGGACCGGCGGCCGATCAGGCCCTGCGGGTGTCGAGGGACGCGCTTCGGCTTCAACACCAGGACGTCGAGCGTCTGTTCCGTCGAGAGCTCGCGGACCTGGAAGCGGCGGATCGGGCCGAGGTGCTCGAGGCGATGTCGGCCGCGATGGCGCCCGTGCTCTGGGGGCACCTTCGGCACGGACGAGGCAACTCGCTCACGAGCGCGCGCGCGGTGATGAAGCGAATGCTGACGGCGATCCTGCGCGACGCGGGAGTGCGACTGTAGGCCGCCTGCGCGCGATGAAGCGTCCGGCGTTGCTGCGACGGCGACAAGTCTTCGTCCCCACGGCTCTGGGCTGGCTCGTTCTGGGGATCGCGAGCGGGTCGATGCTTCTGCTCGCGGGACTCCGGCTCCACACCTTTCTCGCGATCGACGAGCCGGTCGGCGCGCGAATCCTGGTGGTCGAAGGCTGGCTGACCCGAAGTCAGCTCGACCAGGCCATCGACCTGGTCCGCCGCGATGGTCATGAGCTCGTCCTGACGACGGGGGGACCGATCGAGGACGACTTCGATCGCCCCGATGCGGCCGACACGTACGCGGATCGGGCGAGGCGCTACATCGTCTCTCGCGGCGTGGCCGCGGGCTCGGTCGTCGCCGTTCCCGCCCCGGCCTCGGCGCGCGACCGATCCTTCCTGAACGCCCTCATGGTACGCGAGTGGGTGACACGGTCCGGTGTCGATGTCGATTCGATCGACGTGTTCTCGTCGGGCGTGCACGGCCGACGCTCCCGGGCGCTCCATCGACTCGCGCTCGGCCCGGAGGTCCGAATCGGAATCTTCACGGCTCGACCGACCACCTACGACCTCGACGCGTGGTGGCAGACGAGCGCCGGAGCGAAGGACGTGCTCGCCGAGACCATCGCCTGGCTCTGGACGGAACTCTTCTTCCACCCCGGCCCGCAGCGGCGCGATGAGCTCGCCGTCGGAGATCAGGGCGCGAAGCTCGACCGTGCCTTGATTCCCCAGTGGCCGTTCTCGCACGTGACCACGTAGATCGAGTCGAAGCTGCCGATCGCGCTTCCGTCGACGCGATAGCGCGTGAAGCGGGTATCGATGTGGACCTTGTCGGGGCCGGAGTGGATCACGTCGCGGCGCTCCCAAGCCGAGTGATGCCAGTCCGAGAGCGCGCCGGATACGAACATCTCCGGCTTGTGGTAGCCGGGCTCGATGATCACGAGCGTGTTCGACGCGAGCCGAACGCTCGGGAAGTTGAACGTCTTCTCGAATGCCCCGAGGTCGCGGGCGTTGAACGCCGCCATGAAGTCGTCGAGGCACTTCTGCGCGGCGACGATCGACGCGGCGTGTGGGGTCATCCGGGATCGGCCTTCTTTCCCGCAGTTTGCTGAGCGCGTCGGCGCTCGCCCGCCCGGCGCAAGAGCTCGGCTCGCTCGGGGTCGATGCGAGCGTAATTCTGCCGCCAGCTCTCGTCTTCGCTCCAGGGGAACGGCGTCTGCACGGTCGTGCGAGGCACGCGCGCGCTCTCGAGCAGATCGAGCGCCATGCCCGATGATCGCGCGCTGCATCTCGACGTCGTACGGCTTCCCGCACGGATTGCCGAGCGGGAAGTCGGTGAACAGGAAGCGCGCGACGCCGCACTCCTCGACGATGTCGCGCGCCGAGCCGATCACGACCGTCGCGATGCCGTTCGCCTCGAGGTGCCGGCTGACCAGACTCACGGTCTGGTGGCAGACGGGTCAGAGAGGAACGAGCAGCGCGATGTCGACCGCGTCTTCGCGGCAGCGCGCGAGGACCTCCGGCGCGTCCTGCTCGATCGTGCGGCGCTGGCTGTAGTCGGTCGGCACGCCGTGGAACCGCGCCGCGACGCTGCCGATCCGGCCCTGCGCGGCGAACTCCTGCAGACGTCGGATCGGCAGGAACGACTCGACGTCGTTGGTGTGGGTCGCCTCCTTGTCCCAGGCGAGGTCGTCGGTGAACAGGCGTTCGGGCGGCGTGCTCGGTCGGCCCCGACCACACCGCCTTGTCGCCGCGCAGCACCCCATCGACCGGCTTCTCGTCACGCCACGGACTCGCGGTCGTCACGAGCGCGACACGGCACTCGCGCGAGCGGCTTCGACAGCGGCGCGAACGGCGCTTCGATGTGGCGCGCCCAGACGTACGGCTTCTCGTAGCCCTGCGCGCCGTAGAACTCGCGCGTCCGATCGATGTAGCTCACGAAGGTCCGATGACTGATGCCTGCCATGGAGCGAAGCGTACCGCGAATCCCTCGGCTTCGTCGCGACCCTGGCGTTCGCCCGAGGCGACGCGGAGCCGGGTCGGCGGAGTAGGATGCTGCCCACCCGACAGCCAACAGGGAGCAGCCATGGACTTCGACATTCCCCGGGACCTCGCCGCCTATCTCGTCGAGCTCGACGAATTCATCGAGCGCGAGATCAAGCCGCTCGAGCAGCAGAACGACAACATCCGCTTCTTCGACCACCGCCGCGAGGACGCGCGCACCGACTGGGAGCACGGCGGACTGCCGAACGAGGAGTGGGAGCTGCTGCTGCGCGAGGCGCGACGCGTCGCCGACGAGGCCGGGCACTACCGCTACCCGTTGCCCAAGCAGTACGGCGGCCGGGACGGCACCAACCTCGGCATGGCGATCATCCGCGAGCACCTCGCGGCGAAGGGTCTCGGCCTGCACAACGACCTGCAGAACGAGCACTCGATCGTCGGCAACAACGTCGGCCTGCTGCTGATGCTCGCGTACGGCACCGAGGAGCAGAAGGCGGAGTGCGCTCGACGGACCTGCTCGCGGGCACGACGCGGCTTCGCGTTCGGCATCACCGAGCCGAACCACGGCTCCGACGCCACCCACATGGAGACCACGGCGGTCCGCGACGGCGACGACTGGGTCATCAACGGCGAGAAGACCTGGAACACGGGCATCCACCAGGCGCCGTACGACCTGATCTTCGCGCGCACCAGCGGGCAAGGCCGGCGACGGCGACGGCATCACCGCGTTCCTCGTGCCGACGAACGCGCCGGGCTTCAAGATCGAGGAGTATGCTGTGGACCTTCAACATGCCGACCGATCACGGCGCGTGTCTCGCTCACGAACGTCCGGGTGCCGGACGGCGCGATCTTCGGCGGTGAAGGCCGCGGCCTGCAGGTCGTGCAGCACTTCTTCAACGAGAACCGCATCCGCCAGGCCGCCTCGAGCCTCGGCGCGGCGCAGTTCTGCATCAACGAATCGGTGGCGTACGCCAAGGTGCGCAAGCCCTTCGGCAAGCCGCTCGCGAGCAATCAGGGGATCCAGTTCCCGCTGGTCGAGCTGCAGACGCAGTGCGAGATGCTGCGCGCGCTGATCCACAAGACCGCCTGGCGGATGGACACGCAACGGCGCTTCTCGGTCTCCGACAAGGTCTCGATGTGCAACTACTGGTCGAACCGGCTGTGCTGCGAGGCGGCCGACCGCGCCATGCAGGTGCACGGCGGCCTCGGCTACTCGCGCCACAAGCCGTTCGAGCACATCTACCGGCACCACCGCCGCTACCGCATCACCGAGGGCGCCGAGGAGATCCAGATGCGCCGCGTCGCCGGCTACATGTTCGGGTTCATGAATCAGCGGGCGCCCAAGGGCGTGGTCGAGGAGAGCTGAGCCGAACGGCGGTACGATGCCGGAATGCTCGAGGAGTTCGGACCCTCTCTGTACCTGGCCGACGGTCCCACGGTTTCGTTCTACGGCTTCCCCTATCCCACGCGGATGGCGATCGCGCGCCTCGCCGACGGGAGCGCGTGGGTCTGGTCGCCGATCGCGCTCACCGCCGAGCTCGAGCGCGCGGTCGACGCGATCGGACCGGTTCGCCAGATCGTCTCGCCCAACAAGATCCACCACCTCTTCCTGGCGGAGTGGGCAAGGCGTTGGCCGGACGCGCGGCTCCATTCGCCGCCGGGCCTCGCTCGTCGCAAACCCGAGCTTCGGTTTCACGCGGAGCTCGGAGACGTGGCGGATCCCGCCTGGGCCGACGAGATCGATCAGACGATCTTCCGCGGCTCGTTCGCCCTGGAAGAAGTCGCGTTCTTCCATCGCCCGTCGCGCACGGCGATCGTCGGCGACCTCGTGCAGCGACACGATCCGGCACGACTCGGGGGACTCAAGGGGATGCTGATGCGGCTCGACGGTCTGGTGGGTGAGCGCGGCAGCGCCCCGCGCGAGCTTCGAGCGAGCTTTCTGCGGCGAGGACCCGCGCGTGCCGCCCGCACGAAGGTGCTCGGCTGGAAGCCCGAGCGGCTCGTGATCGCGCACGGCGCGTGCGCGCGCGAGGATGCGACGGGAATCCTCGCGCGCGCGTTGGACTGGATCTAGTTCCGGGGCGCCTGCTGCTTCTCGTACGCCTTTCGCGCTTCGCCCACGACGTAGGCGCGCACGTTCGCGACCTCTTCCGGCGTCAACATGCCCTCGAATGGAGGCATACCCGTCCCGCGCAGCGCCCCGCGCAGCACGATGTCTTCGAAGGCCGCGTGGCGCTCCGCGCTCATCATGCGCAGGTCCGGAACGAGGAAGCTCGACGCGACCGAGAAGCCGTGACACCAGAGGCAGTAGTTGTTGTAGGTGTTCTTTCCGGCCGCGACCGCTTCCGCGGACGCTTCGAGCACCGGCGGCGGCGGAACGGTACGGTCGCGCGGCGGATTGGTCGGCATCGCACCCGTCGCTCCGAGCTTGAACACGAGCACGCGGCCCAGGTTGTGATGCTTCGCGATGGCCGTGGTCTCGTCGAGTCCGCCCGCGATCGAGCCGCCGCCCCAGCCGGTCGCCACGGCGACGTACTGCTCGTCGCCGATCGCGTACGTGATCGGTGGCGCGATGATTCCCGTCGGCGAGCGCACCTCCCAGAGCACCGCGCCGGTTTCGTCGTCGTAGGCTCGGAACAGTCCGTTGCCCAACCCCTGGAACACGAGCCCGCCCTCGGTCGAGAGAACACCGCCGTTCCAATGGCCATCGTGTTCGACGCGCCAGCGCGCCTGCTTCGCGACCGGATCCCAGGCGACGAGTTGCCCCTTCGCGGTGGGCGTCTCGTTCTCGGTGCGCTCGACGACGACATCCATGTCGAGCCCGAGATTCCAGGTGCCCGGCCGGAGCTTGAACACGCCTTCGTCCTTGTACCAGAACGGTGTATCGTGAGCGGGCAGGTAGACGAGCCCGGTCTTCGGACTGAACGCCATCGGATGCCAGTTGTGACCGCCCTGCGGTCCGGGAAGCATGAGCTTCGCTTCCTGCAGATAGGAGCTGTGAGCGGTCTCGACCGGCCGGCCCGTCTTCGGATCGACGCCCGTGGCCCAAGTGACCGCGACGTACGGCTCCGCCGAGATCAGCTCGCCCGTTTCGCGATCGAGCACGTAGAAGAAGCCGTTCTTCGGCGCCTGCATCAGCACCCTGCGCTTCGCGCCGCCGATCTCGAGCTCCGCGAGCACGATCGGCTGCACGGAGGTGTAGTCCCAGTTGTCGCCGGGCGTGGTCTGGTAGTGCCACGCGAGCTCGCCGGTGTCGGGGCGCAGCGCGAGGATCGAAGACAGGTACAGATTGTCGCCGCCACCCGGACTGCGCGGCGGTGCGGCTCCACGGTGAGCCGTTGCCGGTGCCGACGTAGAGCAGATCGAGATCGGGATCGTAGGCCATCGAGTCCCACGCGGTGCCGCCGCCGCCGACCTTCCACCACTCGCCCGTCCAGGTCTTCGCGGCCTTCTCCATCTCCGGATGCTCGAAGGGCTTCGACGGATCGCCGGGCACCGTGTAGAAACGCCAGGCCTGCGCGCCGGTCTTCGCGTCGTAGGCGGTCACGTAGCCGCGCACGCCGAGCTCCGCGCCGCCGTTGCCGATCACGACCCTTCCCTTCACGACGCGCGGCGCGCCGGTGATCGTGTAGGGCAGGCTGCGGTCGATCGTCAGCACGTCCCAGTTCACCGCACCCGTCGCGGCATCGAGCGAGACGAGCCGTCCGTCGAGGGTTCCGACGAAGACGGAGCCTTCCCAGACGGCGACGCCGCGATTCACGACGTCGCAGCAGGCGTTGCGTCCCCACTCGCCCGGCACCTCCGGATCGTACTTCCAGATCTGCTTGCCGGTTTTCGCGTCGAGCGCGAAGACCACGCTCCACGACGCGGTCACGTACATCACGCCATCGACGACGATCGGCGTGGCTTCCACCCCGCGCGTCGATCCCAGGTCGAAGGACCACGAGAGCCCGAGCATCTTCACGTTGCCTCGGCCGATCGACGCGAGCGGGCTGTGGCGCTGCTCGCTCGTCGTGCGGCCGTGCACCAGCCATTGACCAGCGTCCCGATCGGCGTTTGCGACGCGCGCGGCATCGACTCGACCCGCCTTCGGTTCCACCTCGGGCGCAGCTGCCGGAGCCGGGGCTACCGCCTCCGCCGCTGGCGGCTTCTGCTCCTCACGCTCCCCGCACGCGAGCGCCGAGAGAAGCAGGGCCGACAGAATCAGGAATCTCGTGTTCGCCATCGTCGTCGTCCTCCACGTGGGCATCAGTGGCCGCCGGTATCCGCAGCGTCGAGCGCGGGGCGGTAGGGTTCTCGTACTCCGATCTTGAGAAGCTGTCCCTGGGTGAGACGCGCACTCACCTCGAGGTCGTTCGCGATCGCGGTCCGGTGAACGTCGTAGACGTTCTTCGTGCGCGCCGAGAATTCGGCGATCGTCTCGCCCTGCTTCGCCCGCGCGAGTCGAAGCCGATCCACGGTCACCGACGCTCGTTCCTCGGGAGTCAGCGATCGCACGCTGCGCACCATTCTCGACGTCCGGCCGGCGTACTTCTGGAACTGCAGCGCGTGAGCGACCGAGGAGAGCCGGTACACGTGCCCGCCGAGCGCAATCCAGGTGAGCTGGCCCGCGATCTCACCCTGGGGAGTGGCGACGCGGCCGCGCACGACGAAGGCCTTGCAGCAGGGTGTAGGCTGAGCCTCCGCGGATTCGATCACGACGCGCATTTGCGCGAGCCGGGTACCGATCTCGGCGCGCGCGACTTGTTCCGGATCGGTGCCCTTCCCCGCGTACTCGAGCGCGAAGCGCGCGCGGCCTCGCGTCGAGATCGCGACCACGGCGGCCGGCGTGTTCGAGATCGTCCAGCGACTCGGGAACTCGAGCGTGACGTCGAGATCCGGGTGGAGGAAGCGCGAACCTCGAACGACCCCCTCTCGCGGATCCGCCCCGATCATCAAGCCGTCGAGACGTCGGAAGTACGCTTCGCGGGCGACCCGGAGATCCCGGTCTGCGGGCGCTGCGAGCGTCGCGGCCGTGATCGACGCGTTCGCGATGCGCTCCGGGCTCGTCGGATGCGTGTCGCGAAAGGTCGGGATTCGCGAGATGCCCATCTGCAGACGCTCGATCTTGTCGAGCGACTGCAGGAACACGCCGAGAGCGCGCGGGTCGTACCCGGCCGCGGCGCAGATCCGCTGCCCACCCGTGTCGGCGGAGCGCTCCTGATCGCGCGCGTAGGCGGCGATACTCGCCATGCGCGGAATGCCGAGCGAGAAAGGATTCAACTGCTCCGCGTAGGCCTGGCGTCCGGCGTGGTGCCTCGAAGCGGAGTGGACGATCTCGTGCGCGAGGACGCAGGCCAGCTCGTCCTCGGAGTTCGAAAGGACGAGCAGCCCACGCGACACGAAGATGTGTCCGCCGGGGAGCGCGAACGCGTTGGGGCTCCACTGATCGACGACCTGGAATCGCCATGTGAACGGCTGGCGCGGCGCGTAGCGCGCGAGCTTCTGCCCGAGGTTCTCCACGTAGCTCGCGAGCTTCTCGTCCTTCACCACTCCGATCTGCGACGCGACGTCGCGACTCGTCTGCTCGTCTGCCCGAGCGTCGGTGTCGGCCGAGGAGAGTACGACCGTTCGAGTGGACGCATTGGAGGCGGGCGGCGGCGACGCGCACGAGACGCAGAGCGCGATCGAGAGCGCTAGCGCCGCGACGCGCTCCGGGATTCGATGCCTCACGACGCGGTCACGCGTTTCCACCGCGCTCCGCGAGTCCGTTCCGAAGCCAGCGCCAGACGCGCACCGGGTGGCCCGGCTTCTCCGGCGCGTTCCGATTCCCGGCGGCTTCGAGCGTCATGCTGGGGCCGATGGTCTCAGATCCGGTCGGAGACGTCGCGGACGAAGAGCGGCTCCACCTCGAGCCGCTCGGCGTCGGCGAGCATCGCGTCGTCCGGGGGGCGCGGGGCGACCTCATTCGCCGCCTCGAGAATCGCGGGGAGCAGGGTCGCGTCACTCGAGCTGTTCAGGAAGACGCCGGGTCGAGCCAAGACCCAGTGGACCGCACGGCGCAGCGCCTCGGGATCGCGGATCGGCTCGTACCAGCTGAAACGCCGGGACGCATCGCCCTCCCGCCAGCGGCGCCGCGCGATCGACTTGATCGTCTGCAGGGCAACACCGCGCTCCGAACAGAGCGCGGCGAGAGCCTCGAACTCGGTCGCGTACTCGGGTATACGCATCATCGTGTAGCTGTAGGGCAGGAGGACCGAGTCGAAATCGAAGCGGGCCAGGCTCGCGGCGTGCATCGTCGCCGCGCGTGTGCCGTGGCCCGTGACGCCGATGAAGCGCACGAGTCCCTCCGATCTCGCCTCGACGAGGGCCTCGAGCGCGCCTCCCGGTCCGAGCGCACGGGCCTGCTCGTCGGGCTCGACGAGGTTGTGCATCTGGATCAGATCGACGTGGTCGACACCGAGTCGCTCGAGCGAACGGTGAAGCTCCGCGCGCGCACCTTCGTAAGAGCGCTCCCCCGTCTTCGTTGCCAAGAAGAAGTCGGCGCGATACGTTCGCAACCACTTCCCCAGCCGCAGCTCCGAATCCCCGTAGCTTGCGGCCGTGTCGATGTGGTTCACGCCGTATTGGAAAAGCAGCTCGAGCACGTGATCCGCGCGCTCTTCCTTCATGCCTCCGAGGGCCGCCGCGCCAAACAGGATGCGTGAGCTGGAATGTCCGGTGCGCCCGAACGGGTGTTCGTCGATCATGCAGCCTGCCTCGCTTCCACCCGCAGCATACCGGACGAAAGTCGGCTTGCTCCGTGCATTGGGGGCGTAGGGCGAAAGGAGATTCGGATGAAGGGCCTCGTGAAAGTAACCGGCGCGCTGACCCTGGTTGGCGCACTGATCGCGTGCGGATCCGCGGATGAAGGGGGAAAAGCCCCCACTCCAGCCGCAGCGCCTGCACCCGCGGCGGCGCCCGCACCCGCGTCGAGTGAGACAGTTCGCGCCGAAGCGATACAGATATTCGAGACGCGGTGCTACACCTGTCACGGTAAGACGGGGATGGGCGATGGACCGGGGTCGGCGGCTCTGACGCCCAAGCCGAGGAACTTCCACGACACGGCCTGGCAGCAGTCGGTCACCGACGACCACATCAACAAGATCATTCTCTACGGCGGCGCCGCGGTCGGTCGCAGCCCGATGATGCCCAGCAATCCTGATCTGATCGCGAAGGCCGACGTGGTCAAAGCACTCGTCGCGCACGTCCGCAGCCTGGGCAAAGCGCCCTAGAGATGAAGAGGAGAATGGAGATGTGGGAATCGACACCGAAGAACCGGACGCGCTTGGCCGCGCTGGTGCTCGCCTCCGTGCTCGGGGTCGGCACGACGGCGTGCGGACCCCAGGGGGGCCAGGAACTCCAGCCCTCGAGCGGCCAGAACGGAGCATCGACGAGCGCCTTGATGAAGCAGCGCGGGCTCGCGGAGAAGGACGTGATCGCCGCGCTCAAGACCTACACACCCACCGGTGTCCACGACCCGTACTACATCTTCGCGTCGGGCGGACACTCGGGTCAGGTGATCGTGATCGGCCTGCCCAGCATGCGGATCCTGAAGGTGATCGCCGTGTTCACGCCCGAGCCCTGGCAGGGATACGGCTACGGCGATCAGAGCGAGGCGATCCTCGCGCAGGGCGACGCGGAGGGCATTCCGCTGCGCTGGGCCGACGTCCACCACCCCGCGCTCTCCGAGACGAAGGGCGACTACGACGGCGAGTTCCTCTTCGTCAACGACAAGGCGAACGCTCGCGTCGCGGTGATCGATCTCGAGGACTTCACCACCATTCAGATCGTGCGAAGCGGGCTGATCCAGTCGGATCACGGCGCGACGTTCGTGACCCCGAACACCGAGTACGTGATCGAGACGAGCCAGTACGCGGCGCCGCTCGGCGGCGCCTACGCGCCGATCGAGCAGTACGACGACACGTATCGCGACGCGTCGATCCTCTGGAAGTTCGACCGCGAGAAGCGGCGGATCGTGAAGGAGGAGTCGTTCGCGATCGAGCTCCCGCCCTACATGCCAGGATCTCGCGGACGCCGGCAAGCTCGCCAGCGAAGGCTGCTTCTTCGTGAACTCGTTCAACACCGAGCGCTCCTGGGGCGGCACGCTCGAGGGCAACCCGCCGATGGAGTCCGGCGCGTCGCAGAACGACATGGACTACCTGCACGTGATCGACCTGCGGAAGGCCGAGAAGGTCGTCGCCGACGGCAAGACCGAGATGATCGCGGGCATGCGCGTGATCCCGCTCGAGACCGTCGATCGCCGAAGGCCTCGCTGCACTTCGTCCCCGAGCCCAAGAGCCCGCACGGCGTCGACGTCTCGCCCGACGGCCAGGACATCGTCATCGCCGGCAAGCTCGACACGCACGCGACCGTCTACACGATCGACAAGATCAAGGCGGCGATCGAAGCGAAGAAGCTACGCCGGACTCGATCCCTACGGCGTGCCGATCCTGCCCTTCGAGGACGTGATCCGCGGCCAGGTCGAGATCGGCCTCGGCCCGCTGCACACGCAGTTCGACGATCAGGGCCACGCCTACACGTCGCTCTTCCTCGAGTCCGCGGTCGCGAAGTGGAACCTGAAGGACCTGAAGCTGATCTCGAAGATCCCGGTGCACTACAACGTCGGCCACATCACGCACGCCCGAAGGCGACACGGTCAGCCCCGACGGCGGCTACCTCGTCGCGATGAACAAGTGGGCGATCGACCGCTTCCAGGACGTCGGGCCGCTGCTGCCGCAGAACTTCCAGCTGATCGACACGGCGTCGGAACCGATGCAGCTGCTCTACGACATGCCGATCCCGCATGGGCGAGCCGCACTACGCGCAGATCGATCAAGGCCGACAAGATCAAGGCGCATCAAGGTCTACACGCCGGTCGGCACCGACCCGATCCTGCGCGGCGTCTCACCCAACGCGGTCGAGGCGGGCAAGGAGCGGATCGAGCGGCAGGCCGACGGCGTGCACGTCTACATGACGGCCGTGCGCAGTCACTTCGCGCCCGACATCGATCCGCGTCAAGCAGGGAGAGACCGTCCACATCCACCTGACGAACACCGAGCAGGCCCTCGACGCGACGCACGGCTTCGCGATCGCGGACTACAACGTCAACGTGAGCATCGAGCCCGGCGAGCACTCGGACATCGAGTTCGTGGCCAGCATCCCGGGCGTGTTCCCGCTCTACTGCACGGAGTTCTGCTCCGCGCTCCACCTCGAGATGGCGGGGTACCTGCTCGTCGAGCCCCAGAACTGAGTCAGGCGCGAGGGCGTGAAGGTCGCACCCGGCATCGGAGCGTGCCTTCTCGCCCTCGCATCTCTCGGCTCCGCGAATCCGAGTTCGTGCCGTGACGTGCGAGCCGGTGCGGACCTGCAGGCGCTGCTCGATTCGGCTTCGGACGGAGACAGCTTCTGCCTCGCTCCGGGGACGCACCCCGGTCCGCTGACGATCTCGCGGCGCGTGACGATCTCGGGACCGCGCGACGCGGTGGTACGCGCGAACGGGGTCGGTTCGACGATCTCACTCGAAGCCGAGGGCGCCGCGCTCGTCGGCCTGTCGATCGATGGCAGCGGGGGGCGCTTCGACCAGCTCGACGCGGCCGTCCGCATCGCGGCAGACGAGGTCCGGGTCGAGAACGTGGCGGTGAGCGGCGCGCTCTTCGGCATCCTCGCGAACCAAGCCAATCGGCTCGTGATTCGCGGCAACGTGGTCGATGGCGACCCGGCCAAGGCGCTCGGCATGCGCGGAGACGCGATTCGCCTGTGGGAAGTGCGCGACTCCCTCGTCGAGGGAAACCACACGCGGGATGCCCGCGACCTGGTCGTCTGGTACTCCCCCAGGAACCGAGTGGTCGGCAACGTGGTCGAGCGGGGCCGCTATGGTGTCCACTTCATGTACAGCCACGAGAACATCGCCACCGACAACCGCATGATCGGAAACGTGGTGGGGATCTTCGCGATGTACAGCCGCCACCTGCGGATCGAGCGGAACCTGCTGGCGCGTGCGACCGGGGCCGCGGGGATGGGCCTGGGCGCGAAGGAGTCGAGTGATCTGGTGGTCCACGAGAACGCGATCATCGACAACAGCGTCTGCATTCACCTCGACAACAGCCCGCTTCAGCCCGACGAGTGGAACGACTTCACGGAGAACGAGGTCAGCGGCTGTGACGTCGGGCTCTCGTTCCAGGGAATCGCCGAGCGCAACCGATTCACTCACAACCGCTTCGCCGACAACGACGTCCAGGTCAGAATCGCGGGCGGCGGCGACGCGCGCGACGCGGAGTTCCGCGGCAACGGCTGGGGTGACTACGCCGGATACGACCTCGACGGGGACGGCGTCGGCGACCTTCCCTACGAGCTCCGCTCGCTCTCCGGCGATCTCACGACCCAGAATCCGCAACTCGGGCTCTTCCGCGGCTCCCCCGCGATGTGGTTGGTCGAGATCGTCGGGCGCATCGTGCCGCTCTTCCAGCCGACGACGATCCTGATCGATCCGGAGCCGAACGTGCGCGCGAGACCCGCGGGGGCGGCACATGCGGGTTGAGGTCGCGGGCCTCTCGAAGTCGTTCGGCAGCCTCTTCGCGCTCCGCGACGTCGGCTTCTGCCTGCCTTCGGGTCAGCGAACCGCGCTCGTGGGCCCGAACGGATCCGGGAAGTCGACGCTGAATCGCGTCGTCATGGGTCTGCTCTCCTTCGATGGAGACGTTCGGATCGACGGGTTCTCCGCGCGAGACGATCGGGTCGAGATCGCGCGACGCATGGCGTACGTGCCGCAGATCGCACCGGCTCTCGCAGCGCCGACGGGGGAACTCGTGCGCGCGCTGGCTTCCGTTCGCGGTATGGAACCGGCGCGCGTGACGGAGATCGCCGGTCGCCTCGGTCTCGACATCGGAGAGGTCGCGTCACGACCGTTTCGCAGCCTTTCGGGCGGCATGAAGCAGAAGCTGACGATCGCGCTCGCGCTCGCGGCCGACGCCTCGCTCCTGCTGCTCGACGAGCCGACCGGCTCGCTCGACGCGCGCACCCGCGAAGCGTTCTTCCCGCTTTTCGACGAGCTCGCGGCCGATTCCACCGTGATTCTGTGTTCGCATCGGCTCGAAGAGGTGCGCCACCTCGTGAACCACGTGCTCATGCTCGACGAGGGCCGGCTCGTCTACGACGGCCCCGCTTCGGCAGTCCTCGATGCATCGATGACGAGCCTGATCGAAGTCCGTGCCGAGGGCGAGGCGGTATCTCGCTGGCTAGACGGGCACGGGTTCCGACGTGGGAGTGGAAGATTCTGGGTTCGCGCGGTGTCGGCACGCGAGAAGCACGCGCTCCTGCCGGAGCTCGTGAACGCGCTCGATGGCGCGTTGCGGGACTTCTCGGTGCGTGAGCTCGACTCGCTCGATCTCGCTACTCGACTCGCCTCTGGCGCAGAGACACGTGATGAGCCCTGAGTCTCGCACGAGAAGCCGGCTTCGCGCGTGGCTCGTCGCGGGCGCCGCGCTCGCCGCTCTCGTGCTCGCTCTGCGCTGGGCACAGAGACCTCCCGACGGGCCCGTCGATCCGACCTGGAGCCGCACTCCCTGTGCGCGATGCGGGATGCTCATCGGCGAGCGCGCGTTCGCGGCGCAGCTGCACACGCCAACGGGAATGCTGCGGTTCTTCGACGACGCGGGCTGTCTGCTTCTGTACGCGGCCGAGCACCCGGACGAGGAAGCCTCCGCGTTCTTCCATCACCTGTACGAGGAGCGCTGGATTCCCGCCTCGAGTGCCGGCTTCGTGCGCGCCGATGCGACACCGATGGGCTACGGCCTCGGGGCCGTGGACGCGAACGAGCGCGAAACGATCTCGCGCGCGCAGGCGCTCGCCGAGGTGCAGCGCATCGAAGCGTCGCGACCGGGAGCCTTGCCGTGAAGCCGAGCGTCGACTTCACGGCCGTCGCGAGACTCGATCTCGCCGAGGTGGTGCGCTCGCGCTGGCTCGCGATCTGCCTTCTGCTCTACGCCGGACTCGCCGGGGCGTTCGTCGCGGCGGGCCTTCGCGAGTCTGGCGTCGTCGGCTTCACCGGGATGGGCCGTGCGGTCTTCTCGTTCTGTCACATGCTGGTATTGTTGCTCCCGCTGGTCGCGCTCGTGGCGACCGGCCAGGTGGTGAATCGTGCGCGCGACGAGGGCACGCTCGAGCTCCTGATGAGCCAGCCGATCCGTCGCGAGCGATACCTCGCCGCGCTCCTCGCGGTCCGCTTCGGAGCCCTGGTCGTTCCGCTCGTCGGGATCTTCGCGATCCTCGGCCTCGTCGGCATCGCGTGGAGCGGCGCCGGCGCCGCCGCGGGGATCGCGGCGCGCGCGTCCGCACTCTGCGCGGCACTGCTCTTCGCGTTCACGTCGCTCGGGCTGTTGATCTCGGTGCGCGTGCGCAGCCCCGCGCGTGCGAACGCCTACGTGATCCTGTGTTGGCTCGCGGGCGTCGCTCTGGTCGACTTCGCGCTGATCGGCGCGATGCTACGCTGGCAACTCCAGCCGCGCGCGGTCCTGCTCCTGGCGGTGCTGAATCCGGTCCAGGACGCCCGCCTCGGACTGCTCTCGGCCGGCGGCGTCGATCTCGAGACCTTGGGACCAGTCGGCTTCTATTTGATCCAGAGCCTCGGGGCCAACGGCCTGTTCGCGCTCGGCGTCGTCTGGCCGCTCGTGCTCGGTGCCGCAGCTTTCGCCCTTGCGCTTCGCGCATTTCGGCGATTCGATCTCGTCTAGTCACAACCGCGATACGGATAGGAGTCCACAGTGTTGACCACACGCGAGCAATTCGACCGCAGCCTCGGAGGTGGACTGGTCCTCGGAACCCGTTGGGCTCTTCTGGCGCTCATCGTGCCGCTGTTGCTCGGGTTCTCGGCACCGCTCTGGCACCTGCAGATGAACGCGCCGCAGTACCCCGGGGGATTGGGCCTCGACATCTTCGCCTACACCGTCAGTGGTGACGTTTCCGAGGTGAACAAGCTGAACCACTACATCGGCATGGCGAGCATCGATCGCGGGGCGCTGTCCGACCTCGACTGGATTCCCTTCGCGATCGGAGCGCTCGCCCTGCTCGCACTCCGGGTCGCCGCCGTCGGCGATCTGCGCTCGCTGATCGACCTGATCGTTCTGTTCGGATACTTCTCCGCGTTCTCGATGGCCCGCTTCTACTACAAGCTCTACTTCTTCGGGCACAACCTCGACCCGACGGCGCCGTTCAAGATGGATCCGTTCACCCCGCCGATCCTGGGCACCAAGCAGATCGCGAACTTCACCGCGACGAGCTTTCCCGGCGGCGGCTCGTTCTGGATCGGGATCTTCGCGCTCGGGCTCTTCGTCGTGCTCGCCCTGAACCTGCGCGAGGTGTACCGGAGGTGGGACCGCAGTTCGACCTGAGGAATCCGCACGATCCCTCAGGGCAGGGCCGGCCCGCAGACGGGCGACGGCCCGGGAGCGAGCTGGTCCGGTGTCATGCTCCGCAGGAGAACGGCCATGTCGCGGACGTCGCAGTCCTGTGTAGGGCTCGTTCCCGCGGGGCCGATCACGTTGCACTTCTGCCCGGCCGGGAGCGAAGGCGTGGCCCGCGCGAGCCAGTTGCGCAAAGCGGTCACGTCGTCGGGAAGCACCGCACCGTCGTTGGTCACGTCGCCACACTGGCAGGAGGTTCCGACCCAATCCGGCAGGAGGGATCCGAGCCGCCCGCCATCGGCCTGGCTCGGGTTGGACTGGTACGGGCAGTTGTCGCGGTAGTCCGCGACGCCGTCGCCGTCCGTGTCCGCGCCCGGGTTGCCCGCCAACACGGTGTAGTGAACTGCGCCGAGCGTGCCGAACGAATCGGCGGGCCCGTGCAGCGTCCGTGCCGTGCTCACGGCGAGGAATGCCGGATCTCCCCCGTCCCTCGCGACCTCGCTCGCGCCATCGCAGGTGAGCGTCACGCTTCGCTCGTCGGCGTCACGGACGGGCACGGCTCCGCGCCACTCGACCGTGTCCGGCGCCTTCAGCGCGAGCAGGTGGACGGACGGGCGCGTCTCGGTGAGGAAGTCGTCTCGGACCGAGACCTCGAAGCCGCCCGAGTAGCCGGTCGGGCAAGCGACCGGATGGTAGTGCGCGGCCAGCGGTGGCAGAAGGAACGGACGCGAGCCGCCGCCACCGACCGGACGGAGCTGGATCTCGCGCGCGAGCGGAGCCGCCAGGTTCTTGTAGTCGGGTGGGATCGTCGCCCCGGCCGGGCCGCCGGGCGGATAGCCGCTGCCCTGTCCGCCCCAGAATTCCGCGCGAACGATCTGGATGTTGGCCGCGGGAACGGGCGCGAGGGCGGCCGGCGTCGTGTCGTAACCTTCGAGCTGGAGCAGGTAGCGGCTACGCTGCGAGTCACAGTCGTAGTCCGCGTTGCCGCGCCCATCCCCCCGATTCACCCACTCGACTTCGTAGCGATGGCTGCGAGCATCGCCGACCCGGAACAGGCTCGTGCGCGGCGCGTGGTTCTCGGGCCATTGGTAGCGCTGGTCGGCGTAGGTCGCGGACGCGGGTGGGAAGCCCGCGTAGTTGGCGCGCCCGAACGGATCGGCCCCGTCGATCACGGCTGTGCCGTCGACGAAGACCGTCGCATCGTCGTTCGCAAGCACGCGCATCCACCGCGGCGACGCGGTCGTGACGCGAAACTCGATCCGAGCCCAGAAGTCGTGCGGATTCACGCCCGCGCAGATCGGAGCATCGGCACGAATCCCCGGAAACGACCCGTCCTCGGAGCCACCTTTGAGACACCCCGATGGTGTCGCGTCGAATCCCGAGGAGCGTTGCAAGCCCGCAAGCGCACAGACGATGCCGTCGGGGATTCCGGTGAGGAGACTGAGCGGTGAAAAGCGCTTGGCGAAGTCGACGGCGAAGTCGAGCTGGATCGACTCCGCGAGCTCCGTCCCGGCCCACGCCCCGGCGTTCGCGCGGGCCAGATCCTCCACCACCGAGAGGTCGTATTCGAGCGTCTGCATGCAGACCGGATCCACCATCCCGGTATAGAGCGCGCCGTTGTTGAGAGGCGAGTCCGCTTCGGCGCCGCTCCAGAGCGGGCCGTAGTGCGACTCGACCGGGCACTGTCCAGACACGTAGTTGCGAAGCACGGGCTCGACGATGCTGACGTCGGCACGTGTGATCGCGTTCCACTCCTCGAAGAACTTGTAGCGGTGAGGCTCGAGCTCGTTTCCGAGCGAATCGCTCTGCGCGTACGCCGCGCACGCATCGATCGCGGGGCCGCGCAGGCTGCGGCGCGGTGTGAAGCCGTAACGCCCGAGCACGTACGCCCAGAACGGCGCGGCGTCGTAGTCGAGCTCGGTCAGACCGAGGTCGAGCGGAATCCACGCCGGCCAGCGGTCCCAGCGGTACCCCCAGGGATTTGGCGCCGAGGAGCTCATCGCCTGCTCCACCACCGCGGTCGCCTCGTGGTAGAAGTGAAAAGGGTTCGCCTCGTAGCGGTAGTCGCGATTGCGGTAGTGAAGCGGATTGCCGGCGTAGTCGAAGACATGGAAGAGCTCGTGGATCGCGACCCGGTCGGTCGACGGGGCGTTCGCGCCGGGGCCGTGCGACATGCCCTGGATCTCGCCGTCCCCGCCCCCACCGCCCGTGACGGCCTTCCCCGTGATCAGCGGGAGCTTGGTGATCCCCGCATAGGCGGGCGCATTCCGATAGATCGACGCTGGGGAGAGCGGAGACACCATGTCCGCGTCGAGCACCGCGTAGATGCACTCCATCAGGCCCAGCCGTGCGGCCGTCGGTGGCGGCAAGACCGGCTGCGGAGGATTCAGGGTGATCGAGGGGTCACAGAGCGAATAGGTCGCAGGCCAGAACACGTTGAAGTGCTCGGTCGCCGCGTGATCCTGCACGCCGTTGGTGTCGACGGGCCCCCAGTCCACGAAGCAGTAGTTGCCGTCGTTGGGCGGATCCGGAAGCGGCTCGCCGTCGTCGGGTGGGAAGCTCGGATGCGGCGGGTCGGCCGGAAGCGGCGCGTACACGATCGCAAACGCGATGGTCGGCGAGTCGACACCGCACATGCGCACCTTGACCTCGTAGCGCTTCTTTCCGTCGACCAGACAGGCGTCGCCCGGGACGGGTGCCAGATCGCAGCCGAATGGAATGACCCGATTCGCGAGGAGCCGGTCGGGGTCGTCGAAGAAATAGCCCGATGCCGGCCACGGATCGCCCTGCTCGCGGAAGAACCACTCGTAGTCCTCCGCTGCCGCCGCGCAGAGGCCGTTCTGGTCGTGGGCGGTCAGGGCGACCTGGAGCCCGAAGACGTAGTCGGTGTCGACGAAAGGCGAGAGAACACGCGGAGCGATCTGCGCGAAGGCCGGAGCGGATGCGGTCACGACCGCGAGGATGAGGCCGATTGCTGCAGACCGTGCGACACGCACGCACATGGCCGCCCTTCCGTCCGAGCGGCGCCGCGCGCACCGCCCGGCTCTGGCGATCTTACACCGGACTGCGTAGTCCAGACCAGCCCTTTCGTTGCGGAAAGTGAGCTGCCCGACCCGTGTCGCGTCGAGGAATCCGCCTCCGGGCGTCGAGCCCGCGCGAAACCCACGCGGATCACCGAGTTGTGGTACACCGCTTGCGCCAGCCACGATCGGGGGATCGATGCTCTCCAGGATTCTGCCCAAGAAGACGGAGTTCTTCGGACTGTTCTCGAAGCACGCTGCGCTCTGCGTCGAGGGAGCCGGGTTGCTCCGCGATCTGCTTCGCGACCCGAGCCAGGCGGAGGCCGGCTATCGACGCATCCACGCGGTCGAGCACCAGGCCGACAGCATCTGCCAGGAGACGATGGAGATGCTGCACTCCTCGTTCATCACGCCGATCGACCGCTCGGACATCCATCAGCTCTCGAGCCGGATCGACGACATCATGGATCACATCGAGGCGACGGCGCAGCGCATCTGGCTGTACGAGATCCAGCACCCCACGCCCGAAATGCTCGAGATGTCCGAGAACGTGGTGCGCGCGACCGAAGCGATGAAGACCGCCGTGGACGGACTCGCCGGCGGAGTGGCGCCCGAGAAGATGCGCGCGCTCTGCGTCAGCGTGAAGACGGTCGAGAAGGAGAACGATCGCGTCCTGCGCCGGGCGACGGCGCGGCTCTTCAAGGAAGAGCTCGACGCGCGCGCGCTGATCAAGTGGAAAGAGATCTACGAGGACGTCGAGGGCGCGATCGACCGCTGCGAGGATGTCGCGAACGTCGTCGAAGGCGTGGTTCTAGAGAACAGCTGATGGAGTGGATCCTCGTCGCGGTCGTCGTGATCGCGCTCGTCTTCGACTTCACGAACGGCTTCCACGACGCCGCGAACGCCGTCGCGACGTCGATCTCGACGCGAGCGCTGCCTCCCAACGTCGCCCTCTTCGGCGCCGCGGTGCTGAACGTGGTCGGCGCGCTGGTTTCGACCAACGTCGCCGCGACGCTCGCCAAGGGCATCGTCGAATCGAGCGCGGTGACGGGCCCGGTGATGCTCGGCGGCCTCGTCGGCGCAATCGCCTGGAACCTCTTGACGTGGTGGTGGGCGCTGCCGTCGAGCTCGTCCCACTGCCTGGTCGGTGGCGTGGCGGGCGCCGTGATCGCGACCAGCGGCTCGGAGTACGTGAAGTGGGGCGGAATCGTCGACAAGGTGCTGATCCCGACCGTGCTCGCGCCGGTGATCGGCTTCTCGGTCGGCATCGTCCTGATGGTGATCCTGCTCTGGGTCTTCGGACACATGCACCCCGGCGTGCTCGCGCGCCGCTTTCGCGTCGCCCAGCTCGTCTCGGCCTCGTTCATGGCCTTCAGTCACGGCTCGAACGACGCGCAGAAGACCATGGGCGTGATCACGCTGGCGCTCTTCGCCGGGGGCGCGATCCCGACTGCGGACGTGCCGCTCTGGGTGAAGCTCTCGTCCGCCGTCGTGATCGGGTTGGGGACCTACTCGGGCGGGAAACGCATCATCCGCACGCTCGGCATGCGGCTCGTCAAGCTCACCCCCGTGCACGGATTCGCAGCCGAGACGGCGGCTTCGGCGGTGCTGATGGGCACGGCACACTTCGGCTTCCCCGTCTCGACGACCCACGTGATCTCGACCTCGATCATGGGCGTTGGCGCGACGCAGAAGATATCGGCGGTCCGCTGGGGGCTGACCCGGGACATCTTCATCGCCTGGATCCTGACCCTCCCCGCGGCGGGACTGATCGGCGGGGTTTGTGCGATCGTTTCGAAGTTCGTTTTCGGGGACGGATAGCGCTACTGGATTCCCGCCCGAGGACCAAGACGAGGAGGCCCGGCAGGTGCAGCAAGTCGATTTCTGGACGATGGCATTCGTCTTCATGCTGGCGACGTTCATCGGCTTCGACGTGATCCGGAACGTCTCGCGGCTGCTCCACACGCCGCTGATGTCGCTCACCAACGCGATCTCGGCGATCGCGGTGGTCGGCTCGATGATCATCGCGGGCGAGCAGAAGACGACCTTCGCGACCGTGCTCGGCACCGTCGCGGTGGCCGCATCGGTCGCCAACATCGTCTCCGGCTTCCTGATCACCGACCGCATGCTGCAGATGTTCAAGAAGCGGGAGCCCTCGAAGTGATCCCCGAAGCGTACGTCTGGGATCTGATGCAGGGCAGCTACCTGGTGGCGTCGGGCCTCTTCATCTTCTCGCTGCGCTGGCTCGCGCGCCCCGAGACCGCCCGGCGCGGCGTACTCGCGGGCGTGCTCGGCATGTCGCTCGCGGTGCTCGGCACGCTCCTGCACCCGCATCGTGCACCACTTCGAGTGGATCGCGGTCGCGGTGGTGATCGGAACCATCATCGGCGTCCCGCTCTCGCGCGTCGCGCTGACGGCCGTGCCGCAGCGGACCGCGCTCTCGCACGCGTTCGGCGGCCTCGCCGCCGGGCTCGTCGGCACGGCCAAGTACAGCCTCTGGCTCGAGTCGGGCGAGCTCACCACGTTCCGGATGGTCGCGATCTCGATCGAGGTGATCCTCGGCTTCGTCACCCTGACCGGGAGCCTGATGGCGGCGGGCAAGCTCCAGGAGGTGATCCCGACCCGGCCGATCACCTATCGCAACCAGAACTTGATCAACCTGGCGTTGCTCGCGATCGCCATCGCGGCCGGTGTGTGGCTGGTGGTCGACCCGACGCAGTGGCAGCTCTTCCCGCTGATCATCGGGCTGTCGCTCCTGTTCGGCGTGCTCCTGATCATCCCGATCGGCGGCGCGGACATGCCGACCGTGATCTCGCTGCTGAACTCGTACGCCGGCCTCGCCGCCGTGGCGATGGGCTTCGTGCTCGAGAACAACCTGCTGATCATCGCGGGCGCGCTCGACGGATCGTCGGGCTTCATCCTCTCGATGATCATGTGCAGGGCGATGAACCGGTCGTTCACCAACGTGCTGTTCGGTGCGTTCGGCCAGGTGGCGACGATCGCCGCCGCGGGCGAGCAGAAGGCGGTGAAGAGCGGCAGCGCGCAGGACGCGGCGGACCTTCTCGAAGCCTCGAACCAGGTCGTGATCGTGCCGGGCTACGGCATGGCGGTCGCGCAGGCGCAGCACCGCGTGCGCGAGCTCCGCGACCAGCTGACCAAGCGCGGGATCTCCGTGAAGTTCGCGATCCACCCGGTCGCGGGCCGCATGCCCGGCCACATGAACGTGCTGCTCGCCGAGGCCGAGATCCCCTACGACGAGCTCGCCGAGATGGACGACATCAACCCCGACTTCGCGCAGACCGACGTCGTGCTCGTCGTCGGCGCCAACGACGTCGTCAACCCGGCCGCGCGGCACGACAAGACGAGCCCGATCTACGGCATGCCGATCCTCGACGTCGACAAGGCCCGCAGCGTGATCGCGATCAAGCGCTCGATGAACCCGGGTTTCGCCGGCATCGACAACGAGCTCTACACCGCCGACAACACGATGATGCTCTTCGGCGACGCGAAGGTGGCGATCGGCGACATCGTGAAGGCGCTGTCCGGAGGCAGCGGAATCCACTAGCGCAGGCGGTCGGTGGACCTCGAGAGCCGCTGCGCGAGGATCTCGTTCAGGTTTCGCAGCAGCACCGCGGCGATCCGCGGCCGCTGTCGCGACAGGCGCCGCAGCGTATTCGGGGTGAAACGCAGGAGCCTCGCCTTCGATGCCACGTCCATGTTCGCGCTCCGCTCGCCGTGGAAGAGCCCGACCTCGCCGACGACCTCGCCGCGGCCGCAGCGGTTGAGCTCGATCGGTCCTCCGTCGCCGGGCTTCCAGACGCGAACCACGCCGTCGACGATCACGTACATCTCGCGCTCGTTGTCGCCGATGTGAGCGAGCGGCGTGCCTTCGGGCATGTCCCGCAGGCTCGCCATCTGCGCGACGATCCGGCACTGCGGCTTCGAAAGCCCCTTGAACAGGGGAATCGCCTCCTGCGGGTCCTCGCCGAGATCGAGCCCCAGCGTGTCCCAGAGCGTGACGATGCGGAGCCCGCTGCACAGCGCGGGCGTGAGCGTCACCTCGACGAGCAGGCCGAAGCCGAGCGTGAAGCCGCCGAGCCCGCCGACCTGCTGGTACGAGGTCAGGTCGCTGAAGCAGAGCACGAGAAATCCGGCCACGAGCGAGAGCGTGGAGAAGATCGCGGGCTTTCCGACCGAGTGCAGGACGGCGACGGTGCCCTTCTCTTCGTCGGCGAGGCGCTTGGCTTCGGCGCTGAAGCGCAGGAAGTAGTGGATCGTGTCGTCGATCGCGACGCCGAGCGCCATCGGCGCGATGATGCTGGTGGTCAGGTTCAGCGGAATGCCGGTGATGCCGAGCGCGCCGAAGTAGACGGCGATCGGAATCACGTTCGGAACCAGCGCGTAGATGCCGCGCGTCCAGGACAGGAAGAGCACGCAGAGCAGCCCGTAGATCAGCAGGAGCGAGGTGAGAATGCTCTGCAGCTGACCGAGGATCAGGTCGTCCACGACGCCGGCCATCAGAACCTGGTTTCCGGTCACGCGGCCCTTCAGGTTCGGCGGCAGGCGGGCCATGTGCGCCTCGATCCGCTCGACGAGCTCACCGACCTCGTTGCTGCCGATGATCGTGGTCCGAACCTGGATGTTGGTCAGCTGGTAGCGCGCGTCGATGTAGCCCTCGAGCTCGTCGCTCGCGCCGAGGAAGAGGAGCTGTCCGGCCAGCCGCTGGTTCTCGGGCACCGAGAACTTCGCCGGATCGTCGGCGTGGAACGCGCGATTCAGGAGCTTCACGAAATCGACGAGGCCCCGGGTGCCGCCGATCTCGGGCTGGGAGTCGAGCCAGTCCTGAAGCGACTCGAGCGCGCGCAGGTTCGCGGGCTGCTTGAAGGTGGTCTTCTCCTTCGCCTCGACCACGATCTGAAAGCCGTTCGCCCCGTCGAGATGCGTGTTCACGGCCTCGAAGTCGAGCCGCTCCTCGGAACTTGCGGGCAGGGAGCGGATTCCCTCGCTGCCGACGACGAGCCGGGTCGCGAGCACGCACGAGGCGACGGCGATCACGCCCCAGACGACGAAGATCGCGCGCCGGTTGCGCAGGTCGAAGGCGGCGAGCCGGCCGATCAGACGCGAGAACAGGCCGTGCTCGCTGACGTCTGCCGACGCCGCGATGCGCCGCGGCCGACCGAGCACCGCGAGCAGCGCCGGGGTGAGCGTGAGCGCGGAGATCAGCGTCGCGAGCACGCCGACGACCATCGTCCAGCCGAACTCGACGAGCGCGGCCATCGGCGAGACCGCGTTCGAGAGGAACCCCGCGACCGTCGTGAGCCCGGCCAGGACCACCGCCAGCCAGACGATCGAGAGCGTGTGTTCGACGGCGTCTCGCGAGCTGATCTTCCCGTCGTCGCGCAGCGTGTCGTAGAACTCCGAGACGACGTGCACCGAGTAGGCGACGCCGAGGATCAGGAGCATGACCGGAACGAAGAAGGTGACCAGCGTGAGCGGTCTTCCCAGCCACGCCATGGCGCCGAGCGTCCAGAGCACCGCGGCCGAGACGCTGAGAAGCGGCAGGATCACACCGCGCACCGTGCGGAACGAGATCCCGAGCACGACCGCGAGCGCGAGCAGGATCAGCGGCGCGATGCGCAGGAGGTTCGCCTCGAGGTACCTCGCCTGCGCGATCCGGATGTGCGGGCCGCCGGTGATCCAGACCTCGGCCTCGCCCGCTTCCGCGTGGGCGATGCGATGCACGGCCGCGTCGAGGCCCTTCGCGATGAACTCGCGGTCGGAGATGTTCAGGAACTGCACGACGATCGCCGCGGTCCGGCCGTCGGCCGAGATCAGGTTTCCGGCGTAGATCGGATTCGCGAGCGCCTCGCGGCGCAGCCCGGCGAGCTCCGCGGGATCGGTCGGGATGTCCTTCACGAACGCGCGGATGTCGACTCCGTCCTCGTTGCCGCGGACGTTGGCGGCGTTCGCGATCGAGATCGCGTGGTGGACACCGTCGAGCTTCTCGATCTCGGTCGTGATGCGCGAGATGCGTTGGAGCGAGTCGTGCGTGAACAGGTCGTCGCTCGAGAAGGCGACGACCATCGTCTCGTTGCTGCCGAACGCCCGGCGCGCGAAGTCGTAGAACTGACGTTCCTCGGCGTCGTCGGGGAGCAAGCCGTCCATCGACATGTCGACGTCGAGCGGGCGCAAACGCCGCTTCTCGAGATCGACGAGCGGATGGACGGCGACGGCGGTCAGCACTCCGATCGCGAGCAGCGTCAGCCACGGCCACTGCGCGACGAACCGGAAGATCCGCTTCAAGTGCTCGCTCGCGGCAGGGAGCCCACGGCGGCGCTCACTAGCGGCAGTGCCGCCCGAGTGAGCTCACCTGGAAGCTGCGCTCGTCGATCTTGCCATCGACCACGAGATCTTCGACGACGACCGTGGTCCGGGTCTCGTCCCGGACGTCCTTCATCACGACCTCCGTCGGTGCGTGGACTCCGGCGTCTTCGAGCATGTCCTCGGGATTCGCGGTGAGCAGCTTGCGCACGCGATCGCCGTTCTCGAACGATTCGGACTTGATCACCACGCAGGTCTGCTTGTCCACGTAGCTCACGACCTTGCTGTACGACGACGCCGTCCCCTCGACGGGCTTGCTCATCAGCACGTAGACCGGTCGGCCGTCGATCTCGGTGTCGGGCAGACGTTCCTGGCTCTCGGGCCGGTTCAGCTGCTGCCAGCGCTGCAGGTCCTCGTAGGTGAAGTCGGTTCCGAACACGCTCCCGCCCATGCCTTCGCCCGTGACCCGCTTGGCCTTCCGGAGCTCGGGAGTGAACAGAAAGCTGTCGGGGGCGCCGTCGGGTGTCTCCATGGAGAGCATCTCGGAGCCGCGCATCTCGGCAGGCTGCGTGATGCAGAGCTTCGCGCGGCGCGAGCCGTCGGCCATCTGGAGACCGAGCATCTTGGCGCGGAACTCGCGCTGCCCGCCGATCCGATCGACCGCTTTGAAGTGGACGATCTGCACGCTCGACTTCTTGGGAACGTTGCGATTCAGGCAGTCGCGGACCTCCCCGACCGGGTCTTCTGCGGCCACGGAGAGCGGGAGCAGGAGCACCAGAGTCGCGGCGAGACGTATCCGACTGCGCATTCTTGCCGCATCTTACCCGACCGCGTGGCGCACGCGCGCCCTCGAAGCTAAAACGCACGAGGGGGGATGGTCGTTGCGAGGAGATTCGCGGGACCTGCGTGGCGCTCGGCGGCTCGCAGCACGAGAGCGCCGCGCGCGGCGGCAGATGCTCCGGCGGGGACAGCTCACGATCGCCATCGGCCTCGGCTGTCTGGGGATCGCGGTCTGGACCGTGCTGGCCGGAGTCGGCACCGACGCCTCCGCCGAATCGCATCCGAGTGCGGGCATGCCCCAGGTGAGCGCGTTCGGGCCGGAGTCGGCGGAGGAACCCGCACCCGACGTCGATCCGTTCGAGCCCGCGCTGCCCACTCCCCTGCCCCCGCGAGCCCCGCCGGCGGAATCACCAGCGGTCGCCCCCGCTCCGACCGCGGAGCGCGCGAAGTCGCGCGGCGTGCCCGCGGATGTGCTCGCCCGGGTGCCCGTGCCGCTGCCGACGATCGGTGCAGCCGACTTGCCACGGCTCGTTGCGGGCAGCAACGCGAACGCGCGCACGTCTCGGGGCGAGCGCGTCCGCGAGGTGGTCGCACGCGGGGCTGGGGCCTCGAAGCTCCGTGTCGAGTACACGCTCGACCTGGAGCTGACGCGCGCGATCTACGACATTTTCGAACGCGGTCGCGTGGGACTCGGCCTCGCCGTCGTGCTCGATCCTGCGACCGGAAACATCATCGCCTACGCCGGAACCGATTCGAAGCGCTTGCCGCCCGGCGAGGTCTATCCGGCCGCTTCCCTGGTGAAAGTCGTGACGGCCGCGGCGGCCCTCGAGAGCGTACCCGGCGTCGCGAAACGGGTCTGCCGCTACGTCGGCAATCCGTACCGCCTGACGCCTGCGCGGGTCGCCGCACCCAGGCGCGGGACGGAAGTCACGCTCGAGCGGGCGCTCGCGATGTCGAACAACCAGTGCTTCGCACAGCTGGCCGTGAACGATCTCGGCGCGAGACGGATGCTCGACGTCATCCGCCGATTCGGCCTGCTCCAGCGGCCGGGCCCCGGGCACGAGGCCGGACAGGCCGCCGATCCGCACGGCGACAAGTACGCGCTCGGCAAGCTCGGCAGTGGTCTCGCGGGCCTGCAGATCACCGCCCTGCACGCCGCGGAGATCGCAGCCACGCTCGTCGATGGCAAGCGCCGCAAGGCGCGCTGGATCGAACGCGTGACCGACGCGAACGGCCAGCCCCTGGCTCTCCCCCAGGTCACCGCCCCGATTCCGGTGTTGTCACCGGCGCTCGCGACGCAGCTTCGCAAGATGATGATCTCGACGACCGTGAGCGGCACCGCGCGCCGAGCGTTTCACGCCTCGTACGGCCGTCCGATCCTGAAGGCGATGGGCGTCGCCGCGAAGACGGGCAGCCTCTCGGGCAAGACGCCCCCCGGTCGCTACGAATGGTTCATCGGACTCGCGCCCGCCGACCGTCCGAAGGTGGCGATTGCGGTGCTCGTCGTGCAGCCGCCGCGCTGGCACACGACGGGCTCACAGGTCGGGGCGCAGATCATGAACGCGATCTTCTGCCGCGCGGCCAGCTGTCGCGCCGATCGAGCGGACCAGTGGCTCACCGCCGAAGTCGGGGCATCCGCGACTCAGAACCTGTACTGAGCGCGCGGAATCTGACCCCGGTTCAGCCGACGCGCGTCGTCGCGACGTAACACAGACGCGCGTCGGGTCCGGACTCGCGCACCTCGACCCGAAGTGCAGCGCTCCGATCCTGGCAAAGCAGGACGCGCGCGTTCGTGCGAATCGGGGAGAGCTTGCCCAGCGCCAGGTAGTGGACTTCGAGATCGGTCGTCGTGACCGGCCTGCCGAGCAGCTCGCGACCGAGGGCCGCGCTCGCGACGTCGACGAGCGTCGCCGCCGCGCCCCCTTGCAGCGCCGAGAGGCTGTTCACGACGTAGTCGCGCATCTCGAGCTCGGCGTGGCCCGCGGCCGCGTCGACGACGCGGATGCCGATCTGCTCGGCGAACGGCGCCGAGAGGCCCGAGCCGGGCAACGCGAGCTCGCTTCGCTTCGGGGCGAAGTCGCGCGCGTACTGCGGTGTGTCCGGGCGTCGCTCGAGGATCGCGTAGGTCATCGTCGCCAATCCCGCCTCGGTGCCCGCGTCGTCGGAGAGCGAAACTTCGAGCACCACCGTCTGGCGGCCCGCGCGCAGCACCGAGCCGCGGGCGACGACGTTCCCCTTCACGAGCGGCCGCAGCACGTGGAGCGAGAGATCGAGCGTCGCGAGCCAGTTCGGATGCGCGACGTCGAGCGCGAGGCCGCCGCAGTAGACGTCGACCAGCGTCGCCAGCGCGCCCGCGCAGACCGCGCCCGGGTCGGAGAGGATCTCGGGGACGATCGGCATGCTCGCGCGGCCACCGCCAAGGTCGCGTTCGATCACCATGCGCAGGTCGCGCGTCATGTGCTGCGGGGGCGGGTACTCGTTCGGCACGGCGAGATTCGAGCAGATGGCCCCGCGCTTGTCACGCCGCCTGAGATCAGCGTCAGGGAACGACGCTGAGCGTGACCGCCGCAGGCCCGACCGAGACGTTCCAGCTCAGACCGCCACCAAGCGGCGGCAGTGACTGACTCGTGAATCCGCCGGTGGCGGAGCCGTACGTCATGATCTCGAACGCGTCACCGGACGCCGGAACGAAGCCACCCGAGAGACTCACGTTCAGCGCCCCACCGAGAGTCGATGCACCCGCGACATTGACCTGGTCGTAGTCCGTTCCAGGAGCGCCCGCGCCCGAGAGCACGATGTCCAGTGCACCGGCTCCGCTCTGCACGAAGTCACCCGCGACATCGAGCGTTCCAGTGACGGGTCGGAGCACACCGACGTTGTCGAACGCGAATGCGAACAGGGTCGCCCCGCCGCCACCCGTCTTCTCGAAGATGCCCGAGTTCGCGAACACGCTGCGCGCGCCGTTGAACGTGTAGTACGAGTCGCCGTCGAAGTCCGTGCGGAACGTGCCCTGGTTCACGAACCCGCCGCCCTCGCCGAGCAGGATCGTGCCCTCCGTCCAGGTCGCGAGCCGCCCCGGTGCGTTCACGATCGTCCGGCCGAGCAGCTGCTTCGTCGTGCCCGCGAGCGTCATGCCGTTGCGCACGTCCGTCGTTCCCGGGCCGCGCTGCTCGCCGCCGTCCCAGCTCATGCTGCCCGTCACCGTGATCGTGTCCGTGCCCGTGAGCACGCCGCTGGTTTGCGTGAGCGAGCTCGCGACCGGCACCTCTCCGCTGCTGAAGTTCGCCGCGCTCGACTCCTCGATCGTCAGCGCGCCGATACTCCCGACGGTCGCCGCCGCGTTGAAGTTCGCGATCCCGACACCCCGAAGCGTCGTGCTGGCCGACACGTTGTAGGCGCCATCGATCTCCGACTCCCCGACGCTGAAGACCACATTCGCGACCGAGATCGATCCGGACAGGACGTGCGGCGAGCCGAACGCGCCCGCGAACCCGATCGTCGCGGGACCCATGAACGCCGTGCTGTTCGTGCCTCCGCCCGTGAACGCGAGCGTCCCGCTGCTCGACGTCGCCGTGCCGCCGCCCGAGAGCGCGAACGCGAGCGACGACGTCCCCAGGCCGCCCGTCTTCTCGATCACGCCCGTGTTCGCGAAGACGCTGCGCGCGCCGTTGAACGTGTAGTACGAGTCGCCGTCGAAGTCCGTGCGGAACGTGCCCTGGTTCACGAACCCGCCGCCCTCGCCGAGCAGGATCGTGCCCTCCGTCCAGGTCGCGAGCCGCCCCGGTGCGTTCACGATCGTCCGGCCGAGCAGCTGCTTCGTCGTGCCCGCGAGCGTCATGCCGTTGCGCACGTCCGTCGTTCCCGGGCCGCGCTGCTCGCCGCCGTCCCAGCTCATGCTGCCCGTCACCGTGATCGTGTCCGTGCCCGTGAGCACGCCGCTGGTTTGCGTGAGCGAGCTCGCGACCGGCACCTCCCCGCTGCTGAAGTTCGCCGCGCTCGACTCCTCGATCGTCAGCGCGCCGAGACTCCCGACGGTCGCCGCCGCGTTGAAGTTCGCGATCCCGACACCCCGAAGCGTCGTGCTGGCCGACACGTTGTAGGCGCCATCGATCTCCGACTCGCCGACGCTGAAGACCATGTTCGCGACCGAGATCGATCCGGACAGGACGTGCGGCGAGCCGAACGCACCCGCGAACCCGATCGTCGCCGGACCCGTGAACGCCGTGCTGCTCGTCCCGCCACCCGTGAACGCGAGCGTTCCGCTGCTCGACGTCGCCGTGCCGCCGCCCGAGAGCGCGAACGCGAGCGACGACGTCCCCAGGCCGCCCGTCTTCTCGATCGCGCCCGTGTTCGCGAAGACGCTGCGCGCGCCGTTGAACGTGTAGAACGAGTCGCCGTCGAAGTCCGTGCGGAACGTGCCCTGGTTCACGAACCCACCGCCCTCGCCGAGCAGGATCGTGCCCTCCGTCCAGGTCGCGAGCCGCCCCGGAGCGTTCACGATCGTCCGGCCGAGCAGCTGCTTCGTCGTGCCCGCGAGCGTCATGCCGTTGCGCACGTCCGTCGTTCCCGGGCCGCGCTGCTCGCCGCCGTCCCAGCTCATGCTGCCCGTCACCGTGATCGTGTCCGTGCCCGTGAGCACGCCGCTGGTTTGCGTGAACGAGCTCGCGACCGGCACCTCCCCGCTGCTGAAATTCGCCGCGCTCGACTCCTCGATCGTCAGCGCGCCGATACTCCCGACGGTCGCCGCCGCGTTGAAGTTCGCGATCCCGACACCCCGAAGCGTCGTGCTGGCCGACACGTTGTAGGCGCCATCGATCTCCGACTCGCCGACGCTGAAGACCGTGTTCGCGACCGAGATCGATCCGGACAGGACGTGCGGCGAGCCGAACGCACCCGCGAACCCGATCGTCGCCGGACCCGTGAACGCCGTGCTGCTCGTCCCGCCACCCGTGAACGCGAGCGTTCCGCTGCTCGACGTCGCCGTGCCGCCGCCCGAGAGCGCGAACGCGAGCGACGACGTCCCCAGGCCGCCCGTCTTCTCGATCGCGCCCGTGTTCGCGAAGACGCTGCGCGCGCCGTTGAACGTGTAGAACGAGTCGCCGTCGAAGTCCGTGCGGAACGTGCCCTGGTTCACGAAGCCGCCGCCCTCGCTGAAGACGAGCACTCCGTTCGTCCAGAGCGCGAGCCGTCCCGCCGCGTTCACGATCGTGCGGCCCGTCATCGTCATCGTCGTCGTGCTGCCGTCGAGGAGAATCCCCCCTGCGCCCAGGGTCTGTCCCGGGCCTTCCTGAGTGCCCCCAGACCACGTGAAGAGCCCGCGCACCGTCAGGCTACCCGCGCCCGCGAGCGTGCCGAAGCCGTGCGTGAACGAGCGGTACACGAAGGACGGACCCGCGAGCGAGAGCGATCCGCCGGAGAGGACCAGGTTCTCGGCGGAGACGAGGGTCGCGACCGAATCGTCGCCCGAGTCGTGCGTCACGGTGATGTCGGCCGGGACGTCGACGCAGGCGTTGTCGCCGGGGCCGGGCACGCTGCCCGTGCTCCAGTTCGCGCCGTTGCTCCAGTTCCCGCTCGCGTTCGGCACCCAGTTGACGGTCAGGTCGGTGCAGAACGTGACCAGGAAGATCGCGGTGTCGGCCGCGGAGTCGACCGTGCCGTCGTTCACGACGAGCTGCACGGTGAACTGCCCGGACGCGTCGGGCACGAAGCTCGCGCTCGCGCTGGTCGGATCCACGATCGCCGCGGCGCTGCCCGTCGGGACCTGCGTGAAGCTCCAAAGATAGGTCAGCGTGTCGCCGTCGATGTCGGACGAGCCCGTTGCGTCGAGCGGGATCGACGTTCCGACCACGCCGTCGAGGTCCGGGCCGGCGTCGGCGACCGGCGCATCGTTCACCGCGTCGATCGTGATCGTGACCGTCGTCGCCGCGGTCGAGACGGTTCCGTCGCTCGTCGTGTACGTGAAGCTGTCGGTGCCGTTGAAGTTCTCGTCCGGCGTGTAGACGAAGGACCCGTTTGCGGCGAGCGCGAGGCTTCCGTTCGCGACGCCGGCGACGAGCGTCGCGCTGAGCACGTCGGCGTCGATGTCGGCGTCGTTCGAGAGGACTCCCTGGGCCGGCACGACCGTGAGCGTCGTGTCCTCGTCGACGGAATAGGCGTCGGCGCTCGATGTCGGGGCGTCGTTCACCGGCCGGACGGTGATCGTCACGAGCGCCGGTGCGCCGCTCAGATCTCCGTCGTTCGCGACGTACGTGAAGCTGTCGGTTCCGTTCGAGTTCGCGGCCGGCGTGTAGAGGAACGATCCGTTCGGGTCGAGCGCGAGCGCGCCATTGCTCGCACCGGTCGAGAGGATCGCGGTGAGGGGATCTCCCTCTGGGTCGGTGTCGTTCGCGAGCGTGCCCGGAGCCGCGATCGCGAGGGGGCTGTCCTCGTCGACGGCGTAGGCGTCCGGGTTCGCGACCGGCGCGCTGTTTCCGGCCAGCACGTTCACCTGATCGCTGGCCGTCTCGACGCCGTTCGAGACCTCGAGGTTCAGCGTGAAGCTGCCTGCGACGTCGGGCGTGAAGCTCGCAAGCGCCGTCGTCGCGCCCGCGATGTCCGCATTCGTCAGCGCGCTGCCGGCCGGAAGCGGTGGCACGAAATTCCAGAGGAACGACGCGAGCGGCGCGCCGGTGTCGGGATCGGAGCTCGCACTGCCATCGACGCTGGCCAGCCGGCTCACGCGCACGGAAACGTCCGGACCCGCATTCGCGAGCGGCGGATCGGGGACCGGCGTCACGGTGATCTCGACGGCGACCGGGGGTGTCGTCTCGACGCCGTCGCTCGCGGTGTAGGTGAATCCGTCCGCGCCGTTCGCGTTCGCGTCGGGGACGTAGCGGAACGAGCCGTCGGGGTTCAGCGTCAGCGTGCCGTTCGCCACGTCGTCGACGAGCGCCACCGAGAGGACGTCGCTGTCGGCGTCGCCGTCGTTCGCGAGCACGCCCACAACCGCGGGCACGTCGAGCGCGACATCCTCGTCGGTGACGTAGGCGTCGGCGGCTGCGATTGGCGCGTCGTTGATCGGGTTGACCGTGATCGTCACCGTCGTATCCGCGCTGTCCAGATCGCCGTCGTTGGCGCGGTAGGTGAAGCTGTCGTCGCCGTTGTAGTCGGGTGCCGGCGCGTAGTCGAAGGATCCGTCGGCGCGGAGATCGAGTGTTCCGTTGCTCGGACCGGTCACGAGTACCGCCGTGAGCGGATCGCCCTCGGCGTCGGAGTCGTTGCCAAGCACGCCCGGCGCGACGACCCCGAGCGTTCCGTCCTCGTCGAGCGCGTATTCGTCCGGCCCCGCATTCGGCGCGGCGTTGCCGGCCAGCACGTCGACCTGATCGTTCGCGGAATCCGCGCCGTCGCTGATCCACAGGTTCAGCGTGAAGCGACCGACGACGTCGGGCGTGAAGCTCGCGGCGGCGGAGTTCGCGCCCGCGATATCGGCGTCCGTGAGCGCGCTCCCGGCCGGAAGCGGAAGAATGAAGGTCCAGGCATGACTCAGCGGAGCGGGCCCGCCGTCGGGATCGCTGCTGCCGCTCCCGTCGATCTGCGCGATTGCGCCGACCCGGACTGCGACGTCGGAGCCGGCGTTCGCAACCGGCGGATCGTTCACCGACGTGACCGTGAGCGTGACCGACACCGGCGCGCTCGTCGCGATCCCGTCGCTCGCGGTGTAGGTGAACGAGTCCTCGCCGTTCCAGTCCGGCTCGGGCGCGTACCCGAACGACCCGTCGGGATTCAGCACGAGCGCGCCGTTCGTCACGTCGTCCACGAGCGCGGCGGTGAGCGGATCGCCGTTCCCGTCGGTGTCGTTCGCGAGCACGCCCATGCTCGCGTCGATCACGAGCGTATCGTCCTCGCCTACGGCGTACGCATCGGGCACGCCGACCGGGGCCTGGTTCCCGGTCGGATTCACCGTGATCGTGACGGTCGCCTCGTTGCTGTCGGAAGTGCCGTCGTTCGCGATGTAGCTGAAGCTGTCCTCGCCGTTGAAGCCCGGAGTCGGCGTGTACACGAACGATCCATCGCCGTTGAGCGTGAGCGTTCCGTTCGTCGGCAGGACGCTCACCCCGACGGTCAGCGCGTCGGACTCCGGATCGCTGTCGTTCGCGAGCACACCGGGCACGGGCACGAACAAGCTCCCGCCCTCGTCGACGCCGTACGCGTCGTCCACGGCGATCGGCGGCGCGTTCCCGCCGGCAAACAGAGCCGTCACGCTGTCGGACACGGAGACGACCGCGCCGGCCGGAGTCAGATTCGTAAGCGTGACGGTGGCCGTGTACGTCGTCTCTCCGCTCAGCGTCACGTCGAGGATCTCGAGCGTCTCGTCGCCCGGAGTGATTCCGCTCGGTACGCGATCCGCGGTCCAGACCACCTCGTACGGCTCGGTTGCATCGACGACGATCGAAAGCTGCGCCTGGTTCGGCACGGGGCCGCTCTGATCGATGCTGGCATCGACGCACAGATCTCGAGCGCAGGCGCGTGTCGGGTCAAGAGTTACATGAAGATTGACCGGCGTGATCGAGTAATCGTCGTGCGGGGAGAAGTCTGGGGGCAGGTACCAGACTTCAGCCGACACGATCCTGAAGGGCGAGAGCAGCCCTTCTCCTGCGCAGAGCGACGTCTCCACGACTGGGCTTCCAAACGGCGCCCCGCCCTCGACGAAGTACTCACCCCTGAAAGCATCGTTCGTGAGGAATAGGAAGCGCGCGTGCGCATAGCTCCAGGCGACGGTAGGACAAGCCTGGCTCAGCTCGACTTCGATGTTCGTGCAGCCGCCCGGAGAAAGAGTGACGGGGACATCGCTACAGCTCGGGACCTCCGGGTCCGTGGGCGCCGCGATCGTACATCCGAAGATCCCGTACGCCGCGAGCGCGACGAGCGAGAGCTGACATACGACGCCGAGCGCGAAGCGCGCGCGCCCGCCGAGGAAGCTCACTTCGACCCGGGGCCTCACAACTCGCCCCGAAGGAGCACGAGCAGGCTGTTTCTGATGAACTTCTGCAGCAGGCTCGATGGAGGGCCGGCGCACGCGGCGCCGGGATCCGTGCTCGCGCGCATGCCGATGATCTCGATCGTCTGGCCTCGGCTCTGGAGCGGAATGCCGCAGGGCTCGCCGACGGACCACTCTCCGTCGCCGGAGATGAACTCACCCGAGCGCACGAGCGAGATCCTCGCGGTCACCGGAACCGCGCAGAAGATCTGCTCGAACTCGCCGGTGCAGGAGATGTCGATGCGATCCTCGGTCGCGGTCGCGGTGCAGGTGGTGAGCCCGGCAGCCGGATTCGCGGCGGCCGTCGCCTCGAGCGCCGCGACGCCGATCGGGTCGGCCGAGCAGATCGGATTCGAGACCGGCATCACGCTGTCGATGAAGCCGGTCGCCGTGTCGCGGTAGGTGAACTCGAGGTTCCACGAGCCCATCCACGAGTCGGGGATCGCGATGTCGTGCGGTGGCTGCGCGACCCGCACGAGCGCAACCGCGGAACCGCGCGGTGCGAGGGTTCCACTGACCGGGTTCTGCTCGATCACGATCCCGGTCGGGATCGACACCCGCACGACGTCGCTCACCGCGCCGGCCGTGAGCCCGGCGGCCGCGAGCGCCGCGCCGGCCGCTTCGGTCGAGAGACCCACAAGCTGCGGAACGCTGACGCTGCGCTCGCGGACGAAGAAGACCTGAAGATCGCCGTCCTGCTTTCTCCCGGGTCCCTTCACCAGCGTCGCCAGCACATTCAGCGTCGCGAGCGGGGGATCCGTCTCGAGCCCGACGCGCAGCCCGTCCCCGACGTCGACCGAAGCAGTCACTCCCGTCGGCGTCGCGACGAATCGCGACGTGATCAGACGCCCGTTCAGCCAGGCCCGGAACGTGTCAGGGCGCGCTCCCGGCTTGAACTGCACGACGATCTCGACCGGACGCGACTCGAGCGTCTGCAGTTGGGTCGGCGCCACGATCGTCGCGTAGTCCCAGAACGCCGCCTGCGCCGCACCGGGTGCGAGCAGAATGGAGCCGACGAGGACCAGGAGATGTGCAACTCTTCGCGGCCGCATGAAAGCGCCACCCCGCATCTACCCCGAAACCGTCCTGCGTTGCCAGCCGAGGCTATCACGGAGAAACCCGAAATGACGAGACATATCGTGTGACTCCTCCGGGTCACCGATTCAGGTCGATCCCGGGTTCGCGATGGCTCGCGCCTCTCCGATGGGTCGCGGCTCAGTATCCCGGCCTCGACTCTCGGACAACTCTCGTCGGGGTGTCGGCGGCGATCCTTCTCACCCTCGTCTGGCATCACGTGCGCGCGGTGCACGGCTCCGCGGGCAGCTCCGGGCTCGCCGGTTTGTACGCGTTCGGCTACGTGCACCTGACGAGCAGCCTCCTGCTCATGGCGCTGCCGGTGCTGGCGATCAAGCTCGTCCTGCGCGAGAAGCTCGGTGATTGGGGGCTTCGCGCCGGAAGGCGCCGCGAGTGGACGATCGCCCTGGTCGCGTATCTGCTCTCTCTGCCGCTGCTCTCCTGGGTGAGCGGGATGGACGCGTTCCGCAGGAGCTATCCGGCGCTACAGGCCGCCGAGACGGACGCCACCGTCTTCTGGATCTACGAGGGTCTGTATCTGGTCAAGTGGGTGTCGTAGGGGTCCTTCTTCCGCGGGCTTCGCGCTCTGCCGGATCGCGCTCGACGACGGCTCCATCTTTCCCGGCGTGGCGTTGCACGCGCTGGTCGCCGGCACGATGGACTTCCTGAACAGCCGCTGGTGGATCTGACCGGAGGTCCGTCAGGGCACGACGGTCAGCGTCAGCGCATTCGCGCCGACCGCGACGTTCCAGGAGAGTCCCCCGCCGAGCGGCGGAAGTGACTGACTCGCAAACGCGCCGGTCGCCGAGCTGTACGTCAGGATCACGAACGAGTCACCCTCTGAGGGCACGAAGCCGTTCGCGAGGCTGACGTTCAGCGCGCCGCCGAGCGTCGCGGCCTGCGAGACGGTCAGCTGGTCGTAGTCGGTTCCCGGTGTGCCCGTGCCCGCGAGCTCGATCTCGAGTGTGCCCGCGCCGCTCTGTCCGAAGGTTCCCGTCACGGCGAGCGGGCCGTTGAACGCGGGCGCAATCCTGCCAGTGCTGGCGAGCCCGCCCGTCACCGCGCCGGAGCCGATCAGGCTTCCGCCCTGGATCCCGGCTACCAGGCCACTGAACGCTCCACCGTCGAGCTCGGTTGTACCGGCGGTCTGCGTGTAGCCGCCGGTGAAGCTCACGATCCCGGCGGCCGATCGGACCCGACCCGTGTTGCCGAACACGAATCCGATGCCCGCGGAGCCCGTACCGGACGTCTTCTCGAACGTGCCCGTGTTCGTGAACGCGGTGCGCGCGCCGCCCTGGTTGAAGGCGGCCTGTCCGTCGAAGCCGATCCGGAACGTGCCGCCGTTCACGAACGCGCCGCCGTCCCCGGAGCCGATCGGTCCGGCGGTCCAGTCCACAAGCTGACCGACGGGGTTCACGATCGTGCGACCGCTGATCGTCCGCCCGGAGCCCGAGAACGTCATGCCGCCGTTGCCGATCGTCTGGCCGGAGCCGGACTGGGTTCCGCCCGACCAGCTGATGTTCCCCGCCACCGTGACCGTGTCCGTCCCGGTCAGCGTGCCGCCGGTCTGCGTGAGGGTGCCCACACCGATCGGTGTGCCGGTGCTGAAGTTCAGCGTCCCGGCGACGATCTCGAGCGTCGCGAGATTGGCCACGGTCGCCGGCGGGCTGAAGTTCACGAACGTCGATCCGCCCTCGACCCGGGTGATGCCCGCCACGTCGTGGACCCCGGTCACGTCCATCGTGAGGCCGCCGAAGGCGAGCGTCGCCGCGCCTTCGAAGCGGCCCGCGCTGGCACCGCCGCCGTTGAGTTCGAGCACGCCCGAGCTGGCCCGGACGACGCCCGTCGCGGTGTTGTCGAGGATGGACCAGAACGCCGTCGATCCCGTGCCGCCGGTCTTCTCGAGCGTGCCGTTGTTCCGGAACACGGCGGGCGCGCCGCCGAGGTTGAAGAAGAAGGTGCTGTCGAAGGTCGCGAGGAACGTGCCGTCGTTCACGAACACGCCGCCGCCTCCGGTATTGAATCCGCCCACGCTCCAGGTCGCTGTCTGGCCGACCGCGTTCACGACCGTGCGGCCGGAGAGGGACTTCGTGATGCCCGCGAGGGTCATGCCGCCCGCGCCGATCGTCTGACCGCTGCCCGATTGGGTCCCGCCGTTCCAGATCAGCATCCCCGTCACCCGGAGCGTGCCCGGGCCGGTCACGCTACCACCCGTCTGCATCAGCGCGCTCGCAATCGCCTGCGCAGTGTTGTTGAAGTTCACCGTGCCCGAAACGATCGTCAGCGTTCCCAGGTTGGTCAGGATCGCCGGCGCGTTGAAGTTCACGATGGCCGAGGTCTCGACGAGGGTTCCGCCGATCACGTCGTAGGTTCCGTTCACGTTCGTCGTGGCACCGCCGAAGACGATGGTCCCCGCGCCTTCGATCCCTCCGTCACTCGCGCCGCCGCCGTTGAACTCCACTTCACCGGAGCCGGCCCGGATCACGCCGGAAGCGGGATTGTCGAGGGTGAACGAGAGCTGCGTCCTTCCCGTAGCGACGGTCTTCTCGAGCGTGCCATTGTTCCGGAACACCGCGCGCACGCCGCCGAGGTTGTGGTTGAAGCCTCCGTCGAACGTCGTCCGGAACGTGCCGTCATTCACGAACACGCCGCCGTCGCCGGAGTTGATCCCGCCCGCGCTCCAGATCGCCGTCTGTCCGACCGGGTTCACGAGCGTGCGGCCGGAGAGCGACTTCGTGATGCCCGCGAGGGTCATGCCGCCCGCGCCGATCGTCTGGCCGCTGCCCGACTGGGTCCCGCCGTCCCAGGTCAGAAGCCCCGTCACCCGGAGCGTGCCCGGTCCGGTCAGGATTCCGCCGGTATGCACGAGGGCGCTCGCGTTCGCCTCCGCGACGTTCAGGAAGTTCACCGTGCCCGAGGCGATCGTCAGCGTTCCCAGGTTCGTCACGATCGCCGGCGCGTTGAAGTTCACGATGGCCGAGGTCTCGACGAGGGTGCTGCCGACCACGTCGTAGGTCCCGTCCACGTTCATCGTGCCGCCGCCGAAGACGATGGTCCCCGCGCCTTCGAATCGGCCGACGCTCGCTCCGCCCGTGTTGAATTCGACCAGACCGGAGCTTGCTCGGATCACGCCCGTTGCCGCGTTGTCGAGGGTGAACGAGAGCTGCGTCCTTCCCGTAGCGACGGTCTTCTCGAGCGTGCCGTTGTTCCGGAACACCGCGCGCACGCCGCCGAGGTTGTGAGCGAAGCTTCCGTCGAACGTCGTCCGGAACGTGCCGTCATTCACGAACACGCCGCCGTCGCCGGAGTTGATCCCGCCCTCACTCCAGGTCGCCGTCTGACCGACCGGGTTGACGACCGTGCGGCCGGAGAGGGACTTCGTGATGCCCGCGAGGGTCATGCCGCCCGCGCCGATCGTCTGGCCGCTGCCCGACTGGGTCCCGCCGTTCCAGGTCAGAAGCCCCGTCACCCGGAGCGTGCCCGGTCCGGTCAGGATTCCGCCCGTATGCACGAGGGCGCTCGCGTTCGCCTGAGCGACGTTGAGGAAGTTCGCGGTGCCCGATGGGATCGTCAGCGTTCCCAGGTTCGTCACGGTCGCCGACGGGTCGAAGTTCACGACCGTCGACGATCCCTCGATCCGCGTGCCGCCCGACACGTCGTAGACACCGCTCACCGCCGTCGTCCAACCGCCGAAGACGATCGTCCCTGCGCCTTCGATTCGACCCGCGCTCGCGCCGCCGCCGTTGAACTCGAGCAGGCCGGAGCTTCCCCGGACGACTCCCGACGCGGTGTTGTCGAGCGTGACCGTGAGCTGTGCCGTTCCCGCGCCGGCCGTCTTCTCGAGCGTGCCGTTGTTCGTGAACACCGCGCGCACGCCGCCGAGGCCGTGAGAGACGGATCCGTCGAACGTCGTCCGGAACGTGCCGTCGTTCACGATCACGGCGCCGTCGCCGGAGCTGATCTGGCCCGCAGACCAGATCGCCGTCCGCCCGAGCGAGTTCACGAGCGTGCGCTCGGTCAGCCGCTTCAATCCGCCCTCGAGCGAAATGCCGCCCCGGCCGGTCGTCCGGCTGAATCCGGACAGGGTTCCACCCGACCACACCATGGGCCCATGCACGGTCAGGTCGCCGGTGCCCGTGAGGGTTCCACCGGACAGCGTGAACGTCCCGAAGATCGCCGACGGCAGGGCGATCGAGAGCGTGCCGCTCGAGATTTCGACGTTTTCGTTGCTGATCAGACTGCGGATCGAGCTGGTGGTTCCCGTGGTGTGCGTGACCGTGATGTCCCCGGGCACATCGAGGCACACGTCGTCGGTGGGACCGGGCACGGCGCCGGTGCTCCAGTTCGCCGCCGTGGTCCACAGGCCGCTCACGCCGAGCGCCCAGCGCACGGTCGACGGGGAGCAGGCGGTGATTCCGAAGACCGCGGTGTCGGGCGCGGAGTCCACCGTCCCGTCGTTCACGATCAGCTGCACGGCGTACTGCCCGGAGAGGTCGGGGACGAAGCTTGAGTTCGCGAGCGTCGGGTCCGTGATCGTCGCGGTGCTTCCGGTCGGAATCGACGTGAAGCTCCACTGATAGGTCAGCGTGTCGCCGTCGACGTCGGACGAGCCGGTGCCGTCGAGCGCGACCGTCCGGCCCGCGCCCTCGTCGAAATCGGGGCCCGCGTCGGCGACGGGCGCGTCGTTCACCGCATCGACCGTGATCGTGACCGTCGTCGGCCCGGCGGAAACGGTTCCATCGCTGGTCGTGTAGCTGAAGCTGTCGGAGCCGTTGAAATTCGCGGTTGGCGTGTAGACGAAGGAGCCGTTCGCGGCGAGCGCGAGGCTGCCGTTCGAGACGTTCCCGACGAGCGTCGCGCTCAGCACGTCGCCGTCGTTGTCCCCGTCGTTCGCCAGAACGCCCTGCACCGCAACCACCGTGAGTGTCTGGTCCTCGTCCACGGAGTAGGTGTCGTCGTTCGGGGTCGGCGGGTCGTTCACCGACCGCACGGTGATCGTCACCAGCGCCGGCGCCCCGCTCAGATCCCCGTCGTTCGCGACGTAGCTGAAGCTGTCGCTGCCGTTGAAGTTCGCGGTCGGCGTGTAGACGAACGATCCGTCGGCGTTGAGCGTGAGCGTGCCGTTGGCGACATCCGTCGAGAGGATCGCGGTGAGCGCGTCGCTCTCGGCGTCGGAGTCGTTTCCGAGCGTGCCCGGCGCCGGGACGGAGAGGGAACCGTCCTCGTCGATCTCGTAGCTGTCGGCCTGCGACACGGGAGCGGAGTTCCCGGCGGTCACATCCACCTGGTCGCTCGCCGTGTCGATCCCGTTCGAAATCTCGAGGTTCAGCGTGAAGGTGCCCACGACGTCGGGGGTGAAGCTCGCGAGCGCGGCCGTCGCGCCCGTGATGTCGGCGTTCGTGAGCGTGCTGCCCGCCGGGACCGAGGCGAAGGTCCACAGGAACGACGCGAGCGGCGCGCCGGTGTCGGGATCGGAGCTCGCGCTGCCGTCGAGATTGGCGACGCGACTCACGCGAACTCCGAAGTCGGGACCCGCGTTCGCGATCGGCGGGTCGGCGACCGGCGTCACGGTGATCGAGACGGCCGTCTCTGCCGTCGTCTCGACCCCGTCCGTCGCCGTGTAGCTGAAGCCGTCCGTGCCGTTGAAGTTCGCGTCGGGCACGTAGCTGAACGAACCATCGGGGTTCAGCGTCAGTGTGCCGTTCGCGACGTCGGTGACGAGCGCGACCGTGAGGACGTCGCTGTCCACGTCGTCGTCGTTCGCGAGCACGCCGTCCGCCGCGAGCACGTCGAGCGTCGCGTCCTCGTCGGCGGTGTAGTCGTCCGAAGCCGCGGCCGGCGCGTCGTTGATCGGGTTGACCGTGATCGACACGGTCGTCTCTTCGCTGTCGAAGTCCCCGTCGCTGGCGCGGTAGCTGAAGCTGTCCGCGCCGTTGAAGTCGCCCGCCGGTGCGTACTCGAACGAGCCGTCGGCGTTCAGCGTCAGCGTGCCGTTGCTGACGTCGGTCGAGAGGATCGCGGTGAGCGCGTCGCCGTCGGCGTCGGTGTCGTTTCCGAGCGTGCCGGGCGCCGCGACGGAGAGGGTCTCGTCCTCGTCGACCTCGTAGCTGTCGCCGAACGCCACGGGCGCGGAGTTGATGGCGAGTACATCCACCTGGTCGCTCGCCGTGTCGATCCCGTTCGAGACTTCGAGGTTCAGCGTGAAGGTGCCGAGGACATCGGGCGTGAAGCTCGCGAGCGCAGCCGTCGCGCCCGTGATTTCGGCGTTGGTGAGTGCGCTGCCCGGCGGGACCGAGGCGAAGGTCCACAGGAACGAAGCGAGGGGTGCCCCGGTGTCGGGATCGGAGCTCGCGCTTCCGTCTACGTTGGCGAGCCGGCTCACGCGCACGATGGCGTCCAGACCCGCGTTCGCGATCGGCGGGTCGGCGACCGGCACCACGGTGATCGAGACCGCGGTCACCGCCGTCGTCTCGACCCCATCCGTCGCGGTGTACGTGAAGCCGTCCGGACCGTTGAAGTTCGCGTTCGGAACGTAGCTGAACGAACCATCGGGGTTCAGCGTCAGCGTGCCATTCGCGACGTCGGTGACGAGCGCGACCGTGAGGACGTCGCCGTCCACGTCGTCGTCGTTCGCGAGCACGCCGTCCGCGACGAGCACGTCGAGCGTCGCGTCCTCGTCGGTGGTGTAGCCGTCCGCAGCCGCGGCCGGCGCGTCGTTGATCGGGTTGACCGTGATCGACACGGTCGTCTCTTCGCTGTCGAAGTCCCCGTCGCTGGCGCGGTAGCTGAAGCTGTCCGCGCCGTTGAAGTCGCCCGCCGGTGCGTACTCGAACGAGCCGTCGGCGTTCAGCGTCAGCGTGCCGTTGCTGACGTCGGTCGAGAGGATCGCGGTGAGCGCGTCGCCGTCGGCGTCGGTGTCGTTTCCGAGCGTGCCGGGCGCCGCGACGGAGAGGGTCTCGTCCTCGTCGACCTCGTAGCTGTCGCCGAACGCCACGGGCGCGGAGTTGATGGCGAGTACATCCACCTGGTCGCTCGCCGTGTCGATCCCGTTCGAGACTTCGAGGTTCAGCGTGAAGGTGCCGAGGACATCGGGCGTGAAGCTCGCGAGCGCGGTGGCCGCGCCGGCGATGTCGGCGTTCGTGAGCGCGCTGCCCGCCGGCAGCGAAGCGAAGGTCCACAGGAACGATGCGAGCGGCGCGCCGGTGTCGGGGTCGAAGCTCGCGCTTCCGTCTACGCTGGCGAGCCTGCCCACGCGCACGGCGCTGTCCGGACCCGCGTTCGCGAGCGGCGGGTCGGAGACCGGCACCACGGTGATCGAGACCGCGGTCACCGCCGTCGTCTCGACCCCATCCGTCGCGGTGTACGTGAAGCCGTCCGGACCGTTGAAGTTCGCGTTCGGAACGTAGCTGAACGAGCGGTCGGGATTCAGCGTCAGCGCGCCGTTCGCGACGTCGGTGACGAGCGCGACCGTGAGGACGTCCCCGTCGATGTCGGTGTCGTTCGCGAGCACCCCGTCCGGCGGCACCTCGAGCGCCACGTCCTCGTCAGTGGTGTAGGCGTCCGCGATCGCAATCGGCGCGTCGTTGATCGGGTTGACCGTGATCTCGACGCTCGTCTCCTCGCTGTAGAAGTCCCCGTCGAAGGCGCGGTAGGTGAAGATGTCGGAACCGTTGAAGTCTTCCTCGGGGGTGTACTCGAACGAGCCGTCGGAGTTCAGGGTCAGCCTGCCGTTTGGCGGATCGGCCAGGAGCACCGCGGTGATCGGGTCAGCCTCCAGATCACCGTCGTTCGCGAGCACACCCGGTGCGGCGACGTTCAGGACGCCGTCCTCGTCGATCGAATAGGCGTCCCGGTCCGCGAGGGGCGCGGTATTCCCGGCGGTCACACTGACCTGATCGATCCCGTTCGCCAGACCGTCGGATACGCGGAGCTGCAGCCCGTACCGGCCGACGACGTCGGGGAGGAAGCTCGCCCGAGCTTCGTCCGCGTTCACGATGTCCGCGTCCGTGAGCAGGCTCCCGTCCTGAACGTAGGTGAACGTCCACTGGTAGATGAGCGGCAACGGCCCGTCGTCGGGATCGTAGCTGCCACTCCCGTCGAGATCCGCTTGGCGGTTGAGCCGAACGCCGAAGGCGTCGCCGGCATCCGCGATCGGCGCGTCGTTCAGCGGCGTCACCGTGACGGTGACGGTCGCGATGTTCGAGACCGCGTTGCTCACGTTGCTGATCGTGTACGTGAACACGTCGCCGGTGGTCTCGCTGCCGTCGTGCGTGTAGGTGACGGTGCCATCACCGTTCAGCACCACCGAGCCGCTCGCCGGTGCCGAGGCGATCACGATCGAGGCCAGATCCAGCGCGTTGTCCGTGTCCGAATCGTTCGCGGCCAGGTCGATCTCCACCGCGCCGCCCTCGTCCACCACGGCCGAGTCGTCCCTGGCCACCGGCGTCACGGTGATGTCCACGGCCGCGATGTTCGAGACCAGACCGCTGTCGTCGCGGATCGTGTACCCGAACCAGTCGGAGAGGCTCTCGCCGCCGTCGTGCGTGTAGGTGGCGGTACCGTCGCCGTTCAGCGTCCACGAGCCGTACGCCGGCAGCACGACGATCTCGATCGACGCCAGGTCCAGCGCGCCATCGGCGTCCGAATCGTTCCCGGCCAGGTCGATCGTCACCGTACCGCCCGGCGCCACCACGGCCGTGTCGCGCACAGCCTCGGGCGCGTCGTTCACGGGCGTCACCGTGATGGTCACGGTCGCCTCGTTCGAAACCGCGTTGCCGTCATCGCGGATGGTGTACGTGAACACGTCGTCGACGGTCTCGCTGCCGTCGTGCGTGTAGGTGACGGTACCGTCGAAGTTGATCGCCACCGAGCCGTTCGCCGGAGGCACGACGACCTCGATCGAACTCGGGTCCAGCACTCCGTCAGGATCCGAATCGTTCCCGGCCAGGTCGAACGTCACCGTGCCGCCCTCGTCCACCACGGCCGAGTCGTCCGCAGCCACGGGCGGGTCGTTCGGAGGCGTCACGGTGATGTTCACGGTCGCGACGTTCGAGACCTCGTCGCCGTCGTCGCGGATCGTGTACGCGAACACGTCGTCGACGGTCTCGCTGCCGTCGTGCGTGTAGGTGACGGTGCCGTCGAAGTTCAGCGCCAGCCACCCGTTCGTCGGTGCGGTGACGATCTCGATCGAATTCAGGTCGAGCGCGCCGTCAGGATCCGAATCGTTTTCGGCCAGGTCGATCGTCACCGCGCCGCCCACGACGACCGTAGCCGAGTCGTCCGCAGCCACCGGCGGCTGGGTCTCGCCGGCGAGGGTTGCCGTCACCTGGTCGTAAACTGACAGGACGAGCTGGAGGCTAGTCGTGCGCCGGACCGTGACCCTGTAGATCGTCGAGCCGGGCGCAAGCGTCACCACCAGCGAGGTCTCGTCCTCGTCGCCGGGCGTGATTCCGCTCGGCGCGCGGTCCGCGGTCCATATCACCGAGTAAGTCAGGAGAGGTGCGTCGACGACGACCGAGAGCCGGGCCTGGTCGGGTGCGAGTGCGGGGTCGGTCTGGTCGATGCTCGCGCGGATGCACAGCTCCCGGTTGCAGATGCGCGAGTTGTCGACGGTGACCAGGAGATCGGCCCCCGTGGTGATCGTCAGGCTGGCGTCGTCCGGATCCTCGAAGGTGACTCGCCCATCGACGCTCTTGGGCGGGGAGCCGTAGCTTGGATTCACCCACGCATGGGCGCAGATCTGCAGGTCGCTGGTGCCCCCGCCAATCGATGGCCCGCCGAGCGTGTAGAACTCGCGTCTATCCGAGTAGTTGGGGAGCGCGAACGTGCTCGTGCTGTTCCAGACGGTGGCTCCACAGTTCGCACCGAAGCTGGTCCCGATGTTCGCGCAGCCGCCGGGGTGGACGGTGACGGGGGTGTCCGAGCAGGAGTAGTCAGGGTCCTCTGAATCGGCATTCTCGTCACATCCGAGCATGTGGTACGCCCCGATCGCGACGAGCGAGAATTGAAGCGCGACCGCGAACGAGTAGAGCCCCCCCTTGCGCGACGCGCTCCGGCGACCGAACAGCCTCATAGCTGACCGCCCAGAAGTTGCAGCAGGTTGTTCCGCATGAACTTCTGCAAGAGGCTCGACGGCGGCCCGGCACACGCGGCGCCCGGATCCGCGCTCGCGCGCTGGCCGACGATCTCGATCGTCTGACCGCGGCGATCGATCGGGATGCCGCACGGCTCGCCGATCGTCCACTCGCCGTCGCCGGTGATCGAGTCGCCGGAGCGTTGCAGCGTGATCCTCGCCGTCACCGGTACCGCGCAGAAGATCTGCTCGAACTCACCGGTGCAGGAGATGTCGATCCGGTCGTCGGTCGCGCTGGCGGTGCAGGTCGTGAGCCCGGCGGCGGGGTTCGCCGCGGCCGTGGCCTCGAGCGCCGCGACGCCGATCGGGTCGGCCGCGCAGATCGGGTTCGAGACTGGCATCACGTTGTCGATCAGGCCGGTCGCCGTGTCGGTGTAGGTGAACTCCAGGTTCCACACGCCCCGCCACGAGTCGGGGACCGCGATGTCGTGGGGCGGCGGGGCTACGCGGACCAGGTCGACGGCGGATCCGCGCGGCGCGAGCGTTCCCGAAAGTGGGCTCTGCTCGATCACGATCCCGGTCGGGATCGAAGTTCGAACCACGTCGCTGACCGCGCCGACCGTGAACCCGGCCGCCGCGAGCGCGGCTGCGGCGGCCTCCGAAGACAGGCCGCGCACGTTCGGAACGGCGACGCTGCGCTCGCGCACGAAGAAGACCTGCAGGTCGGCGTCGAGTCTCCTCCTCTGCCCCTCCACCAAGGTGGTGAGGACGTTGAGCGTCGCGAGCGGCGGGTCGGTCTCGAGCCCGACGCGCAGCCCGTCGGCCACGTCGACGAACCCCTGCACACCCGTCGGTGTCGGGGTGAGGCGGTCGGTGATCGAGCGCCCGTTCAGCCAGGCGCGGAACGTATCTCGCCGGGCTCCGGACTTGAACTGCACGACGATCTCGACCGGACGCGACTCGAGATTCTGCAGCTTCGTCGGAGCGACGATCGTCGCGTAGTCCCAGAACGCGGCGTGTACCTGTGTGGGCGCGAGCAGAAGGCAACCAAATACGACCAGGAGTCGCATCAGTGGTCGCAGTCGCGTGCGCGCGTCACGTGGCATTCGCCCCGCCTTCCCAGCCGTTCTCCGTCGTTCCAGACTATCTACCGGCTTGATTGTCCCTCGAAAGATGAGAGCGCGTCTAGACTCCTCTAGGGTAGTAAGAGAGAGGTAAGAGACCGAGAGGTCTGTGAGATGGCGGTGCGACTCCACGACACGCAGCGTCTGGTCGATGACCGCTCCGCGACGGCTCACGCCCGACGAGCAGCTTGCCATTCAAGGTGTTGCCCGCGCTATCGACTCGGCGCGACGCATACCTGCTCACGCTCTCACCTCTCACCCGGGAGAGCGGAACGGAAGTCGCTTCGACGACCGGCTTCGGCGATTCGGACGGCGACGCCCGATCCGCGACCGTGAATCCGGAGCCGCACGGCAGCGGGCGTGGTTGCGGCGTCCCACCGATCGCCCGACAATCGCACGCCATAGCGACGAGTTGGTGACGGAAGTTGCGGGCATGATCTACGGCCTTGGCCCCGACGATGAGTGGGAGCTCGACGAGGACCTCTGGGAGCTACGGCGCGGCGGCGACCGCGTCTTCGTCCAACCGAAGATCCTGGCGCTGCTCTTCTACCTGGCTCGGAATCGCGAGCGCGTAGTCACAGGTGACGAGCTGCTGCGCGAGCTCTGGCCGAAGGAGAACGTGACTGCGAGCTCGCTCGCTCGCGCCATCAGCCTGGCCCGCGCCGCGCTCGCCGATCGCGAGCGAGGCGACCGGGTTCTTCAGACGGTCCCTCGGCGCGGCTATCGGCTGCGCGCTTCCGCTCTGGATTCGGCTCGACGCGCGGCATCCGAGCGCCGCGGCCCGGCGCTGATCGGGCGCGCGGACGCGCTCGGTGCTCTGCTCGCGGATCTCGGCGCCGTTCGCGCGGGCGCGGGCCGCGTGCGGATCCTCCGCGGCGAGGCCGGCATCGGCAAGACGCGGCTGGCGGACGAGCTTTCGGCGCAGGCTGCGAGCGAGGGCGCGCTCGTCTGCACGGCCTGGTGCGTGCCCGAGTCCGGACAGCCCGCGCTCTGGCCGTGGATCCGCGTCGCGCGCGCGCTGCTCGCCGCCCTGCCCACGGTCGAGCCGCGCCGGCGCGCGCGGATCCGCCGCCTCCGCGAGCGCGTCGCGGTCGGCGGAGCGGCGGGTCGACTGGAGCAGGAGCGCGACACCCCGGCGCCCGAGCTGCGCGCAGGCGCGAGTGAGTTCGAGACCGTCGACGGACTCGCGGCGGCGCTCGAGCTCGTCGCACGGAAGCGTCCCATCGTGATCGTGCTCGACGACATCCAGTGGGCCGACATCGGCTCGCTGCGCGTGCTCGAGCTGCTGCCGCGAGAGATCGCCGCTTCCGGTGTGTACATCCTGGCCGCCCTGCGCGACGACGAGCTCGAGACGAGCGTTGCACTGCGCAGCTGTCTGGGGCTGCTCGAGCGCCTGCCGCACGCCGACGTGCTTCGGCTCGAACGGCTGGGTCGACCCGAGACCGAAGCGTTGGTGCGCGAGACCTGGGGAGCAGAAGTGTCGCCGGACTTATGCGATTACGTCTGGCGAGCCGGCGCCGGGAATCCGCTGTTCACGACCGAGCTCGTCCGCCACCTGCGCGCGCGAGGCGCGGGGTCGATCGCGCACGACTCGACCCTGGCCGAACCCCCGGCCAGTCTGCGCGCGATTCTCGACGCGAAGGTCGCTCGTGCGTCGGACGCCTCGCGCGAGCTGCTTGCTGTTTTCGCCGTGATCGGCGCGGAGGTCGAGGTCGGGCTCCTTTGCGACGCGCTCGGAGCATCGGTGAAGGAGGCGACGAGCAGGCTCGAGGAGCTCGAGCGTCTCGGCGTGCTCGCGCCCTGCGGAGCGACTTCGAGGAGCTGGCGCTTCTCGCATCCGCTCGCGCGCGAGCTCGTGCTCGCGGGTCTTTCGCGCGCAGAGCGCGCGCGGCATCACGCACGAGCTGCCGAGGCGCTCGAGCGCGGCGCCACCACCAATCCAGAGGGCGTCGCGTCCGAGCTCGCCGCTCACTATCTCGCAATTGCGCGCGCGGGCGGGCCGAGCGCATCCGCCCTCACCTGGTCGGAGCGCGCGGCGCGGATTGCGCTGCGCCGTTGCGCCTACGACGAGAGCGCGCACGGATTCGCGGGCGCGCTGGAAGCGCTGCGCATGGACCGCGTTCGTGACGCGCGCGAAGAGCTGCGACTTCTGCTCGTGCTCGGCGAGGCGCATGCGCGAGCGAACGCGCTCTGGCCGGCGGCCGAGGCTGCCGAGCAGGCCGCGACCCTCGCGCGCCAGCTTGGCGATTCGGACGCGTTCGCGCGTGCAGCACTTCTGCTCTTCGTGCGCGGACCCGAGTCGGGCGGACCCTTCGCGCGCATCGTCTCCCTGCTCGAGGACGCCGAGTCCGCATCTCGCGGTTCACCCGGTCCGCTTCGCGCGCGAGTGCTGGCGCGTCTTTCGAACGAGCTCGTCTTCGTGCCCGGCACCATCGAGCGCAGGGTCGCACTCGCGCAAGAGGCGGTGGAGCTTGGCGCTCGGGCAGACCCCGAAACGCGCATCTTCGTCGGGTACTACGCGTCCATCGGGGTCTGGCCGCGGCTCCGTGCGGCGGAACGCGCTTCGCGCATGGCGGAACTGATCTGCCTGGCGGACGATCTCGGCGACCCGTCCGCTCGATTTCTCGTGTCGGCTCCCTACATCGCGAGTCAACTCGAGTGCGGAAGACTCGACGAAGTGGACTTGGAGATCGAACGACTCGCGCACAAGGTCGAGTCACTGTCCGTACCGTCGTTCTTCTGCTGGTACACGCCACTGTATCGGGCGATGCGAGCGCTCATCGATGGACGCTTCGATGAAGCGGAACGTCTCTCGGTGCTTGCGAACTCCTTGGGTTTGCGCGCGCGATCACAGGATTCAGCGCGGAACCATGCCGGACAGATCGCGAGTCTTCGACGCGAGCAGGGTCGGGTCGGGGAGGTAGAAGGCCCACTGCGCGGGCTCCGAGAGAAGTTCGCGCGCATCTCGCTTTGGCGCGCGGCCTTCGTACAAGCGCTCTGCGAGGGCGGCAAGCTCGATGAAGCCCGCGCCGAGCTCGCGGCCTGGTTCCGCGACGGCCTTCCCGATCCACTCGCGGACAGCAATGGCGTCGTATCGCTCGTGGTGCTGGGGGACGTCTGCTCGGAGCTGAATGCGCGCGATTGCGCGGCCGAGATTCTGCAGCGTCTCGAGCGCTACGCTGGAGAGAACGCGGCCCCGGCATTCGGTGCCGTCTGTGTTGGCTCGGTGGACCGCGTGCTCGGTCTACTCGCGTCGGCGCTTGGGAGACGCGACGAAGCCATTGCGCGCCTGCGCGGCGCGGAGCGCGCGAGCGAGCGACAGGGCGCGCGCCCGATGCTGGCGCGCGTTCGCCTCGGGCTTGCCCAGGCCCTTCGCGCGCGCAGCGCACCGGGGGACTCCGCAGCGGCACGTGAGCTCGCCGCGTCGGCGTCGGCTCTCGCCGAATCGCTCGAGATGCCGCTGGTCGCCTCACAGGCGCGCGCGCTCGTCTGAACCGCGCGGCGCGGCGGGGCGAAGGCGACGCATGGATCTGCTCAGTCCGTCGGCCGGGCCGACCTCGCCCCGGCGGCGCGAAGGCCGAGGAAGACGGCTGCCGCGCAAATCAGGAAGGCGGTGTTGTCCTGCGCGAGCAGGCCGAACGCGCGCGCGATCACGACCGCGGCGAGCAGCGCCAGTCTCGCGTCGATGAACCGGATCGGCAGCGGCCGCGGGCGGCGCGTTCCCGAACTCAATCGGCTAAAGCCATACCCGATCCAGACGAGGTCGAGGGGAAGGAAGAGCAGCGCGTTCTCGCTCCAGGCGAGATCCGGAACGTGCGAGAGCGCGATCAGGGTCCAGAGCGCCGCGCCGGCCGATCCGAAGATCACGCCGACGCTGACGAGCGTCGCACCGAGTGCGCGATCGAGAGAGCGCGCCCGCCGCGCGTCCGCTCCGCGCGCAGCGAACACGCCCCCGACGCAGACCGCGAGGCAGACGAGCCCGAATCCCAGAGCGAGGCGGCGACCGGCGTCGGGGTTGCCGTCCTGTGGCGATGCGCCGAGTCGCCGGTGCGCGACCCGGGTCTTCGACACCAACGGACGATCGCCGTCGCCGCGCGCGCGCGCGATCGCCTCGGCGAGCTCGCTCGGGAGAAACAGAAGCGCCCAACCCGAGACGATCTGGTCGTACGGCGGACCGACGATCAGATCCAGGAAGAGCAGCGCATCGATCCGCCCCGCTTCGCCGCGGAGCGTGTACTCGCGAAACGTGTGCCCCGAGGGCAGGGTCTCGGCCGCGCGGCGAATCGCGCCGTCCGTGACCCGGTCGAGAAGGTCGCGCAGCCGTGTCGAGCAGTTGTCCCGGACGTGGTCGTAGACGTAGCGGTGCGTGTCCGATTCCGAGCGGAGGACGTTGACCTCGTCGCGCAAGCGCGCCATCTGCGCCGGGTCGAGGTCGAGCCGCTGGATCACGACGTCGCGATCGCGCTCGCGAAAGCGCTCGAGCCGAGCCGCCCAGGGGGAGACCGTCGTGAAGAAGCGCTCGCGCCCGTTCGCGAAATCCCATGCGAAGCCCGGGAGCCCGAAGTCGGCCGCGCCCAGGTCGTAGGCGTCGTCGTAACCCGTCTTCGTGTTGGCGACGCGCAGGATCACGTGGCCGAAGCGCTCCCAGACCGCGTCGCCAGGCCCGATCGTCGCGATCTCGACGACGATCTCGGCACGCGCCGAGATCGCGAGCGCGCAGAACACGATCGCGGCGATCGCGGATAGAATCGCGCGCGCGAAATGGAAGCCGACTTCACGCAGTACTGGCTCTGGAACGTCGACCCGGTGATGCTGCGCGTCGGCGGCCTGCAGATCCGCTGGTACAGCGTCTGCTTCTTTCTGGTCTTCGTGGCGGGCTACGTCGTCTGGCATCGGCAGATGGTGCGCGCGGGGCATGGTGTCGTTCCGACCAGTCGGATCATCGTCTGGTCCGCGGCAGCGGTCATCATCGGCGGGCGCCTGGCCGAGACGGTGTTCTACTCGCCCGGGTATTTCCTGGCAAACCCGCGCGCGATCTTCGACGTGCGGTCGGGCGGACTCGCGAGTCACGGCTCGGCGACCGGGCTGATCGTCATGCTCTGGCTCTACGCGCGGTACTACGGGTACTCGCCCGCCGAGATCGCCGACCGCTTCGCGATGCCGGCGATGCTCGGCGCGTCACTCGTCCGGCTGGGCAACTTCTTCAACTCCGAGATCGTCGGGCGCGAGTGGACCGGACCGTGGGCGGTACGCTTCCCCGTGTACGCCGCCAGGAACCAGGCGAGCTGGGAGCGCGAGCACGGTCCGCTCGGCTGGATCGCACAGCCGCTGCCGCGCCACCCGGCACAGCTCTACGAGGGCGCGGCCCTGCTCGCGGTCTTCGCGATCCTGTGGTGGGTCGAGCGGCGCATGGGGGAAAGCCGTCCGCGCGGGCTGCTCGCGGGCTTGCTGCTCGCGCTCTACTTCTCGTTCCGGTTCGCGCTCGAGTACACCAAGGAGTTTCAGCGCTTCGCAGATCTCGCGCCCGACGCCGCCGAGCACGTGATTCGCGTCGTGCCGGGCGCCGCGCTCACGATGGGGCAGCTCCTGAGTCTTCCGTTCGCCGTCGCCGGCGTGATCGTGATCGCCGTCGCCCTGCGCACGAAGCTGCCGCCCACGCAGCTCTCGCGCTCGGACGAGTAGCCGCGGGTTTCAACCGCTCTTCAGGAGTCGGCGTCCGCGTCCACGTCCGATGGCTCGGGCAGCTCCAGAATCTGACCGGCCTCGCCCGCCGGGAGCGATTCGACCTGGCGCAGTCGGCGCTCCATCGCGCGCGTGCGGACGGTCGTGTCGTCGATCGACTTCGCCGCGGTGTCGAGCTGCTTGCGGACGCGACCGAGCGCGTCGCCGAACTTGCCGAACTCCGTCTTCACCGCGGCGAGCACCTGCCAGACCTCGCTCGCGCGCTTCTCGATCGCGAGCGTGCGGAAGCCCATGCGCAGACTCGTGAGAATCGCCGAGAGCGTGGTCGGACCGGCCACGACGACGCGGAAATCCCTCTGCAGGCTCTGAACGAGATCGGGCTGGCGCAGGATCTCCGCGTACAGCCCCTCGGTCGGCAGGAAGAGGATCGCGAAGTCGGTGGTGTGCGGCGGCTCGATGTACTTCTCGCCGATGCTCGACGCGAATCCGCGCACGACGCGCGCGAGCGCGGCCGAGGCGCTGCGCTCGGCGTCCACCTCTCCCGTCTCTGCCGCCTCGACGAGCCGCGTGTAGTCCTCGTGCGGGAATTTCGCGTCGATCGGCAACCAGACGCACGTGTTCGGATCGGAGTCGGGCCCCGGCAAGCGGAGCGCGAACTCGACGATCTCGCGCGAGCCGGGTTTGGGCTGGACGTTTCGCGCGTACTGGTCGGGCGTGAGGATCTGCTCGAGGATCGCGCCGAGCTGAACCTCGCCGAAGACGCCGCGCGCCTTCACGTTCGTGAGCACTCGCTTCAGATCGCCGACTCCCGTCGCCAGGTTCTGCATCTCGCCGAGCCCGCGCTGAACGGCTTCGAGCCGGTCGCTGACGAGCTTGAACGACTCGCCGAGGCGCTTCTCGAGCGTGCCCTGGAGCTTCTCGTCGACGGTCTTGCGCATCTCGTCGAGCTTCTTCTCGTTGCCCTCCTGCAGCTGCTTCAGCTGGGTGTCGAGCGCGGTGCGGAGCCGGTCGAGCCGGAGCTCGTTCGAATCCGTCAGTCCCTTGAGCTGCGAAGTCACCTCGCCACGCAGCTCGCTCGAAGCCTTCGCGGCCTCGTCGCGACCGACGCGGAGCTCGTCGCGCACGGCACGCTCGGCCGCATCGAGAGACTGACGCGAAGCCTGGCCGAGACGAAGAGCGAGCGCGACCGCGGTGAGCGCAGCTCCCGCGGCGAGGATCACGAGCAGGAGCTCGACCGTCATGGACCCTCCGTCGATCGGAGGATTCTAACCCGCTACATCCGATTCAGGTCGTGGCCGCCGACGACCCGGGACATGACCGAATCGTATTCGGCCGGGACCAGAGACCCGAGCGGCTTCGGCACGGCCTGGGCGACGACTCGAGCGGGAAGCGCATTCACCATGGCGGTCGAGAGCGATGCCGCGTAGGGCAGTGACTGGACGCCGAGCAGCGCGATCCAGAGCAGCGCCTCGATGTCGTCGCCGCCGTAGACGACGAAGATCGCGAAGGCGCCGAGCATGAGCAGAGCGAGGATGGTGCTCTCCTCGCGGGATGCGAGCAGACCGCGTACGAAGGCCGGTTGGTCCTCGCACTTCGGCGTGCGCATGAACGGGCGTCCCTTCGTGAAGATCCCCGAGAAGATCGCCTTGCCGATCGTGTGGGTGAGCGAGAGCCCGGCGAGCGCGGCGGCGAGATTCTGCCCCGGCGTCGCCTTGACCCGGGAAGCGTAGAGCCAGAGGGTCTTGCCGACCTTCAGCGCGAAGAAGCCGAGCGATGCGCAGAGGAAGAAGCGCAGCGGAAACTCGAAGACCTTCGGCAGCGTCACGAGCCCGACCGTCCAGATCAGGGCCAGGGCCGTGACCGCGGTGTTCAGCGCGTCGGCGAACCATGGCGCCCAGCCGGCGATGAAGTGGTAACGCTGCGCCCCCGTCAGCTTCGTGGGAGCGAGGCCCACGAGCTCACGCCAGTGGCGCCTCAGGATCTGCACCGCGCCGTACGCCCAGCGGAAGCGCTGCTTCTGGTAGGCGGAGTACGTGTCGGGCATCAGACCCTGGCCGTAGGATCGATTCACGTACGCGGTCTCGTAACCGGCTTCCATCATGCGCAGACCGAGCTCGGCGTCCTCGCAGATGCACCACTCGGCCCAGCCACCGAGCGCCTCGAGCGCGTCGCGGCGCACGAGCGTCATGGTTCCGTGCTGGATGATCGCGTTGCGCTCGTTGCGGTGGACCATGCCGATCTCGAAGAAGCCCGCGTACTCCCAGCGGCACATCGCCTTGAAAGCGCTCTCGTGTCCGTCGCGGTAGTCCTGCGGCGCCTGCACGATTCCGATCTTCGGATCGTCGAAGTACGGAATCAGGTTCGCGAGCCAGTCGGGACGAACCACGTAATCGCTGTCGATCACGGCGACGATCTCGGCCTCCGGATGGGTCAGGCCGAGCACGTAGTTGAGCGCGCCGGCTTTGAACCCCTCGACCTTCTCGAGATGGTGGAACTGGAAGCGAGGGCCGAGGATCTGACACAGATCGGCGACGGGCTTCCACAGACCGGGATCGCTCGTGTTGTTGTCGATCACGAGCACTTCGAGCTTGGGGTAGTCGAGCGCGGCGAGCGCTTCGAGCGTCTCGCGGACCATTTCGGGCGGCTCGTTGCAGAGCGGCAGGTGCAGCGAGACCATCGGCAGCCGTTCGAGCTTTTTCGTTGCGACGGGTCGGAACCGGCGCGTGAGCTTGCGGTGCCAGAGCAGCTCCACGAGCTCGAAGGCCTCCGTGATCCCGATCGCGAGCAGCGCGCCGAGCGCGCCGAGCAGGACGACCCACGCCGTGGCCGAGTACACGCTGTGGTACTGGCTCAAGGTCAGGTAGCTGACCCAGACGAAGAGCGACGCCGCCGCTTGAACCAGGCCCGCGAAGAAGATCCGGCCGCGCGGGCGGAAGCGCTCGAATCGGTTCAGGAACCAGAGCAGCGGCAGCAGAGGCAGCAGGCTCGCGATCGCAAACAGGATCGGCCAGCCCGGCACGCCGACGATCGGCCCGGTCCACGCGAACTTCGCGTCGCGCGCCTGGTCCCAGATCCCCCAGTACGCCCCGACACCGCCTTCGACGGGGATCTTCCAGGGCTGGTCGAACGCCTCCATCAGGAAGTAGTCGATGTGGTTCTTCTCGGCGAGGTTCAGGAACTCGCGAAGGAAGGCCGCCTCTTGAGCGATCGACGGCACGGAGCCGCGGCGGATGCGGCCGTTCGAGGGCCAGCCGACCTCGCCGATGATCACGGGCTTGCCGGGGAACCTCTTCTTCACCTCGGCGAGTCGTTCGGTGACGAAGGCGATCGCGTCGTCGGCGTGGATCCCTTCCCAATAGGGCAGCAAGTGGACCGCGATGAAGTCGACGTCGCGAGCGAGCTCCGGGTGCTTGATCCAGACGTGCCACGGCTCCGCGGTGCCGACCGGGACGGCGAGCTGTGCGCGGACCCGCCGCAGGTAGCCGGCGAGCTGGCTTCGCGTCAGGTCGCCGCGGAGCATGACCTCGTTTCCGACGATCACCCGGGTGACGTTGGAATTGGCCCGGGCGCTCTCCAGCAGGCCCTTGATCTCGCGCTCGTTCTTGGCCCGGTCGGCATCCAGCCAGGCGCCCGCGGTCACGTTCAGGCCAAACTCACTGGCCAGCCGCGGGATCTCTTCCATGCCGTCGAGCGCGCTGTAGGTGCGGACCGAGCGCGTGTGCTTCGAGACGTGGTGCAAATCGTCTCGGATCTCGGCTTCGGAGGGGAAAACCTTGTCGATCGGCCCCTGTCCCGCGCGGTACGGCGCGAAGGAAAGCCCGGCGATCGTGCCTTCCCATGCGGGCGGCTCGATCGGCCGGTTCAGCACGGAGAACACAGCGAGGTTGCCGAGGACGACGAGAAACAGGATCGCGAGGCTGGATCGACGCATAGGATTTTGGGGCGCCGTGCTCGGCTCTTGTGAACGCGCCCCAGACAGACGTCAGGCGCAGCGTCCGCGTTTGGGAGACTCGCGTCTCAACCCGCGTCGGGCGTGCTCAAGACCTGGGAGGGACTCGAACCAGGGAAGTCGAGGGTTCTTGGCGGTCTCTTGACCAGTCCGGAAACTGGCTTGCGAAGGGAATTGGCATCTACGATGGGCGACCCGGCTGCACTGCGCGGCCGGTTCACCAACGCCAACGAAGGCTTCGCACGGGTCGCGATTATATACGCCGCGCCGACGGTGTCTATTCGAACGGGCGCGAGCGCTCGAGACCGGGGGAGCCCTGGCGGGCGGGTCGTCCCGCTGTAGCGTGTCCGCTTCCATGCCCGACCCACGCCGTGTCGCACACGACCGCCCCGCCCTCTCGAGCGCCCTGCGCGGGGACGAGACGCTCGCCGAGGGTTTGAGAGGGGCGCTCTCGCGGTTCGGACCCGTCGAGCGCTACACGCATTCGTTCCACACCTACCCGGCGGGAATGCACGCGGACGCCGCGCGCGACGTGATCGCGCTCTTCCCGGGCGACTCCGTCTTCGACCCGTTCTGTGGCGGCGGAACGGTCCTCGTCGAGGCACGTGCGGCCGGTCGCCGGGCGTACGGCAGCGACGTTTCGCCCGTCGCGATCCGGGTCGCTCGCGCGCGCACCGCGACTCCGGACGAATCCCTTCTCACCGCCTTCCGCTCGCGCGCGCGAAAGCTGACGGAGCTTGCGCGCACGTCGTCGTCGACGGGCGCAATGCCACGCGACGAGATCCTGCACGTCGTCGAGAGCTGGTTCGCACCGCACGTCCTGCGAGAGCTCGAGGCCCTCCGGGCCGGAATCGAGGCCTCGGACGCGTCGATCCGAGAGCTGCTCGAAGCGGTGTTCTCGTCGGTGATCGTGAAGGTGTCCTTCCGCGTGTCGGACACGAAGGCCGTGCGCGAGAAGCACGATCGTCCCGCGGGTACGACGGCGGTGCTCTTCCACAAGAAATCTCGCGAGCTCGCGCGGCAGATGACGGGCCTGCGCGAGGCCATTCCGCCCCAAACCCCCGACGCCGAGATCGTCCTGGCCGATGCGCGCGAAGTCGCGCCACCGATTCCCATCTCGCTCGTGCTGACCTCTCCCCCCTACCCATCGACGTACGACTACCTGCCGATGCAGCACCTGCGGCACGTCTGGCTCGGCGAGCGCCCGAACGCCTCGCGCGAGATCGGCGCGCGGCGGCTCTGGCGCGGCGGACTCCGGCGCGCGCGAGAGATCTGGCGGACCGACACCGATCTGTGGACGAGGAACGTCGCGAACGCGCTCGCGCCGGGCGGGCACCTCGTCGTCGTGATCGGCGACGGCCTGCTTCCGGCCGGCGTCATCGACGCGTCGCAGCCGACCCTCGATGCCGCGCGGCGTGCCGGATTGACGTTCATCGCCAGCGCGTCGGTCGAACGGCCGGAGCACGCCGGGCGAACCAACCGACGCGAGCATGCGTTCGCGTTCCGCAAAGCGCCGTAGCCGGACTCAGTCGAGCTCGGTGTACTTGAGCGCGCGCCCGCTCGCCTTGGCGACCGGGTACTTCGCTTCGTTCGACTCGAGCTTGCGCGCGAACGCGTCGGAGAGATCGAGGTCGAGTGCGTCGACGAGCAGGAGCAGCAGGTTCTGCACGTCCGCCAGCTCGTCGGCGAAGCGGCGCCGCGCCGGCTCTTCCGCCAGCTCGGCCGCGAGCGCATCGGGATCCTTCCAGAGCACGAGCTCGCAGAGCTCGCCCGCCTCGGCCACGAGCGCGAGAACCAGATCCTTCGGGTTGTGAAACTGCCGCCAGCGCCGGGCGTCGCGAAAGCGCAGAGCGCTCGTCTTCAGCATCGAGATCGTCACGTTATCGTCGCTCATTGCCGGTCCTCGCAGCCGCATCACTGATTCAATTCGCATGCTAGCAGGGCCGACCCTCAAGTCCTCGAAGCAAAAGCCCGTTTCAGACCGACATGCGACGCGCGTGGCTCGCGCTCTTCTTCCTCGCGATCGGCGGAACCGCCCGGGCCGATCTGCGCTCGGCGCCCGCCTGGTACGACCCGACCTGGCACTACCGGGTGCCGATCTCCGTGCCCGCGGCCTCGGCGGTGGACAGCACGGTTGTCGTCGATGCGGACTTCGCGGCGCTGCTGACACAGCTCGGGATCAGTGGAACCTTCGACGTGAACTCGCCGCGCGTGACGCGCTCGAACGGCACGACGCTCGTGGCGACGCAGGAGTTCACCGACGTCAAGTTCGGCGGAGCTACCGACGCGAGCGCGAACGCGCGCGGCGAGATCCGCTTCATCGCCCAGGACGCCGGAGCGCAGACCTACTGGCTCTACTTCGACGTCACGCAGAACGGCGCCAAGGCCGCCACGGCGCTCGCGACGCGGATCAACGGGAACTTCGAGCACTCGGCCGGCGCCACCGCCACGAACTGGACGGTCGCGACGACGGGCTCCGGCGGCGGCCACAACGCCGAGGTCCACACCTCGCCGCCCGAGGCAGCGACGGTGAACCTGCCGGCCGGCTGCAACGACGGCGCGACGTCCGGTGTCGACAACACGGCGAACACCGGGCTCTCGTGGTTCCTGCTCGGCTACCGCTCGAACTGCGAGGACAGCCCCGGGAACACGACGGAGTACATCCGTGTCTCGCGCGCCGTCGCGGTACCCGCGGGCGCGGCGGCGGGCAACTTCGTCTACCAGTTCCGCTATCAGGCGTTCGACTCGATGATCAGCTCGACCCGCTACGACTTCATGACGCTGGACGTGAACGGAACGGTGGTGAACCACACGACGCTCGGGATCCCGAACCCGCTCGCCGACCTGAACATCCAGACGTACGGCGTGGGCCGGAACCCGGCCTACGGACCGGTGATGCTCGACGCGGGCTGGCGGCAGGCGTCGCTGAACCTCGCGGCCTACGCGGGCACCACCGTCACGCTGCGTTTCTCGATGCGCTTCTACGCCAGCGACGATCTCTACAAGTCGTGGGTCAAGCTCGACGACGTAGAGTGGAGCCGGCAGAACGCGACGATCACGAACGCGCTCGTCGAAGCGTTCGGAGCGAACGTCACGGCGCCGAACGATACCGCCGTCACGACCGCGTCGGTCTACCAGGTGGGGCAGCGGCTGACGATCCGCGCCGTCATCCAGGCCACCACGACCTCCGTGCGCGCGGACGTGATCAACCCCGGGGGAACGCCCGTCGCGACCGGAATCGTGCTCTACGACGACGGAACCCACGGCGACGCGACGGCGGGCGACCGGGTCTTCACGAACGATGGCTCGGTCGGCGCGAACCCGACCTACACGTTCAGCTCCGTCGATACGGAAGGCGTCAGTTGGATGGTGCGCGTCTACGCTCGCGACGGCTCGAGCAGCACGATCGGAGCGACGAACGGACACGTCCACCGATCGGGGCTGCCGAACACGCCGCAGAGTCAGGCGAACTTCTGGAACATCGACGACCAGGTCTTTTCGCTCGTGAAGGTGAACCTGGTGATCGTGAAGTCCCTGCTCACGCTCTCGGATCCCGTGAACGGCGCTTCGAATCCGAGAGCGATCCCCGGTGCCGTCGTCGAGTACACGGCGATCGTCACGAACCAGGGCGCCGGCACCTCGGACGCGGACTCGATCCGCTTCTCGGACCCGATCCCGGTGCAATCCGACTTGATCGTCGCCGACATCGCCGGTGCCGGAAGCGGCCCCGTCGCCTTCACGCAGGGCGTGCCGACGAGCACGCTGGTCTATTCGTACGTCTCGCTCTCGAGCCTCGCCGACAGCCTCGAGTTCTCGAACGACGGCGGGGCGACGTGGACCTACGTCCCGACGCCGGACGTGAACGGCGCGGACTCCGCCGTGACACACCTGCGCGTCAGGCCGGCCGGGGCGTTCGCGGCCAAGACCGGACCCACGGGACCGAGCTTCACGCTGCGCTTCCGCGTTCGCGTCGAGTGAGGGAGCGCCCCTTCCAGAACGCGAAGAGCGCCGGATAGACGAGGAGCTCGAGCGCGAACGAGCTGACCAGCCCGCCGACCATCGGCGCGGCGACTCTCTTCATCACGTCCGCACCGGTGCCGCTGCTGAAGAGAAGCGGCACGAGGCCGAGCATCATCGTCAGCACGGTCATCAGTTTCGGCCGGATGCGCCGCGCGGCACCCTCGACGATCGCGTTCTCGAGGTCGCGAGCGCCGCGCAACGTGCCGGCGGCTTCGCGCTCGCGGTGGGCGACCGACAGGTAGAGGAGCATCACGACTCCGGTCTGCGCGTCGAGTCCCGCGAGCGCGATGATTCCCACCCAGACCGCGACCGACATGTCGTACTCGAGCGCGAAGAGCAGCCAGATCGCGCCGATGAGCGAGAACGGCACCGCGAGCAGCACGATCGAGGTCTCGACCGCCGAGCGCGTGTTCAGGTAGAGCAGCAGGCCGACCAGAGCCAACGTGAGCGGCAACACCCAGCCGAGGCGCGCCTTCGCGCGCTCGAAGTACTCGAACTGGCCGACCCAGGCGATTCGAGTGCCCGCGGGAAGCGTCACGCTGGACTCGATGTGCCGACGCGCTTCTTCGACGTAGTCCACGATCGGACGTCCGGAGACGTCGACGGCGACGAGTCCGACGACCTTGCCCGCTTCACTTCGCACCATGTCGGGACCGGTCGTGAAGCGAAGCTCCGCGAGATCGCGCAGCGGAACGAGCGCGCCGCTCGACGTCTGCACGAGCGTTCGTCCGATCTCCTCGGCGTCGTCCCGGAACTCGCGCGCGTAGCGCACGTTGATCGCGTACCGCTCCCGTCCCTCGACGGTCTGCGACACGTTGGAACCGCCGATCGCCGTTTCGAGCGTCTGATTGAGATCCGCAGCCGAGACCCCGTATCGGGACGCACGCACGCGGTCGATCCGGGCGTCGAGGAAGAACGCGCCCGTGGTGCGCTCCGCGAACGCGTTTCGCGTGCCCGGAACGCCGCCGAGTGCCTTCGCGATCGTGATCGCCGCTTGCTCGACCGAATCGAGATCGTCGCCGAAGACCTTCACGCCGAGCTGGCTGCGGACGCCGGTCGCGAGCATCTCCGTGCGCGTCTGGATCGGCATCCACCACAGGTTGGGCATGCCCGGGTAGCGGAGCTTCTCGTCGAGCTCCTGCACGAGCGCGTCCCAGCTGAGCCCCGGACGCCAGCGCTCTCGCGGGGCGAGCTGGATGATCGTCTCGACCATCGTGAGCGGAGCCGGATCGGTGGGCGTGTCGGCCCGTCCGATCTTGCCGAAGACCCGTTCGACCTCGGGCACCGTTCGCAGCTCGCGATCCATGCTCTGGAGCACGCGCCCGGCTTCGCCGACGGCGATTCCCGGCGGCGCGGTCGGCATGTACAGGAGCGTGCCCTCGTTCAAGGGCGGCATGAACTCCGAGCCCAGGAGCAGGAAGGGCGGAACCGCGCTCGCCATCAACCCGACCGCGGCGGCGGCGACCCAGCCGCGCCGTCGGACGACGAAGCGAACCGCGGGAGTGTAGGCGTCCACGAGCCAGCGATTCAGCGGGTTCGCGCGCTCGTCGCGAATCCGACCGCGAATCAAGAGCACCGCGAGCGCCGGCGTCAACGTCACGGAGAGCAGTGCCGCGGCAGCCATCGCGTACGTCTTGGTGAAGGCGAGAGGCTTGAAGAGCCGCCCTTCCGTGCCCTCGAGCGCGAAGATCGGAAGGAACGAGACGGTGATCACGAGCAAGGCGAAGAAGATGCTGGGCCCGACCTCTTGCATCGCAGCGACGATCACGTCCCGACGCTCGCCGGGTTCGCCGGCCTCTCGCCACACCTCGAGGCGCTTGTGCGAGTTCTCGACGACGATGATCGCCGCATCGACCATCGCGCCGATCGCCACCGCGATCCCGCCGAGCGACATGATGTTCGCGGTCACTCCCTGGTAGAGCATCGGGATGAACGCGAGCGAGATGCCGATCGGGATCACCAGGATCGGGATCAGCGCGCTTCGGACGTGCATCAGGAAGACGAGGATCACGACCGAGACGACGATCATCTCCTCGACCAGGGTTCGCGAGAGCGTTCCGACGGCGGCGCGGATCAGCTCGGAGCGGTCGTAGGTCGTGACGAGCTCGACCCCCTCGGGCAGGCTCGCGCGCACCTCCTCGAGGCGGACCTTGACCGCGTCGATCACCGCGAGCGCGTTCTCTCCGAAGCGCATCACGACGATCCCGCCGACGACCTCGCCGAGCCCGTCGAGCTCGACCAGGCCGCGCCGCAGATCCGGACCGAAGACCACGTTCGCCACGTCGCGGACGAGCACGGCGGTCCCCTGCGCATTCACGCGAAGCGGAGCCTGCTCGAGATCCGCGAGCGAGCGCACGTATCCGCGGCCGCGCACGACCTGCTCGTGCTCGGCCAGCTCGATCACACCGCCGCCCGTTTCGTGGTTGGCGGCCCGGACGGCGGCGACGACGTCGCGGAGCGGGATTCCGTACGCGCGCAGGCGCTCGGGGTTCACCTGCACCTGGTACTGCTTCACGAAACCGCCGATCGACGCGACCTCGGCGACGCCGTGCACGCTCGAGAGCGCGTAGCGCAGATTCCAGTCCTGCAGGCTGCGAAGCTCTGCGAGATCGTTCCTTCCGGTTCGATCGACGAGCGCGTACTCGAAGACCCAGCCGACCCCCGTCGCGTCGGGACCGAGCGTCGGCGTGACGCCTTCGGGCAGCCGCGCCGCGGCCGCGTTCATGTACTCGAGCACCCGGCTGCGGGCCCAGTATGGATCGGTGCCGTCCTCGAAGATCGCGTACACGAGCGAGAGCCCGAAGAACGACTGCCCGCGGACGTGGCGCACGCGCGGCGCCGAGAGCAGCGTCGACGACACGGGGTAGGTGATCTGATCCTCGACCAGATCCGGCCCGCGTCCCGGCCACTCCGCCCAGACGATCACCTGCACGTCCGACAGGTCCGGAATCGCGTCGAGGGGCGTCTGTCGCACGGCGAAGATCCCCCAGACGCAGAACGCCGCGACACCGATGAGCGTCAGTCCCGGGTTTCGTGCGCAGCCAGCGATGATGCGCCCGATCACCACTGCTCCAGTGCCGACTGGAGCCGGCTCTCGGCGGCGACCAGGAAATTCCCCGCCACCACCACTCGTTCGCCGGGCTCGAGCCCCGACAGGATCTCGACGTCGGGATCGGCGGTCGCGCCGGTCTCGATGTCGCGGGGCTCGAGCCGACCCTCCCCGCGATCCACGAAGACCACGCGCCGCGCGCCCGCGTGGATCACGGCCGACATGGGTACGTGGAGACGATCTCCGAGGGCGACTCGAAGCTCGACCTCGACCCACATCCCCGGCCGCAGCGTGAAGTCGGGATTGTCGAGCTCGAGGCGGGCACGCGAGCTCCGCGAGGAAAGCTCGAGCGAGGGATGGACCCAGGCGATGCGCGCGTCGAGTCCTTTCGGGGGCAGCGTCGGTCCGCGCACGATCGCCGAGTCGCCGACCCGGAGCAGCTTCACGTCGGACTCGAAGGTCTGGGCATCGACCCAGACGCGATCGAGCGGCGCGATCCGGAACAGCCGCATTCCCGGCTCGATCGAGCCGCCCGAGACGACGTTCTTCTCGAGGACGAATCCGCTCGTACGCGCGCGGACCGGCACCGCCTCGAGTGGCTCGCCACGCGCGGCGATCGCATCGATGTCGGAGTCCGCGAGATCCCAGAGACGAAGGCGCGCGCGCGCCGCGCGCACGAGCGCATCGGCCCGGTCGGGAGCACCGGTCGCACGGGCAGCCGTCTGCTCGCGCAGCGCTTCGAGGTACTCCGTCTCCGCGGCGTATAGGTCGGGGCTGTAGACGCTGAAGAGCGCGTCGCCGGCCTCGACGCGCGCACCGAGCGAGTCCGCGTACAGCTCGCGCACCCAGCCGCGCACCTTCAGCGAGACGTCGACGAGCTCCGTCTCGTCCCACTCGACGGTTCCGGTCGCCCGGACGACGCGTTCGAGCGGTCCCCGCTCGACGCTCGCGAATCGGACGCCGATCGTCTGCAGGCGCGCCGGATCGATGCGCACGACCCCTTCAGCGCGGATGCTCTCGCTCACGGCGAACGCGGCCGAACCCGAATCGAGCTCGAGACCCGGAGCCCCGGTTCGCAGCGAGCCCGTGGCGCGCGCGGTCTCGCCCGAGGCGCGTGCGACCTCGATCTCGATCCGCCACGTGCCCGCCATCTCGAGCGACCCAATCGCACGGTACTCGCCCGCTCCGACCGGCTCGCCCACGACCCTTCCGCCCATCGTGGCCATACCCGCCATCGGCATGCTGTAGGCGAAGCCGACGCGCGCATCATCGACCGGATTCCCTCTCGCGTCGCGAACGCGGATCCGGAACTCGTTCTCGCCCGGGTGCGGGGCGCCTTCGGGGATCGACACGTCCACGTGTAGCCCCTGCCCCGCGAATACCGCCGATGGGGCGCCCGGCGTCCGCGTCTCTTCGCGGCACGAAATCGACGCCAGGAGCAGGAGTGCGAGGACCACGAACGGTCGCGTGAATCGATCTCGAATCATCACTTCACCTCCTCGAATGCGGCCGTCTCGCCGAGAGCGCGCGCGAGCTCTGCGTGTCGACGCGACAGCTCCGCCTCGGTTTCGTGTTCGCCGAACTCGGCGGCGCGGAGGGCCCGCTCGGCTTCGACGAGCTCGAGGAACCCCACCTGTCCGGTCCGGAACGCCGCGCGCGCGGACACGGAACGGCCGCGCGCCGCCGGCAGCAGCCGCTCTCGCGTGAGCTCGAGCTTGTGTCGCGCTTCATGCAAGCGTTCGACCGCGATGATCACCTCGAATCGCACACGATCCTCGAGCCCTCGGCTCCGACTGCGTCCGCGTGCGAGCAGCGCCTGCGCCTCGTCGAGCGCGGCCCGCCTTCGACCGAGCTGGATCGGGAGATTGAGCTCGATCCCGACGAACGGCCGCAATGGTGTCTCTTGCATCGATCCCATGTATCCGCCCTGAAGCGAGAAGTCGGGCAGAAACTCGCGCTCGGCGAGCTCCACCGCGGCCTCGTTCGCGCGCGTCTCGGCTTCGCGCGCCCGAAGCTCGGGGCGACGTGCGAGCGCCCGAGCGACGAGCGCATCGACGTCGAGATCGTGACCCGCGGCTTCTTCGAGCGTGCGCGGGGGCGCGGGAAGTGGAAGCGCGGGATCGCGGTGCAGGAGCAGGTTGATCCGTTCGACCGCGATCCTGCGAGCCGTCGCGATCTCGATCTCGGCGTGCAAGAGCATCGCGATCTCGGTCTCCGCTTCGAGCACGTCGAGCTGGGAACCGGCTCCGGTCGCGTACCGCGCGAGCGTCGCTACGTGCAACGACTCGAGCCACGCGAGATGCTCTGCGTTCGTCTCGTGCGCGCGAGCCGCGAGCCAGTACTCGTCGAACGAGACCGAGGCGAGCGCGGCCAGCCGGACGCGCTCCGATGCGACGGCTTCACCGGCTGCGTCCGCCGAAGCGAGCGCCATCTCGCCGCGAAGGCCGAGCTTTCCGGGGAATGGCAGTGGCTGCGAGAGGCCGACGTCGTGCGCCGGGTCGACCTCGCTCGAGGAGAACGAACGCGGCCGTACTCCGTATCCGAGCATCGGGTCCGACAACGAGATCGCCTGCGGGTAGCGAGCGAGCGCGGCCTGCCATGCCGAGCGGGACGCTTCGAGGCCCGGGTTGCGGGCGAGCACCTGGGACACCAGATCGCGTCGCGAGAGCGCCGCGGCGCCCGCGAACGGGTCGCTCCATTCTGCGGGCCGGGCGTCGGCCTGCACGCGCGCGAGTTCCTGACGCTGCGTCCGGTAGCGTTCGAGCTGGGGCGCGCTCGCGCAGGCCAGACAGGCCGAGAGCGCGACCACCGCCGCGCAAACGCGTGCTTTCCACTCCGACATGTCGATCTCTCCTGGCACGGAGCGTGCGGTCGGGCGACGGCACGCTCGCGAGTTCACGGAAAGCGGGATGGAATCCCGGGGAACCGCGAGAGGAGTCGACTCAGAGCTGGAGAACGATCGTGCGTATCCGTTCGGCTTGTGGCGGCCCGTGACCGTTCCGCGCGCGGGCGAAGGTCGGAGCGAGAGGAGCGGGTGACGGGCCGACGAGAGCGGTCACCACGAAATCGCCCCCGAGCTCGTGGTGCGCATTCACGGTCGTCGCGGGCACGGCGAGCTGCGCACAGCATGCGAGCGGAGCGACGTACTGGCAGGGCTCGGGCGCATCGGTCGTCGCCGCCGGCTCGGGGCAGCAGCCGTGCGGATCACTCTGGGCGAACACCTCGCTCGCGATCGGCGCCGCGATCAGCGCCAGAAGCAGGATCGCGACTGTGGTCTTCGCGCACGATCTCCGAATCGCCATCACGGCGAGGTTGCACCGTGAGCGCAGCCGCGTCAACGCGACACCTGGGTTCGCCCGGCGCGCCGCGCGCGAAAGCACGCCTCGTCCGCGACCTGCAAGAGATGATCTGGAGTCGGCAACTCCGGTCCTAGCTCCGCAATCCCGATGCTGATCATGGAGTGCACAGGCGCGCCGTGACGCTCGAACGTGTAGGCCGAGACTCGGGCACAGATCCGCTCTGCGAGCGCCCAGGCAGCTTCGCGCTCCGCGGGATGAAGAAGTGCGATGAAGCGGTCTCCCCCGAAGCGGCATGCGCGTCCCGCGCTCACGAGCTCCGCGCCAATGATCCGCCCGATCTCCGCGACACAGAGTGCGCTCGTCTTGCGCGACCGGTCCGGGTCGATCGTCTCGTACTCGCCAACGTCCATCATCAGCAGGGACAAGCCCTTCTCGAAGTCCCTCGCCTGCGCGAACGCCCGTGCCAGCTCCAGGTCGAAGGCGCGCTTCACGAGCAATCCCGTCAGGGCGTCGAGGTCCACACGGGACTCGACGCCGCTGTGAAATCCCTTTCCGAGCTCGTCGTCGAGGCTCCACGCGAGGACCGTCTCACCGACGAAGAGCTTGTCGCCGTCACACAGCCGCCGCTCACCGATCTTCTCGCCGTTCACGAACGTGCCGTTTCGCGAGCCGAGATCGCTCACTCTGAACTCACCCGTCGCGGGATCGTGCTCCACCGCGCAATGGCGTGCGGAGATGGCGGGATCGGGAAGAACGAGGCCCGCTCGAGCGGGGTCGCGCCCGATCACGATGCCGCACGCTTCGACGACCCAGCGCTTGCCCATCTGCGCGCCGTGGATCGAGACCAGACGTGGCCGACGCCGTTCGGACGGCACCTCGATCGGCGACGGCCCGTCATGCGCCGTCGCCACTGGACTGGGGTCGCTCGGAGTCGTCACGAAGACCTCGCCCAGGGCTTTTCGAGCGATCGGGGCTTTCGCTTTACTCGAGCGCCTCGAGTCCGGGATTCCGCTCGCGAGGAAGCGTCACTCTGAAGGCGGCGCCACCGAGATCGGAATCGGTGACCTCGACCGTGCCGCCGTGATCCTCCGCGGCCACCTTCACCGTCAGCAGACCGAGGCCGGTACCGTGCGGCTTCGAGGAATGGAAGCTGTCGAAGATCGCTCTGCGCCCGTCTACCGGAACGCCAGGACCATCGTCGTGGACTTCGAGAATTGCCGTCGTATCGGTGCGACGGAGCCGAACATCGATGCGCCCGCGACCGTTCGTCACGTCGGCCGCGTTGAGAATCAGGTTCAGGAGCAGCATTTTGAGCATCGATCCGTTGCCGTGGATCGTGACCGGATCGTTGGTCGTCACCCGCAGCTTGCAGCCGCGAACATCTTGGTGACTGCGCGCGAGCGCGATGCCCTCGCGCACGAGCTGATCGAGAGCGATCTCACCGGCATCGTTGGAAATGCGCTCGTGCTCGATCGACACGAGTCTGCGCGTCAGCACCTTCAGCTCTTCGAGCGAGCGGCGCATCGAGATCGTCGCCTCGGCTTTCTCCTGCTCGTTTCGGTGCTCGTCCTCCATGGACCGCAGATTCCCTCGCGCGACGACCAGGATGCTCGAGATGTCGTGCGCGATCGATGCCGCGAAGAGCCCGACCATCGCCCGACGCTCGAACTCGAGCAGCGCGTTCTTCTGCTCGATCACGTGGAGCTCCTGCCGCGCGATCCGCCGCAAGACCCCCCACGCCGCCACGAAGAAGAGCGCGCCGGTCCCGAACACGAAGATCAAGCCCTTGGCCATCTCCACGCGCTCGAGGTCGCCCACGCTCTCGGCGAGTCCGGCGGCGATCCTGCCGGAGAGGACGATGTACGTGCCGCAGAGCGCGACGTAGAGAAGGGAGAGCGAGAACGAGAGCTCGAACGGACGGAGGGATGAATCGGTGGCAGTCGCGGCGATCGCGCGGAGCTCCTCGTTCGAGGGACTCGGACGACGCTGCATTCGTGCCTCCTCAGTGACGCGCCCAGACCCCGCCTTCGTTGGAGGTGAAGCCGAGCGACCGGTACGCGGCATCGACGAGCGATTGGCCGCGCTCGTTCAACATCAGTCCCGGACCCATGCGATTCATCGAGTAGCCGAACGACATGCCGGCTTCGGGATCGGCGAATCCGACGCTGCCGCCCGCGCCGACGTGTCCGAACGCCGCCGACGACAGGATCGCCGAGTCGCGGTCGCCCCGTGGCCGACGCCGATTGTCCATCGACTTCATGAAGCCCAACGAGAATCGCGTCGGGATCAGGAGAGTCGCGTCCTCGTTCGTCGCGACGGAGATCTCGGACATGCGCGAGAGCTGCTTCCGATCGACCAGGCGCACGCCGTCGAGCTCCCCCCGCACGCGAGGGGCGCGTAGATGCCGGCCAGACCGCGCGCGTTCGAAATGCCCCCGCCGCCGCCGATCTCGGCCGCGTGACACGCTCGGCTGTTGGGATCGAAGCCGCCGGTGTTCAAGAGCGACAGAGCCTGCGTGGAGCGCGGATCCGTCATGATCTTCATCATGAACTCGCCGATCGCCTCGCCCGGCCGGGGCGTGTGCATCATCATCGGTGCGATGCGCGGCTCGACCTCTTCGGGCGTTCCGATCCAGAACTCGGCGCCGAGCGGCTTCGCGATCTCGTCGCGGAAGAACGCGCCGAGCGACACACCCGAGACGCGGCGCACGAGCTCTCCGACGGTCCAACCGAAGTTGATCATGTGGTAGCCATTGCGAGTTCCCGGGTTCCAGAACGGCTCCTCGTCGGCGAGCATCTCGACCATGTAGTCCCAGTCGGCGCAGCCGCCCGGTCGCAACGGCGTCTTGAAGGCGGGAACGCCGACCGAGTGATCGAGCATCATTCGGACCGTCGCGTCTTCCTTGCCCTTGCGCGCGAACTCGGGCCAGTACGAGGCGACGGGCGCGTCGATGTCGAGCTTCCCGCGCGAAGCGAGAACGTGTGCGCAGAGCGCCACCGCGCCCTTCGTGCACGAGAACACGATCGAGACGGTGTCGCGCTCCCACGGCACGCGCTCGGCGGGCCGTGCGATTCCGCCCCAGAGATCGACCACCGTCCGGCCCTCGTGCGTGATGCAGACCGAAGCACCGACCTCTTCGCGTTCGCGGAAGTTCTTCTCGAACTCGTTCGCCACGCTCATGAAGGCCGCGTCGCAGCTGCCCTCGACCTTGCCGTTCGGCACGTCCCGTTGGATGGTCTCCATGATGCGAAGCATACCGGAACTGCCCCGCGAGAGACGCCGCGAGATCCTCGCGCTGCGAAGCGATCCGGGACTCCATGGACGGCTGCTCGCCGAGCTCGGCTTCGACGACGCACTCGAGATCGAGACGCCTTCAGAGCCGGAGGCGCATCCGACGAACACGCTCCGCGTGGTCGCCTGGAATGCGCAGCGCTGTCGGGATCCCGGCGCCGCGGCCAGGCTGCTGCGCGCGACGGACGCGGGGATGCTTCTGCTCACCGAGCTCGACCACGGCATGGCGCGCTCGGGGCAACGCCACACCCCGCGCGAGCTCGCGCGGCGTCTCGACTGCGGATACGCGTTCGGCGTGGAGTTCCTCGAGCTCGGTCTCGGTGACGTGCACGAGCGGGCGACGCATGCGGGAGCGGAGAACTCGCTCGGTTGGCACGGCGCCGCGATCCTGTCGAAGCACGCGCTCGCCGATCCTCGGCTCGTGCGCCTCGAGCGCAGCGGGCGCTGGTTCGACGGCGCCCTCGGGGAAAGGCGCGTCGGGGGCCGGATCGCCGTCCTCTCTCGCCTGCCGATCGGCGAACGCGACGTCGCGTTTGCCGCCGTCCATCTCGAGAGCCATTCGGATCCGGACGAGCGCGCGGCGCAGCTCGATGCGGTCCTCACGGCGCTCGACGAGTTCGCGCCCGGCTCGCCGGCACTCGTCGGGGGCGACGTGAACACACACTCGCTCGGGCGCGCCGAGCTCGCGGATCGCGCGCTTCTCGCCCGCGCGATCGAGGCCGATCCGCGCAGGTTCGCGGATCCGATCCCGCACGAGCCGCTCTTCGCGCTCGCCGAACGTCGGGGCTTCGACTTCCGGAGCTGCAATGCGCTCGGCACTTCGACCGAGCGCCGAACGCGTGGCGGCGAATCTGCGCGTGGCGCGCTCAAGCTCGACTGGTTCTTCGCACGCGGTCTCGAGGTCGGCGAGCCGACGGTGATCGACGCGGTCGACCCGGAGACCGGGGCGGCGCTCTCCGATCACGAGGCGATCTCCGTCTCGATCCGATGTCGCTGACGAGGCCTCGGTTCGATCGACACGCGCGGCGCGTGCGTCTCACACGGCTGCGCGACCGAGAACCTCCGCACCGCGTCCCTGCTGGATCAGCGGGACGTAGGCCTCGAGCTCCTCGCGCGTTCTCGCGTCGTCGAGAGCGACGACCGCGCCGCGCTCGGCCGAGAGATAGGCGGCCATCACCAGCCGCACGATCTCGGCGCCGTACTCGAAGTCGAGCTTCGCGGCGCGGCCCGCCGAGAACGCAGAGACCGCGTCGACGTTCTCGTCGGTGTAGCCGTAGAGATCCGGCTCGTTCGGCTGGACCGCGAGCAGGCCGCGCGTCGCCTGGGCCTTCTCGAGCGCGAGCTCGGCGTCGCGAACCCCGACCTCGCTCGCCGCGGCGTCCGAGACGAAGATCTCGAGCGGCGAGCGAAGCGAATTCGACTCGAGCGCGTAGCCCGGTCCGACACCGTCGAGGAGCAGCCGCAGTCCCTGCTTGTCGTACATCCACGAGACCGTGAACTGACCCTTCACGAGCTGGCGGGATTCGGGATTCCGGAACGTGACCAGTCCGGTCGCAAAGTCCTCGGCGGGAACCTGCGCGTAGTCGACGCCGTGACGCGCGAGCAGGTCCGCGCGATGCCGCGGCTGCCCCCACTTCAGAAGCGCGACGTCGGCGAGAACCGAGACGGGTTCGAGAAAGCGCGGTGGTTTCCCCGGCGGGGTGAGCGCGTGCCAGGCGAGCGCGATCGAGTGACAGCCCATGTCGGAGAGGACACCCCCACCCTGTAGACGGGGATCCCAGAACCACGCGCCGTGCGGCCCGCCGTGCTCCTCGGCCGCGCGCGCGAGCAGGAGTGGACCGTTCACGCGCATCACGGGAGCCAGCTGCGCGAGCGAAACAGCGACGCTCTTCATGTGGATCTGGTTCTCGAAGTAGGCCGTCGGCGCGCCGATCGAACGCGCGAGTTCGAGCACGCGCCTCGCCTCGCGCAGATTTCGGGCGAGCGGCTTCTCGCAGATCAGTCCCTTCAGGCGCGCGCCCGCGCGCACGGCGTCGGCCGTTTCTTCGAGCGCCTCTACGCGCGTGAAGTTCGGTCCGAAGAACGCCACGACGTCGACGTGCGGCACCATCTCGGTGATCGATCCGAAGACGCGCGCCGGGCCGAGTCCGTTCTCGCGCGCAAATTGCGCGAGCGCCTCGGGGGGTCTTCGCGAGACGAGCCCTGCGACCTCGACGCCGCGCACCTGCGTGAGCGCACGCAGCATGAACGCGGGCAGGAAGCCGCCACCGACGATCCCGTAGCGCAGCATCAGCTCGGCCCTCCCACTCAGCCGGAGAAGACGTCGTCCGGCAGGCCCGCGGGAAGCGAAGCCGGACGCTCGCAACGCGTCTCGAGCGCTCGGTGACGTCCCGTCTCGGATGCGATCACGCTCTTTTCCATCAGCTCGAGCACGTGGCAAGCGAGCTCACCCGAGGCGCGGTGCTTCGAGCCCGAGCGCAGCGCGCGCACCATCTCGACCAGGCCGATCCCGCGGCTCTGCGAGGCGTTCGCGTGCGTGAGCGGGACGTCGGTCCAGTCCTTGTCGCCGCGGCGCCGGATCTGGACGGGTCCGCCGAACGTGTTCGGGTCGGGGACCGCGAGCGTTCCCTCGGTGCCGTAGACCTCGATGTTCCGAGCGCGCGCGGCCTGCACGTCGAAGCTGGTGACGAGCGTGGCGACCGGGCCCGAGCGGAAATCGATCACGCTCGCGACGTGCGTGGGCACCTCGACGTCCATCATCGTTCCCGCGAGCGGCTGGCTCGTGATCTTCCGACGCGCGTGCGTGATCCTCGCGGAGCTGGTGATCCGGCGCGCGGGCCCGAACATCGCGACCAGCGCCGTCAGATAGTAGGGACCGAGATCGAAGAGCGGTCCGGCGCCGTGCTGGTAGAACATCTGCGGACGCGGATGCCAGCTCTCCGGTCCGGGTGAAAGGAAGAACGCGTTGGCCGCGACCGGCTCGCCGATCGCGCCATCGTCGATCAGTTTCCGGCAGGTCTGGATGCCCGCGCCGAGGAAGGTGTCGGGGGCGCAGCCGACCCGGAGCCCGGCGCGCTCGGCCGTCGCGAGCAGGCGCATCCCGTCTTCGAGTCCGAGCGCGAGCGGCTTCTCGGCGTAGACCGACTTCCCCGACTCGAGCGCGGCTGCGCTGATCTCGGCGTGGGCCGCGGGGATGGTCAGATTCAACACCACCTCGACGTCGGGACAGACCAGGAGCTTCTCGGGCTCGATCGCCTGTGAGATGCCGAACTTCGCGGCGAGCTCGCGCGCGCGTTCGGGAACGAGATCGGCGCAGGCCACGATCTCGACGTCGGGGATCGCGGCGAGCTTCGCCGCGTAGGCCTGGCTGATCACGCCGCAGCCGATGATCCCGATGCCCGTGCGCGCGCTGTGCGCGCCCGTGCTCACTTCCGTCCCCGCGAGAGGCCGTGCTCGACGAGGAAGCGGTAGCTCTTCTCGATCGCGAGGAACATGTCCGTCGCGCAGGCGTCGAGCTCGACGATGTGCCAGCGGGCGCTCGGGCAGGACGCGGTGATCGCGCGGAAGTCGAGCACGCCGTCGCCGACGGCCGTCATCGGCGACTTGAACCCGTCGGCCGGACCGTCCTTCAGGTGCAGGAGCTGCACGCGCGCGCCGAGCCCCGCCGCGATCCTCGCGGGCTCGCGGCCGCCGACCGTCGCCCAGTAGGTGTCGAGCTCGACGAAGACCGTGGGATCGAGCTGCTCCATCAGCAAGCCATGCGCGTGCCTTCCGTCGTGCTCGATCTCGAACTCCCACCAGTGGTTGTGGTAGCCGAGCGTCATGCCGCGCGCGCGCGCGTTGCGATTCGCCTCGTCGATCTCCGCTGCCACCTCGCGAATCGACTCGATGCTCTTGAAGCGGTCGGGCGGAACGAACGGAACCACCAGCGTCTTCGCGCCGAGAGCCTCCTGCTCGTCGAGAACACGCTCACGCGCGTCGCCGATCGGAGCCTGCACGTGGACGGAGGCGATCTCGAGACCCGCGTCCGAGAGCCGGCTGCGAAGCTCGGCGGGCGGCATGCCGTGCAGACCCGCGAGCTCGACGCCCGCGTATCCGATCCGCCCGAGTCGCTCGATCACCGCGGGGAAATCCCGCGAAGCGGCCTCGCGCAGGCTGTAGAGCTGGACGGCGACCGGCGGAAGCATCGATGCGTCGTCAGCGCTTCGCGGCGAGCAGCCTCTGCTCGAGCGCGGAGAGCTCCTGGGCGAGTTCTGCGGGCAGCTTCCCACCGTACTGCGCGTAGTACTCGCGGATCAGGGGAACCTCGGCGAGCCAGCTCTCGACGTCGGCGCCGAGCAGGACCGCGAGGTCCTCGGCATCGATGTCCAGACCGCTCGCGTCGAGCTCCGCCTCGGTCGGCAGGATGCCGATCGGGGTCTCGACGCCCTTCGCCTCGCCGTCGAGCCGCTCGAAGATCCACTTGAGCACCCGGCTGTTCTCTCCGTATCCGGGCCAGAGGAACTCGCCGTTCGGGCCCTTGCGGAACCAGTTGACCCAGAAGATCCGCGGCAGCTTCGCTCCGGCGCGTCGGCCGATCGCGAGCCAGTGCGCCCAGTAATCGGCCATGTTGTATCCGCAGAACGGCAGCATGGCCATCGGATCGCGGCGCAATTCGCCGATCGTTCCCGCGGCCGCGGCGGTCTTCTCGCTGCCGATGATCGAGCCGAAGAACGTCCCCTGCTGCCAGTCGCGCGCCTCGTTCACGAGCGGCACGACCGTCGCGCGTCGGCCGCCGAAGAGGATCGCGCTGATCGGCACACCCGCCGGGTCCTGCCACTCCGGCGCGATCACCGGGCACTGACTCGCGGGCACCGTGAAGCGCGCGTTGGGATGCGCGGCCGGCGTCTTGCTCGCGGGCGTCCAGGGCTGGCCGCGCCAGTCGGTGATGTTCTCGGGCGGCTCGTCCGTCATGTCCTCCCACCAGACGTCGCCGTCGCCGGTCTTCGCGCAGTTCGTGAAGACACAATCGTGTGTCAGCGTGAGCATGGCGTTCGGATTGGACTTCATGTTCGTGAACGGAGCCACGCCGAAGAAACCCGCCTCGGGGTTGATCGCGTAGAGCCGGCCGTCCGTGCCGAATTTCATCCAGGCGATGTCGTCACCGATGCACTCGACCTTCCAGCCGGGAATGCTCGGCCGCAGCATCGCCAGGTTCGTCTTGCCGCAGGCGCTCGGGAAGGCGGCGGCGAGGTAGTGGACCCGTTTCGCGGGTGACGTCAGCTTCAGGATCAGCATGTGCTCGGCGAGCCAGCCCTCGTCGCGCGCCATGACCGATGCAATGCGAAGCGCGAAGCACTTCTTCCCGAGCAGAGCGTTTCCCCCGTAGCCCGAGCCGAACGAGAAGATCTCGCGCGTCTCCGGGAAGTGGACGATGTACTTGTTGTCCGCGTTGCACGGCCACGGAACGTCGCGCTGCCCCTTCTCGAGCGGCGCGCCGACCGAGTGCATGCAGCGCACGAAAGGCCCGTCGCCGAGAACCTCGAGCGCGGCCCGGCCCATCCGCGTCATCGTCCGCATCGCCGCGACCACGTAGGGTGAGTCCGTGATCTCGACGCCGATGTGGGAGATGTGCGATCCGAGCGGTCCCATCGAGAACGGCACGACGTACATCGTGCGTCCGCGCATGCAGCCGGTGAACAGGTCCTTCAGCGTTCCGCGCATCTCGTCGGGATCACGCCAGTTGTTGTTCGGTCCGGCGTCCTCGCTCTTGACGGAGCAGATGAAGGTCCGGTCTTCGACGCGCGCGACGTCCGCGGGATCGGAGCGCACGAGGTAGCTGTTCGGGCGCTTCTTCGGATCGAGGCGTTCGGCGGTTCCGCTCGCGATCATGAGCCGGAACATCATGTCGAGCTCTTCCTGCGAGCCGTCGCACCAGTGAATTCGCTCCGGCTCACAGAGCGCTGCCATCTGCTCGACCCATGCCTTCAGGCCCTGATTCGCCGTCACCCCGCGACTCCTTCTCCGACCCCGCCCGGGGTCGCCCAGCTCGCAAGACCCGTACCGCCGCGCGGAGCCCGCTCCACGCGTCCGGCGTCCGACTCGAGATGCGAGAGTGTAATTCGCACCCCACCGCGCGGTGAAGTGCGCCTCCCGACCTGCCGGGTGGCTTCCGGCGGCCTGCCTATAATGGGCGGAGGCGGGGGGAGCATGCCAGATCGCGGCCGCGGACTCGACCGGCTTCGTGACCTCGGTGCGGGTGTATCGCGGATCTCCGAGCGCTGGGTTCCCGATGCCTGGGTGATCTGCATGGCCCTGACCGCGATCGCGCTCGCGCTTTCCATCGCGGGCGCCGGCGCGAGCCCGCACCAGGCGCTGCTCGCCTGGGGCGACGGCGTGTGGAGCCTGCTGACGCTCGCGATGCAATTCACGGTCGCGATGGTCGCCGCGCACGCCTGCGTGGTCTCGCAGCCCGTGTACCGGGCGCTCGACCGGCTGGCCGGGCTGCCGAACCCCGCGAAACCGCTCCAGGCGGTCGCTGCTTGCGGGGCTGTTCTCGATGGCGACGGCCTACTTGAACTGGGCGATCTGCCTGGTCGCGTGCGCGCTCTTCCTGCCGTTCATCGTGCGCCGGAACCCGCGCGCCGACGTGCGCGTGCTGATCGCCGCGTCGTACCTCGGGATCGGGACCGTCTGGCACGGCGGGCTCTCCGGGTCGGCCCCCCTGATCCTGGCCACTCCGGGAAACCCCCTGCTCGCACCCGCGAGTGGCGCGCAGCTGGTCACGCGGCTCTACCCGGTGACGGAAACGCTCTTCAGCCCGTTCAATCTGATCTACATCGCGGTCGTCGGGGCTGTCGCGCTGCTCTGCATCATCGCGTTGCACCCGTCTCGCGGCGTCGTGACGCTCTCGGCGGAGCAGATCGACGCGATCCTGCCGAAGCCCCCCGAAGAGCGAAGCGACGCCGGCGACACCCGCGGGCGCGATCGACCGGCAGCGCGTCTGGGTCTGGCTCGCGACGCTGCTGCTCGGCTACGGACTCCTACACTCCTTGGTGACGCGCGGCTTCGGCACGACCTGGACGATCAACGCCTACAACACCGTCTTCCTGCTGGCCGCGCTTCTGCTGCACGGCCGCCCCCTGCCCTTCCTGCGCGCCTGCCGGGACGGCGTCGATGCCGCCTGGGGCATCATCCTGCAGTTCCCGTTCTACGCGGGGATCTTCGGGCTGATGCAGGACGCGCAGCCTCGGCCGCTGGCTCGGCGAGCTCGTTCGCGAGCGCCGCGAGCGCGGCGACGTTTCCGTTCGTCGTCTACACCTATTCCGCGCTGATGAACCTGTTCGTGCCGTCGGGCGGATCGAAGTGGCTGATCGAAGCGCCGTTCCTGCTTCCCGCCGCGGCGTCGCTCGGTGTCTCGCCGGTCACCACCCTGCTCGCCTACTCGTACGGCGACTCGACCACGAACCTGATCCAGCCCTTCTTCGCGATCCCGATCCTGTCGATCGCGCGCATGCGCTTCGGCGACGTCGTCGGCTACACGTTCCTGGTCGCCGCGGCCTGCTTCGCGGTCTCGGCGATCGCGATGTTCCTGATCCCGCTGGATCTCTGACCGCGCTAGCGCCCTCGTTCGAGCGCGGCGCGGAACGCCTCGGGAAGCGGCAGCTTCTTGCCCGAGAGATCCAGCGCGACGGCGGTGATCCGACCGGAGATCGCGACCTCGCCCTCGAGGTTCCGGATCTCGAAGCCATAGGTCACGGAGGTGTTGCCGACCTTCTCGACGCGCGCGCTGCACGTGAACTCGTCGGGGTAACGGAGCGCGAGCTTGTAGTCCGCTTCGACGTGAACGCGCGGGAGCGAGAAGGCGCGATCGCCGGGGACTCCGCCGGTCGGGGAGAGCGTGCGCATCAGACCGTGTTCGGCGACCTCGAAGTAGCGCAGCGCGGCGGTGTAGTGGATGCGCCCGCTCGCGTCGGTGTCGATCCAGTTCACGCGCAGCTTCTCGGTGTGGATGATCGGCATGCCGCGGAAGTCTGAAGCGCCCGCATGGTAGTCTGCAACTCGATGACGGAGATCCGACGGCGCACGATCCAGACCAACGGCATCCAACTGCACATCGCCGAGGCGGGCGAGGGACCGCTCGTGCTGCTCTGCCACGGCTGGCCCGAGTCGTGGTACTCGTGGCGGCACCAGCTTCCGGCGCTCGCGGCCGCGGGCTATCACGCGGTCGCGCCGGACATGCGCGGCTACGGGCGCAGCGACGCGCCCGAAGAGATCGAACGCTACACCGTGTTCCATCTGGTCGGTGACATGGTCGGACTGCTCGACGCGCTCGGCGCGCGCGAGTGCACGATCGTCGGCCACGACTGGGGCTCGATCGTCGCGTGGAACTCGGCACTGCTTCGTCCCGATCGCTTCAAGGCCGTCTGCGGCATGAGCGTTCCCTTCTTCCCTCGCGGCCCGATGCCGCCGATACAGATGTTCAAGACGCTGGCCGGCGATCGCTTCATGTACATCCTGTATTTCCAGGAGCCGGGAAAGGCGGAGCGCGAGTTCGAAGCCGATCCCCGCAGGATGATGCGCATGATGCTGTACAGCGCCTCGGGCTCGGTGCCGCGCGACAAGAAGTGGAACGTGAACCTGCCCAAGACGGCGAAGTTCCTCGACGCCATGACGGACCCCGACGAGCTTCCGAGCTGGCTCACCGAGGCCGATCTCGACTTCTACGCCGGCGAGTTCACGCGGCGCGGCTTTCGCGGCGGGTTGAACTGGTATCGCAACTTCGACCGGAACTGGGAGTTGCTCGCACCGTGGGCGGACGCGAAGGTCGTCGTGCCGTCGTTCTTCATCGGCGGACTGCGGGACGCCGTCGTCACCGGGCCCGACAACGAGGGCGAGGGACCGATGGTGCAGATGCTGCCGACGTTCTGCACCGATCTGCGCGGAAAGGTGCTGATCGAAGGCGCGGGGCATTGGAATCAACAGGAAGCACCCGACGCGACGAACAAGGCGCTGCTCGAGTTCCTCGGCGGCCTGAAGCGCGCCTAAGCGACGCCGCCCGGCTTCGCGTTCGCTCGAATGTGCGCGCGCAGGATCGCGGAGTCGATCGGACGCCGTCGGTGAAGCAGCGCGGCGCGCACTCGAACCGCGTGGAAGACCGCCGTGCTGAAAGCGATGCCCGCCACCACGATCGCGACCACCGCCAGGAGCCCCGGCTCTTCCGAGAGATCGCGAACGGCTTCGAGCGTGTACATCACACCCACGCCGCAGAGCCCGAGCGAGATCAGGCACCAGCCGATGGTGTCGCGGACCAGCACCGACGCGCCGTCGGAGAGCACCCGACGCAGCTCGCCCGCCGTGAAGTGGTCGAGGAACCAGCCGGTCTCCTCGTCGACGCCGCGGTTGCTCGGCGGCGGCAGCACGACGCCCGTCAGCGGGTCGGTCGCGCTCTCGCCGCGCTTGTGCGCCTCGATGCCGGCCCAGATCGCGCGGTGGATCGCCTCGTTGATCGGGAAGAAGCATGCGACGCCGAAGGCGATCAGCGCCGTCGTCGCGGGCGCGAGCGAGAAGATCGCGCGGATCGCGAACTGGACCTGCGGCGTCTGCTCGACGTTGGGCTGGTAGCCGAGCGTCGCGAGCACCGCGAGCGGGATCGTCAGTGACGGAATCACCATGAACTTGGTCATCACCGACCAGAGCGAGCCGTACTGCGCCTCTCGACGCTTTCCGGTGTAGAGCTCGTCGTAGTCGATCACGTCGGCCTGGATCGCGGGGCCGAGGAAGAGCCGCGCCGCGAACGACGAGCCGGCCCAGGCCAGGATCACGCCGAACTCGAGAAGCTGCCCCTCTTGCACGAAGAAGAGCGCGAGCGATCCGGTGAACGCGGAGACGAACGAGAGCAACCAGGCGAGCTTCTTGCCCGCGCGGCGCGCGAGCCACACCCATCCGGGCAGGAACAGGAAGCCGAAGCCGAAGTAGATGAGAAGGAAGATCGAGATCCACAGCGACGGGTTCTCGGGCTTCAGCACGTAGGTGACGAAGTAGGGCATCAGCGTGCCGGGGATCGCACCGGTGATCGAGCCGATCAGATAGACGCTGAGCAGCAGGCGGAAGACGCGATTTCGCAGCACACGGCGCACGCCGGGAACGAGCGGGTTCGGTGCGCGATTCGCGAAGTCGCTCGCTCGCGCACGCGCCAGACCAGGTTCCAGAACAGGAACGCGAGCAGCGAGCCGAAGATCACCGCGAACCAGAAGTAGCCCGCGCGCGCGCCCATCCGTGCCGCGAGCAGGCCCGGGATCGCGGCCGCGATCATCGTGCCCGCCACCGAGAAGCCCTGCTCCCAGCCGAACAGGGTCGAGCGCTCCCGGTAGTCCGTCGTCAGTTCGGGACCGAGTCCGTAGTGCGGGATCGCGTACACGGTCTGGAACAGGTAGTAGATGATGTAGGTCGCGCAGAGCCAGAGCCCGGCTCCGGCCGCGTCGAGGCTCTCCGGCGGTGAGAACATGGCGACGAACGCGATCGCCGCGCCCGGAGCGCCGATCGCCATCCACGGCCGACGGCGTCCCCACGGGCCGCGTGTGCGATCGCTCACCCACCCCATGATCGGATCGGTGAGAGCATCCCACGCGCGGCCGAGCGCCTTCGCGAGCGCGATCACGCCGAGCGGAACGAGGATGACGTCGGAATAGAAGATCGACAGATGGATCGCGATCGGAATCGCCATCGCCGCGCCCGCGAAGTTCGGAGCGCCGTAGGCGAGCATGATTCCGAGCGGCAATCGCTCGGCGGGGCTCGAACCGCGCGGAGCCGCAGGTTCAGCGTTCGTTGGCTCGACCACGGCGGGTTGCACGGCGGCGATTCTCTCTGGGCAGCCCGATAGATACAAGGCTAGACTCGCCGACCGTTTCACGGAGGACTCCGAAAATGCGCGTTCGCTCGCTCATCCCGATCGCCCTTCTACTCGGCTCGGTCTCGTGCCAGCAGCAGGATGCCGGCAACTCCGCGCCCGCCGCCAAAGCACCGTCAGATGTCGTCGCCGAGCTGAACGGCCGCAGCATCGACGCCGCCGAGCTCGAAGACTGGATGAAGGACAACCTCTACAAGCGCGAGATGGAGAACAAGCCCGCGGGTGAGGTCTACGAGGAGCAGGCGCAGGCGATCGACGCGATGGTGAACGAGCGGCTCGTGGCGGATGCCGCGAAGCAGGCCGGGCAGACCTCGCAGGAGTACCTCGAGGCTGCGGCGCTCGCGCTCGGCGCCGTGACCGACGCCGAGGTGAAGGAGTTCTACGACGCGAACCAGTCGCGGCTCCCGCCGGGCTCGACGCTCGCGGACCTGGCGCCTCGCATCAAGGCGCACCTCGAGGCGCAGCGGCCGCAGAAGGTGGCGGAGGATCTCCGCTCGAAGGCGACGGTCTCCGTCTCGCTCCAGCCGCCGCGGGCGATCGTCGACGCGGTCGGCCCCGCGCGCGGACCCGAGAACGCACCGGTCGTGATCGTTTCGTTCAGCGACTACGAGTGCCCGTTCTGCAAGCGCGCCGAGCCGACGATCGACGCCGTCCTCGCGAAGTACCCGACGCAGGTTCGCCTGGTCTTCCGCCATCTGCCTCTCGACGCGCTGCACCCGCAGGCCCGGCCGGCGGCGATCGCGGCGGTCTGCGCGGAGAGCCAGGGCAAGTTCTGGGAGTACCACGCGCTGCTCTTCGAGAACCAGCAGGCGCTCGGCAACGAGGAGCTCGCGAAGTACGCCAGCACGGCCGGTCTCGACGCGGCGGTCTTCAAGACCTGTCTGCAGAGCCCGGAGGCCGCGCAGCGGGTGCAGGCGGATACGGACGCGGCGCGCGCGCTCGGAATCACCGGAACACCGGCGTTCTTCATCAACGGGATCCTGATTTCGGGTGCGCGCCCGTTGGACGACTTCTCGAAGTGGATCGACCGGGAGCTCGCGGCGAAGGGACAGGGATCCGCGACGCCCGCATCCTGAGGTGCGCGAAGCTCAACGAAGGCGCGGAAACCGGCGCACCAGCTCCGCGAGCCAGACCTTCACGAGCGGCTGCTCTTCGGCGGGCGTCGCGCCGAGGCGCACGGCGACCACGTCCTGCGCGGGCGCGACGTAGATGTACTGCCCGCGGTAGCCGTTCGCCGAGAACATCCCGTCCCCCTCGATCGGGAGCCACCAGTGCGCGCCGTACTCGGTGTTCGAGGCGGGCGCCGGCGTGCGCGCGTAGTCGACCCAGCCTTCCGGGAGCACGCGTTCGCCCTCCCAGATCCCGTCGCGAAGCTGGAGCAGACCGAAGCGCGCGAAGTCGCGCGCGGTCGCGAACACGAACGACGAGCCGATCCACGTTCCGGACGCGTCGAATCGCTCGGTAGCGCTGCGCATTCCGATCCGGTCGAAGAGCTCGCGATGCAGATAGCCCGCCATCGCGTCCCGACCCCCGCCGAGAGCGCGCCCGGCGATCGAGGAGACCAGATTGCTCGTGCCGCTCGAGTAGCACCAGACGGTGTCGGGCGCGTGTTCGAGCGCGGCGTTCGCGGCGTACGCGGCGACGTCGTCCTTGCCACTGCCGAAGAGCATCTCGATCACGTCGGACTTCTGGGAATCGACGTAGTCCTCGCGCCAGGCGAGACCGCTCGACATGCGCAAGAGGACGTCCAGCGTGATCGCCGCACGCGGATCGTCGGGCCCGCGCCAGGCCGGCAGGTCCGCGCGCGAACGAGGCGAGAGCTTGCCGTCGCGTACGAGCAGGCCGACCAGCGAGTGCAGGATGCTCTTCGCGACGGACCAGGAGATGAGCGCGCTCTCGGGACCGTGCTCGGCGCCGTAGCGCTCGAGCACGAGTCGTCCGCGCCAGATCACCACGAGCGCGTGGGTCTCGCCCGCATCCGGGAACGGCGGCTCGACGAAGCCTTTCGGCAGCTCGCCGCGCGGCCAATCACGCGTCGGCCAGGGCGTGTCGGACGGTTGCGCCGGAAGCGGGACGAGCTTCTCCGCGGCACGCGTCGCTTCAGGCGCTGGCGACTCGTTCACAAAAGCTCCCTCCCCTTCCCGCATCTGCACTCGATATGACGCGCTCGGGAACGCGGCCGCATTCTGAACCGCGGCCATGGAGATTTCATCCGACGACTTCCCGGCCATTGCCCGACCGCGCTCCATCGCGGCGCCGCTCGCGCACGAATCGATTGACGCGAGCGCGAGCCGCCGACTAGGTTGCCGCCGGAGGCAATCGATGCTGGTACCGGTCACCGCACTCTGGGCCGCGGTCCTCGGTCTGCTCTCGATCGCACTGGCCGCGCGAGTTTCGTCCGCGCGCGGAACCGAGAACGTGATCTTCGGCGACGACGGAAACGTCGGCCTGCAGCAGCGGATTCGCGTGCACGCGAACCTCGTCGAGTACGCGCCGATCGCGCTCCTGCTGTTGCTCGTGCTCGAGCTGAACTCCACGTCCACGACGGTGCTTCACGCTCTCGGCGGCTCGTTCCTCGCCGCCCGGCTCCTGCACGCGTTCGGCCTCTCGAGGGCCACCGGAAGAACACCGGGCCGGTTCTTCGGGACGCTCTTGACCTGGATCGTGATCGGGGTCGAATGTGTCCTGGCGCTCTACGCGCTCGTCATCTGAAGCGAGAAAGACGGAAAGCCCGAAGCCGACCCGACCGATGCGAGGAGTGGCGACGGTGTCGGCCGTCGCCTTCGCAAGCGGAGGATCGGCGTTGAAGACGCTCTTGCTCGTGCTTTCGGTGACGACGATGTTCGCGGGTGGCGCGTGGGGACGCGCGTGGCTCGAAGCGAGCCGCGTGAAACATCGCGGGCTCGACACCTTCGAGTCCTTCTACTGGAGGCTTCAGAAGAACGACCTCGAGGCGGCGGGCGCGCTCGTCCTGCCGGGCAGCGAGGCGGACCTGGCGCTCGTGGCGAAGCTCGAGGACGGCGTCTCCTCCTCGATCGGAAGGGTCCGGGGTTTCGCGCTCGATCTCCGTCAGGAAGCCGGCCTCGACCCAGACGGTCGATCGGCGATCCGACTGCATGGCCACGCGACGGTCAACGTCGATCCGGCCGGTCGTCTCTCGGCGTTCGGGGTTCCGGAGGTGCACGAGGTCGAAGCGCACCTGATCGAAGCCGACGGAGGTTGGCGCGTCGTCGCGTTCCGGGACGTTCGGGTCGATTCGGCGTTCGGATCCGAAGCGCGCCGCTAGAACGGCGCGAGGGCGAGCTTGCGGCGCTCCGTCGATGCGGAGAGCTCGCGCCAGATCGCGTCCTCCACCCGGCGGGCCTCGGCGCTCGTCTCGAGCTCGACGTGCTCGTGAAGCTCGATCAGGAGCTTTCGCAGCGCCTCGTTCCCGCGCTCGAGATCCGAGACCCGGAAGCTCGCATCCCGAGCCGCCGCCGCTTCATCCAGACGCCGACGCAGATCCGTGTCGGACACCGCAAGTCGCGACTCGCGGAAGAGCCCGCGCAGAGCCTCGTTCTCCTCGAGCCGGCGTGCGGCCGCGCGGTCCCACTCCTCGCGCATCATGCCGAGCAGGATCGCGGTGACGCCGATCGAAGACTGCCGGTAGGACGGCGTGACGTTGGGCGCGACGTCGAACATCAGCGTCCCGGTCAGGACTTCGAGCACGTTGGGAACGTCGGGTTTCATCGAAGCCTGCCCAGCGTCTCGAGCGCGGCGCGGTCCTGGGCGTTCGAGAGCCACCATCCCGAGAGCGCGAGCACCGGATCCTTGTTCTTGCCGTTCTGATACTCGCGGCCGCTCGAAATCCAGATCGCCTGGCCCTTCACGCTCGAGAAGAGCTCCCACCAGCGCAACGCCGCGGGATCCGCGCGAAGTCCGCTCGCGGCCTCCCAGATCCGGATCGCGTTCTCCTTCGAGGTCAGCCCGCCGACGCGGGAGTCCCGCGCCCAACACCAGACCCGATTCAGGCTCCACGCCAGATCCTCGAGCGGATCACCGAGGTGCGCCATTTCCCAGTCGAGGATTCCGCGCACGTTCCCTTCCTTGTCGTACAGGAAGTTCCCGGTGCGGTAGTCGCCGTGGACGACGTGAAGACGCGAAGGCGCGGGCGGCGGGTTGCGCCGCAGGTGGCGGATCGCGGCGCGCATGATCGGCTGGGGCGCGAGCTCGTCCTCGTCGATCACGCCGACCCAGTGGTCGAGCTCACGGCGCCAGGCCTCTTCGAGCGCGATCGGCTTCATGATGCCGACGAGCCCGAGCTTCTCCGGATCGGCCTGCGCGATCGTCCCGAGAATCGACCACTTCTGCTGCGCGAGCTTCTCGTGGTGCGCGGCGTAGGGTGGCATCAGGATGTTGGAGGGCGACGCGTCGAAGCCCGAGAGCTCCTCCATCACGAAGAACGGGTAGTCGAGATGGCACGGATCGTTCTCGAGCCAGAGCGCCTCGGGAACCGGCACGGCCGAGCCGGCGAACGCGCGATAGGCGGCGAACTCGATCTCGCGATCGGTCTCGATCAGGCTGCCCGGGGGATCGCGGCGGAGGATCAGCCGCCGCTCGATCGTCTCGGCGCCGTCGCGGTACGAAAGCCGCAGGCGATAGGTCTCGCGCGAGGCGCCGCCGTGAATCCGCTCGACGTCGAGCACTTCGAGGTCCGCGGTCCGCGGCAGGCGACGCTGCGCGTACGCGGCGATGCGTGGGGCGAGTTCGTGCACGCCCCGATTCTGTCACATCGGAACTACGCGTGCTGACGGAACGGACCCGTGATCGCGAGCGAGATTCCAGGCTGCTGAAGATTCACGAACAGCGTCCGACCGTCGGGAGAGAAGCAGACGCCGGTGAGTTCGGACCGGGTGTAGATGTTGCGAGCGATCGTCGAGAGATTGCCGCGCGGGTCGATTCGCACGAGGCCATCGTCGCCGCCGCCATCCTCGCAGACGAAGAGATCTCCCCAGGGCGCGACCGTGAGGTTGTCGGGGTTGCGCAGCTCCGTCGTCGCGTCGGATTCGAGAAAGAGCTCGACCGTGCCTGGCCGCGCGGATTCCCCGTTCGCCCCTTCGCGCTCGCTCGGCACGTACCGGAAGATCTGCCCGCGCCCGGCTGACCCGCCGGTGGTGCAGGTGAAGAAGAGGCCCGCGCGCGAGGCCCAGATCCCCTCGCCGCGCGCGAAGAGCGCCGCGCGTTTCTCCGCGTGACCGCGAATGCGCAGGTCGTCGTCGGGCGCATCGACACCATCGAGGGTCACCCAATCGACTGCGAAGGCTCTCGAGCGCTCGAAGACCGGAGCGTCCTCGCGGTTGCGCGTATCCGTCCGACCGTCGCGCAAGCGCAGGGCCTGCAGCACGCCGCCGCGATCGAGCGCGCCGGGAACCTCGGGCAAGAAGCGATAGAAGAGCGACTCGCCGCGGTCCTCGGTCAGGTAGACGATGCCGCTCGCGGGATCGACCGTCGCGGCTTCGTGGTTCATCCGACCCATCGCTTCGAGCGGCCGAGCGTGCGTGAGCGCCGGCTCGGCCGTGGCGGGTACCTCGAAGACGAAGCCGTGATCGCGCGCGAACGGACCGCCGGCGCGTCCGGTGAACTCCTCGCAGCTGAGCCACGAACCCCAGGGCGTCACGCCGCCGGCGCAGTTCCGGATCGTGCCGCCGAGCGAGAGCCAGCTCGCCTCGACCTTCCCGCTCGCGGGATCGTAGAGAAGCGTCGTCGTGCCGCCGGCGTGCGGAACGCCGTCGGTCCCGACGTCGTACAAGCGGCTCGGATCGACACGACCGAGGCGCTCGAGCCTCGCGCCGAAAGGTCCCGGCGTCGGCTGCGCGGTGACCAGCTCGTGATTGCGGACGAGAATCACCCGCCCGCCCGGCCCCGGAAACGCGCCCGTACCATCGGGGCTGCCCGGCATGAGCAGCCCGTCACTCATCTCGTCGCCGGTTCGCGCGATCACTCGGTACGAGAAGCCCGGCGCCATCGCGAGCAGTCCGTTCGGGTCGGGCACGAGCGAATCGCTCGCGCGGCCGATCCGAGGCAGTCCGAGCAGGGCCAGGCTCGCCCATCCGGCCGTGCGCAGGAAATCGCGGCGATTCGTCTTCACCCTTCCGCGGTTTCGGCGCGAGCCGCGCGGCGCTGAAGCGAGCGGGCCACCCTTTCGATCGGCTCGGAGCCGGCTCGGGCGCCTTCCGGACGGCGTTCTCGGGCCCCTGCTAAAGCCACGAATGCGGGTTCTCGATCCGCATGGGTCATGCGCATCTGCATCCTCACGGTGGGCTCGCGAGGCGACGTGCAGCCGTACGTGGCGCTGGCGCGAGGTCTCGAACGAGCCGGACATCGCACGGCGGTGTGCGCGGCGCCGGCGTTCCGGAGCTTCGTCGAGTCCCACGGCGTCGAGTTCGCGAGCTTCGACACCGGCGATCCGCAGGTACTCCTGCGGTCGCCCGAGGGACAGGCGATCTTCCGATCGACGCGCAATCCGTTCGCGCTGCTCCAGGGTCTTTGCCGTCTTCTCGAACCGGTTCTCGAGAAGGGCTACACCGAAGCGTGCCAGATCACCGAGGGGGCAGACGCGCTGCTCGCCGCGCCTGGAGCGCTGCCAATCGCCCAGGCTCTGCACGAGAGCCGCAGCGTTCCGTTCGCGAGCGCGTTCCTGCAACCCAATCATCCGACCCGCGAGTTCGGATGCTGGCTGTTTCCGGAGATCCCGGCGTGGTTCCCGCTTCGCGGCCGCCTGCGTCGCGCGAGCTATCACGTCACCTGGCAGGTGCTGTACCGGATCGTCCGCGGCGCCAACGACGCTGCGCGCCGGAACGTCCTCGGTCTTCGGTCCGGCGCGAATCCCTTCGCCGTCATGCTCCGCGACCGCTGGGCAGCCCTGTACGGCATCAGCAGCTCGGTCCTGAAGCGACCGTCCGACTGGGGACCGGAGATCGCGCTCACGGGTTACTGGTTCCTCGACCGCCCGTCGGAGTGGGCGCCGCCGCGCGAGCTCGCCGACTTCCTCGCCTCGGGACCAAAACCGATCTGTGTCGGCTTCGGCAGCATGCCCTCCGCCGACCCCGAGCGGACGACGGAGCTCTTCGCGCGCGCGCTCACACGCACGCGCCAGCGCGGGATCCTGCTCACCGGTTGGGGTGGACTCGCGCGGACGGAACTGCCCGACCACGTGATCGCGGTCGAATCCGCACCGCACGACTGGCTCTTCCCGCGCGTCGCCGCCGTCGTCCATCACGGCGGCGCGGGTACGACGGCCGCCGCCCTCCGCGCGGGCGTGCCCTCGCTGGTCCTGCCGTTCATCGCCGATCAGCGCTTCTGGGGGGAGCGCATTCACGCACTCGGCGCCGGTCCCGCTCCGCTCTCGCGCCGGCAACTCTCGCCCGAGTCGCTCGAAGTCGCACTGCGTGCGCTGGTCGAGATCGGCGAGTACCGGGCGAACGCCGCGCGGATCGCCGATGCGCTCGCGCGCGAGGACGGTCCGGCGCGCGCCGTCGCCGCCCTTCCCTTCTGACGAGTTCGGTAGGATGGCGCGCGGAGGCTAGCCATGGCCGCGCGACGCGGACCCGTGATCGTGACGGGCGCGAACTCCGGAATCGGACTGGCGAGCGCGCTTCGCTTCGCGTCGCGCGGCTGGGAGACGTGGGGAACGGTCCGCTCCGAGGAGAAAGCCGAGGCGCTGCGAGAGGCCGCCGATCTAGCGGGCTGCCTCGGGCGCGTGCATCCGGTCGTGCTCGACGTCTCCGATCACGCGCGCGTCGTCGAGCGGTGGAAGGGGCTGCCGGACTTCTACGCGGTCGTGAACAACGCGGGCTATTCGCAATCCGGCGCCGTCGAAGAGGTCTCGGCCGAGCAGGCTCGGGCTCAGCTCGACGTGAACCTGGTCGCGCCCGCGGTCGTCGCGAGCTGCGCGTTGCCCGGCATGCGGCGACTCGGGGGCGGACGGATCGTGATGGTCTCGTCCGTCGCTGGACGCGCATCCGTGCTGCCGTTGAACGCCTGGTATCACGCGTCGAAGTTCGGGCTCGAAGCGCTCTCGGACGTGCTTCGCGTCGAGGTTGCTTCCTTCGGGGTTTCCGTCTCGATCGTCGAACCGGGCTTCTTCAAGACCGGCATCACCGGTCGCTCGCGCGACATCGCGTCCCGGAGCGCAGCCCGTTCCGACTCCCGGTACGCGTCGGCGTACGAGCGCATGGACGGCTGGATCGCGCTGGTCGAGCGCTTCGCGCCGCCGGCCAGCGTCGTCGCGCACGCGATCGTCTCGGCCGTCGAGAGTCGCTTCCCACTCCGCCGCTACGTCGTCGGCCTCGATGCGTTGGCGACGATCGCCGTCGGAGCGATCACGCCGCGCGCGCTGACCGACCTCGCCATGCGCATGGCCGCAAATCTGACCGCGAAAAGCTAGAGTTCCGTTCCCCGCCGCCGCTGCTGTCGAATGAGCAAGAACGTCGAGACCACATACGGGAAACTCGCCGGCGAGGAAGTCGCCGGCATCCACGTCTTTCGGGGAGTGCCGTTCGCGCGGCCACCGGTCGGCGCGCTGCGCTTCGCGAGACCTCAGCCGCCCGCGTGCTGGCGGGGCGTACGCGAGGCTTTGCGTCCGGGGCCCGCGCCGCTCCAGGTCGGCGCGGCGTGGATGACTCGCATGCGCCTCGACGTCGGCGGTCGCGTCGACGAGGACTGCCTCTACCTGAACGTGTACACACCGGGACTCTCCGGATCGAAGAAACCGGTCCTGCTCTTCCTTCACGGCGGCGCGTTTCTCATGGGGGCCGGTTCGACCGCGCTCTACGACAGCCGAAGGCTCGCGCGACGCTGCGACCTGGTCGTGGTCACGACGAACTACCGGCTCGGCGCGCTGGGCTGGGGCCACCTGGGTCTGGTGCCGGGGTCGACGCTGCCCGAGGCCGTCAACCTGGGACTCGAGGATCAGATCGCCGCACTCGCGTGGGTGCGGGACAACATCGCGGAGTTCGGCGGCGATCCCGACGACGTCACCATCTGCGGGCAATCTGCGGGTGCGATGAGCGCGGCCTCGCTCTGCGCATCTCCGCAGGCCCGTCGCTCGTTCCGACGCGCGATCCTGCAGAGCCCCGCCGGGCGCAGCGTGATCGACCGTGACGCGGGAACCAACGTCGCGCGGATCTTCCTCGCGGAGTTCGGCTTGAAGGCGGAGACGGCCCACCAGCTTCGCGACGTCGATCCCGCGCGATTGCTGAAGGCGCAGGCCAGCGCGTACCGGCGCACGTTCAGTCCGCTGCGATTGATGTCGTTCATGCCGGTCGTCGACGGCGCTCTCGTGCCGGAGACGCCGCTCGAAGCGATCCAGCGCGGCGCATTCGCGGACAAGGAACTCCTGATCGGAACCACCCGCGAGGAATGGAAGCTGTTCTCTCTCGTCGATGGCAGCGCCGTCGGAATGCGCGAGGCGACGCTGATCTCGCGAATCGGCGCGCTTTCCGACCCGCGTGAACTCACGCTTCCCGATTCCGAGGTCGCGACCCGGTGCTTCCGCGACGCCGTCGCCGCGGACGGCGGCTCGACGGACACGGCCGAAGTCTGGAACGCCTTCCAATCCGCCCGCGTCTTCCACCACCCGGCTTCGCAGCTCGCCGAGGCGCAGGTTCGCGCGGGTGGGCGCGCGTTCTCCTACCTGTTCACGTGGCGGCCGCCGGGCGTCGGCGGATGGATCGGCGCGTGCCACGCGATCGAGCTCCCGTTCGTCTTCGGCTGGACGCAGACGCCGCTCTTTCGATCGCTGACGGGGCTGTCCACCTCGGCACGCCGCCTTTCGCTGACCATGCAGCACGCCTGGGGCAGCTTCGCACGCGAAGGGAATCCCTCTCACGAGGGCCTGCCGGATTGGCCGGGCTACGAGCCTGTTCTGCGCTCGACGATGCTCTTCGGCCGGGATGCACGCGTCGTCGATTCGCCGCTCGAAGCCGAGCGCAGGCTCTTCGAGTCCTGGTCGAAGGTCTAGACGAGAACCAGCGAGGCCGTCGGTCCCCGGACCCGTGTATCCTGTCGAGATGGCGAGCTACAAATTCGAGACCCTCTCGCCTCAGGATGCTTCGTTCCTCGATGCCGAGGGTCCGAACACGCCGATGCACATCGCCGCGGCCTTCATTGCCGAGGCCGGCCCGTTGCGCACCGAGCACGGTGGCATCGACATCGCGAAGATCCGCCGCTTCATCACCGCGCGGTTGCACCGAATCCCTCGCTACCGCCAGCGCCTGGCCTACACACCTCTGCGTGGTCGCCCGATCTGGGTCGACGACGATCACTTCAGCATCGAGTACCACGTCCGGCACACGGCGCTTCCCCACCCCGGGAACGACGCGCAGCTGAAGCGCTTGATCGGACGGCTGAGCTCGCAGGCTCTCGACCGACGGCGACCGCTCTGGGAGCTCTGGGTCGTCGAGGGATTCGAGGGCGGCGAGCGCTTCGCGGTGGTCTCGAAGGTGCACCACTGCATGGTCGACGGGGTATCGGGCGCGGAGCTCGTCACGGTTCTGATGAGCCTCTCGCCCGACGAGTCGAGCGAGGTTCCCCCGCCGTTCGTGCCGCGGCCCGTGCCGGGAACCCGCGAGCTCGTCGGCGAGGATCTGCTCGACCTCGCCGCCGGACCGGTGCACGGCGCGCTTCGGATCGCCGAACTCCTGCGCGCCGACCGGCGAAGCGAGCTCGGACGGGCGGTCCGCGCCGTCGGTGATCTGGTCGCGAGTGGTCTCGTACCTGCGTCGGACACGCCTCTCAACTCCGAGATCGGACCACACAGGCGCTTCGAGTACTTCTCGCTCGGGCTCACGCGCATGAAGGCGCTGAAGGACAAGCTCGGCGGCACGCTGAACGACATCGTGCTCGCGACGGTCGCGGGCGGGATGCGCCGGTTCCTCACGCGCAGGCTGGTGAACGTCGACTCGCTCGACTTCCGCGTCTCCGCGCCGGTGAGCGTGCGCACGAACGCGGAGAGATCGTCGAACGGAAATCGCGTGTCCGCATGGATCATTCCGATGCCGATCGGGCAAGCGGACCCACTGCTCCGCCTGGAACACATCCGCGCGACCACACGTCAGCTCAAGGAGTCGAACCAGGCGCTCGGCGCCGATCTGCTCTCGGCCGTCACGGAGTGGACGGGAATGACGCTGCTCTCGCTCGGCACGAGCTTTCAGAACATCGGCCGCCCGCACAACCTGGTCGTGACCAACGTTCCCGGGCCGCAGGTTCCGCTGTATCTCGTCGGTGCGCCGCTGCTCGAGTCGTACCCGATCGGCCCGCTCTTCCAGCACCAGGCCGTGATCATCGCGCTCTTCAGCTACGCCGGGAAGCTGTTCTGGGGACTGAACGCCGATGCCGAGCGAATGCCCGACCTCGAGGACCTGCGAGAAGATCTCGAGCGCGCGTACGACGAGCTCGTTTCGATCGCCGGGCTCGACCGGACGATGGCAGACTGAACGCGCGGAGCCGGGTCTTGGACCTCTCGAAACGCGCGCACTGGATCTTCGACATGGATGGCACGTTGACCGTCGCCATCCACGACTTCGAGGCGATCCGCCTCGAGCTCGGACTCCCGGCGGGACGACCGATCCTCGAAGAGCTCGCGCTCCGTCCCGAACCCGAAGCGCGCGATCTCTTCGAGCGCCTCGACCGGCTCGAGCTCGGCCTCGCGCAACGCGCGTGCGCGGCCGCCGGCGCCGTCCCATTGCTCGAGACCCTTCGCGCGCGCGGCACGCGCCTCGGCATTCTCACGCGCAACAGCCACGCGAACGCCCTCGAGACGCTGCGCGCGTGCGGGCTCGCGCACTTCTTCGACGCCGCTCTCGTCGTCGGCCGCGAGGCCGCCGCGCCCAAGCCCGACCCCGACGGAATCCACCATCTTCTGCGCGCCTGGCGAGCCGCGCCGATCGACGCCGTGATGGTCGGCGACTATCGCTACGACCTGCTCGCGGGCCGGGCCGCCGGAACCGCGACGGTCTACGTCGATGCGAGCGGCGACTTTCCGTTCGCGGAGCACGCGGATGTCTCGGTGCACTCACTCGAAGAGCTCTCCGAGAGGCTCGCGTGAGCTCCTCCGACCCGAGCTCCGAATTCACGCCTTCATGCGTTAGGCTCCGCGTTCGATGACCCAGACCGGCGACTCGAAGCACCGCTTCCACGAACTCGTGACCGCAGACGTGATCCAGGAAACGGCCGACACGCGCTCGTTCGTCTTCGACGTTCCCGATGCGCTGGCGCCGCTCTTCCGGTACGTCTCCGGGCAGTTCCTGACCTTCGAGATCCCCTGGGACGGCTTTCGGCTGCACCGCTGTTACTCGCTCTCGAGCGCGCCGGAGATCGACGACCGGCCGAAGGTGACGGTGAAGCGAGTCGATCACGGGCGCGTCTCGAACTGGTTCAACGAGAAGATCGTGAGGGGGAGCCGGATCGCGGTGAAGCCGCCCGAGGGACTCTTCGTGCTTCGCCCGTCGGAGCGGGAGCGGCCGCTCGTGATGTTCGGCGGTGGCAGCGGGATCACGCCGGTCCTCTCGATCATCAAGACGGCGCTCTCGAAGACGAGCCGGCGAATCAAGCTCGTGTACGCGAATCGCGACCGCGACTCGATCATCTTCCGTGACGAGCTCGAATCCTGGCGCGCGCGCCACGCCGACCGCTTCGACATCGTCCACCACCTCGATTCGGAGCGCGGGTTCATGCACGCCGCGAACGCCAAGGACCACTTCACCGGACTCGAAGACGCGGACTTCTACATCTGCGGCCCCGGTCCCTTCATGGACGTGGTCGAGAGCGCCCTCGAAGAGCGACAAGTCGGCCGCGGACACGTCTTCATCGAGCGCTTCGTCTCACCCACCGACCCCGATCGCGTGCAGGCGACCGTCGCGGCGCAGCCCTCGGCACCGGTCCGTGCGGCGAGCACGTTCTTCTGCACGCTCGAAGGCACACGGCACGAGGTCCCCGTGAAGTCCGGAGAGACCTTGCTCGCGGCCGCGCGCCGCGCCGGCCTCGATCCCTCGTTCTCCTGCGAAGAAGGCTATTGCGGCTGCTGCATGGCGCGGCTCTGCTCGGGCAAGGTGCAGATGCGCACGCACGACGCACTCTCCGCGAAGGACCTCGCCAATCGCTGGGTGCTCGCCTGTCAGTCACGGCTCGAGGGCGACGAGCCCGTCGAGATCGACTTCGACGCGACCTACTGAGGAGCTGCAGCCGCCGGCCTGGTGCAGTCGAGGAACTCGTCGAGCGCGGCGCCGACGAGATCGAGCGATGCGTGCCAGAAGTCCGGTTTGGTGAGATCCACGCCGAGGGCGTCTCGCGCGACGACCTCGGCCGTTCCGCTTCCGGTCGAGCGCAGCAGGGCCTCGAAACGCGGCATGAACCCCGGACCCTCCTGCCGCGCACGCGCGAAGAGCCCCAGGCTGAACAAGTACCCGAACGTGTAGGGGAAATTGTAGAAGCTCGTCCCGGTGATGTAGAAATGCAGCTTCGATGCCCAGAACCATGGGTCGAGCTCGTCGGCGTCGAGCGCATCGCCATACCATTCGCGCTCCGCCGCGAGCATGAGCTCGCACAGACGCGAGACGGAGAGCTCCACCTGCGCGCGCTCCCGATAGACGGCAGTCTCGAAGCTGAATCGCGCGGGGATGTTCAAGAGGAACACCGAGGCGTCCTGCAGCCGCCCGTCGAGGATTTCGAGCCGGATCCTCGGCTGCGGCTGCGCGGGTGCGAGCGCGTGATCGATCAGAACGTGTTCGGCGAAGGTCGACGCGGTCTCGGCCAGCGTCATCGGCGATCGTCGCGACCACGGGCGCACGCCCGACATCATCGCGGAGTGATACGCGTGACCGAGCTCGTGCGCGAGCGTCGACGTGTCGCCGGGTGCGCCGTTGAAGGTGAGAAAGATCCGCGACTCGTCGATCAGCGACGAGCTCGTGCAGAAGCCTCCGGGCTGCTTGCCGGCGCGGGACTCCCAGTCGATCCAGCGCCGCTCGAAGGCTCTGCGGGCGAGCGCGCCGAGCGGCGGATGAAAGGCGTCGAAGGCCGATTGGATCTGCGCACGAGAGACTTCGAACGGCACGCGTTCGTCCGACCCGCCCGGGAGCGGCGCCAACAGGTCGGAGAAGCCGAGGCGTTCGCGGCCGAGGAGCTTGGCCTTCCGGCGCAGGTAGCTGCGCGGAATCTCGGCGCGCGCCCGGACGGCGTCGAGCAGCGAGTCGAGCGTCGCGCGAGAGATCGACGCGTCGAAGAGCGCGGGCTCGAGGAAGTCCCCGATTCCACGGCGCGCGTAGAGCGCGAGACGCGTTCCCGCGATCGCGTTGAGGCATGCCGCGGTGCTGTCGGCGATGCTCGCCCAGGCCGCGTTCGAGCCGCGGAAGGCCGCGCTCCGAACCTCGGCGTCCGGATCCTCGAGCAGAGTGCGCGTCATCGACACAGGAAGGTGTCGGTTCGGCCGTCCGGGGACTCCGAGCGCGAACTCGAGCTTTCCCGAGAGCCGGCTGTAGAGACGCCCCCAGGCCGAGAGACCCGTCGGGTCGAGATCCGCGGCCAGGCCCTCTTCGGCCGCGCTCATGCTCCAGCGCGCGCGCTCGCGCACGCGCGTCAGGAAGTACCTCGCGCTGTCGAGACGTGGATCGGCAGAGAGCTCCTCGAAGAGGTCGTCGGGGGCGGCACGCAGAACTTCGCGCGCGAACACGTACGCCTTCTCCTGCTCCGCGCGCGCCACGCCGGCCGACGCGAGCTCGCGCGCGATCGCCTCGTCTCGTGAATCCGCTGCGTGCAGGGCGCCGAGATAGCTCGCGAGGTGGGCGCTGCGCGCGGTCACGTTCTCGAGTCGGACGAGGATCTCCGCGAACCCCGGAACGCGCTCGCGCGCGAGCGGGCCGAACGCGCCGACGTCCGCGAGAAGCCCCGCGAGGTCGGCTGCGAGCCGATCTCGGAACGTGCGGTACTCCGGTCCCTCGAAGCTCGCGAAGAACGGCGTCAGATCCCAGCTCACTCGCGCTCTCCCGCGGCTCGGGTGTATCGTCGCCCTTCGTTCAGAGGAGACTCTCGATGCGCCTCCAAGTTCCCAGAATACCCGCGCTCGCACCAGAGGCCTGGAGCGACGAGGCCAAGGAGGCGCTCGCGCCGATCGGTCGTCCCGGCTCGATGCCCGCGCTGAACATCTTCCGGACGCTCGCGAGCCACCCCAAGCTCGTCAAACGCTGGATGGTCTTCGCGAACCACGTCCTGGCGAAGAATTCGCTGCCTCCGCGCGAGCGCGAGATCCTGATCCTGCGCATCGGCTGGCTCTGCCGCGCCGAGTACGAGTGGGCGCAGCACGTCGTGATCGGGAAGCGCGAGGGGCTCACCGACGACGAGATCGCGCGGATCGGCGTCGGCCCCGAAGCACCGGGATGGTCGGATCTCGAGCGCGCTCTGCTGCGCGCGACCGACGGCCTCTGGAACGACGCGATGATCGACGATGCGACGTGGCGCGAGCTCGCGCGCTTTCTGAATACCGAGCAACTCATCGACGTCGTCTTCACCGTGGGACAGTACAACCTGGTGTCGATGGCATTGAACAGCTTCGGTGTGCAACTCGACGCCGGACTTCCGCGCTTCCCGTCGGGGATCGATCGATGAGGCTCGGAAACGCCCTCCCGCTGGCACTTCTGGCCTGCCTCGCGATCGGCTGCCGCGCCTACGCGCCGGTCCTCTATCCCAACTCCAAGCTCGAGCAGGTCTACCAGGAGGAGGTCGATCGCGACATCGCGTACTGCGAGGCCACCGCCAAGGAGTACACCGAGAACCCCTCGCGCGCGCGGCGCGCCGCGGGCGATGCGGCCGAGGGTGCCGTGGTGGGCGGTGCGACCGGAGCGGCCGCGGGCGCGGTGCTCGGCAGCGCCGGACGCGGTGCCGGAGCGGGCGCGGCCGCGGGCGCCGCCGGTGGCATCGTTCGCTCGATCTTTCGCGGACGCGAGCCCAACCCGGTCTACCGCCGCTTCGTCGAGCGCTGTCTCGGCGACAAGGGCTACGAGGTGATCGGCTGGGAGTAGCTCGCTCCCGCCTTCTTCAGCGTGAGTCCGTCCTCGACGAACTCGAGGCCGACCTCGGCGAGATAGCGGCGTACGCGTGACTCTTGGAGCACCCACCTCTGGTCCTCCTCGGAGAGGAACTCCTTCCAGCGCAGATCGAGGAACTGCTTGTGCTCGGTCTTGACCCATTCGTAGGCGGGCTTCTGCGAGCCGTGATGCTCGAAGTTCCAGTATTCCTTCTGACCGGCCTCCGGTTCGAGTCCCAGAAACCGATCGAGTCGCGCGAGCGTCTCGTCCGGGAAGAGCGCGAGGTCACGGTACGTGACGATCGCGCAGTCGAGTCGATTCGTGCGCACGAACTTCGTGATCTCCTGATTCTTCGCGAGCCACTTGTACAGGAAGAACCGCCGGTGACCGGAGCGCAGCATCGACGGAAACAGATCGGGACGACGGCGCCCCCAGGTCAGACGCTGCTCGAAGCGCCGCGGCCAGTCGTCGTAGTCGCTCGCCCAGCGCCTCATCAGCGCGCGCGGATCGCGGATCAAGTGCACGTACTTCTTCGCGTAGCGATCGTCCTTCAGAAACCGCTCGGCCCAGACGGGCTTCTTGGAGTTGTCGACGAGAACCTCGATCGAGTCCGGAACTCGCGAGAAGATCGTCGGCCAGAGCTCGCCGAGACCGTCGGCTGGAATGTCGCGGAAGAGCTCGCACTCGCCCGAGGCTTCGCAAACGAAGCAAGGATGCTTGGTTTGAGGTTGCTTGCGCAGCCGCCGGACCTCGCCCACGTGGAGGGCGCGCGAGTGACTGCCGAGCATGAGCGACAGGAAGTGCGAGCCCGCAAAATTGGTCGACAGGATCGTGGCGACGGTCTTCCTCACGTGGGTCGGACTCCCTTCGCCGCGTCGAGGATCGCGAAGTACGCGCGCTCGAGCTGCGCTCCGATCGCGTCCCATTCGAGCACCGCGGCGAGACGCTCGGCGGCTCGACCCATCTCGCTGCGCAGGTCCGCGTCGTCCATCAGCTCCGAGAGCTTCTCGACCAGCGGATCGGGACTTCCCGCGGGAACGAGCGCTGCGGCGCCGCCACGCGCCAGCTCCGGAATGCCCCCGACTTCGCTCCCGATGCAGGCGAGGCCGTGCGCCTGGAACTCGAGCAACGTCCCCGGGAAGTTCTCCGCGCGCGACGGCACGACACCGATCGCCGCTTCACCGAGCAGACGCTGCTTCGCTTCGCCGTAGACCCCGCCGAGGATCTCGATCCGATCGGCCGCGCGAGCGGCGCGCGCCTGCGCCGTGAGTCTTTCGCGTTCCTCGCCTTCACCGCCGATGCGAAGCCTCCATTCGGGCCGCCCCGCGGCCGCGCGGTCGAAGGCTTCGATCAAGACGTCGAATCCCTTGACACGTTTCAGTCGGCCGAGCGCGACCACGACGGGCAGGCGCTTGGTCGAAAGACCGGGAACGGGATCGATGCCCGCGTGCACGACGAAGCAACGCTCGGCGCGCGCGCCGGCGCGGATCGCAGCATCGGCGCTCCAACGCGACACGGTGACGACTCCATCCGCACCGAGGAGCCCGCTCTTCGCCCGGAGCTTCGGATAGTCCGAGCGTGCGGCCGTGTGGGGAGTCACGATGAGTCGCGGATTCCCGAGGAACGCGCGCAGAAGACGAAGCGGAACCAGAAGCTCGCCGTGCGGCAGCGACGAGTGGAAGTGGATGACGTCGGCGCGGATCCGGTGCTGGATGCGCAGCAGCGCGGCAAGGTGGACGAGACGCCCGCCCGACGGACACGGATGGAGCTCGATGCCGGGCTCCGGCCGAAGCTCACCGAGCTCGATGCCGGCGGGCGGCCCCGTGAAGTGAAGGTCGTGCCCGCGGCGAACCAGCGCGCGCGCCGCGCCCCACGCCACGCGCCCCATTCCACCGATGTTCGAAGACGGCCGGAGCTGCGCCATGACGTAGAGCACACGCAGCTTCCGCCGAACCTTCTGCCCTGGCTCCGGCCAATCACTCTTGGTCTCGTGATTCACCGCGTGAGTTTCTCCGCCTCGACCTCTGCGATCTCGACCAGCTGCTCGTGCAGCTTTCGAACCGCCGGATCACGCACCTCGCCGCGACCGACGTGGCGTCGGAACTCCGTGTCGAAGAATCCGCCACCGTTCCCGCGCAGATCGAGCGAACGCGCAAGCTCGTCGACGACGCGCCGATAGCGATCGACGGGCCAGTCGAAATCCACGATCGGAAACGGCCGCTCACGATAGAGGTCCACGAGGGCCCGATTGTACACGCACCACGTCTGCTCCCACACCTCGGTGGAATGGCGTTCGGGATGTCGTTTGCGGAGCGATTCGATCACGTTGGCCGGATGGCGAATGGTGCCGACGCGGTCGGCGTCGGCGTCCCGCCAGAGCTCCCAACACAGAAGCGTGCGGGGATCCTTCATCCCCCAGCGAGCGGGCATCTGCGTCAGCTGGTTCTCGATCTGTCGGGCCCGGACCCGAAAGATCCAGGGGATGCGGCGAATCGGCTGCGGGCGATCCCACGATCCGCCATTCGCGATCAGAAGTCCCTCGTTCACGTCGCGGAAGCGTCGATCCTCGAGATTTCCACGCGGATTCGCCGCCGAGACGTCGAGCGGATTGCTTTCCGCGCCGTCCACGAGAGTCAGACCGTGATCGGCGAGCATGCCGGTCAGTGCGGAGGTCCCGCTCCGGTGCATGCCGAGGATGAAGACGCCGCGAGTCGTTCCGCGCGGAACGAACGAGACGTCGCGAAGCGCTTGCACGAGCAGCCTTCGCACACGTGACATGCTGAGACTCCCTCGTTCGAACTATAGCAGGGGCAAACGTAGCGACCCGCGCGCCGGCGCCGCTCGCTCGCCAGTCATCGGAGAATCTCGACTTGCGCCACTCTCGTCCGAGTGCCGGCTGCGAGCCTGCGCGCTTCGAACCCGCCGTCCGGCGCGAACGCGATCTCGAAGAGCGGCAGGTCGCGCTCGCGCACCCGATAGCCGCCGTTCTGCAGCGCAGAGGAACCCGCGTAGTCGGAGATCACGATCGGGTTCGGCGCGTCGGCGCGGATGCGGAACTGCGACGTCGACGCCTCGTAGTTCGCATAGCTGAAGCAACGGCCGATGCAGGCCCGATCGATCGTGTGTGCGAGCGCGTTCACGCGCAGAGTCGGATCCCGGACACCGAGGACGACGCGCTGCCCGGCCGGGATGCGTTCGACGATCGCGACGAGCTGATCCTCGAACTGATTCAGGATGCGCTCGTCGCGGTAGAGAAACGCGAAGAAGACCACGGCGATGCCCGTGAACAGGAGTCCCGAACTTCCCCGACCCAGCCGCGCCACGACCGCACAGGCCAAAACGGCCGCGGTGAGTGACATGCGCTCTGCGATGAAGACGAGCGCGTGTCCGTAGCCGGGAAGCTGGATCTTGCCGGGGACGACGAAGACAGCCGCCGCGCACAGGAGAAAGAGCTGGAGATCGAGGCCCGAGAAGACCCGACGAGGCCCGTCGGTTCGGATCGACCTCGTGATCGCGACGCTCCAGACCGCGAAGAGCGCGAGCGCGAGCAGGTCGTACTTGCGGTCGAAGACCCGAAGCTGATCCGCACCCGTCATCAGCGCGGCCTGTCCGAGCGACCACCTCGACGGGAAGCGCTGCGAGATCAGCGCGCTCGCGAAGACGAGAAGCGCGATCGCCGCGCAGGCTGCGAACGGACGAAGTCGCGCTGGAAGACGCTGCCAGAGAAATGCGAACGCGAAGAGCGCGATCGCCCAGACGACGGGCAGCGCGTGCGCGAGCCAGGCGAGCGCCAGGATCGGCAGAGCGGCGGCCACGCGAACGGGCGCGAAGCTCCAGCTCAGTGCGAGCGCCCAGAGGGAGAGCCCGAGTCCGAGATAGAAGTTGAAGAACCCGATGTGAAAGACCCAGCCATACGCCAGCATCGCGATGCACGGAAAGAGGTTCCACGCGCGGCGCCCGGAAACGGTCGAGACGAAGGCGAACGCGCCCCACGCGAACGTCAGCACGGCGAGCGCAACCGAGACACGCTCGGCCGCACCGGAGCCAACGCCGCGCGAGAGCACACCGAGGATCAGGTCGAAGAGGACGTTGGTGGTCTGGCCGACGATGCGAAGGCCCGGCGCCCCGCCGCTCGCGATCCGCTCCGCCAGCCAGGCGTTGTACGAGTGACTCGCAAGATCCCCCGCCTGAATCCGCGACTGCCAGAAGCAGGGCGTGAGCAAGGCGATCGAGGCGAGGACGAAGCGACTCTTTTCGAGCACCCGATTCGCGCGCGATCGCGTCGTCTCCAATCAGCCCTCTCGGCCCCGAAGATGCCGGATCCACCAGGCGGCGCCGACGCTGATCGCGACGAGGGAGAGAGTGCCGCCGACGAGCCGGGATGCGAGCTCGGTTCCCTTTGCCGCACTCCCGAGCAGGGCGGCAACCGCGGTTCCCGGGAACGCGCCCAGAAACGTCGCCGCGAGGAACGTCCGCGGTGATGCGGAGCTGACGGAGAAGAGCAGATTGGTCGCGAACGAATTACCGACCGGGGTGAGTCGGAGGACGAGATTCGCGACGAACTCGTTGCGCGATATGAAGTCGAGCAGCGCCTTCGCGCGCGGCAACCGACGCGCGACGATCCCGTCGACCCAGCCGTGACCGAGCCCCCGGCCGATCGCAAAGGTCGCCCAGCAGCCGAGGATCGTGGCGATCTGCGCGAGGACGGTTCCTTCGATCCACCCGAAGACCGCCCCGGCGACGAAGGCCACCGCGAGGCGCGGGATTCCCACCGCCACTCCGACCGATCCGCCGCTGATGAAGGTGATCGCGGCCGCGACTCCAGCGGCGTCGGCACGGGTGCGAAGCTCGTGAAGCCACTCCGAGCGCACACCGCTCTCGATCTCGTCCACATACTCGCGGAGCGGCGAGAGATAGACGACCGCGACGCAGGTCACGACCAGAGCGGCGAGGATGATCGCGTTCCGCGGCGACCCGGGCTCGATCGGCGGGACGCCGCTCGCCGGGGGTAGAGCTCCGGAGATCGGCATCGCCGCGCGCCTCTCCGCTCGTGCCATCGATCGGACGTTACGCGCGCCCGACGGGCGCGGCAAGGACACGCGACCGCGACCTCGGAAGAACCAGCCGGCGGAATGGGCAGATCGCGAGTTCTCGGGACGGACCGCTCCGCGGCAGTGTATAAAGGCGCGCGGCCGGAGGGGAGTCCGATCCATGGAAAGCCTGACTGCGCTCGATACCGGAAGCACCGCGTGGATCCTTACGTCCACGGCCCTGGTGCTCTTCATGACCCTGCCGGGGCTCGCGCTCTTCTACGGCGGGCTGGTCCGCACGCAGAACGTGCTCTCGGTGCTGATGCAGTGCTTCGCGATCACCGCGTTGGTGACGATCCTCTGGCTCGCCTTCGGCTACAGCGTCGCGTTCGAGCCGACCGGGTACGAGAAGGGCGCGATCGGCCTGCACTCGTTCGTCGGAGGGCTGTCGAAGGCGTTCCTGGCCGGGATCGGCGCCGAAACGCTCTGGGGCACGATTCCGGAACCGCTCTTCTTCGCCTATCAGCTCACCTTCGCGATCATCACACCCGCGCTGATCGTCGGCGCGTTCGCCGAACGGATGAACTTCGCGGCTCTCCTGCTCTTCAGCGGTGCCTGGCTGATCCTCGTGTACCTCCCGATCTGTCACATGGTCTGGGGTGGTCAGGGCGCGCTCTTCGCCGACATCGGCGTCTTCGACTTCGCGGGCGGTATCGTCGTGCACATCACCGCGGGAATCGCGGCGCTGGTCGCGTGCATCGTGATCGGCCCACGCAACGGCTACCCGCGCACCGCCATGCCTCCCCACAACTTGACGATGACCCTGACGGGAACGGGCATGCTCTGGGTGGGCTGGTTCGGATTCAACGCCGGCAGCGCGCTCGCCGCGAACGGCACCGCGGCGACGGCGCTCGTCGCGACGCACGTCTCCGCATCGGCGGCGGCACTGGTCTGGATGGCGATCGAGTGGGTGCGCTACGGGCGCCCGTCGGTGCTCGGACTCGCGACGGGCGCGGTCGCGGGGCTCGCGGCGGTGACTCCGGCCTCGGGCTTCGTCGGTCCGGTCGGTGCACTCGCGATCGGCTCGGCGTCCGGCGCGGTCTGCTGGTACGCGTCGACCGCGGTCAAGCGGCGCTTCGGCTACGACGACTCACTCGACGTCTTCGGCGTGCACGGCGTCGGTGGCTTCCTCGGCACCGTGCTGGTCGCGATCTTCGCCTCGGACGTGTTCGGTGGGAACCAGGTCGGGCTCGCCATCGGCCGACAGCTCGGCATTCAGCTCGGCGTCGCCAGCTTCGCGGTCGTCTACACGGTCGCGATCACATGGGTGATCCTGCGCGTGGTCATGGCGCTGACCGGCCTGCGTGTCGGGGAAACCGACGAGCGTCGGGGACTCGACATCGCCGTCCACGGCGAGGAAGGCTACCACCTGTGAGTCGGCGTCAGCGCTCCGTCGCCATTCCGATCACGATCGCGGTCGAGCAGTTGTAGACGGTGCTCTCGGCCGCGAGACACCAATTGATGTCGTTCGATCGCGGCGTGATGTAGGCGGGCTTGTCGCCCTCGTTGCGGTTGCAGATGCAGCGGCCGCAGTAGTCCTTCCCACAACAGTCGTTGTAGCTGATCACGTAGTCCTTGCCGTCGGCCGGGTTCCGACACGTGCCGATCCAGGTCACGGGCGACATCTGCGTACCCGGCGGGCACGAGGTCTGGCTTCCGCCGCAGCAACTGCAGAGAAAGCCGTCGATCGCGCAGTGCCGCCAGTACTCGCAGCTCGCCGGATCTCCGAGCGCTCCCGTGATGCCCGCGTCGGTCGGTGCGGGCACGCGCGCAGACTCGCCGGAGTCCGCGTGCGCCCGCGAGACTGGAAGCAGCGGCAGCGCCGCTCCACCGACCAGCGCCGAGCCCAGTCGCGCGAGGAAGCTCCGCCGCGAGATGCTGCGTGCGGCCCTGCGCGCGGAACGCTCGAGTGTCGAGTCGAGCCAGCTCATCGCGATCCTCCCGATCTCGAAAGGTATTCCTGGATCGAGGCCACACCGCGATCCATCGCCTCGAACAGGCTCTCCAGATGCTCGCGCGAGTTCACGAGGCCCTTCGCGCGCACGATCCCGCGCGAGTCCCAGAGAACCGCGTGCGGGAGCTTGCCGACCTGGTGCGCCAACCCGAGCTCGGTCGAGACGACGTAGGGCCAGGCGTCGAGCCCGTGCTTGCGCACGAACGCTTCGTGATCGTCCGCGTGCCCATCGCTGGCGAACACGAGCCGCACGTGATCCGACTCGCGAGAAGCGAGCGACTTCGCCACGGGCAGGAGCGTCTTGCAGACCGGGCAGGTCGGCGAGACGAAGAAAAGCAGCGTCGAGCGTCGCTCGGGATCATCGCCGCCGAGCGAGACCGTGCGGCCGAGAACGTCGTCGAGGTGGAAATGCGGCGCCGCCTCGCCCACCTTCGGGCCACCTGCGAGCATCAGCGCACCGGCCGGTGCGACGCGCTCGTACAGGATGCCGATCTGGCGGACGAGCGCGAAGACGAGCGCGGCGAGCGCGAGCACCGCGATCCAGAGCAGCACGTTCGAGATCAAGAGCGCCTGTTCCATCAAGCGCCCCGCAGCGCGCGCAGGCGCGGCGCGTTCGCGAGCAAGGTGTTCGCGGTGCCGTACAGGATTGCGCCGAGCCCGACGGCGGCGCCGATCGAGACGACGTCGAGCCAGATCAGCGTGCGCGGCCCGGCGGGCAGCGTGCAGACGAGGGCCAGGGCGATCATCCCCAGGTTGCGGACGACCAGGCCGGCCGAGAGCGGCTGGCGTGCGGCCGGCCCGAAGCAGCCGCAATCGATCTCGCGCAGACCGCGCGCGAGACTCAGAGCGATCGCGGCGGTGTAGAGCGTGAGAAGCAATGCGGCCGGAAGCCCACCGAGAGACGACCGCACGAGTGCTCCCGCGATCGCGAGCTCGCACGCGATCAGCGCGAAGACCGCAACCCCTTCCGCCGGCCGTGGAACGAGCCGATAGCCTTCGAGCGCCGTGCGGAAGACCTCGAGGTCGCGGAGCTTGTGCCACGCGGCGCTCGCGAAGAGCAGCGCGAGACCCAGGCGCGCGGCGAGCGCGAGCGCGGGATCGACGGTCAGCGCCACGGCGCCGAGATCACGCCGGGGAAGAGCCCGACGTCGTTGATGTTGCGCAGGAACGCTCCCGACAGGGCATCGTGCACGCCCACCGTCCCGCTGTCGGCCGACACCAGAATGAGTCGCGGCGCCGGATCCTGCGTGACCGCGATCCGGTCGGCGCCGGCGTTCGGCACGATCGTCTCGAGCAACCACGCCCCCCAGCCACCCTCGGCGAGCTCCATGCGCGACGCGAGAAACGCGCCGACGAGATTCCCGATCTCGATCGTCTGCACGCGCTCGTGTCGGCTTGCGTCGTAGACGGCGATCTCCGTGCCGGCCACCTTGTGTTCGTCCGGTCCGCCCTGGTGAACCAGCGCGTAGAGCCGCCCCGTCGCTTCGTGCAGCGCGAGCGGCTGCGAGCCGCCGAATTGCCAGCCCGTATTGCGTTCCGAAGCGCTGAAGAGCGACCACGGCTCGACGAAGCGCGGTGAATCACCGGAGAGATCCGCCTCGTGCACGTAGCCCTGGAACGAGACGAAGAACAGGCTCGCGCCGCGCCGCACCGGCTTCTCGATCACCGGATCCTTCTCGGGATCGAAGAAGACCGCGCTGCGCGTGCGCCGGGCTTCGGCGCCACGCTCGTCGAGCGTGATCAGCAGGAGCGTCCCGTCCGCACACAGCATGGCCAGGCGCCGATCTCCGGCGGCGTACACGAGGCTGCACCCAGCCACCTCGATCTCGCCCGCGAAGCGACGCTCCGTGGTGTCGATGACGGAGACGGACGTCGCCGGCGTCAGGTTGAAGACGACGGCGAAGCGCCCGTCGTCGAGCAGTCCGGAGAGCCCGGCGCCGTGCACGATGTCGGCGCGCTTGGGCGGGATCACGACTTCGCCCGTCGGTGCGAGCGTCTTCGGATCGTAGATCGTCAGCACGTCCGTGCGTTCGCCCCGGCTGCCGCGGCTGTAATAGGTCTCGGGAAGGTAGATGGCGCCGCCGGTCGGCGTCACCAGCGGTGCGATCGGACCGAGATTGGACGAGAGCATGCCGAGGAACGTGCCGGTGTCGGCATCGAGCAGCGCCGCGCGACGCAGCAGCATGTCCGACACGAAGATCCAGTGCGGACCCGGCGCCGGCAGCGTCGTCACCTGGCCAACCACTTCCGGCACGAAGTCGGCACGCGCGCTGGCCTGGGGAAAGAGAATCGCGGCCAGCGCGAAAGCGAGCGCCCTCTGGATCACCCCACCTTCCTCATACCCCCACTCTACCCGGTTCGCGCATACTCGGGAACGCCGGATCCCCCAAGGAGCCGAGATGCCGAACGCCCTGCACTTCGAAGTGCGCCGGGACGACCTGCGACGGACGCGCTTCGCCGAGGAGCCGCTGTCCGAGCTCGCGCCCGGCGAAGCCCTCGTCCGCGTCGACCGCTTCGCGCTGACCGCGAACAACGTCACCTATGCGGTCAGCGGCGACGCCCTCTCCTATTGGAGCTTCTTCCCGGCAGAGTCCGGCTGGGGACGCGTGCCGGTCTGGGGCTTCGCCGACGTGATCGATTCGAATGACGCAGACCTCCCGACGAACGAGCGCCTGTACGGCTACTTCCCGATGTCGAGCCACCTCGTGGTGCAGCCCGCAGCGATCACACCGGGCGGATTCGTGGACGGAGCCTCCCACCGCAAGTCCCTGCCCGCGGTCTACAACCAGTATCGCCGCGTGCTCGCGGATCCCGGCTACGAACCGGCGGGCGAGGACCGTCAGGCGCTGCTCCAGCCGCTATTCATGACGGGATTCCTGCTCGCGGACTTCCTCGCCGACGAGCGTTTCTTCGACGCGCGCCGGGTCGTGATCGCGAGCGCCTCGAGCAAGACCGCGATCAGCCTCGCGTTCGTACTCTCGCGCGCGGGCGGCTGCGAGGTGGTCGGGCTGACCTCGGAGCGCAACGCGGCCTTCGTCGAGAAGCTCGGTTCTTACGACCGCGTCGTGCCGTACGCGCAGATTCCCTCGCTCGACGCCGCGGATCGGACCGTCTTCGTCGACATGGCGAACGACGGCGAGGTGGTGGGCGCCGTGCACCGCCACTTCGGCGCGCAGCTCGCGCACAGCTGCGTCGTCGGTGCGACCCACTGGGAGAGCGAGCCGCGGGCGCGCGATCTGCCGGGACCGCGACCCGCCTTCTTCTTCGCGCCCTCGCGAATCGAGAAGCGCACGCGCGACTGGGGTGGCCGGGCGCTTCAAGATCGGATGGGCGAGGCGTTCCGCGACTTCGTCAGCGATTCACAAGCCTGGCTCGAGGTCCGCGAAGGTCGTGGCCGAGCCGACGTCGAACGCGTCTGGCGCGAGACACTCGACGGCCGAGCCCGGCCCGACCACGGCTACGTGCTCTCGCTCGGCCAATGACCGCGAGCGGTCTGGTACGATCGAAGCCGCTGCGGACTCGAACGACGAGGAGTTCCGAGGCATGCCGAAGCTACGACACGCCGTCACGGGTGCGATCTACGATCTCGAGCCCGACGGGCTCGTCCGCGTCGAGACGAAGGATGGAACGACCGGCTGGTTCAACGCCGACACGAGCTGGCACCACGGCGAGCTGAAGGAAGCCGATCCGCACGTCATCGGTTGGGTCGCGGGCGCGCGGCTGCCCGACGGACGACGTCCGATCCCCGGCCGCGCCGCGCCGGGCACGGGGGATTGAGCGTGGCATCGCCCGAAACGCGCTTGCCCGGCCGGGCCGATCCGACGCTGCCGAAATCGCGCGGACTCTCGTATCAACAGCTTCTCGACACCGACACCAAACCCGTGCCCGAGATCCTTCGCGAAACGTCGCCGCGAGATCTCGGCTCGGACGACATCCCGATCGAGCGCTACACGTCGCGCGCGTTTCACGAAATCGAAGTCGAGAAGGTCTGGAAGCGCGTCTGGCAGATGGCCTGCCGCGAAGAAGACATCCCCGAGGTCGGCGATCACGTCGTGTACGAGATCGCGAACCTGTCGATCCTGGTGATTCGAAGCGCGCCGACGGTGATCAAGGCCTACCACAACGTCTGCCTGCACCGCGGGCGCATCCTGCGCGAGCGCGACGGCAACTGCCGGCAGATCCGCTGTCCCTTTCACGGCTTCACCTGGAGCCTCGACGGAAAGCTCGAGACGATTCCCGCCGACTGGGACTTCCCCCACGTCGAGAAGGCGAAGTTCGCGCTGCCCGAGTGCAAGGTCGGCACCTGGGGCGGATTCGTCTTCATCAACATGGATCCCGAGTGCGAGCCGCTCGAGAGGTATCTGGTCGGACTCGACCGTCAGTTCGCGCGCTGGCCGCTCGAGAAGCGCTACAAGCAGGCGCACGTGGCGAAGATCCTGGCGGCGAACTGGAAGGTCGTGCAGGAGGCGTTCAGCGAGGCCTACCACGTGATCGGCACGCATCCCCAGATCCTGCCCGGCATCGGCGACGCGAACTCGCAGTACGACATCTACGAGAATTTCTCGCGCGCGATCTCGCCGAACGGCACGCCGAGCCCGCATCTCGACTGGCAGCCGACCGAGCAGGAGATGCTCGACGCGATGGTCGATCGCCGGCTCGACGAGGAGCCGTCGCTCGTGATCCCGCCCGGCATGACCGCGCGCGCAGGTCGCGGCCGAGGGAACGCGCGCGATGCTGCGCGGCGTGTGCGGCAAGACGTACGCCGACGGGCTCTGCGACTCCGAACTCGTCGACAGCTTCTACTACACGGTGTTCCCGAACTTCCATCCCTGGGGCGCGTTCAATCGCATCGTCTATCGCTTTCGGCCCGTACGGCGACGACCACGAGATGTCGATCATGGAGTGCATGTATCTCGCGCCCTGGCCCGAGGGCAGCGAGAAACCGCCCGCCGCGAAGATCCACTGGCTCGGCGTCGACGACGACTGGTGCGACGCGCCGGAGCTCGGCTCGCTCGCGCGCATCTTCAACCAGGACGTCTTCAACCTGCCGAAGGTCCAGCGCGGCTTGAAGGCGATGCAGAAGCCCGGAGTGACGCTCGCCAACTACCAGGAGTCGAAGATCCGCCACTTCCACACGCTGCTCGAGAAGTGGATCCAAGACTGAGAAGGAAGACGACGTGAGCCGGTCCGAGCTCGTGCGAATGGCGTGTCGGAACATCGCCCACGTGAAGGCCGGCACGATCGACCAGGCGCCGGACGTGCTCCGAGTCCCCGGTGCGCACTACGTCGATCCCGCGCGCTTCCGGCTCGAGATCGACCGTGTCTGGAAGCGCGTGCCCCTCGTGCTCGCGCTCTCGTGCGAGCTCGAAGGTGCGGGTTCGTACAAGGCACTCGACGCGGTCGGCGTTCCGGTGCTGATCGTGCGCGGCTCCGACGGCGCATTGCGGGCGTTCGTCAACAGCTGCTCTCATCGCGGTGCCCAGATCGCGCCCGACGGGCCGGGTCGCGCGCGGCGATTCGTCTGTCCGTACCACGCCTGGACCTACGACGAGGACGGTGCGCTGGTCGGGATCCCATCGGAGCGCGACTTCGGGAACGTCGATCGCGCCTGTCACGGATTGGTGCAGCTTCCGGTCGCGGAGCGCGCGGGCCTGGTCTGGGTCGCGCTCGACCCCGCCTCGACGCTCGACATCGACGCTTTCCTGTGTGGGTACGGCGAGCTGCTCGGGCTCTTCGGATTCGAGAGCTGGCACCTCGTCAGTCGGCGCAGCGTCGCCGGACCGAACTGGAAGATCGCCTACGACGGGTATCTCGACTTCTATCACCTGCCCGTCCTGCACAAGAACACGATCGGCGGATCGCTCCCGAACCGCGCGCTCTACGACGCGTTCGGCCCGCACCAACGCGTGACGTTCCCGAATCCGGCGCTGCTCGCGCTCGAGGACCGTCCCGAAGAGGCGTGGCCGACATCGGAGCTGATCGGCGGGGTGTGGACGATCTTCCCGCACGTCTCGATCGCGACCTTCGACGTCGGCGCGCGCGCGGTGCTGATCTCCCAGCTCTTTCCCGGCGAGACGCCGCTCGAATCGACGACGATCCAGTCCTTCGTGATGGAGAAGCCGCCCGACGACGCCGAACGCGCGGCCGCCGAGAAGATGTTCGAGCTCCTCGGCTACGTCGTTCGCGAAGAGGACTACGCGACCGGCCTGCGCCAGCAGCGCGCGCTCCAAACGGGCGCGCGGAGTCACGTGCTCTTCGGCCGCAACGAGGGCGGCGGGCAGCACTTCCACCGAACGCTGGACGAGCTCCTTCGCGCGCCCTAGCCGCTAGTGCTTGCCAGCGTCCATCGCGACGCCCTTCCGCTGCGAGAGGATGTACGCCTCGAGCGCGCGCATCTTCGGGTCGTCGGCCGCGAGCTTCGGACCCTCGAGCGGGTTCTCGATGCACCAGTTGACCATGTCCCGAAGCAGCGCCACCTGCTTCATCTCGATCTGGAACTTCGGATAGGTCTCCGGGTGCGTGTTCGAAGCGTGCGGGTGGCACATCGCGCAGGCGATGCCGTTCGTGCCGATCTCGTCGCTGTGGAAGAGCCGGTCGCCCTCCTTCACGAGCCTGTCGAGCTCCGCCTTCCAGATCGCGCGGTCGCGGTCACCGTAGTCCGACTTCCCGCGAACGAGCTCGATCGGCGGCTCGCTTCCCGGCACGTAGTGCTGGAAGGGAAGCCCGTTGATGCTGAGCGTGATGAGCTCGTTCCGCGCGATCCGCGCGGTCACCTCGGCGTTGCAGTAGCGCATCAGATCGGTCAGCAGGTCCGCGACCTGCTGCGCCTTCTCGGGCGAGAGCCTCTCGTCGGAGCGAACGCCCTCGACAATGACCACCTTGCGCTGGTCGCACGCGTACACGGTGCGCGACGCCCACTCCTCGGCCAACGCCTCGCGCTGCACCCCGGCATGGAGGCCCGCGGCGGCGACGACGGCGGCGGCAGTCACTCCCAACGCTCGCAGAGATCTCATCATCGACTCCTTCCGGTCTAGTAGGATGGACCGCCGCCCTTGATGCCAGCGACGATCTCGGCGTGGGTCACGCTGCGCGGGTTGCGATCCCAGAGGTTGTAGTCGAGGTTCGCCTGCCCGCTCTTCAGCACGTCGATGCTGCCGTCCCCGCAGCCGTCGAACTGGTTGAACGGGTCCGGGCGATCCATCTGCACGCGTCAGCGCGGGCAGGCCCGTCGGCGCGTACGGCCACGGCCAAGCCGTCGAGAGCAGGCCGTGGAAGCTGATGTTCCTGATCCGGTTCGTCAGCAGCTGATGCGTGTGTCCGTGGATCACCGTCACGCTCTTGAACGGGAAGAGCAGCGCCTGCACCTGCTCGGCGTCGTCGGTCCAGAAGTTCCAGGGCTCGTAGTACTTGTAGAGCGGCGAGTGTGAGAAGACGACGACCGGCGTGTTCTTGTCGACCTTCGCCAGATCCTGCTTCAGCCAGTCGCGCTGCGCTTCGCCGACCTCGAACCGGCTCTGTCGGCCGTCGTCGAGTCCGGCGACGATGTTCATGCGCTCCTCGGGCGAGTACCCCTTCGCGGTCCAGAAGTCCTTCTCGATGACGCTGTTCAGCGCGACGAAGTGCACGCCCTTGTGGTCGAACGAGTAGTGGTCGGGGCCGAACATCTCGTTCCACTTCTGGCCCATGTCGAGGTACCAGTCGTGCTCGCCGACCATCATCTTCACCGGCGCCTTCAGCTCCTTCAGGATCTGCTGACCGAGCGCGAGCTCGTCGGCGCGGCCGAGCTGGGCGAGGTCTCCGCCGTAGAGGACGAAGTCCGGCTGCGGATCGAGGGCGTTCACGTCCTGAACGGCCTTCAGGGTCGCCTTCGCGAATCGGTGCGTCATGCCGCGCGAGAACAGGTGCGAATCGGAGATGTACGCGAAGCGGAACGCGACATCGGGCGAAGTGCCAGGCACGTCGGCCGCGTACGCGACGTTCACCAGCTGGAACGCGTGCGGCTGGATCACGCTCGCCGCCGCGGCCATCGCGGCGAACTTCGCCGACACCTTCAGGAAGTGCCGCCGGTCGCAGTTGGTGAGCGAGCGGATCAGCCGCTCGGACTCGGGTGAACGTTCGCGCAGCTCGCGTTCGAGCTCTCTCGGAGTCAGGTGTTTCGGCATGACGTGGCTCCTTACGGTTGGGGCATGAGCTTCACGAGGTCGTCGAAGCGCGAGAGATCGGTGCTCGTGAACGTCTCGAGCAGGGCGACCAGATCGGCCTTCTCCTGCTCGGTGAGCTCGAGGGGGCGCATGCCGCCGTCGAGCCAGGGATTCGGATTGCCGCCGATGTCGTAGAACACGATCACGTCTTCGAGCGTCGCTTCGCTGCCGTCGTGCATGTACGGCGCGGTGAGCGCGATGTTGCGCAGGTGCGGCGTCTTGAATGCGCCGAGATCCTGACGCTGCCGGGTGACGGCGAAACGCCCGAGCTCCTCGATGCCGGGCGTCCCGGCGAGCGTCTCGAGCTCGTCCGGCCGAGCCTCGACCCTTCGCGCGAGCTCGACGAAGAGCTTCGGCTTCGAGGCCACGCCGAGGTTGTGGTACTTCTCGTCGGTGAAGAGCGGAAACACCGACGCGTGGGCGTGGCACGTCACGCAGCGCGCCTTGCCGTTGTAGAGCGCCCAGCCGCGCTTCGCGGATTCCGAGATCGCCTTCGCGTCCCCCGCGAGGAACCGGTCGATCGGCGCGTCGAGCGAGAGCAGCGTGCGCTCGAAGCTCGCCAGCGCCTGGCCGACGCGAACGATCGTCACTTTCGGATCTCCGAAGGCCTTCTGGAAGAGCGGCGGGTAGTCCGCGAGGCCCGCGAGCTTCGCTTCGACCGCGGGATGGTCCGGCATCGCCATCTCGACGGGATTGATGATCGGCAGCACCGCCTGCGCTTCGAGCGTCGGCGCGCGTCCGTCCCAGAACTGCTCGCGGAAGAACGCCGCGTTCAGCGCCGTCGGGGCGTTGCGAACGCCCTTTCCTCCGGCGACTCCGTCGGAGACCCGCTTGTGCTCGGCAAAGCCCGCGCGCGGATCGTGACAGGTCGCACACGAGATCGTGTCGTCCTTCGAGAGCCGGCGATCGAAGTAGAGCTTCTTTCCGAGCTCCACCTTCGCGGCGGTGAGGGGATTGTCCGCAGGGACTTCGGGAGCCATCACGCCTTCGGGGACCGGCATGTCCACGCCCGCGGCAACCGCAACGAATGCGAAGATGAGTGACATCGTGAACGCGAACAGCTTTGATCTCACCATCTCTCTCTATTTCAGACGACAATCATTGTCAATAAGAAAAATCGTCTCAAGGGACGCGGGCACAGCGGGCACAGCGCCCTTCGAGGGTGACCTGGATGCCCTCGAGCCGGAAGCCCTCGGGCAGATCCGCGCGCGCGCGGATCGCGTCCTTCGCGCTGCTGGCGACGTCGAAGAGCCGGCCGCAGCTCCGACACCAGGCGTGATCGTGGCGTTCCAGCCGCACCTCGTACCGCGCCGGCCCGCTGATCTGTGTGACACGACGCGCCAACTCGACGTCGACGAGCGTGTCGAGGATCTCGTAGACGGTCTTCTGACTCAGATTCGGGTGACGCGAGACGAGGCGGCCGTGCACGTCGATCGCGGACGGGTGCCCGCGATCCGCACGGAGCAGGCGCAGCACGGCGACACGCTGTTGCGTCGCTCGAAGCCCGCAGCGCGAAAGCTGCTCCTCCGCGCTCTCGTCAGTCTCGCTTCGCTTCGCCATCGGCGCCCAGTCTAGCGCGCGAGCTTCCCGATCACGCGATCCGCGTATCCGCGCAGAGCGTCGATCTTCTCTTGCAGCGTCTGCGTGTCTCTTTCGTAGACGTTGCGAAACCCGACGATCACGTCGGTGACGCCGAGATCCTCGAGGCGGCGAACACCGTCGGGCGTGTACGCATCGAGCGAGATCGCGTGCACCTCGAAGGGCATGCGATCCCGGCCGTGCTCGCGGCGAAGCTCGCGCAGCCGGGCGAGCAGGCGCGCGAGCGTTTCGGAATCGCCGCCGGCGTGCATCCACCCGTCGCCGAGAAGCGCGGCGCGGCGCAGCGCGGGCTCGGCGTGCCCGCCGATCAGGAACGGAATCGGGCGCGACGGAACCGGCGACTGCTTGATGCTCGGAATCCGGTAGTGAGCCCCGCGGAAGGAGAAGAACCCGCCCCGCGAGAGCCCGCGAATGATCTCGATCATCTCGTCCATCCGCGCGCCGCGCGTCGCCCAGTCCGTGCCGGTGACTTCGAAATCCTCGGGCCACGGACTCAGTCCGATGCCGAAGCCGAAGCGATTGCCGGTCAGCACCGCGACCGAGCAGGCCGACTTTGCGACCAGGACGGGATTCCGGATCGGCAGCTTCACGACGAAGGTCGTGAAGCGAAGCGTCTGCGTCACCGCACCCATCGCCGGAATCAGCGAGAACGGCTCGATGAACGGCTTGTCCTCGAGGAACTCGCGCCGACCGTCGGGCGTGTACGGATACGTGCTGTCCGAAACTTCCGGGTAGCAGAGGCTGTCGGGGACGACGAAGGAGTTCCAGCCGGCGGCCTCGGCCGCCATCGCGAGCGGCAGGTACTGACTCGGATCGCACATGGACTCCGCGTACGAGAACCGCACCGGGCTAGTCCTGTGGCTTCGCGAAGCTGAACGTGCCGCGCTCGAACAGCGCCTCGCCGCGTTGGCTGTGGGTCTCGAAGAGCGCGGTGTCGCGATCGATCCAGATCCGGGTCGTCAGCGTGTCGCCGGGAAAGCCGGGCTTGGCGAAGCGGCCCGACATGCCTCCGAACCGCGCGGGATCTCCGTCGCAGAGCACGTTGAGGAGCGCGCGGCCGGCGAAGCCGAACGTGCACAGCCCGTGCAGGATCGGGCGATCGAACCCGGCGAGCGCGGCCACGGCGGGATCGCTGTGAAGCCGGTTTCGGTCGCCCGAAAGCCGGTACAGCAGCGCCTGGTCGGTTCGCGTCACCTCCGAGATCGTGTGGTCCGGCTCGCGCGAGGGGCGCCGCGGACCGCCGATCACCGGACCCCGCGGGCCTCCGAATCCCCCCTCGTCGAACACGAAGATCGAGGTCGTGTTCCGGTACATGACCTCGTTCGTCGCCGGGTCCCGCCCGGTGGTCTCGAGCTCGACGAGCGCGCCCACGCGTTTGTCCCAGATGCCGACCACACGCATCGTCGAGACGGCGTGCCCGGTCGGCGCGAGCGCGCGGAGCAGCTCGACCCCCTGGCTCGCGTGCACGACCTGGTGCAGGCCGTAGCTGCCGAACGAGAGCACGTCGACCTGCCCCGCGCCTCCACCGCGCCCGACCGTGGTGACGAAGGTCGGCAGCACGCGAAGCGGCGCTCCGTCGGTGTTCTCGGTCGTGAACCGGAGCTCGGTGGTCCCCGCACCGATGCCGAGCGCGTAGAGCATGCAGTCCTCGGGCGTCCAGCGGATCTCGTTCGGCCCGATCTCGCGCCCGATCAGCGACAGGTCCATCGGCATCTTCTGCTCCCCGCGGGGTCCCCGATTCTCACCCGATTCAATGGAACACCGGCGAAAACCCAGGGTCAAGCGGACTCGGTGGAAGTCACGCGAGTCGCCGTGAGATCCTCCAAGCCGGTGGGACTCGAATCCATCGTCGCGATTGCGGAGGTTCGATGCGCGCGCTGGTGATCGGAGGGACCGGGCCGACCGGTCATTTCATCGTGAACGGCCTGCGCGCGCGCGGCTTTCGGGTCGCCATGCTCCACTCGGGCCGCCACGAGGTGCCCGAGATCCCCGCGGACGTCGAACACCTGCACACCGATCCGTTCCGCGAGGGCGCACTGCGCGAAGCGCTCGGCGATCGCAGCTTCGATCTCTGCGTCGCGACCTATGGGCGGTTGCGCGTCACCGCGCGCGTGATGGTGGGACGCTGCGAACGGTTCATGTCCGTCGGCGGTGGGCCGGCGTATCTCGGCTACATGAATCCGGGACTCTGGCAGCCTTCGGGACTGCCGGTGCCGACTCCCGAGAACGCGAAGCTCGTCGCGACCGAAGCCGAGGACACGAAGGGCGTCCGCATCGCGCGCACCGAAGCGATCGTGTTCGAGCACCACCCGCGGGCGACGCACTTCCGCTACCCGTACGTGTACGGCCCGTACCAGCTCGTGCCACGCGAGTGGTGCGTGGTCCGGCGCATCCTCGATCGCCGGCCCTTCATCGTTCTGCCCGACGACGGTCTCACGCTCTGTCACTACGGCTACGCGGAGAACCTCGCCCACGCGATCCTGCTCGCGGTCGATCGGCCCGCGGCATCGGCCGGGCAGATCCTGAACTGCGGCGACGAGGAAGTGCTGACGCTGCGCCAGGTCGTCGAGATCATCGCCTCGGCGCTCGAAAGGCCGCTCGAGATCGTCTCGATGCCGTATGCGCTCGCCGTCTGTGCGCGGCCGCTCGTGATGCAGAACCAGTCCACGCACCGCGTCTTCGATCTGACGAAGCTGCGTTCACTTCTCGGCTATCGCGACGTCGTGCCGGCGCGCGAGGCGCTCGCGCGGACCGCGCGCTGGCTGGTCGCGCACCCGCTCGCGGCCGGCGGCACCGAGGAGAAGGTTCTCCAGGATCCGTTCGACTACGCGGCCGAGGACGCGCTCGTCGCCGCCTGGCGCAAGGCGCTCGCCTCGGTGCAGCTACCCCGTTTCGCGCGCGAGCCGGGCTACACCGCGTCGTACAGCGGCCCCGGCGGCAGAGAGCGGACGGGGGATTTCTAGTCCCCTCGCGCGCGCCGACATCGGGAAGGCCCCTCGGATCTCGCGATCCGAGGGGCGCTCGTGTCGGGAGTGTCTCGGACCGGTCCGGTCATCGCACGGGAGGGAGTCCAGATCGAGGCTCGAACCGGTCGTCGCCGTAGCGCAGTCACGGACTGCATCCGGCGTGCCGACCGCGCGGCGCGCGGGGCGCGGGTCTCGAGCCCGCCGCTGTCGCGAGCTTCGGCAATTGCCGCGAGTTCCTGCATGCAACCGAGGCAGGGAGCGCGAGTCAGCGCGAGCGAGCGAGATGTGCGCGGATCGACTCGGACCAGGCCGGCGGATTCTCGAGCTGCGGACTGTGCGCGGCATCGGGAATCGTGACGCGTCGCGCGCCGGGAATCCCGCGCTCCATCAGGTCGGAGGGCACGAGGAACGGGAGATCCTCGGCGCCGACCATCACGAGCGTCGGGCAGCGGATCTCGCCGAGGCGGTCCGCGACCGAGGCCTGCTCCCCGAGCGCGCGGGACAGCGCATCCCAGGCGACCGGATCCATCGCCTCGATCTTGCGGCGGATCCGCTCCCAGAACACGTCGGTGCCCATGCGCTCCTGGGTTCGCTTCGCGGACGGCGGCAGAGCGGGATTTCGCGCGGCCAGCTCGCGCATCGAGTCGAACAGGGCGCCCATCCCGCGCTCGCGCGCGAGCGCCGCGATCCCCGCCCGCGCCTTCTCGGGGAGGGGCATCCGCAGCGGATTCGGCGAGGTGTCCATGAGCACGAGCGAAGCCACGCGCGCGGGATGCGCGAGCGCGAAGCGCAGCGCGACCATTCCGCCGAGCGAGTGGCCGAGCAGGTCCGCGCGTTCGAGCCCGAGCGCGTCGAAGGCGGCCGCGAGGTCTGCGACCAGGCCATCGAGCGTGTAGTCCTCGTCGCGACCGGAGTTCGAGCTGCCGCCGTGCCCGCGCTGGTCGAGCGCGATCGTGCGGCCCAGACGCGCCAGCTCCGGAACGTGCTCGCGGAAGTCGTCCCGTGAGCCGGTGAAGCCGTGGACGAGCACGAACGCGCGCTCGCCGGCGCCGGCGTCCTCGAACTCCATCTCCATCCCGCGAAGCGCGATCTTTCGAACCGCCGACATGGCGGCAGCATACCGGGTGGCGGTGCAGCGCGCGCGCTGCCACTGCAAGGCTTGGGTTTCGCTCGGCCGATCTCGCGGACGCCAGGAGCCGCTTGCGCGCGGCACTCTGACTGCCCTCTGCGCCGAGCAGGACATCGCACGCGCGAAGGGCGTCTCCTCGTCGGGATTCCCGGGAGTTCGAGCTGGCGTTGCGATCCGCGCATTCACCGCGAGTCTCGCGCGTCGCGGTGGCTTCGATCCCGACGACGACGGCGTATTTCGCAGCTTCGATCTCACGGAGCTGCTCGGCTTCGTCGATGCGATCTACCCGATCTCCAGCGGATTCGTCGGCGGCCTCGCTCTGCGGTGTCGGTCTCGGGTTCGGGATCTGCGCGGCATTCGCCGCACTCGTGCCGCCCGACCTGCTACCCGCGGCCGTCGTCTCCGCGCTCCGCGTTCGCACGATCGACATCGGGTTGGCGCTTCGAGCCGGGGTCTGATCCGGCCGAAATCAGAATCAGGAATTATTCCTGAAACGAGTTGCACCCCGAGGGAGCCGCGGGTATCCTGCGGTTCGTGACCTCGAGCCCCCCCGAGAACGCGAAGCGCCGCCACCAGACGAAGCAGCGCGCCCGCATCCTCGAGTGGCTGCGCGGGAACGAGTCACATCCGACCGCGTCACAGACGCACGAGGCGCTGGTGCGCGAGCTGCCGAACCTCTCGCTCGGCACCGTCTACCGGAACCTCGAGGTGCTCGTCTCGGAGGGGCAGATCGACGAGGTCCCGTGCGCGGGTGGCGGCTTGCGCTACGACGGGAATCCCAGGCCCCACCACCACTTCATCTGCGACGCCTGCGGTGCGATCGACGATCTCCACCTGCAGGCGCCGCCCGCGCTCGCGCGCAAGCTGCGCCGCGCGCGCGGCCGCACGGCGCGCAGGATCCGCATCGACTTCTACGGCCTCTGCGAGGCGTGCGAGTTGCACGGCTCGAACGCGGCGGCCTCTTCCCGTAACCGGGTCACGAAGGAGAACTGAATGGCAGAGCTCAAGGGATCGAAGACACATGCTCATCTGAAAGAGGCGTTCGCCGGGGAATCGCAGGCCAACCGCCGCTATCTGTACTTCGCGAAGCAGGCCGACATCGAGGGCTTCCCCGACGTCGGCGGGCTCTTCCGCGACACCGCCGAGGCCGAGACCGGCCACGCGCACGGTCACCTCGACTACCTGCGCCGCGTCGGCGACCCGGCGACGGGCAAGCCGATCGGCACGACCGACAAGAACCTCGGCGCCGCCGTTCACGGCGAGACCTTCGAGTACACCGAGATGTACCCGGGAATGGCGAAGGACGCGCGTTCGGAGGGATTCGCGGACATCGCCGAGTGGTTCGAGACGCTCGCGAAGGCCGAGAAGTCCCACGCCGGCCGCTTCCAGAAGGCGCTCGACACGCTTCCGAAGCTCTGATCTCGAAATGAGCACGACGGGGTGGAGCGCGAGGGCGCCCACCCCGTCCGCCCCACATCCGGCCACGCGGGAGCGCCATGAAGAACGCGAGCCTCCACGACAGCGAGTATCTGCAACGCGACGCGCTCGACGCCGAGCTCGTCCGCGTCTTCGAGAAGTGTCACGACTGCCGGCGCTGCCTGCCGCTCTGCCCGTCGTTCCCGTCGCTCTTCGACGCGATCGATTCCCACGAGCTCGAGGCCTCGAGGCTGTCCAAGACCGAGATCCGCGAGGTCATCGATCTCTGTTTCCAGTGCAAGCTCTGTTACAACCACTGCCCCTATCACCCGCCCCACGAGTGGGCGGTGGACTTCCCGAAGCTGATGTCGCGCGCGAAGATCGTTCAGGCTCGCGAGGAGGGGATCCCGCTCGCCGAACGCATCGGCTCGCAGCAGGATCTGATGGGCAAGGCGTCGTGTCTCACCGCTTCGCTGACCAATGCCGCGTTCAAGAACCGCGCGGTTCGACTCCTGATGGAGAAGGGGACGGGAATCGACCGGCGCTGGATCATGCCGACCTACGAGTCCCGGCCTTTCTCGAAGGATCTGCAGGGACACCGGACCGTGTCGGGCGAGAACGGGCGGGCGATCCTCTTCACCACCTGCTTCGTCGAGTACAGCGAAGCGAAGACCGCGCGTGCGACGCTCGAGGTGCTCGAGCACAACGGCATCGCGGTCGAGGGCGGTTACGCGGCGTGCTGCGGCGCTCCGTTCCTTCACGGCGGCGACCTCGAGAGCGCGAAGAAGAACGCCGCGAAGGTCGTCGCGGGCCTGATCGCGCGGGTTCGCGAAGGCGTGCCGATCGTCGTCCCGGGCCCGACCTGCTCCTACCAGCTGAAGAACGAATACCCCGAGCTGCTCGGTACCGACGATGCGCGGGCGGTCGCGAATGCGACGCAGGATCTCGGCGAGTTCCTGTTCAACCTCGCGGCCGAGAAGAAGCTCGTGCGCGAGTTCCCGAAGCGGCTCGGCCGAATCGCGTACCACCTGCCCTGTCACCTGAAGGCGCAGAACATCGGCTTCCGCTCGATGCAGCTGCTCGGACTGGTCTCCGACGACGTCCGCATGATCGACGCCTGCTCCGGCGTCGACGGCACCTGGGGCATGAAGGCGCGCTGGTGGGAGCAGAGCCAGAGGGTCGCCGGAAAGCTCGTGCTCGAGATCGAAGGCGCCGAAGCCGAGCGCGTGGCCACCGATTGCCCGCTCTCCGCGCTGCGCATTCGCGAACGCACCGGCAAGGAGGCCGTACACCCGATCGTGTTGCTGCACGAGGCCTACGGCATTGGAGATCTGAAATGAGAGGCGTTCTTCGCGACGAGGTTCTCGACCTGACCGGCTACGAGCGCATCCGCGAGGCGTTCCTGACGCGGACGATCGAGCTGAAGCGCCCGCGCCGCGTCGCCGTCGGTGACCGGCTCACGTTCATCTTCGAGAACCGCGACACCGTCCTGTTCCAGATCCAGGAGATGCTCCGGGCCGAGCGCGCCGTGAAGGAAGAGAAGATCCTCGACGAGATCGCGGTGTACAACGAGCTCGTGCCCGGAGCGAACGAGCTCTCGGCGACGCTGATGATCGAGATCCCCGAGACGCAGCAGATCAAGTCCGAGCTCCAGCGGCTCGTCGGCATCGACGAGCACGTCTTCCTCGACGTGGCGGGGAAGAGCGTGCGCGCGACCTTCGACGCCAAGCAGTTCGAGGCGGATCGCATCTCCGCCGTGCAGTACGTGCGCTTCCCGCTCGGCCCCGAGCTCGCGTGCAGCTTCTGCGATCCCGCGACCTCCGCGCGGCTGCGCGTCGAGCATCCGAACTACCGCGCGTCGGCCGAGCTCACGGGCGCCTCACGCGCGTCGCTGATCGCGGATCTCGTGTCGGACTGAGGGCCGCTCGCCCGACGCCACGACGACGATCGACGGAAGCGCGGCGGCCGGGGCTCGAGCTCAGCGGCCCCCAGCCACCCAGCAGCGGTCGGCGAGCGTGCCGAGCGCGAAGTCGCGATAGCCGCCCTTGAAGAAATCCCGGCAGCGAGTGGAGTGTGCGAGAGCGCGAGCGCTCGACGTGCGGCGGACTTCCTGCCGGAACGTGCCGTCGTCGTAGAGCTCGTACACGGCGAAGCCGCCGGGGTAGTCCTTCACGCAGTTCACCTCGACGAACGGGATCGAGCCCGAGGCGGGATAACGGCGCACCCGGTTCCGGTGCGTGTGCCCGATCAGGACGCCCTGCACCTGCGGATTGCGACCGAGCAGATCGAAGATGCGCGTCGAGTGCTCGGGAATGATGCCGATCGAATTCGGGTAGCTCTTCGCGTGCGTGGGCGGCACGGGCTGGTGGTGCGTCAACACGAGCGTCGGCTGCACGCGCTCGCGCGAGCCGTCGAGCTCGTCTTCGAGCCAGCGCAGGCGCTCCTCCGGGAAGATCCCGTGGTGGTCGCCCGGCAGGACCGTGTCGAGCAGGACGAGCCGCCAGCCTGCGAGGTCGAACGCGCGTGGAGCGCGAGGCTGACCCAGAAGTGCGTAGCCATCGACCTCTTCGCCGTGGTGCACGCCGTAGTGGTCGTGATTGCCGAGGAAGGCGTGCCACGGAGCCGAGAATCCCCCGAAGGTCCGCGCGGCGAGCTCGAACTGCGAACGCAGACCGCGGTCCGCGATGTCGCCTTTGATCACGACCGCGTCGACGCCCGACGCGTTGATGTCGGCGACCGCGTCGTCGTTCATCATCTGCCAGTACGGGACGTCGGATTCCGTGTCGCGCACGAGCGGAGAGCCGGGCGCGGCGTCACCGTACTCGTGGTCTTCGGTCATCACGCCGCCGAAATGCGGCTCGCCGAAGTGCAGGTCGTTCAGCGTCGCGAAGCGCGCGACGAGCTTGCCACGTGGGGCTTCGAGCGTGCGCACTCTCTCGGGCAGGTAGCGGCTCGGCTCGGACGCCGCGCCGCCGTCGGCTTCGATCGCGAGCGCGTACTCGGTGCCCGGTGCGAGTCCCTCGATCCGGACCAGCCGCGTGCCGGCATGGCCTTCGGAGACGGCGCTCGGCACTCCGTTCAGCAGCACGCGGGCGCGGGCGTCGACTGGACCCGCGTCGTCGGCGACCACGAACGAGAGAGTGACGCTGTCCGCGGTGACGGCAAAGAGCTCCGGGTCGATCACGCGCAACGTCATGCCGCGAGCATAGCTCCGATCAGTCGAAGTAGCAGAAGTGGTCCGGTTGTACGGCGAAGCCCACGGGCGGTGTGTCGATCTCGGCCTGAACGCGCGCGCGATGGTCGTCGATCCAGGTGCGGATCGGCGCGAGCTGCGACGTGAGCGGGCCGGTCACCGGCTCGATCAGCGCCTGCATCCGGTCGATCTCGGCGAGATGCGCCGTCGGATTCCAGATCGTGTCGAGAAGGAGCTGCAGCCGGCCGAGATACAACGCGCGCGTCTCGGGCATCGCGTAGAGTCGGCGCGCGAGCGCGGATCGAGGCACGATCGCCTGGCAGTGGACCAGATCCCCCGTGCGGCCTCCGAGCGGATTGCCGCGCCCGAACGTATCGTCCGCACCCCAGGGAATGAAGTGGATCTTGCCGTCCTGCGGCTGCACGTAGAAGTAGAAGTTGTTCTGGTCGTCGGCGTAGCCGTCCCAGTGACCGATCAGCCCCTCACCGGCCCAGAACGTCAGGTAGGCGTCGAGATCGATCACCGCCTCGATCGCCGCGCGACGCTCCGCGTTGGTGTAGGTGGTGTTGACGAGCGCGGCGGTCAGCGCATCGACCTCGCTCTGATCTGCCGCAGCCGCGTCCGATTTCGGTTCGATCGTGTTGCGCCACGGCTCGCCCGTCGTGGGCGTCCCCTTCAGCCAGAAGTCGGAGAGCGTGCCCTCGTAGAGCCGGCCCGTTCCGTTTCCGAAGACCCGGCCGAGGAACGGCTCCTTGATCGACTCGACGTTGACGTAGAGGAGACCGTCGATGGGCGTCGCCTGCACCGCGCCGTCCATGGTGTGCACGGTCACACGCGCGTAGTTGCATCGCGGCGCGGGAATTCCGGCCTCGGCCAGGATCGCGTAGCCGAGACACTGTTTCACGTAGGCCGGATCCTGGAGCGCGTTGTTCAGCGTCATCCGATCGAGACCCTCGAGGCGCTGGCCCGACACGAACTCGCCGAAGTCGAGCTTCAGCGATGGCTTCGTATCGGAGAGCGAGCCGAAGAAACCCTTCTTGCGGACGCCGACATCGCTCAGCGGCTGTCCGTCGACGACCACGTCACCGTGGAAGAACGTGTAGGGACTGGCGAACGGCTCATCCCCGCAGGTCGGCGTGACGAAGACCGCGTAGAGGTCGCGCGCCTGCACGCGCATCGCGTCCCAGTCCGCCTTCTGCATCGTGACTTCGATCTCGAGCAGGCGATCCGGATCGAACCAGAGCGCGGCCGGATCGGCTGGCAGGGCGGCCGCGGCGCAGGCCGGCGCGATCCCGGGCGCGAGGCCGTCCGTGGCGCGCTGGATGACGGATGCGTCCGCGACGTTGCACGCACCGTCGTTCACCACACCGCACTTGGCAGGGGCCGTGACGTCGACGATCTGCGCCGAGAGCTTCTCGCGCAGCTGTTGGCGATCCGCCGGGTCGACGTCGCCGTCGTCGTCGACGTCTCCACACTCGCACGCGTCACCGATCCCGTTCGATCCCTCCGGTGCGACACCCCCGGTGTCGGCCTGGCCCGGATTGGGCTCGCCGGGACAGTTGTCGTCGCAGCTCGCGGTCGCGCCGCCCGTGCACGGAGCGTCGCCGACGATGCCGGAGCGATCGCCGTCGTCCGGAATGCCGTCGGTGTCGCGATCGGGAATCGGAAGGCCGAGCCGCAGCGCCGAGAGATCCTGGATCTGCGCTCCACCGCTCCATGCGTTCGCCGCCGCAAAGCTGCTGGTCGTGCCGTCGTTGTACGATTGCGAGCAGCGCTCGACGAGCGCGCTCGGCGCGGTCTCGAGCTTGAACACCTCGCGGCTGTTGACACCGACCGGTGGAGGGTTGCAGCCGGTCGCCGGGTCCGGTGCCAGCCCCTCGCCCGCCGGGCCGAAGACGAGCCCGTCCGCGGCGGTGCGGATCGTCAGCTGCCAGTTGTCGTTCGAGACGGGGAAGCTGTTCGGCGTGATGTAGTCGGCCGGACCGGCGTCGATGGCCTGGACGTTGATCGTCCAGTCACCACCCGCCGGGTCGTAGCTGACGTCGGTGGCGACGTCCTCGGCCACGGTGATGATCGTTCCCGCTCGCAGATCCGACCAGAGCGCGTTCTGGCTGAAGACGAGCTCTTCATCGCAGACGCCGTTGTCGCAGATCGCGAGCTTCCAACCGCGTGCGTCGAGGTGATCGGCGACGACGACGAGCTCGAACCAGTCGCCGCCGTTTCCGAGCACGCGCCCGAAAGCCGGGTCCGATGCCTGCCCGCCATCGAGGTCGGCTCCGAGCGTCCCGCCGTTCAGGTAGTTCGACGACGAGACGGCGTTGAACTCGTTCAGGATCAGCTGAGCGGCATGTGCGCCGGGGACCGCAAAGAGGCACAGAACTACCAGCGGGAGAGGATTCCATCGTCGCATCGGCTCAGTCTAACCGAATGGACGCTCGCCCGTTCAGCTTCTCGATCCGACGAATCGACGCAGCTCGCTCAGAAGCCCGAGGACGCGAGGTCGATTCCCGGACAGCACGACCTCCGGGAGGCTGACATCGGCGTCCTCACGGGTCGTCACACGGCTGCGCAGCGACCCATCGAACCTGCCGACCGGGAAGACGATCTTGTGATCGTCGGCGATGATCACAAGCTCGTTCCAGCCGCTCACGACCGTCGAGGTACGCTCGGGGCCGTCGAGCAGGTCGAGGCCGAGTGAGTAGTCGCTCGAAGGGTTCACCACGCCGAGCAGGCTCAAGAGAGTCGGGGCGATGTCCAGATGGCTCGTCATGCGATCGATCTGCGCGGGCGGTCGCCCGGGGATCCGGAGAACGAGCGGCACGCGCGTCTGCTCCTCGCTGAAACCCGAACCGTGGCCCCACCGGCCCTTCTCCATGAACTCCTCGCCATGGTCTCCGGTCACGACGACGATCGTCGAGTCGAGCAGTCCATTCACGTCGAGATAGGCGAAGACCCGCCCGAGCTGCCCGTCCAGATGGTGGACCGAGTTGAGGTACCGATTCCTGATCAGCTCGACGTCACGCGCCAGATCCATCGTCGCGTAGTTCACCTGTTCCAGGTACGGCCGTCGGATCACCGACTCGGGCGGGAACTGGTAGCGCGCATGCGGTGACTCGAGAAAGAGAAACGTCATGAACGGACGCTTCGGGTCTCGCGCCGAGATGAAGTCGAGCATTCGACCGACGTGCACCTCATCCGATCGCCAACCTGGCTTGTCGGCCGCCTCGTGCATCCGCTCGCGCGGCGCTCGAGCGAAAACGGTCTCGTCGAATTCGGGATAGCTGAACCTGGCGCTGGTGCGCAGGTCGAACTGGTAGGCATCGTCGATCATCACGTCCATCAAGACCGGTCCTCGCTCCTGATCGTGAAACGGAAACCAGTAGGCGCCATGGAGCCCGTAGAACATCGAGAAGACCCCCATCCGCGTGCAATTTCCGCCGCTGTAGTGGGTCCGGTACCACTGCGACCGATTCGCGAACGCGAAGGTCTCGGGCATGATCCCGACATCCAGCGCGTCGGCACGCAAGGATTCGGCGACGAGCCAGACGATGTTGTACGCGCGGTGGGGCTCGCGCTCGATCTCGTGCAGCGGGTAGTGGATCCGGCCGGTCGAGGGCTCGACTGTCGGGGCGGAGCCCTCGGCGACCCCGAGGCCCAGAAGAGAACTCATCTCTCGCGCGCGTGTCGGCACGTAGTACGGGAACTTCTCGGCCGCCGCTAAAACCGAAGCGTCGTGCGTCGCGTAAGCGAACGCGTAGGTCGAGTGCTCGAATCCGACCAGCACTACGAGCGCGAGGAGTGCGAAGCGGACCCGGCGGAACCTGAGGAAGCGCGCTGATGCGAACCCACCGAACCAATGGTGTGACGAGAACAAGAGCCCGGCTTGCAGGATCCAGAAGCCGAGCGCGACCGTGGCGAAACTCGCGAGCGTCGCCTCTCCGCTGTCGAGCGACTCCACGCCGCCGCGGGTGGTCAGGAGATTCCAGACCATGCCGTTCAGGTGAAAGCCGTAGAGCTGATACAAGCGCCCGTCCGCGTACAGGCAGACCTCCAGCAGGGCCGTGCCGCACACGGCCATCCCGCCGGTGACCAGCGTCTGCACGCGCTTCACGCGCATGAGCCCGAGCACAGCGTACAGCGCGTACGTGGCGGCGATGATCGGCGCCAGGTAGAGCACCGCGTACGTCAGGTAGACCGAGAGCGCGAAGGCGACCGCGATCGCATCGCCGCGCGCGGCGGCCTGCAGAAACGGCAGAAGGGTCGCGAGCACCGCGCCATAGCTGAGCGTGAAGTAGGTCGCTAGCGTGCGTGAGAGGCGGCGTTCCATTTGGCGGGAAGATCGACCACGCGAATCGCCCACCCAAGACCCTTCGAGCCGGATGAAAAGGATCTCATGATCCCCTCATGTCGCGCGGCGCCGGGCACAGTGGGCACCCGATGAGGTCCAGCCTCGCAGCCGGAATCGCCGCATCGACGGCGATTCTGTTCATCGCCTGCGCGCCACTCGTGCTCGAAGACCGCAACGTCGCGCCACCGCGCCTGTCGCTCCTGGCGCTCGGAGACACGGGGCAACCGACGGGATGGCCGGACTTCCGAAGCGGACAGCGGAACGTCGGCGACGCGCTCGCGTTCGAGGACGAGCGGCACCACGCCGACGCGCTGCTCTTTCTCGGCGACAATTTCTACCCGCGGGGCCTCCAGGCCTTCGAGCTCGAGGCGCGCGTGCGTACGAACCTCGTTCGGCCGTACTGTCACTTTGCGGAGCTTTCGGGTCCCGACTCGGCGCGCGTCGCGGAAGCGTGCGCCGGCGAGAAGTCGCCCGGTCCACACGTTCCACTCCTGGCCGTGCTGGGAAACCACGACCACGGTTCGCCCGAGAGCGCGACGCTGCAACGAAGGGTCGTGCCCCGCTACGTATCGAACTGGCGCGTGGCGGCCGATCCGATCGAGCGGATCGAGCTCCCCCACGGAGTCACCCTGGTCCTCTACGACTCCACGCGTCTCCGGCGCACCGACGATCTGACGCCGCTGATCGACGCACTTCGGGAGTCGCGCGGGGCGTTCCGGATTCTCGTCACGCACCACCCGCTCGAAGACGACGCGCCGTCGCGGGCGATCTCCGACGCGATCGCCGCTGCGGGCCTGCCGGTACAGCTTCTGCTGGCGGGGCACCTTCACAGCTTGCGCGTCGGCGTGCCGGGGAATACGGCGCCGGCGCTTCAGATCGTCTCGGGTGGAGGCTCCGAAGCCGAGAGCAGCGAGCACCGCGTGACAGGCGAACGATTCCGGCTCGCCGCGACCGGCTTTGCGCGCATCGACCTGATCGAGACCGGCACCGAGCCGCATCTGCGCATCACCCTGTACCGGGTCGGCGGCTGGCTCCCGCTCGGCCGCGCGCGTGCGAAGCCGGTCGCCGTCTGGCAGGTGACGCGCGCGGGTGTCGCTTCGCCCTACTCGGGCGCCGGACCCGGGAACTGATCGCGAAGCAGCCGCTTCAGCACCTTTCCGGAGGGATTTCGCGGGATCGTCTCGATGAAACCCGCGGCGCGCGGCTGCTTGAACCGCGCGAGCTTGCCGGCGCACCAGTCGATCACCTCGCGCTCGCTCAGCGACGGATCCGACTTTACGACGACGGCGAATGCGGATTCGCCCCACTTCGCGCTCGGCTGTCCGATCACGGCCACCTCGGCGACCTTCGGGTGCGCGAGGATCACGTTCTCGATCTCCGCGGGGTACACGTTCTCGCCGCCCGAGATGATCATGTCCTTCATCCGATCCTGGATGTAGATGAAGCCCTCTTTGTCGACGGTGGCGACGTCACCGGAGTGCAGCCAGCCGTTCACGATCGTCTCGGCGGTGGCGTCGGGCCGATTCCAGTAACCCGTCATCACGTGCGCGCCGCGGATGATCACCTCGCCCTGCTCGCCCGCCGAGATCTCCTTGCCGTTTGCGTTCACGACTTGCACGTCCGTGTGGAAGAACGGCTTTCCGGTCGAGCCGGCCTTGGCGATCGCCTCGTCCGGCCCGATCAGGCAGGCCGGGCCACAGCTCTCCGTCAGCCCGTACACCTGGTGGACCTCGATGTTGAGCTTGGCGTAGGCGTCGATCAACGTGACGGGCACCGGCGCGGCGCCGCTCATGATCCAGCGCAGCGTCGAGATGTCGTACTTCTTGGCGTCGTAGGTCTGCAGCATGAAGTTCAGCATCGCGGGCACTTTGAGCGCGACGGTGACTTTCTCGGACTGGATCAGCTCCCAGGCCTTCGTCGGATCGAACGCGCGCATCACGACGCTGGTCACGCCCCGGTAGACGTTGCCGGTGATCGGCGTCAGGGCGCCGACGTGGAAGAGCGGAAGCGAGACGAGATAGCGGTCCTTGAAGCGCATCTCCGCGGTCGCGGCAATCGTCAGCACGCCCCACATCGCCGTCGAGTGCGTGTGCATCGCGCCCTTGGGCAGGCCCGTCGTGCCGGACGTGTACATGATGTAGAGCAGGTCGTCGTCGCAGGCGGTGACCTCCGGTTGCTCCGCGGAAGCGGCGCGCTGCACTGCGTCGTAGTCCACCGCGAAGCGCGCGCGCTTCTCGGCGCCGCCGACCTGCACCCAGTGCTTCACGTCGGTGGCGGGCCCGAGCTTCTCGAGCTCGGCGACCGTCTGCGCGAATTCCCCGCCGTAGATCGCGGTGGTCGCGCCGGCGTCCTTCAGGATGAACTGCAGCTCGGCCGGCACCAGACGCCAGTTCAGCGGCACGCAGACCGCGCCGAGCTTGGCGATCGCGAAGAAGCTCTCCATGAACTCGGGGCTGTTCATCAAGAGGAGCGCGACGCGGTCGCCCTTGCGGACGCCGAGTTCGCTCGCGAGGAAGTTCGCCGTGCGATTCGCGCGCGCGTCGAGCTCCGCGAAGCTGAAGCGCCGTCCCGAATGCGTGTCGACGAACGCCTCGAGGCTCGGGTTCAGATACGCGCGCTTGGCGAGAAAGAGTCCGAGGTTGTTCTTCACGACCGCTCTCCTCTGCGAACGGTCATTCTGGCATAGTGGACTCGTGAAGAAGCTGCGAAAGAACGTTCGACAGCTCGTGGACGAGGCCAACGCCGAAGTCGAATCCGTCAGCGCGGCAGACGCGATCGCGCTCTCGAAACGCTCCGACGTCCTGATCGTCGATCTGCGCGATCCGCGCGAGCGCGGGCGCGACGGATCGATTCCCGGCGCATTCCACGCGCCGCGCGGCATGCTCGAGTTCTGGGTCGATCCCGAGAGTCCCTACTACAAGGACGTCTTCGGCAGCGGCAAGCGCTTCGTCCTGCACTGCGCAAGCGGCTGGCGTTCCGCGCTCGCGGCGAAAGCCGTGCAGGACATGGGGCTCGAAGGCGTCTCGCACATCGCGACCGGCTTCAAAGGTTGGGTCGAAGCGGGCGGACCGGTCGAGCGAGAGCCCAAGAGCTGAGCGGCGACGCGGATTTCGCTGCGGAGGTCTTTCCCCCCTAATCGAACCTCGTGGGTTAGGATGGCCATCGGTCACCACGGCCTCGGAAGGGGAAGGGAAATGAGTCCACTGGGCCTCCTACGCGCGTTTTCCGCGCTGGCGCTTACGCTGATTGCTGTTTCCGGGCCCGCGTTTGCACAGGGCAACTACACGCTCTTCGAGAGCGGACCGGTCCGGCCCGTCGCCCTCTCTGCGGACGGCACCCAGCTCTTCGTCTGCAACATCCCCGACGGCCGCCTCGAGATCTTCGACGTCTCGGCCGCGGGTCTGGTCCATTCGGGCTCGGTCCCGGTCGGTGTCGATCCGGTCGCGGTCGCCGAGCGCACGGCCGGCGAAGTCTGGGTCGTGAACCACCTCTCCGACAGCGTCTCGATCGTCGATGTCGCGTCACTTCGCGTCGTGCGCACGCTGCACGTCGGCGACGAGCCGCGCGACATCGTCTTCGCGGGCGAAGGCCGGAATCGCGCTTTCATCACCGCCGCGCACCGCGGGCAGAACCGGCCGGGCGACCCGCAGCTGCTGACGCCGGGCGTCGGCCGTGCCGACGTCTGGGTCTTCGACGCGACGAACCCCGGCACGAGCCTCGGCGGCGACGAGATCGCGATCCTGAATGCCTTCGGCGACACGCCGCGCGCGCTGGCGACGAGCCCCGACGGCCTCTCGGTGTACGCAGCGGTCCACCATTCGGGAAACCAGACGACGGCGGTGCCCGAGGGCTTGCTGCCCACGCCGGCGCCGCTGCCGACGGTGAGCGGCCTGCCCGCTCCGCAGGTCGGCGTGATGCTGAAGCAGGTCGGCCCGACGACCTGGCGCGACGTCAACGGCGCGGATCACAACGGGGTCGTCCGCTTCAGCCTTCCCGACCAGGACGTCTTCGTGATCGACGCCGACGCGTCGGTGCTCGATCAGACCGCGATCACGAGCAGCGTCACCACGGTCGGAACCGTGCTCTTCAACATGGTGGTGCACCCGCTCGACGGAACGATCTACGTCTCGAACACCGAGGCGAACAACATGGATCGCTTCGAGGGATCGGGACCGACGACGCTGCGCGGCGAGCTGCACCGCGCGCAGATCTCGCTGATCAGCGGTGGCATCGCGCAGCAGCGGCGACTGAACACGCAGATCGACTACTCGAACCTGAACCCGCCGCAGAGCGTGAACGACGCGAGCCTCGCGATTCCGACCGACATGGCGATCACCAGCGACGGCGCGACGCTGTACGTCGCGGCGTTCGGGTCGCAGAAGATCGGCATCGTCGATACCGCAGCGCTCGCGCTCGCGCCCGGCGCGCCGGGTGCGTTCGCGGCGAATGCCGCGGACCACGTCGAGCTCTCGGCCGGCGGACCGGGCGGGGTCGCGCTCGACGAGCCCCGCGGCCGGCTCTACGTACTGACGCGCTTCGACAACGCGATCTCGATCGTCGACACGGTCCTGCGCACCGAGATCGCACACGTGCCGATCCACAGCCCCGAGACCACGACCATCACCGAGGGCCGGCGCTTCTTCTACGACGCGCGCTTCTCGTCCTCGAACGGCGAGGCGTCCTGCGCGAGCTGCCACATCTTCGGTGACTTCGACAGCCTGGCCTGGGACCTCGGCGATCCGGCCGGCGCGCGCGCGAACAACTTCAACCCGTTCGTGAAGCTCAATTCGCCGCTCCAGAATTTCGGACTCGCCGGTCCGGCCCTGAACTTCCTCAATCCCGGCAGCGTCGTCGAGGGAAATCTCGACTTCCACCCGCTCAAGGGCCCGATGACGACGCAGACGCTTCGCGGCATGGATCACGGCGGGCCGATGCACTGGCGCGGCGATCGTTCGGGCGGCACCACGCAGAACCCGTACAGGTACGACGGCTCGCCGGGCGCGCTCGACGAGACACTCGCCTTCATGGCCTTCAATCCGGCGTTCGAGGGCCTGCTGGGTCGGCAGGCGCAGATCGCGACGCAGGACATGCTCGCGTTCACGAACTTCATCCTGCAGGTGCAGCTGCCGCCAAATCCGATCCGAGCGCTCGATCGCTCACTGACGGCCGAGCAGTCCGCCGGCGCCACGTTCTTCGGCACCCCCACCGCGCCGGGACCGATCTCCGACACGCTCAAGGATTGCAACGGCTGCCACACGCTGGACCCGTCGGCCGGTTTCTTCGGCAGCGCCGGACTCTCGACCTTCGAGAACGAGACGCAGCACTTCAAGGTCGCGCACCTGCGCAACGGGTATCAGAAGGTCGGCATGTTCGGGTTCGCGAACGCCGCCACGCCTGCCGATCCGAACGCACCGCAGATTCGCGGCTTCGGCTACCTGCACGACGGCACGATCGACACCGTGATGACGTTTCTCGGCGCGAACGTCCCGACGAGCGTGTTCCAGTTCCCGGTGGCGACGCGCAGCGAAACCAGGTCTCGCAGTTCATGTTCGCGTTCGACTCCGACATCGCGCCCGTCGTCGGTCAGCAGGTCACGCTCACCGCGGCGAACGCAGGGGATGCCGCCGTCATCACGCGCTTGAACCTCCTGGTCACTCGCGCGGGAACGAACTACGCCGATCCGGATCGCCCCGGAAACAAGGAGTGCGACCTGGTCGTCAAGGGACGGATCGCCGGCGCGCCGCGCGGCTGGTGGATGAGCTCGCCGTCCGTCTTCACGCCGGACGTGGGCGGCGCCCCGACGATCAGCGACGCGAATCTGCGTCTGCTCGCCGGAACGGCCGGCCAGGAGCTGACGTACACCTGCGTGCCGCCGGGATCCGGCGAGCGACTCGGCATCGACCGCGGCGCCGTGGGTGACGGCTCGCAGCCCGACGGCATTCGCGACGCGTCGCAGTGCGGCGACGTCACGGCGGACGGCGTCGATACGAGCGCCGACGTCACGAGCATGCGCGCCTGGCTCGCGGGCATCCACACGCCGGCGGCGCTGGCGAAGTGCAACGTCAGCGGGGCGAACGGCAACGTCGCTGCGAACTGCGACATCGCCGATGCCACGGTGCTTCGCCGCGCGCTCGCGGGCGTCGGCCCCGCCCTCACCCAAGGGTGCGTGCTCTAGGCGGTCCCTGCGAATGAATTCCTCCGTGATCCGATTCGGTGTGATCGGCACCGGCATGATGGGCTGCGAGCACATCCGGAACCTCGCGCTCGTGCCCGGGGTCGAGGTGTGTGCGATCGCCGATCCCGACGAGCGCAGCCGCGGCTTCGGTCGGCTCGCGGTCGGCTCCGAGGTCGAGGTCTACGCCGACCACCGCGAGCTGCTCGCGAAGGCGGCGGTCGACGCGATCGTGATCGCGTCGCCCAACCACACGCACTTCGACGTGCTCCAGGACGTCTTCCGCACCGAGAAGCACGTGCTGGTCGAGAAGCCGCTCTGCACGACGATCGACGACTGCAAGCGCGTGGTCGAGCAGGCGGCGCGGCACCCGGCCGTGACCTGGGTCGGAATGGAATACCGGTTCATGCGCCCGGTCGCGCGACTCGTCGAGGAGGTGCACGGCGGCTCGATCGGCCGGCTGCACATGCTCGCGATTCGCGAGCACCGCTTTCCGTTCCTGAGGAAGGTCGGCGACTGGAATCGCTTCTCGCGCAACACCGGCGGAACGCTGGTCGAGAAGTGCTGTCACTTCTTCGATCTGATGAACCTGGTGACGCGCGCCCGGCCGCTGCGCGTGTACGCCTCGGGGGCGATGGACGTGAATCACCGCGACGAGCTCTACGGCGGCGAGCGGCCCGACATCCTCGACAACGCATTCGTCACCGTCGACTTCGACTCCGGCGCGCGCGGACTGCTCGATCTGTGCATGTTCGCCGAGAACTCGACCCACGAGATGGAGATCGCCGCGACCGGCGACCGCGGAAAGGCCGAGGCCTTCATCCCCGCGCACCGGCTCGTGCTGACCCGTCGCGATCGCTACGAGCCCGCGACGATCGAGTTTCCACGTCGATCCGCGGGCCCGCGATGCGGGCACGCATCACGGCTCGACGTTCCTCGAGCAGCTCGCCTTCCGCGACGCGATTCGCGCCGGCGCGAAGCCGCTCGTCACGGTCGAGGACGGCGCGCTCGCCGTCGCCGTCGGAGCCGCGGGCGAACAGAGCGCGAGAGAGAAACGCCCGATCGAGCTCGCCGAGCTCGGCTTCTAGAACCCGCTTCCCCCAGGGATGCTCGCGCGCTCACGATCTTCACATCGACGTTCAGGAGAGGCCGATGACGATCACGTTGCGAACGGCGACGGCGGGCGACGAAGCGCGCTGCCTTTCGTTGATCGAATCGCTCACGGGCAGCGCGGCCACTCCCGAGTGGAGAGCGACCTACGCGAGACTCGTCACGGGCGAACGCGGCGCGGTCTTCGTCGCTGAGGACGCGGGCACGATCCTCGGCGTCGCCACCGTCTCGTACAACCTGGCGATCCGCTACGGCGGCGAGTACGGCCAGCTCGAAGAGCTGATCGTCGATCCGGCGGCGCGCGGACGGAACGTCGGCGGTCTGCTCGTCGAAGCGACGCTGGGCGCCGCGCGAGATCGTGGCTGCGCCGAGATGGGCCTGTACCTGCTCGAGAGAACCGAGGGAAATCGCCCCTTCTACGCGAAGTACGGCTTCGTCGTCGTCGGCACGGAAATGCGTCAGGGACTCGAACCGGGCTGACCGCCCGCGCCGGGTCCGTGCGCGACGATCCAGTCGGCGAGCTGCGCCGCGTGCGTGACCGGCAGCATGTGACTCCCGCCGGCGACGATCTCGAGCCGGGAGCCCGGGATCTTCCCGTGCACGTACCGGCCGATCGCGAGATTGGCGAGCCGGTCGTCGTCACCGTGGACCAGAAGCGTCGGCAACGCGACTTCATCCGCCCGGAACCGACCGCTCGATGCGACCGCCGCGGCCTCGGCGCGCCAGGTCAGGCGCGTGTTCGGCGCGGCGAAGTTCGCCTGCAGGTTCGGCAGCCACCAATCGGGCTGCGCCTGCTCCGAGAAAGCCTGCTCACTCACGGCGCGCTGCACCGCAGCGGCGACCGGTGGCACCAGACCGATCCAGCGCAGGACCGCGGACGCAAGTAATCCCGGGACGGGAGGCGGCTTCGCGTCGTCGGCGTCCGGCCCCCCCGTGCCGACGAGGACCAGACGCGCGATTCGCGGCGACACGGCGCGAGCATCGAGGAGCGCCGCCTCGATGCCGATCGGGCCGCCGTACGACCAGCCGACGACGGTGACGTCGTCCAAACCTTCGTTCTCGATCAGCGCCACGAGCTCGCGCGCGTTCGCCTCGACCGTGAACGCGCCGGGAACCTCGCCGGGCCGCGCGTCCGATCGACCGTAGCCGATCCGGTCGTACGCGATCGCGCGACTCCCCCTCGCGGCGAGCGCCTCGACGAGCGGGCGCCAGTCCTCGGCCATGCCCGGCAGACCGTGAACCAAGACGAACACCGGCCCATCGCCATGATCGATCGCGTTCACGAAGCGGTCGTTTCCGACGGACACGCGGCGACCCGCGGGCGGGAGATCGGGCCCGTCGTACGGAACGACGGCGTAGAAGAGCGGCAGACCGAGTGCGATCGACAGCGCGACCGCGAGCACCCCGACACCGATCCGCTTCAGGGCCTTCACTCAGCCGGCCTCGTAGAGCACCTCGTCGATCACGTAGGTGCCGCTGCGCGCGTCCTTGTGGAGCGCGATCAGCTTCTGCTTCTGTGCGTCCTCGAGCAAGCGGTTGAACGATCGATAGCCGTGGTACTCCTCGTTGAAGCTGCGGGCTGCTTGCGCTTCATCGTCTCCTTGACCAGCGAGCAGTGCGCCTCGCGATTCTCGCGCAGCAGCGCGTCGACCGACGTCGATCAGCAGGTCGAACGCCTCGCGCTTCTTCTTCGGAAGATCCTGGCCTTCGGGACCGACTTCTTCTCGCGCTCGACGGTCTTGCGGACCAGATCGTCGTAGTAGATGAACTCGTCGCAGTTGTCGATGAACATCGGCGAGGTCGAGTTCTTCACGCCGCAGCCGATCGTGTGCTTGTTGTTCTCGCGCAGCTTCGCGACCAGCGGCGAGAAGTCCGAATCGCCCGAGACGACGGTGAACGTGTCGATGTGCGGCTTGTTGTGCGAGAGCTCGAGCGCGTCGACGACCATCTTGATGTCGGCGCTGTTCTTGCCGGTGAGCTTGCGAGCCCGGCATCTCGATCAGCTCGACGCCGGCCTCGTGGAGTGGCCGACGATAATCGGGGTAGCGCGTCCAGTCCGCGTACGCGCGGCGCGTGACGACGTTCCCCTTCTCGATCATCCGTCTCAAGACGAGATTGACGTCGAAGATCTTGTAGCGCGCGTCCCGACAGCCGATCGCGACGTTCTCGAGATCGATGTAGACGGCGATGTTCTTGGTCTCGGCACCCGAGCTGGCCATTCGCTCCCCTCTCTTTCGATCGGGCGAGTCTACACGCGCGCCCGATGCTCGGGTATTCCGCGCGGCCGACCTCCCCGAGGGCTTGATTCCTCCGGGAAGGGATTATCTTCCGGCTCCACCTCGAAAGGAGCTTGCCCTGCCGTGAATTCGATCTCGACCGCTTCACACCGGATCCTCTGGATGGCCCTGATCGTGCCGGTCCTCGCGCTCTCGCTGCCGCGTGGAGCCGATGCTCAGACGGTGATCACCACGCACCCGGTGAAGGCGAAGCTCAAGCTGCTCTACCAGGACACCGGGAACAACGATCAGCCCAAGATCGGCAAACTCAATCTGAACGAGCGGGACGTCTTCGAGATCTGCACAGGCGAGGCCCCGACCCGGACGCAGGGGATCTTCCTGAGCATCGACTGCGAGAATCCAAGCAACAACCGCATCGTCGCGGCCGATACCGATCCGGTCTCGGTGATCGAAGTCCTCGGCGATCTCAACTTCGACGAGGACTTCTCGTTCGAGACGGAGTCCAACAACGGCTCCGCGAGCGTGGTCTCCACCACCGAACTCGAGATCAACTGCGAACTCCTCGAATTGCAGATTCGCGGTGTCGCGAACTCGAAGTTCAAGCCGCTCGGAGACGCCGGGGGCTGTCTGGATTCCTCGACCCTCAGCCTGTCCGGACCGGCCGAGTTCTTCGTCGAGAACTTCATCGTCGACACGGGCTCGAAGGTCACGGTCGGGAGGCGCAGCTCGACGATCGAGATTCCTCTCGAGGATCCGAACGACCTCTAGCGGCTCGTCAGCTCGGCCTGCGCCCGTAGAAGGCGTAGAAGCTGTCGCCGGGCAGGAGCGAGCGGCTCGTCGCTTCGGCGAATCCCGCCTCGCGGAGCTGCCCGAGCAGCTCGTCCGGCGTCGGTAGTCGCCCGCATCCCTCGGTTCCGGCGCTCCAGATGTCGAGAATCACGGACGGGGCACTGCCGCCGCCGCACATGGTCGTCAGCAGGATCCGCCCGCCCGGGGCGAGGAAGCGCATCGCATGACACAGAAGTGCGACGCGCTCCGCGACCGGGAAGTAGTAGATGTTGTTGTGGAACGTGACGACGTCGTAGATCGGTTCGGGCGTGCGATCGCGCACGTCCCCCTTGTCGACCGAGGCGCGTGAGGACGCACCCCACTCGCGCAAGTTGGAGTTGGCGAGCTCCGCCACCTCGGGCTGGAGCTCGAGCCCGAGGGCACGGAGGTCGGGGTTGCGTTCGACGACGTAGCGGATGTACGTGCCCGAGCCGGCGCCGACCTCGAGCAGCCGCAACGCGCCGCTTCTCGGCACGACCGGGTCGATCGCCTCGTGTACGAACGGCGCCAGGAGTCGCGAGGAGCGGGCGATCAGCACGCCGTCCTGATCGGCGAGCGTGAAGCGGTCGCCGCGGGCGAGGCGTTCGGGAGTTTCGAGCACGAGGCGGGCGTGCAGCGTCGCGACCTCTTCGAGAATCGCCGCGATCGCGTCGTTCCGCGGCTCGGCGAGCGCGCGCGCGAGCCGGCTGCGTAGCGAGTAGCGAGAGCCATCGAAGCGGAGCGCACCGACGCGCACGCCGAGCTCGAGCCAACGCTCGAACCATTCGAGGTCCGCCGGATTCCGCACGCGCTCGGCACTCAGCGCGTCGAGAGTCGCGGACTCCTGCGCAAGGCGGCGCAGCACCCCGGCGCGAAAAGCCGCGACGAGCCAGAGCAGCCGGTAGTACGGTCCCGAGATGCGCTGCGCCGAGACGAGGGCGCGAAGCTGGCCCTGGCGCCAGAGATCGAGAACGGTTCGGAAGCGCATCTTCGTCCCTTCCTTCTGGTTGCGGCGCTCGAGAGCTGATGAACGAGATCAATTATGATCGTGTTCACAAATAAGGCAACCCGAGGGTCAGGCGACCGAAGCCGGCTCGGTCCGACCGTTCAGCTTTGCGCGCGCTCCGGGCTTCCCGACCAGGTCCAGGCCCAGTTCCGCCGGGAGATGCCGAGCATCATTCCGCCGAGGGCCGGCGGGTGCAGGAAGAGCGTCTGCATCCCGTGCGCGTCGCGCTGATTCGCGGGCGGGAAGGCCGTGCAGCCGGCACCGCGCGAGCGTGCGCGGTCCTCGATCGCGGCGAGTGAACCGCTCTCGGCAAAGGCCATGTACAGAGAAGCGCCGCGCTTCGCGAAGAAGCGGCCCATCGTCTTCGTCGCGACGCCCGGGTGGACGATCTCGAAGCGGTCGAGACGGCCGGGATCGAAGAGCGTGAGCGTGCCGCGATAGCCGTAGTGCGGCGATTCGATCGGAACGAAGTGACTCGCGTCGAGTCCGAAGACGTCGGCGCAGCGCGCGACGACTTCGGGCGCGTCGGCGACGAGGTAGGTCACCTCGTAGAGCAGATCGACGGCGCCGACCGGCGGGCGCCGCTCGCTCGGAGCGAGCACGACGCGGAGTCCCGGAAGACCCGCGTCGGCTCCGAGGTACGCCTGCCCGTCCTCGACGACGGCCGATCCGCCGCGCGATCGGATGCGCGCGAGGAGCGCGTCGAGATCGGGAGAGCTCGCGCCCGCCGCGAACAGGTGAGCGCCGTTCGCCCGGACGGCTTCGGCGATCGCACCCTCGCCGTCCGGCTCGAGGATCTCGACGAACCCCTGCCCGATCCGGAGGCGGGTCCGCCGGGCCGCGAGCGTCGTAACGCGATCCTCTCGATCCGGCTCGGCGCCGAGAATCGCGATCCAACACGCCGCGGCGGCCTTTCGATCGGGCACCGCCATCTGCACGCGGTCGATTCGGTCGAGCATGCCCGTCATGTACCACAACGGAAGCTCGGCATCGCGCCGACGGATCGGATCTGCTCAGCCGTTCACGACCTGGTGGACGCGGTACTCGACCCAGCCCGGACCCGCGCGCCCTTCGCCGACGCAGACCAGCTTGTTCAGCCAGGCGTAGCGCGCGTCACCGGTCTCGAAGCGCGGTGCGGTCATGAAGTAGATCTCGCCGAACTCGGTGGCCTCGCCGCGAGCGAACTTCGCCATCACCGTTTCGAAGTCGAGCACGCCGCAGTACTGCACATAGATGAGTGCGCCGTCGTCGGTCTCGAGCGTGCCGCGCACGTCGAGGCGGCCGACGCCGTCGGGGCCGATCAGGATCCAGTCGGCACCGCTCGGCAGAAATCTGCCGCGCAGCCCCGGGCCTTCGAAGCTACCGCCCGTGACGTCGAAGATCTGGCGCATGCCGAACGGCCCGGCACCGACGGCGACCGGCGGTGCGAGCTCGACGCGGTAGGTCATCAGGTACTCGAGCTTCATCTCGGGCCTCCGTCCGCACTCGGTGTCCTCAGTGGATAACGCACCGCCTGACGATCCGAACGGCGCCCTAAGCATCGCTTAAGCAGCGGCCGTGAGCATTCCCCCCGTCGAATCCCTCGACGGAGGTTCCTGCCCATGCGATCCACGATCTTGATCGCCGCGGCGCTGACGCTCGGCGTCTCGCCCGCTCGCGCCGAGCGGCCCGCGGACTTCGAAGCCGCGCTGGCGACCGAAGCGCGCAGCGCCGATCCCGCGTTCGCTGGCTTCTCGGCCGCGCGGGGTCAATCGTTCTACGGAGCCACGCACGGTGGCGATTGGAGCTGCGCTTCCTGTCACGGCAGCAATCCGAGCGCGGCCGGTAGGCACGTCGTCACCGGGCAGGCGATCGAGCCGCTCGCTCCCGCCGCGAATCCCAAGCGATTCAGCCGGCCCGCGACCGTCGAGAAGTGGTTCAGGCGCAACTGCAACGACGTCCTGAAGCGACCCTGCAGCGCGCAGGAGAAGGGCGATCTACTGGTCTGGCTGATGACGGTGGGCGAAGGAGGCGCGCGATGAGCACCCGCATCAAGAGCCTGATCCTGTCGAGCATCGCAGTCTCGATTCTCGCATCGGACTCGGGCCGAGCGGATTCGCCGCGCGTGCCGCTTCCGCCGGACTACGTCGAGGAATGCGGATCCTGTCACGTCGCGTTTCCCGGCCGAATGCTCGATGCGGCTTCGTGGAGCGCCGTCCTGGGCGGACTCGATCGGCACTTCGGCGTCGACGCGAGCGTAGATCCGATCGCGCTCGAGACGATTCGCGCCCATCTGTCGAGCTCCGCTCGATCCCGGCCGACGGCCGACGGCGGAGCTCCGCTCCTCCGCATCACCGAGACCCGCTGGTTCCGCCACGAGCACGACGAGGTTCCCGACCGCCTCTGGCGGGAACCCGACGCCCTGAAGCCCTCGAATTGCGCGGCCTGCCATCGCGGCGCCGCGCAGGGCTCCTACTCCGAACGCAGCCTGCGGCTGCCAAAGAAGGAACAGACGAAATGAACGAGCGAATTCTCGTATGGGACCTGCCGCTACGGATCTACCACTGGGTGCTCGCTTCGAGCTTCGTCGGGGCGTTCCTGACGGCGGAGAGCGAGCGACTGCGCGACCTGCACCTCCTCTTCGGCTACACGTTCGCGGCGTCGATCGCGTTCCGCCTCGTGTGGGGCTTCGTCGGCAGCCGCCACGCGCGTTTCTCGGCGCTGCGCTTCGGACCCGCAAAGGTCCGGTCCTATCTGGTGTCGCTGGTGCAGGGACGAGCCGAACGGCATGCCGGACACAGCCCGGCCGGGGTCGTGATGATCCCCCTGCTGCTCGGACTCGGCTTCGCCGTGGCGGCTTCGGGATGGGCGGTCTATGCGGAGCTCGGCGGCGAGTGGCTGGAAGAGGCCCACGAGATCGCGGCCACGGTCATGCTCATCACCGTCGTCGGGCACGTGCTCGGCGTCGTGGCGTTGAGCGTGTTGCAGCGCGAGAACCTCGCGCTCTCGCTGGTCACGGGCCGCAAGCGCGGATCGCCGGAGGACGGGATTCGGAGCTCGCGTCCGCTCGCCGCGCTTCTGCTGCTGGTTGCGCTGGCGGGTCTGTGGCTGCCGGGGATCATTGGCCGAGAGCGGCGGCTGGCGGCGAACCTGCAGAGCGTCTCCATCGCCGCGACGACCGAGCATTCAGGGGTACGCTCGGGGCACAGGGACTGAGCGCGAGAGCGCGGGGGAAGAAACGGCCGATGCGAGTGCTCGTCGTCGAAGACGATCGACTGCTCGGCGACGCGCTTCGCGTCGGCCTCGCGCAGGCCGGCTTCACGGCGGACTGGGTGCGGGACGGCAGCGCGGGGCTCGACGCGCTCGCGGGCGGGCCGTTTGCGGCCGTCGTGCTCGACCTCGGGCTCCCGAAGCTCTCGGGGTTGGACTTGCTGAAGCGCCTGCGGGCGGCGGGAAATGCCGTTCCGGTGCTGATCCTGACCGCGCGCGACGCCATTCCAGATCGCATCGCGGGTCTCGACGCGGGCGCTGACGACTATCTCGTGAAACCGGTCGATCTCGGCGAACTCGCGGCGCGGCTGCGCGCACTGGTCCGGCGCTCCGCCGGCCGGGCCGCGCCGGTGCTCGCCGTCGGTCCGCTCGAGATCGATCCCTCCGCGCACTCGGTTCGCTTTCGCGGCCACTCGGTCGATCTCCCGGTTCGCGAGTTCGCGCTCCTGCACGAGCTGGCGCGAAGCGCGGGGCGAGTTCTCTCGAAGGAGCAGCTGGCCGAGCGCGTGTACGGCTGGGGCGAGGAGGTCGAGTCGAATGCCATCGAGGTCCACGTCCATCATCTGCGCCGAAAGCTCGCGCCCGAGGTGATCGTGACCATTCGCGGTGTAGGCTACCTGCTGCCGAAGGACTTGACGTGAGCCGGTCCGCCTCGCTCCGCGGCAGACTCGTCGGTGCCGTCCTCGGCGCGGTGTCGATCGTGTGGCTCGGCGTGTCGCTCGCAGGTTGGCTGCGCGCGCGCCACGAGATGGACGATCTCTTCGACGCCCATCTCGCGCAATCGGCCGCCCTGCTCGTCGCGCAGATCTCCGAGGGCGGTGACGACGACGACGACGACGACGAACTCGAACTCGAGCACGCGCCCGAGCTCCACCGCTACGCGCGAAACGTCGCGTTCCAGGTTTGGGAGCACGGTCGCGCTCTTCGCCTGCACTCGAAGAACGCGCCGCGAAAGAAGCTCTCTGCGAAGGAGACGGGCTTCAGTCACGCCAGGATCGACGGCGTGCGCTGGCGGGTCTTCAGCACCTGGGCGCTGGATCGCCGCGTGCTCGTGCAGATGGCCGAACGAGTCGACGCGCGGGAAGCGGTCAGCGCACAGATTGGACGACACCTGCTCGTACCGCTCGTGGTCGCGCTGCCACTCCTCGGCGCAGGCCTGATCCTCGCGATCGGGCGCGCGCTCGCCCCCCTGCGATCGCTCGCCGAAGCCGTCGCCGCACGCGATCCGCAGCGCCTCGAGCCGGTCGGGATCGATCGCGTTCCGCGCGAGGTGCGCATCCTGGTCGATCGACTGAACGAGCTCTTCGCGCGAATCGAGGCATCGCTCGAGCGGGAGCGCGCCTTCACCGCCGATGCCGCGCACGAGCTGCGGACGCCGCTGGCCGCGATCCGCGCGCAGGCGCAGGTGGCACGCGCTTCGCGAAGCGACGACGAGCGTGCGCACGCGCTCGATCAGGTGATCTCGGGCTGTGACCGCGCCGCTCGTCTCTCCGAGCAGCTTCTCACGCTCGCGCGCCTCGAGGCAGGAGAGTTCCGCGAGCGGCTCGCGCCCTGTGACCTCGGACGCATCGCGCGTGAAGTGCTCGCCGAGATCGCCCCGAGCGCGCACTCTCGCGGTGTGAACATGGAGCTCCGGGAGGAGGCGCCGATCACGGTGCGCGCCGACGCGCCTCTCCTGCACGTGTTGATTCGCAACCTTGCCGACAACGCGCTCCGCTACGGAATCGGAGGAAGCGAGGTGAGAATCGAGATCGGACGCAGCCCGTCGCAGGCCTGGCTGCGAGTCCTCGACCAGGGCCCGGGAATTCCGGCCGCGGAGCGCGCGCGGGTTCTCGATCGCTTCTACCGCGGTCTCGGAAACGACGAGGGCGGCGCCGGCCTCGGCCTTGCGATCGCGAAGCGGATCGCCACGCTCCACGGGGCCGCACTCGAGCTCGACGCGGGGCCGGGCGGGAACGGGCTCGCGGTGACGTTGCGCTGGCCGATCTCCGCGATCGCCGCCTGAGATCCCGCCACGGGCGCGACCCGCTCTCGAATGGAAGTACCGGTTCGACCCCGAACGCGCGGATCGAGCTCGGTGCTCGAATCCGCAGAGCCGCTCGGCGTGCGCTCAGAAGTCGAGGCTCAGTGCGACGTTCACCGACCGTCCCGCGCCGGGAACCGGGGTTCCCCAGGGGATGGTGAACGTAGACATCGAGAGTCCCTGTCCGAGGTAGGCGCCCCCCAGAGGCTCCGAGTAGAAGCGGTCGAAGAGGTTCTCGATGCGAGAGGTCGACGCGGGCGTGGGCGAACGTGTAGCTGGTGCGCAGGTCGACCAGAGAATAGTTGCCCGTCTGCACTTCGTTCCGCACCGACGAGACCCGCGTCTTCGATGCGACCGCACTGAACTCGACGGCGCTGGTCCAGCCGCCGAGGTCGTGCACCAGCGCGAGCTTTCCGTTGAGCGGCATGATGTTGTAGAGATCGTCGTCCGTCTTCCGGTTCCGTCCGCGCACGTAGCTGAGCGAACCCCGCGCCGTGATGCCGCCGAATCGATCGGATCGCCCCAGGAGCCAGTGACCGGAGAGGTCCACCCCATGGAGCCACGCCGACTGATTCGCGTACTGGAGAAAGACGAAGGAGTCGATCGCCGTGGAGTTCGCCGCGCTGCACTGGCCGAAGTCACAGCGGCGAGCGTCGATGAAGTCGTTGATCCTGGTCGCGTACAACGTCGCCTTCACGCTCCATGCGCTCTGGTCCGCGTCGTGCAGCTCGCCCGAAGCGCTCAGCGTGTGGGCGACCTCCGGCTCGAGATCGATCCGGCCGATGTAGCCGTTACCGTCGCCGACGAAGTTGTTCATCAACGCGGCCATGGCGTTCGTCGACCATGCGTAACGCTCGTACAGGTTCGGTGAGCGGGTCTTTCGCGCGTAGCCGCCTTCGATCGTGGCCATCTCGTGCGGGACCCAGCGAAGCAGCGCCACCAGATCGACGTGGCTGTCCGATCGGCGATGGTCGCGCGCATTGAACGCCGCGGCGTCGTTGCTCCAGATCGACATGCTGTCGTTGTAGCCCTGCACGTCTCCCGCATCGGAGGACACGAGATCCCAGCGAACTCCCACCAGGCTGAGCCACGTCGGACTCCAGCGCGCTTCCCACTCTGCGTAGGCTCCGAGGCGGCTCTGCTCACCATCTCTCACGTTCCAGAACTTCTCGCAGCACATCGAGCCGCTGGCCCCGACCGGCGACCACCAGTCGTCGAGACGGTACGTCAGGTACTCACTTCCCACGCCCAGAACGTGTCGGTCCGAGAGCTCGATGCTCGCCTTCACGTTCGCGCCTCGATTCGTCGCCTCCGAGTCCATCGGCATGCCGAAGCCGTAGAAGAACCGGTCCGGACCCATGTCCATCTCGTGGCGCGTGTCCTGGTCGAAGAGCCGCACCTGCAGCGCGCCCCAATCGAACTGCCCCGTGTAGCGCAAGTTGCCGAGCGTGTTCTCGTTGGAGGTCAGGTCCATGCGTTGGTTCGGAAAGCCCTCGAAGCCGACGTTCTGTCGGCCGAGGTTCAGCTGCAGCAGATGCCCTTCGCGCCGGAACGCGAGCCCGACGTCGCGGTTCGTGGTGCCGTCCCAGGCGCTCGATCCCACCTCGTCCCCGTCCAGCCAACCGCGCAGAGGCGCGGCCTGACCCGCGGCCTTGAACGAGTCGCCGGCGAAGTAGTCGTCGGATCGCGCGGTCGACTCACTGTACGAGACACGCAGATCCCGTCCTGCGACCGCTGCGGCGACGTCGTACCCGATGCCGTTGCCATTGCTGCGCACGAAACCGCCGAGATGCCCGCGGGTGAGAACCTCGTCCGGTGCGCTTGCGAACTCGGGCGGAGCGGACTCGACCTGGATCGTGCCGCCGACGCTGTTTCCGCCGACGCTGACCGGCGTGAGGCCGGCGAATACGGTGACGCTGCGAACCTGGCTCGGGCTGATGTACGAGAGCGGCGAGTTCATGTGGTTGGAGCACGCGGAGGTGACGTCCATCCCGTCCACCTGGACGCGCAACCGATCGTCGGCCAGACCATGGATCGCGGGCTGGCTCGAAATGCCACCGCCGCCGTAGAGGCTCACGCCGGGAACGTCTTCCAGCAGGCGTGCGGTGTCGGTCGCCGACGCGCGGCGCGAGGCGAGCTCTGGCTCACCAATGCGCGTGCCTGACACGGGTGACTCGCTTGGCTTGGCACCCGTGACGACGACCTCGTCGAGTGAGACCGGCGCGGCGTCCTCGTCGGACGATTCCGTCGATTCGATGGGCGTGGTTGCGTCCGAGTCCGTCGCTGGCTCCTCTGCCGAGACCTCGAACGAAGTCGCAACGAGAAGCACGGCGAGCAAGAGAGCTAGGGACATGCGAATGGCGCTCCATGGGCTCGTGACTCAGTGGAGGCGACGTTCCCACGAGACTCGTGGCGGCACCCTCAACCCGCCGGACTCACCAGGCGGACTCTGTCGTCCTGCGATCCGCGCCCAGCGGAAAGACGGGAACGGCCGGCATCGCCGTGATCACCTGCGAGATGGGGTACCCGCTCATCGTTCCGATCGTGCCGTACCCCGCCACCGTCGTTCCCGTCATGCAGGTCGCGCCCATCATTCCGTTGGGAGCGCAGTCCGCATACGCGAGCTTGTCGATCTGGGCTTGCGTCGGCGGCGCCGTCGGATTCGCCGTGTTGACGAAGATCCTGACGTAGGCGTTTCCGGGATTGGCGCCGGGGAAGCCGTAATAGAGCCCATATCCGGTACCCGGCGTCCACCCGTCGCCGCCGCCCATCGTCGAGAGGGTCGGCGTGGAGTTCCTCAGGAACGTGGTCACGAGCAGGCCGCCGAGCGCTGCGTGGTGGATCGACGAGAGCTGATGGCCGAGCACGAGCTGATTCATGCCGCCTCCGCCCGGCATTCCGGTCATCGACTCAGTGAGCTGACCCTGCAGACTCGACACCTGCAGAAGCACATCGTCGTACACGAACGAACCCGTGAAGATCGTGTCGTTGGGCTGGGTATCGGGCTCGCGGAAAGTCGCAACGACGAGATATGTCGTGACACCGGCCTCTCCAACAGGAGCGACGGCAAGGAGCGAGAGCAGGCTCGCGATCAGAATCGCCTTCGTCATGCTCCGGGTTTCTTCTTCGAGGAATCCGCGCGGATGACTCGCCGCCTGCCGAACGCGAGCAGTCCGACCAGACCCGCCAGCAGGGGGCCGCCCATCGCGGGCTCGGGTACCGGAACCGAGGCCGGTGCCGACCAGGTCCACGTCTCGATGCTGCTCGCAGCGACCGCGCCAGCGAGTTCGGTGCCGGAGGCATCTCCGATGTAGACCTTGTACGTGGCCGAGTACTGCTGGTTCGGCGCCAGGTGGTCCCAGGACACGGCGTAGGTGTTGTGGTCCATCTGATAGTCCCACTGCCATCGCGCGCTGCTGCCCGCAGTACCGAAGATGCCCGAGTAGCCGTCAGCGTTGGGGTCGACCGTCGTCGTGTTGTCGACATTCACCCCGTACCGCCCGACGGCGAGGTAGCTCTCCAGACCGTGCGAGATCGAGATCGATTGGATCCAGATGCTCGCTCCCGGCCCGAAGGCGGCCTCGATGTCCGACTGCAGCGTGATCGATGCGGATCCGCTGCCGGCCCACCAACCGAGCTGCCGGCTGAACGCGCTGTTCTGCAGCACCGACCAGGGCTCGACGGGATCGAAGTCCGCAAACGTCGAAGCGGTCCAATCCGGCCCGCCCATGGCGTTCGTGTCGTACGCCAACAGCACTGGCGCCGATGGGTCCTGGACGTCGAGGCGCTGCGTGGCCGTGTCGTAGGACACGACCAGCATCGTCATGGGCATCCACGAGGGTGGCATCGAGGCGGCCGATGCAGCGGCTGCATGCCCGAGAAGAGCGACAGCCGCGGCCAGTACGAGCCACCGGCTTGCGAACCTCGAATGGATCTGGCTTCCGAACATGCGTATCTCCACTGATTGCTTGTGATCGGCATTCCCAGGCTGGCGAACGTCCACTCACTCCAGCCTGAACTTGATCGGGACCAGGAACCAACGACCGCGCCAGCTCGCCTCCGACGGCGGCCGGTCGAAGCGCCAGCGCCGAACCGCATCGAGGGCCGCGACGTCGAGACCCTCGTCGCCAGACGAGCCGTGCAGCCGCACCTGCGAAACGCGGCCACTGGACTCGAGCAAGAGCTCGACCTCCGCCGTGCCTTCGATCCCGGCGCGCCGCGCGCGGGCCGGGTAGACGGGCGGCGGCTGCGACCCGCCACGGGGCATCCAGGTGCGCACCCTGCCCGCGCCGTGTCCGGCCCGTGTGCGGCCGCCCTCTCCGACCGGCGCGGTGGCCGCCTCGGCGGCCGACTGCGGATCCGCCGCTGCCGACGTCGGCGCGGGCGGGGCGGCGGGCGCCGGAGTCGCGTCGCGGAGCGGCTGCGGCTTTGCGGGCGGGCGTGTGGTGGGGCCATGGCGCGGCAGCGCCTGCTCCGGCACCGGCACGGGCTCGGCCCGCGCAACGGGCGCGAACGAGGCGGGCGCGAATTCCGGCTCGGGCTCGACGAGCACCCAGGCGATCGGGATCACCTCGGTCGACACATTTTCGTGTCGAACCGGCCAGAGCAGAAGAACGGCGAGCACGACGGCGTGCAGGAGCACGGAGAGAGCGAGCCAGCCACCGTTTCGCGAGCGACGTCCCGGCGGCAGCGGCTCCGGAGCGACGAGTCGGGTCGGCACGCGACGAGCGACGGGGCCACCGCGAGCGCGCGGAAAGAGGCCCGCGATCCCCGCGTGTGCCGTCGTCGTGGCGAGCGTGTTCTCGAAGCCGTTCATCCCGATGCCATCCGCGATGTTCCGACGCAAGCTAGCGGCGCATACCCGAAATGCGGATGCGGCAGGTTGACGCAGGACCCCCGACCGGCCGCGATCAGGGATGCGGCGAGTTCAAGTCCACGCGAACGGAGTCGGTCCCGGGAACGACGGCGCGGATGCGTCGCTGGATCTCGTCGAGCAGGCCCTCGATTCCCGTCGTGTCGAGATCGGCGTCGAGGTCGAGGTCGAGCTCGACGTGGACCTCGGAGGCCCCGGAGTGGACCGCCGCCAGCCGGTTCAGCGCGACGACGCCGGGGGTCTCGCAAACCGCCTCGCGGATTCGCTCGAGTTCGTGCGCCGGGACGGCTCGTCCCGCGATCAGCGCTCGCGCCTGGACGATCACCACGAGCGAGAAAGCAACCAATAGGACCGCCACGACCAGGGCCCCCAGGGCGTCGAAGTAGACGGCCCCGTACGCAGCATGCAGGATCAGGGCGACCGAGCCGAGTACCGCGGAGGTCGTCCCGACGGCGTCGCGCAGAAACGCGGTCTTCACCAACGGATGTCCGTGCGTGCGCAGGGCGACGAGCAGGCTGCCCTGCATCGCGACGAGCCGGCGCGCGCTCAGTCCCACCGCGTACGCGTTCGTGACTACCGACAGGACGAGCACCGCGAGCGCGAGAAGCGGGTGACTCACGACTCCGGGCTCGACGAGCTGCCGGTAGCCGCGCCAGAAGGAAAGCCCGCCACCGACGAAGAGCATGATCACGGCCGAGAGCAGCGACCAGAAGAAGATCTCGCGTCGATATCCAAACGGGTACGCGGCATCGCCGGGCAAGCGCGAGCGACGCTCGCCGACGACGAGAAGAGAGGACCCCGCGACGTCCGCGATCCCCTGGACCATCTCCGCGAAGACGACCGCGCTGCCGGTGAGGACGGCGACGACCAGCGTGGTGACGACGTCGAGGACGTCGACCAGGAGCGACACGACGACCACGCGTCGAGACGAGACGACGGGCTTCCCCACGGTGCGCAGGATAGCCGAGCGAAGCCGCGCCTCGCGCCTCGCAACGAGACGTCCGTCCGGGATATGCTCGGCGGAACACGGAGGACAGGCGATGGCGGGGCGACTCTCGGGCAAGGTGGCACTGGTGACGGGCGCAGCGTCGGGCATCGGCCGTGGCAGCGCGCTCGTACTCGCGAGCGAGGGCGCACGCGTGGCGTGCGCGGATCTGAACGCGGAGGGCGCCGAGGCGGTCGCGAAGGAAATCGCGCGCGCGGGCGGAGAGGCGATCGGCCTGCGCCTCGACGTGACCGATCCCGACGACAACCTTCGCGCGGTCGAAGCGACGCGCAAGCACTTCGGGAAGCTCGAGCTCGCGCACCTGAACGCGGGCATCGCGGCCACATCGAACGTGCTCGACACGCCGCTCGACGAGTGGGCGAAAACGATCGCCGTGAATCTCTCGGGCGTCTTCTACGGACTGCAGGCGTCGGCCCGCGCGATCCGTGACGCGGGCGGCGGGGCGATCGTGATCACGTCGTCCGACGCGGGGCTGCGCGGCGGCGGGGCGATGGGCAGCTACTGCGCGTCGAAGCACGGCGTGCTCGGCCTGATGAAGTGCGCGATGGCCGACCTTGCACCCCACAAGATCCGCGTGAACGCCGTCTGCCCCGGCGTGATCGACACACCGATCCTCGGCCCGCTTCACGGAAACAAGGTCTTCACCGAGGGAATCTTCGCGCGGATCCACCCGATCGGGCGCGTCGGCGAGCCGGTGGACGTCGGCCGCACCGTCGCGTTCCTGCTTTCCGATGAGGCGTCGTTCATCACCGGGGTCGCGCTCAGCGTCGATGGCGGACTGAACGCCGTCTTCGGCGCGGTCTCGGCCGCGGGCGAGAACCCGCTCGAAGAGGTCAACGGTTGAGCGTCGGCCGATCCGACCCGATGGACGCGCTGCGCGCGGAGGTCCGAGCCTGGATCGCCGCGAATCACCCGGGTGATCCCGGCTTCAAGCTGCCCCAGGGCGTGCTCGAAGTCGCCGAGGACCGGCAGTTCCACTGGCTTCGCGCCTGGCAGCAGAAGCTCTACGACGCCGGCTACGTCGGTGCGGAGTGGCCGAGCGAGTACGGCGGCTTCGGGCGCGAGCGCGGCGCGCAGCGCGTGATCGACCAGGAGATCGCACGGGCCGGCGCGCCGTTTCTGCTGAACACGGTCGGGCTCTCCTGGGCCGGGCCGGTGATCCTGCGCTTCGGCACCGAGGCCCAGAAGAAGCAGCTGATTCCGCCGCTCCTGCGCGCTGACGCAATCTGGTGTCAGGGATTCAGCGAGCCCGGCGCGGGCAGCGACCTGGCCTCGCTGCGCACGAAGGCGACGCGATCGGGGGATTCGTGGCGGATCGAGGGCCACAAGGTCTGGACCACCCTCGGGCGCTACGCCGATTGGTGCATTCTGCTCGCGCGGACCGATCCGGACGCCGCGAAGCACGCTGGCATCTCGTTCTTCCTCGCGCCGATGAAGATCGCCGGCATCGACGTGCAGCCGCTGATCAAGATGACCGGTGAGGGCGGCTTCAACCAGGTGATCTGGGACCAGGTTCGAATCCCATCGGACGCGCTCCTCGGCCGCGAGGGTCAGGGCTGGGAGATCGCCACCGCGACGCTGCTCTTCGAGCGCGGTGCGGCCGAGGGCTCCGCGGGAGGATCCGGTGGAGCCTCCGAGCAGGTCGCGCGCGTGCTCGAGCTCGCGCGCGCGCTGAAGCGCGACGCCGATCCGATCGTGCGCGACCGGCTCGCGGATTTCTGGATCCGGGAGACCGCGTTGCGCGCGAACTCCCAGCGCTCGCGGATTCCCGGGCTCGTCTCGGATCGACCCGACGCGCTGCCGCTGATGCAGAAGGTCACCGGGACGGAGCACGTGCAGGCGCTCTCCGACTTCGCCTGCGAGCTCGAGGGAGACGCGGCCGCGCTCTGGCTCGGCGATCCCGGCGCGATCGAGAGCTCGGCGTGGCAGCGCTCGTACCTGAACTCGTTCGCGGGGACGATCGCGGGCGGCACCAGCGAGATCCTGCGCAACATCCTCGGGGAACGGGTGCTCGGGCTCCCGAAGACGCGATGAATCCGCAGCTTCGCTACGCGGAGGAGCACGCGCTGCTTCGCGCCGAGGCGCGGCGCTGGCTCGACGAGCGCTTTCCGATCGCGCGCGTGCGCAGCCTGGCCGAGACGGACGCCGGGGAGGACTTCTCGGATTGGAAGGCGCTCGCCGGACTCGGCTGGCTCGGGCTCGTCGTTCCCGAGAAGTTCGGCGGCGCGGAGCTCGGCGCGACCGACCTGGCGGTGTTGATGGAAGAGACGGGGCGAAGGCTCCTGCCCTCGCCGCTCCTCCCGTCGACGCTCGCCGCGCTCGCGCTCGTGCTCGACGGCAGCGAGGCGCAGCGCGAGAAGTTCCTGCCCGGGATCGTCTCGGGCGAGATCCGCGCGGTGTACGCGAGGTCCGCATCGGTCTGGGGAGCGGAGCACGCCGACGCGCTGGTCGTCCCCTCTCGCGACGGGCTCGAAGTCATCGAGCGGAGCGCGGGCGGATTCGCGACCGAGCCCGAGATCGTTCTCGACCGGACGCGCCGAAGCGCGCGCGTGACCCGTCGCGGCGTAGCTCTCGAGGTCGGTCCCCCGTCGGATCGCCTGGCGGCCCGCGCCCGCGTCGCGCTCGCGGCCGAGATGGCGGGCGGCGCCGACGCACTGCTCGCGCTGACCTCCGCCTACGCCGCGACGCGAGAGCAGTTCGGAAAACCGATCGGGTCCTTTCAGGCGGTGAAGCACCCGCTGGTGAACGTGCTGATCGGCGTGGAGAGCCTGCGCTCGCTCGTGTACGCGGCCGCGACCGCGCTCGACTCCGACGCTGCGGACGCCGAGACGCTCGCGCGGATGGCGAAGGCGCACGCCTGCGAGGTGTACGTCTTCGCGGCCTCGCGCGCGGTACAGCTGCACGGCGGCTTCGGCTTCACGCTCGACTGCGACGCGCACCTGTATCTGAAGCGCGCGCAGAGCTCGCGGCCCGCGTACGGAGATGCCATGGAGCAGCGTCGCTGGCTCGCGGACCGGCTGATGGGTTCCACGCCCGATTGACGTCGAGGGGCTTCGCGCCGGCCGATCCGGCGGCGGCGCGCGAAGGGCTCGCGCGCGTCGCTCCGGACTAGCGCTTCCTCGCTTCGGCCTTGTCGAACGCGCGCATCAGCTCCACGTGGCGCGCCTCGACCGATGCGCGGTAGTGCGCATGCGTGACGATGAAGGCGTCGTTCGCGCGAATGCCCTCGACGACGGCCGCGGCGATCGCCTCGGGTGGCTGCATCTCGTCGGGGTGCAGGGGGCCGCGGCCGATCATGAGCTCGACGTCCTCGCGCGAGACCTTCGACTTGCCCAGATCCGCCGGACGATTGCGCTCGCTGCGCAGGATGTTCGTCTGCACGCCACCGGGGCAGAGCACCGAGACTCCGATTCCGTGGCGCGCCAGGTCGTGACGCAGATGCTCCGAGAGCCCGACGACGCCGTACTTCGCGGTCCCGTACACGCCCACCCCCGGCGCGGCCATGATTCCCGACGTCGAACCCGTGTTCACGATCTGCTTCTCGCCGGGCGTCGCGAGCATTCTCGGCACGAACGCGAGCACCCCGTTGACGACGCCCCAAAGATTCACGCCGAGCACCCACTCCCAGTCCTTGCGCGTGCGCGACTCGAGACCGCCCATCACCAGCACGCCCGCGTTGTTGCAGAGCACGTGACAGGCGCCGAACTCGGCGAACGTACGCGAAGCCAGGGCCTCGACCGATTCGCCGCTCGAGACGTCGACCTCCAGCGCGAGCGCACGACGCCCGATCGCGCGAAGCTCCGACGCGACCCTCTCGGCGGCGTCCGCCTGGATGTCGGCGACGACCAGATCCATGCCTTCGCTCGCGAGCGCACGCGCGAGCGCGGCGCCGATCCCGCTTCCCCCACCGGTCACCACCGCCACCTTGCCTGCCAGGTCTCGCATTTCGGTTTTGTACCACGACGTGAGAGACTCAGGGTCACACCGACGATCGAAGGAGCCCCCGATGAAGGCCGCCGTCATGCGCGCATTCAATGCGCCGCTACAGCTCGAGGATATCGAGGTCAGCAAGCCCGGACCGCGCGAGGTGCTCGTGCGCACGGTGGCGACCGGTGTCTGTCACAGCGACCTGCACGTGATCGAGGCGGGACTGCCCGTGCCGCCACCGCTCGTGCTCGGCCATGAGCCGGCGGGCGTCGTCGAGGCCGTCGGCGCGGACGTGACGCACGTCGTTCCCGGCGACCACGTGATCGGCTGCCTCTCGGTGTTCTGCGGGAATTGCGAGTTCTGCCTCTCCGGCAAACCCAATCTCTGCGGCGGCGCCGCGACGATGCGAAAGGCCGATGAGCCCTCGCGGCTCTCGAAGGGGGCCGAGGCGATCAACCAGTTCGCGCACCTCGCGTCGTTCGCCGAGCAGATGCTCGTGCACGAGAACGCGATCGTGAAGATCCGCAAGGACATGCCGCTCGACCGCGCCGCGCTGATCGGCTGCGGCGTGACGACGGGTCTCGGTGCCGTGCTGAACACCGCCCACATCCCGGCCGGCAGTACCTGTGTCGTGATCGGCTGCGGGGGCGTCGGCCTGGCGGCGATCCAGGGCTGCCGGATCGCCGGTGCGAGCCGGATCGTCGCCGTCGACACCATGGAGTGGAAGCTCGAGCTCGCGAAATCCCTCGGAGCGACGGACGGGTTGAACGCGAAGGAGGGCGACGCGCTGATGCAGCTGCACGGCCTGATTCCGGGCGGCGTCGACTACTCGTTCGAGTGTCTCGGCTCGAAGCAGACCGCCGCGCAGGCGTTCGGCATGATCAAGAAGGGCGGCAGCGCGATCATGGTCGGCGTCGTTCCGATCGGCCAGACGATCGAGCTGCCCGGACTCGACCTCGTGCTGAGCGGCAAGAAGGTGATCGGGTCGATGATGGGCGACAACCGCTTCCGCACCGACATGCCGCGTTACGTCGACTTCTACCTCTCCGGACAGCTCAAGCTCGACGAGATGATCTCGGCGCGGCTCCCGCTCGACCGGATCAACCACGCCTTCGATGAGATGCGCAAGGGCGCCGCCGCCCGCAGCGTCGTCGTTTTCGACGGCTGATCCCGACAAGGAAGAATTCGGATGGCTTCACTCGCGATGTCGCGCGCCGAGCGCGAGAAGTTCCTGGCCGCGGTGCGCGTGGGCGTGATCAGCATCGCCGACGGCGACCGCGGCCCGCTCACGGTGCCGATCTGGTACGGGTACGAGCCCGGCGGCGAGCTCTGGATCGTCACGGACCGGGAGTCGCGCAAGGGCAAGCTCCTGATGAAGGCCGACCGCTTCAGCCTGTGCGCGCAGACGGAAACGCCGCCCTACGAGTACGTGTCGGTCGAGGGCCCGATCGTCGCGCTCGAGCGGGCCGAGGTCGAACGACACACACGAGTGTTGGCCCGCCGCTACCTCGGCACGGAAGGCGGCGACGCCTACATCAAGGCCACCGGCGCGAGCGACGAGACCGACGGCAGCATCGTCGTGCGGATGCGCCCCGAGCGCTGGCTCAGCGTCGACTACCGGAAGGCCTACGGCGGCTGAGCGTGTCCGCGCGACGGCTGCGAGCGATCAGCTCGCCGCCATTCGTCGACCTTGGTGCACCTGACGCGCTTCGCGCAGCTTCGCGATCGCGGTGCGAGCCGGTTCCTGGCGAAGCTGCATCTCGACGTACTCGCGGACCGCCGTGAGCAGGAACTCGTTGGCGCTCAAATCAAACATCCCCGCCAGATCGACGACATCGACGTAGACCTGACTGGGAAGGCGAAGGCAGTACTGCCTGACTTCCGACTTCATCGACCCCCCGTGCTCGAGTGGACGAAACCCACTGGGGATCGACCGTAGCGGCGCGTCGACGCCGCGACTTGGGCTCTTCGTGGGAATTCACTCGATCCTCGCTCGCGAGACGAGATCCCAAGTTGCTCCCAAGTTCAGTGGTCCGAGCCTCGCTACCGTGTTCATCCGTGCCCGTGAGGAGTCCGATTCCAGCATTTCTCAATCGGCAGACACGGCCCTCTCGTGCGAAAATCCATCGGGCGGTGCCCCGGACCGACTCGTCGGTCGGCGGCTTCCGCGCCGGGGCGGGGGGTGTGAAGGCGGCCGGTCTCAGCATTTCGTTCGGGGACTTCCAGCTCGACTGTGAGCGGGGCGTCTTGCGCCGCGCCGGCCAGTACGTCGAGGTGGCACCGAAGCCTCTCGCGCTCCTGATCTACCTGGCCCAGCACCGCACGCGCGCGGTGCCCAAGCGGGAGCTGCTGGAGCAGCTCTGGCCGGACGTGTTCGTCAGCGAGACCGCCCTCTCGAGCGCGCTCAAGGATCTGCGCCGTGCGATCGGCGACGACGGCGCGCGCCAGCAAGTGATCCGGACCTTGCGGCGCCGCGGCTATCGCTTCGCCGCCCGGGTGCGCAATCGCGAGGTCGCTCCGACGTCGGTCCACGGGCGCGATGCGTCCGGCGCGCGGAGTCTCCCCGAGCTGCCGGCGCTCGTCGGCCGAGCGCGCGAGCTGGATTGGTTGATCGACCGGGTCGTCGAGGTCGCCGGTGGCCGGCCGCGTGTCGCACTCGTCGTCGGCGAGGCCGGAATCGGCAAGACGCGACTGATCGAGCAGCTCGAACGCGAGCCGGCCTGTGACGACTTCGAAGTCATCACCGGACGCTGCCAGGTCGAGGCCTCTCTGCCGTATCTGCCCTTCGTCGAGGCGCTGAGTCAGTGGCTGCTGCAGAACGACGAGACGTTGGATCGTCTGCTCGGCGGCGATCTGGGCATCGTTCGCCGGCTGCTGCAACCCGACTCCGACGCGGCCCCATCGGTGCTGGACGCGGAGACCTCGAGCGGGGAACGCAGACGCGCGGAGCTCTTCACCGCGATCTACCGCGTCTTCGAGCAGCTCGCGCAGCGCCGCCCACTCGTGCTCGTGATCGAGGATCTGCACTGCGCGGATGCCGCGTCGCTCGACCTGCTCGGCCATCTCGTCGGCGCGATGTCCGATGCCCGAACCACGGGACCACTGCCGCTGCTTCTGGTCGCGACGCTGCGTCCGCCGACGGACGATGATCGGATCGCGCGCGCGGTCGAGGAACTGGAGCGCGAGTCGATCTGCGATCGGCTCGATCTCGGCGGCCTCGACGTCGATGAGGTCCGCGAACTCGCGGAGTGTCTGGGTGTCGCGTCTCTTCCCGCACGCGGAGCGAGGCAGATTGCAGCGGCCACCGGCGGGAATCCGCTCTTCATTCGCGAATGTATCCGTGAGGGCGGCCAGGGTAGACCGCGAGTTCGCGCGGCCAGGCGCGGACGCGGCAGCAGAGCGGCCGGATCTTCCCTTCCTCGGCCGACAGAGCTGCGTGGTGCGCTTGGCTCCCGGATCGGGAGCCTGCGCAGCCGTACCCGAGCCGTCCTCACGGTCGCAGCGATGATCGGCGATCGCTTCGGTCTGCTTGCGCTCGGAGCCGCCTGCCGCATGAGCGCCGAAGCGATCGCGGCGGCGGTCTCCGAAGCCGTCGACGCGGGCGTTCTCACCGGCGAGCGCCGCAGCTTCCGCTTCGCGCACCCGCTCGTGCGCGAGGTTCTGCTCGACTCCATGCTCCCCGCCGAGCGCGAAGAGATCCACGGCGATCTCGCGGACGTCCTCGAGGATCTGTATGCGAGCGCCACGGGCGAGCACGCGCTCGAGATCGCGCATCACTTGATCCTCGCCGGTAGCGGGATCGACCAGAAGCGCCTGCTCGACTACGCGCGCCGCGCCGCCGACCAGGCCTTCGCCATCTGTGCGTGGCGCGATGCCGCGCGCTTCTACGACGCCGCGACCCGCGCGACGGAGGTGCTGCCCCCCGCCGAGCGCGCAGCGCTGCACTTCCGCGCCGGAGTCGCCGCGAACCGCGACACCGACGCGGAGTCGTGCCGGCGTCACCTCACGAACGCAGCCGAGCTCTTCGCGCGGATCGGCGACGACTCCGGACGGGCGCGCGTGCTCATGCTGCTGCTCCGGGCGCAGATCACGAGCTCCGGGGCGGAGTACGGCGAGCCCGTCGATGTCGGCGGGCTGACGGAGCTCGGCATGAAGCTCTCCGACGAGCAGCCGGCGATCAGCGCTCTGATCCTCGAGACGCTCTCGGAGGCCTGCTGGACGGCCGGGGACGCCGCGCGCGCGGAGGCCTACGCGGAGCGCGCGCTCGGAATGGGACGCCGGATCGACGACGACGCCGTCTGCCGCCAGGCGTCGATGGGGCTCGCGCTGGCGCGCTTCTCGCTGATGAAGGTCCGCGACGCGATCGAGGGTTGGCGCGGCGAGCTCGCCCACGCGCGCCGGGCGCGCGACTCGTGGCTCGCCAGCTTCGCGGCCACGCGCATCTCTCTCGGGCTGCTCCATCTGGGGCGGCTCGACGAGGGGATCGAGACCGCCGAAGAAGCGGAGCGACTCGCGCGCGGAGCCCAGAACCTGATGGATCTCTCGCTGGTCCTCTCGCAGCAGGCGTGCCTCCACGTCGCGCGCGGGAACTTCGAGGCGGTCGAGACCACCTCGCGCGCGGCGTTGCTCGCCATCCAACGCTCTCGCTACCCATGGGGCGGCCCGCTGGTCGTCGGCGCACGCGCGTGCGCCGATGCCCACCGCGGCGCGTGGCGAGAGGCCGAGACGAGTCTCGCGATGCTCGCCGCCAAGGGCCCGATCTTCGACGCGCCCGCGCCCCTGATCCAGCTCGTCGTCGCCTCGTATCGGGAGCTCGTCGCGGCGCTGCGCGATCCGGCGTCGGTCGAGCTGCCGAGACTCGCCAACCTGCTGAAGCTGGCCTGCGCGGCGCCAAGCGACATCCACCTGCTCGCGCCGCTCTGCGCGCTGGTCGAGACCGCCCTTCGCGTCGGCGCGCCGGAGCTCACGACGGGCTGCGAGCGGATGCTGCGGCTCGCCGACGACCACGGCGTCGTCTTCACCGCCGGCTGGGTGCAGTCGATCCCGAGGCTTCTCGCCGGCTGCGCGGCCGCGACGGGACGAGTCGACGAGGCCGAGCTCGGGTACGAGCGCGCCATCGCGACGTCGCGCGCCGCGCCCGCGAGGATCGAGCTCGCGCTCTCCCTCGTCGGCCGGGCGGGACTGCTCGCCGGCCGCGACGCGCCGCGCGCGGCCGCGGACCTCGCCGAAGCGGCCTCGATCGCGAGCGAACTCGCACTCCGACCTCTCGCCAAGGAGGCGCAGAGGTTGGTCGAATCGCTTGCAGTCTAGAAGGAGAACTCAGGGATGCCCGGACCGATGGTGGGAAATGTCTCGAAGGGGAGCTTCATGCGGAAGCTCGACCTCGTCCTGAACGCGAACGCGACGCGCGAGAAGTTCCTCGACCGCTTCAAGGCGAAGAAACCCGACGGAACGTGGAAGGAGACCGTCCTCGACGTCACCGCGGAGATGCTCCCGCTCGACGCCGAGGAGCGCAATCACATCGCGCGGCACTGGTTCGACCCGTACCTGAGCTGGTGGCCGAAGCAGCAGCCCGTCGACATCATCGTCCGACTCGGCGTGATTCAGGCGATCGAGCTCGTCAAGTATCCCGGGGCCGACGTCCGCGGGCGCACGATGGACTGCTACTGGGTCGGCGGCGCCGAGGACGTGCGCATCACCGCTCTGCTCTCGCCCGCGCAGGTGACGGTGATGCTCTTCACGCCCGAGATCCCGTTCTCCGATCGACTTGCCGCGAACTTCGCGGGAACGGCCGAGACCGAGCCGATCTTCACCGTCCGTCACGCCAGCCGGGGTCCGGGCGAGATCCAGGTGAAGCCGATCGAGGAGTTCTGCGAGGTGGTGCAGCCGCTCGTCCCGCGGTAGCGCGGCTTGCGCGCGCCTATCTCGCGAACGCCAGCCGCAGCTCGGCGGCGGCCTGCGCGATCGCGAGCCGGGCCTTGTCGATCGCGTCGCCCATGCCGAAGAAGCCGTGGATCACTCCGTCGTAGCGCGTGAGTGAGGTCGACACGCCGGCGTCTCGCAGCCGTTCGGCGTAGGCCTCGCCCTCGTCGCGGAGCGGGTCGTACTCGGCCGTGATCACCGTCGCGGGAGCGACACCGACGAGCGTCGCGGCGCGGAGCGGCGAGGCGTACGGGTCGGCCGCGTGCTCGGGCTTCTCGAGATAGTGGTGCCAGAACCAGCGCATCATCTCGCGGGTCAGGAAGAATCCCTCGGCGTTCTCGCGATAGGAGGCGGTGTCGAAGGCGCAGTCCGCCACCGGATAGACGAGGAGCTGGTGCACGAGTCGCGGCCCGCTCCGGTCGCGTGCGAGAAGCGCCGTGACGGCGGCGAGATTTCCGCCCGCGCTGTCGCCGCCGACCGCGATGCGCGACGCGTCGAATCCCAGATCGGTGGCGTTCGCGGCGATCCAGCAGGTGGCGGCGTAGCAGTCCTCGGCCGCCGCCGGGTACTTCGCCTCCGGCGCGAGGCGGTAGTCCACCGACACGACCGCGCAGCGCGCGGCGTTCGCGAGCTCGCGGCAGATGCCGTCGTGCGAATCGAGATCGCCGATCACGAAGCCACCGCCGTGGAAGAAGGCGAGCACCGGCAGCGGGCCCGACTCGCACTCGAGCGGCGCGTAGACGCGAACGGGGATCGCTCCCGCGGGCCCGGGGACTTCGCGGTCCTCGACGCTGCCGATCGAAACCGTCTGCGCGACCCCGCGCATCTCGCGGACCTGCGCGCGGAAGACCGCCGGATCGATCGTCCACGGATCCGGCATTCCGACCGCGGCCAGGAGATCGAGGATCTGCCGCGCCTGCGGATCGAGCGGCATCGACCCTACTTCCCGTGGAACTTCGGCTCGCGCTTCTCGAGGAAGCTCTTCATGCCCTCGCGGAAGTCCTGGGACTGGAAGAGCGGCAGGAGCTGGAGGAAGACGTGGTGGACGTGGTCGTCGAACTGTTCCGAGAGGCCGATCCTCATCATGCGCTTGGCGCCCTGCACCGCGAGCGGCGCGTTCGACGCGATCTCGTTCGCGAGCGCGCGCGCGGAATCCATCAGGCTCTCCTCGGGCACGACCTGGCTCACGAGGCCTTCCGCCAGACACTGATCTGCGTCGAGCGTGCGGCCCGTGAAGATGATCTCGGCCGCCTTCGACCAGCCGACGAGCCGAGGCAGGATCCAGGTTCCACCCGATTCGGGCAGCACGCCGCGCTTGCGTGAACGCGGCGGCGAGCTTCGCGCGCGTGCTCGCGATGCGGATGTCGCAGCCGAGCGCGAGATCCATGCCGTAACCGGCCGCGCCGCCGTTCAGCGCGCAGATCACCGGCGTGTCGAGCTTGTGCAGAACCGTGGGTGGCGCGTCCCGGAGGTCGAGCGTCACGCCCATCGATCCGCCGCCGCCAATTCCGGTGCCGCTCGAAGCGTCCTGTAGATCGAGCCCCGCGCAGAACGCGCGGCCCGATCCGGTGAGAATGATCGCGCGCACTTCGCGGTCGGCGTTCGCCTCGAGAAGCCGCTCGGAAAGCTCGGCGAGCATCGGGCCCGAGATCGTGTTCATGCGCTCGGGGCGGTTCAGGGTGATCGTCGCGATCGGACCGTCTTTCTCGTAGAGCAGCTCGCCCATCGTGGATCTCCTTTGGATCGAAGGCTGATCCTATCAGCGAAGACGGGCACTTGCCGGACCGGCTGGATATTCGCTTTTTCTTCGTCTAGGCTGCGAACGTGGCGCAGTTTCGGGAGCCGATCCGCGGACGGGGCACGAATCAGACGCTCCCGAACCGGTTCGAGACCGCGCGCTTCGAGCCCGATCCCGCGAGCGGTTTTGCGGACGACGAGACCCCCGATCCGCGCACCCGCTTCATCGCGGACGCTTCGCGCAGCGCGCTGTCGCGAAACCAGAGTCCGGATGTCGGCTTCGAGGTGGGGATCAATCCGTACCGCGGCTGCGAGCACGGCTGCATCTACTGCCTCGCGCCCGACACGCCCGTGCTCTACGCCGATCTCGCGTGGCGACCGCTCGGGGAGGTGAAGCGCGGGGACGTGCTCGCGGGCTTCGACGAGGTTCCGCGTCCGGGCTCGAGATGGAAGCTGCGGCCGTCTTCCGTTCTGGCCGTCTGGTCCGCGCGCAAGCCCGGCGTTCGGCTCGTGACCGAGCACGCGGAGGTCGTGACCACGGCCGAGCACCGCTGGCTGCGCGCTCGGGGATTCCGCTGGTCGCGCACGGATCAGCTCGAGGTCGGAGCGACGTTGCGGCACCTGCCGGTCGTGATCGCGGAGCCGATCGACGACGACTACCGAGCCGGTTACGTCGCCGGGCTCTCGCTCGGCCGGGGCCATCGCTTCGATCCGAGGAAGGCGTATTACCGCATCGCGCTTCCCGACCGCGAAACGCGCGCGCGACTCGTCGCCTGCCTCGCGGGATTCGGCGTCTCCGTTTCCGTTCTTCCGGCTTCGACGCTCGAGGTCCGCTCGCTCGCGAGCCTCGCGATCCTCTTCAAGCTGATCGACGTCGAGCGCTCGAGCCGCGGCTACCGCCGCGGATTCCTCGCGGGGCACCTCGACGCGAGCGGACGCGGAGAAGCGAGCGCTCGCGCGCACGGCTATGCGCGGTCGCTCGGCTTCGATCCCGGCCGCGTGGGTTCCGGCGCCGAGCGACTGCGCTTCGTCTCGACGGTCGCGCCCGCCGCGGCGCGGCATCGCGAGTCGCTCTTCGGGCACGTGCCACCGACCTCACCGGAGCGAATTCACGCGATCGTGCGCGAAGGCGATCTCGACGTGGTCGACATCCAGACCTCCACCGGCACGTTCTTCGCCGCGGGCCTTGCGACGCACAACTGCTACGCGAGACCGACCCACGAATACCTCGGCTACTCGGCCGGCCTCGACTTCGAGACGCGAATCCTGGTGAAGCACGAACTGCCCGAGCTTCTGCGCGGAGCGCTGTCCGCGAAGAGCTGGAAGCCGCAGCCGATCGGCATCTCGGGCGTGACCGACGCCTACCAGCCGATCGAGCGGAAGCTGCGGATCACGCGGCGATCGCTCGAAGTGCTCGCGGACTTCCGAAATCCCTGCGCGATCATCACCAAGAGCCGGCTGATCGTGCGGGACGGCGACGTGCTGCAGGAGCTCGCCCGACACGATGCGGTGTCGGTGACGATCTCGCTCACCACGCTCGACCCCGAGCTCGCGCGCCGGATGGAGCCGCGCGCCGCGCAACCTCGCGCGCGGCTCTGGGCGATCGAGCAGCTGGCCCGCGCGGGAATTCCCGTCGGCGTGAACCTGGCACCGATCGTCCCGGGGCTGACCGAGCACGAGATCCCCGCGCTCGTCGCCGCGGCCGGCGCGTCGGGCGCAGCGTGGGCGGGCTGGCAGCTCCTGCGTCTGCCCTGGGCGGTGAAGGACCTGTTCGCGCAGTGGCTCGAAGATCACGAACCGGACCGGCGCGAGAAGATCCTGCACCGGCTCGCGGATCTGCGCGGCGGGAAGTCGAACGAGTCGCGCTTCGGCCTCCGCCACCGCGGAACCGGGATCTGGGCCGGGCAGATCGCAGAGCTCGTCGCGCTCGCGCGCCGTCGAAGCGGAATGGAAGCATCGGGCCCGACGCTCAACACCGCCGCCTTCCGCCGCCCCGAAACCGATCAGCTCGCGCTGTTCTGATCAGACTCCGGCGCCGGTCCGCAGCGTGATGCCGCCGTCGACCTTGATCTCCTGTCCGGTGATGTTGATCGCGTCGTCGCTCGCGAGAAAACAGACGAGCTTGCCGATGTCCTCGGGCGTCTGCTCGCGGCCGAGCGGCGCGGCCTGCTTCACCGCAGCGAGGAAGATCTGCCGCGGCTCCATGTCGCGGTACTCCGGCCGGGTCAGCTTCATCACCGTCGCCAGCCCCTCCCAGGCGCGCGTCCAGAGGAAGCCCGGACAGATCGCGTTCACGCGGATGTTCGAGGGACCGAGCTCGAGCGCGAGCGACTTCGAGAGGTGCACGACGCCCGCCTTCGCGGCGCCGTAGGCGGCGAGCTGCGGCGAGGGCACCAGCGCCGCGATCGAGGCGATGTTCACGATCGCGCCGCCCCCGCGCGCGCGCAGTCGCGGGATCGCGGCCTTGCAGCCCGCGAACGTCGTCCGCAGGTTGTTCGCGAGCTGCGAATCCCAGGAGGCCTGCGGAAGGTTCTCGAGCCCCGGCCCGGTCGGGATCTCCTCCGGCCGGATCACGCCGGTCCCCGCGCCCGCGTTGTTCACGAAGATGTCGAGCCCGCCGAGCTCCGCGTGGATGCGCGCGGTCGCGTCCGCGATCGCGCGCTCGTCCGAAACGTCCGCCGCGACACCGAGCGCGGCGACGCCGAGCGAGGCCGCCGTCTTCTCGGCCTCCGCACCGTCGATGTCGACGATTCCGACCTTCGCACCGTCGGCCGCGAGACAACGTGCGATTCCCGCACCGATCCCCCGCGCGCCACCCGTCACGATCGCGATCTTCCCCGAAAGCCTCATGCCGCCTCCTCCACGGCCGACTCGGCCGCTCCAGATGTCGATTCCCGATTCCCTCGCGAACGCGGAACGCCAGGACGCAGAATCGCGTACAGCGCCGGCACCAACGTGACCGCGGCCAGCATGTTGATCGCCATCAGCACGATCAGAAGCTGCGCCATCTCGGCCTGGAACCGCAGGTCCGAGAGGACCCAGAAGCCGATCCCGCCCACCACCGTGGTGCCGGTGAACGTCACCGCCATGCCCGTCGTCCGCACCGATGCGCGGATCGCTTCCTCCAGGTTCCCCCGAACCGCGAGCTCCTGACGGATGCGATCGACGATGTAGATCGCGTAGTCGACGCCGATTCCGACGCCGACCGCCTGCACCGGCAACGTGTTGATGTTCAGACCCACGCCGCGCACGGCCATGAACGCGAGCGAGAGCAGCGTCGCCGTGGCGAGCTGCAGGAAGATGATCCCGCCCGAGATCGTCGAGCGATAGGTGACGGAGTGCAGCACGAAGATCACGAACAGGATCAGCGAGATGTTCGCGAGGTGGCCGCGCTCGACCTCGTCGTTCACGGCGGCGAGCATGCCGAGCGGACCGCCGGCCATGACCAGCTGCACGCCGCGCGTCCACTGCTGCGTCGGCTGGTAGGTCGGCGCGGATCCCTGCGACTTCCGATCCTGGACCAGAAGATCCTTCGTGTGGACGGCCACCGCGCGGATCCGCAGCTTCTCGTTCTCGAACCACTGATCGACGTCGGAGGCCTGCCAGTCCTCGAGCTCAGCGGGCCAGTTGAACATGCGGCCCGGGCGGCGTGAGCTCGCCTCCTTCGCGTACTTCGCGTGCGCCGCGGCGCGAAACTCCTCGAGCCACTCGGGTGCGCCATCGCGCGCGACGGTCTTGACCTCGAAGGGCACGTACTCGCCGTCTTCCTTCCGCAGCACGCGCAGCGTGTGTGCGCGCGCGGGGAGGAGCGGGCCGAGCATGTAGTAGACGAAATCCTTCACCCGCTCGGGCTTCCACCAGACGTCGTCCGGACCGGCGTGGTTCTCGGCGAGCCGGATCGAGATCGCACCCATCGGGTTCTTCGCGATGAAGTCCTCGGATACCTCCACCGCGCGTCGAATCGTCTCGCCCTTGTGATCGGGATAGATCGCCGTCAGCGTCGAGGCGCGGCCGTTGGCCGTGACGATCGACGAGAGCGCACCGGGTGGGCTGTTGAAGCGCAGGAAGATCAGCAGCGCGCGTGCGTTCTCGGGAATGATCTCCTGCTTCGGCTCGCCGTAGCGGAACGAGCGGTTCGCCGCGCGCACGAGCGGAACCGGTGAGATCACGGCGACCGCGCCGGTCTTCGCGCGCAGCTCGCGCTCGAGGTCCTGCATCTTGTTCAGCACCTCGGACTCCCCCGCCGATTCGTCGCGGTCGCCCTCGGCGTAGATCACCAGCGCGTCGGCGCCGCCGAACTTCTCGCCGATCACCCCCGTCGCGACGTTGAACGGATGATCCGGCCAGAAGAGCGGAATGCCCGGACGCGCCTCGCCGATCGTGGACCAGCGCAGCGTCGCCCAGCCCGAGACGACGAAGACCAAGGCGAACGTGCCCGCGACGATCCAACGCCCGCGCGGATGCGTGACGAAATCGGCGACCCAGCCGACGTAGCGCGTCATCAACGCGGGCGTGTAGTGCCGGAACTCCTTCGGTGCGGGCAGGAAGCAGATCAGAATCGGGTGCAGGATCTCGACGGTGGCGACGATCGACGCGACCCAGAACGCGCCGAAGATGCCGAGGTCGCGCATCTGCGGGATCGTGGTCACGAGGATCACGAGCAGACCCGCGACGTCGGTCAGGATGCCGAGCGTTCCCGGCACGACCAGCTCGCCCATCGCGACGGCCGCGGCCTCGAGCTTCGCGCGCTCGCGGTCCTGGTAGAGTGGATAGAGCCGCTCGTAGTCCTCGAAGAACCGCTCGGCCATCTGCACCGTGTGCGAGACGGCGCGCGCGGTGATCAGCATCGGAATCACGATCACGAGCGGGTCGAATGCGATTCCCGCCCAGCCGGTGAAGCCCGTGCCCCAGATCACCGTCACCGCCGCCGCGATCATCGGGATCAGCACGCCGTGCCAGCGGCGGAAGTACGCCCAGAGCAGAGCGAAGATCGCCAGCACCGCGGCCACGACCGAGAGCACCAGCTGCCAGGCGTGCGAGATCAGATAGCCGACCGCGAGCGGCGCGCCGGTCACGTAGACACGGTGCCGATCGTCCTGCTCGCGCTCCTGCAGCGCCCGCAGGTGATCGAAGACCGCCCGATACACCTCGAGCCCGTTCAGCCTGTGCGTGACGAAGCCGGCGGTGATCAGCGCCGCCTTCTCGTCGCGGGACACGAGCATCCGGAGCATCTGGTCCGGCATCAGCTCGAGCGCGCGCCGGCGGGTCTCGTCCGCATCCTCCTGCGTCTCGGGCGGATCCTCCATCAGAAGCTCCGCCGTGATCGTGCCGTCCTTCTCCATCTGCACGACGCGCGCCGACATGTGCGTGATCGATCGGACGTGGTCGTGGTTCACCGGGTACGGCGGGAAGCGGCGATCGAGCTCGGCGCGGATCTCTTCGCGTCCGAGCCGGCCCGCCTGCTCGAGCTCCGCGCGCGCGTGCTTGCGCTCGTCCGTGCGGGCGTCGTAGTCCCAGCCATCGAGCGACTTCGTGATCGCGTCGATCTTCGCGAGCGCCTCGGGCGTCCAGATCGTGCCGTCTTCGACCACGAGCGAGATCGCGACGAGCGTCGAGTTGCCGAACTCGCCCGCGAACTTGTTCTGCGCGTGAATGAAGGCGTGATCGGGGAGCTGGGCGCGCGCGTCGCTGCCGATCCGAACGGTCGGCCCGGGAAGCTTTCGCCCGAGCCCGGTCGAGACCGCGTTCACGGTCGGGTACAGGAAGAAGAGCGTCGCGAGCGCCAGGAGCAGAGCGATCGCGTGGCGCTGACGCACGACGAACTTGCCGAAGCGGTGGGTCGCGCGTTCGTTCACCGGGCACTCCATGCCATGCGTGCATCGACCGCGCGGTGAAGGTAGTGCTCGGCCGGCCGGAATCCGTGTCTCGTCCAGAAGACCGAGCCGGACGGGTTCGCGGACAGGTAGTGTAACCCGCAGCGGGTCACGCCTTCACGGCGCATCCAGGCCAGCGAGTGCTCGAGCAGCGAAGCGCCGACGCCCGAGCCGCGCTCCCGCTCGCGAACCACGCCGTGGAAGAGGTAGACCGTCCCCTCGTCGCGCACCGGCCAGGAAACGAACGCGCGCGGTGCGAAGAGCTGCATGCCGAGCGCTTCGCGATCGCGCCAGGCGATGAAGATCGGGCAGCGCGGCTGCCCGAACATCGAGCGCGCCATCTCCTCCTGCGGGCCATGGAGGATGCGCAGGTCGGGCAGGAACATCGGAGCACGGGCGTGGAATGCCCGCTGCTCGGCCAGCAACGCGAAGACGTCGGGAAGCTCCTTCTCCGTCGCCTCGCGGATCTCGACGTCGCCGCGCGACGGCTCGGCGAGGGGCTCGACGCCTCGCAAGGCCAGCGTGAAGTGACGTCCGAAGCCCAGATTCACCCACGCGTCGTGGGCCTCGTGCTCGGAAGCGAGCACGCCGACGCCGAAATCGAGGAATCCGTCCCGCACGAGGTCGCCGGCGAGGTGCGCGTAGAGCGCGCGGTAGATCGCGCCGGGGTTCCGGTCCGGGGCCACGGCGTGGCCCTGGAGCGGACTCGCGACCGAGAACGCCGGGCTGAAGTAGGCCTGCGGCGAGTCCGGAGCGGTCAGGTTCCGCTCCGCGAACAGGAAGCCGACCGGCTCGCCCGCCGCCGTTGCGATCGCGCCGCGCGCGTACTTTCCCGAAGCGAGCTTCTCGAGCGACTTCCGACACTCCGCCGTGTCGCGCGCCGCGAAGCCGGGATTCTCCGAAAGCGCGTGCGCGTGCGAGAGACGCGTCGAGAGCAGCCGCGAAGCGGACTCGAGATCCGCCGGCGCGAGGTCGCGCACATCGATCCGACTCACCGGCCCGCGATCTCCACGCGTTCGCCGGCGGAAGACAGCACGATGTCGGCGAACTCGGCTTCGCCGCGACCGTGCTGGAACATGCTCACCGCGATCAGCCAGACCGCGACGATCCGCGCGGGCGGCTCACCCATCGTCCGGGCGTAATCGGCGAGGACGTCGCGCTGCTCGGTCTGCCACGCCCCGAGACCTTCCGCACCCGAGCGCACGACGAGATGCGTCTCGCGCGGGTTCCACTGCGGAATCGGACACGCGAAGTGCGTCCCGGTCGGGAGCGTCGAGCTCCAGTACCAGGACAGATCGCGGCCGTTGTCGAACTCGACCGCGACCGAGAGGTAGTCGTGACACAGAAGACTGTCTTCGGGCCGACTCGAGGGGAGCGAGGCGACGCGCCAGCGCCAGCGGATCTCCGTGTCGGGACCGAGAGGTAGCGAAACGGGCCGACGCAGGATCGCGACGTCGTCGTCGGTCACGCAGGCGATGCAGGATTGTCCGTCGCGCGGACGGTGCGCGCGGAAGGTGTCGCTCTGGCCGAGGAACCACAGGTAGTTCCAGCCCGCGGGGCGCACGGCCGGGGCCGCCAAGCGCGCGAGTTCCGCCTCGATGAGCGGCTCCCCGGGCGCAGCTCGCGCAAGCGCCTCGAGTCCGTCGCGCGCCTCGCCGCGCCAGTGAAGCACGAGCGCATCGATCGCGCCCGTGAGACCCGCGTACGCCTCGGTCGGAGTCGCGAGCACACCGTCGGGCGACTTCCACTCGCCGTTGTAGATCGCGAGCTCGAGCGCTCCGTCGCGGTCGCAGCGGAAACTCTGCGTGTCGCGCGTGCCGGTCCAGATCGGACCGCGTCCGCCGAGCCGCGCCCAGAGCGCGTAGCGCGGTCGCGACGTCAGACCGGCTTCGACCGAGACGATCGCGCGCCCCTCGGCGAGAATCGTGATCTCGTCGCCCTTCGCGGCGCGGACGTCGATGTCGGTCCAGGGTGGAACGTTCGCGGGCAGCCGCACGACCTTCACGTCGGCCAGCGAGCGCGCGATCAGCTGTTCCGGCAAGCGAGCCCGAAGCGCGGCCCACCGTTGCGCCAGGTCACTCATCGGTGAACCCTCCGCGCGGAAACGCCGCGCCTCAGATCGAAATCCACGGCTCGCTCTTCACGATGAACTCGCTCATCGGTGTCGTGTTCATCGTCGCCATCTCGGTGAAGGCCGCCAGGTCGTCCGTCACCCGCTTGATGTTCGCGAGGTCGCCCCCGAAGAAGTGCTTCAGGTCGAGGATCTCTTCGAGCGACCGGAAGCGTTCCTCTACGATCGCGCGGAACGGCTTCGAGCCGGGCGTGAGCGGCCGCACGACGGCGTTCCGCACGTACTGCCAGAGCGGATGGATCTCGAACGAGAGCGGCGTGTGCGAGCCGTACCAGTGCGCGAAGAACTCCGCGTCGCTGAGCCGCTCGGGCTTGGGGAACGCGGTCCAGAGGGTGACGCCGGGGCTGCGCTCGCCGTCGGCCCAGTCGCGATCGGGGCAGCGCAACGGCACCGACTCCGTGACCGAGTAGCCGTGAACGCGCGATGCGACACCGGAGAGCGTCGCTTCGAGCGCGAGCCGCGCGTCCAGCGAATCGAGCCAGACGGAGACGCTCGCCGAGATCTCGCGGCCGTCACCGACCACCAGCGGGTTGCGCGGACCGAGCTGCCCGTGCAGATCGGAGACGTTCGCGACGAGCGCGAGCGCGCCGTCCGAGAGAAGCTTCGGGGCCGCGGTCTCGAGCAGCTGCTCGCGGAAACGCTCGACCCCGTCGGAGTCGCGCTTCCATAGCAGATAGACGAGTTTCTCCACGTCGCGGCTACAGCACGAGCTCGGCCATCGTGCGCATCACCGCCGGGTCGTGCGCCCCGACGAGAAGCGTGGTGACGGGCGTCCTCTTCCAGGCCTGCAGCCGGTCGCGGATGCGCTCGATCGGCCCGACGAGAGAGACCTCGTCGGCGAACTGGTCCGGCACCGAAGCGATCGCCTCCGCGCGCTTCCCCTCGAGAAACAGGTCCTGGATCTTCGTCGCCTCGGCTTCGAAGCCCATCCGGCTCATCAGCTCCTTGTGGAAGTTGCGCTGCTTCGCGCCCATCCCGCCGATGTAGAAGCCGAGCATCGCCTTCACGGGCGCCAGACCCGCCGCGATGTCGCTCGTGACGTTCACCGCGAGACCCTGCGCGATCTGGAAACCCGGCTTGGCGCCGGCGAGGGATTCCGCGTAGACCTCCGGACGGAACGGCGAGTAGTAGAGCGGCGTCCAGCCGTCGCAGATCTCGGCCGCGAGCGCGACGTTCTTCGGTCCCTCCGCGCCGAGGTAGATGGGCAGATCCGCGCGAAGCGGGTGCACGATCGAACGCAACGGCTTTCCCAGCCCCCACGCGCCCGCGCCCTGATACGGAAGCGGGTAGTGCGGTCCGTCGTTCGAAACCGGCGCCTCTCGGCGCAGGATCTTGCGGATGATCGAGACGTACTCGCGGGTTCGCGCGAGCGGCTTGTCGAAGGGCTGACCGTACCAGCCCTCGACGACCTGCGGACCGGAAACGCCGAGCCCGAGAATCAGGCGACCGTGCGAGAGATGATCGAGCGTGAGCGCGTGCATCGCGGTGGACGCGGGCGTGCGCGCCGAGATCTGCACGATTCCGGTGGCGAGCTTGATCTTCGAAGTCTGCGCCCCGATCCACGCCAGCGGCGTGAACGCGTCCGAGCCCCAGGCTTCCGCGGTCCAGACGGAGTCATAGCCGAGCCGCTCGGCTTCCTGTGCGAGCGCGACGTGATTCGTCGGCGGCTGGGCCTGCCAGTAGCCGAGCTGGAGTCCGAGCTTCATGGGCGTCCTTTCGAGGGACGAAGTCACTCGCCCTCTCGTGCCATCTTACAGACAACGCGGCGACGGCTGCGCGTGGACACCGTTCACTGGAACGTGTTCTAATTCGCCGATGAGCCGGCTTCTCCCCGAAGCGCCCGGGTTCGAAGCGATCGAGCCCCCGGTCGCGAAGCTGGTCGCGAGCCAGCTCCGCCGCATGCGCCGGATCGTCGATACGGCCGTCGAGCTGGCGGAACAGGGCGGCTTCGAGGCCGTGCGGCTGCGCGACGTGGCCGGCCGCTCCGACGTGGCTCTCGGCACGCTCTACAAGTACTTCCGCGGCAAGGAAGACATCCTCCTGTTCGCGTTCGACGAGGGGCTCGACCGCCTCGAGACGGATCTCTTCGAACGTCCCGTGCGTGGCGACACTCCACTGGAACGCGTGATCGAGTTCTTCCGCCGCGCCACGCGCGGACTGCTCCAGAATCCGCAGCTCGGCAGCGCCCTGGTTCGCGCGATGACGAGCGGAGACCGACAGACCGCCGTGCAGATCGCGAGCAGCAACCGCCGGATCGCGCGCGCGGTCGTCGCGTCCCTGCGGGACGAGCCGGTGGATCCGTCGACGGCGATCGGCGAGTTCACGCCGCGCGAGACCGAACGCGAGGTCGCCGACGCGCTGATCGCGATCTGGTTCTCCGGGCTGATCGGCTGGGTGATCGGCAACGAGCCCGATCCCGACTCGATCCTTCGCAAGCTGAGTGCGGCCGCGCGGCTGATGCTCGAGGGCCCGCGCGTCGCCGCGGGCGGATGACGAGGACGAATACATGGCACCCGATTCGAAGAGCCCCGACGAGCCGCTGACGGCGGTACACCATCTGGAGTACGCCTACCGCCGTTCGGTCGGCCCGGTGCTCGGCCGATTCTTCGCGGGCCTGCGCGAGCGGCGGATCGAAGGCATCCGCACGCGCAAGGGACGCGTACTGGTGCCCCCGGCGGAGTACGACCCCGACACCGGCGAGGCCACCGCGGAGGACTTCGTCCCGGTGGGACCGGGCGGCGCGGTGAAGGGCTGGACCTGGGTTTCCAAGCCGCGCGCGAAGCAGCCGCTGCCGCACCCGTTCGCGTTCGCGTTGATCCTGCTCGACGGCGCGGACACGCCGCTCCTGCACGCGGTCGACGCGCGCGACGAATCGCGGATGCGCACGGGAATGCGCGTGCGCCCGCGCTGGCGCGAAGAGACGAAGGGCGAGATCGGTGACATCGCCTGCTTCGAGCCGGAGGTCTGATCATGGAGCTGGTGAAGAGCATCACGAGCCCGGTCGCGCTCGACTACGACTACATCACGGGCCGCGCGCAGAGCCGTTTCCTGCGCGGAATCGCGCAGGGCCGGATCCTCGGGCAGCGCTGCATCGAGTGCAGACGCGTGTACGTGCCGTCGCGGGGCGCCTGCCCGCGCTGCGCCGTCCGGACCGAGGAAGAGGTGCAGGTCTCGGACAAAGGCACGGTGACGACGTTCTGCATCGTGCGCGTTCCATCCGAGAACCTGTCGTTCGCGCCGCCCTTCACCTGCGCCGCGGTGCTTCTCGACGGCGCGGACATCCCCTTCATGCACGTGCTCCAGGAGTGCGCGCTCGAGGACGTGCGCATGGGCATGCGGGTCCAGGCCGTCTGGGTTCCCCGAGAGGAGCTCGGGCCGACGATGTCGAGCATCCGCTACTTCAAGCCGATCGCCGAGCCCGATGCCGAGTTCGATACGTACAAGGAGCACCTGTGATGCGCGAGGTGGCGATCGTCTCGTTCGCGCAGTCGGCCGCCGCACGCGATACGCGCAACGAGGTCGAGATCCTGATGCCGGTCGTACAGGAGGCCGTGCGCAACTCGAAACTGCCGCGCCAGGAGATCGGCTTCACCTGCTCGGGCTCGAGCGACTACCTGGCGGGACAGTGCTTCTCGTTCGTCGGCGCGCTCGATGCCGTCGGTGCGTGGCCGCCGATCAAGGAATCCCACGTCGAGATGGACGGCGCGTGGGCGCTGTACGAGGCGTGGATCAAGATCCAGACCGGCGACGTCGACTCGGCGCTCGTCTACTCGTTCGGCAAGTCCTCGCCGGGCGATCTGTCCGAAGTGCTGGCGCTGCAGCTCGACCCCTACACGATGACGCCGCTCTGGCCCGACGCGGACAGCCTCGCCGCGATCCAGGCGCGCCAGTTCCTCGAAGCCACGGGGCGGTCCGAACGATGCCTGGCGGAAGTCGTCGCGCGGAGCCGGAGCAACGCGGTCGCGAATCCACACGCCGTCGTCAGCGGCGCGGTGGACATCGAGAAACTGCTCGCGGAGCCGTACGTCCGCTCGCCGCTTCGCGCACACGACCTGCCTCCGATCACCGACGGCGCATCCGCGATGGTCGTCGTCGCCGGCGACCGGGCTCGCAAGCTCTGCGCGCGTCCGGTCTGGATTCGCGGCTTCGATCACCGGATCGAGCCGCTCGGGCTCGGAATGCGAGACCTGACGCGCTCCGCGTCGACGGAGATCGCGGCGAAGAAGGCCGGCGTGCACCAGGGCAAGATCGATTTCGCCGAGCTGCACGCACCGTACTCGCACCAGGAGCTGATCCTGCGCGCCGCGCTCGGGCTCGGCGATGACGTCGCGATCAATCCGTCCGGCGGCGCGCTCGCATCGCATCCGCTGATGGCGGCGGGTCTGATCCGGATCGGCGAGGCCGCGCTTCGGATCGCGTCCCGGCGCGGCGATCGCGCGGTCGCGCACGCGACGCAGGGTCCGTGCCTGCAGCAGAACCTGGTCTGCGTTCTGGAGGGGGACTGATGGCCGAGCGGAGCGCAGTCATCGGAATCGGACAGACGAAGTACGACGCCAAGCGCATCGACGTCTCGATGCCCGGGCTCGTGCGCGAAGCGGCGCTGCGCGCGCTCGAGGACGCGGACCTGTCCTTCGGCGACATCGACGCGCTCGTGATCGGAAAGGCGCCGGACATGTTCGAGGGCGTGATGATGCCCGAGCTCTTCCTCGCCGACGCGCTCGGCGGCGCCGGCAAGCCGATGATCCGCGTGCACACCGCGGGCAGCGTCGGCGGCTCGACGGGAATCGTCGCGTCGTCGCTGGTCGAGTCGGGCGTCTTCGAGCGCGTCCTGTGCGTGGCGTTCGAGAAGCAGTCGGAGTCGAACGCCATGTGGGCGCTGACGGTCGCGCCGCCGTTCAGCGTCGCGGTCGTCGCCGGCGCGGGCGGCTACTTCGCGCCGCTGATCCGCGCCTACATCCGGCGCTCCGGCGCGCCCGACGACACGGGCATCCGCGTGGCGGTGAAGGACCGGCAGAACGCGCTCAAGAATCCGTACGCGCACCTGCAGATCCCCGGCATCACGTTCGAGCAGGTGATGAACTCGCCGATGCTCTGGGACCCGATCCGCTACCTCGAGACCTGTCCGTCTTCGGACGGAGCCTGCGCGATGATCTTCGCGAGCGAGCGTGCGGCTTCGAAGTCGCCGGGCAAGCCCGCCTGGGTCCACGCCACGGCGATGCGCTGCGAGCCGACGATGTTCGCCGGCCGCGATCAGGTGAACCCGCTCGCCGCGCGCATGAACGCGAAGGACCTGTACGCGAAGGCCGGCATCACGAACCCGCGCAAGGAAATCGACTGCGCGGAGATCTACGTGCCGTTCAGCTGGTTCGAGCCGATGTGGATGGAGTCGATGGGCTTCTGCCGAGGAAGGTCAGGGCTGGAAGATGACCTACGAGGGCGCGACCGCGCTCGACGGCGATCTGCCCGTGAACATGTCGGGGGGCGTGCTCTCGTCGAACCCGATCGGCGCCTCGGGACTGATCCGCTTCGCCGAGGCCGCGATGCAGGTCCGCGGCCAGGCGGGCGAGCACCAGGTCGACGGCGTGCACAAGGCGCTCGGCCACGCCTACGGCGGCGGCTCGCAGTACTTCAGCACCTACATCGTCGCCGACCACAAGCCTTAGGAGACACCGAAGCCATGGCCGAACACGGATTCTGGAGCTACGCGCGAGCGCGATCCGTCGCGGCTCGCGCTGGTCGCGCCCGACGGGCGCTCGTACACGCGCGGCGAACTCTTCGCGCTGCAGAACCGGATCGCGCACGGTCTGCGCGCGCTCGGGACTGCGGCACGGCGACGCGGTCGCGGTCGCGCTGCCGAACTGCGCCGAGTTCGTCGCGCTGAATCTCGCCTGTGCGCAGTCGGGCTGGTACCTGGTGCCGATCAACTGGCATCTCGCGCCCGCCGAGATCGCGTACATCCTGGCGGACAGCGAGGCGAAGGCGTTCGTCGCGTCGGAGCGGATCGCCGACGTCTGCCGTGCCGCGGCCGACGAGATCGCGCTTCCCCGCGTCGGGCGCGTTTCGCGATCGGATCGATTCGCCGGCTTCCAGCCGTTCGAGGAGCTCCATCGCAGGCCAGCCCGACGACGCTGCCCGACGAGCGCGCCGCGGGTGCGGTCATGAACTACACCTCCGGCACGACCGGCAAGCCCAAGGGCGTGCGGCGCCCGCTGCCGCCAGCTCGATCCCGACACGATCGCGACGCTCTTCACCGGCTTCCTCGTCGATGTTCGGCATCAAGCCCGAGGACGAGAACGTCCACATCGTCGGCTCGCCGCTCTACCACACGGCGGTGCTGATCTTCGCGTCGTCGTCGATGCACTTCGGACACCCGGTGGTGTTGATGGAGAAGTGGACGCCCGAGGACATGCCTGCGCCTGATCGACGCAGCACCGCGTGCACCACGAGCCACATGGTGCCGACGCAGTTCCACCGCATGCTCGCGCTGCCCGACGGACGTGCGCGCGAAGTACGACTGCTCGCTCGACGCGCACGATGGTGCACGCGGCGGCGCCCTGCCCGCCCGACGTGAAGCGCCGCATGCTCGACTGGTGGGGCGACTCGATCTACGAGTACTACGCCGCGACCGAGGGCGGCGGCACGCTCGTCACGCCGCAGGAATGGCGGAAGTATCCGGGCACCGTCGGCCGCGCCTGGCCCAGCGCCGAGATCAAGATCTTCGACGACGACGAGCAAGGAGCTTGCCGCCGGCGAGCAGGGCACCGTGTACATGCTGCTCGGCACAGGCGGACTTCGAGTACCACAAGGACGACGGAGAAGACGCGGAAGAACCGGATCGGCAACTACTTCACCGTCGGCGACGTCGGCTACCTGAACGACGAGGGCTACCTGTTCCTGTGCGACCGCAAGATCGACATGATCATCTCGGGCGGCGCGAACATCTACCCGGCCGAGATCGAGAACGTGCTGCTCACCCACCCGAAGGTCGCCGACGCGGCGGTCTTCGGCATCCCGAACGAGGACTGGGGCGAAGAGGTGAAGGCCGTGATCGAGCCGGCCGTCGGCGTCGACGCCGGTCGACGGCGCTCGACAGCCGAGATCCTCGAGTTCTGCAAGGACAAGCTCGCGAAGTTCAAGACGCCGAAGATCGATCGACTTCATCGACGAGATGCCGCGCGACCCGAACGGCAAGCTCTACAAGCGCAAGCTGCGCGATCCGTACTGGGCCGGACGCGAGCGCGCGATCTGATCGTCGCCGCTCACACCGAAAGGCGTCGCAGGCGGAGCGCGTTCGCGATCACCGAGACCGAGCTCAGGCTCATCGCCGCCGCCGCGATCATCGGACTGAGCAGCAGACCGAACGGCAGGAAGAGGATGCCTGCCGCGATCGGCACGCCGAGCGCGTTGTAGACGAACGCGAAGAACAGGTTCTGGCGGATGTTCCGCATCGTCGCGCGGCTGAGCTGCAGCGCGCGCACGATGCCGCGCAGATCGCCGCGCACGAGCGTGACGCCCGCGCTCTCCATCGCGACGTCGGTGCCGGTGCCCATCGCGATGCCGACGTGCGCCTGCGCCAGCGCCGGTGCGTCGTTCACGCCGTCGCCCGCCATCGCGACGACGCGACCCTCCGCCTGAAGCGCTTCACGACCTCGGCCTTCTGGTCCGGCAGGACGTCGGCGAGGACCTCGTCGAGGCCGAGCTTCGCAGCGACGGCCTCGGCGGTCGTGCGGTTGTCGCCGGTCAGCATGACGACGCGCAGCCCCTCCTCGTGCAGACGGCGGATGGCGTCGGGCGTCGAGCTCTTGATCGGGTCGGCGACGCCGACGAGACCCGCGAGCTTCGCGTCCACGGCGACGAACATCACGGTCTGTGCCTCGGCGCGCATCTCGTCCGCGATCGCTCGCGAGCGTGCCGACGCTCGACGCCGAGCTCATCGAGCAGCTTCGCGTTGCCGATCGCGACGCGCGCGTCCCGTCGATCTGCCCGACCACGCCGCGCCCGGTGCGCGACTCGAACTCGCTCGCGTCCGCGAGCTCGAGCTGCTTGTCTTCGGCGCCGCGCGACGATCGCCGCGGCCAGCGGATGCTCGCTCGCGCGCTCGAGCGTCGCCGCGAGCCGGAGCACCTCGTCCTCGCTCGAACCCGGCGCCGCCGCGACGCGCACGAGCCTCGGCTTGCCCTCGGTCAGCGTCCCCGTCTTGTCGACGACGATCGTGTCGACGTCGCGCAGGAGCTCGATCGCCTCGGCGTTCCGGAACAGCACGCCCACCGTCGCCGCCTTCCCGGTCGCGACCATGATCGACATCGGCGTCGCGAGACCGAGCGCGCACGGACAGGCGATGATCAGCACCGCGACGGCGTTGATCAGCGCGTACGCCATGCGCGGCTCCGGGCCCGAGGTACGCCCAGAGCGCGAACGTCAGCGCGGCGACGGCGATCACCGCGGGCACGAAGTAGCCCGCGACGACGTCCGCGAGCCGCTGGATCGGCGCGCGGCTGCGCTGCGCGTCGGCCACCATCTGCACGATCTGCGCGAGCAGCGTCTCCGCGCCGACGCGCTCGGCGCGCATCACGAGCGCGCCGGTGCCGTTCACCGTCGCGCCGGTCACGCGGTCGCCCGACGCCTTCGCCACCGGGATCGGCTCGCCGGTGAGCATCGACTCGTCGACCGCGCTCTGGCCCTCGAGCACGACGCCGTCGACGGGGACCTTCTCGCCCGGTCGGACGCGCAGGCGGTCGCCGACCTGCGCATCGACTCGAGCGGGACGTCCTCTTCGCGTCCGTCGTCCGCGAGACGGCGCGCCGTCTTGGGCGCGAGGCCGAGCAGCGCCCGAATGGCTGCGCCGGTCTGGCTCCGCGCGCGCAGCTCGAGCACCTGTCCGAGCAGCACGAGCGTCACGATCACGGCCGCGGCCTCGAAGTAGACGGCGACCGCATCCGCCCATGCCGCGAAACGATTCCGGAAAGACCCCGGGCGCCAGCGTCGCCACCACGCTGTACGCCCACGCCGCGCCGGTCCCGATCGCGATCAGCGTGAACATGTTGAGGTGTCGCGTCCGGAGCGACGTGCAGCCGCGGGCGAAGAACGGCCAGCCGCCCCAGAGCACGACCGGCGTGCCGAGCGCGAGCTGGAAGTACGCGAGCGCGTGGCCGGAAGCGGACGCGAAGTCGTGGAAGGCCGGGAGCATCTCGCCCATCGCCACGGCGAAGACCGGGACCGTGAGCGCGAGGCTGATCCAGAAACGGCGCGTCATGTCGTCGAGCTCGGGGTTCGTCGTCGTCGGCCGAGATCCCGATCGGTTCGAGCGCCATGCCGCAGATCGGGCACGGGCCCGGCTCGTCGCGAACGATCTCGGGGTGCATCGGGCACGTCCAGCGCGTCGAGGGCGACGTCGGGGCGAGCGGTTCCGCCTTTCCCGGATCGAGGTAGCGCGACGGATCCTCTCGGAACTTCGCGAGGCAACGCGCCGAACAGAAACGGTACGTGACACCTTCGTGCGTATGCGAGTTGGGGGTGTCCACGCGCGCGGTCATGCCACACACGGGATCGCGCATCGGGTCGGGCTGCATGGTCTGGCGACCTCCGATCAGGCGTCCCTCTCGGCGGGATCCCGGTATGGGAACTCCGCGAGCAGGCCGAATCCGACCGCGAGCAGGACCGGGCCGACGAACATGCCGAGAAGTCCGAGACTCGCGAGGCCGCCGAGCACGCCGAGAAAGACCAGGATGAACGGGATCCGCGTCGAGCCGCTGATCAGGATCGGGCGCAGGATGTTGTCGACGGTGCTGACGATCAGCGTTCCGTACAGCGCAAGTCCGATCGTCGCCCCGACGCGTCCCTCGAAGTAGAGCCAGACGCAGGTCGCGCCCCAGATCAGCGCCGGCCCTCCGGGAAGGAGCGCCGTCAGAATCGTCGCGAATCCGAGGAAGACCGCGGAGGGAACGTCGAAGATCCAGAACCCGATTCCCGCGAGAGCACCCTGCACGATCGCGGTGCCGAGCAGTCCGAAGACCACCGCGCGAACGATTCCGCCGACGTGATCGACGAGCCCCGGATCGTTGCTCGGCATCAGGACCACGGCCAGGCGGCGCACCTGCGGGCCGATGCGCTCGCCGTCCAGGTACAGCGCGAAGAGCACGACGATCGTGATCAGGAAATCGAGGACGTTACGCGCGATGCCCCCGGTGAGCACGACCGCGCGAAACGAGAGATCGCTGCCGTAGCGCCCGATCCACTCGCTCAGTCGCACCTGACCGAATAGAGTGTTCTCGCGCAGCTCCTGAAGGCGCGAATCGAGCCAGGGCCGTGACGTGACGAAATCGGGGAATGGAGCTCCCTGTGCGGTCCACTCCTGAAGCTGCGTCGCGACGTTCGTCGCCTCGGTGGCGAGCACGACGAGCAGCCAGCCGACGGGCACCGCGACGATCGCCGCGAGCACGAACGTGAAGAGTCCGGCCGTCAGGGCCGGCCGCTTCGTGAAGGCCCGCGCTCGCGCGTAGACCGGCCAGCTCACGTAGGCCGTGATCGCGGCCCAGGCCCCCGGCACGAGAAACGGCTGCAGGACCCAGAGCGTCGCCGCGAACAACGCCAAGCCCACGAGTACCCGCGCCACGACGAGACCCGCGCCCTTCTCTACCCCGTTCATCGCCCCAGTATCCCGCAGCACGGCGATGCCGGCCAGATCCGAAGCCGATCGGCGCGCTCAGCGAGCTCGCTCGCCCAGGCGCGATCGAGCGAACACAAAATTGTGTGCGCCACTTCGCCGCAGGCGTTCGGCCAGCGCGGGATCGAGCGCCGTCCGGCGGGCGAGCGCGTCGAGCTCCGAGCTCCAGGTCGCGAGCAGCTCCGCGAACTCCGGCGTGTGGCAGTCCGCGCAGCGCTTCGCCAGCGAGGCGGGTCGGTTCGAGGCGCGAGTCGGACCGTGACAGTCCGTGCAGAGGACGCCTTCCGCGTGCACGTCCGGATCGAAGTGCGCGTCCGCGAACCGACCCACGAGGAGCTGATCGGCATCTTCGTGGCAGTCCCTGCACTCCCGACCCAGGGCTCGAAAGCGCTGGTCCGGGTGACAAGCAGCGCAGTCCACGCGCGCGTGCAGATCGTCGAGCGGAAAGCGCGTATCTCTGTCGTGGTCGAACCCCTTCCGCCACCCGGCTTCGGAATGACAGGACCGGCAGCCGTTCGCTGAGCGCATTTCACCCTCGTGCGGATCCTCGTGGCAGGTCGCGCAGTCGGCGTCTGCGGCACGTCCCGGCGCCTCGCCCGACTCCTGCTCGAGCTTCCGCTGCTTCTCGGTATGGCAGCTCTGACAGCTGACCGAAGCATGTGCACCTCGAAGCGCGTAGAGCGTGTCCGCTTCGTGATCGAAGCCCCGACGCCGAAGCTGTGCAGCGCGCCATCCAGACTCCGGATGGCAGCTCGCGCAGTCGCGGCCCGCGATCGGATGCTCGGCGGAGCGCTTCGCGGGCGGGGGGTCGGGCTCGTCTAGAGCGATCTGTCGGATCGCGCCGAGGCTCTCGTCCGTGCGTCTTCCGCCCGCGTGCGGATCGACGTGACATCCCGTGCAGGAGGCGGACGGTATCCCCTGGAAGTGGAAGACCTCGGCCTCGGAGCCGGTGAGGGGAATCGAAAGATGGCAGTCCTCGCACTTCGCGCCGACGTGACCGCCGCGAAGCGGAAAACGCGAGAGGTCGTGCTGGAACGCGTCGCGGTCGAGCACGATCAGCTCGGCGTCCTCGCCGCGGTGTTCCGCGTGACAGCTGTGGCACGGCTCGGCGAACGTCCCGTGCCAGCCGATCTTCCGCTGCGCCCGAACTCCGATCTCCTCGTGGCAGGCGATGCAACGCGCGTCGATCACCTGGCTCGCGCTTCCGTGGCAGTCGAGACAGCTTCCGACACCGACGAGCGACGCGTGCGCCTTCGCGAGCGGTCCGGGGTCGAGTGCGACACCGAGCCATCGATCGACCGTCGCGACGATTCCCGGTTCGGATGCCTCCGCGCGTGGCTTCGGCTCGACCGCCGCGGCATCGCTTCGCACACCCGAACGCAGCAGCAGGAGCGCGAAGATCGCGGGCCCGAGCACGATCACGCCGAGCAGGACGAGACGGAGTCTCACCTCGGCCCCCGCTCTTCCTGCTCGACCGACTCGAGCCAGCGCGCGTGGTGGTGCGCGGCCCAGTCACGATCGACGTCGCCCCGAATCATCGCGGGCAGAGCCGGACGTGTGCTCGGGTTGATCAACGCCATGAACAGGTGGACACAGAAGGCGGGAATCCAGGCGAGAAAGCCGATCACGTGGACGACCAACGCGAGAAACGACCCCGGCTCCTGCCACATGTGAAGCCCGGTGACGACCATCGCGCCCGAGATCGCGGCGACCGCGAGAGCGTTCAGCTTCTGACCGGCGTTGAGCTTGTCCTGGGGCGGAAGCTCCGCCTTGCCGAGCATCGCGAGCGGCTGTCGGACGAGCCAGACCAGATCGTCTCGTCGGAGCCGCGCCGTCTCCGACAGGTCGCGGAGCCACGCGCTTCGATCACCGGACAGCCCGATCAACCACGGCGCGGTGAGAAAGACGACCGCGATGATCTTGTGGGCGTCGATCAGCGACGCGATGTTCGCGGCGTCGATGCCGAGCTCCGCGCGAACGAGCAGCAGGCCACCGCTGAACGCGAGGCCGAGAAACGAGAGCGCGAAGGTCCAGTGGAACCAGCGCGTGGTCCGGCCAAAGCGAGGCACGCGCCGAAGCGTCACTTCTCGGCCTCCGGGGGTGCCGGAGCCAGCCGCTCGTATGCGCCGGTGCGCGGATTGCGCCGTTCGAGCACGACCTCGGCGCTCGCGCCGGCCGCGAGCTCGAAGCCCCGCTCCTCTCCGGCGGGGATCGCCTGGTCGAGATCGGCGCGCAGGCGAATCACCTGGTCGCCCGCGCGCAGCCGCACCTCGCGCTGCCCGAACGCTCCGGTCGGAAGCGCGTGCGGCAGCTTGTTGCGAACGCGGACGATCCAACGGTCCGCCTCGCGTCGGCTGTCGAGGTCGATGTCCTCCCACGGCTCGAGCGGAACGCCGAAGCGGTGCCGGCGGCCCGCCACCGGCTTGCCGAGCGCGACCAGCACGCGCGAGTACGGCCGAGACGTGTCGTAGCTCTCGATCGTGCGGCGAACGGCCGGCATGTGACAGCCCTGGCAGATCTCCTTCTCCGAGCCGTCCGCCGGAGCGGGCGCGGCGCGGAATTGCTCGAGCACCTCCGCGTGACAGGTGCCGCAGAGGTCGGGCTTCGTGAAGAGCGGATCGACCTCGATCGGGTGAACCTCGACGGGAGACGTGCGCGCGTGCGGGCCGCGCATCGTCAGCGGAGCGGAATCGGGCATCAGATGACAGCTGATGCACGTGACTCCCTCCTCGCGGTGATCCGAGCGCAGGGCGATCTCGCCCTCTCGTCCGATCGGCGCGGGGGCGTGACACCCGAGACATGCCTCGGCCGCGTGATCCGCGGTCAGCGCCGCGAAACGCGGAGACGTCCAGGCTCCCGCGTGCGGCGAGTCGGACCATTCCTCGACCACCTCGCCGTGACAGCGGCGGCAGTCCTCGGAAACCGGGAGCTGCGGCCGATCGAGGCTGAAGAGCAGGTCGTCCGCGAACGGAACCGGGACGCTGCAGCCAGCGACGAAAACGAGCGCGAGCACGAGAAGCTGCAGGGTCTTCCTTTCTCCCGCCGAGCTCGCGCGTCCGCCCCAGGCCGCGAAGCCGATCGGCAGCCGCAGCAGAACGAGGGTCAGGCTGTAGACGAGTGAATACGCAAGCCAGCTCGACGCGGGACCGAAGCCCGAGAATAGCGCGACCATCGCCGCCTGCGCGGTCCCGATGCCACCGGGCGAGATCGGCAGTGCGGCGATGCTCTGCACCACCGGCATCCGGGCGAGCACGGCGAGGAACGGCACGTCGAGCGCGAAGCACGGCAGCGTGAGCCAGACGAAGAGCGCGAAGCTCGCGTAGAAGAGCCAGCGCAACGCGACGACGCGCGCGAGATCCCGCGGGCGAAATGCGCGCACCGCGTCGGCGAGCCTGCCGCGGCCGAACCTCGCGACGCCCATTCGGGCCGAGACGAGAATCCCCGCGGCGACGAGCGCGAGCCCGATCAGCATCGGCCGGAGCACCGCGGCGAACGCGCCCTCCGAAGCGACCGCGCCGACGGCCGCGACCGTGGCCAGCGCGACGAGGTCGCAGGCGTAGTGCGCGAGCATCGCCGCGGCGAGACTCGCGACCGGAACGCCGCTGCTTCGACGCAACCCCGCGACGAGCGCGGCGTTCGACAGATCGAACGAGAGCACCATCCACGGATACGTCGCGGCGCGCGCCAGCACCATCTCGCGGAACGACAGAGTCGCCCCCACGCGCGCGAACACCGCGCGCAGCACGAACGCGTCGAGCGCGAGCCAGAGAACCGTGAACACGACGGCGATCGGCGTGTACGCGTACAGGTCCGCGGTCCCGAGCGCGGCGAGCGTCGCCTCTAGATCCACGCGCGCGAAGAGAAGAGCGAGGATCACCGCGGCGACGAGCCACGGAAGCACCGGCCGAATTCGACTCACGACGCGAGGAATCCGATGCCGTGCACGTCGAGGCAGGCACCGTTCACGCGCACCCCCTCGTCGCTCGCGAGATAGATCGCCGCGCGCGCGACGTCCCACGGAAGCGCCCGCTCCGGAGCGGGCCCGCGTGCCGGCGTCGCGCTGAACGCCACCGACTTGTCCACCTCGGCCGGGCAGATCGCGTTCACGGTGATCGGCGCGTTCCAGAGCTCCTTCGCGAGCGCCTTCGTGAAGCCGACTACGCCGAACTTCGAGGCGCATTGGGCGACGAGCTTCTGGAAGCCAACCTCGCCATCGATGGAGGCGATGTTGATGATGCGCGCCGAGTCCGAGCGCAGCAGCGTCGGAAGGAGTGACTGCGTGACGTCGAAGATCGCGGTGAGGTTCGTCGCGATCGTGAGATCCCACTCCGCGCGCGTGTACGCGAGGAACTCGCGCTCCATCCAGACGCCCGCGTTGTTGACCAGAAGATCGAGCCGACCGAGCGACTTGTCGACGAGATCCGGGAGTCCGTCGACCTGATCTCGCGAAGTCACGTCGAGCACCGCCCCGACGACCCGGCCGGGGTGGGCGTCCTCGAGCCGGGCCAGCTCGCTCGCGGTGCGCGCGAGCGCGAGAACGCGCGCTCCCTCCGCGACGAAGCCCTCGACGATCGCGCGGCCGAGCCCCTTCCCCGCGCCGGTGACCAGGGCACATCGATCCCGAAGTCTCATCGCGCAGCCTTCCTCGCGATCCAGGCGCGCGTGTACGGAAGCAGGCGACGCGACGACTCGAGCTCGAGTCCGCAGCCCGCGAGCCAGGACTCGAGCTCCGCTCGCGGGTGCGAGGCGCCGCCGGTGTGGAGCAGCATGTCGAGGGAGAGCAACGCGCCGACGCGGGTCGTCGCGTCGAATTCGTGAATGACCAGCGCGCCACCGCATTCGAGCGCGAGCGCGGCTCGACCGACGAGCGAGCGCGCTCGCTCCGGCGTCATCCCCATCAGCACGCGCGAGAGCACGACGAGATCGTGGCCGATCGGGATCTCCTCCTTCTCGAAGTCCATCGCGAGAAGCGTGATCCGCTCTCTCGCCGACGAGCCCGCCACGAGATCCGCTGCGCGCCCGAGCGAGAAGCCGTGCTCGACGAGCGTCCCATGCGCCTCGGGCAGGATCCCGAGAAGCGCGATGAGCAGCCCCCCGCTGCCGCCACCGAGATCGAGCACGCGCGAAGGTGCGAGCGCGGCGATGCGCTGCGCGAGCCTCTCGCTCGCGCCTCCCTCGCTCTGCTCCATCGCGAGCGTGTAGTTCGGCAGGAAGCGACGGAGCACTTCGGGGTTGGCGAGGTGCGGGTCTCCATCCCGGCGGGTCCAGGCCTGCCCGTCTCGCAGCACCGAGTCGAGCCGTCCCCAGCTCGTCCAGTGCCACAGGTCGTGAAGGAAGAGATTCCCCGCGTACTCGGCGCTCCCCGGTACCAGCGTTCCCCGAAGCTCGGCGGGAATCGCGTATCGCGTTCCATCGCGAACCAGGACGCCGAGCGCGGCGAGCGCCTCGAGCAGAATTCCGGTGGCGCGTGTGTCGAGCGAGAGCACGCCCGCGAGCTGGTCCGCGTCCTTCGATTCGTTTCCGAGCGCCTCGAAGACGCCGAGCTCGACGCCGGCGAAGAGAGCGCGCGCCTCGCGAAAACGGAATGCGAGCGCTCGCAGGGCGTCGGGCTTCATGCAGCCACCGAGACTCGCGCGATGACACCCTTGCATGGATCGACGAAGACGAGAGTGCCGCGCTCGTCCCAGGTCGAGACCAGGAGCTCGCGCCTTCCGAAACCGACCTGCGAGATGCTCGCGTCGGAGACGCGTTCGACGCGGGCTTCGCCGGTTTCGGGGCTCCAAAGCGCGAGTGAGCCGTCGTAGTAGCCCGCCGCGATCAGCGCCTCGTCGCGCGAGAACGCCACCGCCTTGGCCGAGCCGGCGTGCTCGCGGAAACTCGCGAGCCGCTCTCCGGCCTCGCTCCAGAGCTCGACGCCGTTGCGTCGCGAAACGGTCGCGATACGGTCGCCCTTCTCGGAGAGAGCGACACCGTTCAGGATCGACTCACCCGCCCGAAAGCGCGTGGACAGGTTGGGCCCGAGGAGCTGCACGCAGCCGTCGCGCCCGACCGAGGCCACGCGTTCGCCCGAACGCGCGAGACCCTTCACCGAACCGACGTGCGTGCCGACCCGGGTCAGCTCGCCGCTCTCGGGATCGAGGATCGTGACCTCGCCGTTGAAGCCGCCGAGGAAGAGCTCCGCACCACCCCGGTTCCAGACCAGGGCGTTGATCGGCTGACCGAATCCGCCGATCTCCGCCACGGCACGGCCGTCCTCGACATCCCAGATCCGGACCGTGCGGTCCCACGAGCCACTCGCGACGAGGCGCCCGTCGGGCGAGTACGACGCGCAGAGCACGGCGCCGTCGTGCGCACCGAGAACACGCAGCACCCGACGGCGTTCGAGATCGAGCTCGTAGAGCCTTCCGTCATCGCAGCAGACGACGGCTCGCGGGACATCGGGCGAGAGCGCGAAGCCGTTCAAACCCGAGGTCGTCGAGCGGCCGAAGCGCCGTTCGCCTCGCTCGCCGAGCAGGACCGGGCCGCCACCGAAGCTGCCCGTGACCAGCTCGCGATCCATCCACGAGAGCGTGCGGTTCCAGAGACCCCGCGCGGATCGCTCCTCGAGTCGTCGGAAGTCGCCGGTGTCGTAGACCCGCACGCGTCCGTCGTACGAACTCGAAGCGAGCCTCGTGCCATCCGGCGAGAACGCGACGGCCTTCACCACGCAGGTGGCGTCCGCCAGCGTCGCCACGCGCGCGCCGCTCGCCGCGTTCCAGATCCCGACGCTGCCGTCGAGCGAGGCCGACGCGACGAGCACGCCCGCCGGGTGCACGGCGACGTGGTCGACCCAGTCGGTGTGCCCCGCCAGGACGCGACGGATGCGTCCGGTTCCCGAGTCGAAGATCGAGACCGTGCCGTCGTCCGAGGCGGCGGCCAGACGCCGCCCGTCGGGAAACCAGGCGACCGAGTTCACGTCGGTCGCGTGATGCGCAGCGACGAGCAGGCAGTCACCCGAGCGCGTGAAGACGCGCACGCTGCCGTCGAAGGACGCGGTCGCGATCCGGTGTCCGTCGGGCGAGACGCGGACGGAATTCACGTCGTCGTCGTGGCCGCGGAGCGCCGCGAGCTCGACTCCCGTGTTCGCATCCCAGAGCCGCGCGGTCCGGTCGCTCGACGCGGAGGCGAGCAGCCGTCCATCGGGCGCCCAGTCGACCGCGTTCACGAGCCCGGTGTGACCGACGAGCTCCCGGATCACCGAAGCGCTCGTGGCGTCCCAGAGCAGGATGCGCCGATCGTATCCGCCACTCGCGATCACGCGTCCATCGCGGCGGGCGGCTGCGCAAGAGACCGGAGATCGGTGCCCGATGGCTCCGCTCACGATGCCGTGACTCGCGGAGCGGGACGACGCTCGACGATCTTGCGCTTTCCACCGCTGCCGCGAGGCAGCGACGTGTGGATCTCGAGATCGACCTGGAACGGCGCGCCGAGAAGGCGTGACAGATTCGCTCGCCCCGCTTCGGCGCAGCCTCGGAGGAAACTCGCGTCGCGTCCGGGAACGATCTGCACCGTCACGTGCGCCGGACCGTCCTGTGTGATCCGGTAGTCGCGGAAGATCTGCGCGCCCGGATGATCGAAGCACGGGCTCTTCACCGCGACGGTGATTCGCGCGGGGTGCATCCGGCGCCCGTCGGGGTACTCGATGTAGTCGTCGTCCCGGCCCTCGAGCGCGCGCACGCGAGGAAGGTCGAGCCCGCACCCGCACGGGCCGCTGTCGGGCTCCCAGGCGGCGATGTCGCCGAGTCGGTAGCGAATGAACGGCTGCACGTAGTTGTGCAGCGACGTCACGAGCACGTGGCCGCGCTCGCCGCGCGGCACCGGACGACCGAGGTCGTCCACGATCTCGAGCACGACGTTGTCCGGGAACTGGTGAAGCGCGCCGCTCTGGCACTCCGCGGCGATCGCCCAGACCTCGTTGCAGTAGTAATTCGTCGCGATGCGGCAGCCGAAGCGCGAAGCGACGTGCTCCCGCTCGTCACGGGACATCGGCTCGGAGTGCACGCAGATCGCCTCGAGCCCGAGATCGCGCAGGTCTCCACGGAGCCCGTCGCAGAGCTCGAGCAGATCGCTCGGCGTCGCCGCGAGCAGGTGTGGGCGCCAGGCGCGCAGCCCCGCGAGAATCGCCTCGGGCTCGAGCTTGGTCGAGAACCAGCGATTCCGGTACAGACCCGCATTGCCCTTGCGCAGCGGCAGCTCGTACGGGAACAGGTACGCCATGCGGCGCCAGAAGCGGAATCCCTGCATTCCGTACACCCGCTGCGTGAAGAGCGTGCGCATGTCGTCGCTTCGCTGGTCGAGCGCGATCTCCATGCACTGCCCGGTCGAGCCGGAGGTCTGCTGGATCCGACAGCTCGCCAGATCGGTCCCGGCGGCGACGCAGCCGCGCGGAAAGCTGTCGCGGACTTCGTCCTTCTCGGTGATCGGGAAACGGACGAGATCGGCGAGCGTCTCGAGGTCCGCGGGCCGCACGTTCGCCTTCTCGAACTTCTCCCGGTAGAGCGGAACGCGATCCCAGGCCCGGCGCAGAACCTGCTGGAGCTTGCGCAGCTGCACGCGCTCGAGCTCTCGCGCCGACAGGCCGAGCCTCGCCTGTGTCGCGGCGAGACCCGTGAGTTTCCTCAGCGTGGAGACGATCTGCATGGCGCTCCTTTCGAATTCGTGGGGGCGAGCGGAGCAAGGCGCATGCCACGCCCGGGATTCGCGAAGCGCGGCGCGTGAAGCCGCGCGAGTTCGAATCTTCGAATCAGGGCGCTCGGACGATTGCGTCCCGGTCGCGCAACTCAGGGCGGGTGCGCGGGAATCGGCTCCGTTCCAGGATTCGCACGCGGGCTCGGCAGGGATCGCTTCGCGAGCCAGGCGAGGGCCGGCGGCAGCAGCACGAGCTCCGCGGCGAGCGAAACCGCGACGGTGAACGCCACGAGCCCGCCGAAGTGCGACGTCGGCTGGAAGTCCGAGAACGTCAGCATGCCGAAGCCGCAGACCAGGATCACGGCGGTCAGAATCGTCGGCCTTCCCGCGACCCCGAGCGCGTACTCGAGCGCGCCGTCCGCATTCCCGCGAAGCTCGAGCCCACGCCGCCAGGCGTGCAAGACGTGGATCGTGTCGTCGACCACGATGCCGAGCGCGATCGAGGCGACCATGATCGTGGCCACGTCCAGGCGAATCCCGAGGCTGGCCATCAGCGCTGCGGTCGGACCGATCGGCGCGATGTTCACGACGAGCGCGATCGCGGCGACGCGAAGCGAGCGGTGCAAGAACAGGAAGACCAGACCGACCGACAGGATCGCCGAGCCGTAGCTCGCGAGCTGGCCCGTGACCAGGTACTGCTCCATCTGCGCGAAGACGGGCACGAGCCCGGTGAATCGGGCGCTCCAGCCCGCGGGCAGGAAGCGGCGGGTGTCGGCGCGAAGCTCGTGCAGGATCTCCTCGCTGCGTGCGGAGGTCATCGCCATCGCACGAGCGGAAACGCGCGCGAGGCGCGCGTCGTCGCGAAGGAACCGATCCATCTCGAACGGCTCGAGGGCCGAGAGCAGGAAGAGCTCGCGCCGGATCGCGTCGGCGTCGCCGAGATCGAGACGCGGATCGGAGGCGCGCAGGAGATCGACGAGCGACGTGCCGGCCGAGAGCTCGGGAACTCCCGCGAGCCGCGACTGCAGCGCATCGAGTGTGCGGACGCCCTCTGCGGTTCGGAATGCGCCCGGTGACGGTCCCCGCAGCTCGACCTCGAATGGGGTCACTCCGCCGATCCGGGACTCGATCAGCCGGTACGCCCGATTGATCGGATTCTCGGCGCGGAAGAACTCGCCGTCGTGGGTTGCGACCTCGACGCGCGGTGCGCCCCAGCAGCCCAGCGCGATCACGACGGCGAGAAAGCAGAGCGCGGGCCAACGGCGGTGGGATCCGGCGACGACGAAGCGCAGCCACGGGAGCTCGGCCCGGCGCTCGGCCACGGATTCGAGCGGAAGCCGCACGAGCAGCGCCGGCAGGACGATCGAGCCGTGAATCCATGCGAGCACGACGCCGAGAACGGCGAAGAGTCCGAAGATCCGCACGCTCTCGATCCTCACCGCGAGCAGCGAGGCGAAGCCGATCGCCGTCGTGGCGGCGGTCCAGAAACACGACGGAAGCATCTCGTGCAGCGTCCAGTGCAGCGCCTGCTCGCGCGTCAGGCCTTCGCCGAGCCGCTCGACGTAGCCCGAGATCACGTGGATCGAGTACGCGACCGCGATCACCATCAGGAGCGGCGGCAGGAGTGACGTGGTGATGTTCATCGGCACGCCGATCCAACCCATCAGTCCCTGCGTCCAGACGACGGTGAGTCCGATCGTCGCGAGCGCGAGCCCGGTCGCGACCACGCTGCGAAAGAGCAGGAAGAGCACGACCGCGATCATTCCCAGCGCGAGGGGTGTGAAGATCGCGTTGTCGCGGCGGTTCAGCCGTTCGAGCTCGCGATTGAAGACGGGCGAACCAGCGCGCCGGATGTCGAGCGCCTCGAAGGCCGGAAGTGCGAGTCGCGCGTCGATCCCGGCGAGCACCTCGCGTTCGAGCGCGGTCGAGTCGAGCTCGCCCGCCTCGAGCTGAACCGCGAGGAGCAGGAGCCGACCATCGCGCGAGACGAGCTGGTCGCGCACGAAGCTGTTTGCGAGCGCCGCCTCGCGCAGCTCCGGGTCCGAACCGATCTCGTCGGGAACGAGCGGCCGCACGAACGGACCGAACGGGCCGGTCTCGACCGTGGCCGCGGTATCGAGCGAGCTGACCGAGGCGACACCGGGGATGTCCTGCAACGTCCGCGTCAGCTCGCGCAGGATCCCGAGGCTATCGGGCGAGAACGCGTCCTCGACCTCCCAGGCGAGGACGACCCACTTGTCGCTTCCCCAGCGCGAGACGAAGTCCCGATAGAAATCGAGCTCGTCGCTGCCTTCGAGCGTGATCACCTCGGGATCGCTGGTCCAGTCGAGCCGCGCGTAGCCGAATGCGAGCACCGCGGTCGCGAGCGCGGTCGCGACGAGCAAGGCGACGCCGTGCTTCGAGACGATGCGTTCGAGGCGTGCAAGGACCGGCATCAGCGCACGGTCCGGCGCACCAGTCCGTTACCCGCGGCCTCGATGCTTTCCGCCGTGCCGTGAAAGCCGACGATGCGAACGAGATTCCCGATCGGCCGGACGACGAGATCCGCGGCCGCGGTCGCGAGCAGGATCGACCCGGGCAGATGAACCGTGTAGACCTCGCCGTGAATCCAGCCCTCGCCGACGAAGTCGAGCGGGTCGAGCGGCAGGCGCGCGGGTGCCTCGTCGGGATCGAGAAGCGGGTTCAGCTCTTCGAAGCTCGACGCGATCCAGCTCTCGGTCTCGAGCCCGTGGCTGCCGAGCACGGCCTCGGATCCGGCCAGGTGGAAGAGCCAGGCGGTCTTCGCGAGCGACTTGCTCGCGATTCCCTTGAGCAGGTGCTGCGAGAACGGATTGTCGTCCACGAGCCCGACGCAGTCGGAGCCGAGCTCGAGCAGCGCGCCGCTGTCGATGGCAAGCTCGGAGAAGACCCCGAGCTGCGCGTCGGTCACGTCGTCGAGAAGACCGAGAACGCCGTCGCGCACACCACGCAGCCACGAGACGAGCGGCCCTGCGGGATCCTCGTGAACCTCCCAGTCGAGGCCGACCGCCGGCGCCTCTTCGGCGCGCGCGACCGTCGCCGCGCAGGCGATCAGGAGCACGAGCACGCACGCACGCAGTCGATCCCGGAAGAACTTCATCGCTCACCTCCGCCGCTTGCGGTCGTTCCAGCGCCGGCTCTTGAAGGCCTCGACCTGTCGGTCTTCCCAGGCCGCGTAGAGGCCGAGCTGCCGCGCGTCGAGAACCGACGCGAGCTCGGCGTGACTGCGACCCTGGCCGGCGAGCACGAGCTCGCGCACGCGCGCCTCCTTTTCCGCGTCGGTCCGATCGTCTCGCGCGACCTCGCGGACGACGTCGGAGAACACGTCGAGCGCGACGCCGCGGTAGACGGCGCGCATCTGCTCCGCCTGCCCGTCGCGAAGCGCGATCGCCGGGATCTTCTCCCGCACGGCATCGACCGTTCGGCCGGCCATGTCGTCGGCGAGACGCTCGATCTGGGCGGGCTCGAGGCGGATGCCGTTGATCTCCCAGACCCGTGCCGCAGCCGCTTCCGACTGCGCGGTCGCGAGCCGGGACAAGAGCACGATGATCGAGAGCGCGAGCGCCGAGCGGGTCACGTCGCCGATTCCTGGAATGCGTCGCGGGAGTACCCGCAGACGTCGGCCGGCGGTCGGCGCAGGAGCGCGCGCGCGTGGGCGTGGTCGATGCGGTCGATCGGCGTGATCTCGGGGATCGCGCTCGCGGCTTCGAGCTCGGCTCGCGCCTCGGCCAGGTCACCATCGGCGCCGCGGCAGAGCAGCTCGACCGCCAGCTCCTTGCGGTACTCGATGCGAACGGGCTGAAGCCCGACCGACTCACGCGAGAGCTCGATCGCGCGATCGAGATTCCCGCTCGTGCCGACCAGGCTCATGTACCAGCCCGTCGGTGCGAGGCGGTAGAACTGTGCCAGGGTGTGCAGCGCGTCGGCGCGGGTCGAGAACCCGAAGAAGCGGAAGTCCTCGGGCAAGGACACCGCCTTGCGCATGGTGGCCTCGAGCCAGCTCGGCCCGCGTCCGCCGACCCAGCCGCGCACGGCCAGGACGACCGGGCCGGTGCTGGTCGCGATTCGTCCGTGCGCGATCGATTGCCAGAGATATCCCTCGGAGCGTCCGGGCGCGCGCGAAACCGCCTGGTCGGCCCAGCCCTCCGCCTCTTCGTAGCCTGCGATCCGCTCGGAGCGGGAGAGGTCCGCCGCGCGCCCCTCGATCGCGAGGTAGAGAAGCCTGGCCATCATCCAGTACGGCGCCGGGTCGTCGGGCCGGAGCGCCATCGCCTCACGCAGTCGTACGTCGGCCTCGGCGAAGCGAGCGTCGTAGAGCAGCTCGGTCGCCTCGAGCAGCGCGGAATCGAAGCGCGCAAGCGCTGCGAGATCGCCACGAACGGGACCCCGACGCCGCACGGTGTAGTGCGCTTCGCGTTCGCAGGGAAGACTCGTGCCCGTCAGGTAGGTCGCCAGGTACTCGGCGGCGATCGGCTCCGCGATCCGCATCCGGATCGTCTCGCGATCGAGCCCGGGCGAAAGCTCGGACTCGACCGAGAGCACGCCTTTGCCGATCCGGTAGCGCCGAGACGCGCGGCCGTTCGCGAAGCTGTTCGGTCGATCGAGCTCCCAGAAGCGCGCCGCGCGATCGACCGCCCGGTCGCCGTCGATCACCAGCTCGCGCGTGGCACGCGGGAAGGGAATGCCCGGACACCCCTCGATCGCCACCACCACGAGCTCGACGCTCTCGAGCTCCGGGGCCTCGACCGCGCCCGAGCCGCGCGCGAGCGCGAGCAGAAGAACCGCGCCGAGCAGCCTCGGAATCAACGCCGCGCCACCCCGTTCCGGACCTCGTCCCCCGACACCGAGACGTGTCGAGGGGCCCACACGTAGTAGCCGTAGAACTGCCCGGGAACGAGCCAGATGATGGTGTCGATCACGCTGAATCGGGTCTCGACCGCGAGGTTCTCGTAGCGAATCACGCCCGAGGCGCTCTCCGCGAGCAGATTGTCGCTGCTGAAGCGGGACCACGGAAACAGACCGGCCAGGAGCCAGTTCTTCATCGCGCTGCGCTCGAACCGCGTCGAGGTTTCTCCGGGCGATGCCGGCAGCGTCCCGAAGTAGGCGTGCGGCGGGAGTCGGTGGTTGACGTTGAAGCAGCCGGCCGAGAGCACGGCGCAGAGCGCGGCGAGAACGGCACTCGATCGCAGGCGGCTCATCGCGAAATCTCCTCGGGCAGATAGTCCACGACGTCCCCCTCGGCCCACGCCGACCAGGTGCCGCAGATCAGGGTCAGCACGCACGGCACGTGCGAGATCAAGAGGTCGGTGATGTTCTGCCCGTCGCGGATCTTCAGGTTGACGACCGCGTCGTGGTCGCCCGCCTCCTTGGCCGCGAGCGCGGCCGCGTTCAGTGACTCGCCGACCGGAAAGCCACCGTGGATCCAAAAGAACTGGCGGTCGTGCGCGGTGAAGTGACGGACGAGCCGGACGCCACGACCGGGTGGAGCGGGGTCCGTGGTGAGCACCTTGTCCCCGGTGTACGAGTGGCGGACCGTGAAGCAGCCCGCGAGCGGAACGATCGCGAGCAGTACCGAGAGCAACCGACGCATGCAGAACCTCCGTCCCAGCGATTTCGCCAGGAGCGGAGGAGCAAGGCGCGTGCCGCGAGCGATCGAGCCGCTCCGCCGCCGGCGACCGGGCAGGAGTTCGAATTCCTGAATCGAGCGCCCGTGGACCGGCGCGCGCGGACTCCTATCCCCTCGGGGTCGATGCGGAATGCGTCGGGTTCAAGCTTTCGAACGCCCGTGGATGCCGTACTTCGTGAGCTTGTAGTGCAGCGCGCTCTTCGACAGGCCGAGTCGCTCGGCCGCGCGCGCCTGTACGTAGCCGCAATCCTCGAGCGCCTGAAGCAGCAGCGCCCGCTCGACTTCCTCGAGCGCGTCCTGCAGGGGCTTTCCCGAGAACGACGCGAGCGACGGCTCGGCCTCGCGCGGCGCGCGGAGCTCGGGCGGAAGCGCGTCCACTCCGATCACGTCGCCCGTCGAGATGACGAGTGCTCTCTCCACGACGTTCTCGAGCTCACGGACGTTTCCAGGCCAGCGATACGCGACGAGCAGCTCGGCGGCGCGCTCGTCGAACCGCACGCCGGGACGCTGCATCCGCGCCGCACAGCGGCGCAGGGAATGCTGAGCGAGACGCGAGACGTCCTCGGGTCGATCTCGCAGCGGCGGAATCGCGATGCGCAGGACGTTCAGCCGGTAGTACAGGTCCTCGCGAAAGCCGCCACTCTTGATCGCGGCCTCGAGATCTCGATTCGTGGCGGCGATGAAACGCGCGTCGGTCTCGATCGCGACCTCGCCGCCGACGCGCTCGAACGAGCGATTCTCGATCGCGCGCAGGAGCTTGACCTGCAGGTGCTCGGGGATCTCGCCGATCTCGTCGAGAAAGAGCGTCCCTCCCTGCGCCAGCTCGAATCGCCCGCGCTTGGTCGATACCGCGCCCGTGAACGCTCCCCGCTCGTGGCCGAAGAGCTCGCTCTCGAGCAGCGACTCCGCGAGGGCCGCGCAGTGGACCGCGATGAACGGCTGCGCGGCTCGCGGACTCGCGCGGTGGATCGCGCGCGCCACGACCTCTTTTCCGGTTCCGGTCTCGCCGGTGATGAGAACCGTCGTGTCGGTGCGTGCGACCTGCGCCACGAGACGTTTGACCGCGTCCATCTGCGGCGACGCGCCGATCAGGTCGGGAACGTCGTCGACCGCGCTCGCGACCTCGCGCAGGCGCGCGTTCTCGCGCGAGAGCCGCGTGAGCGTCGCCGCCCGGTGCAGGATCCGCAGGAGATCCTGGTTGTCGAACGGCTTCATCACGTAGTCGGCCGCGCCGCGCTTCAGCGATTCGACTGCCGTCTCGACGGTGGCGAAGGCGGTCATGATCACGACGGAGAGATCGGCATCGAGCCGGTGCAGGCGCTCCATCACTTCCACACCGTCGAGCTCGCCCATGCGCAGATCGACGAGCGCGACGTCGAACGGCCTCCGGGCGGCGAGCTTCAGCGCTTCGAGCGGCTCCGACAACGCATCCACGCCGAAGCCGTCGCGCGCGAGCAGCTCGCGCAGGATGACGAGGTAGTTGGCCTCGTCGTCGATGACCAGGATTTTCGGATTCACGGCTCCGCCTCTGGAAACACGAGGGAGAAATCGCTGCCGTTCGGACCGCTCTCGACGGAGATGCGTCCACCGATCGCGCTGACGATCCGTTGCGCGATCGAGAGCCCGAGACCGGTGCCACCGGCACGGCGGCTGAAGAACGGCTGGAAGATGCGCTCGAGATCGCCCTCGGGAATCCCCGGTCCGTGATCCGCGACGTGCAAGGCCACCTCGCCGGGGCCGGCGCTGCGGGCCGAGAGCCCGACCCAGCCGCCGCGGCTCTGGACCTGTAGCGCGTTCAGGACCAGGTTCGCGAGCACGCGGTGCAGGAGCTCCGGATCGACGAGCACGCGCGGCAGGTCCGGCTCGACGTCCACGTCGATCCGCATGCCGCGACGCGCGGCCTCGGCCGCCAACATCGTGCGCGCACGATCCAGCATCGGCTCGACATCGCACGACGAGATCGACGGCTTCGTCGGCGCGGCAAAGCCGACGAACTCGGTGATCGTACCCGCGACGCGTGTCGCCTCGGTCTCGATCACCCCGAGCAAGGTGCGCTCGTGCTCCGACAACCCGGTCGACCCCTCGAGGAGCTGAGCGGAGCTTCGGATCATGCCGATCGGATTCCGGATCTCGTGCGCCACACCCGCCGCGAGCTCTCCGAGCGACGCCAGGCTCTCACTCTGCACCAGCTGCCGCTCCAGCTCGCCGCGCTCCGAAACGTCGCGCACGACCTCGATCACGGCCCGTTCGTTCTCGCGCGATGTGTAGGGGAACGTGACGACCTCCACCTCGCGCAGCGTTCCATCGGGCGCGGGCCAGCGATACCGACGCTGCGCCTGGACGCCGCTCGCCATCGTCCTGCGTGCCGGGCAACCGAGGCACGGCGTCGCGCGTTTCGCGTAGCGCTCGTGACACAAGATCCCGCCCTGCGACCTGCGGAGCGCCGAAGAGCCGCTCGATCCCCGAATTCCATTCCGACACGCGGAAGTCGTGCTCGATCACGGAGATGCCGTCGGTGATGCCGTCGAAGAGCGACTCGAGCCGCTCGCGCGCATGCTCGATCTCGCGCGTGCGGGCGATGACGCGGGCCTCGAGCTCGCGATTCGAGAGCGCCAGTGCTTCCGAGAGCCGCGCGATGCGAACGTGTCCGCGTCGCACGATCTCGAAGAGCGCCACGAACAGCACCCCCATCAGTCCGGACGTGAGTAGTACGATCTCGCGCTCACCCTGCGCGATCTTGGCCGTGATCGGGCGTGCGTCCTGATAGAGCTCGAGCACGCCGATGATCGGGCCGAACTCCTCCGATTCGACATCGAGCTCGTGAAGCGGGGAGTACGACTCGAGCAGATCGTGCCCCGGACGGATCGGGTCCAGCTCGAGCTCGGCGCGCTTCAGGAACCAGGTCGTCTGACCCTGGAGCGCCTGTGTGAGTCCGGGGTTGTCGATCGAGCGGTAGCCGATGTAGTCGCCGTTCGTGCTGAAGATGATCGTCCCGCTCTGATCGAAGACGTTGACGGTGAGTATGCGCAGACCGCGGGTATGGGCCTCGACGATCCGCGCGAGATCGCCCCGCTGAGTCGGGTCCTCCAGATCCACGTCGCGACCTTCGCGTGCGAGTGGATCGAGGAAGTCGCGGAAGATCGCGCGATTGAGCGAAGCGGCCATCTCTTCGGCGTACAGACCGGCTTCCTCGGTCAGGCTGTTCTCGAGATTGCGCGAGAAGACCCACGCCGTGGCGAGCGCGAGCGCCGCGATCACGACCAGGCTCGCGACCGTGAAGTAACGCAGGAGGTTGAAGGACCTCAAGGCGCCTACCGTAGCGCGGCGGCATCGATCCGGTACAGGCCGAGCTCCGACGCGACCTCCACCTTCTCCGCGCCGAGCCCGGCGCTCCCCGAGAGCTCGCTCGTGATTCCGACCGAACCGGTCAGCTCGGGCCAGGCCCGGAGATCCCGACGAACCTCGTCGATGCTGCTTCTTCGGTAGAGCGGCGCGCCAGCGGGAGCGTAGTACTCGAGCACGCGCTCGCTCGGGCCGGCGAAGATCGCTTCGCAGTCCGGACAGGCACCCCGGACCCGCTCGAAGAGCTCCCGGCCGTTCGGATGGGAGGGCGGCGCGAAGGTCGACACTGCGATCGCGCCGCACGCGACCGCGAGGTAGCCGGACGTCCGGAGGGTACGGCGTTCGATCGCCGCGAGAGCGCAGGCGGCGAGGATCGCGAGCGCCGGGGCGAGCGGCAGGAAGTGCCGCGCGCTGGCGAGGTTCTGCCCGACGAGAACCCAGACGGCGTAGGGACCGAGTGCGAAGCCGAGAACGCGGCGCAGCTTCGCGGGCGCGTGCCACCCGCCGACGAGTGCGAACAGCGGCAGGACCGGCGCGGCGAGCCCGAGCAGGAGCCCTCTTCCGGCGAGGGCAAGACCCGCTCCCGAGAGAGCCGTGCTCCCCCACACCGAGAAGTGTCCGATCGCGAAGCGAGCGCCTCTCGCGAATCCGTCCGGCGGAATTGCGACGGCGAACGCGGGAAGCCAGAGCGCGATTCCGATCGCGAGCCCCGAGGCGAAGTGGACCCGCGCGCCCGGTCGCAACGCGAAGACGACGCAGGCGAGCGGCGCGAGGTCGATCCGCACCCCGAGCGTGAGCCCGAGAACGACCCCGGCCGCGACGCTCCGCTCGCTCGCGACGAGCGCGAGGGACGCCCAGACACAGGCGGTCGCGAGCAGATCCGGCATCGGGCGCGGGCCCTCGAAAAGGACGAGTGGCTGGGCGACGACGAGGAATGCCGCGATCGGGAGAACCCGCGCGGGCACCTCGAGGCGCCGCGCGAAGACGATCAGGGCCGGGATCAGCACGGCGCTCGCGAGCACGCCCGGAAGCGCCAGCGCGACCGCGTGAGAGCATCCCGACCACGCGAGCAAGCGACACAGGGCGATGTAGACCGGGTACCCGGGGAAGTGCGGCTGCTCGAGCACCGGATCGAAATCCAGGAGCCCGAGCGCGAAGTTCACGCTGTCCTGTCCGTCGAGCTCGGACGGCAGGCCGAGTGCGAGCAGGACCGGAAGCAGGAGTCCGCCCGCCCAGCCGATGGCGGCTGGCGAGCTCAGCCGAGCAGCGAGGTCGCTTCGGTCGGACACGGCTCTTCGCGACCCGGATCGGGCAATCCCTCGGGAACTCCTACGATTCGCCGCGCGACGGCGATCCCCTCCTCCATCGCCCGATCGGCGAAGACGTACGAGAATCGCCCCTGGCGCCCCGCGATCTCGAGGTTGGCGACCCGCGAAGCCGCTTCGTGCGCGCGCACCAGCTCGGTGCGTGTCGAACGCTCGAGGACCGGATAGGCACACGCCGCGCGGAGCGTGAACGAGCCGGTGACACCGGCCGGGATCACGAGCCCCGCGCGCGCGACCTCGGGCCAGGCGCGTGCGAAGAGATCGTCGTCAGAGAGCTCGAAGACCTCGTCGCCGGGCGAGCCGGGCAGCTCGAGCTGGAGAGAGCCACGACCGGGTGGAACCATGAACGGACTGCGCCGCGCCGGCTCCTGTACGCGCGACACCAGGCCGGCGCCGTCGGAGAGATACGCCCAGGTGCTGCCGAGATTCGCGGGTTCGTCGAGCATCACGTTCAGGAATCGCAGACCGCGAAACCGCAGTCGGGTCTCGAGACCCAGAAAGCCCGCGAGCGCGGGCAGTGGCAGCGTCGAGACGAAGGCGCGCGCCTCGATGTCTCCCGCTGCTGTGCGCGCGGCGCGCACGCGCCCGCACTCGAGCGCGAGCGACTCGACGGGCGCGCCGAGCCGGATCGTTCCGCCCAGGCGCGCGACCTCGTCGGCGATCGCGTCGAAGAGCTGCCCCATACCCAACCGGGGATACAGAAAGCGGCGCGCGATCGTGCGCGGGCGTGAACGCGCGAGCCCGACGAGCCCCTTCAGGGCGAAGCCGAGGTCGAAGCTTCCGATCCGCTGCGGCGCCCAGTCGGAGGAGAGACGCGACGGCTCGATGCCCCAGAGCTTGCGCGAGTAGGGCGCGAAGAACTCGGCGTAGAGCGCAGGGCCGAAGCGCCGAATCATCCAGCCCTCGAAGCTCGTCTCGTCGCGCAGCGGACGACGCAATCGCTCGCCCGCCCAGCTCGCGACGTAGTGGAGGCCTCGACGCAGCGGCACGTTTCGCAACAGGTCAGCGAGCTCGAGTGGATACCCGAAGCGCCGTCCTTCGCTCACGACCACGCTGTGTCGGTCGACGACGAGGAGCTCTTCGCCGAGGAGTTTCTTCACCCGTTCGAGCAGCTCGGGCCATCGCGTGAGAAAGCGATGGCCACCCTGGTCGAAACGGTAGCCGTCGCGCTCGAACGTAGCGGCGAGACCGCCGACCCGAGGCGCGGCTTCGAGCAAGGTGACCCGGGCGCCGTGAGTCGCGAGCTCCCAGGCGCAGGCGAGACCCGCGGGGCCGGCGCCGAGCACCGCTACGTCGACGTCGCTCACCAATCCACCGCGCCCTGGAACAGGAAGCCGTTGTTGTCGACCTCGCTCGATTCGTCGTCGACGATCTCGTACTCGGCTTTCAGAGAGAAGTGCTCATAGGGATGGAAGACGATCCCGGCGGCGAAACGCTGGCCGTCGAGCGTCGCCTCCAGACCTTGATCGTCGTCGAGAACGTCGTAGCGGAGGACGTAGTCGAGCGGGCCGAGGAAATCCGCGAAGACCGGTCGCGGCCGCCAGACCCCTTCCACGTACCAACCGCGGCGGCGGAAGCTGCCACCGAGCGGCGTCAGGGGTTCGAGCGCCGGGCACGGCAGCTTCGGACATGGTGTCCCGTCGGCGGAGACGGCGTCGGGGTTTTCCAGGCGCGAGACCACCCACTCACTTCGCAGCGTGAAGGCATTCCACTGTGCGCGCAGATCGACACCCGCGGCCCAGAGACCGTCGTCGTTCGTCCGGTCGTAGTTCCCTGCGAGACCCGACGCACCGACGCGCAGCCAGCGATCGAAGACCAACCCGAGCCGGCCGCCGTAGGACTTCCCGGAGTTCCCGTCCCGGTTCTGTCGCGCGACGCGCGCTGACGAGTACGCAGGCTCGCCCAGCCCATTCACCAGTGCGAACTCGTACTCGGCGACCACCTCGGGCGAATGCGAGAGCGCGGCCTCGCCGAGCAACTCGATTCCGGTCTCGGAGTACGTCTCCGGAATCACGAACAGGAACGGTGCGGGCCGATCGACGAGCGGGTTGGTCGGCGCGTTCTGATGGAAACGGTCGATGCCGAACGGAAAGTAGAACTTGCCTCCGCGCAGGGAGAGGCGCTCGTCCGGCAGGAGATCCCACTGTACGAATGCCTGGTCGAGCGAGATCTCGTCGCCACCGCTCTCGTACTCGACCTCGGTCGCTGCGTAGACGTTCTCGTAGATCGGCAGACCGACGAAGAACGTCAGGTCCGAGGCGGTGAAGGAGCTGCGCGGCAAGAGCTCCGCGTCGGACTCGACGCGCGTATCGACGCTGGCGGCACCGGGCTTCCCGATACCGACGTAGTCGACGGCGAGGTGGCCGTGGAAATCGATCCGGCTCAGGATCGACCCTTCGCTCCGGCCCGCGAGCACGCCGAGGTCGATATCGTCGCCGGGCGGAGCCTGGCTGACATCGGGAGTGCGCTGCTCGCGCGCCTCGCCGACGAGGAGCGCGCGAAGCTGATCGAGTTCCGCGTCGGTCCGCTGCTGGCGTTCCTCGAGCTCGCGCACGCGAGTTCGAAGCGTCTCGACCTCGCTCTCTGCGTGCGCGACATCGCACGTCAGAACCAGCGCGAGAATTCCCATGACGGCTCGACTTCTCATCGCTTCACCTCCGGTACGAACGGAAAGGCGGCTCGCAGTGCGGATTCGATCTCGCGTTCTGCAGCCGAGTAGGCGGCTCGATCGGGCGCGACCTGCCCGCGGCCGAGAAAGCCGGGGCGACCGAGGGCCGTCTGCGCTCGCGCGAGCCCGTCCCAGACGGCGTCGTGCGAATGCCCGTGACGTGTCGCGTCCTGGTGTCGCAAAGGTGGCGCGAGCAGCTCGGAGTAGGTCGTGCGCGCCGCCTCGATCCGGTACTTCGCCCGGTAGTAGTCGGTCAATCCCTCGCGCGCGGACGCGTCGAGCTTCCGGAGAACGGCACCACAGGCGGCGACCGTCAGCGCGCGGGCGAGCGTGCGCGCGTCGTGGGAGACGAGCGCGGATCGGATCTCGGCGCGAAGCGGCCAACCGAAGCTGTCCTCGACCTCCGCGAGTCCGGCGTCGAGGTCCGGAGCCGCCGCGGTCGCCTGGTCCCAGCGTCCCTGATTCGCCTCCGACGCCACGAGCTTCCAGGCCCCGATGAACGGATCCTGCTCCTGACCGTAGCCGTACGCGCAGAACAACGAGGCAGCGGCCGCGAGGGCGACGCGGCGGAATCCGTCGGATCTGAACCCGGCTACGCGCACATCTCCCCCT